>JBARSF010000074.1:0-264091 GCA_049644605.1 Anaerolineales bacterium | reverse complement strand
GGGTAAAAATCACCTCAGTTTGATCCCGGATCTCCTCCAGGCGTTTAATTATTTGATCAATATCAACTCCCCGTCTGTCCATCTCCCTGGCTTCCCGGCACATATACCCTTGAATTCCTGTGCCCGCCAGCGTATCAAAGGGAATAATTTGATAAGGCTCATCCTCTAATTCCCGGGCAGCCAAGACCGCGGATTCGTACGTGCCGGATAACTTGCTGGTCAGATGAATGGACAAAATCACATCCCCGGGGGAGGCTATTTCCCGGTAAAAGTCAATGCATTTCTGCGGTGAAGGCTGAGATGTTTTTGGTATTTTACCGGTTTTCTTAACCCAGGAATAAAACTGATCAATATTCAGGTTTACATTCTCAAGAAATACCTCTTCACCCATATGGACATTTATGGGGATGATGTCAATCTGATATTCCTTTATCCATTCAACCGGCATATCACCGGCACTGTCCGTCACAATTCGCAGCATTTTTTCCTTTTTCCTCAAAGCCCGTAATCATCCCGGAGTGACTCCAACGTCCGGTGGTAAAGGGCTTTTATCGCTCCTTCGGTGCGATCCATAATTTGCCCGATCTCAAAATTTGTTAATCCTTCCACATGCTTAAGGATCAATAATTCCTTCCGGTCATCCGGTAAATCGCCAATAATGCCTAACAACCTTTCAGTTTCATCTATCTTTTCAATCTTCGCTTCCACGGACCCATCGATCGTAGGAGGAGGATACTGATCAAGCAGGGAAATTTCTTCATTTCGGTCACTGTCCCTGTACCAGTTTACAACCAGGTTATGAGCAATTCGATACAGCCAGGCTGAAAACGGATAGCCCCGATCCTCATACCGCTCAATATGATTCAAAGCTCTGAGGAAAACACGGGAGCAAATATCTTCCGCATCTTTACCGTTGCTGGTTCGAAAATAGATATAGTTAAAAATCTGATCAATATACTTATTGTATAATTGGCCAAACGCTTCGGCACTTCCATCACATGCCAAGGCAATCAGGTCACTTTCAGATTTACCCTCTACATCATTCCCTGTTGTACTACTCATAACACTTCCGATGCGATTAGGTTACTCATCTGGAGCAAGTATATCACAGCTAATCCTGATCATATTTTTCATTTCTCCGGGTGGATAGCTATCGGTTATACTTACCTAAACCTGTCATTCTAAAGAATAACTCGCTTATGATAAATATCCAAATTTATCCAACAATACAGGAAGTGGTTGTCGAAACCGCAAATCTTTTTTTCTCTTTAGCTGCTGAAGAAATTCAGCAGAAAGATGTTTTTAACGTTGCTTTATCCGGGGGAAACACACCTCAGCCGCTTTATGAATTCCTGGGAGAAGATCCTTCTGGAAATTTGCTGGAATGGCATAAAATCCATTTCTTCTGGAGTGACGAACGGACTGTACCGCCTGATCACCCGGATAGCAATTTCCGGCAGGCTTACTTAACTCTTCTCCTGCCCCGACAAATACCCCCGGGGCACATACACCGGATCAAAGGTGAACTAGAACCTAAGGCTGCTGCCCTGGACGCCCAGCAAGAGTTAGCAGGGCATTTTCAGAGCGACCCACCGCGATTTGATTTAATTCTGCTTGGTATGGGCTCTGACGGCCACACCGCATCCCTCTTCTCGGGCACAAAAGCTGTTTTAGATCCCCAGCCAAATCAATGGGCAGCCGCGAATTATCTACCGCAGAGCTCCTCCTGGAGAATTACTTTCACACCAGTATTGATAAATAATGCTGCCCAGGTAATTTTCCTGGTGACCGGGAAATCAAAAGCGGAAACACTGGTGAACGTTCTGGAAGGACCTTATTTACCAGACATCTATCCTTCCCAATTAATTCAACTCACGACCGGTACCTTGCGTTGGATGGTAGATCAACCGGCCGGACACCTGTTATCCTCTGTATAACACCTCTGGATAAAATCCCGACTGGATGGAGATTAATGAAAAGTGGCTAAAATCTAATATCATCTCCGGGAAAATAAAAATATAAACTAAGCGCCAGACCCCTAACTCGAGAACCCAATATGCATGATCCCATGTATACACTACACTATCCTCGAAAAAGAATCACCCGATTCTATATCAGGATGTTTGGACGAGCCCTGCTCCCGATATTATTCCGGCTGGAACTCAGTGGAAGAGAGAACTTTCCACCTAAATAACCTTTACTGGTTGTTGGCAATCACACAGCAGCGATGGAAGTGGTGCTGCTAAATATCTATTCTCCCTGACAAATTGAAATGCTCGGTGCAGCTGACATGCCCGCGGAAAAAATCACCGAAACGATCAGTGAAGTTTACGGAGTAATTCCACTTCACCGGGGCTCCTATGATCGGGCGGCTTTAAATAAAGCCCTGGATGTAATTACCCCATCTCAAACCTATTTTCTAATTCCAGGTATCCGTGGAATAAACACATGCAAATCCCATGTGATAAAATTAACCAAGTTTTGATTTTTGCCCTAAAACCGGAGATAAAAATTTGGCCAAGAAAAAACAAGAAGTAATCCACGCTGCAGGGGGAATTATCTGGAAGGAAGTGGGAAAAGAAAAAAAACTAGCAGTTGTTCACCGCCATAAACACAATGACTGGTCTCTACCAAAAGGTAAGCTGAACTCTGGTGAAAGCTGGAAGAAAGCCGCCTTGCGCGAAGTCCTGGAAGAAACCGGGTGCATAGGGAAAATAAAAAAATATGCTGGCAGTATATCCTACCTGTTGGATGGCAGACCAAAAGTTGTTTTGTTCTGGCATATGGATATTAAATCATTGGCACCAGAGAAAACCAATGGAGAGGTGGATGAAATCCGCTGGCTTTCCATCGAGGAAGCAATGGAGATCCTTGATCATGAGGATGAGAAAGAGTTGCTCCTCTCCAGTCCTTATAAGCGAATAAAAGGAACCTGATTCATGTTCAAAGTCCTGGTGCTCGGCGCTACCGGATTTATTGGTGGTCACATTGTTAAGAAAGTTCAGGATGTCGGCTGGCAGGTTTATGGCTTTCGTCGAAACTCTTCTGCCGTGGGGCATCTTTCAAATCAGAATATCCAATGGATTGAAGGTAATCTGGATGACTACCCATCCCTCAAGGCGGCAATGACAGGTATGGATTATGTGTTCCATGCTGCCGCTTATTATCCCGGTGACCAGAATCCAAAGCTTGTACCCCAGCACAGGAATACTGCAGCCGAGCAAATGAAGAATGTGGTCAGGGCTGTCAGGGAAGCGGGTATAAAGCGGTTAATCTACACTTCCAGCCTGACCACCATTGGTCAACCCCCGCAAAATGAAGAGCGGTTGGCTGATGAGCGGGATTTCTACCAGGTTGGCTCTCTTCCGGATAACGGCTATTATGAATCAAAAAGCGTGATGGAAAATATCGCCCTGGAAGCAGCGGCAGTAGGCTATGATATTGTGATTCTCAATCCTACAACAGTTTTTGGTCCGGGAGATGTTCATGTCAGCACTGGAGAAATCCTGGTCACTATAGCGAAAGGAAAAGCCAAAGCCGTACCACCGGGAATGATTAATATCATTGATGTCCGGGATGCAGCAGAAGCTCACATTAATGCAGCGCGGATAGGAAAGACCGGAGAACGGTATATTCTGGGAGGAATGAATTATTCCATCCAGGAAGCTGTCGAGATCATCGCAGATATCGCCAATACACAACCCCCTCGATTTACCCTCCCAAGCTGGTTAATGGATTTTTATATCCAGATAGGGGATAAAATTCCATTTATCCCCTACGCACCGTACCACCTTCGAGCGTACCAGCAATGGCAGGGGTTTAACGTGGACAAGGCAGTCAAAGAATTAAGCTTACAATCCCGCTTTCTGGAAGAGACCGTCCGGGATAGTTTAAGTTGGTTTCGCAATCAAGGGATACTCTAGGTTTCTTAATATCCTAAATCCAAATCCACCCTGTTAGGTATGGGCTCGCCCCGGGCTGCGGCGTTTATTAATACCGCTAAAGCAGCCATCCGTAGGGTTTCTGTCTCCTGGACCATCCCTCCCCGGTGAGGACTCATCACCACATTATCCAACTCATGAAATGGAAAATCTGCGGGAAGTGTTGAGACTCTGTCCTCTTCCCTTTCGGGATAGTTGTACCAAACATCCAATCCCGCACCAAAAATCTGATGATTTTTTAATGCCATATACAATGCTTCTTGATCTATAATTTTCCCCCGGGAAATATTAACAAGAATTGCGTTCCCGGGTAACAGTGATAGTTCTTTGTGAGATATTAATTGATCAGTCTCTTCTGTATGCGGTAAAGCAAGAATCAGCAGATCTGTCTCTGGAAGAAGTTCATTAAGTTTTTCAGGTGAATAGATCAATTCATCACTCGTACCACTCTCGACAGTCCGTTTTATCATCCGGACATTTACACTTAAAGCTTCCAGGTATTTTTTTATTAAGCGACCAATTTCCCCATATCCCAGGATTAGGGCGTTTTTGCCATTAAGCAATACCGTGCTGCTCTTGTCATACCTGGGACGCCAATCCTGTTTCCTCAACTGCTGATCAAGCGGAATTACCTGTTTGGCAGCAGCCAGAAGCAAACTCAACGCCAATTCTGCGGCAGCCCCGGCATTATGATGCAAATTATGAATTCGCAAGTCTGGGTAATTTATTAAAAGGGAGCGGGTCTCGGGGGGGATTCCTGTCCAGGGGATAATTAAAACCTCAATTGGTCCCAGCTGTTCCAGCTGAGTTTGGCGTGGCCGCCCAGCAACCAGTACCTGGATCTCTCCAAAATCCGGTAAAGGTTCTCCAGCCGTGAGGGAAATATTCTCATCCAACAACGTTTTTAAGTAGGCCAGATCTTCTTCAGCAGGTTGATTAAGGATATGGACGTTCACAATACAGCCTTTCCGTTTAGTGGGCAGTGCTGGGATTCTTGATCTTTATGCAACAACCAATCCACCACGACCTTGTAAGTCTTTAAACAGTTGCCTGCAATCGGAGAGAGCCTTCATCTGCGGTTGTATTTTTTTTGGGGTCAGTTAAATCAATATAAGGCCCTCTACCCGATAACCAATAATCAGTTTATCATAGATAACAAATGGAAATTCAACTACAAACCACATTTTATATATCCACTGGAACAAGGTATGCAACTTACTCTCCTATTTTCCGTATATACTAATCAGGAATAAATTGCTTGCGCTTAACAGGAGTAAATATGAATCATCATCGGCGGACGAGTATTTTTGGTGGAATATTTTTATTACTCTGCGGCGGTGGTTTTATCGCATTGCAACTGCTTCCCGGGTTTGGATATACTTATTCCTGGCCCTGGGCAGTAGTTATGATCGGCATTTTATTAATTGGCCTGGGGGCAGCGGCTGGACTTCCCGAGCTGATCATCCCTGCTGTTCTGTCGGGGGGTATCGGAGGAATCCTGGTTTACCAGGAACTGATCCGTGATTATTCCAGCTGGTTGTACCTCTGGGCTCTGATCCCGGGATTTCTTGGATTGGGTTTACTAATTTCCCGGTTGCTTCGTGGCAATAAACCTTTAAAATATACAGATGTCATTTCCCTTCTGGTCATCAGCCTGTTCCTCTTAGCAGTCTTCGGATCCTTTTTTGGCATCCTGGGCTTGGCAGGGACTACCTGGCCAGTGTTTTTAGTTGGATTAGGAATCATGCTCCTGATCCGCCCCTTCATTCAAAAGAAGAAACCAATTATTGAGGAGTAAATTATGTCAGAGATAAACGAAGAGATAAAACCAACAATTCATAAGCCTCGATCCCGATCTTTTTTCTGGCCCATCCTCCTGATTACAGGCGGTGTGCTGCTGTTATTATCAAACCTGGGTATTGTGCCCTGGAACACCTGGAACTTGCTCTGGCGCTTCTGGCCCTTGATCCTGGTTGCAGTGGGTATTGATGTACTAATCGGTCATCGCTCAGCAGCTGGGGCAGTGATCAGTGCCTTTTTAATCCTGAGTTTAATTGCAGCTGCCGCGGGAATCGTGTTTTTTGCAGAACAAATCCCTGTCTTATCAAGATATGTTCAAAAATCACCCTGGCAAACAGACCATGTTGAGCAATCTCTGGATGATTATGAATCAGCCACAATATTAATAGACTGGACCAGCTTGCATGGAAATCTGGAGGCGCTTAAAAATACCAAGAATCTGATTGAAGGAGAGATTACCTACCAGGGAGATTTGATATTTGATGTCCACTCCCAGGGATCCAATGCGGATGTCCGTTTGGATACACGGGCAACCGAAACCTGGTTCGTTCCCAGCTTCCAGGTCAACCCCAATGAATCCTGGGATGTCTTTCTCACAACGGAAATACCCCTGGATTTAACCCTGGACTCCGGTTCAGGCAGCTGTGATTTTGACCTGAGTGACCTCTGGCTGGAAGAACTCTTCCTTGACAGCGGATCCGGTGCAATCAATCTCATACTTCCAGAAGGACAATCCTATCCTGTGAAAATCGACAGCGGTTCTGGAAGCCTAACGATCTTTATCCCAGATAATGCTGGCCTGCGGGTTGAAATTGATTCGGGCAGCGGTTCTTTTAACCCGGGCAGCCGATTCGATCTGGTCAGTGGTGAGAAAAACGATGATGGCGTCTGGGAAAGTAAAAATTACGATTCGGCCGATTACATCCTTGAAATGGAAATTGATCAGGGGTCAGGATCGATTTCATTCCGTTAATCAATCTTAATTACGGTTTCCAAAAGGAATTGCCTTGATCCTAAGGGCAATTCCTTTTGACATCTGCCATATCAGAGGCAGTAATTCAGCTAACATTACAGATTAACAGATCTCGGCATTTTTTAGCGGGAGTGTTATGATAACCTTGTTGTTCAACCGGGCTGTGGATCAAAAAGCAGCTAAATAAAAAAAATCCAAATCGCAGGAGCAAATAATCATGACCAACCCAGCAACAACAGCGAACGTTTGGGAAGTTATCAACAAGGAAATTTTTGCTGTCCTGGGCATGGTTACTCAAGGCCGGGAATCCAGAACTGTGGGTATTGTCTATATAGTCAAAGATCACAGACTGTATGTTGGGACCGGCTTGACCTCCTGGAAAGCCCGCCACATCATGGGTAATCCTTCAGTTTCGGTTACTATTCCGATCGCTAAAAGGATTCCCCTCCTGTCCTGGATAAATATTCCCCAGGCAACGATTTCTTTTTCAGGAACTGCTAAGATAATACCTGGGGTAGATGCTGATGGCGAATTACTTCATTCCGTATTCCGCCACGTGGCAGATGACCGGGAAGAAATGGAAAAAAGTTGTTTGATTGAAATTCAACCAGAAGGAGATTTCATCACCTACGGAGTAGGGATACCATTGATGAAAATGATGAACCCAGAATTGGCCCGTGGAAGAGCTCCAGTAAAGTGATTCTGTCGCAATTGATTTTTGCTTAATAGTGCCGTACAGGAATCCTATGATCCGATCATTTTTTTTCATAATACTATCAATTTTAATCCTCCTCTCAGCTGCCTGCAGCATAATTCCCTTTCCGGAACCACCTCCTCCGCAGCTATCAGCTACAGCAGTAATCCCAAAGGTTACCGTTATGTCGGAACTCCCGCCGACCTGGACACCGGAACCGACCCTGGCACCTACGCTCACTTTTACACCCAGCCCAACCCCAACCCCAACCCAGGATCCGAATGTTTTTTATATCGGACCCATCATGACTCCATTGGTTATCTCGTATCCGACGAACACGATGGATATATCTGGCTGGACCCAAGTTGATGGGAAAACGGCTTCAATTTATATCCCCCCCACCTATGAAGTCCTGGATTTTGCAGGTGTATTTATGGAGATGATGTTTGGGATCATGGAAGCCTTTGCCGAGGGTTTTGTTGAATATGCTGAAGACGTAGGAGAAGAAATGGGAGTTACGCCAGAAGAAACCCAGGAGATGCCTGACCTGGGTGAGATGCCAGATTTTGACTTTATCCTGGCAGCGGAAGAGAGCAGCAATTCGGCAATCATTCTGGCCAGTGTGGATCGAACTCCTGAGACAACCACGGAAAGTCTGCTCAACCAGGCCCTTTCAGATAGCGAAACGGAATTCCTACTGGGTAGTCGGGAGATTTTCAATGATGCACCCTACCTCATGGAACGTGTTATCCTGGATGTGGAGGACGAAGAGTTGGGAATGGGGAAACAGATCATTTATGTCATCATTGAAGATCAACATGCCTGGAACCTGGTTTTCACCACCCCGGCAGATTTATATGAACAAAATTTGCCGAAATTCGAAGCGGTTGTCAATAGCCTTACACCCTTTCCCTGAAACCGCTCTCATACAATCCTTTGAATAAAAATAATCTCGCTATCTGATGGACCGAAACCCCAAAACAGAACACGAAATAAAAACATCTCTCGCTCAAACATAAATAAGTGAGGTGTTTTTGTTTTAATCGCTATCCAGCTGAAAGTGCTCCCTCACCAGTCCCTTCGACTAGTTCAGGACAGGCCTTGTGTGAGGATGGATAAAAGCTCCCGGGGACGGGAGCTGTGAGCGTCGGTGAAGGGGGGCGGGCGAGGACAAATAAACAATCTGCCCGGCGAATGAATTCGCGGGCTATATTCACTAAACTCAATATAATTAAGATAAGGAAATATTGTCATCATGCCCTGGGAAGTCCCTCCTCGGAGGGATTTTTTCTCTTTTCATGGATAACATAACATTTAAACAAATCTCAGGCTAACAGAGTTTAGCCCGCAGTTTGAACTGCCGGGCTCAATAATACTGGTTATTGTTCACAATAGATCGCTTGAAAAGAATTAACAGTGTTTACATTAATGTTCTAATAAAATGTGTGTAACTTATTACTTTTTTTATACCTTGAACGTCAGATTTAGCTAGACCAGAAGATTTTGTATCCATTGCATCATAACTGCGCCCTCTCCGAGGGCTTAACAAAATCAGCCCACCCACACAGACCAAATTTGAATTCAGATAAAAACAAAACTGACGCCGTTGGAACTCAGGCGTCAGTTTGTATAGTAACTCATGAGAGAGTTTAATTTATTTGTTCAACTTATGGGGTGTACACCCTCAGGTGTCGAGGGTTTATTTATTATTCTTGGTAAACTCAGAAAAGAGCTTACTATGCTCGAAAAAGAGCTAGCTGAATATTCACTTATCCCATGCGGCCAGTGATATAAGCTTCAGTAAGTTCGTGTTCTGGATTAGTAAACAATTTATCTGTTGGATTAAATTCAATTAATTCTCCCAACCAGAAAAATCCCGTATAATCTGATACTCGGGCTGCTTGCTGCATATTATGGGTAACGATAACAATCGTATATCTCTCTCTTAACTCTCGAATTAACTCTTCGACTTTTCTGGTATCAATAGGATCAAGCGCTGAACAGGGCTCGTCCATTAATATCACTTCTGCCTCTACTGCTAATACCCTCGCAATGCATAGTCTTTGCTGCTGCCCTAAAGACAAACTAAAGGCGTCTTCATCCAGGCGATCCTTTACGGTTTCCCACAGGGCTGCCCGCCGGAGACTCTTTTCTACAATTTCAACCAAGGCACTTTTACTGTTATTCAGACCTAACACCCTGGGCCCATAGGCTACATTATCAAATACAGATTTAGGGAAAGGGTTTGGTTTTTGGAAAACCATGCCAACTTTTTGCCGCAGATGAGCCAGGTCCAGATCTGGAGCATAAATATTTTCCCCTTCCAGGATAACCTGCCCCTTTATCCGTATGCCAGGAATGGTATCGTTCATCCGATTAAGACATCGCAAAAAAGTAGATTTTCCACACCCTGATGGCCCAATTAACGCAGTTACACGCCTGGGGGAAATTTCCATGTTGATATTACTTAATGCCCGGGAGGGACCATAATAAAAATTCAGATCTCGGATTAAGAACGTATGATCATGACCTATCATAACGGAAATTATATACTAAAGCTGACTGATGTGGATAAATGTATCCAGGATAAAGTCCCGTAATCCCTAATCCCCCAATAGTGCGCCATCTAACAAAGTTTTCCATGTTTCCTTCTTGACTGAGATCCGGTTTAGAAACTTGTCCCTGATAATGTTTCATTATATAATCGTACCGATGAAGCTCTTTAAGGTCACCCTGTTATTTTCAGTTTTTGGTCTATTAATAATCTCCGGTTGTATTCCTCGCTCAACATCTTCCCAGGATTCTCCCGAACAAGTCACCTTAATCGAAAACAAGGGCTCAGACACGATCGTTAACTTAGCCCTGGCCTGGGCAGAAGAATACCAGGTCATTAATCCTGATGTCCACCTCTCGGTCACCGGGGGTGGTTCTGGTACTGGAATTGCTGCTTTAATAAATGGGACGGTTGACATCGCTAACGCCTCCCGCCGTATGAAAGAAGAAGAAAAAGAAAGTGCGGTGAATAACGGATCTACTCCTATTGAGTTCATCATAGCCAGAGACGCGATTGCTGTTATTGTTAATCCAGAAAACCCGGTAGACAATTTAACCCTAAAACAAATATCAGACATATACAGTGGAAAGATTAATAATTGGCAGGAAATTGGGGGAGATAATCGCCCCATTGTCCGATTATCAAGGGAAACAAATTCAGGCACCCATGTGTATTTTTTAGAAGAGGTAATTCGCCTTGGCGAGAAAGAGAACAAAACCTTGTTTTCTCCGAAGACCCTTCTTTTGCCTTCTTCGGAAGGTATTGGTGCTGAAATCAGACAAAATCCCAATGCCATTGGTTATGATGGTCTTGGTTACGTCACGGAAGATATGAAAGTCATTGGTGTAGCCATTTCTCCTTCAGAATCCTTTGTTCTGCCTTCCTCGGAAACTGTCAACAGCGGTGAATACCCCATTGCGAGAGATTTATATATGTATACCAATGGGGAACCAACCGGAGGTATTAAAGACTATCTGGATTGGATTCTTTCAGCAGAAGCGCAACAAATCGTCACCGCGCTAGGTTTTGTAGCCATTACTGAATAAAAATCACTTTACTCCTTATGAATAATAGTCAATCCAAGCAGGAAATTATCATCACGACCTTGATTAAGATTGCCGGGTACTCAGCAATCGTATTTGTGGGGATGATATTCTTTTTCTTGCTGCTGGAGGGATTCCCAGCGGTTCTGAAGCTGAGGCTGGAAACCCTTCTATCAACACGCTGGTATCCAATTGAAGATTATTTTGGGGTGTTGCCGCTCATCGGCGGTTCACTGATTATCACGCTGGGGGCAACCCTGATCGCAGTGCCATTTGGAGTAGGCACAGCTGTCTATTTATCAGAGATCGCTCCCCGCTGGCTTCGGGAATTGTTGAAACCAGTGGTTGAAATCTTGGGCGGTCTCCCATCTGTAGTTTTGGGTTTTCTGGGGATGCTGGTTTTATCTCCCTATCTCCGGATTTTATTGGACCTTCCCACCGGACTTTCTGCTTTCACGGGGTCAGTGCTGCTGGGCGGCATCGCCATACCCACGGTAGTATCAGTTGCCGAGGATGCGCTTGATGCCGTGCCGAAATCTTACCGGGATGCGTCACTGGCAATTGGTGCCACTGAATGGCAAACGATCTGGAGAGTCACTCTGCCGGCAGCCCGGTCTGGTGTGTTGACCGCAGTCATGTTGGGAATCGGACGAGCAATCGGAGAGACAATGACTGTTATGATGGTGACCGGCAATGCCCCAATTCTTCCAAAAGGATTAAGCGATTTATTCTCTCCCGTTCGTACGATGACTGCTACCATCGCGGCAGAAATGGGCGAGGTAGCCAATGGAAGTGTCCATTATCATGTGTTATTCCTGATCGGGATAATATTATTCCTGATTTCCTTAGCTGTGAATATCACTGCTTCAGCGGTAGTATTTCGCCAGAAAAAAAGACAAGAACGAATCCTTTCCTAACCTATGAACTCATCTTCTCTCCGTCAAAAGAAGCAGCAAATCGGTTTCAGTCTACTAACCCTGATGACGTTTTTAACGGTGATCCCTATTGCCGGGGTTGTAATATATATCCTTGTTCTTGGATTCCCTGCTATCAACTGGGAGTTTATCAGTGGATTCCCCAGAGAGGGAATGCGTGCGGGAGGTATCTGGCCTGCGATTGTCGGAACTTTTTTCCTGACCTTAGGAACGGCAATCTTTGCAGTTCCGCTTGGCATCGGAGCGGCAATTTACCTTTCTGAATATGCACCCAACAATCGTGCAACCCGATTAATCCGGATCGCGATTATTAACCTGGCAGGCATCCCATCTGTTGTTTATGGCTTATTTGGACTGGGCCTATTTGTTCTTTTCCTCCAATTTGGAACCAGTATTCTCGCTGGATCTCTCACACTTTCTATTATGACTTTACCGGTCATCATCAGCACCTCCGAGGAAGCATTACGGGCTGTTCCTCAAGCTTTCCGCACCGTGAGTATTTCTGTCGGAGCCAGCAAATGGCAAACCATCCGCAGAATTGTCCTGCCCCAAGCCTTACCTGGAATTCTTACCGGTGTCATCCTGGGATTAGAACGCGCGGCCGGAGAAACAGCGCCTATCCTCTTTACCGTCGCTGCCTTTTTCCTTCCCCGCTTACCAAACACTCCCCTGGATGCCACCATGGCACTCCCCTATCATCTCTATGTGATTTCTACCCAGGTTCCGGGAATGCCAATTAAGATTCAATATGGCACTGCCCTGGTTCTGCTGGCTTTTGTACTGGGCATGAATTTAATCGCCACCACAATACGGTCCAGGGCAAGAGCCCGACGGCAATGGTAGTAAAAAATTGATGAATAAAATCTCGATTCAAAATTACTCCCTTCGATACTCGGATGGCACGGAATCATTACAGAATATTTCACTTGAGATCCCTGCCAACCTGATCAGTGTCATTTTTGGCCCAGCCGGAGGAGGAAAATCCAGCCTTTTAAGAGTGCTTAACCGATTAAATGATCTGGCAGACGTGGTCCACCAGGAAGGTAAAGTTACTCTGGATGAAGTGGATATCTTAAGTCCAACTCTCGATGTAATCGAACTCCGCAGAAAAGTTGGAATGGTCTTTGCCAGACCTGTTGTTTTGCCATTTTCAATCCGTGAGAATTTGACCTACGGTCTGGAGATTGGAGGAGAGAAAGACCGATCCCGCTTAACCCAAGCAGTTGAGAGCAGTTTGATCAAAGCGGCTTTGTGGGATGAAGTGAAAGACCGCCTGGATGAACCTGCGATTGCCTTATCGGGTGGGCAGCAGCAGCGATTATGCCTGGCCCGTGTCCTCGCCCTCGAACCTGAAGTGATTCTGCTCGATGAACCAACCTCTGGTCTGGATCCCATCTCGACCGGAAAAGTGGAAGAATCCCTTCAAGATTTAAAGCAGGACTACACAATTATTCTAGTGCCGCATTCTGTCCAACAAGCTGCCAGGACAGCTGATTTAGCGGCGTTCTTATTGCAGGGTGAGCTTGTGGAAGTCGCGACTGGTGAATTAATGTTCACCAATCCACAGGATCCCCGGACCCAGGACTACATCCAGGGCAGATTTGGCTGAGGTATACTAAAAAATATATAAAATAAAAGCGCATTTCCAGGAATATAATTAAAGTAGAAAAAACCGAGGTCTATCATGACGAGGGATACAAGAGAAACATTAGATAATAAAATCAGGGAACATCAGGATGCTATCATCGAATTGGGCCAGATGGTAGAACAAGCCATTCTGGGATCCGTGAGCACGCTGGTTGATCGTAATATCGAGCAAGCCAAACGGCTGTACGAACAGGATAAAATCATCAACGAAAAGCGCTACGAAATTGAACGGAAAGCGCTGATTACAGTAGCCACTCAGCAGCCAATGGCAACGGACCTGAGGAAACTCTCCTCCGTGATAGATATTGCCGGGGAATTGGAGCGTATTGGAGACTATGCCAAAGGCATCGCCCGGATTGCGATGCGCCTGGGGGATAAAGCCCCCCTGAAGCAGTTGGTCCATATTCCTAAAATGGCTGAAATGACCGCCAATATGCTGCATCGGGCTATTGAAGCTTTCGTGGAGAGTGATGAAAAAACTGCCTTAGCCATCCCTACAGAAGACGATCAAATTGATATCCTCTACAATAAGGTCTACCAGGAATTGTTAGAGCTGATGATCAGTGACCGGAACAATATCGACCGGGCAACTTTCCATCTCTGGGTCGCTCATAACCTGGAACGGGCGGCGGATCGAGTTACTAATATTTGTGAAAGAACCGTGTTCACCACTTCCGGGGAATTAATTGAATTTGACCGCTCTGATGATGAATCTGAATCCTTTTAATTAAAACAAGAAGAGATACGGTTTCCAAAATGGGGAACCGTATCATATTTAATAAACAATGAATTTTTTTGACGGACATAACGATATTCTCAATAAAATAACCAATTCCCACGATCCCATGAATACTCGGGCATTCCTAAAACGCGGAGCTGGTCAATTGGATTTTCCCCGGGCTCAATCGGCAGGATTTATGGGTGGTTTTTTTGCCGTTTATCCCTCCAACCCCCCTGCCATACCTTCAGCTGAAGATCGAACAATCTTAACGGATGATGGCTACCATGTCATCATGGCCCCTCCTCTCTCGTATGATTATGCCCATCAGTCTGCCTTAAAGATGATCGACCTGCTCCAGAAAATCGAAAGTGATTCACAGGGGAAGTTCAAGATTGCCAGTACATTCCAGGATCTAAATTTCTGTTTTGAAAATGAAATTATGGCCGCAATTCTCCATCTGGAAGGCGCAGAACCAATTCTTCCTTCTCTGGAGAATCTGGAGATGTTTTATAAAAAAGGGATGCGCTCACTGGGCATCACCTGGAGTCGTCCTAACGCATTTGGTTATGGAGTTCCGTTTCAATATCCCGCATCTCCAAACATAGGACCCGGTCTTACAGAAGAAGGAAAAAATCTCGTCAAAGCCTGCAACCAGCTGGGCATCTTGATTGACCTGGCTCACTTAAATGAAAAAGGATTCTGGGACACAGCCTCTCTAAGTACAGCCCCATTGGTATCCAGCCACACTGCGGCCAATGCCCTGGTGCCAAAAGCCAGGAACCTGACAGATGAACAACTGAATGCTATTGCCGAGACCAATGGGGTGGTAGGGATTATATTTTCAGTCAACGATTTGAATGGCAATCGCAGACCCAAAAAAGATGGTCCGATCTCATCCGTAGTGAATCATATCCGGTACATTGCGGATCTTATTGGTACTGAACATGTTGCTTTTGGATCTGATCTGGATGGCACATTTATCCCCTCAGAATTAAGGGATGTAAGTGGTTTCCCGGCTCTGATTCAGCTGTTAGTTGAGAATGGATTTACCCCTGATGAGCTGGAGGGGATTTGTTATAAAAATTGGTTTAGGGTTTTAAAAGAGACCTGGACTACATAAATTTCTGGACTGGCATTTCAACAATCTCCAAATATCAAAAATACGCCCGGATCCCCTGTCAAGAGGAGTAGATTTCCTTTGTTTTGCCCATATCATCACCCCATTTTACCGGTTAAATGGCTCTCTGGGCGTTAAAACACCCTCTATGAACCCTTCTGAAACTACTTTATTTCAAAATAACTCTAGAAAAAGGGGATTTTAACCAAAAAACAAAAGCTCTGCTGTACCATAAGAGCCAAAGGGCGGCATCAGGGAAATAAATTGATCTCCTGAATTACCGCACACATCGACATAATCGCCATTCGTATCCCGCAGCCAGGGGTGGCTGACACATCCAGTGCCGCCAGCCAGTCCCGGGAAGATCTGAACATCGTCAATTAAAGGCAACGACAGGTAGCTGGCCGAGATATAGTTGATCCCATCACCATCCCCACCGGTAAGGGGGAATACCAGGTCCACAAAAGGGCCGCATCCGGGAACAGATCCGGTGTTTTCAAAAGTGACTGTAAAACTAAAATCTTCCCCAATCCACACTGGAGAAGTTATGGCAAGTGACAGATCTGCATTAGCCTGCGCAAGCGGTTTTGCATATCCCACTTGAGGGGGAATTAGTGAATGTTGGGCAGCCAGAAGCGCAAACACCAGATGAATCCCAAACCAGTGGATTTTTCTGGTGTTTTTAGTTTTATGTGGATTCATATTTCACCTGGATTGTTGGAAAAATAGTACTAAAAAATATAACATTTTATTGAATATTAATATGTGCCTGGATATATATTATTGTTACAAAAACGGCAAGAATTGGAGATGTTATCTAATAGAAATTAATTGTGTTTTTCACACAATTCAAGGTTCAATTAGGGTCGGACATAACCGCTTGTGCTCCCTCCAGCAGCCTGAATGCTGTCGATCGGCAGCTGGATGAGATATCTTGGGTTGTGGGAATAGGCAACAGGATTTTATTGATGTCCATTAACATTGGTAAGTCCTTCTCAACGTTACTATTAACACCATAATCTAACTTTATGTAAATAATATCTCCAATTTAGATTTCCCTTTTCGAGTGTAACATGGCTCATGGAATTATGTTACAATTAGTCAATCTATTGAACCCCTAATAATTTGAGAAAAAAATGAATAAATTCTTGAGCCGAATAAAAGGGTTTTTCCTTCCTCCCCAAGATACTCCTCTCTGGCTGCGATTAGCCCCCTACCTGGCTTTGGGAATATTGAGCGTGTTTGTACTTTCAGGAGGTGCGTACGCCTGGGAATACACCAATTCGCCAGAGTTTTGTGGGCAAACCTGCCACACCATGCCACCTGAATACACGTCATACCTCGTATCACCTCATGCCCGGGTAGATTGTGTTGACTGTCATATCGGTCAAGGTTTTATTACTGAACGGATTACTCGCAAGGCAGGTGATGTTAAACATGTCATCGCCTCGGTTTTTAAGACGTACGAGTATCCTATCAAAATTAAGCAGATGCGTCCTGCCAGGGAAACTTGCGAATTATGCCATTTCCCTGAGAAGTTTTCGGATGACAGTTTACGAGAAAACAATCATTACCGAAGTGATCTAGAAAATTCCAGTTACACTGTACATTTGATATTAAAAACTGGCGGGGGAAGCCAACGGGTAGGATTAGGACAGGGCATACACTGGCATATTGAAAATCCTGTCTTGTACCTTCCCCTTGATAAAGAAGAACAGAAAATCCCTTATGTCCGCGTGGTCGCTGAAGACGGGTCAAGCATGGAATATATTGACATTAATAGTGAACTTAAGCCAGATCAGATCATTGATGAAGATCTAAAAGAAATGGACTGCATCACCTGCCATAATCGGATCACACATCTGGTCTCCTATCCAGAAGATATCATCGATCAGTTGATGGAGAGGGGTTTGATCTCCACTGCCATTCCGGAAATTCGTGAAGTAGCGTTGGAGACATATTATAAGGAATACTCCAGCATGCAGACGGCGTTGGCTTCATTTGACTTGCTAGATTATTATTACCAGGAGAAATATCCTGATTTTTATACTCAAAACAGCAGCAAGATCACCCAAGCCATCGATGAATTACAAACCTCTTATTCCTTCACCGTCTTTCTAGGACAAAAATCAGATTGGACATCCCATCCAGATAATATTGGACACGAGAACTCACCAGGCTGCTTCCGCTGCCATGATGGCCAGCATCTCAATCCAGATAATGAAGCCATTCGGCTGGAATGCAACCTCTGCCACGCCATCCCAGTTGTATCCGAGGCTGGTGATTTCCTGACTGTGATAGAACTCAGTACGGGACCAGAACCAGAATCGCATTTAAATACCAATTGGATCTCACTGCACCACCTGGTGTTTGAACCCAGCTGCGGGAATTGCCATACAATGGCTGATCCTGGCGGCACGAGCAATGCATCATTTTGCTCAAATAGTGCGTGCCATGGGGTTACTTGGGAATTTGCCGGTTTTGACGCTCCTGCCCTCAGAGAAACCATTCTCGAACAGCTTCCCACACCTCAGCCTACGCCAAGTCCAGCTATAGTTCCTGAAGATCCTGAAAATCTCACCTACTCTGGGATCATCCGCAGGGTCTTGCTTAATCACTGTGGTGCCTGCCATGGCGAAAGTGGACAGGCTGGATTGGATTTAAGCGACTATAAGAATTTGATTACCGGGAGTGAAAATGGACCAGTGATTTATCCAGGAAATCCGGGTGCGAGTTTGCTGCTCCAGAAAACTTCCGGACCTGAAGCCCATTTTGCGCAATTCACCAATCAGGAACTGAAATTAATTCAAGGATGGATTTCCGGAGGCGCTATTGAATAAATTCCCGGGTCATTCAAATAGGAAAGATTCACCAGCCCCGATGAGTGAACCATAAACCAGGAATATCCATAATTGTAATCAGTTCTCGAAAAACAAAAAATACCTCCTGCCAAAGACAGGAGGTATTTTGATGCTCTGAGAATTTAGTCTAGAATCAGGGTCTGGTGTAACTTCCAGTGCTCCCACCAGCAACCTGAATGCTGTCGATCAGCAGCTGAATGACATATTTACCATTATGAGCAAAAGCTCCCGGATCCTTGGCAGCATATTGATAGTTGTAGGCTACTCTCACCAGGGTCGGAGTCCAGCTGGCATACTTATTGGGATAAATTGCTTCACCAGGACCAACCTCGCCGTCCCCGTCACTGTCTATGAAGAAGTAGGGATAGGTATGCGAATCATAGATGATCCCTGTACCAATCGTGCTGGCTGCATAAGCCTGGATCGCTGAATAGAGATCATCCCGAAGGGTTGTTATCTCTCCAGCAAGACCTTCTTCAGTATCACCATCGCCATCATAATCCACCTCAGACATGCGGATATCCGCTACATCCTCGGCTCCAGCATGGCAGGTAAAACAGTTCTTAGTCTGGACTTCGAGCTCATGGGCATCATGGCAATCAGTGCAGGATTGATATCCATCAGTATGCTCAAAGTATCCAAGATATGTTTTACCAGCAAACTCATACCCACCCTGAGCTTCCGCGCCATAGCGGGTTGCTCCAGCTGCGAAGTAGTGAATGTTGATAAACTCAAGATCTTCAGAGACTTGATTGGCTCCCAATCCCTCAAGCTCCTGATTAACTCCAACAGTTGAACTGTTACCCTGATGGCAGCTCATACAAAGCCCGGACTCATCATCCGCAGCTATTGGAACTACCGCGCCACTAGGGAAGGTAACGGAACTGACAAGGAAGCGTGCCGGCCATTCTTCTCCACCGTGGCAGGTTTCACACTGCAAGCCATTGGAAAGCGGCTGAGCAATGGCTACCCCTTTGCTTTGTTCACCAATGGTTACTGTCTCAGTCAAATACAACGGGAGACCTTCCGCACTATGGCAGCGGCTGCACTCTGCTTCCACGAAGCCATCCTCATCCCAATGCCGGAAAGCCTCTTCGGATCCAGCAAAGTGACCGTGATCATCCCTGGCCAACCCCTCAACCTGGGTTGAGTTCAAATCTTCAATTGAGTCATACAGTAACTGGATGATGTATTTTCCACCATGGGCAAATGCACCGGGATCTTTCTGGGATACCTGATAGTTATAGGCAGCCTGGAGCAGTCGTGGTGACCATGAGGAATACTGATTGGGAAATATGGCTTCTCCTTCCCCAACCTCTCCGTCTGCATCTGTATCATTGAAGAAGTATGGGTAGGCATGGCTGTCATAAATAACTGCGGTCCCCAAGGTGTCTGCCGCATATGACTGCAAAGCACCATAAAGAACTTCCTGCAGACCAGCGATTTCGGAAGCAATTCCTTCTACCAAATCTTCATCACCATCATAATCTACCGCAGACCCTTGCATGCGGAAGGTTGCCGGTTCACCCTCTCCGTGACAATCTACACAACCTTCTTGTTGTACTTCCAGTGTGTGGGAGCTGTGACATTCAATGCAAGTATCAAAAGATTCTACATGGGCAAAATTTCCATCATAGGTTTTTCCGGCATATTCATACCCGCCTTTTGCCAGTGTGCCGTATTTGGAAGCCGCCGCAGCATAATAATGGATATTTACGAATCCCAATTCTTCCAGGACTCCATCCAGATCAACTTCCTTAAGATCTTGTGCTCCAGCAGTTTCCAGTATTGCCGCATTGACGCTTACTGCTGATTGGTTTCCCTGATGGCATTCCATACAGCGGGCTTCGTCACCCAGTCCAGTCAACTCAATACCAGATGGCATCACAACACTGTCTTTCTTCACCACTTCCGGATTGTGGCAGGCAATACACTGAATACCCAGAGAATCTTTAGCCATGACATTATTCTCGATTGTGCCAGTCTCTGTTCCATCTCCGCCATGGAAATCAACATACCCAGCAGTCGTATGGCATTTTAAACAATCCGCTCCAACCAATCCTGTCTCTTCTTCATCCCAGTGGCGGAATGCCTCGGCTTCACTTTCAGCATGACCGGAGGAAGCCCAGGCCAATTCAAAGGGGACAGCGCCACCCAGGGGTACCGGACAATCAATTTCTGGGCACTCAGGGCAGTCCGGGCACTCAAGCACTGTGTCTGAAGTTTCCGGGGATGTTCCACATCCAGCAAGAATCAACCCTGTAACAAGTACGATGAAAATGATAAATTCTTTTCTCTCCATATATTCTCCTTTGACTAGTCTCCTTAACAAAAGATCGATAGATAGATCAGGGGTGTTAATTTCTTCCCAGTTGATTCGCTTAGAAAATGAGCTGTTTTTCATCATTAATTGTGTCCCTGTCCCCCAGGAGTGTCAAATGACATATGTAACCATGTGACAGGCAACGCTTATAGATTCTACTTATTACGATAATAATTTATTATTATGGATATTTAGAGGGGAAGTGGAATATTTAGGAATGACGGCGAATTTTTAGAGATAACCCTAGCTTCATAAATAAACGCTGATCCTCGATCAGCGTTTAAATCAAAAAATGGAGCAAGCCTTTTAAATTATTAATTACTTTATCAATAAAGGTGTTTAATACTCAGTTTCGCAGCTGTAGTAGGTATTGGTACCGGATCCTCCGTCGCAGTGATCATTATTTCCAGGACCGCCAATGATGATATCATTCCCCTCTTCGCCAAAAATACCCGGGCCCCAATCCTTGCCTACTTTTTGTCTTTCATTGCCTTTTCCGCCCAGGATGCAGTCGTGTCCAGCCCCCCCCCGGATTTCAGCATCCGCCTTATCTGTGCCCAAAATCAGATCATTAGCGCTGGTTCCGGTTTCTCCAGCGCCGATATCTACGATATTCGTGAGATTAATGCCCGAACACTGGGAAGGTTTTAATTCATTTGCGGACACTACTTTTATATCCCAATCCGCCCGGGATCCAGCGACCGTGTTGGATGCCGCTACTGCGATCAATGCGCTAATTAAGACTAAAAACGCGCAACCTATTACTACCAAGAGTATTATCTTTCGCCGATTGCCTTTCATATCTTCGGGCTACTCCTCGGTAAACTGAGCATCGATAATCTCATGTTTTTCCAATAACGAAGCCATCTCTTTAGCCTGAACCGGGTCTCCCAGGAAAAAACCCTGGGCAACTTCAATATCCTGTGCTTCTAAGACAGCCATTTGTTCTTTGGACTCCACACCCTGGGCGACAACATCGAGCTGGAGACTTTTCGCCATCATCACTATAGCATTTATTAAACGCTGATTGTTAATATCATTTTGGATATCCTGTAAGATTGTTCTATCAATCTTAACACTTTGAATTGGCATGCGGGATACCTGGCTGATTTGGGTGGCTGATTCCGTCGCAAAATTGTCAATTGCCAGGCGGATACCAAGCTCGTTTAGCTGCACCAGGTGCTGTTTGATTGTTTCATCCTGAAAGACCTGGTTAGATCGATTGATTTCAATTTGTAATAATGCCGGGTCACATAAGTACTCTAATACGATGGAAGTTATATCCTTAATGAAATCAGGATCCCCTATCGTGTCTGGAGAAATATTGATAGAAACAGGAACTTTTGGCAGTCCAAGTTCACCCCATTCTCTCAGCTGACGACATACTCTTCGTGTCACCCAGCCGTCAATCTTTGGCATCAAACCGCTTTCCTCAGCATGAGATATAAAATCTGCTGGATACAAAATACCAAATTCAGGATGATTCCAACGAATAAACGCTTCAACTCCGATGATAGATTTATCTCTTAATAAAACAACAGGCTGATAATATATCTCCAGTTGATCTTCAATTAAAGCAATTTCAAGGGATTGGATAAATGATGACATAGCCGGGAAAAGGGTTTGTTCTTGAAATACATCGAGAATGTATTGATATATTGTTTGTTCATCCTGAACAGAATACCGGTGATAACTTCCTCTCGATTCGTGCAGAATCATTGCTCCATAGCGTTCTGCCATCTTAATAAGATCAGCGAAGGAAGTGACATCGATATAATGATTTCCCTGGGTGGCTGGGTTGCCCTGCTTGACATCAACAAGCAAGGGATAATACTGCATCTGGATTCGTGACACATCAGATTTTGTCCAATCCCGAATCAATGTCCAGGAAGGGAAAATAGCCCCTACCAAAGAAATGCCTAACGCGATTGCTGCAATCCTGCGAGCTGATTCAATATCCAATTGTTTACCAAATATCAAGAGAGAATTTTTCACTTCCTGGGAATTTGGCAAGGATCCTTCCTGATCCAGATTCAAACCATCAATCCCTTCCATCAACCGCATCATATCGGAATCAATCTGGAAGGATATTTCCGGCCGATAATTATCCTCGATGGGAATGCTGTTCACCAAACCTGAGACGTTTATTTCAGGAGCAATTGTTAAGGTATATTTACGGTTTTCAGTTTCGGTTATCTGCTCTTTTTCCAGGAATAAAGCCTGCAAGCGGCAGATATCTAATAAGGTCCACATCTCTGCATCGGTTCCTGTAAAGGAGGTTTCCGGAACCAGGACTTTAGAGCGTTTCCATCCATCCACATCACTTATTTTGGCATTTACTTTATATGTGCCGCTGAACTCATTTTCCTCCCCATCAGTCATCTCTGGAGCAGAGAACAGGTATTCAAATTCCAGTGCCAGAATACAGTTCAAGCGGGTATAGACCGGATCACCGGTTGATATTTTTTCAGAATCATATATTCCGGATGAGTCGTGAGCGGAATAACTAATTTCTCCCTGGTGTTGGTAGGGAACATCATATGAGATCGTCTTGGAGAGGGGTCGGGAGAAGGAAATACCACCCAAGATCAAGGCTGCAACAGCAATCACTCCTAACAAAAGAAGGATTTCCTGGAGAGAATTACGAGAAGTGGGGGGGTTTTCAGGTTTCATTAATCGTTTGTTTTTTCCTTTTTTTCTCCGTTCCAATTTTTCTTTTTGGAACAGGAATATTGAAGCCAGAATTATTAAGATTATAAGTGTAAAAAGAGTAAAATATACCGGCTCTCTCAGGATCTTTATCAGTTTACCGCCTCCGGGAATAAAATACCAGAATTTACCAACAATTTCCGAAGGGCTGGGATGATAGGAATCAATCCAGTCGTTACTATCTCCCTTTAAAATATATTCGTTATTTTCCCAATCGATAATCCTGTGGAAAACATATCCAATTTTTGGATTATCGTAAACTACACGTTGATTTACTTCATAAAAAAGGCTCTTCCGAGCAACAACCAGATCTCCAATTTTAAAATCCGGTGCCATGCTGTTGCCGTTGAGGATCACATAGGCTGTTTGTCCTCCCAGCTGGACAGGACCAAAAGCAATCCAAAGAATAACAGCAATAAAAAGAAATATTAAGATCGATTTTGTTTTCTCCCAGGAGAGGTTGTTCATATTGATTCTTTGGATAATGGGCGTGGTATTGAAGTTTACCACGCCCATTTTGATGCAAATATAGTTGAAGAGTTATTCGGTTATATATTTTCTGTTCACCATTTATTGTGCTGCTGCCACATGCAGTTCTTCTGCATTGTCAACGGATCCGCTCAGAGGGCAATCCCAGACGGTGCCAGCATCAAAAGTGCAGAGAACCCAACTGGATGGCACTCCACCACTTAAACTAATACCAGCATAAACATTATTGGCATTTGCAGCTGCGCCCAGGTCTATTGAAACATTGGTGAATAAGGTCGGATCTCCATTGTCCAGGGTGTAATGAACATCGGTGACCGTATAGCCTGAAATTCCACCAGAGCCTTCACCCGCCGCTCCGGATGCCACAGTATTAGCAGCGGCAAAACCGTAGGTTGCAGCACCGAGGACGAGGGCTAACACAAGTAGAGCTAAAATCCGGTATCGAAAGTGCATAATTCTGTTCATAATATTCCTCCATAATAAAATTTTTAAATAATTTAATTGGTAAACTTGTTCGCTTCCAGTTTAAACCCTAATTTTTTTTGGTCAATCCCCCGAAATTATCATTCCTGTTAGGATTAACTGTTCGTCTTCTCTCGACGGGAGAATTGGATCCCCCGTTTTAATTGAAGGCATTAACAGCCTTGTTAGTAGAAGATATTTATGATGATATATCGTAACAACCTTGCCATACTAATAAATTCCAGGCAAGCAAGATAAATAAAAAAAAGTGCCCTCAGAAGAGGGCACTTTAAATGGTAAATTGTTTGAACTTAAGGACCTGGTGTCCAGGTCGGCTGGCAGGGGTACTGTGGGTCATCCGGTGGACATTTGGGTGTCCAGGTCGGAATCGGCGTCTCCGTAGGAGGAGGCGGTGTGTTTGTGTTCGTGGGACTGCTGGTCGCCGAGGGAATAGGCGTGCTGGTTCCTGTGGGGGGAATGGAGGTATTGGTCGGCAGCGGTGTGTAGGATGGCACAGCTGTATTGGAAGGAATCGGTGTGTTCGTGCCCGTTGATGTGGGCAGCGGCGTGTAGGATGGCACAGTCGTATTGGAAGGAATCGGTGTATTCGAAGCCGTTGGGGTATTTGATGGAACAAGTGTATCTGTTGGAGGCGGAGGCGGTGTTGGAGTAAGTGTTATTGTCGGAGTAAGTGTTATTGTCGGAGTCGGTGATGCGGTAGGTGTATCCGTTGGCGTACGTGTTATGGTAGGCGTCCAGGTGATGATATCTCTCGGGATCGCATCCCGTCGTAACTGACAGCCATTCTCAAAATCGATGATCATGCCAAAGTCATCTTGGGATACACCTGGCAGAGATCCATTACCGGTTTTCCCATCAAAATCTACCCGGAAAGCATAGGTGCTCCCGGCGTTAAATTCCAGAGGACCCATCCAGGACCAGGCTGAGTCGATATCGGTATCAGTGATGGAGTTATGGTCCTGGCCCCATCCTTCCCCTGATCCCCAATCTCCCCATCCCCAGGCATCTGCGCCGTTCCAGGTAAACCAATCAGTATATAGATCATTAAAATTGTTCAGTTCACCAAACGCCTCGATGTACCACCAATCAAATCGAATGCGTGTCACCCTGGTGTCGTATAGATCTCTATTGGTGACCAACAATTCCTGCTGATAGCCAAGATCAAAATCAAATCCGGTCATCTCGTATAAATCACAATTCGGTACCGGTGTGGGTGTAGCGGTCGGTACATCAACAGTTACACCTTTATGGCAGCCATCATCAAAGACCAAATCTACCGAGGTTAATCCCTCCAGGGGAACATTCTGGGGCAGGAACAGTGCTATATATTCCCCCTCTCCGCCGGCACCCAATTCAATCGCAGGGTCAGGATTCCAAATCGTAGGGGGTTCGGCATCATTGAGCATACGCCAGCCGCTGGTATCAAACATCACTGCCCAGACAGACCGGTCGGGGTCATTCTTCTGCCAGGTTTGATTGGCAGAATACAGGTGAATCGAGACCGGGTTATTATTGCGGATGACCACCGAGTTGATATAGTACCCCGATTGCCAGGGTCCGGCAAAGCTGTTCACAACTTCAATCATATCGCACTGGACGGGAATCGGAGTGGGCGTTGGAGTTGGCGTCACTGTCTCAGTTGGTGTTGGTGTTTTGGTGGGGGTATTGGTAATTGTTGGCGTGGTAGTCCAGGTGGCCGCAGATAGGATAGGACCAGAAACGCCTAACACCCTGGAGGTGCGGAACTTTTCCACGATGCCATCCCGTTCAGCGTTGAGTGGGACAGACGGCCAAACATTATTTAACAGGGGCAGGAAAAACTTATGTTGATGATCAATCCGGACTTTCACACGGTCTCCCGGTCCCCCGGCATCATCCATTAATACCGGAATAAAGGTATCAACACAAAGAGGAACTGCGTAATTGTTATAATCCACTGCATACTGGTTATTTCGATTGCTGCAGACGGTGACATGGAAAAAACCACCTTGATCGGTCTGGCCGATATAGGCTGCATCGTGGAGAGAGAGATACTGTGTATAATTCCCGAACGCAGCCGGTTCCAGCCATAATCCTGCCCCAGCGCCCGAGGAGGCATCCTGGATCGAATATAAACGCGCCAAATCAATGAGGTCCCTTTCTTTATCCCCTGAATCTGTTCCCGGATAATCATCTGGAATCCGGCAATCCTGTGGATCTCCCCCGAAAACATCCGCGTTGATAAAATCGGCGCCCAGGTAGTTCCCCGCCTGGACACAATATACTTCGTCAAATTCACCAGTCACCGCATACCGGATACCAAAACGGGCTGAATTCTGGACAGCCATCCAGGCAAATGTGAGTCGAGCAAACTCAATGATGCCAAATATAATAAACAGCAAAATCGGGAGAGCAATCATAAACTCAACCATTGACTGGCCTTGTTTCCTGCTTGATTTTGCTGTTAAACTGTTCCTGTTCATGGTTTCCTGGGTTCTCCTGGTCCAGCGGAATCTTGGTTCAGCTTTCGCAGGTTATACATTCAATCCCTATTCTGGTTTGTTCATAATTTTTCCGGTTATTCTTTTCTAATAGGTTAAGCGCAAAGTACCTAGATACTTTGCGGTAATCATTATCCTTTCCGTTTACCATCCTTCCAGAGGATGGTTCTGCCTTCCCGGTTTATTGGGCAGGTGAAACATGCAGCCAATCAGCCCCGAATACATCAATTGACTCACTAAAGCTGCAGGTCCATTTTCCAACGGTTTTTTCACATTCATCAGCCCAGATAACCTGATCATTTTTTGTGGCGGAAACTCCGGCGGTAACCACAACATCGTCCGAGTCAAGGACAAAACTTACCGCTACAAAGGTGCTGGGATCTTCAAGGTCCAGGGTATAACTGATTTTGGAGACGCCAAAGATAGATTTCACACCATAATCACCGCCTAAAAACCCGGAGCTGTGAATGTTGGTGGAGCTCGCGACAAATCCAAAGCTGGCAGCCGCTACAATCAGCGAGAGCGAAACAAGTCCAATGATCTGATATCGGGTTCGTTTTTGTTTTGTCATGGCAGTTTCCTTGTTTATTGAATAATCCTCATCTAAACCATCAAGGTTGCTCACAGTGTAGCATTAGGAAGGCTTTGGTCAACCCCAACAAACTTTCATTCCTGTTAGTGGGTGTGTGTTTTCTCTATTTTTGAGGAAATTCCTCGATATGTTCCCTCCCCAGAAACTTGCACTCCTGTTAAGTAGATTAAAACCCCCAGAGAAGGTACCTGCTTACGGGACCTTTTTTATTTTATTTCTCCCTGGAAATCCCCTGACCAGAGTACAAAAATACCCTCTTACGAGGGTATTTTTGTAGCCTTCTGGCAGTTAATCTTATTAATCTAGGGGCCAGGTGTCCAGGTTGGCTGGCAGGGATATTGCGGATCATCCGGCGGGCATTTTGGCGTCCAGGTGGGTATCGGTGTGTGGGTGCTGGTTGCCAGCGGGGTGTGGGTTGAGGTCGGCAGCGGTGTATTGGTTTGGGTGGGTACCGGAGTATTGCTCGGGATCGGCGTATTGGTTACCGTCGGTGGAATCGGCGTATTCGTTGGCCAGGAGGTGTGGGTTGGGATTGGCGTATCCGAGGGCGTCGGTGTAATGGACGGCGTCCAGGTCTTCGTAGGTGTATTGGTGGGTGGTGGTGTATTGGTGGGTGGTGGTGTACTGGTTGGTGGCGGCGTACTGGTAGGTTGTGGCGTTGCCGTGATTGTAGGTGTTCTTGTTGGTGTTGATGTTGGGGTGAAAGTAACCACTACCCTGGGAACTGCATTGCGGGTCAGGGTACACCCATTGTCAAAGATAGCTCTGACGCCAAAATCTGAATTTTGGACTCCCGTCAAAGGGCCTCCTCCTCCCCAATCGCCATCGATGTCAATATCCCACCGGTAGGTTGAACCAGCATTAAATGGCAGGCTGCCAGTCCAGGTAGTAGAAGAAGAATAATCCCTGTCCCCACTCTGGCCATGGCCCGGGAAATAACTGCCAGCCCACTTAAACCAGTCTACGTTGAGGTTATTATAGCCATTGGCTGCTCCGAGGTTCTCTGCATAATCCCAGATCAATTCCAGCGAAACCAGGCTGGTATTGACAACATCATTGTTGCTGAAATTTGCCCGAAGTTGAGCCCAATTTAAGAAACTGAAGCTGCTAAGTGTATATTTACTGCAATCGGGCGTTGGGGTAATGGTTGGTGTGGGAGTTACCGTTGGTGTATCCGTAGGGGTTGAGGTTGGCATATTCACCGTGACCCCTTTATGGCAGCCATCATCAAAGACCAGGTCCACGGTATGGTTGCCTTCCAAGGCGACATAACGCGGCATAAATATAGCCATATAATCCCCTTGAACTCCGGCTGGCAAATCGATAGCAGGAGAAGGAGACCAGGTTGTGGGCGGTGTGGTGTCATTTAAGATATCCCAACCGCTGTCATAAAAATAAGCAGCCCACAAATAGCGTCCGGGATCATTTTTCTGCCAGGATTGATTGGCTTGCAAGAAATGAATATCTACAGGATTATCGTTCTGGATCGTAACAGAAACTACATAATATCCGGACGTCCAGTGGCCAGCATAGCTGTTTACCACAGTGATCAAATCACAATCCACCGGGATCGGTGTGTCAGTCGGCACCGGTGTATCGGTGGGTGTCGACGTTAACGTTTCCGTGGGAGTCTGTGTAATCGTAGGTGTATCTGTAATCGTGGGAGTCTGAGTCCAGGTAGCCGCGGAAAGAATGGGTCCCGAAACACCAATCACCCGTGAAGTGCGGAATTTTTCAACAATCCCATCCCGTTCTGCGCTCAGAGAAACCGTAGGCCAGATATTGCTCAACAGGGGCAGGAAAAATGGGTGTTCATGTTCAATGTGGACTTTAACCCTGTCACCAGGCCCCCCAGCATCATCCATTAACTCGGTATTCAGGTTATCATAACAGAGCGGTATTGAATAATTGTTATAGTCAACTGCATATTGATTGCCGCGGTTGCTGCAGATCGTCACGTGGTAATAACCTTTCACTCCAGTCAGACCGATAAAGCTGGGGTTATGGCTGGTCAGATACTGTTCATAATCCCCTGCAACACTGGGATCAAGCCATAATCCAGATCCTCCTCCAACGCCAGCATCACGGATAGAAAAAAGCCGGGCCAGATCTATCAGATCACGCTCTTTTTCGTTGCTGTTAACTCCGGAATAATCATCGGGAACCAGGCAGTCCTGGGGATCTCCGCCAAATACATCCGCATTAATATGATCCGATCCTAAATTATTGCCAGCCTGGACACAATAAATCTCATCAAATTCACCTGTTACCGCGTAGCGAATAGCAAAACGGGCGGAGTTCTGGACAGCCATCCAGGAAAAAGTCAAGCGGGCAAATTCGATAATCCCGAATAAGACAAACAGCATGATGGGCAGAGCGATAACAAACTCTACAATCGACTGTCCCTGGTTTTTATTTTGATTTCTGGAAATACATGATCTACTCATAATATTCTGTGATTACTAATAAATGGCGTGGATCTTGAGGAGTCCACGCCTATTGTTCTTCAGGTACAAAAACCTTCAGGTTTGTATAAGTTCCCTATATACTGTCCTATTGAACGTGCAGCCAATTGGCTGCCAGCACATCAACGCTGTCTTCAAATGTGCAGGTCCACCGGGTATCAGATTTTTCACAATTATCAGCCCAGGTTACCTGCCCTTTTTCTGTGGTTGAAACACCCGCGGAGAGGTCCCCACCATCCTGGTCAAGAACAAAATCCACAGCTGTGAACTTGGTGGGATCGCCGAGATCCAGGGTGTAATTGACCTTGGAAACCTCATAAGCGGATTTGACACCGTATCCTGCCCCCAGCAAACCTGCATCGTGATCTGAAGACGCGGCGGCAAATCCATAGGTCGCTGCAGCGATGATTAACGATAACGAAACCAGACTGAGGACTCGAAATTGAGTACGTTTTTGGTTCGTCATGATTTTCTTCCTTGTCCTGAATAAAGTAAATAAAGAAATAAATAGGACTTCGCTTACAGTGTAGCACCGGAGGGGATAAGTTCAACCCTCTAAAATTAACAATCCTGTTAGTTGGGATCGGTTAACTGAGTTTCAGGGGAGGAAACCGCTTTTTTTACCTTACAGGATGGTAGATTTACTCTTTATTAAAGAAATAATGCCCTCAGATGAGGGCATTTTTGAAAATAAACATTACACGACTAAAGGCTTATGGAGTGGGTGAGGGTGTCCAGGTGGGTTGGCAGGGATATTGGGGATCATCCGGCGGGCATTTCGGAGTCCAGGTAGGGATTGGAGTATTTGTAGGTGTATGGGTAATGGTGGGTGTCCGAGTATCAGTCGGGACCGGTGTATTAGTTACCGTAGGTGGAATCGGTGTATTGGTTGGAATGTCCGTATTGGTCGGGAAAGACGTATTTGTAAAGACCGGCGTATTCGATGGTGTTAAGGTTATTGTTGGTGTCCAGGAGGCGGTAAAGGTTAAGGTCGGCGGTGGGGTACTGGTTGGCAGCGGCGTGTTGGTGGGCACTGCCGTATCGGTTGGCGGCGGCGGGGGAGTTGGGGTGTAGGTTACGGTTGGTGTGTAGGTAGGAGTCCAAGAGGGAAGAGTTCGCGGAACTGCATCTCGACTCAGCTGACATCCATTCTGAAAATAGATCACATACCCAAAATCTTCATCGACCATGGGGGGAGAAAGTGCTCCGCTTCCCGCCCAGTCACCATCAAAATCGATCTTCCAGACATAACTTGAACCGGCATTAAAAGGTTCATTTCCAAGTAAACTTGTTGGCGAGTTGTAATATCGGTCTCCATCCTGTCCATCATCGAAGTACGATCCACCCCAGGAGAACCAGTCCACATTCATAAGGGGAAAGCCATTAATAGTTGCGTAGTTTTCCGCGTTAGCCCAAGTTAAATCTAATTGGATTACTCTTGTATCCACCACATCGCCATTGACAATCGTCATATACTGTTGAGCCCAGTCCATAAACGTAAATCCGGTCGCACTATATTTGCTGCAGTCTGGTGTAGGAGTGATTGTTGGAGTGTCAGTGATAGTTGGAGTATATGTTGGAGTAGAAGTCGGTAAATCTGCAGTGAAACCTTTATGACAATTATCATCAAATATCAAATCCACCGAAGTATTTCCCTGCACGGGTTCAGCAACAGGCTTAAATGAAGCAATATAATCACTTAATCCACCAGCAGCCATTGAAACTGGTGGCAGTGGGTCCCAGGTAGTGTCTGGTATCCCGTCATCAAAGATAGAAAAGCTACCATTAAATTGCATTGCCCATAAAGTTCGGCTTGGGGGAATTTTCTCCCAAAACACATTCGCCTGAAACAGATGAATAGGCACCAGGTTAGTATTTCTAATTCGTACCACGGCACCATAATACCCCCCCCCGATTTCCTCCACTGCAATATATTCAACAATGATCTTATCACAATCAACCGGGATGGGCGTCTCAGTAATTGTGGGAGTATAGGTGAGCGTTGGTGTTGAAGTCTCAGTCGGTGTATTAGTGAAGGTGGGTGTCTGGGTCCAGGTAGCTGCAGAAAGGATCGGACCAGATACACCAATCACCCGCGAAGTTCGGAATTTTTCCACGATTCCATCCCGCTCTGCACTTAACGTGACCGAAGGCCAGATATTGGTCAGGAGCGGTAGAAATAAGGGATGTTCATGTTCTACATGGATTTTTACCCGGTCACCTGGGCCACCCGCATCATCCATCAACTGGGGAGGATTCAAGGTAATCGGATCGTCCTCAAAAAGATCTAAACAGAGCGGAATGGCATAATTGTTATAATCCACCGCAAACTGTTGATTGCGATTGCTGCAGACGGTGATATGGTAGAAGCCCCGCTCAGCCGGGAATCCGATAAACGCCGCGTTATGGTTTGCCAGATATTGCTCATAATTCCCAGCCACATTGGGCCGCAGCCATAATCCAGTTCCTCCCCCGATAGCTGCATCCTGGATGGAAAACAACCGGGCATGGTCTATCAGTTCCCTTTCCAGATCGTTTGAATCGGCGCCAGTATACGAGTCAGGAACGATGCAATCCTGGGGGTCTCCACCATGCACATCTGCGTTAATATAGGTGGCGCCCAGGTAATTTCCCGCCTCTACACAGTAAACCTCGTCAAATTCTCCAGTTACCGCATAACGGATGCCAAAACGAGCTGCATTCTGGACTGCCATCCAGGCAAACGTCATCCGGGCAAACTCAATGATCCCGAACAGAACAAACAACAAAATCGGGAGGGAGATGACAAATTCCACCATCGCCTGGCCCCGTTCTTTCCTATTTCCGTGAGAAATCTGCCCCACCTTCATTTTCTCCTCGATTTATCCGTTAATTGAGTATACGCAGTATAACATAAATCAGCCCTGTGTATACCCTTCGTAGACCGAAAACCTCTATTTATTGAGTTATCCGCGTAAATATGCTGCCGGCAATTTTTTCAAAGATCTGGGTCAGATAGGAAGAATCTGGCGCAAAATAATACTGCCCACAGGAAGTTCGGTGCGCTACTCCTGCACAAGGATCTGTGGCTGCAGTATCCCGGTAATTATCATCGCCAATATTGGCCATGTAACGCAGCAATTGCTCTCCCGTATAGGGTGGATCGCCGGCTTTACCTAATCCGATCGTGTAAATGGCAATCTCTTCACCACCATAGGGTTCATTAGGATTTGCAGACCCTAACAGACCAACCCGGTCGGTCATGTCATAGGCGTAATCATCCACATCATAGTCGGGTGTACTGGGTCCTTCCCAGATCGAACCAGGCGGACACTCCGAGATGTCAGCATGGTACGGGCCACAGTGGCGGGTTGATGGATCTATATCATTGCAGAAAGGGATTTTCCACATATCAGCGTTATAGGTGCCCCCACAAAAACCGTTGGTATATCCAGCTGGGATATCAATATTACCATCCTGCGCATTAGGCAAGTCGCTGGCGTTCGTAGCTCCATCGGAAAGCAACACGATCACCCAGACGGAGTCTACCCGGCCTTGGGCGCTAAGAATGTCACCCGCAACCCGTATCCCGCATCCAGTGCAGGTGGTTACAAATGCATCATCAAATCCTACTGGCTGACCAAGCCCATCATAATGTCCGTCGCCATTGATATCCATCGGATTCATGTCGCCCAGAGCTATATCGCCAAAGGGATTGTAATAGTCTGCGTTTGGATCATCATTAAGGTTGATGGCATCAATGGCATTTTTTACTGCCGTGTGATCCGCTTCCAGAACAACCGCGGTAGCTAAGTCCGGATCAATAACGCTAGCCGTGGAATTATAGGTAACAAGAGCAATGCGGTCATATCCATCAAACAATTTGTCAATCATGGCTTTGGCAGAAATCTTCGCCTGGAGAAGCGGTTGACAGTTATCCATCAAATTGCAGGCAGAGGGATCAAAATTCACGCCATACCCGGGATCATCTTTACCCATGGACTCAGAGGTATCGATCACCAGCACCAGGTCCAGGGATGCTGCTTCACCCACCGAGTGAATGGTTATAGGAACACTGTTTACTCCAAAAAGCTGCAGGAAATAAACCGGGCTGTTTTGGGTGGCTTCCACATAAGCTAATTTCCGTTTATTTTCTCCCGCGGCCGGACATAAAGTCGCAAAAACTGCCGGTAAACCAGCATCATCACAGGTAAAGGTCCGCAGGGAATAAATATCTTCCACTTCATTTAATGCCAGCATCTCCCGGGCTGCCTCACGGATATAGGCATTGCGCTGGGCAGTGGGTAAAGAACTGTCTTTAATGTTATTGGCAGCTGCAACGGCAGCTGCATCCAATCCTCTTTTTAACCGGGTGTAATTAAGATAAAGAGTGCCCGCGTCAGTAACTAAACCAGCAAATGCCAGGATTGCCATAAAAGCAACCGCGGTAATAACCAACGCCTGACCTCGCTCCCGATGGTTTCCATCGCTGATTTGTTTCTTGAAGCGGTTTATTATATTGGGTCGTTTTCGACAGTGATTCATAGTTAACCTAGGTATATAAACCTTTTAATTCTTATGGTCCCATAGGTGTTGATGTGGGCGCAGCAGCCGGCGCTGGCATGAAGGAATAGGCATGCAGCGGAACCGGGTTAGGTATCAAATCACTTATAATTGGCAAATTCAATAACTGCTCATGGCAGTAATATACTTCAACCAGCACCCGTCCTTTATCAGTCGGAGCGCTGGGCAATGATGTCCCTGCTGCTAGTGTTGGTGTTCCAGGGCCAGTAGTCGGCGGCGGCAGGTTAAAAATATTCTCAACATCAGCGTTCTGCATAAACGGGGTGGTGGAATCCAGGGTTCCATCACAATTCCTGGTCCAGTTTTCACCGTATAAAGACCAAACACCATCGCCATCATCTGGCAGGCGATCCGAGACCAGATTATCATCGATGGTAAAAACCGAGATGGTTACATCATCTGTGGCTGGATTTAATGTCAGATCGGGATTAAACCCTGCTCCAATGATCACACAAGCTGTATCCTGATAAAAATGGAGTTCCTCATCCTCGCAAAATCCGCCAACCCCCGGTCCTAGAAAGATCGTCGGATCATGCTCGGACGCAAAACGGGCCGCCTCTCGGGCAACATCCAGCATGGATAGATAAGAATAGATAATTGCCCCAACCTCAACAAAACCGACCAGCAGGAATAATAGCAGCGGCAAAACAATCGCCAATTCGACGAAGCTCTGCCCTCGATTATTAGCTGGAGGTCTGGCAGTATTCCGCATCATATCCCTTTCCTATAATTTAATACCTTCATTATAACGACAGAAATTACTGCCGTCAAACCATTACGGTTATCTAACAAAATTGTAAAGTGATCCAGAGAATCACTTATTTCACAGCTCTCCCGAAGAAAAACCCATCCCTCATCAATACTATAATAAACAATTATTTACAGCTGTGCCCTAACAAATTTGAAAGGCAATTCAGGCAAACACATGCGTTTTTCCACCAGGCATTTCAACTGCAGATCAAATCAATCAGCAATTTTCCTTCCCTGATGATGTAAAATTAGTACTATAGGATAAGTTCATCTTTATCCGTGGAGCGGATATGAAAACAATCACCCTGAGAATATGTCCTACGGTAGAAGCCATCCGTGATAAATCAATCCTTGAAGACCACGGGATTCCCGCCGTTGTGGTGCCGCATTATAAAGCGCCATCTTTTTATGTAGGAGATAACCTGATTTCTGAACTCCTCATCCGGGATGACCAGCTCCAAAATGCCCGGGAAATCCTGGGATTACCGAATCCGGAAGATGAGTGATTATCCCGTAACTGGAATTCAATTACCTACCTTAACCGGCAGATAGCTGTTAAGAATTTCCCTATTTTGGGGGAAACACGCATAACCTATAAAAAGATCTTCTTTCCAGGGTATACCCTATTAATCCATCTTTCGCAGAGCGCCTTTGGGGCAAAGCGGTATACAATCTACACAACCTCGGCAGAGCGATGGAGCGATATCCGGCGGCTCTCCAGGCTTATCCTGCCGGAGCACCTTCCGCTCACATACCTGCGCAGCGGCACAAATACCCTCCGGGCAAAATGCTGGGTCACATACCTGGTAATCAATCACCACCTTAGGCTGAGGCATTACATTCCCCCTTAAGTATCTTTTTTAACTGAGCCAGTTGTTCTTCTAATTCCTCTAACCGTAAAAGCATGCCAGGTGGAGGGGAATGTGCCGGCCAGCTATCCCTTATCTCAATGATCTCTTTTTCAATTTCTTTGATAGCTTCTTTTTCATTCATGATCGTATAGGATAAAAAAAGTTACTGTCTCTCCCCTAAATGATTTTAGCTACCTTTTGAACAAATTGGACATAGGTAAAGTGTTCCAACAAATGCTGTTTTCCCCTTTTCCCCATTAAAGCTGCTTTTCTTGGATCTCCTAAGATTTGCGCCGCAGCTTGTTGTATTTTGGGTACATCGCCGTAGGGTACCAACAATCCGGTTTCCCCTGCTAACACAGCATCACTGCTGCCGCAGTGGTCTCCCGCAATAACTGGTTTACCATAGGCCATTGCTTCCAGGAACACGATTCCTAAGCCCTCTTTTTTACTGGGCATGATAAACAGGTCACAAAGCTGGTAATATTGGCTCAGTTCCCCATCAGAGACATTGCCCAGAAAGTCAACTTGCTCAAGAACACCCATTTTCTCCGCAAGGGATTTTAACCGGGGCAGATCATCCCCGGACCCAATAATCACATACTTTAAACCAGGAAATTCTTCACATAATCCAGGCATCGCCTGGATCACCAGGTCTATGCCTTTCTGTTGTTCCCAGGCTGATAAGCGGGCGACGGATAAGATAAGCTTTCCTTCTGGTTTGGATGATCTCAGTTGATCTTCTATTTTAAGTGAAATCTGTTCCAGCCAGAACGGATCCACCGGGGGGTGAAGGATTCTGATTTTGGAAAGGTCAAGCTGATTGCTGACAGCTGCAGTGTCCGCCGTATACCTGCTTGATGAAGTTATAAAATCTGCTTTTCGTAATGCTAAATGCCGGTAAAACGGCAAAGGGTACCAGGCATCAATACCATGGAGGTGTACTCCATAGGTTGAAACGGGACGAATTATCTTTAACATAAATGCTATCGGGGCGAAATGAAGATGAGCTGCGTAGATCCTGATTGGTCCTTTTAAGATCAGGATTAATGCTTTTAAAATTAAGGACAGTTTGTTTCCCCGGAACCCTGTGACGGTTACTCCCTCTCCAAAAGCTAAAGGATCGACAGTATCCTTATTATCCACCAGGGAAAATATCGTTAGCTGCTGCGCTCGAGCAGCAGCTAATCCAGCAAGGGCTTGCGATAGCTGTTTGCTGAAACGCTGAACTCCACCAATGCCAAATAGATCAGGAGTTATTATTAGCAGATTCATAATTGATTTTTAAGATTTCCCGGGAAAGATCCCCCAGTTTTACAAATTTCCGTTTCTCAGGGTTCAAAAAGGGAGCACCAAGAAGTACCCCGATCCGCATGAGTTGATAATATAAGGCCCAAAACAACGGAACCCGTTTTGTCCACAAACCGGTGTTCATACTTTGTGATAAGCGGCAAGGGGATTCGATCTCAAATCCCAGGCGTTCAAGAAGCGGTCCAAGATTTTGATCCTTTTTTATGATTTGATCAATTGCCAGAACGGTAATACTTCCGGGATATTTTTGATAGGCGTTCTTGATCTGAATTCCATACACAGATTGCAGCAATATGGCTTTTACCCCTGAGGCTGGGCGCATTTCCTTTGGGAATTCTTTTTGGATTAAGGATTTAAAGACAGCACTCGGATTCCGCCAGAGAGCGATAATATGGAGATTTGGAAATTGTTCAAATAAAAAATCAATTGAGAGAGCCAATTGGGGTAATTTTATAAAATTTATGTTTTGGTCCTGGAAAGGCACCGATGCAGCAGCAAAGATACTTGACGTAAATTCATCCTCTAAGTAAGCCGATTGGATGAAAGGTAAATCTGTAATCCGGTGATCTGCGCCGCGAGGATATCTTTCCAGGGCTTTATGAAACATCAGCAAGGGAAAATGTTCATGATACCCCCGGGGGTATTGGGAATTCGCCCGGTTATCCTGAACAGTTTTCAGCCCGCAGTGTACCAGGAAGTCTGCAAAGAGACTGGTACCACTTCGGGGACATCCAACGATTACGAGTATCTTTTTTTGGTTTGACATCAATTTGGTCTCGTTATTCAAGCTTGATTTAGGATCCTTTTTTCCTGCTCAGTAAAGGGATTGATCAAAACTCTAGGGCCTGTTTCCCCTCCGGGCAGCCTTCGCCGCAGCCGCTTCTTCCTTGGCCTTCTGTTCCAAGGCATAATTATGGGGTCGAATACTGGCATAATATGAAGCCGGTTTTAACAAACGCTCTTTCCGATGAATGTTTGCCTCAAACCTTTCGTACACCGCCAATTCAAAATCATGATCCATCTTAATCGCATCAAAGGGACAGTATTCCGCACAGAAGCCGCAATTCATACATAAATCAATATCAATCGCAAACTCTGCCGGGGTCTTAACTGGTTTTCCTGTTTCTGGATCTTCAGCCCGTTCTATCCAGATGCACTGGGTAGGACACACTTTACTGCATATACCACAAGCAGTGCAGCGGACAATTTGTTCCCCGTTTTCCCCTTCATCATAAACGAGGAAAGGCACATAACGAAATGCTTCCGACTGCAGCAATCGTTCTTCCGGGTATTGAACTGTAAAAATACCCTTGGTGTCACTGGTCATTCTCTGGCGTACACCATCATCTGTATAGTACCGATCCTTGCCAGCTTTGATATCCTCTGCGTAGGTATCAAACAGGTGTTTCAGGGTTACACCAAGACCTTTAAGAATTCCATATCCTTTCATAAATATCTCCAAATCTGCTGCTGTGTTTTACCGGTCCACTTCACCCAGGACAATATCAATAGAACCTAAAATAGCAACCAGGTCAGCCACTTTTTCACCCAGGGACATTTCCCGTAATCCGGTCAGGTTAATAAATGATGGTGCCCGGACATGATACCGCCAGGGATTATCTGTGCCATCAGATACAACATAAAAACCAAGTTCTCCTTTGGGGCCTTCAACCCGACCGTAAGATTCGCCTTTTGGTATTTTAAATTTATAGGCTGGTTTATTGGCCAGGATCTCCCCTTCTGGAAGGGCATCAATTGCCTGCTGAAGGATGCGGATGCTTTGCCGAATTTCATCGTACCGGATCAAAAAACGATCATAGACATCACCGTGATAGCGGACAGCGACGTCAAAGTCAAAACGATCATAGATGCTGTAAGGATCAGCGCGCCGGATATCATAGGGTACACCGGATGCTCGCAGGACAGGGCCCACTGCGGAATAGCCAATTGCCTGTTCCGGCGTTAAAACACCAACCCCTTTACTCCTGCTGACCACAATTTCATTTTCTACCAGGTAGCGGTCCAATTCATCAACCTGGCGAGGCAGGCGATCGTAAACTAATCTCCGGATATGTTCTTCCAAACCATCAGGAAGATCCCTCACCACACCACCAAAACGGAAGTAATTGCACATCATCCTTGAACCGGCAACCGCTTCAAATATATCCAGGATTAACTCCCGTTCCTTGATGGTATATAACGCTGGCGTGAAATAAGCACCCAGGTCATTTAAGAAGAATCCGATGGCCATAAAATGGTTTAAAACCCTGGTCAACTCAGCCATGATCACCCGGATGTATTGAGCCCGCTCTGGCGGCTGGTAATTTTCACCCAGTAATTTTTCCACTGTCAGGGCATAAGCAAAATTATTGCTCATCGAGCAAAAATAATCCAGGCGGTCTGTGTATGGCATGTTCATGGCGAAGGTATTACGTTCACCAATCTTCTCATGATTACGGTGCAAATAACCCATGACAGGTTCCAGGTCAACAACGGTTTCTCCTTCCAGGGTGGCAACCATCCGGAATACACCATGGGTGGAAGGATGCTGCGGACCAAGATTAACAACCATCTGTTCTGTCTTAATTCCTTGCTCATCGCCTTCAAAAGAAGTTGTTCCTTTAAACAGTAAATCTTCACCCTCCGGGATCCAGGTTTCCGGGTTAAATCCCTCAGGATAATGGATATTTTCCCGATAAGGATTATCCGCTTCGATTTTAGATACTTTTCCTTCTGGCCAACGGTCTTCGTATGGTTTAAATTCCCCCTCATAAAATGCTTCCCGCCAATCTTTCCGCAGCGGATGGCCGGCAAATCCTTCCCACATTAAAATTCGTTTCAGATTGGGATGACCTTCAAATTTAATGCCCAGCAAATCCCAGGCCTCACGCTCCTGGAAGGCAGCTCCGGGGTAAAGACCTACCATCGAAGGAACAACTGGATTCCCGCGGGGAACCTGCGATTTAATCTCAAGGATCGAACCTCCAGTGGATTTAAACAGGTGATAGACAACTTCCATTTGCTCATCCGGTAGATAATCCACACCAGTGACAGAAGTCAGATGGTCATAGCCAAATTCATCCCGGAGGGTTTCCATCAGGGAAAACAAGTTGTTTACGCTGACCAACAATCCTTGATAACCTTCCCTTTCATCCACTTGCACCCACTCAGGAAAGCGGTTAATGATTTCCTGTTCATTCGGTTTCACAACGATTGTCTGCTCATTCATGCCGGGTTTTCCTTATTGTTTTCTCGTTTCATCAGGGCGGGAAAATCTCTCACGTCGATTAAATCCGGACCCAGGATCGGAACAGGAATTCCTTGATCCGGTTCTTTCTGGTACCAGCGGACTTCTTTTATGGATTCGTGATCTATCTTTTCCTGGATTTTCATCAACCCGTACAGCAGGGCTTGAGGAGTTGGCGGGCAGCCTGGAACATAGACATCCACCGGGATATATTTATCTATCCCTGCGATAACGTTATATCCCCGTTTAAAGGGACCTCCGCCTGAGGCGCAAGCACCCATGGATAAGACATACTTTGGTTCCGGCATTTGGTTATACAGCCTGACCACCTGGGGAACCATCTTTTTGGTTACTGTCCCGGAAACAATCATCAAATCGCACTGCCTGGGACTGGGCCGCATAATCTCCATCCCAAACCGGGCCAGGTCAAAACGGGCGCCGGCGGTAGCAATCATCTCAATCGCACAGCAAGCCAGGCCAAAAAACATCGGCCAGACCGAGTATCGCCGCCCCCAGTTGTAGATTCTATCCAGGGTTGTAATCGCAACAGTCCCTTCCAACTCTGGGGGAATCCTGTAGTCGGGTTTATTTAGTTCATCCGGCATGAAAATACTCCTCAAGGTCTATGGTTCTTTAATTATCTGGTTCGGATTTTGAATGTCATAATTATATTGCCCCCTGCCCTGGCTTGTCAACGATTATTTTTAGAAAATTTTTTTTGTTTAATTATCTGGTTGTGATAAACTCAAGGCATGCAAACCACCCGTCAACAGATTCTTGATTATCTCAAAATCCACCCCGGGGCTTCTGCAAAGGACATCAGTCGGTCCCTGGACCAGACAACGGCCAATATTCGTTATCATCTCGAGCTGCTGGAAAATTCCGGCCTGGTGCAGGTCTCCGGGAAACGAGTGCTGGGAGGAGCAGGACGGCCAATCTTACTTTTTAATCTTACCTCTTTTTCTTTGGGGACTAACATAACTCCCCTGCTTAGCATGGTCCTGAATGTAATTTCCGACAAACCAACCGCCAAGGATGATTTCCAGGTGATTGCCGATACAATTGCCAGGAATTTCGATCCCGATTCAAAAAATCGCATCACCAGATTCAACCAGGCAATCGAATTTCTCAACCAACATAAATACCACGCCAGTTGGGAAGCTCACCCCGCTGGACCGCAGGTTTTATTACGCCATTGTCCTTATCGGGATCTAGCGCTAAAACATCCTGAACTGTGCCTGATTGATACTAATTTGATTTCAATTCTCTTTGATATTCCCCTGGAATTAACAAGCAAACGAACATTTGATAAAAATCCGTTTTCCCCCTGTATCTTTAAACCCAACGGATCACAGAGTTAAAAACAGGGAACCTGGTATATCCAGGATCCCTGCTCTTTTTACACCGATTAATCTTATTGGCCGCTATCGTGGTTGTGGGAGTGCTCATGATCGTGTTCATGTCCATGACCATGCTCAACACTCTCCGCACAAGGAGCAGATCCACTTAAGTTTCCCGCTAAGTAATCAGTTATTGTTTCCTCTACAGTCCCACGGGCACCGGTTGCTACATCAATTCCAAATTGATCGAAGAATTGAATCGCCCTTCCTCCCATACCACCGCTAAGCATTACATTCGCGCCTTGCTCATGGATAAAACCCGGGACTTGTCCAACCTGGTGACCTGCGAAGAACGGATTTTCAAGGATGTTAATTTCCTTTACTTCATTTCCTTCCAGGTCTACCAGCGCAAAATAAGGACAACGGCCAAAATGCTGAGCTACGTTGCTTTCTAATCCATTGTTACTCTCTACTGAAATTGCTATTCGCATGAATTTGTAACTCCTTGATTAAGTAAATTTACTTTAATAACTCCGGATAGATGGTTATGATTTTGTTTAAATTGTCCGGATTTTAATCATCCTGACACTGGTTATCATTACCGGTTAATCAATATTGTTAATTGCTCTGCCCCAACATAATTTTCTACCTTAATTTCCTGCTTATGCACACCCGGCACTTGTGAAACAGCGATTTTAATTTGTTGGGCTAATGATACCGCAATCGGGCAAACTGGAGAAGACGGCCGGAATGTATATTTTACATAACCTTTCTCATTAACGGTTAGATTCTCAATTAATCGCATACGAATTACATCAGCCTGAGTCTCCGGATCAATGACCAGCCGTAAACGAGCAATAATTAATTGTTCTAATCTCCCAATTTTATTTTCTATCATGCTTCCTGATCCTGTAATGTATCCATGACTTCTTTCCAGAGATCGTGGATCGCCAAACTGGCAGGTGAATCTGCTCGATATTCGGTTACGGGCTTTCCCTGGATCATTGATTCCGTCACTGCTAAATCAAAAGGAATTTTTCCAACTACACGGATCCCATCGTTCTGGCAAAATTCTTCAATCTTGTCTGCACCCTCAGGATATATATCCGCTTTATTGATACAAATCAACGACTCGACATCAAAATGCGCTGTTGTCTTTAGAGCCCGGTGCATATCATGCACACCTGAAGCGGTCGGTTCAGTCACAATAAGTGCTAGATCAGCCCCTGATGCCGCTGAGATGACCGGGCATCCGATCCCAGGAGGTCCATCTACAAGAACCAGGTCAAATCCTTCATCAAGACCAAGAAGTCGTGCCTGTTGTTTAACTAATGTCACAAGTTTTCCTGAATTTTCCTGAGCGGGTATTAAGTTAGCATGAAATAGAGGACCGTAGAGGCTCTCCGATTGATACCACTCCCCTGCCAATTGTTCCTTCATTGAAATTGTTTTCTCCGGGCATTGGTAAACACAAGCCGCACACCCATCACAAGCAATAGGATCCACTGAATAAACACCTTCCTTAACGATCACCGCATCAAATCGACACACCTCCACACAAATGCCACAGGCTGTACAATCATCTAGGTCAATTTCTGCAATTGATCCTCCCCAAAAGTCCTCCCGGCTAATAACAGAAGGTGAGAGAACCAGCTCTAGATTCGAGGCATCTACATCTGCATCTGCAAAAACGGTTTTAAATGGGGTGTTTTTTAAAGAAAGCAGATGTGCAAATGCTGCAGCTACACTAGTCTTTCCTGTACCACCTTTTCCACTAAGGATAACTATTTGTTTCATGACCTGTTCACAATCGATAAAGCTTCTACGATTTGGAGATGTAATTGTTGAAAACGACTTTCGTATTCAGGTTTTATCTCCAGGAGTGATTTTCCCTGAGCAATACCTTGACCGATTTTCCGTTCCAGCGGGATTCTCATATAGACAGGCAGTCCCTTTTCCTCACAGTATTGGTCCACTCCTGTGTCTCCTAAACCCGTACGATTTATGATGACACCGGCAGGGATACCAAGTTTTTGGGTGACTATATAAGCCTGTCTCAAATCATGTAATCCAAAAGGGGTTGGTTCAGTAACCAGGATAATATAATCTGCCCCCCGGAGAGATTCAACCACTGGGCAGGATGCTCCAGGGGGAGAATCTATCACGACAATTTCCTCATCCATAAGACCCTGCCATTTCTTAAGTTTCGAGATCACGGGAACAGCCATCGGTTCCCCAATATTTAAGATTCCATGGCTAAATCGGATCCCCTCCTGTGAAAGACCGCCCTCTAAGATCCCTAATCTATTGGGGATCTCAGTAATAGCTTTCTCTGGACATATCAATGTGCAGCTTCCACAACCATGACACATCTCAGGGAAAACAAGGGTCTGACCACCTATGACCACAATAGCGTGAAATTGACAGACTTCTGCACACTGACCACAGCCTGTGCAAACTTCAGCATTCACGCTGGGAATTAACAAATTTACTTCATCGTATTGGTTAAACTCAGGTTTGATGAAGATATGAGAGTTTGGCGCTTCAACATCACAATCCAGAAGGGAAACTGAATAATCCGCTCTCGAAAGTGCCAAGGCAAAAGCGGTTGCTATTGTTGTTTTACCTGTTCCTCCTTTCCCACTGGCAATTGCGATTTTCATAATATGTCTCTCTTAATGATGCAGTTCCCCGCCTGTTGCGGCATTGACCTCTTCCAGCATACCCGATAAGAATCGATCAAGCAGCTCTTCCGGGGTACCTGTATCGGCGATGTAGGCACGGATGCCTGCTGCTTTCAGGGTGGTAAAAGCATTCGGTCCATACCGTCCTGTAATTGCAGCTTTGACGCCAGTTGCTGAGAGAAACTGAACTGCCTGTGGCCCAGCACCTCCCCGGGTGTTCGCGGCGGGATTGGGCTTTGATTCCCATTCACGTGTATCCGTGTCTACAATGATGAAGAAATTACACCTCCCAAATCGTGGGCTAAACTCAGTATCAAACTTTCCATCTGGTGAAGATATGGCAATTAACATCTAGTATCCTTTTCGAAAATTATCTAGTCAATCATCCAGGAGTGTTGATTCAGGAATCATCCTCTCAAATTTCGATAAATTGAAAAACTGGAATCATTTTTATTTTTAACCTTTATCCAAAGGCTAAAGGTTCATTAATATGAACTTAAATTATTCGCGTACTAAATCAGTATTGCACTCCGGGCATTTTTTTTCAAAACAAGGTTTTCCTGCCTGATGTTCCTCTTTATACCCACATGAGGGACATACACAATTACCTCCAGTTCTCATTCCGCCAGATCGGCGACCTCTCCCTTGCCCCCGTCCCAACCTTCGGCCAAATCCTCTTCCATTCCCTAAATTCCCTCTTAGATTCTCCTCTGCCATGATAAAATACCCTCCTTTACCCTCAACTTGTTTTATATCGTTTAATAAGCTGTTTCATTTGTCCTTGAATGTTGTCAAGGACATCAATCCACTCAGCCAATCTAATCTTCCCCTCCTCACGAATCTTGTACATTCTTCGTTTTGGACCTTTACTGTCCTCATCCCAGTACGACTCAATATACCCCTGCTCTTCCATTTCCCGTAAATCCCGGTAGACAATGCTGCTATCCAACCGTTCTGTCTCAAATCCAAAAGTTACCAGCTGATCGTATAACTCGTAACCATGCGATTCCGATTCCGCCAGCAGCAAGAGCAAGCTGGGACGAAGCAGCAGTCGCATTCCTCTTCGTTGCCGTTTGGGGCAGGGACGGGACCTTCCTCTCCGGTAACCAGGCATAAAAACCTCCCGTTCAACCCCTGAACAGGGTTAATGGTTAAAGCTTACTCAACTATCTGCAATTTGTCAATAGTATTTTCTTCTATAGATGATTATCCCCCTAGCCAGCGGTTTAGCTTCCACGAGTCGGTAAATAAGGCATTTTGGGACCTTCCAGGTTCAGATGTTCTGCCAAAGCGGCTGTCAAGGCAGTCCTGTCATCCCAAGGGTATTCTGTTTCACCAAAACACATTGACTGCTCATGGCCTTTTCCGCAGATCAAAACCACATCCTCCGCTTCTGCCAGCTGCACCGCAAATTGGATCGCTTTCCCCCGGTCTGGAATTCGCCAGAAATTTTCCCCCTCACCCCTGCCCTTTGAAATCACCCCCTCCGCCATTTCCTCCAAGATATCATCCAGGGATTCCGTTCTAGGATCTTCTGCGGTTAATATTGTGATATCAGCCAACTCAGCGGATATTTGCGCCATTAACCTTCTTTTTTCTTTATCTCTTAACCCAGCCGATCCAAATACAGTTATCACTCTCTGGGAAGTGAGATTCCGGGCCGCTGATAAAGCCCGCTTTAATGCATTAGGTGAATGCGCAAAATCAACAATCGCGTAAAAGTCCTGTCCCAGGTCCAGGAGCTCCATCCTGCCAGGTATACCCTCTAAGTTTTTGATTCCATCCCGGATATCTTCCCAAGTGGCACCAAGCCCTTCAAAACAAACCGCAGCAGCAGCCAGGCAATTAGAGACATTGTAGTCACCAAGTAATGAGGTATGTAACTTCATCTTATTGCCAGTTGTTAATAATGTGAAGGATAAACCTTCCGGAGTGTGTTTGATTTTCTTCGCCTGGAAATCCGATTCTTGACCTACTCCATAATCAACTGTTTTAACGCCTGATTTTTCAGCCACCTGTTTCAGTTTGGAATAGGAACCATCATCCTTATTTAATACAGCAAGTTTTTTGTAGTGGGCTGGTTTTTGTTTTGAATCCGGGATTAAACGAATTAATTCAGACTTTGCATCCAGGTAACTCTGGTAATCCCCATGAAAATCAAGGTGCTCATGGGTGATGTTGGTAACTACGCCCATGTCAAACTCGCAGGCAGCAACTCGCTGCTGCGCCAGTCCGTGGGAAGTCGCTTCAACAACCACGTGAGTTATCCCCGCTTCCACCATTAAAAGCAGGTACCGTTGAAGGTCCATTGCCTCAGGCGTAGTGACGTGAAAACCGGTATCGATCGTTTGATTTCCTATAACGGCATTCACAGTAGAAATTAAACCGGCCTGGAAACCAGCAGCCACTAATATCTGATGGACCAGATTGACTGTGGTAGTTTTCCCTTCAGTGCCTGTCACTCCAATTACTACCAGGGACCTGGCAGGATATCCATACCAGGCAGCTGCAAGCTTCGCGAGAGCTTCCCGGGAGTGATTAATTTGCAGATAGGGAACCGGCAGGTTTTGATATTGGCTAAAGGAACGAGAACCGGCCACAACAGCAGCCCCTTGATCAACAGCTGCCTGGACATAATCATGCCCGTCGGTCCTAGTTCCCGGGATCGCTACGAAAAGATTCCCTTCTTTGATCTGTCTGGAATCGATACTGATCCCTGTCAAAAGAACTTCTTCAGGGGGAAAATCATTGAGGATGGGTATTTCCTGGAATAAAACAGGCAAAGACCGGGTAGATACCGGGGCCACAGTAGATTCTCCTTCTATTTATATCTTTCTGATAGAACAAAAACGCCCGGGCACAAATGCTGGGCGTTTTTATTTTACACCAGATTTAAACGCAGGTCAGTTTACGAGAAACGTGAACGAAGACCTGCCAGCTGGGATGAAATCGAATTATCAAAGATTTTATCATCAATCCGGATTGTCAAACCGCCCAGTAAGGCTGGGGCCACCTCAAAAGTTACTTCAACATCCCCTTCAATCCGACTGAGAATGTCTTTTTCAATCACTTTCTTTTCATTATTATTTAAAGGCAAAGCGCTTGTGATAACAGCGGATTTTCCTTGAAAATCTTTTCCTTCTAGGACAACAACTTTCCCATCTTTAACGCTCGAAAAGAATTCATCAATCAAGGCTCGCTGCCGGGTTTCATCCAGGGCAGTACCAAGCAATTTTTGAGCCGCAGAAATGGCCAGAATCGCAACCTGATCTCGCATACCTTTCAGCAATCGCTGCTCCTCTTCCTTGGCATCTTCCTGCGCTTTTTGAATGATCTTTTTCCCTTCTTCGGCAGCATCTTTTTTAATCGCCTCTACCCTGTCATAGGCTTGGGCAACAATTTTTTCCCCTTCTTTTTTTGCCTCAGCGAGAACCTTTTCGCGTTCTTGGCCGATTTTTTCAAGTTGGGCTGCTGCTTCCTCAGCGTCTTCAACCTGCTTTTGAAGCATTGTCTGCCGGTCATCCAGCCGCTTTCTGGCTGGCTTCCAAAGCAGCACAGTTAAAAGACCAAACATGACCAGGAAATTTACAATCTGAGATATCAAAAACGGGGGATTGATTCCCATAGCTCCTAATGCGTCACCCACGATATCCTCCTTAAAGTACTAAAGTGGTGTAACAGGCACGAATTTAATCGCGAGCGCTACAACCAGGGCGTAAATGGCAATGGCTTCTGCAAAAGCGATCGCCAGGATCATATTTGTAAGAACATCACCTGAGGCTTCAGGGTTTCGGCCCACAGCCTCCATGGCTTTGGCAGCCAGTATACCGATCCCGATTGCAGGACCCAGGGAGCCTAATCCAATTGCCAGGGCAGCAGCTATTTGAGTTGCGGCTTCGTACGACATGCAAATATCTCCTTTAAGAATACTTGTTTCATGATTAATGGTGCTGCGTTGCCATCTGATAAAAAATCAGTGACAAGATTGAAAATATCAGTGCTTGAATGGCACCGACAAATAATTCTAAGGCAATAAATACATCAACAACCAGGAAAGCCGTCAAGAAACTGATTACCATTAACAACACTTCCCCGGCGAAAACATTACCGAATAACCGGAAACTAAATGAGAGAACTTTAATAAATTCGCCTATAAATTCTAATATACCAGCAAACCCATTAGCAAATGAAAGAACTGGTTTCAACCACCCACTATCCGGGTCAGCGCTAAAATTGAAAAATTTCTTGAGGTATTTTTTACCCTGAAATTTAAACCCATAATACTGGGCAACGACCTGGGTAATCAACGCCAGTCCAACTGTCGTACTGAGATCTGCAGTTGGTGAACGAAAGAGAGGTATCAGGATATTCTCACCATGGTGTTCTTCCCAAATACCAATCGAACCCATGCCTGGCAGGAGTCCGGACCAGTTCGCAAATAGGATGAAGAAGAAAAACGATCCAATCAATGGAAAGAAGAGGGTAGCGTTTTCTTTACCAACAGTCGTTTCAACAAATGAAAATACAGCTTCATAAATGGCATCAATGGCAACCAAGAATCGACTTTCTTTGCCGGTTCTTTTTGCCTTTTTAACCGCTCGATTATAAAACAGGGCAATTACAATTAAAAACAAAGACGTAAATATTGCTGTTGGCAGGGTATTGGGTATACCGTGATCAAAACCCGGGATGGGTAAATGCCAGGGAATTAATTCAGCTGCCATGCTGATTTCAGGTAATTTTTTTCCTGGCATGACCAGCCCGTAACCAACCAAGGCTAGAGCTGCTAAACCGATAATGAGTTTAACTAAACAACCACCTTTTTTCTTTTCCTGTTCCATAGGGGTTTATTCTTCCTTTTTCATCTCTTCAAGGCGTTTTTTTACAGTTGTTTTTACCCAGCGGTAAACCAGAAATATTCCACCGCCAAACCCAGCCATCGAGAGTAATACTGCAAATAATAGATAAGTACCGAATTGGCGATCAAGCAAAAATCCAATGAATAATCCCAACAACACCGGGAATGCAATATATAGACCGGCTTGTCCTGCCACAGCCAAAACCCATACTCTTTCCTGCCAACGATAACTCTGGGTGGTCTCTTCGTCCTTAGTTTTCAATTACAGCTCCTCCTGGACATTCGGGGCTTGCTGTATTGTACTCACAAGCCAAAAAGCTGTCAACCAGACAGGTCAGATCTGGCTAAAAAATCTGGAGCGAATATCAAAACCCGATAATTTATCCTGGTTACTTTTTCCTTAAGATGAAATTAATCCCAGGGACATTTGAACAAATTGGATAAACGGTTGAGCATACAAACCCATCAGCAGTGTAAAAATACAGGTGAGGATGATTGCTGCCGAGAGAGATCTTGGTAAATGAATCTCTTCCTGTGCTGGAGCATCCAGGGGTTGGAAAAACATATATCGGATGACATTCAAGTAATAATAACCGGCAATCACGCTGTTAATAATGGCAACTACAGCCAGAAAATAATATTCCATCCGCATCGCTGATCCAAACACCATCAACTTCCCGACAAATCCTCCCGTTCCAGGAATTCCGATTAAGGAAAACATGAAGACCACCATGGTCCCAGCCAGAAGAGGAGAACGCTGAATCAAGCCAGCATAATCTGAAATTTGATTCGATCCAGTCTTATGTTCAAAAGCAATTACTACGGCAAAAGCGCCCAGGTTAGCAGCGAAATAAACCAGCAAATATACCAGCACACCGCTAATCCCGTCAAATACGCCCCCGGGTTGCCAAACATTCCAGGAGACCAGTCCAATGAAAATATATCCCGCGTGGGCAATTCCTGAGTATGCCAGCATGCGTTTGATATTTTTCTGGCTGATAGCAACCAGGTTTCCCAATGTCATGCTCATGATAGACAACCCTGTGATCAGCGTCGCCCAATTAAACCGAAAATCAGGCAGAGCTACCAGCATCACTCTGGTTAAAACTGCGAATCCGGCGCCAATTGAGCCAACAGCCAGGAATGCTGTAACAGGGGTTGGCGCTCCTTCATAAGCGTCAGGAGACCACTGATGAAAGGGTACCGCGACGGTTTTGAACCCGAATCCTACCATCAGCAGGACCAGAGCTGGATAGATAATCCCCTTCAGGCTGGGGTCAATACCCGATAAACTGGTGGCGATTTGGACCAGGTTGGTTGATGCAGTCGCCCCATAAAGCAGGGACATGCCGTACAGCATCATCGCTGAAGCCAGTGACCCATAGAGGAAGTATTTTATGGCTGCCTCACTGCTTTTTCCATCCTTCCTTAAAAATCCAGTCAGGATATAGGATGAAATGCTCAGCAGCTCAAAGGCAATAAAAATCATCACCAGATCAGCTGATACCGCGAGCAATGAAATCGAAAAACAAGCCAGGAGAATTAAGCTGTAGAATTCACCCTGGTAAGGAGATTTGAGTGTTATATACTCAATCGATATTAAGATGATGATAATGGCTACCAAGCCAGAAAAAATCTGGAAAAATAGAGAGAAGGAATCAATGGCGATCATCCCTCCCAATACAGATTCCTGTCCGATTTCCTCCCATCCCAGCAGGTAAATCGATGCGGCCAGAGATGATACAGCACCAGCCAGTGCCAGGTATGGCAGCCATTTTTTATCATTGGATCCCACCAGATCAATTCCAAAAACAACGACCACACTCAGGAAGAGAATCAGCTGTGGGAGAAGAAATATCAAGATGTGCACAGTTCTAGCCTCTCTTTATTTCACAGTTAAAAATTACTGAATAGAGTCGTTGATACCGCATTTAACAAACGAACGATCAGGGATGGATACAATCCAATCAATACCATTAAAATTACCAGAGGCCACATGGTAACCTTCTCGAAGGTTGTCATATCGGTTAACACTGCCTTATGCGTAGCCAGATCCCATTTCTCCTGATCAAATTCACCCAGGAATACCTGCTGTACGATCTTCCAGAGAATATATGCGGCAGTAAAGACAATACCCAACACACCAATCGCTGCAAAAATAGGAATGATCGCAAAAGCGCCCCGGAACACAAAGAATTCACTCCAGAATCCAGCCAGTCCGGGTAATCCTAAGGAAGCGAAACAGGTGACAAGCATAATACCGTAATAATAAGGCACTTTTGCCCCTAACCCGCCAAAATCCTTAATCTGCCGAGTATGCGCCCGGTCATAAATCATACCAACCAGGAAAAACAAACCGCCTGTGATGATGCCGTGAGTAAACAGTTGTAATGATGCGCCATTCAGGCCGATGATCGCGCTGGTGGTTGTTTCTTCTCCTCCACCCAGAGCCAGACTGGCCGCTGCTGCGCTGATACCCAGTGTCACATAACCCATATGACTCACTGAGGAGTAGGCGATCAGGCGTTTTAAATCCCACTGCGCCATACAGACCAATGCCCCGTAGACAATGCTGATCACAGCCAGGATTGGAATGATTGGCACATTATAGGAATAATAAGCGAACGGTCCCGGGAACAGGGGCAGCACAATCCGGATTAAACCGTAGGCGCCCAGCTTAAGCAGAACGCCAGCAAGGATCACACTACCGGTCGTTGGCGCTTCAGTGTGTGCGTCCGGAAGCCAGGTATGGAATGGAAAGATGGGGACTTTGATAGCGAAAGCGATAAAGAAAGCCCAGAAAGCCGCAGCAGAGAGGGCAAAATTACCCGCAAATGGCTGCGCCGCAGCTGCTTCAAGAATATCAAAAGTTCCAGTTGTTAAATACACACCAATGATGGCCAACAGCATAGCCATGCTTCCTGCCAATGTGTAGAGGAAGAATTTGATAGAAGCATAGATCCGTCGTTCTCCACCCCAGACACCAATCAGCAGGTACATGGGCACCAGGCCTATTTCCCAGAATACATAAAAGAAGATGAAATCCAGGGAAACAAAAACACCTGTCATACCCACCTGCAGGAGCAGGAATAAGAAGTAATATTCCTTAACGCGCTTTTTAATGGTGTATATCGCATAGTAATAACAAAGAGTGGACAGCAATGCAGTTAATACCAGCATAACCGCACTGAGACCATCCACACCCATCCGGTAGTAGACATCGATTGCCGGGATCCAGGAATATTCTTCCATAAATTGCATTGTTCCCGGATCAGCCTGGACTACGATATAGATAAAGACTGCCAAGCCCAACGGAATCAGGCTGAGAATAGTGGATATCCAGCGGATCCAATTCTCTTTCGTTTTAGGAATCAGCAGGACAATCACAGCTATTAATAGAGGTGTAAAAGTTATCGCACTTAAGTATGGAAAATTCATCATTATTCTCCTCGTAATTCAATTCGGTCTAAGAGACCAGGTAAATGCCAATAATTGCAAGCATAGATATTAACAGAATAAGCAGATAGTTTTGGACCTTTCCAGTCTGAATTGGCCGCAGAACCTTTTCACCAATCCAACCGGTCACTTCTGCAATACCGTTAACCAGCCCATCAACCACTTTGTTATCCGTAATCCCACTCAGGTCAGCGAGTGTGATTCCAGAGAGTCCAGTCAAATTAACCAAACCATCAACTACTTTTTCGTCAAACTTGTTAAACAAATCGGAAATAAACCGGCTGATTCTGGCAACCAGGTTCACCAGGGGATCAACCACCCAGTGATAATCAAAGTTATAAAAAATATCTGCCAGTTTGATGGAACTTTTTATAAAGACGACCTGATAGAGTTCATCAAAATAGAATTTGTTGTGCATGGCTTTATAAAACCAGCCGAGGCGGATATTTTTCATCCCGCGTTCCAGTGGATCTACTTCACCCTGGAGCAGCGGCTTCCTTCCATATACTAGCCAGCCAATTCCCAATCCGCCTACAGCGAGTGAGGCAGATAATAACATCACTGGAAGGCTGAGCGGCGTAGCGGGATATTCATGGCCCACAAATTGGTGGAACCAGTTATTTCCATGACCGATAATTTCTTCCGGAATACCCACAAAACCCAGAGTCAGGGCAAAAAATGCCAATAATATTAAAGGAACGGTCATCGTATGGGGTGTTTCGTGGGCGTGTTCAGCATGATGTCCCCTCGGTTTTCCCAGGAATGTCAGCGAAATTTGTCGGGCAGTATAAAATGCGGTTATAAATGCGGCAATTGTAAGCAGCAGCCAGACGAAAAAGGGCCAGGATGCTGTGCCTTCCTGAATAAATTCATGCCAGGCATGAGCGAGGATTTCATCTTTACTCCAGAATCCGGCTGTAATAATCGGGAATCCGGATAACGCAAGACCACCAGCCAGGAAAGTCCAGAATGTTCGGGGCATTTTTTCCTTTAACCCCCCCATTTCCCTCATATCCTGTTCGTGGTGACAGCCAATAATCACCGAGCCGGACCCCATAAAGAGCAGCGCCTTAAAGAAAGCATGAGTGATCAAGTGAAAAGTAGCTGCAACATAAGCTCCGATACCCAGGGCTGCGATCATATATCCTAATTGGCTGATGGTTGAGAACGCCAAAACGCCTTTGATATCATTCTGAGCAACAGCAATCAGGGAAGAAAAGATGGCTGTAAAAGCGCCGATAAACGCGATTATCCCCATGGTTGGATTGTGGTGCTCCAGCTCCACTACCACATTCAAGAGCGGGAAAATCCGCGCCATCAGGAAGACACCTGCCGAAACCATCGTTGCCGCATGGATCAATGCGCTGACGGGCGTGGGACCTTCCATTGCATCCGGCAGCCAGACATGGAGCGGGAATTGGGCAGATTTACCCACGGCTCCACCAAACATCAAGGCAGCAATTGCCGAAGCAGCAGACCAGCCCCCGAACAATGGCAGCGCAGGTGTGGATGCGAGCGTTTTCAAAAATTCGTGGTTAAATAAGGTGTCCGTGTAGCTCAGGGATCCTGCCTGTGAATACAGGTAAATAATCCCCAGCATTAAAAATAAATCGCCAACTTTTGTGACCAGAAAAGCTTTTAAGCCAGCCTGTCTTGGGTTGATCTTATTGGGATCAGAGTAATTTTTCTGAAACCAGAAACCAATCAACAGGTAGGAACACAATCCCATGATTTCCCAGGATATGAAGAGCGTCAGTAGATTTTCAGAAATAACCAGCCCCAGCATGCCCGTGGCAAATAAAGCGATATAAGCAAAAAAGCGGGAATAACGGGGGTCCACTTCATCAGTCCCATAACCCATATAGCCAACCGAATAAATAAATATCATCAGGCAGACAAAGGGAACCATAAACAGCGTAACTGCCATTAATGGGTCAATCCAGTATCCAATTTCAAAGTTAGTCGTGCCGGTTGGAAACCAGGGAACAGAAAATTGTATAGGATGCTCACCCAGATGGGGTTTTGTTATTGCGCTGAAAACCACGCCCCAGCCGACCAACCAGGACAAAACCATCGATCCAATACTGAGGCTGTGGCTGAGTTTATTATTCCCCTGGGTGAATAAAATAATAATGATAAAAGCCAGCAATGGGAATAATGGTACTAACCAGGTTATGCTGAAGAAAAAATCTTGCATTGTTTTCCTCTCACTTATTCTTTCAGTAAATCAATCTCTTCGACAATAACTGTCGCGCGATTTCTATAAATTGCTATCACGAGTGCCAACCCAACCGCGACTTCTGCTGCAGCTACTGCAAAGATAAAAATGGCAAATATCTGACCGGTTAACCGGACCGCGTCCACATATCGCCAGAAAGTGATCAAGTTAATGTTAACCGCATTAAGCATCAACTCAATACCCATCAGGATTCCGATAGCGTTTCTTCGGGATAAAACACCGTATAAGCCAATACTGAACAAACCCGCCGCAACAAGTAAAAACCAATGGATTGGAATAGTCATTCCGCGCTCCTTAGATCAGCCCAAAGGCTGATTATTCTCTCTCCCTGCCGATAAGTATTGCCCCAACCAGAGCGGCCAAAAGCAAAACTGAAGCGATTTCAAAGGGGACCACATAGGTGCTCAATAAATCCTGGCCCATGAGTGTGATGGCATCTTCCGGTATAGCCTGCTGGACCACGGGCCAATTTGCGCTGTACACGATCCAACCCAGCACCAGGAACAAGCCAGCGGCACCCAGAGCAGACCAGACCCACTGCGCATTTCGCTGAATTAAATCCTCACTGTATAATCTCCGGGTGAGCATGATCGCAAATACGATCAGAATGGCGATAGCGCCTATGTAAACCAGGACCTGGACAACTGCAATAAAAGGCGCTTCCAGCAAAACATAAATACTGGCAACGCCCACAAAAGACAGTACAAGGTAAAAAGCACTATGCAGAATGTTTTTATGGGTTACAACTGCCAGTGCTGCTCCCAGAGTAACTAAACTGGATAAACCAAAAATAATCATTGGCACCATAATTTCTTCCTTTCTTTCCTGGATGTGAACTATCCCAATTTCTGGTTAGGTTTCACATCGAAGATACCTGCCTCAAACAAGGTCGATATCCGATTATTTAGACTCTGTACCGGGTGGTACAGCAACCGGACGGGGAGGAAATTTCTCCCGTTCAACCGACTTCTCATTTTTATCTGCAATTTTTAACGCTGCCCAGAGGACCAGGGTATTAATAAAAAACATTATCAGGACATAAATCCAGCGGGCTAGATCAAACTCCATCATCACCCGGTCAGCTATTGCTACGGCAATTAAATTGATAAAAGAGACCGGGATCAAAAAACGCCAATTCAAGTTAAGCATTGCATCGATACGAATTCTGGGCAGGGAAAGTCTGATCCAGGATATCACCAGGTACATAAATAATGATTTACCATAAAAATAAACCACACCCAGGATCGGCCAGCGGACTGCCAGAGGACCGGTCCATCCGCCCAGGAAAAAGATGGTGATCAGCGCGCCAACGGTGAATTGATGCAAAAACTCAGCAACATAAAACATGCCGAATTTCATCCCGGAGTACTCCGTATGATACCCGGCAACAAGTTCAGATTCCGCTTCCAACAAATCAAATGGCGCTTTTCCAATTTCCGCCATGGATGAAATCGTAAACACCAGGGCTGATAACGGTGCCACAAAGATATACCAGGGGATTTGAGCTTCAACAATAGTTGAGAGCTTCATGGAGTGTGCCAGAACAACAGGAACCAGAAGGGACACTACCATGGGGATTTCATAGGAAATCAACATAGCAACCGATCTGGAAGCACCAAGTAAGGCATAGCGGTTATTGGAAGACCAACCCGCCATTAAAATTGCCAGAATACCAAATGCTCCCACTGCCACAATGTACAGCACACCAACATGTACATCCGCCCCGATGACATTCATCGCAAAAGGGAACACAGCCCAGATAGCCAGAACTGACGCCATCGCCAGAACCGGCGCGATATTAAATAATCCCTTTTCAGCGCCAATGGGTGTGATGTATTCTTTAGTGAAGATCTTGATGATATCGGCGAAAGATTGAAAAATCCCGTAAGGTCCAGCTCGATTTGGTCCAAAACGATCCTGAATCCTTCCGGCGAGTTTTCTTTCAACCCAGATTAAGACAATTACAATCACAAAACAAACAATCACAACCAGTACACTGCCCAGCGCCTGGAGAGAAAACTGCACCGCACTTTCGGATACTCCCCAGCCGAGTAATAGATTTATTATCCAATTTTCAATCAAATTGATCAAATCAGCCATGGAAATCTCCTGCAAATTTTTGGGGTTGGACTATGACCAGGCCAGAGCCCCTTTTCTCATTGCATAGACCAGACCGGCAAAGAGAATAGCGATAAAAATTACACCTTCAAAAACAGCAAATATGGGGAGTTTACCAAGCGAGACAGCCCAGGGGAATAAAAAGATTGTTTCTATGTCAAAAACCAAAAAGATAAGTGCATAAATATAATATTGGGATTTAAACTGGAGCCGAATATTCCCATTAGTTTCAATGCCACATTCATAGATTTCTTCTTTTTGAGGGTTCGGTTTTTTGGGTGCAATCAATACAGGAAGTAAAACTGCAACCAGGGGTACTACGAGGGCAACAACCAGAAAAATACCAATATAAACCCAGTTATTAAGCATGGATTCTCCTCACTCAAAAGGCCGATCCAACATCATAAATAGAAACGACACATCAACTGCAAATTTTACCATAGATAACGCCAGATTTAGCTATCCATACCTGGGTTCTCAAGTAGACTTTCTTATGGATATGATTTCTGTGGACATTGAAAGGACAAGAGTTTTTCCCCTGTTTATCAGGCGGAAATCAAATCCTCTGCTCATACCATAAAAACCGAGGATCAGTACTATTGTCCAAACGAGAATAGGCTGCTTATTTTAATAAAATATCCTGTATATACTGCTCAGCAAATAAGGCTGGTGTCCCCCCGGTATGCCAGAACAGGACCCTGTCTTCCTTATCAAAATAGCCTGAACGGATTAGATGGATTAGTCCAGCTCCTGCCCTGCCTGTATATACTGGATCCAGTAAGATGCCTTCCAAATCAGCAAATAAATGAATCGCTTCCCGATCCCTCTCATTTAAAACCCCATATCCATCACCAACAAATTTATCATTAACCAGAATTTGATCTGGAGAGAATTGGGTTTTATTTCCATAAAGGTTGCTGATCTCATTGGCTAATACTGAAACACGGTCAGAGAGGATAGGCTCGGGTTCATCTACGCTGATGCCCAAGATTTTTGAATCCAAATGAAAATAACTCGCTCCAGCCACCAGTCCTGCCTGGGTTCCCCCCGAGGAGGAGGCAAATACAATCCAATCCGGAGATTTATCTGGCAGCTGTCCTTGCAATTCTTCCACAGCTTTAAAATATGCATAAGCGCCTACTGAGTTTGACCCCCCGTAGGGAATTAGATAAGGTTTTTTTCCTTGTTCCGCTGCATCAGTATATGCTTTTTCCAACGTCTGGTCCCGGTTTTTTTTCTCTGTCCAGATGATTTCCGCCCCAAGCAGGTGATCCAGAAACAGATTGGCTGTAGGAGCCTTGGGAATTGGTTTAACGAGTACAAGAATACAATCCAGGCCGCACCTCGCTGCAGCAGCAGCGGTTTGCCGGCAGTGGTTTGATTGTCCTGCTCCGGTCGTTAGAACCAGATCCGCCCCTTCTGCCAGCGCTTGCCCCAGGAGATATTCCAGTTTTCGGGTTTTGTTCCCTCCCAAAGCTAACCCGGTCTGATCATCTCTCTTTATATATATATCCGGACCATCCAGGGTTTTGGTCAATTTCGGAAGATGTTCAATAACTGTAGGTAGATGGGCAAAGGCTTTTCTTGTCAGCATAGTTTTTTTCCCCTATGTGAATGCAGTGAGTAGTTACCAGGGTCCTCAATTCTAATTTTCTTCAGCAATACGTCTTGTTTTCCGGTTGCCAATAAACCGCATGGCGTTTAATACCCTGGGTAATAAGTTGGTATACAGCATATAAACGAATGTTTTAACTGGGTAATCCCAGGCACCAATTGTCCTGGTGACCACTCCACCAAATCCCCTTTTAAAACGATATACACCCCACATAGAATCACTTTCGTTAAATTGATCTGGAGCTCCCCACATATCATAGGTGCTGCAGCCATTTTCCTTAGCCCAGAGCATCCCTTCCCATTGAACCAGATAGGTAGCCATCTTATCACTGTGCTCAGGGAGGGACATACCGTGAAGATACCAGGCCCGGTTACAAAAGCGAAACATCACAGCGCCAGCAACAGGGTTTCCCTCAAATTCAGCTACGATCGGCTGAGCGGATGCATCCCGGTCCAGATCCAAACTCTCACTCGTAAAAACCCGCCATAGAGTATCGTAGTAACTCTTTCCCCTGATTGTAAATTCTCCTCTTAATGAGGTATCTGCATACATCTGGTACAAATCCGCCAGATCGTTTGTATCACCGCGGCGGATAGATATTCCCTTTCGGCTTGCCAGCCGGATATTATAGCGAGTTTTGGATTTCATGCTTCCTAAAATCTCTTCTTCTTCGGGAATCAAATTAATCAAAAATGTATTCCGGAATTGAATTTGATCCGGTGAAAAACGCCAGCCCAGTCCTGTTAACTCACGCTGAACAACCTCTCCTTGCGGATCAGCTTCCGCATCCTTCTCTCCCGGCACACCTGTTCCTACCACAATATCCGGATCAATTTTGATTTGAATCGCTCCTGCTGTCCTGGCGAAATCCTTTAAATCTTCCAGCACCTTTTTACGCAGTCGCGTATCAGACCAATCTTGCAGGATAGGTCCTTTTGGCAGATACAAAACTGATAATCCCCGCAGGAGTTTTCTCTCCAGGACCAGGGCTGCAGCGGCAGGATTCTCAACCTGGAAATCCCCCGTTGTATTTACGGTCAATTCCAGGTCAGCGCTTTGAACGTGCCAAATCAAATAAAACGGCTTCCATCCGAAGTGCTCTTTTACCTCCGCCCATTGGGCAGATTGAAGCAAGTGAGCTCCGGGTAAAGAATTGAGGATTTCGTTCCAGCTTTTACTATCCATGATGTAAGTTTCCCACAAACCAGGGAGGGATCTATTGATTCAAAAATCGGGAACGCAGTAAATAAATAGAATACAATCCAGGAGAAAATACCTTGTCCCAGGGACCACAAGTTCTCTTTAACTCCCCACCAAAACCCCGTTTAAACCTGTAAACTCCCCAAAGGCCTTCCTTTCTTTCCAGGAATTGATCTTCCAGTGTCTCCAGGTTTTCATCAGGAACACCCCATAAATCGTAAGTATCGCAACCCTGGATTTTTGCCCAGCGCATTGCTTCCCACTGGACAAGGTAAGTTGGCATTCGATCTCGGTGCTGGTTTGAGGATGCTCCATAAAAATACCAGCAGCGTCTTCCGCGAGAAAAAACCATAATACTCGCCAGGGGTTCTCCCTGGTATTCGGCTAAAAATATTTTACATTCTCCGGTTGCGCTGAAAAGATCAAACGCCTCGTGGTAATACACCAGGGTATGAATCCCAAATTCAGAACGATCAGCTGTATTTTCCAGCAAATTGTAAAAAGGTTCAATGGCATCTAAATGGCGGACAGACACCTCTTTTTTCTCAGCCAGGCGGATGTTGTAGCGGGTTTTTGATTTCATTCTGGCGAGGATTTCCTCTTCAGACCCCTGCAGATTAATAACGATGGTTCTGGAAGGCTGGATGCTGTGATCACTTTCCCGGTATCCGGAAAAAGGAATACAATCTTCCGCGTCCTCTCCCTCCCACAAATCGGGTTCTATCTTTAAAAAAACGGTTCTTCTTTCCCGGCAGAGATCGTGCAATTTTTGTTGAAATCCCTCCCAGTCTGGATTTCCCTTTAGCTTACGTTTAATAGAAATCGGTCCCCTGGGGATATACCCCACCTGAAATCCAAACGGGAGCTGCTGGAACAATACCTGCGCACCCAGATCACCGCAAATCACCCAGCTGGATTTCCAGCCAAATTTCGACTTTAACTCACCCCAGGCTGGGCTCTGTAATATATGGGCATGAGGGCATTTTTCGATGAATGATTTCCATTCTTGAAGAGAGCTGCTGGGCATAATTAATCCTGTTTGTTATACAGGTAAAAGAGTCAGTTCAAAGGAGAATCAGCCATCCAATTGACAGTATCCCTTAATCCGGTGGGCAGATCCACAAGGGTTTCAAAATTCAGGATCTCCCTTGCCAAGCTGGGATTTCCAGAGGAACGGTAGATATCTCCTGGGCGCTCTTCCTCAAAATCGGGCTGGGAGTCTCTGCCTAAAATTTCTGACAGGGTTTCTGTTAATTGCAGGAGGTTGATCTCTGATCCGGAACAGATATTAATCGTTCTGCCCGAGGCAAAGTTGGACTCTGAAGCCAGCAGATTTGCTCGCACGACATCAGCAATAAAAATGAAATCCCGGCTTTGCAGTCCATCTCCATAAATAGTCGGTTGTTCTCCAGCCAACATGTTCTTAATAAAAATAGGGATCACTGCAGCATAATCAGAATCCGGATTTTGTTTTGGCCCGTAAACGTTAAAATATCGCAGGGCGACAACTTCAAGATCCAGGAGATTGGAATAGATGCCAGCATAAATTTCCCCTACTCGTTTTGAAGCCGCATAGGGGGATAGGGGATCCAATTCTGCCGCTTCAACCAGGGGAACTGCGGGATTGTCACCATAGACAGCCGCACTGGATGCCAGGACAACTCGTTTTACCTGTGCCTTTACGGCAGCGGACAGCAAATTTATTGTCCCCGCCACATTGGTCTGAAAACACTGATCCGGATCTTCAATGGACAAGGGAACTGATACAAATGCTGCCTGGTGGAATATCAGGTCAATGCCTTTTACGGCTTTTTTCAGATCTGTTTCATTCCGGAGATCCCCGCTAACTATCTCTATTTGATCCTGAACAGTTTCCAGATTTTCTTTTTTACCACTTGAGAAATTATCCAGAACCCGAACTGTATCCCCGCGTTCTACAAGTCTTTCGACAATATGGGAACCGATGAAACCCGCGCCCCCGGTAACCAGACATTTTTTCATCTACTTATTTTCCTTTAAATCCAAAAATGGTTGCTGGAGTCCCTAAAATTATCCGCAAATCCAATAAAATTGTGCGGTTCTTGATGTAATACAAATCATATTCCAGTTTGTTCATGGTCTCTTCAATAGTCTCAGGATAACCATAATTAATCTGAGCCCACCCGGTCACACCTGGTTTTACCAGTAATCTTGCCCTATAAAATGGGACATCCTTTTGGAGTTTTTTTACCAGACTTGGCCGTTCAGACCTGGGACCAACCAGGCTCATTTCTCCTTTTAATACATTCCAGAACTGGGGGAATTCATCCAAATGTGTTTTTCTAAGCAAGCGGCCGACTGAGGTTACCCGCTCATCATTTTTGCTCGCCCACTGCGCTTCTCCATCGGTTTCTGCATCCTTAACCATAGTCCTGAACTTTATGATTTTATACGGTTTGGCAGCTTTGCCTAACCTTTCCTGGCGATAAAATATCGGCAGGCCGTTATCCAGGAATATCAACAGCGCAACCGGCGGCAGCAGCACTAAAAATATCCCGACACCGATTAATCCGCCCAAAAAATCCATTATCCGTTTTCCGACATTATACATGCCGCTGACACCGGTATCGTCAACAAATGAACGCAGTATCCAATCTGCTTCCAATATCCTGATCGGAACTTGCTGATTTAAATTTTCATAAGCAACTGGCATACGCATGATATCCACACCAAGTTCCTGTGCATCAAGCAGCGCCTGGAAAGTCTTACCATTGATCGCACCTGTAATGGCTACAATCACATCAGAGATACTTTCCGCTCGGATAATATCAAGCAGGTCATCACCACTTCCAATAACTTTCACACCTTCGATCACCTGGTCCAATTTGGAGGGATCATCATCAATAATGCCGAGAATAAAATACGGTTTGGGATCCAGTTTGTTAAAGGATTCCAGCAGGATCTTCCCGGATACCCCCCCTCCCACCAAGAGAACCCTTCTTAAAAACTGGGCTGAAGTCAGCACCCTGATATAAAATAATCGCCAGATTAGAGTGAAAATAACAGACCCAATAATAAAAGCAGCTACCCCTGTTCTTGGCAGGGATTCTGGTGGTGAAGTAAAGTAAACACCGAGATATAGAATGGTGCCTATTACCGCTGCTGTTGCTACACTTTGAACAGTTTTTGGCCAGTTGCTTGCCCTGCGAATATCGTAGAGCTCAATTAACAAAAACAACCAGATAAACGGCAAAAAATAGAACCATCCAGGCACACGTTCCAAAATGAATCGAACTGAAAAGCCCAGAAATTCTGCCTGGTTTCCCCAGACATACAAAGAGAATACCAGCGCAAAAGCTTCTGCGATGACGTCTCCATTTAACAACACCACCCGTCGCTCTACAAACCGAAACCGCCAGCGGTGTTCTTTTTGTGCATCATAAGGGTTTTTCATAAGTACTATCTCTTTTTAGTGTACTTCTTGAATATTTTATCAAAAGAATAAACTATTAGGCTCCAAAGAAATCCAGAGCCCCATGAAAAATGCATCGTTGTAATCGCCAGCGGTACACCCAGCCCCAGGAGTAACTTTCTGGTTGTGCGATATGAACCCGCTCCAGCAATGATCAAAGCACTTCCATAGACGATGGCTTCCGCAGACAGAAGCCAACGGGCTACAGGAAACCAGAGGCTCAAGGTACCCAGAACCAGCCAGGAAAACACAAATAATCCAGACACCTGTCTCCACCGGAAAGTCTCCGGGTAACGGACCAGCATACGTAACTTCCAATAACCGTACCGCCAATATTGAGCTGCCAGAGTCCGGAGTGTTGGGCGGGCAATATAATTGGCAATAATTTCCGGATCCAACCAGATCTTTCCGCCCGCCTTTCTGATCCGGACATTAAACTCATAATCCTCGTTGGCCAGAAGGGATTCATCAAAGAGGCCGACCTTTTGTATTAATGAGGAGCGGAATGCGCCAAAAGCGACCGTATCGACTTCTCTCGCTCCTGAGCCAATCCGGTATTTAGCATCACCCACTCCCAATGGGTGACCTGCAGCTATGGCAATCGATTGAGCCATCCAGCCCTCATTGGCCGCTTGAATTGAGATCACACCTCCTACATTATCAGCCAGTTCTTTTTCCAACGCTTGTATACTTCGATAAATGTATTCTGGATGCGGATTTGAATGGGCATCGAGGCGGACAATATAGTCTCCTCGCGAAGCATGGATTGCCTGATTCAAACCGGCAGGAATGGTTTTCTTCTTATTATCAATCACCCGGATTAATAGGTCAGGAAAATCTGCTGAAAAACTGGCGATTTTCTCACGGGTGGAATCTGTGGACATCCCATCTGAGATGATCACTTCGATTTCATTTCTCGGATAGGTTTGGTTATAGATTGCTGTCAACAGACCAGTAATCGAATCCTCTTCGTTATAACAAGGGACAATCACAGAGACCATCATGACAATCCCGGCTCCTTTCTTTTTATCGATACTGTGGTATCGTCCGGTTTTACCAAAGGGAATCTTACCAAAAATACTGATCCTTCTCCAATTTTACTTTTCACGGTTATCTTTCCATGATGGGCGTAAATAATTTGCTGAGCAATCGCTAATCCCAGTCCCGTTCCAGGTTCGAGATCCTTTTTCCTGGAGTGGTCAATTTTATAAAAACGTTCAAAAATCCGATCCAGATGTTCTTCTGGAATCCCCTCCCCGGAGTCCCGGATTTGTATCCTGGCTGTTCCTTCTTCACTCCAGGCTTTGACCAGAACATCCCCTTTTTGAGGGGTGTGTTTAATGGCGTTTTCAACCAGGTTTGTAAAGACCTGCGCTAATCGGTCTTCATCGCCAACACAGGTTAGCAGTGGTTCTACTTCCAGGGTCAGTTGGACATGAACCTGTCCAGCCTGAGGGAATAACTGATTAACCACCCTGGTAAGAATTTCCTTTAGATCAAGGACTTTTCTTTCCAGGATGATTGTCCCCGCGTCAAATTTTGCCAGGTCCAGCAGATCCACAACCAACCGGTACATTCGATCCGCTTCTGTTTTAATGATACCGGCTGCTTTCTGAAGAGAATCTTTGGAATCTACCGTGCCATCCAGAATTGCCTGGGAAAATCCCTGAATCGACGTTAGGGGAGTTTTTAATTCATGGGATACATTAGCGACAAAATCTCTCTGGGATTGCTGGGTGGATTGGACCCGATTTACCATTTCATTATAAGCCCCGGTGAGGGCTTTTACCTCATCAGGACCTTGAAGAGGGATCTTACGGTATTCCCCTGAAGCCACAGCTCTAGATGCCGCTTCAATTTTTTCCAGAGGAGAAGCGATCCAGGACCCCATCCAGGTAGCAAAAAGAATAGCCAATCCAAAAGCAATTAATCCGGCCCTGAAGAAGGTAGGCAAAAAATCTTCTTTTAAGATCTGCCTGAGCTGAGAACTCCTTAACAATTGAATCCCACCTTGTCTTGGAACTGCCAGAACCAGGATATCCTTTTTGGGTGTGAGCCAGGAAGCATAAAGCCAGGTTTTCCCTTCCTGATCATTTATCCGGCCTCTCCCATTAGGTTTTTGTTCATTATCTGGCCAGACGATGGGTGACTCCTCCAAATCTGAATCAAAGATCAGTTTTTTATCCGGGCTAAATAACAGGATCCTAATCGAGAGTGAGTCACTTGTTCGATTGATATATTCCTGATTCTGCCGCAGGGAAATATTGCGTTCATCCAGCTGCCGCTGGATAATGGCAATCGCCAAATCAAGTCTTTGGATAGCCTGCCGATCAATAACTGGATTCTGGATTACATATACAAATATCCCTATACCCAATATACTCAATATTAAGAGTATAAGAATTGCATACGTTAACCATAAGCGAGCGCGCAGTGAAGTAAACATGAATTAAAAAACAAGATCTCTCTTGTGCACTTCAGATATGATGAGGATTATTCTACAGATAAAATGAATGGCAGCGGATATCATCAGGCAATCAATTTATAACCAACACCAGTTACTGTTTCAATTCTTACCCGGGAGTCCTGAAGCTTTTTCCTTAAATGGCCGATATGAACATCTACGGTTCTTGTATTACCGTAATATTCATAACCCCAGGCCAGATCAAGCAGTTGATCCCTGCTGAGGACAATTCCAGGGTGCCGGGCTAATGTGAGAAGTAAATCAAATTCCTGGGTTCTTAATTCTACAGAAAAATCGTTAACCTTCACCTCCCTGCTGCGGGGGTCTATTACCAGATCACCCAGCTGAACGGCAACATCATCTTCTGGAACCTTCTCAATACTTCTCCGGAGAACCGCTTTAACTCGAGCGACCAGCTCTCTCGGGTTAAATGGTTTAGTCAGGTAATCATCAGCTCCCAATTCCAAACCCAGGATCTTATCAATATCTTCATCCCGGGCTGTTAGCATCAGAATCGCAACCGGCTCTTTTTTCTGTCGTAATGCACGACAGACCTCCAATCCGTCTAATTCAGGGAGCATGATATCCAACACCACCAACGCTGGGCGGTGCTGATCCACAGCTGCTATCGCCGCTTTTCCATCAGCCGCCGTAATAATCCGATAACCCTCCCGCTCCAAGTACATTTGGGCAAGTTCAATGATATTCGGTTCGTCATCCACTAACAGCAGGAGTTCACCGGTCATAAGCGAATATATTTATGTTTGTTTTATTATTATGCGAGTTGATTAATCCAGCAGGGCAACCGCTTCAATCTCTATCGCGCCGTCTTTCGGGAGCCGGGCAACCTGTACAGCAGATCTGGCAGGATAATTTTCAGTAAAATATTCACCGTAAATTACGTTCATTACACCAAAATCGTTCATATCTTGCAGGAAGACTGTCGTTTTAACCACGGATTCTAATGAAGTTCCAGCTTCCTCTAGAATTGCTTTGAGATTCATCAGGGCTTGGCGGGTTTCAGCTTCAATTCCTCCCGGTACAAATTGTCCACTTTCCTGATCAATACCCAACTGGCCAGCGGTAAACACCAAATTTCCAGCTTTTACGGCAGCAGAATAGGGACCGATTGCCTTGGGAGCCTTTTCAGGAACAACAACCACCTTTTTTGATGACATGGTAAATCTCCTTTTAAGGGATACTCAATACTGCAACGTCCACCAATTATTTTTCTAAACCGTTGCAATCCGCATGTAGTATACCGCAATACCCTGCCTTTCAGCAGCAGCTCCAGGGTGAGTTACTCCTCTTATAATATTGGCTATGCGCAATATTCTGCTCCTCCAAACATCATTTCAGTCTACTCGGGAAACTTAGAGACCTAATTTCATCCCCTCTTGTATATATAAAACACCAGCCTTCCTTTCTGGCATGGGCTGGTGTCTGAATTCTCCTGCTCAGCTGCTTTTTTCCCTGTACATAACTGTACTATCCTAAATTACAATGTTAACCAGTTTCCCGGGGACCACAATTACTTTTTTAACCTCTTTTCCCTCCAGGTACGGCGCTGCCCCATCACTGACCAGGGCGGTTTTTTCAGCTTCTTCTTTGCTGATTCCAACCGGAACAACAATACGATCGCGGAGTTTCCCGTTAACCTGGACGATCAGGGTCACCTGATCTTTTTTCATCATTTCCCGGTCAACTTCCGGCCAGGGCTGGCTGTGAATGGAATAAGGTTTTCCCAACACGTTGGTCCACAATTCTTCTGTTATATGCGGTACAGCTGGTGCCATCATCAGCAGATAGAGTTCTAACAGCTCTGACCAGATATCCGAGCCGGAGGCCCCCAGGCGCTGAGCATCATAGAATACATTCAGCAACTCCATCAGTGTGGATATGATCGTGTTAAATTCAAACCGCTCATAATCCCTGCCAACCCGATCTAACGCCGTGTGTACTTCCCGTTTTAGATCCCGGAGCAACTCGTCTGAGGGGGTTCCTTTTTCTGCGGGCTGCGTGAACAATGCCCAGGTCCGCTTTAACCAGCGTTCGGTTCCAGTGATGCCTTTGCTATTCCATGGTCCCCCCAATTCCCAGCGGGCAAAAAACATTAAGTAAGCCCTGACTGTGTCCGCTCCATAAGTGGCAACCAAACTATCCGGCGAAACCACATTCCCGCGGCTTTTGGACATTTTTTCTCCGTCCTCACCAAGTACCATGCCCTGGTTTCTCAGCTGCAGCATTGGCTCTCCAGCAGGAGAATTTTTTACATCATCCAGACTTCGACTCTTAGATATTTTTTTTCCATCTTCATCCAGGAGCATACCCTGATTGCGCAGCATAATCATCGGTTCTGCAGCTTCAGTAATCCCTAAATCCCTTAAAGCTTTATGAAAAAATCGGGTGTAGATGAGATGCATCGTGGCATGCTCAATACCCCCTGTGTAAATATCCACAGGCATCCAATAGTTGTACTCCGAGGGATCAAAAGGACCCTGGTTAAAATCGGGACTCAGGTAGCGAAGGTGATACCAGGAAGAACACATAAAAGTATCCATGGTATCTGTTTCCCTGATTGCTTTTTTCCCGCACTTTGGACAAGTGGTATCTTTCCAGGTCGGGTGCAGTTTTAATGGGCTTTCCCCGGTTGGCAGCCATTCCACATCTTTAGGAAGTAAAACTGGCAGCTCACTCTCGGGGACTGGATTCCAGCCGCAGTCTTCGCAATAAATCATTGGGATCGGCGCCCCCCAATACCTTTGCCGTGAGATTAACCAATCCCGGATTTTATAACTAACGGCTTCCTCTCCCAACTGATCTTTTTCAAGCCAATCAATCACCTTTCCAATACCAGGGTTTGCTCTTCCTTTCTGGTTTGTAACTTCTGTACCGTTAAACTGGGCGCTGTTAACCATCAATCCTGGACCGATATAAGCTTCCGGCATGGTCTGTCCATCAAACTTCTCACCTTCTGGCTGAATGACCGGGATGATTTCCAGGTCAAATTCCCGGGCAAAATCAAAATCCCTTTCATCATGAGCCGGAACAGCCATAATGGCACCAAAACCATAACTCATCATGACATAATCAGCGATCCAAATCGGGATCCTGGCCTTATTAACCGGATTGATTGCATACCCGCCGGTAAATACCCCTGTTTTTTCCTTATCTAACGTTGACCTCTGGATTTCTGTTTTTTGTTCAGTTTCCTTTCGGTATACCTGAACTGCCTCTTGCTGATCTGGCGTGGTGATCTTTTCCACCAGCGGATGTTCTGGAGCCAACACCATAAATGTAGCGCCCCACAGCGTATCCGGTCGGGTGGTAAAAACAGTTAAGGCATCTCCCTTTTCAGTATTAAAGATTACATTTGCACCCTCAGAGCGGCCGATCCAATTGGTTTGCAGAGTTTTGACTCGATCTGGCCAATCAATCTGAGAAAAATCCAGCAGCTCATCTGCATAGTCGGTTATCTTAAAGAACCACTGCTCCAGATCCTTCTTCGTAACCTGGGTTCCGCAGCGTTCACAATGACGGTCATCTCCATGAACCTGTTCTCTGGCTAAAGTTGTATTACATTGAGGGCACCAATCAACAGGGGAATATTTTCGATAAGCCAAACCATTCTCAAAAAGTTTAATAAAGAACCATTCTGTCCAGTGGTAGTATTCCGGATCTGCTGAGACTGCCTCTCGCCGCCAATCAAACATCGCGCCCATACTGCGTAATTGAGAACGCATTTTGTTTATGTTTGCATAAGTCCATTCCTGGGGGTGAATTCCCCGTTGAATGGCGGCGTTTTCGGCCGGCAGGCCAAAAGCATCAAAACCCATTGGGAACATAACGTTATATCCCCCCATGCGTTTATATCGCGCCCTGGCATCCGATGGCGCCATGGCATACCAGTGGCCAATATGCAAATCTCCGGATGGATAAGGCAGCATAGTCAGCGCATAAAACTTCTTTTTTGACTCATTAATATCCGCTTGATAGAGTCCATCCGCTTCCCATTTTTTCTGCCATTTAGGCTCAATTTCCTGCGGTTTGTATTCTAATGACATAATCCCATCTCCCTCAAAGGGGTAAATCTTTTTTGGTTGTTCACTATCTAGTTGTAGTATTAAACAAAAAATCCTTCGCCATTCAGGGACGAAGGAAAAGGATCTCCGTGGTACCACCCTGATTGCGGTGTCGAAACAACCGCCACTTGGGGCTGCTATAACGGGCAGGGCCGTTGCCGCTTACTATTTTCAGCAGCAAAATCACGTATCTACACGTGCCGGGCGAGTTCAATTGGACAGCTGTACTCTGCGGGTACACTTGGTGAAACTTTCAGCCGGTTATTTCACCTCTCTGGCAGATAATTTACTACTCCCGGATTAAATGTATATGGGCAGATATATTTAATATCATGCCGTTTATAGTGGACCCAGTGGGATTCGAACCCACGACCTTCTCAATGCCATTGAGACGCGCTCCCAACTGCGCCATGGGCCCAGGTGATGGAGGATATTTTACTCGTTTATTAACCCTACGTCAACCAGAGTGGACGTAGGGTTACAGATATCGAACCGGTTTCATTAAATATATTTTTAGTTATTGCTTGAATTGTATCTAATTTTGCCGCCTAACGGAAGAGCTTCAGGCAGCATCCTAGGAGGGCAGAGACCTGACTCTTAGCAGCCGCAGTAAGCGGGGATGGGCCGGGTTCCATTTTATTGCTTATTACTATCTACTCCCGATTACGTTGCCACACTTCATAACAAGAATTCCGCTGAAGCCCACCAAAATTCGAATAGTCAGGTTGTTGAATATCAAAGCTCAGCGGATTATAGGTTGCTTGGCGTGTATAGTGATCTGCTAAACCCCAACCTTTTTCCCTCTTCTCATCCTGAAGCCTCAACGCATCATCACAATGCAAAACATAATAGTCTGGCTTAATGATAAGGAAATATTCATTAGCAGTAAATCCTAGTTTTTTCAGCGCGACAACCTCAGGAGATACAAGGCCGACTTCATCGATCATGTATCTATCCGAATAATAACCAATATAACCGAGAGGTTCTAAGAGAACAGTCGCTGAAGGGGGAGAATTTTCATTCAACCAGGTTCCTATTCTCCTTAATGAATTGTCATGGCGGTATTCTTGATTCATCTTTATTTGGATAGATTCATATCCAGCAAACACTAAGCCCATCCCCGCTAGAGAAAAAAGCGTGAAGATATATATTGATTTAATTCGAAAGGAAGAAACGCTGATAGATCCCCAAAGATTACCAAGCCCCATTCCAAAAAGGATTAATACAACAACCAACAGAGGTGCAAAATACCGATTTTCAAAGGTAGCTCGCATGAAGACAAGACGTGAAACGTCTAAAAAAATAAATACTACGATCAAAGCCAATTTTTTTTCCCTGAATTCAGACACCGATTGCCAGGCTGCAATGACCAGTGTCATCCAGGCCAAAATATTTCTTATCAGAATGTGTTCTTTATATTGGCTAAAAGGGGACATAAAATTGGCAACTGCCAACAGGTGTGTTGTAAGGGGTGTATTGTTGTTTTTGAAATAAGCCACCCATTTAGCATTAATTGTATGAGGAATGGGAGAGCCAAAATAATTCAATGAGAAAATTATCCAAGGTAAAACAATTAGAAGAACAATGATCCCCATACGCAGAGCTTTCTTTGGATGTGAAATCATTTCGATGAGCAGCATTGAAACTGGCCATATGAAAAGATCAAGCCGAGTTAATACTAACAATCCCAGAATAATACTTGTCCAAACCAAACGCCGAGTCAAGAACAAATACCAAGAAGCAATCATCAAGAATATTACTAGTGCTGTTTCCATACCTCCAACTTCCAGCACAATTAGTTTCACAGATAAAGCAAAGATTATTAGGACCGCGATTTGCTGAAATTTGGATGCTCCAATTTTTCGTAATGCCAGTAATAAAAAAATGAGCGAAGAAGTGGACGTAATCAAGTTGATTATTCTTGCTCCAAGAATTATGTTCTTTGATACTATAGCTATCCACCCTCCAAGCAAAAGAGCAAAAAGTGGCGACGTTGTTCCTAGTATTCTTTCCCCATTGTTATATACAAAACCAACTCCCTCTGCCAGGTGCCTGGCAATGCGAAATGTAATAAAAGCATCTTCTTCAGTTAGATTAGTATAGACTATCCAAAAAAAACGAGTTATCAATCCTAGACAAATAATGAAAAGAAATTCACCGTAATTTTTTACCAGAAATTTTATATCGCTAGAAACACCCCTTCTCTTATTATCCATTGTCTTTTTTATCTTATTACGCGCGATAGTGAGATGCATTATGAACCTATACAATTTTGCCGCCTAATGGAAAGATTTCGCGTAGCATCCTGAGCACAGCGAAGGGCACCCGCAGCCAGATTGTTTTTCCCGGATGTCCATCTCCTGTCCTGAGCGGACCCCGAGCGCAGTCGAGGGGGGAGGCGAAGGGTCAGTCTCCCGTCCTAAACCGGCGGTCAGGCGGCATTAGGGTATGCCGCTTGGACATGAGGAAACCAGAACACCTCGAACATCGCTCCTTGGCATTGGATAATCCTCGAGTTGTTTCTTAATCGTTCCAAATTACCACAATCTTATTGATTTATAATAACCTGGTTTTTACCACGCTTCTTTGCTTGTCCCAATCCCAGCTCTGCCTGATGCACAAGCATTTCAAGCGAATTTCCATGAACAGGAAATCCGGCTACACCAATTGAGATAGTAATGGGGTACGTCCAGTCCAGTGATCCATCAATCACGACCTCACGCAATCGGTTTGCCAGTGGGATTGCTTGATCAACAGAGGTATCGCCCAATAGGATTATGAACTCATCACCAGTCCGCCATCTGGCAAGAAAATCGGAAGGACGCATTTCATCGCCCAGGACCCGGCCTAAACGCGCTATCATCTCATCGCCGGCAAGATAACTGATCTTGTTATATTTGCCAAGGTCATCCCCATCTATAAGAAGAACAGTAAATACTCCCTTGTTTTCCTGATGGTGTTGAATCATCGATTGACATTTATCTTCAGCTGCTAGCATATTTGGCAATCCGGATATTGAATCGGTATTTGCTAGCCTTTGGGATTTATCTAACATAGCGCCAAGGGACACCATTCTTCGAACCATATCATTTATTAGTCCGGTTTTTGTGGTGCCTGTTATTGGTGTGTTTTCATCATAAACCTTAAAGGTTTTATCAGGACTGATCTTCACATCAAGTAAAGCTCCATATATGATTCCAAGAATATCCTCTGGTAAATTTCTTTCAAGGCTGGAGAAATGAATCATTGCAATATCCGCTGCTTGAGAGCCAAGTTTCACCTGTTTCGCTTCATCTCGCAATCGTGCACGAGCTTTTTCGCATAATTCCGTATGATCCTGCCTGAAACCATCCACCAATACACCTACAAATTCATCACTACTGATGCGAAAGACTTTTGCATCTGCCTCTTCCCTAAGGACTAACGTTATCCACCTCAGTGCTGCGTCACCGGCGGCATATCCATGAGTATCATTGAGGTGTTTAAGACCAATTACATCGAGTGAAATTAGAGTAAAAGGTGAAACCGGCTGCTCTTTTGTATGTCTCAGCAACCATTCGAAGAAAGCCAGGAGATTTTCTGCCCCTGTCATTGAATCCGATCTTAAATAATAACGATCAACATAGATTGGATGATTCATGCCAGAAATCCTTCAGGTTGCCAGCGATCACGTGAAAAGAAATAGCGAGTATTACCTAAAATCGCATGGAACACAGTGGGCCATGGTAAAACACGGCTTACTTGTGCCTTTGGGTATTCAATTGATTGTAAAACAATAAAACAATCCGATTAACCTTTGGCATTGTTCCAAGGCAACAATATTGATTTGTGTTTGCTGGAAAGACTCATTCAACGTGGATTGATAGTAGCATAAGAAAAAATCAATTTCAATGCTTGGATCTTATTTACTTCCCAAACCAAAAATCCACTCATTTGGGTGGATTCGGTAGTGGACCTGGCGGGATTCGAACCCGCGACCTCATCAGTGCGATTGATGCGCGCTCCCAACTGCGCTACAGGCCCAATTTTTTGCCTCAACATTGTAGTTGAGGGGATGGGGGATGTCAAGGAAATAAATAAAAAAAGGGCAATCCTTCAGAATTACCCTTTTTTCCTGACTAATTTCTAATCTGGTTTACTGCCTGTTCTGGCCTTTTCCGCCGGAGGAGGAGTTCATGCCGCGTCCTTGTCCTCCATTCGACCCGGCACTAAGGGAAATCAGCGACTGGTATTCCTCAGGACTCAGAAATTGTGGTTGGTAGGTTTCCCCGGTCTGCCGTTCATAAGTACCTACAAAGGCCTGTAAATGGTTGGTAGATCCTTTCAGTAAGTTCTCATAGACTTCAATTACAGCATTATTGGAGGACTGAGCCAGGGAATCCTGAAGATCAAGGATATCAATTTCCTCAATCGCTCCACCAATCAATAAGGCATCAGCCAGGTTTAGGCTCCCTTGAGCAGTTAATTCATCATATAGCGCCTGTAAATCCTGATTGGAAAATACACCTAAACCATTTTCTTGAACCGGATCTTCTAGCTTAAAGCTGTTGATCAGGGTCAATAACGCTTCCATGTGGGTATCCTCGCTATCTGAAATATTGGCAAAGATATTCATGTTCCACCGATCAGACAAGTACAGGTAAACATCCCGAGCTAATTTCTCCTCTTCTCTCATGAATGTAATTGAATCAATTTCTGCAGGGGAAAGACCTGAATCTGACTGGGCCGAGATTGTAACCTGATGGGTTTTCTCCCCTGGCCCAACGGCATCAGCAGCCTCCTGATCAGGATTTACAATATCTACAGATTCTTCAACGGAAGTCACACTCATTTCCTCCCCAATGATGGAATCCGGCTTGGTCACAAGTTCCGGTCCTGCAGAAGTACAGGCAGTTAGCAAGATAACAACAACCGTTAATAAAATCACACTATTCTTCATTTTCGTATTCTCCTTAACACAACCAATAGTGGGGATAGGATATCCTCCTGAGGTTAAGAGATTATTCAGAGATTATGAAGATTTTGTTTAGATGAAACTACTATTTAATGAAAGCTTCTTTCTGAATAAATTAACCCTATCTCCTCATTATTGGATTCAGGAATTACTTTTCGGCTTTCGCCAATAAACATAATCTCTCTGATCGAATTTTGTAACCTGTCAGGTCTAATATATCAAACAAGACCCAGGGAACTTTATTATCAAACTGACCGTCTAATTAGTGTATTAACATAAGGGAGCAACCTATGAAAAGAATTCTATTATTTTTCCTAACAACCATCCTCAGTTTGCTAATAACCGCCAGCTGCTCAATATTGCCAGGAAACGGATCAAACCAGTTAAACGGTACTTCCTGGCGGTTGATTTCATACGAGGAGAAGCAGCCCATCCCCGGGAAAGATATGACAGCCAAATTTGACATACAGGAAGTGAGCGGTTCAGCAAGCTGCAACCATTATTTCGGATCTTATTCAGTAGCTGGAGACCGGATCTCTATTCAGGGGTTAGGGTGGACAGAAATGGCCTGCCTGGACCCGGAAGGGATCATGGAGCAAGAACAGGTTCTGATGAAGCTTTTTTCTGAATCCACTTCCTATTCGATCCAGGGAAATACCCTGCAAATTTCTACTTCATCTGGTGATCTTTTACTATTTGAGCGGATGGATCCATCTGAATAGTCGATTATGACTAGATTCAGGCTAAACGAATTAATAAGGTAAATCCTTTACTGAGGGATCAGAATCCGGAGAAGAACACCTCTGCCGAGGAGTCGTTTAAACCTGCAGAAGATTAAACCAACTACCGAAGCTGGAATAAATGAAAATGGTCCGGATTGAGGGCATATTTTTGAACGACCGGATCTTTATATTTGGGCTCTATAATGGTTGGCTCATACCCATATTTCGTGACCAGGGGCAGGAAATCATTATTGTCCTGGGTAAGCAGCTCGGTCCCTGAATTTGGCACAATCATTAAATGAGGGATCTTGTTTTCACTTATGAGTCCCAACCACCATTCAATTGCCGGTAAGGTGCACTCTGAAAAACTATGAACATTTATCGCCAGATCAACCGTCACATTACTGAGGTCCTGTCTGATAGTATCCAGATGGAGAACTCTTGCTTTATCCTCTATACCCCTGAATTTTAAGTAATACTCAGCGATAAAAGAAGAGACTGCTATTGCATCTGCACAATAATACTGTTTGAGGTGGGGGAAAGTTTTAACCATTCTATAAGCAGACCTACCATAACCTGCCCCAATATCCAAAACGCTGAAACCCGGGTTTTGGAATAGTTGAAGATGTTTATCCAGAAAATAAATCTCCAGAATCGAATCCAATAAATCCCTGGATACCTGTATCCCATCAACCGTATAGGTAATCGCACCAAAGGCGTTATCTTCTTCTAGTATTTTCAGCAATCCCCGGTGATCGATTGATTTCAGGTAATAATAAGCCAGTAAATATCCGAACAAATTGCGGTTAAATTTCCCTTCCTGGAATACATAGGCATTGTGTCCCCGGAAATAAAGAATGTCCTCGGATTTTACGTGGTCTTCTGTCCAGAGAGATACCTCACCGGATGGATAATCACAGTTACTGTAGCGATTCTGATAGTCTAGTAAGACCGGGTTTGTGGCGGATAGATATGATCTGGCTTCCTCCGGGAGAAAGATGTCTGAAGGTCGCTGCTGGATATTTTCTGTTTGCCAATCATAGATATATGCCCGGGGCACAATATCAAAACCAAATCTTGCCAGGAATATACGAAGAGCCCTTTTTACACTCGAGCGAAATCCCACAATTCTCCTTTATTACTTCTTTTTTGGAAGCAAAATTTTATAAGATTCATCTTTTGATAAAAGAACCCTGGGATTGATTCTAAAATAAGATATGATAATTGTAAATAACGACCGGAGAGTCTTCGTAACTTATCCGGTTCCCCAAACAGCAGAAATATATCGGGAGACCTGATGATTAAACCAGATATTAAAAACCGCCAGGAGCAATTATCAAAGACATTACTAAATAACGGCCTAAAAGCCATAGCCCTTAATCCCGGACCGGACCTGACCTATTTTACCGGTCTTGATTTCCACCTCATGGAACGTCCCGTCATCGGTGTCTTCCCTGCTGGCGGTTTGCCATTCATCATTCTGCCGCAATTAGAACAAGCGAAATTGGATAAACTTGACTTTGAGATCAATCCATTTTTCTACAACGAAGACCAGTCCCTTTGGCCAGCGGTTATGAAAACAGCATTTAGTAAAGCCGGTTTATTATCTGGAAAACTGGGAGTGATCCCCCACTGCCTGCGACTGTTGGAGCTGCGTTATCTGGAAGCTGCATCTCCAGAGCTGGAAGTTGTCTCCGCTCAGGATCTTGTCGCTTCGCTTCGCATGATTAAAGGAAACCATGAAATCGAGCTGATGCAGGAAGCAGCCAGAATCGCTGAATGTGCTTTAGCCGCGACCTTATCTGCCATCAAACCAGGAGCGACAGAAAAGGAAATTGCCTCAAAACTGGTCGGCAGACTTCTTCATCATGGATCTGATCCAGAATTGCCATTCTTCCCAATTGTCGCATTTGGGGAGAATTCTGCCAATCCGCATGCCACCCCAACAGACCGGGTATTAAAATCAGGAGAACTGGTTTTAATCGACTGGGGAGCAAATGCAGGGGGATATTATTCAGATATAACCCGAACATTTGCTTTGGGAGATATCCATCCCGAACTTGAAAAAGTAGCCGAATTTGTGCGAAAAGCCAATGCCGCCGGCAGGGCTGCCGTGAAAGCCGGAGTTAAAGCCAGTTCAATTGACCAGGCTGCCCGGAAGGTAATCGAAGAGGCAGGATACGGAGAGTTTTTTATTCACCGCACCGGGCATGGTCTAGGAAGAGAAACCCACGAAGAACCCTACATAAGTCAATATAACCACACTGAGTTAGTTCCCGGCATGACATTTACTATTGAACCAGGAATTTACCTTCCCAACCGCGGAGGAGTCCGTATTGAGGATGATGTTATGGTAACTGAGGATGGCTGTACAACCTTAACTCACCTCCCGAGGGAACTTTCGCAATTATTCATTGAAGAGTAGTGGGAGATTCCATTCCAAAGCAAATACACTGCGCTGAGTCACCGGAGACCCAAATGCTTATTAAAAATGCTGAGCCTTTTTTCTTCCCTGGAAATTCTATCGGGTGTTTATTGATCCATGGTTTTACCGGAGCACCGGCAGAAATGCGTCCTGTGGGCGAATATTTATCCGGGAAAGGGTACACCGTCCTGGGAGTCCGCCTCTCTGCTCATGGAACAAGTATGGCTGATTTACAGCGCTCCCATTGGCAGGATTGGTCAGGTTCAGTCCTGGATGGGTGGCATCTCCTCCGATCCTCAACCGCGAGAATATTTCTAGTAGGTCTTTCGATGGGCGGCGCACTGGCTTTATATCACGCATCGTTTTTGCCTGTCCAGGGTGTGGCGGCGTTATCAACCCCCTATCAAATAGAGCCGGATCTCAGGCTGGCACTTTTACCCCTCTTATCCAAACTAATACCAGCTGTGCCAAAAGGTGTATCAGATTGGCAAGACCCGGATGCGCATCTTGACCACGTATCCTATGAAAAATATCCAAGCAAAGCAATCCTTCAATTGAACCTGCTATTAAAAGAAATGCGGGCATCTTTGCCTGAAGTTACTTGTCCTGCCCTTTTAATGCATTCCAAAAAAGACCTCGGGGTTGTTCCAGAAAACATGACAAACATATATCAATCTCTCGGCACACCAGATGCTGAGAAAACAATCATCTGGTTGGAAAACAGCGGTCATGTTGTGACCAGGGATCTTGAAAAAACAATCGTATTCAGTTCCATTCACGCTTTCATAAAGAAAACTCTGGGATCTAATTAATGACAAAAAATCTAATATTCATTATCCTCAGCCTACTCACCTGGGGTATTGGTGAAGGGGCATTTATGTATTTTCAACCCCTCTACCTCGAACAACTTGGCGCATCTCCCCTCGTTATAGGTGGGATCCTGGGTGGAGTTGGCCTGGTAATTACAATCTTGCAAATCCCCGCCGGATATCTTTCAGACCGGTTTGGCCGCAGGAAATTGATTTGGGCTGCTTGGTTAATGGGGATTATTACCGTCTGCATCATGGCTGCTGCAAAAACCCTCCTGGTATTTTCAGCAGGAATCATCCTTTACTCTGTAACTTTTTTTGTAATGGCTCCCCTAAACAGCTACGTGATCGCAGCCAGGAATAAGCTAAGTGTAGAACGGGCGATAACAATAACCTCAGCTTCTTTCAATTTCGGTGCTATTATCGGACCGCTTGTTGGTGGAGTTTTAGCTGGAAAAATGGGACTAAGGGCAATTTATTTTTTTGCATTTATGGTATTTATTATTTCTGGTTTGTTGATACTGCAGATAAAGCCCCAGGCGATAGAAAATAATCCCGGGAATCCCGCTGAAGATCTGATCAATAATAAGCAATTCCTGACTTTTCTCCCCTTTGCTTTCCTGATTTTCTTCAGCCTATTTTTCCCTCAACCGTTGACACCAAATTTCTTAAAGAATCAACGAGAAATTTCCCTGCAAACTATTGGTATTCTTGGATCAATTACCAGTTTGGGAACTGTATTCCTTAATATACTTTTTGGGTTCATTCCCCCACAAATCGGTCTGGTGCTGGGACAGCTCTTTGTTGGTTTATTCTCTGTCTTGGTCTGGCAAACAACAGAAATACCCCTGCTGGCAGCTGCCTTTTTCATGTATGGAGGAGCACGGGCTACCAGATCCCTCGTTCTCGCACAAGTAGGAAAGCTGGTAAAACGAGCCAATCTCGGTTTAGCTTTTGGCGTAACTGAAACAATAGCCGGATTGTCCTGGGTCGCAGGTCCACCCCTGGCTGGTGTCCTTTATTCAAAAAATCCTACGTTAATCTTCAGCACAACACTATTGCTACTCATTCCCTCTGTGCTCCTGACACTAACAAGGAGAAAAATACCATGGAAACCCTGACCCAATATTTCTTATCTGTTTCAATCTGGTTTCAGCAATTTCCGACCTGGCTGAATCCAATTATGAAAGGAATTACCTTTCTGGGAAATGTGGAATTTTACTTGTTGATTATGCCGCTCCTGTACTGGTGCATAGATATATCCCTGGGGATCCGGATGGGTATTCTCCTGCTGATTAGTGGAGTGGTAAATGCCCTGTTAAAGTTGGGCTTCCAGGCACCAAGGCCTTTCTGGGTATCAGACCAGGTATTGGGATATTCTGAAGGGACCAGTTTTGGGTTCCCATCCGGGCATTCCCAAAATGCAGCCAGTATCTGGGGGCTGCTTATGTTTTCAATACAAAAACGCTGGGTAAAAATTTTCGCGCTGACAGGGATCATCCTCATCGGAATTTCCCGGCTTGTTCTGGGAGTACATTTCCTGCACGATGTTCTGGCTGGCTGGTTGATTGGTGCCGGGCTTGTATATGCCTTCATCCGCCTTGAGCCTGCAGTCAGCTCCTGGTATTCAAGGAATACTACAGCCGGGCGGTTATTAATGCTGGGATTTATCACAGCCATTATTATTCTTCTAACAATCCTGATCTCTCCCCCGTTTAACTTCCCGGTATTGCCTGAAAATTGGATTAAGAATGCCGGAACGGAAATTAATCCCTACAGTTATGACGATATTCTCACCTCGACTGGTTCTTTCTTAGGACTCGGATTGGGAATAATACTGCTCGATAAAAAAGGAAAATATTCAGTGGAAGGAAAATTTTGGCAGCTGTTTCTTCGTTACCTGATTGGTGTAGCCGGCGTTTTGCTCTTGTGGGCCGGGTTAAAATCCATCTTCCCCGATGATATTTCCTTGGTGTCTTACATTCTTCGTTTCATTCGTTACGGCTTGGTTGGTTTGTGGATTTCTTTTGGCGCGCCAGTTTTATTCTCCTGGATAAAAATATCAGAAATTAAAAAAGCCTGAACGCCCACGGCTACGCTTACTGACGATAAAAAAACACCCCTGGATCAAATTCTCCCAGGGGTGCTGTCTTAATTATTAAACTCTCTTTTATTTACTCTTCTTCTTGGTTTTCTGCTATTACCTCTTCCGCCAGGTGAGTTGGAAGCTGCTGGTAATGGGAAAATTCCATTTCAAAGATACCGCGGCCTCCCGTCATTGACCGAAGATCTGTGGTATAACGCTGCATTTCAGCCAGTGGGACCTGGGCAGATACCACCGATCGTCCGCCCTTGGTATCCATCCCTTGCACCCGGGCCCGGCGGGTATTAAAATCTCCCAGAATATCTCCCATATTATCTTCTGGCACAGTGACTTTTGCGTCCATGATCGGTTCCAACAACACACCACCCGCTTCTTTAAAAGCCATCTTAAATACTTGGCGGGCACAGATTTCAAAGGCAACCGGTTTTGAGTCAACCGGGTGTTCTTTTCCATCAAATACAGCTACTTTGACATTAACAACTGGATAACCGGCTAAAACACCTTCTTCCATGACGGTTTTTACACCTTTCTCAATAGCGGGCATGTAGTTCTTGGAAATCGCCCCCCCAAAGACTTCATTCTTAAACTCAAATCTTTCATCAGGGAGAGGCTCAAGCCGCATGTGCACTTCAGCAAATTGTCCAGACCCTCCAGATTGTTTTTTATGGCGGTACTGCGCAGCCCCGCTTTTACTGATTGTCTCCTGGTAAGGTACTTTCGGGACTTGGATATTTAGCTCGGTCTGGAAAATATCTTTTGCCTTCCGGATCGCAACGTCAATATGTTGTCCACCCATCCCCTCAAGAATAGTTTCTTTAGTGGTTGTATCCTGCTTCCAGGAAAGAGTCATATCCTCTTCGGAGAGACGGGTTAAGGTTGGGCTCAATTTAGCTGAATCTGCCTGGGTTGCTGGAATTACTGCAACCCGGTAGAGTGCCGTGGGATAGTTCGGGACCGGCAGGGTTATTGGATGACCCTCATCTCTCAAAGTATGACCTGTGGAGGTAACATTAAGTTTTGGCACGGCTACAATGTCACCGGCGTGCACGTTCTTGACGTCCAGCTGTTGTTTTCCCCGCATTACTGAAATATTTCCAAAACGTTCTTCGTCCCCTTCCTGATGGTTCCAGACTTTGCTGTCTGAACTGACAGAACCGGAATATACCCGGAAATAAGTAATTTTTCCAACATAAGGGTCCGCAGTGGTTTTCCAAACATAGGCGGCAAAGGGCCCAGAATCGGATGCTTGAAGTTCTTCCTCCCCTTTTGCGCCTTCAGCCATTACTGGACCAACTTGATCAGGAGCGGGCATTAAATTAATGATTGTTTTTAACAAAGGAGCCATACCCACGCCCGCAGTACCAGAACTCACCAAAACAGGGGCAAAGGATCGGGCTTGAACGGCATTCTTTAACCCACTCAGGATTTCATCCTCTGACAAAGTTTCGCCTTCCAGATATTTCATCAGCAGATCATCGTTTCCTTCTGCTGCGGCCTCAACAATCTCCATGTGGAGTTCTTCAACCTGATCCTGATATTCAGCCGGAATTTCTCCAGTTTCTTTTCCGTCCCCTTTGTAAGCTTTATTATCTAAAATATCAATCACACCACCAAAATCCGCTTTTTCTCCCCAGGGCAATTGAAGGGGAATCAATCGCATTGATGTGATCTGCCGAACCGATTCAAGCGCTTTTTGAAAATTCGCATTTTCGCGATCCATCATATTAATCACAACAAATCGCGGCAGGCTAAATTCATCAGCATAGGACCAGGCGAGCTCAGTGCCCACCTCGGCTCCCGCGACAGCATCAACAGGAATAATCACCCCGTCAGCAACCCGTAAAGCTGAAATTACTTCTCCCACAAAATCTGTATATCCCGGTGTATCTAAAATGTTGACCTTATGGTTATTGTATTCCACAGGAACTACGGAAGTTGAGATAGATATTCCCCGGCGTTTTTCTTCATCCTGGAAATCGGAGACTGTTGTACCTGCATTAATCTCTCCCAGGCGTGTTAGAGCGCCCGTGAAATACAGCAGCGCTTCTGCCAGCATTGTTTTTCCCGATCCACTGTGGGAAGCCAGAGCAACATTGCGAATGTTTTGAGTTGAATATTCTTTCATGGGGTAAACCTTCCTAAATATTGGAATTGTCTTCTTAAATTTTCCAAATAGTAATTGATTTTGTTATACTTGTTTGTTGTTAGTATTCATCCTTGAATTGACTACACGATTCTATGACATCCTGGCTTCCTTGTCAAAGTGATTAAAGGTATTTAATTGACAGGATGCCAGAATCATCGCTTCAATTAAACCTACTGATTCATAAAAAAACAAGACTTGGCAGTAAAAATAGAGACCATGCCCTCACTATCTATCAATAACCTGGTAAAGAGAACCACAGATATTCAACAAATGATGACCCTTGATGAGGTAAAAGCGGGCGGCAAATCCCCAGCGGCCTATCATGATCTGTTTTCCAGGGTATCTCAGAAGATGCATCAGACTACGATACAAGTTGAACAGCTATTTAAGGAAAGTGGTAAATCAGCCGCTGATTTACCGATCAGATCTCGCCGGGCTTATCAATGGACAAAGTTTTTATCGGAAGATAAACAACTCAACAGACACCTGGAGGCCATCCAGCGCATAAACATCTTACTCCAGGATATCCCCCGTCCACGGCGATTAAAGCCCTTTCAGGTTGGATTTTCCTTTTATCATATAGGGCATCTGTATAAAGTTCAGGAACGCGAAAAAAAACTGGCGATTATAGCTCAGGAGAGTTTTATCCTTGCTCCTGATCAGGTTCTGATATCTCTATTAAGGGCAGGGCTAGAGCCTTCATCCGGAACTGGCAGGTTTATTATCCGGAATTATACATTCACAGAACAATATCAGAAGACCCGGAAACACCTGGAATACCTGGCTGTACCATCGGGTAGTTTTGCCCGTGGAAAAATCCATGATCTGGACCGCAGTTTTCACCGAGTAAATCATAAGTATTTTCAGAGCAAAATGGATAAACCTAATTTAGTTTGGAACAACCGGATGACTCACAGGAAATTTGGGCATTACCAGGCAGATACAAACACCATAATGGTGAGCATAAGTTTAGATCATCCGCGGATTCCGGCATTTGTGGTTGACTATGTGATGTACCATGAGCTGCTTCATAAACAGCTAGGCGCTCGACAGGTAAACAATCGGCGCTACACACATACGCAGGAATTTAAAAGGAACGAAACTAAGTTTTCCCGAATTGCAGAAGCTCAGCGGATTCTGTCAAAAATTACCCGAAAATGATCCTGGCAGAATATCATCTACCAGGAAATATCTGACAGAGATTTAATAATAAAACCGCTTATCCCCCTGCTCCCTCTTTATGTTCTCTAACTAATTCTCTCCGGAGCAATTTTCCAACATGGGTTTTTGGCAGCTCATCCCGGAATTCAATTTCTGTGGGGATTTTGTATTTTGCCAGTTTATCCGAACACCAGGACTTTAACTCGTCTCTGTTAATGGAATGCCCCTCATTTAAGACAATCCAGGCTTTCACAGTTTCTCCCCGTTGTGGATCTGGAATTCCCGCCACGCCTACATCCTGAATGGCTGGATGATCCTGAAGTACTTCTTCCACTTCTCGGGGCCAGACCTGAAACCCTCCCGGTTTGATGAGTTCTTTCTTACGGTCTACTATGTAAAAATAGCCCTGCTCATCCATCCTGGCAATATCTCCTGTGTACAGCCATCCTTCCCGGAGGGAATTCCGGGTTTCCGTGGGCATATTATGATAGCCCTTAAAAACCTGGGGGGCCTTAATAACTAATTCACCGATTTCTCCCGGCGGCAGTTCGGTGACTTCATCATCCAGGTCAATTATCTTTGCATCCACGTCCGGGAATGGCAAGCCAATCGAGCCTGTGCGATTTTCACCCAGATTAGGATTGCAGTGGGTTGCGGTAGGTGTCTCTGAAAGTCCATACCCTTCAAACAGAACCCCTCCAGTCAAGCTTTCAAAGGTTTCTTTGGTTTCCCGCATTAAAGGCGCCGATCCAGATATGCAGGCTTTAATGGCAGAAAGGTCATATTTTCCTGCTTTAACATCAGCGTTATTATTGATGGCGTTGTACAGGGCGGGTACTGCAGGGAAGATTGTGGTTTTATATTTCTGCATATTCCCGAGCAGATCTTTTAGATCGCGCGGATCTGGCACCATCACCAGGCTGGCCCCGGCGGCCAAACCATAGTTCATTCCGGCAACCATGCCATAGACATGATATAGCGGAATGGCCATCATAACTACCTCATTCCCCATTTTACCGGTAGTTATCCAGTGCAGCATCTGGATGGTATTGGCAACCAGGTTCCGATGCAGGCCTATGGCTGCCTTGGGAATTCCCGTTGTCCCTCCGCTGTATTGGAAAATCGCTGTGTCCTCTGCATCCACATCAACTACCGGTCGTTCATGATTGGCGTATTTTTTAAGTAAATCCGGCAGCCAGAGATCATTATCCCGCAGCGTTACCCTGAATCCTCCTTTCTTCTCCTTGACCAGGGTAAACAGCAGGCTCAGCAGAGGGGGGAGGGTTTCCTTGATATTGGTAACGATAATCTGCGAGATGCCAGTTTCAGCCTGAACCTTTTTAACCAGTTCGTAATAATTACTCATTAAGATCATCAGCTCCATGCCGGAATCGTTGGCCTGGTGTGTGATTTCCCTACCTGTGTACTGAGGATTGGTTGCGACTACAATTCCACCAGCTTTTAAAATGGCAAAATAAGCCATTACAAACTGGGGTGTATTGGGTATTAACAAACCAACCCGGTCTCCTTTTTTTACTCCCAGATCAACCAGGGCAGCAGCCAGCTGGTCAGTGGTCCTGCTCATTTCTTTATAAGAGATTACTGCTCCTTTAAAGATTGTGCAGGGTTTATCAGGATATTTTTTTGCAGAGTCTTCAAGAAAATGGAATATGGGGACTGCCGGATAGGTTAAACTGGTCGGAATACCTTCATCGTAATAATCATGCCAGGGTCGGTGCTCCATGGGAATCCTCCTCCTTTGACAAGATTCGTTGATTTGCTAAATTTCAGTATAACAAATATAGGACAAGAATTGTTGAATTTCATTAATAATTTGATCAGTTGGGTCATCCACAGCTGAAAACCAATTAATATCTGGATCATTTTCCTGAAACCAGTTAGCCTGCTGCCGGATATATTTTCGAGTTTTGCTCCTGATTTGCTGAACTGATTCCTCCAAGGAGCACTTCCCGGACAGGAAATTTACGATCTGTTTATATCCAATGGCAGACATCGAAGAAAGTTCAGTTGAAAAACCATTGTCCAATAATGCTTGAACCTCCCGAACAAGTCCCTGTTCCAGCATTCGCTCAATTCTGAGGTCAATTCGTTGATATAAATCTTCCCGGGGACGGGTGAGGCCAATCTGCAGTACTTGATAAGGAGCTCCCTTCTGTTTTTTTTGCTCAGAAAACTTTTTCCCGGAGGATAGAGTAACTTCCAGGGCTCGGATCATTCGACGTAAATTTGGACCATCAATCCCTTCTGCCGCTTCCGGATCCAATTCGGTTAATCTTGCCCTGATGCCTTCCACACCAACCTGCTCCGCCCAGCGCCCGAGAATATTCCGCAACGCAGGATCTGGTTTAATTGGCGGCAATTGCCAGCCTTGCACAACTGCCTGGATGTACTGGCCTGTACCTCCAACCAGAAAGGGCAGGTTCTTCCGACTATGAATTTCCTGAATAACGGCTACAGCATTGGGCAGGTACACCGCTAAACTCCAATCCTGATCTGGTTCGGAGATGTTTATAAAGTGATGAGGTACTCGATTTAATTCTTCCGGCGTCGGCTTGGCAGTCCCAATATCCATCCCCCGATAAAATAACCTGGAATCAGCCGAAATTATCTCACCCCGTAACTGCTCTGCCACACGGAGTGAAATTTCTGTTTTCCCCACCGCGGTAGGTCCCACCATCACAATCAGCGGTTTGTTATCCTGGGTTGTATTCATTAACTGATGCTCTCAAAATGCTGGATATCCGGTGCTTCTGTGGGTGCTGTCTTTTGTATGGCAATGACGTCTACCTGCCACGAAAAGTCCAGCTCAGGTTTTTCCTGCAAGTAAAACTCAATCGCTGCCAGGAGATGCTCCTTTTTTCGCTGGGTGACTGCATCTTCAGGATTTCCAAATTCCAGGTTTGTCCGGGTTTTTACTTCAACAAATACAAGGTATTTTTCCTTGTCTTCCTCATGGAGAGCGATAATGTCAATCTCACCATACGGTGTATAAATGTTACGCTCCAGGATTTTGTATCCTTTTCCCACCAGGTAGGCAGCTGCAAGGTTTTCACCCCACTTCCCTATTTGCTGCCTTCTGTTGCCCATGGTGACCGTCCAGGATTTATAAACTAATTCTTTCTTATTCTAGTTTAACACATGGCAAATCTATCATCAGGGTAAAATATATAACAAGGTCACGTTTTTATTCAAGTCAAGGTAGAATGAGAACATGCCAGATAAGCGGAAGCTGCTCCCGAGTCTTAACACGCTCAGTATTTTGGTATCAACCCTTTTATTAGCGTATACCTTATTACATTTTGTTTCCATCCCTACCCTGGAATACGAGATTACTTTTCTCGGGATCTACTTTCCGATAAGAATTAATTTTTCAACCCTGGTAACACTTCTGGTAGCAGGTTTAACAGCATCCGGTTCTGCCTGGCTGCTGGAGGATCATCCAGCCAGAGACCATAACAGGAGTACAGCAGTCCATTGGCTGCTTCCATCGCTAACCTCCCTTGCCCTGATGCTGGCGATAGAGCAACTCCCTTTTGGTGGTTTATGGTGGATCGGCGCTTTAATCAGCGGGTTTTTATTAATCGTGGTATTTATTGCTGAATATATAGTCCTCGATTCCTCAAACCCCTACTTCCTTCCTGCAGAAATGGTAATAACCGCCCTGTCAATCGTTTTTTTCCTGATTTTGGCAATTTCCATCCATACAGCGGAAGTTAGGCTCTTTTACCGGGTCCCGCTATTAAGTGTGGCAGCCGCCCTGGTTTATATCCGGGTGATCCATCTCCGTCAAAAAGGTTTCTGGGCTTTAACCCAGGGATCCGTCTCCTTCCTTCTTATAGGTGAAATTGCTGCTGGTTTGCATTATTGGCCCCTACAATCGATAAATTTTGGAATTGCGCTAACAGGTCCGCTCTATGCCTTGATTGAAATCAGTGATCTTTTACCAACACTTGACTCAAAACCCCGATTAAAAGAGATTCTCTGGCCAATATTAATCATCGTCCTCTCCTGGGGAGCCGCGATTCTTATCTAATTGCGTTTCCTTTTAATCCCTTTCGTGTTAAGTAAAATGTTGGTCATTTTCTCATATTTTTAGAAGGGGTTTATATTGAAATGCAAATCCTGCTAAAAATTGGATTTCTCATCCTTTCCTATTGTATTGGTTCAATTCCCTGGGGATATATTCTGGTTAAAGCCAGCACGGGAAAAGATGTGCGAGAGGTTGAAAGTGGTCGAACCGGGGGTACAAACACCATGCGGGCTGCTGGTTTCTTAACCGGTTTTATTACCTCCATGCTGGATATCCTGAAAAGCGCTGGTGTAGTCTGGATTGTGAGATTTTATTTCCCGGAATCCTACTGGTTTCATGTCCTGGCTCCCCTGGTGTCCGTGATTGGCCATAACTATTCCATCTACATGATTAAGAAAGATCAACAAGGGAAGTTAACCATCAGTGGGGGCGCGGGGGGTACACCGGCTGCTGGAGGAATCATCGGTCTCTGGTGGCCAAGTTTATTTATCCTTATTCCAGCTGGATATATCATTGTTATGGTCATCGGGTATGCTTCCCTTGCTACCATCAGCCTTCCTCTGATTGGCAGCCTGATATTTTTACTGCGTTATCTCCTGTATGGCGAGCCCTGGGAATATATTTTCTTTGGTCTGCTCGCGGAAGGATTAATAGTATGGGCTTTGCGTCCTAATATCAAACGCCTATTACACGGGACAGAACGTGTGGTAGGATTCCGGGCAAAAAAAAACAACCCGGACTAATCGGTATCAGAAAAAATAAAAAGATCCTGTTATTCTTATAAACAGGATCTTTTTCCTTTTAATGCGGGGCTTTGCATGTTTATCCCTCAAATCCGTGAGGTTCATTTCCATATTTTTTCCGATATAAATGCTGCAAGTTCTGCTGATGAATTTCCTCTGCTGCTCCACCTAATAAAATGCGGCTTTTACCACAGATCTCAATTGTTTTTTCCTTCAGGTACTCACCCGGATAATCATCCTGGGCTGCTTCATCAATAATCTGGTCAATTTTTTCCAGGTAAGCAATTCGGTCATTAATACTGGAGCTTACTTCTCCCCGCAGGATCACCTCTCCGTGACCTTGAACAACATTTTCAATCGTAAAGGTTTCTATCTTTCGTAAGGACTCTCTCATTACTTCGGGATCACCATCAACGATGTGGGGAATCGGCATCCAGACGTCCCCGGCAAACAGAACTTCATCTTCAACAACATATACACCAATTCCATCATCACTGTGCCCTGGCAGCGGGATAAAACGCAAAGTTTTATCCCCCACAATTAATTCCAGGACACCGGTATCCAGGGTCAGATGAGGCAGTACAAGCTGCGTTTGTTGAAATACTTTATCCATATCCATCGCCGTAGATAATGATGCTTCCCCATATTTATCCAGGTTTTCGCGACATAAAGCATGACCCAACACATAGGCTCCCGGGAAGAAACAATTCCCCCAGCTGTGATCGGCGTGGTAATGAGTATTGATGACATAGCGGACTTTCCGATTTAAATCATCCTCGATGAATTCACGAATCGCAAGAGTCTCATCCGGAAATGCAAGTGTATCAATAACTACAGCCCAATCTTGTCCGATCACCGCCCCAGCGTTTACCTGGGCATAGATATCACTTTGGAAAGTGTATACATCATCTGCAACCCGTTCACGATGTATCATAAAGTTCCCTATCCTCCGATTAGAATAAACCACTTAAATTTAAAGAAAACAAACCATACTCACCTGTCAATAACCCAAAGAATAGCATATTTTACAGGTGAAAGTCAAGAAATTTTAAGATTAGTACTCAGGATCTACCGTTTGGGGCCAATTATCCTGTGAAAAAGATCAAAACCGATCAAAAAAGCGGGGACTATTTGTTTTTTTCATCCCCCTTGACCTTGTTGACTTGGATCCTTACTACAGGTATAATGCGGAAAATTGAAAATAACACTAAACCGAGCAGAGTACACGGTCAACAAGCTGTTAGAGACGGGAGGTCAGCGGCTGAAAACCCCCTCAGCAAGTCCTGTGGAAAGTCCCTCGGTTCGTTTGCCGAAGAAATTTGAACCCTTCAAAGAGTAGAACGGCACGGATTTGCCCGTTACAGCAAAATCCTGAAGAAGGTTTCAGGAACTGAGTGTGCGTGTCAGAAACTGACACCCAAACAGAGGTGGTACCGCGGAAAGTTTATTTGTGACCAATCACAATAAAACCTTTTCGTCCTCAATGGATGAAAAGGTTTTTTTATTGCATAGGGATAATAATGTCTTCCAGACAACTGTTCTTTTTGTATATGATTGTTTTTAGTTCGCTTGCGGGTTGTATAACAAGTCAACCCAAGCCTGAAGATGTTCAGACAGGTCTTCTCAACGAATATCCCGCCACCTGGACAATGGAGACATCCCAGACACCAGGATCATCACCGACAGATCAAATTACATTGACCCCGATCGGGAGCCCATCATCCACACCGGAAGTCGTCCCTCCCACACCCTCCCAGCTCAACAGCGGTCAACCAACACAAACACCTTTTTCCTATCGAGCGCTTCCTCCTCTCACATCGGGAAAAGAAATCAACCTAACCAGCATCAATATGATCACCTCTGAAAAGGGCTGGGCGATCGGCAGCCAAGGGGATGGATATCAGCGTATTCTCTTCACCCGGGATGGAGGGTATAACTGGCAGGACAAAACACCATCTGTCCTCGTCCCACAGGGGTTTATACCAAGAAAAGATAACATCATCGCCCACTTCGAGGATGAGAAGACAGCTTTAATCTTAATTGACGATACAAGAGATGAGCTGGAGGACTCAAACATAGTTGTCTGGAAAACTAAAGACAGCGGACAAACCTGGTCTCCCAGCACCCCATTACCTTTTCCGTCGGACTGGTATTATATTTTCCCGGGCGGATTTTCCTTCGTTAATCCAGATACTGGGTGGCTGTTGGTGCAAACCGAGTTTTCCCACATGCACGATTTTTCTTACCTGTTTTCGACCAGGGATGGAGGAGTAAATTGGAAACTCGTTAATCAGCCAGGTAACAGCATGATCGAAGTTTTACGAAATACCGGTATGGTCTTTGTTAATGATACCGATGGTTGGGTAAGCAAAGACGAAATGGGTTATGAATTTGGACCCTTTCTTGAGATAACTCATGACGCGGGTATAACCTGGGAAAATTTGTCTCTACCCCATCCTGGCGATGGATCATGGCAGGATTCTCATCAAAGCTGTTTAACGATAAATCCGGTCTTTTCGTCTCCTCAAACAGGGTTTATCCTGGTTCAATGTTTTATGTATGATGATGTAAATCACCAATTCAGGATGGAAGATCCGGACACATTCATATACGCAACCAGTGACTGGGGAGAGTCCTGGCAAATCACCGAACTGCCTTCCCGGGCCGATCAGCTGCTCTTTACCGATCTTCAAACCGGTTTTGCGATGGGAAGAGATCACTATAAAACTATCAATGGTGGAGGGGACTGGATTAAAATTAAATCTGTTACCTGGGATGGCCAGTTCAGCTTTATCAACCCCGAGGAGGGTTGGACCCTTGCCAGACGTGATACACAAGTTGCCCTGCTGCACACCCATGACGGAGGACTGACCTATCAAGAGATTACACCAATTGCCATCCCTTGATATTTAGTAATTATTAACCTGACTTTTTAACCTTGGAGATTTTTATGCTTCCGAAAACTTATGACTATAAATCTGCAGAAGTGCGTTTATACAAATTTTGGGAGGAGCAGGGATTTTTTAAACCCAGCAATGACCCCAATTTGCCCGGGCATGATCCTACAAAAAAACCCTATGTCATTAGCATACCCCCTCCCAATGTAACGGGAAAACTGCACCTAGGCCATGTCCTGTTCGTAACTTTGGAAGACCTGATGATCCGCCATCAACGCATGAAAGGTATCCCTACTCTCTGGGTCCCTGGGACAGACCATGCCGGGATCGCTACCCAGCTGCAGGTAGAGATGAAGTTAAAAAAAGAAGGCACCAGCCGGGAGGAAATCGGCCGGGAAAAATTTCTGAAAGAAACCTGGAACTGGAAGGAGGAACATAGCGGGTTGATCGTGGAGCAAATACGCCGCCTGGGAGCATCTTGTGATTGGGATCGGGAACGATTCACATTAGATGAAGGGTTATCCAGGGCTGTACGGGAAGCTTTTGTCCACCTGTATGAAAAAAAATTGATCTACCGCGGACCGCGATTGATCAACTGGTCACCCACTTTACAAACTGCCGTGTCAGATTTAGAAGTGGAGCACACAGAGGAAGAAGGCAAACTTTATTATTTTAAATATCAACTGGTAGATAGTCCAGAAGATTACATACCAGTCGCCACAACACGTCCGGAGACAATTCTTGGTGATACTGCCATCGCGGTGCACCCTGACGACAAACGATATAAAAAATTTATCGGAAAATCCGCCCTGGTCCCAATTCTCGGTCGTGAGGTACCCGTTATCGGGGATGAGTATGTCAGTACGGAATTTGGTACCGGAGCTCTGAAAATTACCCCTGGACATGATCCCAATGACTACGAAATTGGTCTTCGTCATAACCTGGAAGTACTCTCCATGCTGGATAAAAAAGCCCGCGTGACAGACGTCGGCGGTCCCTACCAGGGGCAGGATCGCTTTGAAGCCCGGGCAAACCTCTGGGAGGATATGAAAAAAGCCGGACTGGTATTAAAAGAAGAGCCCTACGTACATCAGATTCCCCGAGCCCAGCGAGGCGGAGAGATCATTGAACCGATGATTTCCACCCAATGGTTTGTTGATATTGCTCCGTTGGCAGAAAAAGCTCTCGAAGCGGTAAAGAGCAGACAGATTGAAATCATTCCGGAGAGGTATAAGAAAATCTATTTCAACTGGCTGGAAAACATCCACGACTGGTGTATCAGCCGGCAGCTGTGGTGGGGGCACCGCATTCCCGTCTGGTACTGCGATGATTGCAGTGAACTAACTGTAGCCCGCGAGGATCCCTCAACCTGCGAACACTGTGGAAGCAAACGGATTCATCAGGATCCGGATGTGCTGGATACCTGGTTCTCCTCCGGATTATGGCCTTTTTCTACCCTGGGCTGGCCGGAAGAAACACCCGATTTGGGTTATTTTTACCCGACAACCATGATGGAAACCGGGACTGATATTCTTTTCTTCTGGGTAGCCAGGATGATCATGCTGGGACAGGAATTAACCGGTAAAATTCCCTTCTCTATAGTCTACTTGCATGGGTTAGTCATGGACGAAGACGGGCAGAAAATGAGCAGGACTAAAGGAAAATCCAAGGGCAAGGTTATTGATCCAATCGTTGTTATGGATGAAATGGGAACTGATGCTCTCCGATTCACAATGCTGGTAGGATCAACTCCGGGGAATAATACCACCCTGAGTATCCAAAAGGTGGAAGCCAACCGCAACTTTGCCAACAAAGTCTGGAATGCAGGACGGTTTGTGCTCGGAACTCTCGAAAACGCTCCCGATAAACCCGAAAGTGATCCGGATTGGACGCTGGCAGATTCCTGGATCTGGGCCAGAATACAGGGCTTAATCCGCAATGTTGATCGCTTGTTCAACAACCATCAATACGGGGAAGCCGGGCGGTATATTTACGATTTCTTCTGGGGTGAATTCGCAGATTGGTACCTGGAAATCGCAAAACGGCAAATTTCTGAAGGAGGAGATCGGGCATTTTACACCATCGAAACCTTGATTAAAGTGCTGGATTTGAGTATGCGTCTGCTGCATCCCTTTACACCCTACGTGACCGAAGAACTCTGGCAGCACCTGAGAGCTTCTGTAATAAAATCTCCCTATAAAGATCGAATCAAGGATTGGAGTGAAGCGTTGATGATTGCCCCCTGGCCAGAACCCCGGCCAGTTGAAGATTGGGAAATATCCCGGGTGAAGGATTTTGAACTCATCCAGGAAATCGTTAGGTCTATACGCAATCTACGGGCAGAAAAAGGGATCAAACCCGGGAAAAAGATCCCGGCAAATTTTGTCAGCAGTGAATATGCTTCAACCCTTCAGAAAGAAATTGGCAGTTTAGCAGTCCTGGCCCAATTGGACCAAGACCAAATCACAATCCAGGAATCAATTGTTGAAAAACTCCAGGACCAAATCGCGCTGGTCACAGGACCGGTAGAGATCTATCTCCCCTTAAGTGGATTGGTGGATCTAAAGGAAGAAAAAGCTCGCTTAACTGCTGAGTCCAGTGAGATCAGAGATCAAATCAAACGTTTGGAAGAATTGCTATCCAGTCCTTTTACGCAAAAGGCACCCCCCGAAGTGGTTAACAAAGAGCGGGAAAAACTCACTGGCTACCAGGAAACAGCCAAAACCCTGGAAGACCAGCTGCAAAATCTACAGGAGGATTCCTGATCCAGTCCAATACTCCCTCCTGTAAGGTCTATTCCAGGAGAGGAGTATTCTTTGTATGTATTCTCGGTGAGAACTTTATGGTTAAAAAACTTTCAAAATGGCTTCAACAAAATTCCAGCGGATCGATCGTCATCGGATCGTTAATGATCATGCTGCTTTTCACGATAACCGTACTTCCAGGGCAAGCGCAGTCAGCGTTAAAAAATACTGGTAGCGAGGATTCCCCCGACACCTCCCTGTTTTATACGTCCACCGAGCTCTATCAAATGGCAGAAGCGTATGGAGCAGAAGGAAGACAGGCCTATATCCACGCCAGGTGGACCTTTGATCTGGTCTTTCCCCTGGTATATGTAGCTTTTTTAAGCGCTGGTATTAGCTGGTTCATAAAAACGCTGCCCAACAAAAATGAACTCTGGGAACTTCTTAACCTTATCCCGATCGTCGGAGGGATATTTGATTACCTGGAAAACACAGCAGCATCAATAGTGATGGCGACCTACCCGAAGATGAGTTTTGCAGTTTATCTGGCTCCCCCTTTCTCTCTTGTCAAATGGTTGTTGATTGCCCTGGCATTTGGAGTTTATTTTCTGTATTTTATCCGCTTCCTCTTTTCAAGAGTGTTAAATAGGAGCGCATAGCTCTATTGAGGAAGATAAACAAAGAACCGGTAATAACCGGTTTTTTGTTTCAGAGCACAAAATCACTTAGTTGGACTGTGTTTGTTTTGGTGTGAAGAACTGGGAACTGTGAAATTTAAATTGCTTTCGAGCTCGTTTAATGACTTCTAAGGTAATAGATTTAATATCCTGATAATCACCGAGTTCTTCCAGAGTCAAAGCCGGTCCAATAGATAGATTCGGAGAAACCATTAATTTCCCGGGGGCCAGGAGCTGGTACATAACTTGAAAAAACTCCGACAATCTTTGTTTATTCACCCTGCCTTGTCTGAAAACTGTTGCCGGGTGTTTGATATATTTTGGAGATAACACGCCGCTGATCAGGGAAACCGACAATTTTGCCCGTGGCACCTTTCTCATAAACAATCCTAAGCTGGAAGTCCACCTGGAAAGCTCTTCCTCAGACCCAGGCATGAACGCAGGATCTGGATCCATGGTTCCCCGGGCAAATACCAACAGCGCACCTCCATCTTTCAGGTGTTGAATTGCTTTTCGGGCGACACTCATGCCAGTGTAGGCGTCCCTGTCAGTAAATATCATATAATCTCTAGTCACTGGAAGTTTCCGAATAAAAGGAATTTCTGAGGCGATGATCTTAATATCATCTCTCGGAATGTTCGCCGTTATTACCAGGGAATCATATGCGCCAGGGTGATTCGAGGCAATTACCAGGGGGCCTGTGGGGGGTATATTTTCAATTCCCAATGTCTTAACCCGGTCTACAAAATGAGTGATAAACCAGGCTGATGCCTTTTGGAAACCCTCATTAACAACCCGGTAATCAAACTTGGTCGCCAGTTCCGAAAAGCGAACCATGGGTTTCCAGACCAGTGGTTTTAACAAAGGTCTGACCAATCCATCCTGCTGGAATCCCAGGGATTTATTTAATTCATCCACCAGATCATTAGCGAGAGTATTAATTTTCTTCTCAAGGTTTTCCATGGCAAATCCAATGGTAAATTTATGGATAATCTTATTATATCGGTATTTAATAAATTAGAATCAGGTCCTGGATTTTTCTCAATTTATTGATTTTCCATATTCCCTCTTACTTGGTTAAAACCACTAATTCTCTCCGAGTTACGTTTTCTTAAAACGGAAAGCTTTCTGGTTAGGTAGGGTATTTTTCCTAAAGGTCAGAATATCGATTTTGCTGGTGAGTTTTTCCTAAAATCTGTGGTTAGTCAACGAAATTCGTCTGATAGTTACTTTGGATTAGTCGTTATTGAGTGAATTCTACAAAGTGACCAGACGTTCGAATATCAACCCAGAGACACAGTAATTGAGAGGTATAAATTCTTCCGGGGATATCCCTCAACCGTTTAGGGCAATCAGATTTACACCCGCCTGTTCAAGAAAATCTATCGACCTGTCATCCTGGTACTCTTTATCGTATACGATCTCAGAAATTCCAGCATTGATGATGGTTTTAGCACATATAAAGCAGGGCTGATGGGTGACATAAATCGTCGCGCCTGCAGTAATTACCCCATGCAGCGCGGCCACGATGATGGCATTTTGTTCGGCATGCAATGTCCGCACACAGTGCCCATTATCCATGAGGCATCCTACCTCGGAACAATGCGGTAATCCCCGGGGACTGCCATTGTAGCCCGTGGTCAGGATTCGTTTATCTCTTACAATCACAGCGCCAACTTGAGCTCTATCACAGGTACTTCGTTTTGCCACTTCATGGGCAATATTCATAAAATATTCATTCCAGGAAGGCCGTTGGGGTTCAACTCCCATGCTCGATCTCCTTCGATAAACCGGACACCTCCCAAGTGGAAGACTATCCGGTCTTGTGGATTATTTTAATAAAAATCCTGACTCCCGGATCGTCTCCCGCAGATGTGGTCGGGAAGGTTTGCTGGTACGCCTGGCGGAATGCTCCATCCAGCCATACAGGGTTGGATCCTGATTATCTTTATCTACCTGTCGTCCCTGGTAGATCCCGGTCTTGATCATAACCTGATCATATTCCTTCAAATATTGAAGGTCATCTTGCTGATATGTGTCCCAATGAAGTACTGCGCCAAGCGGCAATCTGGGCCGGATTTGAGGTGGTTTTACCGGCCAACCCAGAGTCATCCCAACCACCGGATAAACCAGTTCAGGTAACTTGAATAAATCAATGACTACTCCAGGATCATTGCGGAGGGCCCCTATATAACAAAAACCCAAGCCGAGGGATTCCGCTGCCAGGGCCGCATTCTGCATGGCAATTGCAGCATCTACAGCAGCAACCATAAAATTCTCAACATAACTGGCATCTACTGTGTACCCCTGATGCTCACAGGCCCGTTTTAAGCGGCTGAAATCCGCACACCATAACAAGAATACCGGTGCCTGGGAGATATGTTTTTGATTGCCAGTGATTTCCTGGATTTTTTGTTTTTTTGCTGAATCAGTAGTAACAACAACACTGTAAGCTTGTAAATTGGATGATGTCGATGCTGCCTGGGCAGCCGCGATGATCTGATTAATAACGGCTTCTGGGATGGGGTCCGGTTTATAGTTCCGAACAGACCCATGCCGGTGCATTAATTCAATCGTTGGGGTAGTCATAAACTGCCTTTGATAATTTTCAGAACCAGCTGATTATTTTACGGGAACCAATTCTGGATATCCGTGCTCTATCGGATCAGCACTCACTATACCCGCAGGAATAGCACTTTCGGCAACCTTCTTCATTTACCAGGGCTGCCTGGCCGCAATCTGGGCATAAATCCCCTACCTCCATCCAGTTTTCAGGTTGATTTATCTCACCTTCAATTTCTTCTGGGCGAACCTGTTGGAATTTCCAACCTGTATTTTCAAGATACTCCTGAAGCGCCTGGGCAATGCCATCTGGCAGGGATCTTACCCGATTAGGTCCGAACCCTGTTGGACGTCTGCCCCCAATGCCAGCATACTGTTGAAATACTTCCTCAAGTCTTTGCCGGGGCGGAATAGGTGAGGACATGCGCAAAATATAAGATAAGGAACGTCCGATCGCTTCCGAAACAGCAGCGGTATCTGATCCGGCTTTGGCTGTATTTATAAATACCTCAAATGGTTGCCGATCACCATTTTCATTGATCGTGACGTAGGTTTTCCCCAAAGGTGTTTGAATGCTGTATGTATAACCCTCTAAATGTCTGGGGCGGGGTTTTTTAGTCGTTTGCCACTTCAGGATTTGCTCTTGAGCTGCCTGTAAACCTGGATCATCCGTGGTTGATTTTGTTTCCAGGATAACTTTATCCCTGGATCCTGTGATGTATACCGTAATCCCTTTACAGCCTAAATTCCAGGATAAATTGTAGGCATGGGCAACATCCGCTGCTTCCGCAATAGAAGGGAAATTTATGGTCTTTGAGATACTGTTGTCAACAAAAGCTTGCAATGCAGCTTGGACACGGATATGTTCCTCAGCAAAAATATCTCCAGAGACAACAAATGTATTCCTGATTTCCTGAGGCAGTATAGAAATATCCTGACAGGTTCCCTGATCGAGGACTGAATTGATGACCTGATCTTTGTCTTCTGGTGATAATGCCGAAGCATCCAGAGCTGCTTCAAATAATGGGCTGGTGTAAGTCAGGTCCAATTCACCATCATCTTCCACAACGTGTCGGGTGTATGCCAGCGCAAAAACAGGTTCACACCCATAGCCTTCACATCCAGATACTGTAGCAATGGTCCCGGTAGGCGCAACTGTTGTCTGAGCAGCATTCCGTATCCCATGTTTTTTAATCCCATCAATTATCAGCTGCCAATCAAGCTCTGGCCGTTTCCAATCAGTTTTATAGGGGATAATTGAAACCGGCACTTTCCAGGTGAGATTTTCTGGATCATAGATGCTCCCCTTAATCGCCGTGAAAGGATTTCTTTCTTGTGCCAGTTCTATACTGGTCTTCATGGTATGGAAGCGGACAAATTCCATCACCTGGGCAGCAAATTCCTGGCCCTGCTCAGAACCATACCTGACCCCCGCCCGATACATGAGGTCTGCCAATCCCATAATTCCCAATCCGATCCGCCTTGCCTTAAACGCCGCTTCCTTTAATTGGGGTACAGAAGGCACATAAGCATTTGCATCAACAACGTCATCCAGGAATCGAGTTGCTGTCTGGATACTGTCTTTTAATAATTCCCAATCCGGCGTACCATCATCCAAAAAATGTTGGCTGAGGTTAATTGATCCCAAACAACAATTCTCATATGGCGCCAGGAATTGTTCTCCGCAAGGGTTGGTGGCTTCTAAATCATACAGGTGAGGAATTGGGTTTTCGCGATTAGCATGATCAAGGAACAGCAAACCTGGTTCCCCATTATGGTGCGCGTGATAAACAATCTTGTCAAACAGATCCCGGGCCCGGATTTTTTTATGGACCAGAATTGGAATGCCTTCAGCCTCAGCTTGATCAATTGTTCCATTAAATTTCCTGTAGGATGCGTGCTTAACATCCGGAAAGCGAAGCTCCCAATAATCATCATTCTGAACAGCGTTCATAAACTTGTCCGTGATTCCCACAGAGATATTAAAATTCGTAATGGCAGTTTCATCAGTCTTGCAGGTGATGAAGCTCTCAACATCCGGATGATCTACCCGGAGAACCGCCATGTTTGCTCCCCGGCGAGTTCCTCCCTGGGCGATTTCCCCAAATGCCTTGTCATAGACCTTTAAAAAGCCTACAGGTCCTGTCGCATTCCCGGAGGATGCTTTAATTAGCGATTGACTTGGTCGAAGACGGGAGAAGGAAAAACCATTCCCTCCGCCAGTTTGTTGAATTAACGCCGCATCCCGCAGGGTTTGAAATATACCGTCACTCCATTTCCCCATGTCATCACTAATCGGGAGAACAAAACACGCTGCCAGTTGCCCAAGGGGAGTTCCTGCGCCGGTAAATGTCGGGGAGTTTGGAAGAAACCGCTTTTCAGCTAATAAACGGTAGAAACGATTGGCTGTTTCGGCAACATCGCCGCCCCAGGTTTTTTCCTCCACTGCGATATGATAGGCAACACGCCAGAAAGTTTCCTCTTTGGTTTCTATAGGTTGTCCATCTTCGCCTTTCCTGATGTAACGCCGTTTAAACACCTCAAGTGCATTTTCGGATAAATCCACCTCCGGCGCTCCCCCGGGAAGAGCTGGATGTCCCTTAAGAGCTTGTACTTCCACTTGAGGATCGACGTTTTCAACCATTGAAGTCTCCAAATTTAAGATACAAAAAGTAAAATACTCAATCAGGAATATAAAACGAAAACCTAAAAAATACCCCCATATATATGGGTATCGCTCCAATGAAGCCTTATATCTGGTTGAGTGGTCGTATTCTAGCATATCCGTTCTGATATATCAACCCACCAAAAGGCTACTGAACCTTAAACTTTTAAACGATGAAGTTTTTGTTAAGAATACAGGATGTACCGCATGAAAAAGGTTCTAAAACATATTGGAGATTTATTGATTTATTTATAGTCTAATTGAAAGTAATTATTACATCTTCAATGTATGAGAAAATTCTTAAAATTCAACTCGAATAGTGAGCAGGGAAATGCTAAAATAGGTTTCGATAGGAAAACATCCTGGATTACAACTATGACCAAATCATTCGAAGTAACCATACTAGACTTAAATTTTCAAAACTGCAAAAACGCTATTGCCAGTTACCTGATTCCCCACCAGGAAGGCATAATTCTCATAGAAAGCGGCCCGGGGTCAACCCAAAAACAGCTTGAGCAGAATTTATTAGAACACGGCTTTACACTTAAGGATATCTCCCATGTCCTGCTCACCCACATCCATCTTGATCATGCCGGCGCGGCCGGTTGGTTAGCCGGTCACGGAGCCCATATCTATGTGCATGAACGGGGAACTTCCCATTTACTTGATCCAACCAGACTGATTGCCAGCGCGGCAAGAATCTATCAGGATCAAATGGATAGTTTGTGGGGGAAGATTTTACCTGTTCCCGAAAATCAGCTGACTTCACTCGTCGATGGAGATGAAATCTCTATCGGTTCCTATGTGTTCAGATCCATTGATACCCCTGGACATGCCAATCACCATATGGCATATCTTTTGGATGAAATCTGTTTTTGCGGCGACGTAGGCGGTGTTCGCATAAATCTACATGGTCCCCGGCATTTGCGCCTCCCTATGCCACCGCCGGAGTTTCATCCACCTAAATGGCGAAAATCCATCGCTCGCTTAAAAAAGGAAAAGATCTCACAAATCGCCCCAACCCACTTTGGCATCTATGATGATGTAGCATGGCAGCTGGACTCGATTCTGAAAGAGCTGGATGCAGTCGAAGAATGGATGCACCGGACAATGCCTCTTGATCTCCCTCTCAAAGATCTCCGGGCTCAATTTACTGAATGGATCACTAACAGGTCTACTGATCTGGGAATAAATCAAGCCAGATTGGATCCATTTGAGAAAACAAATCCCCCCGGAATGTCAGCTGACGGTATCAAACGATACTGGGAAAAATATCTGAGCATCGATCCCCTTTCATCCTGACAGGACAATCTCTGTACTCATTAAAAATTAACAGCTCATCTCAAAGATGGGCTGTTTTTCATATTATCCATTCCTTTCAATGCAACTTTTAAAACCCATCCACGTATACTCTACTAAATGGAATATCTTCTTTTTGAGTAATAGTTAACTAAGGAGTAAGTATGTCAACAAAACGAAAGGTCTTAATTATCTTAATCCCCCTCTTCCTGGTTCTCACTCTTGGGTTTGGGGTCACTACAACTGCCAAAGCTGTTGAGTTTGATGAGGATGGGTATGTTGGCTCTGATGAAGTCATAGATGATGACTTGTTTATCGGTGGTGATACTGTTGAAATTAATGGAACCGTCAATGGTGATGTTTTTGCTGTCGGCTCTGTAATTAAGGTTAACGGCACAGTCAATGGCAGCCTGGCGATCGGTGGTCAGTCCGTTCAGGTCAATGGGGTTGTCGATGGCAGTGTTTATTCTGGATCCAGTACTTTAACCCTGGGGCCAGAAGCCAAAATCGGTCGCAATTTATACTACGGTGGGTTTAACTTATCAGCCGAACCTGGATCTATTGTTGAAAAGGACCTTCTGGTTGGAGCCTACCAGGCTTTATTGGCTGGCCAGGTGGGGCGTGATGTCCGTGCAGGAGTCGGTGCACTGGAAATAGATGGTTATGTAGGAAACGACGTTCGTGCAGATGTTGGCGCCACAGCAGAAGGCCAGCAAGCCTATTTCTTATCTGGACCTCCAGGTGTTGAAACTATTGTCCCATCTGGTATCCGGGTCTCTGAGGATGCTGAAATCGGTGGAAGCCTGCTATATAGAAGCTCGGAAAACCAGGCTGATGCAATCGAGATCACCCCGGAGGGAGGCGTCACGTTTGAATACAATCCTGATCTTGATCCTGATACCGACCCAGGTGATGTGGGCAGAATCAGTTCAGCCGCCCTGGTAGCTTCCTGGCTGCTAAAGAGAGTTCGTGTTTTCATCACATTAATGCTGCTAGGTGCCTTGATTGTCTGGCAGCTGCCAAATCTGCTGAAAAAGGTTGGTGATAAAGCAGAAGGCGAATCAATGCCCTCTCTGGGATGGGGTATGGTCTCAATCCTGGTAGTTTATATTGGTGCATTCCTCGCCGCAGGATTGATCATTGCCGGAGCGATTTTCTTTGGAATCATCACCCTGGGAGAATTATCAAAAGTAATCTTAATTGTAGGATTCTCGAGCTTAGGTCTGATACTGGCAGGGTTTGGGCTCCTGGTCTCCTACGGCAGTAAATTGGTGGTTTCTTATATGGTCGGAAGATTACTCTTGAAGTGGTTGGCCCCCAAATATGAGGAACAACCAATCTGGCCCATGTTGATTGGTTTGCTGATTTACACATTCCTGAGGGCAATCCCTGTCCTTGGTTGGTTCATTGCTGTATTTGTCACATTAATTGGTATTGGTGCTATATGGCTGGCCTACCGGGATTACTACAGATCTGAAACCGGTGCAAAAGATGCTGTTGAAACTGAACCAGCTGAATAACCCCCACAATAACTTCAAAAAGCCTGGAGGGTAACTCCAGGCTTTTTTTATATTCGCTAATGAAATCACTCGCCCAGGATTTGAAGGACCAGCTTACGCTCGCGATGTCTGGTGTCAAAGTCAACCAGGACAATCTGCTGCCAGGTACCCAATATCAATTTGTTATCAACAAATGGAACAGTAAGGGATGGTTTTAATAATGCGGCTCTGGCATGACTGTGTCCATTTCCATCACCCCAGCGCCGATTATGCGCGTATTCCCGGTTAACGGGAAGTATTTCATCAAATACGCGCTGTAAATCTTCTACACATCCCGACTCAAATTCCAAGGTAGTGATGCCGCTGGTTGCTGAAGGGCTAAAAATGGTAACGATGCCATTAACCAAACTACAATTAGAGAGTTGATTTTGAACCTCAGACGTAATATCCAGGATATCGCCATCTCCGCAGGTTTGCACCGGTAGGTACTTTGTTTCTACAGACATATCCATTCCCTTCAATCCTTCATCCCGCCGCTCCAAGATAAAAAGGATACGATCTTAAGCTAATTCCAGGTAGCGGCTGATTTCCCAGTCAGTTACCCTGGTCCGGTATTCCTCCACCTCGGCCCATTTTGCGCGGCTGAAGACCTCACATATTGTTGATCCCAAAGCCTCGATGATCACCTGGTCGTTTTCAAACTCATGCATGGCTTCCGCCAGTGATCCTGGTAAAGAGGCGATGCCCCTTTCTTTCCGCTCCTCTTCATTCAGATTCCAGATATTTAAGTTATTTAATGGAGCAGGACAAGGAATATCCTGGTTAATTCCATCCAAGCCCGCAGCCAGCATGGCAGCAAAGGCAAGATAAGGATTGGCTGATGGATCCGGGCACCTGAGTTCCAAACGGACTGATTTATTTCTGCCAGTTGTATGACGCGGCAGCCGGATCAGCGCAGAGCGGTTGATTTGCGCCCATCCAATATATACCGGAGCTTCATACCCGGGAACCAATCGTTTATATGAATTGGCTGTAGGTGCCAGTACGGCGGACATCCCCCGGGCATGTTTCAGTTGACCTGCCAGGAAATTATAGGCAAGCTTTGAGAGATGATGTTCATCGTCAGCATCATAAAATAAGTTTTCACCATTTTTACTGAATATTGACTGATGGGTATGCATCCCGGAGCCATTAACCCCAAATATCGGTTTTGGCATAAATGAAGCAATCAGGTCATACTTGGCAGCGATTGCTTTTACCGTATATTTCATGGTAATCACATTATCAGCTGTCTTGAGCGCATCGCCATACCGGAAATCAATCTCGTGCTGTCCCCTGGCAACCTCGTGATGACCCATCTCAACTTCCAGACCCATTTCACATAATGCGTGCATCAGCTCTGTTCGGACCAGTGTTGCTTGATCTCGGGCTGAAAAGTCAAAGTATCCACCCACATCATAAGGGACCGGGTGCATGCCTTCTCCATTTCGTTTGAATAGGAAAAATTCTGGTTCTGGACCGATATTAAACACCCACCCTTTATCCTCAATTTTGGACAGCATCCGTTTCAACGTACCACGAGGATCTCCCTCAAAAGGACCTCCATCGGGTTTATAGATATCACAAAACACACGAGCCCTTTGTAAGTCCTGAGGACTCCAGGGCAATACGGCATAAGTTTCCGGATCCAATACCAATCGCATATCACTTTCCTGAACCCGGGCAAATCCCTCAACAGAAGACCCATCAAACCAGACCCCATCCTCCAGGGCTTCAGGCAACCTTTCAGGTGTTATATCCACGCTTTTTACTGATCCAGTGACATCGGTGAACTGCAAAGATATAAATTTAACATCATCAACTTTGACACGTGAAATTAATTCTTTTTTATCCATATTTCCTCCAATAACAAGAGCTTATACTTTACTTTAGATCCACTTAACCAGCAGGATTAAGGGTCAAATTAAACAAAAAAAAGCACGCTTGGGCGTGCCTTTTGCTTTTAATCCTATTTAGCGGCAAGCCCTTCCCTGTCTACTCCAGATCGCCAGTAAAAATCTCCGTTTTCTGGGCCATTAAAAGGTTTTTGTCCCATCAGTCACCAGATGGTTTTGAACCACTTTTTTTTCGGGAAGGATAAAGAAGCCCATGGCAGGGCTTCAGAGGCATCCGCTGATCCTTCGATTTTCGCTGCAGGTTAGTGCAGTTTAGCATTCCCCTCGCGGGGAAGAACCTCCACCTCGTTACCTCAATACACTGAGGCTCAGCCGCTAATAATCCTTCTATATTTAATTGTTAAGGTGTTGAAAACATTATACCAAGCACAGGAAAGTCAGTCAATAAGGAATATGGATATCTTGCCATCTCAACAGTGAATTGCTGAATAGGGAAGCATACAAGAGAAGTAAAATACCCAACTGTCAGAGTATGCCTTAATATAATCTCCTTGCCCAGGTCTGCAAATGATCCTGTTGTCTTATCAAACCCTTCCCCTGATAACTCATACCTTTTTGGATAAATTATCGCAAATCCTTGTTGTATTCCATATCAAACCACATAGCAAAAAATAGGGATTGCAACCCTGCAATCACACTGGACATCCAAGCCAGAGCGTTGATTGGTGGAACACCCACATCCAGTACAAACCAATAATAAAAAACCCGCAATCCCAGCGGGATACTGCCTAACAAGAGGAAAAACGCCATGGTGTAGAAAAAAACCAGAGGGTGAAAATCCCTGATAACGTATTTTTGCCACATCCTTGAAACAAACAGCCTAAACAACAAGAAGGATAATTTGGGAATCATGCGAATTGGTTTAACCCCGGATTTTTCCCCGATATTATAAATTGGAGAAACCGGCACATCCCGTACTCGGAAATTATTGATATTAAGGCGGACAAGCAGATCATTGGGCTGTCCGTATTTTTTGTACATCCGATCCCAATCAATTGTCTTAAGTGCTTTCAGGTTAATGGCAGTGTAGCCTGACTGGGAATCTGCCAGATTCCAGTATCCCGAGGCGATTTTTGTTAGTAAGGACATAGCACTGTTCCCCAGATATCTCACCTTGGGGATCTTATTCCAGGCATCACCTGTAAATAATCTATTTCCTTTTGCATAATCAGCAGATCCGTTGATTATTGGCTCAATTAAAAATGGAAGGTCATCGGGGTTCATCTGTGCATCACCAGCCATGACCACGGTGACATCAAACCCCAGGTCCCGGAATTCTTTGTACCCGGTGGCTATCGCGCCACCTACACCCTGATTCTCCTGATGTTCAAAAAGCTGGACCTTGCCACCCGAAGGTGATACGTATTGTTTAATGATATTTACAGTATCGTCTTTGCTGCAGTCATCCACAACTAAGATCCGGTCTACATAATCTGGCATGGTTTCGATTACTTTAGCTATCAGTTTGCTTTCATTATATGCCGGGACAACAACACCGATTTTTTTCTCTTTATACATCTAGAAATCGTCCTTTTCTTAATATTTATGGCTCACCACATTACTCTACCCGAGCCAGGCATATTCTTTTTCTACCAGGCTTTTCAAGTCCAAAAACCAGGAAATCACTCCGACACCCAGGATAATCCTGCTAGATTTAATACGTATCCAGAGGTTTTATATTTATAAGCAGACTCATCAGATGGCAATAATTTTCAGAATGATTATATCGTATTTCGAATTCCTCATAAATGACAAAGGTCCATCTGCCTGTATGTTGAATAACGTGCCTTTGTTCCCGGGATTATTATTGGATCGAGAAAGGATGTTCCCAGCAGCTAAGTGGTTAACCAAAATCAGGGGGAAGGATCCGGCCCTGGTCTGCTGTTATAATATGGGCACCCGGTATACTTCACCGGTATCGTCAAAAAATCCGTCAAATTTTTTTTAGGCCAGTTTATCCAAGCGATTAAACAGTACTTGGAATCATAACCAGGACTTGCAGAAGGCAGAAAGGATCGGACATCGGAGAGATGAGGCTAATTAAGAAGGATTATAGTTTATATAAATATGGAACTCTCTGCCAGGCACTTACTGAGTCAGATTACCAAAATATAACCATTCAGGAATGCCTCGAGACACCTCCCGGGGAATGCCCCGAACGGTTCATTCTGCTTCGTCATGACGTTGATCGCCAGCCTAAATTGAGCCTTGAGCTTGCTGAACTTGAAAATCAGTTCGGCTTACGGTCCACCTATTATTTCAGGACCCATCCAGTAAGCTATAAACCCCGGATTATACAAAAAATCCATCAGCTAGGACATGAGATTGGCTATCACTATGAAACCCTAAGCGACTCCAATGGAGATGTAGGCCAAGCGCTGGCATTATTTTCGGAAAATCTAACAAAGATGCGTGACTTGGTACCGGTCAAAACAGCAGCTATGCATGGCAGGCCGCTGAGCCACTGGGACAACCGGCTGATCTGGAAAGAGGGCTCTCTGGAACAATTTGATTTAATAGGAGAAGCTTATCTATCCCTGGATTATAACAAGATTGACTATTTCAGCGATACCGGACGAACCTGGCACCCCTCCCGGTATAATGTCAGGGACAAAACTTCTCAGCATGTTCGTTATGTGATGGAAACCACGGATGATTTAATCGACCATATTCGATCAGGAATAAGCGATCAGATCTGTATTTTGACCCACCCGGAACGCTGGCCAAGCAAGCCCATGCACTGGATTTATCAAACCGGTATTGATCTAGCCCTGAACCAGGTTAAAGTGCTTTATAAATCCCTGATCATTCGCTGAGCCGCTCTTTAGGTGGATTCCCTGAGTCTATATTTTGATGGAAAGTACCCATCTCGCAACTGCATAAACCAAGATGGCTTCCAAGATATAGGTAAATGAGGTAACCACGGCTGCCCCCAAAATTTCGAACTTCGGGATGGCGATCAGATTTAACAGGGCATCGCTTACTATTAGACCTACAACAACCAAAGTATGAATAATCGGACGTCCAGTCTGTAAAAATATGCCTTTCATCGGGCGATAACTGGAGTTGATTAAGACACCCACCATAATGATGCTGAACACAGTCCAGCTGAGTTTGATATCGGTTCCCGGGGCAATTATTCTGATGAGCAGCGGGTAAAGAACTACCACCAGAATGCTTATCACGATCATCACAGGCACAAAAACTCTGCGTACTCGTTTTGATATCGATGTGATCTCCGGGATTTTACCTTCAGAAAATTTCCGCCCTAGTATTGGGTCAAGATTCCATCTTATAGTGCTGGGCAGCTGGCTTGCCCCATCCGCGAGCATGGCAGCGAAGGCGTAGATCCCAACTCTGGCGTCGGATGTAAAATAACCCAGCATCAGCACATCCACCTTGTTATTGAGCGACGTCAAGACACCGGAAAACATTCCCTTGATGCCGAATGACAAGTGTTCCCGTAAATAGAAACCCAGGTTTTTCGGCCACTGCCAGGGTAAAACCCATCCAAAGACATATACGATTTGAATAAAAAACAAAACCAATTCTGTCAGAGACAAGGATAAGGTAAGGTATGCACCCCCGCGGCCAGTGACAAAAAGCAGGACCACAAAAATCGGGATAAATCCATATCTTAATGCTCTGAAGATAGCAAACACTTTCATCAGGGAAAGTCCATTGATTACGTTGATCAGAACTTTGTTCAGGGTAAAAAACATCAAGCCAAAACTTATTAATCTTATACCAATAGCCGTATCGGGACTTTCTAACATTTTGCCTATCGGTTCTGCCAATAACCAGGATCCGAACGAAATCGGAAGAGTGATGAGAAAAACCAATAACAGCCCAGATATCGCCTGATTGGTACACTCTTCCTTATTATCCTGATTGTGGGAGATAGTTTTCAGGATAGAAAATTGAATCCCGCCAACCCCAATTTGGGAAGCAATCGTATAAACAGCAAAAACCTGGTTAAAAACTCCCAGAGTTGCCTCACCTTCAAAATAAACTACCAAGGCATTCACTAGAAATCCCCCCAGGGCGAGGACAAGCAAGCTGAGTACATTCCAGAATACATCTATGCTGAATTCGTTAATGGGCAGGCGAGCGAGCAGAGTTTCCCACCGGGATGGTTTATCATTCATCTGGGAAATTATATCCTTATAGAAGACGGACGACGATTAAGTTCTGGAACATGGTAACCGAGGCTTTAGTTGATAATATACTCCGGATGTTGGATTTCTGGATTGATCCCTGACCGGATTTTTTATCATAACCCGTCTGGACCTGGAAGGTTCATATAACCATTTTGTAAATAATTATTTTGGACACCTTTTCTGGAATTTAGCCTCTCCACCCGGCTATTCCTCAAACAGGGCTGATTTTTTGATCTCCTGGTAAGTCTCTGTCAGGCGTATCCATTCCTCATCCGTCAGTTTGATCTTTTTGGAAGCTGTCAGCTTAATAGCATCTGGGTTAGAACCTGCTCTCCAGCAAAGATTATACTTCTGCCCCATTTGTTTGAGGATCAGCCCCGGATTAGCACAAAATTCCTCATAATCAAGGGTGATGAACCTCTCTTCCGGGATCCGAAGTCGCACCTTTTCTACGATTTTTTGGAGGGACAGGACCTGCCAGAGAACCTGAAAATAGGGATCTTTGTCCAAGTGTTTCTCGTAACCGGGTGGTTTTGCGCTGAACCAGGCTTGATCATCAGCCAGGACCTCTCGGCGGGCGATTAATAAAGACTGGGCGTTGTAAAGAGGATTCCGTTCAATTGATATATACCTGGCATTATCAAAGATAGATTCCAGCCGATCAATATTAACCGTCAGCCGGTTTTGATTCTTAAACACCATTGGACAGCCGCTCAGGTTGGTAATGGCCGCAAAAGTCCTTCTTACATAGATATCATGATTTGGATCCTGGCTATCCTCCAACCACTTGGCCAGAATTTTTCCGGATTCATTAGGGCTGAAGATACCGGGGATATAGCCGTACCTGCTTTCCTTGATCTCTCCTGTATAACCGCGGGCTGCGGATGGAAAAAACTGTAGCAACCTAACCATCAGGGAGGGAAATGCAGCCATGATATTTGAAATATATGATAGCTGGAACTGTCCTGAAAGTACCTGGAAAAGGAGCGTTGATCCCGCCCGGGGAGAACCAATGATAAATATTGGTGGATTCTTGCTTAGACTCTCCTCGTCTGAAAATCGCGTTTTGACCGATGGATCAAAATTATTAAAGGTCTTTTGAATTGCCAGCATTAGGCGGCGGAATAAATCAAACATATTAGATTGCCTGTTTTAATAAGATAGGACTGATAACCCTGAACAGCGGATAGGGCATCCTTCTCAAGATTTGGCTGCCAGAGTCTATCAAGGCAGAATCCCTACTGATCAAATGGATTTTGTTATTGTGGCCGATATAGGTATATGTTAATGGCGTGCTGACCGCACCCCATTTTTCTTTATAGGTTAACAAGTTTAAATGAGAGCTGGGCGTTCTCCCAAAATCCACCCTGGTGCAGCCTTTTTGAAAGGCATCTTTGATGGCCTCCCACATTGTAAGCTGGTTTACCCCCAATTTCCAAACCTCGCGGTCATTTACAGAGGCGCCATAGCCGTAAAACCCTTGATTCCTGTCATACAAAAACAGCGTTCCGCCCACTGCTCTGCCCTCCAGAAAAGCCAGGTATAACTGGATCTGCCCAGCTTTTCCAAGCTCTTCCGCCATATTCCTGAAAAACATCGCCGGATAAGTTGGTGATCCCTGCCGCCACCTGGTTAACGACTGCAGACGGGAAAATTCGTCAAGCTGATCCGGATCAAAGCCCTTGACAATCCCCAGAGATGATTTTTGGGCTTTTTTGATCTTGCGCTGGATGCTGGATTCGTTGAACGCTGAAAACAGCTCATCAATTCCTGCATATTTCGACAGCTCAAGGATGCTCAGGAAATAGTTCTCCTGATACTGACCGTATTCATGTACAACCCTGTCATGAATTTCCATCCCAGGGCCGTATTCCTCCAGGGTGATGGCTCCTGGAGGAAAATCGGGCTCATAAGCAGGACCAATTTGATGGCTGAAGGGCAAACAAATATTTATCGATTTGCCGAAACGCCGTTTGGATATAAATGGCAAGAAGAAACCCAGTTCGTTCCTATTCTTAAAACAAACTAGGGCACTGACCTGCCAGCCAAATGTTTTTTTCAGAAAATTGTGCCAGGGTTTTTGGTGAAAAAGGGTTACCTGAGAGAACCGATCCAGCTGTTCATAAAAAGCCTCCGGAATTTCCAGGAATAGTTGTGTTTTTTTACTGTGCTTTTCCAATTCAATTACCTGATTCTTTCCCTGAAATACAACTGTGTAAATTCTTTACAATCCTGGTTTGAGTCTCACTTGAAATTTGGGGCCAGAGAGGCAGGCTTAACACCTGCTGAGCCGCCAGTTCACTGACGGGAAATTCGCAACCCATTTCCCGGTAAACAGGCAATTGATGAAGTGGGATCGGATAATATACCATTGTGTTGATGCCCGATTCCTGCAGCGCGGCTTTGACTTCGTTTCGATCTGCGCCGGTTATCCGGATGGTGTACTGGTGATAAACATGATAAGCCGGAGGGACCTCAACCGGCACACCAAGGCAGGGAATATCAGCCAGTAATTCGTCATAGCGGGCTGCTGCTTGACGCCTTCCTTCATTAAATGAATCGAGATAGGGGAGCTTCACATTCAACAATGCAGCCTGAATGCTGTCCAATCTGGAATTAAACCCTACCATTTCATTTTCATACTTCCGCTTTGCCCCGTGTTTGCGGAGCATGCCGGCGAGTTCAGCAACATCATCATCATTGGTGACTAGCATACCGGCATCCCCAAAAGCCCCCAGGTTTTTGGAAGGAAAAAAAGACAGGGCTCCAATATCTCCCAGCGTTCCAAGTTTGTCTTCCCGGTATCTTCCTCCAAAACTTTGGGCAGTATCTTCCAGCACCTTGAGTTTGTGTCTATCAGCGATTTCCATGATTTCTGACATGGCTGCAGCATGACCGTAAAGATGGACCGGCATTATCACTCTGGTGCGGTCTGTGACTGCCCGTTCAATCAATCTTGGATCAATATTAAACGTTATCGGATCAATGTCTATAAAGACCGGTTTCGCGCCCAATAAGCTGATCGATTCAGCCGTGGCGAAAAAACTGTAAGCTGTGGTGATTACTTCATCCCCGGTGCCTACTCCAAGAGATTTTAATCCTATGGTTATAGCGTCAGTTCCTGAATTTACGCCAACGGCATGTTTTACACCTAGATAAGCGGCCACAGCGTCTTCGAATGCCTGGACTTCTGGTCCCATAATGAATCTGCCATGTTTTAAGACCTGTTGGAAAGCTGCATTTAGTTCGTTCCACAACAGGGAAATTTCCGGGTCCAGATCAAGCATGGGGATTTTTTCCATCAGTTTTCATCCACAAATAGGAGGGTTTTTGCATCACGTAGTTGATATCTGCAGCCGCATGCAGAACATTGGCTGCCAGTATTTTCGAGGACAAGTATCTCACCACATCGGCAGGCCCATCCGGATTGGGCGGCAGGGACACCCAACATAACAGCGTATGCTGGAACATCTTTGGTCACAACAGCTCCGGCTCCGATAATAGCCCATTCACCAACAGATATCCCACAAACCAAGGCGGCGTTGGCGCCAATTGTCGCGCCATATTTAACATGGGTAGTGATGTAGTCGCTGCTGGTATTGCGGGGAAAAGCAGACCGGGGTGTCTTTACGTTAGTAAAAACCATGCTTGGCCCACAGAATACATAATCATCTAGAATTACACCTTCATACACAGATACATTATTCTGAATTTTGACGTGATTTCCGATCTTCACCCGGGAAGCCACAAAAACATTCTGGCCCAGGGAACAGAATTTGCCTATAACTGCCGCAGGCATAATATGGCAAAAATGCCAGATTTTTGTTCCTTCACCAATATGTGCCCCATCATCCACATAACTTGACGGGTGAATAAAAATTTCCTGCATAGAATTTTCATTTCCTCATGAATGGGTGAGCCAGGGCATCAATCGGGCTTACCTCCGAATTTCTTATCCGGTAAGCCAGTTCGATTGAGGGCCGGGCATCCTGAATACCAAATCCTTTCCCAGCAAGGGTCTTCTGGTAAACATCTGTGTGCAGATCCGTAAACCCGCTTGAAAACTCGACCTCATCACCATCGATTTTTAGCGAGCGAAATGTCTTCGCTGGCTCTCTGTCAATCGACTCGGGCAGATCATCGGCTTTCACAGACAAAAACCAGCGAACCCGGGCTTTTTCCAATTCCACATACCCGGACATGCGGTCATTTTTATCCATGTAAACCTTGTTATCTCCAGCTTCCCCGAACATCCAGAGGATCATGTCGAAAAAATGAATTCCAATATTTGTGGCTATCCCCCCAGATTTTTCTGGCACTCCCTTCCAGGCATTAAAATACCATGGACCTCTGGAAGTGATATAGGTAATTTCAACATCATGCTGGTTCTTTGTAGAGTCCCGGTCAATTTTCTCTTTAACCTTTAATAACGCCGGATGCATTCTGAGCTGCAGCATCGTATAAATTTTTCCCGTACTTTCTGCTTCCAAGGCGGCAAGCTGATCAAGATTCCAGGGATTGATCACTAAAGGTTTTTCACAGATTGTGTTAACCCCTAACCTCAAGGCTAAACGGCAGTGCGCATCATGCAAATAATTAGGAGTGCAGATGCTGATAAAATCAACCTTGTTCTCCGGTTTTTCCCTGCGGATTTTTTCCAAATGCCTGTCAAATCGTTCAAACTCTGTAAAAAACTTTACATCATCAAAATATTTATCCAAGATACCCACTGAATCAAAAGGGTCCACTGCTGCGATTAAGTTATTTCCAGTATTTTTTATCGCTTTAAGATGGCGAGGGGCAATAAATCCCCCAACTCCCATAATCGCAAAGTTTTGTTGTTTTTTACTTATCTCCATAACAGGTTTTCCCATCTCAACCAAACCCTGGTAAAAAAACAAGGGCGTGATCTTCCTATTTAAATGAACTATGTATATTTTATTACAAAAATCTCTCTCAAGTTAACTTCTTTTATGCCCAGCATCCACAGCTCTCTTCAGGTGGGAGTTTCGCAACAGCAGTTTTCCAGCATACTGCTTTTACCCCTTCGATAAATTGTCTTTATAAATGTTATAATTGCTTCATTCAAGGGGGTGGTTGAGTCCCGGTGGGCTCCCCGGTCTTCAAAATCGGTGGCGGGTCGTAATGCGAGCCGCGGTGGGTTCGACTCCCATTCACTCCCGCCTTTTATTCGTTTATCTTATCTTTTATATTATGAGTCAATCAGAAACCACCCACGAAACCCAATCCAGAACTGAGATCCTGGTCGGTATTATCGAACAGATCATGACCATTACTCAAATGACTCTGGGAAAAACCCAGGATGACCATTTGATTGTCTTTGAAGGTGAATTAAACCAACCATCAGAAAAAGCTTACGAGTTCGCTTCCCAAGCTCTCCGACCTCATCAACTCACCCCCCTTTTCAGAGCAGTTGACGATAAACACAAGGTATATCTCAGGAAAGGCTTGTTCCAGCCAAAACCTCAAAAAAATACCTCAAATATCATACTGTTTTTTATCACTTTTATTAGCATCATCTTTTCTGGAATCTACACCTCATACACAGGACCGCTAACAACAGATCTTTCACTTATCTGGTTTCACATCAAGGGAAATCTCGGACAGTCGATTGCATTTGCTGTCAGCATGTTAAGTATCTTAACAGCCCATGAATTCGGGCACTACTTTGCTGCCCGATATCACAAAACAAAAGTTACTCTGCCATTTTTTATCCCCTTCCCACTCAGTCCCTTTGGAACCATGGGCGCCTTTATTCGACTGCTTGAACCGCCAAAAAACAAAAAAGTTTTACTCGATATTGGCTTGGCCGGTCCAATTGCAGGTTTAATCATCGCCATTCCGGTCCTGGTCCTGGGATTATCCCTCTCGACGGTTGATACGCTCCCGGCAGTATTTCCTGATGATTTTGCGTTTGAGGGCAACTCCCTGCTCTACCTGGGGTTAAAATATCTCATTCATGGATCATGGCTTCCTGCTCCAGCATCTTTCCAGGGCATCCATCCTGTTCTCTACTGGATCCGTTATTTCTTTACAGGTCTTCCCCACCCCGAAGGTGGTATGGATGTACTCATTCATCCAGTTGCCTGGGCAGGCTGGGCTGGTTTATTAATCACCTCTTTAAACCTTCTTCCCGCAGGGCAGCTTGATGGTGGTCACTTGATTTATAGTTTGTTTGGTGAGAAATCAAAACGGATTCGGCCAGTAATTCTGGTTATCCTGGTCATCCTTGGATTTATGTGGTCAGGCTGGTGGTTATGGGCTTTTCTGATCCTGTTTCTCGGCCGAATGAGGGCAGAACCCCTGGATGAGATAACTGACCTCGATCCTGGGAGAAAAATCGTAGCCAGAATTGGATTGGTTATTTTTTTCCTTGTATTTACGCCTGTTCCACTGATCATCATTTAATGGTTCTCTCCCAGAGAATTTCACTCCATTACCCCGGATGCCATCGCAGGATACTTCACCTCTCTGGCAATATAACTAAACATTTACAGCATAGAAACAATCAATTAAAAACAAAAAACTCCCCATCCGGGGAGTTTTAAATATTTAATAGAATTTTCTCTATTCTTCATTTGATTTGGATTTTACTTTTTCTGTCTTCTTGGTCTTTGTTTTCTCTTTTTTATCAGTTGGAGTGACTTCAGAATCTCCACCAGTTTGGTCTTCTGGCAGCCTGGATTCCCGGCCAGATGGTGAGCGATTATCCGTGGCATAAAAGCCTGCTCCCTTAAAAACGATGCCCACAGGCAGGTATACCTTCCTTAAAGTTTCCGTCTGGCATTCCGAACAGACTGTCAAAGGTTCATCACTAAACTTTTGTCTCCGCTCAAATTGAACACCGCAATTCTCACACCGATATGTATAGATAGGCATAAATCACCTTGATGTGGGGGGTCCACCACAATCAAATAACCATCGAGCATTATAGTACTACCAAACGGGAATAGCAAGGGATACCAATTTTGTTATTATAAATGCCTGGGGAGTAGGGAGTGCTTTCCCCTGCTGGTCAAGGTGTTACAATCGCGGTGAGGTCAGGTGTCTGGGATAACACCGGGGTGATTGTCGCAGTCGGTGTGATTGTTGGTGTTGCTGTCGGTGTGATCGTCGGTGTTGGTGTGATCGTTGGCGTTTCAGTCAGCGTGTTTGTTGGCGTTGGGGTCAAGGTATTCGTGGGTGTTTCCGTAGGAGTAGGAGTCAGAGTTGCGGTTGGAGTGGCCGTTGGCAATAATCGTTGAGCGGCAACAATTTCCCACTCATCAGGCACATAGGCTAGCGGGAGGTTTAGCAGATTCTGCCAATCGATTAAAGCCTGCTCCAATTGGTCCAACTCTTCCTCGACCAATGCCCTCCAATAATAAACCTCCGCTAAATCCCATTCACTTCGGGATAATTGTTCCGACTTGTTCAAGTAAACCAAACTGAGAGAAAATTGTTCATCTTCCAGGAGAATTTTTCCTAGAAATAAATTTGCCGCCAAGTCCCCCCGGTCCAGATTACGGGCAGTAAAGGCGCTGGATACCGCATTTCTTAAGTCCCCTTGTGCCAAAAAAATCTGGGCTCTGACCAGGTATAGATCACTGCTTCTTCCTCCCATTGACCTTGCCTGGTTGAGCAGGTGATCCGCTTGATTAAGGTCACTGCCAATTAAATAGTAGGCTTTGCCCAAGGAATAATAAAAGTGCCAGGTTTTATCTGGGACATAGGGGGCGTATCTGGTTAACAAATCGACAGCTTCTTGTGCATTACCAAGCTCCAGGTTAACTCTTCCTGCAACCAGATAGGTAGGAATATGGTTAATATCCAGTTCTAAAGCAAGTTCAACTGATTTCGCAGCTTCTTCATAGTCGTTCAACTCAAACAAGGACTGAGCGCGATAGAGGTGGGCCAGGTGAGATCCAGGTAAATATTGAACAGCCTGGTTTGCATCCTGATAGGCAAGCTGATACTTCCTCTGCTCCAGATAATATTTCGCCCGCTCAATATAAACCTGACCATATTCAGTATCCAACAACAGGGCTTGATCCAGATCCTGAACAATATTGATTCCAGGATCAATAACCTGCGATATGAGGGCTCGTCCGTAATATGCAGGGGCAAATGCAGGATCGAGGAATATTGCGCGTTCATATTGCTCACCTGCCTCGTTATATCTTCCAAGATTTCTTAATGCTTCCCCAACCAGAAACACAATGTCAGCAGTCTCCAATTGCTCCGCTGTCAGGTTCATATAGGTAAGCATGGTTTCAAAATCTCCCTGTCGGTAGGCAATTAAAGCGGTTTCATAGGTTCCATACCCTTGATGGGGTGTAATCATATAAACTGGCGTGGGAGTATATGGGTTATCCAAAACACGACCAATTGGTGTCTGAAGTATTGGATTAGGTGTACCGGTTAGGCGCTCCATCAGTCCGGGATCAACGGATGGTGTCCAGGTTAGGGGAGTGATAGTCAACCGGGGTGAAAAAATGGATCTCTGTCCCGGGATAAGTTTCCCGGTGAAGAACAACACCAATAAGATTATCACCGCGCCCCCCGCCAGGGGAAGCAATCGCTTATAGTTATATTTGCTTTTTTTAGGTACTTTTTTGGGTTTCTCTCTCTTGTGGAGATCTTCGAGCTCTCTTGACCAATCTCTTCTTTTAATTACCGCAGGTTGGACATCCCCCGGATCCAGGGCACCACATAAGATCAAACCCAATCGTGCATCCGGGTTCCTGGGATCAAGGGCTATCACTTTCTTTAAGCAATATACTCGCTCTTTTTTTGAGTTTACAACAATACTCATTAAGAGCCAGTACTCTATGTTGTTTTGATCTTCATTCAGGAGTTCTGTTAATAAGGCTTTAGCCTGAAATCGATCACCCTGCTCTATGGCTAATTTTGCCAGGATATACCGTTTGTCTTCTGCCATTAATGACCCTGTATTATTTTCGCGGCATAACCAGAGTGTAGCACAGGCCTCTCTACCGGACAAGAGAGGGTATAATGCTCACATGAAAAAAGAAGGGAAATTCCTGAACTGGATGATAATTTCATTACTCTCAACCGCTGGTTGTGCAAGCGAAATATCCCTTCCCTCCCCCACAACGCAACAGATCTCCGCTCCCCAGACCCCGTATCAGGTGATCACAATAACACCTTCAATAACATCCACCCCGTTTATCATCCCAACAGAACAACCAATCTTACCGAGTCCAACGCCGTTTAAACACGCCATTCAACCAGGTGATACTCTTTACGGAATTGCCTTTAAATATAATATCTCACTGGACAAATTGGTTTCCGCTAATCCTGGAATAGACACCAGTATTCTCACCATAGGTAACGAATTAAATATCCCCTTTAATGGAGATGAAGGTTTGTCAGTTCCCACACCAACTCCTTACCCGGTCTCGATAGGTGATCCAACATGCCGGTTGACAAATGATGGCGGGATGTGGTGTTTCTCAATCATTCATAATAACCAGAACCACAGCCTGGAAAATATATCAGCAGCCATCAATCTATATGATGGGGAGCATATACTGGTCCAGAGTTATGTTGCCATTCCACCCCTGGATTATCTCTTTCCGGACCAGAAAATCCCTGCTGCAGTATATATTTCCCCACCACTTCCTGATGAATACCAGGTATCTGCTGTTTTAATAACTTCTCTCCTCTCTGAACGGGAATCAAATCTTACCAAAATAGCAGGTCCAGTCATTAAGTACAGCAGCGGTAAAAAAATTGCCAGCATTACCGGTACTGTTAATTTACCGGAAGCGCTGTCTCCTGAGAATAAGGTCTGGGTTGCAGCAGTAGCATATTCTGATGAAGAAGTGATAGGGATCCGAAAATGGGTCAGCAGCGAGGAACTTCAAGCAGGGGGAAGGATCACTTTTGATCTAATTCTCTATAGCCTTGGTCCGCCGATTGATGAAGTCCAGTTATTCAGTGAACTCCATTAAAGGAAAAGTGGCTCTCATTTCAATGATCTGGATTTAATGATGCTTTTTACCAGAAAAGCCATTAACCAAGCTTCCTTCCCGGGCTGCACGAATGGTCTTTGAGATCAGGTTCTGATTGTCCTTCAAATAATCAGCAGTAATGTTTTCAACCAGGGAAAAATATGCTGCCAGTTGATCCACTGATAACTGTCTATTGTGAAGGTATCCATATAACCAAATTAACTCCCCCCATAGAAATTCAAAACCCTCAAATACAAGGCAAGCAAGAATAGCCATATTTATATGCTGATTGGCAAAATGTATTTGATCTTTCGAAAGTCCGATATCAGAAGCCCGCTGATTGATGTCTTCCCAGACCTTTAATTCAATTGCTTTATATTGACTTATAAGTTGCTCATATTCTGCTGAAGGAGGTTTTTCTTCCCCCTTACCGGTGGTTTTGATTCTTAACACCTGTTCAATCGTATCAGACAGCTCTGATATTTTATTTCCCAAGAAATGTCCGGGGATGAGACTGGTCAGAGCAGGAAAAATTGAAAATATTCTCCCACCAAAACCCACTATATAACCTGAATTAACCAAACTGTGTACTATGGGAACTAATGAAGCAGCCGTTTCTAAGGTTTGGGTCGGGAAGATGATCAAACGGGATCCTGTGGACTGGAGTGATTTTTCTAAATCCTGGAAAGGCACATTAGCGCCCAGGTTAATTACTGGATACCCTTTCCGGCGAAGTAAGAGGGTGATCAATAAGGAAGGTAGAAGATGTTCTTCTCTGGGCGGACATGCAACAGTAATCACTTTCCGTCTAATTGGAGGAGGAGAAGCCTCAACTAAACCATGCAGTCGTTGAATTGCCAGATTTGAGGCAAAATGCTCTTGCTGTACAGAAATATCTCCCTTAAACCAACCCTGACCGATATCTGACAGCCCTTGGATGAGCACTTCCTCGAAGACATCTAACAATTTAAAACGGGCAAAGGCGTCAGATAATACCTGGTGCGCTTTTTCTTCATGAAAGCCAAGAACTGCATCAATCCAGGTTTCCCTCACATGAACCAATATCTCCTCTTTATTATTAGCGTTTAACTGACTATGATTGAATGATTGATCCTGAAATGTCTCTACCAAAGGGTATTCTATAAATGGGTCCTCCTCAACGGCGATTAATTCATTCCAAAGATGGACTGCCCCCCCAATCCGTATATCCTCTTGCTGCCTCTCTAGGAGCCATTTAATTGTTTTTATATCACGTTCAGAGTACAAGCGTTGACCTCCCTCTGTCCTCTCTGGCATAGGGAGTCCATACCTTCTTTCCCAGGCTCGCAGTGTGTCGGGCTTAATACCGGTTTCCTGAATAACTGCGCCAAGGTTGAATGTAGCTTTGATTTTCTTCTCTGTCATGATGTTATAATCCCCTCGGAGGAAGTGGATTTATTTCTCCTAAACTGGGCGCTTTTTCCAGCTCGCCAGTTAATGATTTACAACAAAGTGTACCTCTTCCTTATTGTTTTGTCAATATTATGTTAATATTTTGTCAATATACTTGACAAAACCGCGCTTAACCGGTACGATAAATTTAATCAAGGGTGACTTTTATTATCCCTAGGAGGCAACTATGTCTGAGGCTGTAATATCAAATAAATTATCTTTTCCAAAGTTAAGACGCTTTAATATCATTATGGGCATCTTGCACCTCATCCAGGGTACGCTGATGGTCGTTCTCAGCAACGACTCCACTTATCCAGTTTATGCAACATTTTTAACATTCAACATCGAAAAATTCGCTCTTGAACCCAAATTAGATCTGATCACTGAATTCCGTTTTGGGCCCGCTGTAGGAGCTTTTTTATTAATCTCGGCGGTTGCACACTTTTACCTTTCTTCTATTGGCTACAATAAATACGTAGAGAATCTTAAAAAAGGAATGAACCCTATCCGTTTTTACGAATATGCTTTCAGTTCTTCCTTGATGATTGTACTGATTGCTATGCTGGTGGGTATCTGGGATTTAATCAGTCTGATCGTTTTATTTGGCATTAACGCCTCAATGAACTTGTTTGGGATTATGATGGAATTTGATAATGAAAAGCGGGAAAAACCCCGCTGGACAGCCTTCATATACGGTTCCATCGCAGGCATTATTCCCTGGATTGCAATATTGGTAAACCTGTACGGCAGTGCTGTGGTTAATGATGCAAAACCTCCCAGCTTCGTTTATGCGATCATTATCTCTCTGTTCCTTTTCTTTAACAGTTTTGCTGTCAATATGTACCTGCAGTACAAAAAGATCGGACCCTGGAAGAATTATCTCTTCGGTGAACGGGCATATATTGTCCTAAGCCTGGTGGCAAAAACCCTACTCGCTTGGCAGATTTTCGCCGGTACATTGGCCCCGGTATAACCCCAGAAAATAAGAATAGTCTTAATATAAACCCCAGATATCATCTTAGGCACCAAACTAAAGATGATTTTCTGGGGTTATTTTGTTACTCGATGTGTTTATCTAGGAAGATAAAACCGATTTGCCTAGAAACTAATAATTAGCTCGATCTACCCTTAGAACGTTCACTAGTCGATTTTTATCGATTTAAAACAGGATCAGGGGTTACCCCAGATCAGGAAACTATCCCTTTTACAATGTTTTTCTCCCGCAAGGTCTGTAACGCAAACCTGGTATGCTATAGTCTCCCCATTTTTTGCATCCACAGGGTCTACCTTGAAGAATGAACATCCCCCCCCATCGGTCGGGGTGCTTTGATAACTGATCATTCCTGAATTAGGAGTTTCAATAATAAGCTCAGAGTCCATGTTCCCCTGGGGAACATTTTCCTTGTGAACACAAGCGCCAATCTCCTGGTTCTCAGCGGAAGAGATTTGGGGATACAATTCCCAGGTATCCAGGATAAAACCCCCATCTCCGACTGGATCTACGCCGCCTTCCTCCTGTGCTGGAACAGCTGTGAGAACCTGATCGGTATTGCCCCAAATCAGATAACTGTCTTTTTTACAGTAATCCTGTCCATCGATACCCTGAAAACAAACTTGATAGTCTATCGTTGTGCCGTTTTGAGCCTGAATCGGATCCAGCTCCAAGAATGAACAGCCTCCTGAGTCTGTCGGGGCAAATGGATAAGTTATGATTCCCTGATCCGCGGCGGTAATGGTCAACACCGCTATAATACCCACCAGTGGAGATTCAGAATCGTGGATGCAAGCGCCTACCTGCTGAGATTCCAAAGAGGAAATTTGGGGAGATTGTTCCCAGATATCCAATTGGATATTTCTCTTGGATTGGGTTTCGATTGCGGGTTTTTTTACTGTTTGGTAGAAGGAATCTTTGTATTTCTGTCCCAAGGGGAGAATTCTGACCTGCTGACCAGCATCGGCCAGAGCATCATACAAAAGACAATAATTTTCAAAACATTGTTGATTGACGCCATCCCGGATCTCTTTCATGCTGGAGATTGGTTCCCCGGATATTCCAAATCCAAAATAACGGTCGATAAAATCCATAAAGTAGCTGGGGATATAAAACCCTGTTCCGGATTCAATTTCCCGGAAATAATCCTCAGCGCCTTGTTGATATGACTGATACGGATCGCGATCCAGCTCCAGCAGGGAGGAAATCGGACGCAGGGAAACACCTAATGGGTTGCCGGAATCCTCAAAGAGGACCACATTCTGGAAAATCTGCTCAACCTTGCCATCTCCGGCCCGGAAAGCATTTGAGATCGCATTCCCTGTGAATTGGGTTCCAAAACGGGATATGGCTTCTCCAAAAGGAGATTGAATATCTTCAGGGTCTGATCGGCTGATACCGGCGTTTTCTATCCCCGGGTACATGGAGCATTCTCCAGCACATTTCCAAAGGCCATAAGGCATAAGATGTACAATTCCCGGTGGATCATCTACAAAACGGAAAAAACCCATGTTTTCGAAATATTGCTCGATAGTGTTCTTTTCCGGGTTTAATCTGGCTCTGGTGAGCGGCTGCCCAACCCATCGTTCCCCCCCCATCCGATCATAAAATCGAGAAAATTCCAAGGGAATAACATACCCGTTCAGATACCTTACAGCCGGATTTTCAGGATTATTATTGGGCAGATCTGAAAATCCCGCATCTATCCCCACTGGATCCAGGTAGTAGCGGGGGGAATTGTCAGGGTCATATACCAGAACAGCCCCTTCAAAGTATTGTTTTTCCAGGTTTGACCCAGCAACATATTTTTTGTTTGAAATCGGGGGACCAAGAATTTCTTCCCCCTGGAGATGCTGATACAGATCACTGAATCGCGGGTCAACCAGGTAATACGTGGAACTATTTCCAATGTTACCCGCGCAGGAAGAGAGAATCCCCACTATCAGCAAAAAAATAATGATACGGATCTGCTTTTTAAACATCTCTCATCCAGCCCAAGAACTACTCTGTTCTCAGGAGTTCTGCCTTGAGTCAGTCCTCTGATTCTAAACGAAAACATTGATATACGCAATAGTTTCTTTGCCCCTGATAGGGTGTGGATTATGGTGAGATATTAAGATTCTTTATATGAGACTTAGTATTCTTAATTAATCACTTAATAAAATTTAGACTTTTTTAAAAGTTTTATAAACCCGCACTGAGTGATCCTGTCATTTTCCAAATCAAGCAGGACAGTTATCATTTTAATTAGGTGTATAATTTCTGATGACTTGATCAAGATAATAAGTAAGAAATATAGTAAATCCTTGCGGAGGGAAACGGAAATGACAAATATTGATTATCAACAAAGCCACCAGCTCATGGCAGCCTACACCTATAAAAAACAAGCGGTGGAACGGGGATACGCCAATCGAACCCTGCACATCAACCTTACCCAGAACACAATTGAGGAAAAACCGGTAACAGGGCAAATGAAGGATTTATTTACTGGTGGGCGCGGATTTGCTCTCTGGCTGCTGTGGAATGCAATCACCGAAAAAACCACTTGGGATGATCCCGAGAACGCTCTTGTTATCGCCAATGGTCCGCTATGCGGAACGACTGCCTATCCGGGAATGGGAAAGAGCACCGTGGTGACTCTCTCCCCTCTGACAAATTCAGTAATTGACAGCAATGGTGGCGGCTTTTTTGCTCCCTTTTTGAAATTCTCTGGTTTTGATGCCCTGGAAATAACCGGGAAAGCAGCCGAGGATACTATCCTTGTCATCGATGGAGATGCCCAGGAAATCCGGATTGAAAAAGCCCCTGGTGAGATGCTCAACACCTATCCCCTGGCAGGAATCTTGACTGAGATGTATGCCAAGGATAAAAATGATAGGAAGAATGTCTCTGTAGTCACAAGCGGAGAGGCCGCGAACTATATCCGATACGCCGGACTAAATATTAGTTTCTTCGACCCGAAACGGGAAGAGGTCAGGGTGAAACAGGCAGCTAGAGGCGGTTCAGGCAGAGTATTCAGGGATAAACATCTCAAGGGTATTGTGGTCCGGTTCAGCGGCATATCCGGCTCCAGCAACAATCCGGCAAAACCAGACCTGATCAGAAAAGCGGGAAAACGAATCAACCAGGAAATCACCCAATATGACGAGCAGCAAAATAACATGCGGGAAATAGGGACTGCCCACCTGGTCGAAATCATGAACCACTTTGATCTTCTACCCGTGCATAATTTCCGCTATGGTGCTCATCCCGATCATGTTAATATTGATTCCACTACCTGGCAAAAAGCATTTACTCAAGATAAGAGAATGGACAGCTGCTGGCTGGGTTGCACAATGGCTTGCTCGCACGCGGTGGATGGTTTTGAATTAAAAACAGGTCCTCATGCGGGTGAAAAAGTCCTGGTAGATGGTCCGGAATATGAAAACGCCGCAGGCCTGGGTTCCAATATTGGCGTTTTTGATCCTGAGTCAATAATCGAGATGAATTTTTATTGTGATACATATGGTGTTGATACAATCTCGTTCGCCAATTCTGTCGCGTTCTGCATGGAATGTTTCCAGGAAGGAATCCTCAATCTCGAACGGACGGGAGGGCTTGATCTCTCCTGGGGCAGCGCAGAAAGCGCGTTGGAATTACTGCACCAAATGGCCAGAGGCGAGGGATTCGGTGTTATTGTTGGCCAGGGGATAAGGTACATGAAAAAGTACTTTGCAGATAAATTTGATGGTGATCCTGATTTTCTCCATGATATTGGGATGGAAGTAAAGGGGATGGAGATCTCAGAATATATCACCAAAGAATCTATTGCCCAGCAAGGCGGTTATGGCATGGCTCTGAAAGGCGGCCAGCATGACGAAGCCTGGCTGATTTTCATGGATCAAATCGACAAGAATTTTCCAACTTTTGAAGCAAAAGCGGAAGCGTTGCACTATTTCCCCATGTGGCGGACCTGGTTCAGCCTGCACGGGTTATGTAAATTGCCCTGGAATGACATCAAGCCCATAAACAATAAAGAGCAGCAGCAGCCGGAAAGAATCCCGGAACACGTAGAAAACTACACCTGGGTGTATGAAGGCGTAACAGGGGAGAAAGTCTCACCAGATGATTTGATCACTCAATCAGAGCGGGTATACAATTTCCAGCGCGTCTTTAACCTCCGGGTTGGATTTGGCACAAAGGAACACGATTATCCCCCCTACCGGGCAATGGGCCCTGTAACTGCAGACGAATATGAGTCCAGACAGGATAGATATGATGAGCAGTTAAAAGAATTAATTGGGATTGATCCTGCTGGATTATCCACAGATCAGAAAATGGCAAAATTGCGGAAATATCGGGAAGATCAATATGAGCTGCTGCTTGACGCCGTTTACAAAAGAAGAGGTTGGACAGAAAACGGCATCCCCACCAAGGAAAAACTATCCAGCCTGGGAATCGATCTTCCTGAAGTGGTTGCGGTTATCGAAAAAAATAAATAAAACCCTTGAGGAGGTAATTATAAATAACTGACGTCTGAGTTCTAAAGGCGTCAGTTTTGTTTTTGTCTGAATCCAATAAAAAGCAAACTGGGTTGGTTGATTATGCCAAGCCCTCGGAGAGGGCGCAGATTACGACACAATGGATGCCAGATCTTCGGTCTTTCTAATTCTGGCATTCAAGGTCTAAACACAAAAGTATATCAGAATCCCATATCTTAATTGGAAACCATTCTAAACACCCACGATTAGTAACAAATGGACAATTGTGATTAAATACCAGGTTTATTAAGCCCGGCAGTTTTCCTTCGATATCACTCAGGGTCCTGCGGAAAACTGCGGGCTAATCTCTGTTAACCCTGAGATCTGAAGAAATATTGCTTTATACCTGAATAGAGAAATACGTCCCTCCTGGGAGGGACTTTCCAAAAGGTTATGACAAGATTTTCTTATCTTGATTATATTGAGTTAATGGAATCCAGCCCGCGAATTCATTCGCTGGGCTGATAGGTATGATGACCTCGTCTGCCCCCGGTAACCAACGCTCATAACTTCCGTCTCCCGTAGCGTCTGTTAAGATGATCTCACCCGGGGACGGATGAGGGAGCGCCTGCAGCTGGAGATCGAACAAAAACACCTCCTGTTTCTAATTCTCTCACAGGGTGTGTTTCTATTTGGTCCGCTTTTTTGGGTTCAGTTCACCAAAACTTGAGAGGTGTTTCAATTTCAGGTCTTGTTTAAAGGGTTTTAACCTATTTTCCAGAAGCTTTTCTTTTAGATCCTCAAAACTCAATTATTTATCAGTCCTCATCGCCTGATTCCGTTTCTTCCTCGGTGAGGTATCTTCTTTTCCAGCTGAAAAGCAGGTTAAGTGCCTCTAATGGGCTTAGTTCATTAATATCCAGGGCATCCAATTCTTTTAAGAGGGGATTTGTACTTGGAAATAAGGACATCTGTTTCGGCGTTTCTGGATCGAGCGTAACCGCTTTCCCGGATGATTCTTCCAGCAGCCGCATGATCTCTTCCGCCCGTAAAACAACGGTGGGCGGCATACCCGCAATTTGAGCAACATGAATACCATAAGATTTATCCGCTCCGCCAGCGGTAATCTTGTAAAGAAAAACCACCTTCCCATCTGCTTCACTCACGGATACTCTGTAGTTCCGGATACCCGGTAATAATTCAGGTAATTCTGTCAGTTCATGGTAATGGGTCGCAAATAGTGTTTTTGCTCTTTTATCCGGATGGTTGTGGATATACTCTACAACCGACCAGGCAATTGATACACCATCATAGGTACTTGTGCCTCTGCCAATTTCATCCAGGATCAGGAGGCTGCGTGAGGTAGCATGATTAAGAATGTTGGCTGTTTCAACCATCTCTACCATAAAAGTTGATTTACCGGCATGGATTTCATCCTGGGCGCCTATCCTGGTAAAAATCCGGTCAATCAATCCAATTCTGGCCGAGTCTGCCGGCACATAACTTCCCATTTGTGCCAGTAATACGATTAATGCTACTTGTCGTAAAAAAGTAGATTTCCCAGACATGTTTGGACCGGTTAATATCCGGATTCTCTCACCAGTTTCAAAAATTGTATCGTTAGGAACAAATCTAGTTCCCTGTAAAGTCTGTTCAACAACCGCGTGCCGTCCTGATTTGATTTCCAGGATATCTTCATCAACAACCTCCGGACAGACATACCCATGGTTGGCAGCGGTTTCAGCCAGGGAAGCTAAAACATCAATGTGGGCAATGACACGGGAGGTGCTCACCAGACGATCTATCTGGAGCGCTAACCTGTCGCAGATCTCAAAAAACAACCTTCTCTCAATTTCCTTGATATGATCTTCTGCGTTAAAAACTTTAGTTTCATATTCTTTCAGTTCTGGGGTGATATACCTTTCGGCGTTAACCAGGGTCTGTTTTCGAATATAGTACTCTGGCACACGATCAGTCTTGGCTTTAGTGACTTCAATGTAATAACCGAAAACCTTGTTATGACTAACCTTTAATGTCTCAATTCCGGTATTCTTCCTCTCAATCGATTCCAGGTTGTTAATCCAATCCCTGGCATCCTTTGTGGAAGATAAATAGTTATCCAATTCCTCAGAATATCCTGACTTGATAATGCCAATTTTTCCAAGAATTGAGGGAGGATCCTCTACAAGGGAGGAATTTAATAATTCCCAAGCATCGGAGCAAAGGGAAAAATCGTTAAACAAATTTCCCAGGTATTCCCCCTTGTTAAATTTCTTAGGGAATAACCCACGAAGATTTGGGAGCTGAGCCAGTGTATCCCGCATCCCTACCAGATCTCTAGGATGAGCTGTTCCCCCAGCGACCCGGTTGCTTAATCGTTCCAAATCCTGCAGATTTTTTAACCTTTCCCGAACTTCTACACGAAGCATTCCATCGGTAAAAAAGACCGTTACACCTTGAAGCCGTTTTTTTATTCTCTCAACATCCAGAAGAGGCTTACTGACCCATTGTCTGATCAACCTCTTCCCCATCGGTGTGATACTCTGGTCTAATATACCTAACAACGAACCTTCAGCAGTACCAGACCGGATAGTCTCTGTTAATTCCAGATTACGCCGAGTAGCTGCATCAAGGGTCATAAACTCCTGCAGGCTGTAAATACTCAACCCAGTCAGTAATTTAAGAGAATCTGGCCTGGTTTGTTTTAGATACTGTAGGATGGCCCCAGCAGCTCGAACCGCATATGGCAAACCGCGGACGCCAAACCCTTCCAGGGTTTTCACTTGGAATTGATCCTGAAGCACATCAACACATCGTCCTTCTTCAAATTGCCAAGCTGGAAAAGAAGTAAAGTGAATCGGTAAGCCATCATCCTCCCAGTCTTGATCATTTGGAATGAGTGCTTCCGCAGGATTTAACCGCAGGAGCTCGGAGCGCACCAAGTCCTGGATATGATTCTCCTGGATTTCTGTAACCGCAAATTCCCCCGTTGTAATATCTACATAGGCAATACCAGCCCGGAGCTCATCAAAAATGATACTTGCCAGATAATTATTCCCATCACCCGGCAGTAAACTGGACTCTAGGATTGTACCGGGGGTGATCACTCGCACAACCTCCCTGGGCATTAAACCGTCCACCGGGATATCGCCTACCTGATCACAGATCGCTACATGATATCCTTGTTCAATTAATCGGGATAAATAGTTTTCAGCAGCATGGTGGGGTATGCCCGCCATCGGTACACGGACACCTTTACCAACACTTCTGGAAGTCAGTACGATATCCAGCACCCGAGAGACTGTGTGGGCATCCTCATCAAATGTTTCGTAAAAATCTCCCAGGCGAAAGAAGATAATTGAATCCGGATATTGTTTTTTAATATCAAGATATTGGCGCCTTACCGGGGTTACGTTCTCTTTCGGCATGACATCATTCTATATTGAGAGAAGTTAAATCACAAGGGATAAACTTCCGATATCCAAAAAAATGAAATTTTGAGATTTACACTTATTCCTTAAAAGACTATCTTCAGGAAATCTTAAATTAAGAATTGGGTTGATTTCTTTTAGCCGGTAGTCCTTGAAATTTTCCTCAGACATGATGTATAATATTTTTTAGAATTTTGGATCCGACTATAGAAAGGAGTATTGCTTCATGGCAAGCGTAACGTATGATCATGTGTATAAGCAATTTGACGAGGTGGTTGCCGTCAACAATCTGGATATTGAAATTGAAGATAAGGAATTTCTTGTTCTGGTTGGTCCTTCTGGTTGTGGAAAATCCACAGCTCTCCGTCTACTAGCTGGCTTGGAGGATATCACCGAGGGGACTCTGAAAATTGGAGATCGGGTTGTAAACGATATTGCCCCCAAAGATCGCGATATCGCAATGGTTTTCCAAAGCTACGCTCTCTACCCCCACATGTCTGTTTACGACAATATGGCGTTCGGGTTAAAACTCCGCAATTACCCCAAAGAACAAATTGATGAACGTGTACAAAACGCCGCTGATATTTTGGGTATTACCACCTTGCTGGACCGAAAGCCCCGCCAGCTATCTGGTGGTCAGCGGCAGCGTGTTGCTCTGGGACGAGCAATTGTTCGCGACCCACAAGTTTTCTTGCTTGACGAACCGCTTTCAAACCTGGACGCAAAACTGCGTGTTCAAACACGGGCAGAAATAACTAAACTCCACCAACGGCTGGAAACGACATTTATCTACGTAACCCACGACCAGACCGAGGCAATGACCATGGCAAGCCGGATTGCGGTGATGAATCATGGTCTTTTAATGCAGGTAGATTCACCACAGAACCTGTACGACAGCCCGGAAAATCTTTTCGTGGCTGGCTTTATTGGATCTCCAGCGATGAACTTCTTTAATGCAGAACTTGCCCAGGTTGGTGATGATGTTGTTGTAAAAACGGATTCCTTTGAAGTTAAGGTTCCCGAAGATCGTCGGGCAACTCTAAAATCTCACCTGGGAAAACCAGTAGTATTTGGTTTGAGACCAGAAGATATTCATGATCCGAACTTTGCGCCTCCCCGCATCATTGCCCAAAATGTGGATACACTTGTGGATCTAACAGAGCTGATGGGGAATGAAATTTTCCTCTTCCTCAAGAGCGGCGATAGTGAATTCGTTGCCCGTGTTGACCCACGCACCAGCTTCAAAATGGGAGACCAGGTGACCATGGCTTTTAACATGGATAATATGCATATCTTTGATAAAGAAACTGAACAGGTCATTCGTTAACATCATCAAAACAATCAACACTCAAGACGTCTCCTCGCCGAACTCACGCGAGGAGATGTTTTCTTGTGGGAGGATTAATGCCACATTCATATTTAAAGCCACTCTTGGATAACAACGGCACAAAAATCATCCTGCTTGTCTTAGACGGTTTGGGCGGGATTGCTATAACACCTGATGGAAAATCAGCCTTGGAATATGCCCACACACCCAATCTTGACCGCCTGGCTGAACAAGGCACATTAGGACAAACCATCCCTATCCGATACGGTATCACTCCCGGATCAGGCCCGGCACATTTAGCGCTTTTCGGCTATGAACCACTTGAATATATAATCGGACGCGGAGCGCTCGAAGCCGCAGGCATCAATCTTCCTGTTAAGGTAGGTGATATCGCTGCCCGTGGGAATTTATGCACCTTTGATAAAAATCAGAATATCACAGACCGGCGGGCGGGAAGAATTTCACACCAGGATGCTGCACCCATAATTAACTTATTGAACCAGGTGCAAATCCCCGGTGCTGAAGTAGAAGTCCGGCAGGTTAAAGAATACCGGTTTGTGATAGTGATACGAGGAAAAGATCTTCACCCTGCTTTGAATGATACAGATCCCCAGGAAACAGGCGTACCCCCTCTTAAACTGGAAGCACAAGTCCCGGATGCCAAAAAAGCAGCAGACCTGATGAATCAATGGATAAAAATGGCTTACCAGGTGCTGGCAGATCAACCAGTTGCCAACGGATTCTTGCTGCGAGGATTTGCAACCGATCCCGGTTTTCCTTCTTATGAAGAGGCTTATGAACTGGAAGCAGTGTGCATCGCCGAGTATCCCATGTACAAAGGGGTATCCCGATTGGTTGGCATGGACGTGATTGAAGATGTTGGCCAGGGAGCCTCGGGCGAATTTAAGACAGCGAAAAAACACTGGGATGAAGATGATTTCTTTTTCATCCATATTAAAAAAACAGATAGTTATGGAGAGGATGGCAACCTGGAAGGCAAAGCAAAGATAATCGAAGAGGTGGATCAGGCACTCCCGATATTACTCGGTCTAAACCCGGATGTGTTAATAGTCACTGGAGATCATTCCACACCTTCAGAATTAAAATCGCATTCCTGGCATCCAGTACCATTTTTACTCTGGGCACCTAAAACTCACCGCACCGATCTCGAGACCTCATTTAATGAACGGAACTGTGCCAGAGGCGGGCTGGGTACTTTCCCGGCTGTTGAAATCATGTCATTGGCGCTGGCTCACGCAGGTCGGCTGAAAAAATTTGGAGCCTAACTTTCCCTCTCAAAAACCCAAAAAGGGCAGTTCATATTCAACTGCCCTTTTATTATTCTGGGCACCATTCCTATGCGGTTTTTCTCTTTTTCCTGGGCAGCAGCCAGCCGAGCAGGATGCCGCCTGCCAGGGTGGTAATACCAAATACCAGGAATATATCCTGCCAGAAGCGGACAGGAAAAAGGCGAATCAATGTGTCAGAGTATAAAAAGAGCCAGCTGTCCCCCTCAAAAAATATAAGATGGAAGGTGACAAATAGTTGTTGAAAACTGACAACGGAAAGGAAAGTGATTATCACCAGAAGACCAGCGGTCAGCCAGCCTCCCCAGGATAAAGCTCTCTGGAAACCATCCCACCAATCCCGGAAATTAGCATACACACCGCCCAAAACCAAAACAACTACAGCTCCCCAGAAAACCTTAAATAATGCCTGCAGGACAATCTTAACATCCTCCAGATGTTTTAATTCCCTCTCAACATAAATTGGATCCCCGGTATCAAATTGTAGTTCTCTTAAATCATCCAGGGTTAACCCTGTTACCAGGTAGCGCCTGGTTTGATTTCCGAAATTTAGTCGATCTTCCAAGGTGAAACCATAACGGTCTTCTGGAAAGTGGGGCAGCCGATATTCCAGGTTCATAAATAATGGACTGAGTAAAAATAAAATCGAAATTACGCAAATAACAATGGGAACTGATAGGATGGCCAAAATCCTGATCCCTATTTCTAAATTGATTTTAGTCACTTTCCCTCCAACACATTTACAGGGCCTGTCAGGATACTATTCAAGACCATTTGGTTTGTGATCCATTCAATGGGTGCTCTATCATCTGTAAATACCTGCCCCCCGCTTGGCAGCTGCCGTAGGTTATCGAGGGCTATTTGCATTGATTGAACCAAAGTCGGATCGGGTGACTCTGTGTTCAGAAGCAGAGCCAGGTTGCTCTGCAGGTTTTTTACTTCCGTGGGTTGAACTGTTGCATAAACTATCGAGTTATATGCACCAGGCACATCCATCACGTAGACCGATGGAAATACAGATTGAATGGTAGCAATTAATCCTGATAATAATTTTTCATCCTCAGGAGTTCGGCCAACGTTGAGGACCAGCGCCCCCCGATTATCGAGATGGTCGTAGACCAATTCAAAGAACTCCCGGGTTGTCAGGTGCCAGGGAATATAAGGGGGACGATAAGCGTCAATACTTATGAAAGTATACAGTTTCTCACTCTGTGCCAATCCCCACCGCCCATCCTGGGTAATCGGGTCCAGATTGTCGCCGGTCATATCAAAGTATTCCTGCCCCACCTTGACTATTTCTTTATCAATTTCAAAGCCATCAATCGGGATCGGTCCAAAAGCGGCTGTTGCCTGTCGGGCGGTTGTCCCGGCAGCAAGTCCTATGATCGCAGCATTTTGTACATCTGCAGGTGTAAATGGAGGAGAATTAAAGAATGGCGCAGGTAGTACCTGCATCCAGGTACCCCAAAAAGCTGTCTGCTCCGGGTGATAAATCGAATGAATACCCTGGCCCTCATTTAATCGTAAGTACCGGAACCCGTCATTTTCTAACACCTGAATATAGTTATAGGATGATTCCTTTTCAAAGATTTGATTGTCCGTTTTTTTCACTGGACCACTTCCCCATATTATTGCCAGGCCAATGATCACAATTGGCATCCAGAGCCATTTCACCACTGTCCGCCAACCGGAGGATAATCCCAATCCGATCAACCCCACAATAATCAAAAACAGGGAAAAGACCACAAAAGTTAACCGGGTTCCCAACCAGGGGATCAGCAGTAAATCGGGAGTAAAAGTACCCAGGAAAGACCCCAGAGTCGAGACCGCATAAATCCGCCCAGAGACTTTTCCCGCATTTCGAGAATCGGACAGGTCCAACCGGATAGCAAAGGGAGATATTGTTCCCAAGAGAATGATGGGAATAATTAACAAAACCAAAACAGCGGTAAAAGAACCTAATAGTACTCCCGCCTGCAGTTGATCAAAGGCATCTGCAGCTGCATACAAAACAGGACGGGCGATAAAAGGTACAATCCCAGCTGTAAAGGCTCCCCAAATCAGAATCGTGTAAAAATACTTAAATTCCGGATGTCGGTCAGCCCATTTTCCACCCAAAAAATAACCAACGGTCAGGTAAATTAATATCAGTCCGATAATGGCTGCCCATACCAGATTGCTGGTTCCAAAAACACTGCCCAGTAGCCGGGAGGTGGCGAATTCAATCCCCAGGGTTGTCATACCGGATATAAATACAGTGAAGTAAAGATATTTTTTCATAGGAAGAGTCTGCAGTCAGGAAAAATGTTTATTCTGCCCCAATCAGGAAATTGATAGCGATCGCCACTAATCCAGCCAAAAGGGTTTTAACCCCGTATCCAATCAGATTCTTTTCTGAAACCTTGCCTAAGAATAAACCCATTCCAAACAAACTGAGTAAAGCTGTTCCTCCCGATAAGGCATAGCTCAGGACAGGATTCTGGATCAGAGGGTCAAGAAACAGGGGGATTAACACAATCATCGATGCCAGAGCAGGCGCTAATCCATCCACAACTGACACTACAATCACTGCAAACCGGGACGCTCTGCCAATGGAGGTTTCACTCTGGTCAATTAATGAGACTTTCTCCAGCTCTGATAACTCTCTCTGCCGTTCAGCGGTTTCGGTTAAATATGCTCCCCATAGTCCTGAAATCCCCATCGAAATAGAAGTTGCGATCCCGATCCGGATGGGGATAGACAAATCTCTGACACCAGCCAGGTAATTTCCTGCCAGGACACCAATGGTGGTCAACACACCATCAAAAGCATTCATCGCAAAATATCGTCTGGCGATTTCCGCGATCCCGACTATTTGATTATAGGTTTGGATTTCTTCGAGGAATTCAGGAATTGATGACCACCTGATGCGGTTATTTTTCATTCTCAGTCTTGGTGGGTTTCAACTTCTTCAACAGTTCGCTTCCCTGCAGCAACCTCATCTATGGAGTGAACTGCCCCTCCATTTTCCACAATCAGGTCACTGAGCTCTTGATAGGATAATTGTTCCCCCTCAACCGTGATTTTCGCATTTTCTACATGATGGTCAATTTCATAAATCGTTATGTTGACACCTTCTACGCCGTCCAAAGTCGAAATTTTCCTGACCAAATCGACAATGTTGGGTTCCAGGGGTTTTAAAACATCAAGAACAATCCGCCTTAAGTTGCCCATGTCCATAGCAATCCTCCATAATGCTGGCTTTAATCTTCACCCAGCGGATGGTGTCAGCCAGGAAAAAATTCATAAGTAAATCTAAATAAACCATAAAAATTCTACCATATCTCCTACTAATAAATGTGATCCCGAAAGATGATAGGGGCTGGAGGGGTATTATTCCAGATTAATAAAACCACCTGAAAATGTAAATACACTAGCTTCTGGGAAAACTATCCAGTATAATTCAAGCGATGAAACAGATCACACATAGGTTGAAGTTCCAGGTAGTACCAGCACCGGCCGCTGCTTCCCAGGCGGCTGCCCTATTCGGCTGCGCAGCCGCCTCAGACTACCCATCAGAGCCGGGCAGCTTTTCGCTATTATGATCAGCGTTTGATGTTATTGTTAATCAAGATCACCCGGACAATCCTTCAGTCCGGGTTTTCTATTTACGGGAGAGTCCCTTTTAAGGTGCAATCATGAAAAAAAACCAACTAACCGGAAATGAAATCAGACAATCGTATATTGATTTTTTTACGGGCAAAGATCATAAATTTGTGCGCTCTTCCTCGTTGGTACCAGGAGGAGATTCCACCTTGCTATTTACCAATGCTGGGATGGTGCAGTTTAAGGATGTTTTTTTAGGCACGGATAACCGGGAGTATGTCCGGGCAACCAACTCTCAAAAATGCATGCGTGTCGCAGGAAAACACAATGACCTGGACGACGTTGGACAGGATGATACCCATCATACTTTTTTTGAAATGATGGGGAACTGGTCATTTGGTGATTACTATAAAAAAGAAGCCATCGCCTATGCCTGGGAGCTGCTAACAGAAGTTTGGAAACTCCCTAAAGACCGCCTTTATGCTACTGTTTTTAAGGATGAACAAAACCTTATCCCCACAGACGAAGAAGCCGTTGAACACTGGTCTAACCAGCCTGGTTTCGCCAAGGATCATCTTTTTTACACAGGCCGGAAAGACAACTTCTGGGAAATGGGTGATACGGGTCCTTGCGGACCCTGTTCCGAGATCCATTATGACCTCCGCCCAGAAGAAGGTCCGGTAACTGATAAAAAGATCTTGGATACCGACCGGTTTACCGAGATTTGGAACCTGGTTTTTATACAGTACAACCGCAAGGGACCTGACCATCTCGATCCGCTGCCAAGCACACATATTGATACTGGACTGGGATTGGATCGTGTAGTAGCAATTCTCCAAAATACGGATTCAAATTATCGTACTGATTTGCTTTTCCCTCTTGTAGAGGCTGTCCAGGAATTGTCCGGTGATACGGACCAGGAACGGGAGGATAACTTTACTCCGTACCGGGTCATCGCTGATCATGCCAGGGCAGCTTCCTTCCTGATAGCGGATGGTGTTGTGCCGGGTAACCTGGGAAGAAATTATATCTGCCGGATGATTATTCGCCGGGGATACCGGTTTGGGGGTCACCTGGGGCTGCACTCGCCTTTTCTGGCAAAAATCGCCTCCGTAGTGATAAACCTCTACCAGGAAGCATACCCAGAATTAAAACAGAACCGAAAGATTATCCTGGATACCATTACCCGGGAAGAAGAACAATTCCAGCAAACCCTGGAAAACGCAACCCTCCACCTGGAAGATATGCTGGATGAAATCCAGAATCAGAAACAAACCCTTCTTCCTGGTGAGAGAGCAGCCAATCTCTATACAACCTATGGAATGCCGCTTGAAATCACGCGTGATATTGCCAGGGAACGGAACCTGCAGGTGGAAGAAGAAGGGTTTCACAAAGCCATGGACCAGCACCGGATCATCTCTGGAGCAGGAAACGCCATGGGAGATATCGGAGGTGAAGAAGTGGAATTCTTCCGAAATTTACTCACAAGCCTTCAAAAGAATGGCACATTGGATTCCGGAGGCGTGGGATATCACCCTTACGACACCTTAACCCGCCAGGGAATTATCCTGGCTTTGATTGTGGACGGAGTGGAAGTACAGACAGCAGGTGAAAAGGAAAGCGTCCAGGTGATTCTGCCGGAAACGCCATTTTATATTGAAGCCGGTGGACAGGTATCGGATACCGGGATCATAGAAGGCAAAAACTGGAAAATTGTTGTTAATGATCTTTATCAACCCGCTGCTGGTTTGATCGTACATCAAGGAACAGTTCTCAAGGGAAAACCCAAAGTGGGTGATGCCGCAATCGTGAAGGTGGATCAAGTTCGCAGGATGGATATCAAACGCAATCATACCGGAACCCATCTTCTGCATGCCGCGCTGGACCAGATAATCGGGGAACATGCCCGGCAGGCAGGTTCGCTGGTCGCTCCTGATCACCTCCGGTTTGACTTTACTCACAACCAGGCACTATCAGCCGAGGAACTAAAAGCAGTCGAGGAAGAAGTAAATCGCCGCATCCTGGAAGATCATCCCCTCGATATCACGCATAAACCACTCCAGAAGGCGATTGATGAGGGAGCCCGGGCACTGTTTGGCGAAAAGTATGGTGATACGGTCAGGACGATCAAGATGGGTGATTTTTCATACGAGCTCTGCGGAGGCACCCATTGTGAGAGGAGCAGTGAGGTTGGGTTATTCTTGATAACAAGCGAAGGAAGCACAGCGGCTGGAATTCGCAGGATTGAGGCAGTAACCGGCAGGAAAGCATATCAATTGGTACAGATCCGATTCGAAGAGTTAAAAACCGCTGCCCAATACCTCTCTACCGGTCCGGATCAAGTTGCCTACCAGACTAATGCTCTGTTGGAGCTCCAAAAAAAGGCGGAAAAATCACGGGACAGGCTGTTAAAAAAGCTTGCCATCATTGAACTTAATCAAGCGCTGGAAAACCTTGAGGAAGTTAAAGGAATTAAGCTCCTGACAACAATCGTAGAGGATGCAGATCTTGACACATTACGCGTGATGGCAGACAGATTTAGACAACGGGTTTCAGAAAATGGCGTGGTCCTGCTCGCGGCTGTGATTGATGGATCTCCCCGCATGATTGCTGCGGTTACTGAGGACATGATTCAGAAAGGGATAAAAGCCGGGGATTTGGTTCAGCATGTGGCCAGTCAGGTTGGTGGTGGGGGAGGCGGCCGACCCGGTTTGGCGGAAGCAGGCGGAAAAGATCCCGAAAAACTGCCTGAAGCCCTGGATAGTATCGCTATCTGGATTAAAGGAAAGCTACAGTAAATTAACCTTTATCTACCGTCTAAAATATAAAAAGGCAGCCGATGAAAATCGGCGCCTTTTTATTATTGGGGTTAATGCAGGACAAAGCCCAACCCAATCTTTGGTAAAATTAGTTCCGTGAAAACCCAAATCATTCAGCTTGAGGAACATGATGACACCATTTCTGTTAAAGACAAAATGGATTGGTCTCAAACGCCACGGGTTCTGCTGGTTTGGCCAGAACGGGGGAAGGTATTCAGGAACCGAATAGACCTGGTACTGCTGGAAAGATACTGCTCTTCACACGGAAGCCAACTTGCATTACATACAAAAGATCCGGAAGTTCATTTTCAAGCTGAACAAGCTGGAATTCCTGTTTTCCAGAGCCGAAAGTCTGCCCAGCTTCAATCCTGGAGGAAATCTTTCCGGGAATTCAGAAGAAAAGAGCTGGAAGGACGAGCGGCAGACTCGCGCGAATTTGATTTTGCCGAGCGAGAAGTGGTTGTCCCGAGGAGAGAAATCCCAACCTGGGGAAGAATCCTGATCTTCACAGTGGGTGTACTAGCCGTACTGGTAATCGCCGGTTTGCTTCTTCCCAGTGCGGAGGTAACTATTCTGGAAGAGGATACCTGGCGGGATCTGGTAATCCCAATCACGGCAAATCCTGCAGTAAATAAGGTCAATATTTCAGGTTTTATCCCTGCCAGGGAAACCCTCATCCTTGTTGAAGATCAAGCTTCACGACCAACCAGCGGTCAAATCCCTATACCAGATAAATATGCCCAGGGGGAAGTGGTTTTTACAAATCTAACGGACAAAACAATTCTGATTCCAGAAAATACTATTCTCAGCACAGGGACAGAGAATCCAATCCTGTTTTTCACGCTGTCTTCCGGAATTACCCCTGAGGGTGGAGGGGAACAAATCACGATCCTTATTCGCGCCCTTGAGCCAGGCTCATCAGGAAACGTAGATAGTTATCAAATCAACCGGATTAATCAAGAATTCGGGGCTGATCTTTCAGTTATCAATCCAGAACCAACTACTGGAGGCACGGATCTTTTAATCCCGGCTCCTGTCCAAAATGACCTTGATCTATTGTCAATATCACTCATGAACGACCTGGAAAACAATGCCCTAAAACAAATCAAGGGGCAGCTCGCTTCAGAGGATTTATTACTCAGCTCGGATCCCATCTCAATCGAGACCATCGAGGAAATCTTTTCTCCTGCTGAAGGGTCCATCGGGGATGAGCTGACACTGACCAAACAGGTTCAATTCGGGTTTTCCTTCATATCCGGGAATGATCTCTTGACTCTCGCGAAGAGTGCAGTAAATACGCTTTACATGGAGAATGAGAACGAACCATTAACTGACAGCTTAACCCTGACCCATCTATCACCTCCTGAATTGGGGGCAAATCAAACCTATGTTTGGGACCTTGAGTTGAAATGGAAGGAAAAAAGAACCCTGAACGAACAAGAGATTATCCAACAAGTATTGGGAAAAAAACCAGCTGAAGCAGGAGCTTTTCTTCAGGAATATCTGGAGACTCATAATCCCCCAGTTATTAAAATAACGCCCAACTGGTGGTTTAGATTTCCTGCCATACCCTTTCGAATTAAAATTACCCAAGAAGGTAGTTAAACAAGCTATGAGAGAATCCTCAAGAATACTGGCTGTTGATCCAGGAGACAAACGATTGGGTATTGCAGTCAGTGACCCCACGGGCACTATTGCGTCTCCTGTCTGTGTGCTGGAGCATGTTTCAAGGACGGAAGATGCCCGTGCAATCCTGGCAGTCGCCAAAGAAAACGAAGCCGGGTTGATCGTAATCGGACAGGCAGTAGATTGGGATGGAGAAGTCAGTTATCAAGGGAGGAAATCCGCCAGGTTAGCGGAAGAAATCAGCACGCTGGCATCCATCCCCATAATTCTCTGGAACGAATACGGCAGCACGGGCAAAGCCAGGGAAGCCAGGCGTTTGATGAATGTAAAGAGAAATAAGAGAACGGGTCATCTGGATGAACTTGCTGCAGCTGTAATCCTGCAAACATACCTGGATGCCCAATCAACGATAACGGGTCAGGAGGATTCGTGAATCCTAAAAAGAGATCCCGTATGAAAAGATTTCTAATCCTGACCATTCTTACACTGGTCCTTTTTTTTGTATGTATATTTTCCGGGATTTTCGCCACTATCCCCAGGCGGACGGCAGAGATTTATGGTCCTCCAAATCCTAACCTCAATATGCTGAAACTCTATACTCAATCGTTGATATTGCTGCTGTCTGATGACCAGTTATCATCACCATCCAATCTTACAACCACGGAGATGGTATTTCCCATTGAAGGAGGAGATTCCCTGGATAAGATCCTGGCTGGATTACAGCACTTAAACCTAGTAAACCACCCATCCCCATTCCGAGCTTACCTGATTTATAGTGGCATCGATACCCGTATCCAACCGGGGGAGTATCGTTTTTCGCCCTCCATATCTGAATTGGATATCGCGAAAACGCTTGGTAATCCAGCGCCAGCTGGAACCACCATTTCCATCCTGGCCGGTTGGCGCGTGGAAGAAATTGCTCAGACGCTTCTTGATCTTGGATTAGAAATCTCCCCAAGCGAATTCCTTGAAGTTGTTGAAATGCAGGGGAAAGAGGGCTTTTTATTTCCTGGGACCTATCCGGTGGAAAGAAATATCAGCGCTGAAACTCTGGTTAATTTGTTATATCAAGGATTTTTATCTCAGATAACTCCCGACCTGGAGGATAAAATCGAGGGGCAGGGTCTATCCATCCAGGATGCGGTGACCCTGGCCTCGCTTATTGAACGGGAAGCAGTGCTGGAAGAGGAAATGCCCCTGATCGCGTCTGTGTTCCTTAATCGGCTGAAAGTAGATATGAACCTGGCTTCTGATCCCACGGTCCAGTTTGCCCTTGGATACAACAACGATCAGGGAACCTGGTGGACAAATCCCCTCTCACTTGAGGATCTTAAGATTAACTCTCCCTATAATACCTACCTGAACCCTGGGCTCCCCCCGGGACCAATCTGCAACCCTGGCTTTCCTGCTCTCCGGGCTGTTGCGGAGTCTACCGATTCCTCTTACCTTTATTTTCGGGCAGCCTGTGACGGCTCAGGGGGACATCTATTTGCGGAATCCTATGAAGAACATCTGGGAAATGCCTGTCCCTAATAATGTGCCCCTTCCTGTGTGCTTTCTTATTTTAAATGGCAAATTATCAGACCATAGACCGGCCACGTGTGGCAGGTTAATTCCCCCGTTTAATAATCCTCGTTAAACCTTTTATCCAAATTGCTCTGTTTTTTCATACCAGGCAATTCGAGCGCTGGCGGCAACAAAAATACTTCCTGTGACCATAACCAGCTGTCCTTGATCTGCCAGCTTCAGCGCCTTGTTTAAGGCATCCTTCACACCCGGAATGGCTTCGACGGAACAGGTATATTCACCAGCTCGGTCTGCCAGTTCCTTTGCTTCCATTGCCCGGGGATGATCTGCCTGGGTACAGATTAAATGGGTTGTTCTGGGTAAGATAGCTTTATACATCCCCTCCAGCTGTTTATCCTCCGATATGCCAAATACCAGGATCAAGGGGAGGTCAGGGAAATAGGAATCCACCGTCTCTACTAGTTTCCGCATCGAAGCTGGATTGTGGGCTGAATCAAAGATTAGGGGAGGTTTACGGGAGGCAACTTCAAATCTTGCCGGCCAGACAGTAGCAGCCAATCCTTTCTTAATATCTTCCTCGGACACAGGGAATCCCTGCGGTTGAAGGGCATCTATCGCAGCGCAGGCTGTAACGGCATTGATTACCTGGTAAGTGCCCAACAATGGGATGGAGTAAGTGGATTCCACCTTTTGATCATCACCCGGTTTAGTCATACTGTATACCTGACCATCCAGGGATTTGGAAATTATCTGGTAGGGATACTCCTTCTCCACTTCAACCAGCTTGGAATTGCGCTGTGCAGCTATATCTCTGATAACTTGCAGGGCTTTATGCTCTTGCGGGGCACAGATAACCGGTACTCCCGGTTTAATGATACCTCCCTTTTCCCCCGCAATCTTTTCGATGGTATCTCCCAAAATGGTCACATGGTCCAGATATAGTGAGGTAATAACAGAAACCAGGGGGGTAATGATGTTGGTAGCATCCAACCGCCCTCCCAAACCCACTTCAATGACCCCAATATCCACCTGCTCTCTGGCAAAAAACAAAAATGCCAACCCGGTCATGATCTCAAAAGTAGTCAGTTTGGGAACAGATTCTACAAGGGGTTTTATTTCCTCAACATAATCAACAAGAGTAGCGCGAGAGATTGGATTTTGATTGACCTGCATTCGCTCTTCAAAATCCTTCAAATGAGGCGAGGTATATAAACCCACCTTGAATCCTGCAGTCTGAAGTATGGATGCACAAAACGCAGAAACTGATCCTTTTCCTTTGCTGCCCGCGATATGCAGCGTGGGAAATGTATTCTGGGGAGAACTCAGGCCTTCCATAAACTCCACCATACGTGTTAAATCAAAGTTCTCTGGACTGAGATTGGATTGATGTGTTCTGCTGAAATCCACAAAACTATAGATATAATCCAGCGTTTCCTGGTAGCCTATCTGAGAATTTTTATCCATGACTGGCATTTTACCTCAGGAATTGAACGGCGGGAGGTTTTCTGAAAGAATTCGTAAAAGCGGGTGTTTTATGTCATCTTACAGGAATATTTAAGGAATTTATCCTTGTTAGAATCAAAATAAAAGATTATGATAGTAAAAGCAATCTCTCACAGCAATTGAAAAGATCATTAATCAATACTATTTTCATTAAAATGAATGACTGTTCAAGTTTATCATTGATTGGTAATAATCCCCTTGATATGAACTTTTTTTTCAGCAAAAATCCTAAAATACGAAAAGACGGAAGAGTTTTAAAGGAGGTGGTGCCTCAGACTATTGATTTAACCTCTGTTGACCAGACAATTTTATCCATCTATCTATGTAAGGAGTTAGAAGAATGAATAATAAACGGTTCTATTGGGTGCTGTTAGCCCTCTTGATCGTAGGTTCTCTCCTGCTTGCCGCTTGCGGCGGCCCTGCTGGTGAGAGTGAAAATAAACCCATTAAGGTTCTTTTTGTCCCGTCCGTGGATGTAGACTTCATGATCGCCGGTGGTGACTTGATCGAGCAGGCTCTGCACGATGCCACTGGTCTGTACTTTGAAGTTAGTGTTCCCACCTCCTACGCCGCCACCATCGAAGAGATGTGCGCATCCCCCAAAGACACAATTGGCTTTATCCCCGCTATGGGTTACGCTCTTGCAAACCAGCTCTGTGGTGTCGAACCCGGACTGGCTTCCGAGCGCTATGGCTGGAATGTCTACTGGACGATGTTCGTAGTTGCCCGCGACAGCGATTTCCAAACCCTTGCGGATCTTGAAGGCGCCTCCTGGGCTTACCCGGATGCCACCTCCACCTCTGGATATCTCTATCCCCAGGCTTTGTATGCTGACATGGGAATTACTGTTGGAGAAACCATTGAAGCTGGTGGTCATCCTCAGTCTGTTAAAGCCGTTTACAACGGCGAAGCAGATTTTGGCACCGCCTACTTCAGCGCTCCCCTGCTGCCGGAAGGCAACTGGACCGTTGATATGGCTCCCGACATTCCCGATGAGTTTATTCCAGATTGTGGTGTGACAGAAGAAGGCAAACTGTACTGCGGTGAATATCGCGTACTCGATGCCCGTTCAGCCATCATGGAGGAAGCACCGGACGTTGTCCAGAAAGTCCGCATTCTGGGTCTCTCACCGGAAATCCCCAATGACACCATGTCCTTCTCCCCCGAGTTCCCGGAAGACTTGAGGCAGGTTATCATTGAAGCCATCACCGAGTACGTTGCATCAGAGCCTTGTAAGGAAACGCTCTGCAACGAACGCTTCTACGATTGGACCGGTGTAGGCCCCATCGCAGATGAAAACTTTGATGGAATCCGGATCATGATGGAAGCTCAGGGAATCACCCTTGAGAACATCGGCGAGTAAACCAATTTAACTATCACAACTATAGCCCCGGATAAAAATATCCGGGGCTAAGTGAATTTAACCCTATGTTAGAAATAAAAAACCTCACAAAAATCTATGAGGGTGGTACCCTAGCCCTGGACAATGTCAGTTTCAGCGTAGAACCGGGAGAATTCCTGGCGATCATCGGCTTAAGCGGCTCAGGAAAATCCACCCTGCTGCGCTGCATCAACCGCCTGATTGAACCCACCGAGGGACAGATCATCTGGAACGGCGAAGATATCACCGCAGCCAGTCAGGACGAAATGCTGCGCATTCGCCGAAAAATAGGCATGATCTTCCAGCATTTTAACCTGGTCTCACGGTCCAGGGTGATCACCAATGTCCTGGCAGGTCGCCTGGGGTATGTTAATCCGGCCATGAGTTTATTAAATCGCTTCCCGAAAAGTGATACCGAGATGGCGATAAGACAGCTGGACAGGGTCAGCATTGCGGATCAAGCGTATAAACGGGCTGATGAACTCAGTGGGGGGCAGCAGCAGCGGGTAGGTATAGCCCGGGCAATGACGCAGGATCCGGAAATTATCCTGGCGGATGAGCCGGTTGCCAGCCTCGATCCTGTTCTGGCCCACAGCATCATGCAGCATCTGGAAACCATCAACAAGGAAGACGGCGTGATGGTGCTCTGCAGCCTGCACTTCCTGGATCTGGTCCACCGCTACGCAGATCGGGCGGTAGCCCTCAATGAAGGAAAACTGATGTTTGATGGAACCCCGGAAGAAATTGACGATGACAAGTTTAAGGAAATCTACGGCAAAGAAGCTGAGCGGGTAGGTTAAGGATTTCATTATGAATAATAAAAAACCATCTCTGCTGCGATCCTTAGGAACTGCACTGGGAGTATTCCTGGTCGTGGTAATTTTAGCGTACGGCATCAATGTAACTAAAGTAAATTTTGAGACCACCCGTTCAGAAGATCGATTAACACAATTAAAAAGGGTCATACGCGCTCTTGTAAAACCAGATATTATTGAGTACGAAACAGAAGATACAGATGTTGAAATCCCTTTTTACCTCCCCTGCCCGGAAGATGGTGAAATCGAGATTCCAGAACCAGACACCAGCGGACCTTATATGGTCGCCAGTGCTTATTGTGCCTCTCCAAAAGAGGTTGTTATTATTGAAGGTTTTAATTTTGCACCTGCTGGTAAAGGTCCTTTGAATTTTATTACTGCCTCCAGTGTTAAGAAGCAATTAGGAAATATTGAAACGGATGGAGAGGGCTATTTCCAAATGGAGGTAGAACTTCCCACCAGGCAGCCAATCGCAGAAGCCCAACAAATCCGGGCTACCATTAGACGCCAAGTTGGTGGTCCAAAATTAACGGAAACTGCTATAGTAACCTGGGAGAAGATCATTGAGACCGTGTTCATGGCTTTGCTCGCCACCTTAATCGGTACTGCGATCGCGATTCCTATCAGTTTCCTGGCAGCCCGTAACTTAATGGCCGAAAATAATAGCCCGTTAACCAGTGTGGCTTTTTCCATCATCGGCTGGCCGATAGGCATTGCTCTCGGCGGTCTAGCTGCAATTGGAATCAGGAACCTGATGATATCTTTCACAGGAAATTCGCTCATCAATTTGGGGGGGCTTATCATTAGTCCCCTATTAGTCTACTTGATCCTACGCTGGATTATGTCCGGCAGTAGCCAAGAACATATCATTATGAAAGTCCTCAAAGTCCTGGCATATATCCTGGCTGCAATGCTCGCCCTTGTCGCCATGATCTTCCTTGAATCACTTTCACGCTCAGTGGGTAGAGCGATTATTGGACCGTTGGGTCCGTTTGGTTTCTTGGGGAATTTCCTATATCAAATGAGTGAAGCATCCACATTGATTGTCCCGGCAATCGCCGCCTTAGGAACAGGTGCTGTAATTGGCGGCAAATTAGGGGGGATTGGCCAAACGATCAGTGATAAAGCCACTGCATCCGTGGTAAAGATTGTAAATTTAGTAACTGCAGCTCTGGCAGGGGCTTTGTTATTTGCGCTGATCGGCGCTGGAATAAACTGGCTGTACCAGATTAATGACCTCACCAAAACACTCTATTGGCCAGCAGGGATTGGCGCAGTGGTCGGATTGGTTCTGGCCATCATCACCGCACCCAAACAAGCCCTGCCAACCGGGATGGTAATCTACTTCATCACCCGCACAATCCTGAATGGAACCCGGTCTGTAGAAGCACTGGTAATGGCCATTGTTTTTGTGATTTGGGTTGGTATTGGTCCCTTTGCAGGATCCCTGGCATTGGCGCTGCATACCGTGGCGGCTCTTGCGAAACTGTATTCTGAGCAAGTAGAAAGTATCCTGCCCGGACCGCTGGAAGCTGTCCAGGCAACCGGCGCGAACCGCTTGCAGACCATCGTTTATGCCGTGGTGCCGCAAATTGTCTCCCCCTACATCTCCTTTACGATGTACCGCTGGGATATCAACGTCCGTATGTCCACCATCATTGGTTTTGTGGGCGGCGGCGGGATTGGTTTCCTGCTCCAGCAGAATATCAACCTGCTTGACTACCGCGCAGCCAGCGCCCAAATGCTCGCTATCGCGGTAGTAGTAGCCCTCATGGATTACATCAGCTCTGTGGTCCGGGAGCGTATGGTCTAAATCAAAAAACAATCTAAATTATCCTTAGAAGTAAACGATCCGTATTCCTTTCCCGGGATACGGATCGCTGTAGTTAATATGGCTCCGGCCACTTTTGAAACATAAGGAGCCTCTTATATCTACCCCCCATCCTTTATGGTAGACTATGTTGCATGGAGCAAAAGGCAGCACAGCTTAAAACGATCTTATCGAGTATGAACAATGTCCTGGTCGCTTATTCAGGAGGCGTGGACAGCACGCTTCTGATAAAAATCGCCCAGGAAATTCTTGGAGACCAGGTCACCGCGGTGATTGTCACAGGTCCTACGCTGCCCGAAAAAGAACTTCACCAGGCCAGGGAAATTATTTCTGCTCTTGGCATCCCGCTGATTGAAATGGAAAGTCAGGAAATGGGCTTACCCGAATTTCAAGCCAATACCTCCCGCCGGTGTTATTTTTGTAAAGACCACCGCTATAAAAAATTAAAAACATATGCAAAAGAGCATAATTTTCAGACAATCATAGATGGGGCCAACGCGGATGATCTCTCCGATCACCGACCTGGCCAGCAAGCAGCCCTGGAACAAGGGATCCGCAGTCCGCTGCAAGAAGCTGGTTTTACAAAACAGGAAATCCGAACCTTAGCCAAGAAGATGAATCTGCCCAACTGGGATAAACCGAGCTCTGCCTGTCTCGCTTCCCGGATACCCTACGGAACCGAAATCACACCTAAGCTGCTTAATCAGGTTGAAGGCGCTGAAGATTTCCTGGTTGATTTAGGATTCAATCAGCTTCGGGTTCGTCATCATGGAAATATAGCCAGAATTGAAATACCTTTAGAGGCTTTTGAACAAGTGTTATCTCACCGAGAAGAGATCCTGACTGCTTTTAAGAACCTGGGTTTTACATACACTACCCTGGATCTGAGCGGATTCCGATCCGGGAGTATGAATGAGGTAATATAGTCTTATGGACCAAAAAAAGATAAAACAACTCTTATCCGATGTTAAATCAGGAGAGCTGTCCATAGAGGAGGCTTTAAAACGCCTTGAAGCGCTGCCTTTTGAGAACCTGGATTATGCCCGCCTTGATTTACATCGGGATTTGCGCCAGGGGATTCCGGAAGTGGTCTTCTGCCAGAATAAAACACCGGATCAGGTTGTTGCCATCATGGAACGTCTCTGGAAGCATCATGATCGCGTATTGGGAACCCGGGCTACACCCGAGACAGCCGCTTTTGTACAGGATCTAGTGCCGGAAGCCAGCTATGATCCTACCTCAAGGTTGTTGAACTTAACGCGGGGTGATTCCCCTCCTCTCTCAGAAGACAGCCCCTATGCCATGGTTGTTACCGGGGGGACTTCGGATTTACCAGTTGCCGAAGAAGCTGCCCAAACCCTTGAATTTCTGGGAAGCCGGGTAATCCGTGCCTATGATGTTGGTGTCTCCGGGGTTCACCGCCTGCTTGACCAACATGCCTTATTGACAGATGCAGATGTGATCATCAGCGTGGCTGGCATGGAAGGCGCATTAACCAGTGTTATTGGAGGATTGGTATCCTGCCCGGTTGTGGGTGTCCCGACCAGTGTGGGATATGGGGCCAACTTCCAGGGAATCTCAGCTTTGCTGGCCATGTTAAACGCCTGCGCACCAGGGATCGCTGTAGTGAATATTGATAACGGATTTGGCGCCGCAGTGTATGCTCACCTGATTTTAAGGAGAATTCAAGGATGAAAGCTCTTTATTTCGATATAATCGGCGGAGCTAGCGGGGATATGATTCTGGGCGCTTTGATCGACGCCGGGGTACCGGTAAAAAAACTCAAAGAACTGCTGGCAGGGTTAAATCTTACAGAATTTGATTTGACAACCCAGACGGTAGACAAGAATGGATTCAGTGCTACAAAGATGGATGTAGTTGTTGCCGAAGGATCCCCTGAAAGGCATCTTAAAGAGATAAACGAAATTATTCAGAAAAGTTCATTACCACCAGCTATTCAAAATCAGGCCATAGAGATATTCACGAGAATTGCAGAAACAGAAGCGGAGATCCATAACAAGCCGGTTGAACAGGTCCACCTGCATGAATTGGGTGGTACGGATACGATTGTTGATATTACTGGCACGCTGTTGGCATTGGATCAGCTGGGGATATCAAAGATTTTCGCCTCTCCGGTACCGTTAGGCAAAGGGTTTATCCAGGGCGCTCATGGTCAAATTCCACTCCCTTCTCCAGCGACTATCGCCCTGTTAAAAGGCATCCCAGTCTACGGCAGGGAAATAGATTTTGAATTGGTAACACCTACTGGTGCGGCTCTTCTGGCTCATCTGGTAGATGAATTTGGACCTGCCCCTCCTATGGTGCTGGCCAAGGTTGGTTATGGGGCCGGGGGTCGGGATTTATCAATTCCTAACCTGCTGCGGGTTCTAATCGGGGAAATCAGGTCCCCAGAATCTGCCACCCAGGAAAACCTGGCGGTTCTGGAAACGAACCTGGATGATCTTAACCCGGAAGTGTATCCCTATGTTATTGAATCTTTGTTTTCTGCCGGAGCCTTGGATGTCACTTTGACAGCCGTTCATATGAAAAAGAACCGGCCGGGGACTCAAATCCAGGTGCTTTGCCAGATCAAGGATGTCGATTCTTTAAGGGCAATTCTCTTTCAGGAAACTACAACCCTGGGGATAAAACAATCAATAGTAAACCGCTACGCGTTGCCTCGAATTATCCAAGAGATAAAAACACCTTACGGTAAAGTCCGTGTAAAAATCGCCGAAACTGAATCAGGTCATAAAAAAATCTCCCCTGAATACGAAGACTGCCGGGAATTAGCAAAAAAACACAACCTCCCAATCCTCCAGATCTATCAGGAAACGATCCGGTGCTACCAGAAATAAGCGGGGATATATTCAACTTTTTCAGGTAGATATAATCATTTTTCTTGATATTTTCTGAATCCCAATTTTTGCACTATCTTATTTCAGTCGTGGTACAATGCGCTCGTGTTTAAGAAAAAAAAGAAAATGATTCTCTTAATACTCTTCCTGGTAATTGGTTTAGTAATTGCAGCTCCAAGGATTATTATGCTACGTTTTGCATCGGGCCGTGTATATACCAAAGACACCGTGCCACCAACCAGGGCTGCGATTGTTTTTGGTGCTGGTCTGACAGCAGAAGGTAATCCAACTGCCGTACTTCAGGATCGGGTAGCAACCGCAGCAGACCTGTATTTTTCAGGCAAAGTAGAAAAGATCCTGATGAGTGGGGATAACCGGTTTATTAACTACAACGAACCGGGCGCCATGAGTGCCTATGCTGTAGAGCTTGGTGTGCCAGTAGCGGATATCGTTCTGGATTACGCGGGCAGAAGAACATATGACACCTGCTACCGGGCAGTAGAGATTTTTCAGTTATCTGAGGCAATCTTGGTCACCCAGCAATTTCATCTCCCCAGGGCACTCTATTCTTGTGAAAAACTGGGACTTAAGACAGTGGGGGTTTCAGCTGATCTGAGGACCTACCGGGATTCGGGATACTGGGGTATCCGGGAAATCCCCGCCTGCCTGACCGCTTTTTTCCAGGTTCACCTGACTCTTCCAGAACCGGTTCTTGGCAAAAAGGAACCTATTTTCCCTTTGGAATGAATCCTGCACTGTTAATGGTTTAGTTAAATCAAATTCAGCGTTTTCTGCTGAGGAGAATTGTTATGAAAAAGACAACTCAGATTATCTTTTTATCCATCCTGTTCTCGGTAGCTATATCCGGGTGCGGGATCAGTGTTGAACTGCCTTTTAAGACAGAAACAAAAACCGGTCCCACGGTTACAGAGACCATCCAGGTTCCAGTACCTGGTTCTCCTTCTCCATTAGATTTGAATATATACTTTGGAGCAGGAAAATTGACCCTGCTCCCGAATCCGGGACCGGATTTATTGTTTGGCACCGCTTCCTTTAATGTTGCGGATTTTAAACCAGAAACCACAGTTGATGAATCAGGAGTTACCCTGAAGCAGGGTAATCTGAAATTAAATGCGGTTCCAACCATTGATGGAAAAATCAAAAATGAGTGGAATATCGCCATCGCTAATTACCCCATAGAGCTGACCGTTAAAGCTGGGGGATACAGTGGTGAATTTGAATTTGGCGGTCTCTCCCTGACCGATCTGCACATTCTAGATGGGGCTTCGAATGTAAATTTGAAATTTTCAACACCTAATTCTGCGGCTATGAATACTTTTCGATACGAAACCGGGGCCTCAAATATCACCATGGAAAAGCTTGCTAATGCGAACTTTCAAACGATGATTTTCCAATGCGGTGCCGGAAATTACGACCTGGATTTTTCCGGAGTTCTCCAGCGGGATGCTTCTGTTTTCATCGAAACCGGATTAAGCCGGCTGGTTGTCTCAGTTCCAGAAGGTGTACAGGCAGAGGTAAATTTTGAAGGTCCCCTATCCAAGGTTCTCATGTCAGGGAACTGGCAGGAATCCGGAAACGAATATATCTTAACCGGACAAGGACCTAAATTGTTATTTACCATTGAAACCAAAGCTGGAACGGTTACTCTCCAGAATCCTTAAGTATAGAAACAGCGGAGGTGCTGTTGACTACCCAGCATATCGGGTCAGAGCTGGAAAAACTACCATCAACTCTTTCTATTGACAGGGTGCCGCAGCTCGTGTACACTTACCCTATATTGCCTATACGAAAGGATTTCGGAGATGATTAACGAATCCACTGCTCATATCAGCTCTCACACAACACTTTCCCCCGCCTTACAGGCCTGGGAAATTTACCTCAACGACCAGGGCAGTTCCCCTCATACAGTGACTGCCTTCCTGGGAGACTTGCGTTTGCTGGCATCTTATCTTCCTCCAGACAGGCAGGTGGGAGAAATTAGCCTGGCAGACTTAAACAACTTCCTGCGCTGGATGGAACATGAACGAGGTGTGCCCTGCAGCCCCAAAACTCTCGCTCGCAGGATAACTTCCCTGAAATCCTTCTTCCGCTGGCTCCACGAAGGCGGAGCGATCCCGGCGAATCCGGCTGAAAAAGTAATCCAGAAATCGGTTAGAAGCCCTCTACCGGAAATTCTCAAACCAGACGAAGTGGAAAAAATTCTGGAAACTGCAGAGGTATACCGTCTCCTGCCAGATCCTGATCTTCGCTCCTATCTGTTGTTTTCCCTGCTGCTGCATACCGGAATCAAAAAAGGAGAATGTCTTTCGTTAAGTCCCAATCATATCCATTTGGATGCACCCGATGGTCCCCTGGTTTTTATCCGCTACGCCAACCCACAGAACCGGTATAAGGAAAGGAAATTACCCCTTCCCCCGGAGTGGATAGACGCTTACCAGGAATACAAAATGCACCATGAGTTAAATGACAGGTTATTTCCCTGGTCAGCCAGGATGCTGGAATATATCCTGGAAGATTTGGGCGAAGATGCTGGAATCCAGAAACGGGTCTCCTTCTCCATGTGCCGCTGGACTTGCGCCGTGCGAGATTGGCAGGCAGGAATGGATCAAAATAAAATCAGACAGAAATTGGGAATCTCAGAGGTGCAATGGCGGGAAGTCAGCCGGAAGCTTCACACACTGAGCAGGGATGAATCGGAAGAAAATCACACTGAAAAATTGCCAGTCGAAGCCTAACTTTAACCAGGGATTAATCCCCTCTTTTATCAAAAGATAATCTTAATAAGAATTTTGTACCTTCCGTAATTCGCGGGGTATGCCCTAACCGTCCTCCCGGCACCCAGAGAATGGACTCTTGATTGGCAACAATGGGCCAAAGAGAACGATAGGCTGAGGGAATCTTTTCATTAATCATTAAATCAGATACCTTCATGGATTTTCCATCCATCCCCAGGGGGGAAAATATATCTCCCTCTTTCCGGACTCTCAGCTCAGGATAATCACCGATTTTTTCCCCGTCAACCAAGACAGTAAATTCATCCTCTGGGGAGGGGATATTTGTAAATTGATCCAGATTTAATCTGATCGGTTGGACAACAAAAAACCATCCATTTCCCAAAGCGACTTCCCCTTCCTCCGGACACCGAATAGCTTTTTTGTTTATTAATTGGGGAAACTGATCCTCGATGATATCCAATTCCCAGGTCGAAAAAATAATCTTGTTTGAGGATTGAGTTAAATTAACTTTAGCAACCCAGTTGGTTGCCTTTTGGTCAGGGTCTTTAATAAACGCCCGCGCTCTTTCCACTTGTTGATAACTTAGATCGCGGAATTCGGGCCGCAGGTTTATTAGTACCTTCCGGACCAGGCGCCGCTGGATAGCGGGTGAGTAATTTCGCAGCGCTTCTCTTTTGAGTTGAATCTGATCCCTTTCCTGGCCAACTAAACATGAACGCCAGGCATCCTCACTGAGCTGCTGAAGGGAGCTTTCATCTTCTGATAAGATCTCAGCCGTCTGAAGCAATCTGCCCTGAAATCCAGGGACTAATGTTTCCAGGAGAGGAATCAGTTCATGCCGGATTTTATTTCTGTGGTAAATATTCTCAGCATTTGAAGGATCCAGAAGGGGAGATAAATGATGATCATCCAGATATGCCAGGATCTGAGTTTTCCAGATCCCTAAAAATGGTCTCACCAGGGCAATGGATTCACTCCATTGGTTAGGCAAACTCCTCTCCTGCATTCCAAGCAATCCCTTCATACCCGTCCCCCGAAACAGATTCATCAAGATGGTTTCTACTTGGTCATCTGCATGGTGAGCCACAGCTACTGCTTCAGCGTCCAGATCAGCAGCTGTTTGAAATAAAAATTGATAGCGAAGAATTCGGGCAGCTTCCTCGATCGAAAGTCCTTTCTCCTCCGAGAAGGATCGCACATCGCCTGATCCTTGGAAGAATGGGATACCCAAAGATTGGGCAAAATCACGGGCAAACTTAACCTCCTGAGAGGATTCTTCCCGAAGCTGGTGATCAAAGTGTGCCGCAACCGCTGGAAGGTTAAATTCCACCATTACATGGAGAAGAGCCATGCTGTCAGGTCCTCCAGAGAAGCCAATAACGACTCGTTGATCCTTATTACGGAAGGTACCCTCTACTGACTTGAAAACCATTTTCTCATTATAATCTATGGTATATTTTATTAATAGGTCTTATGTGTATTTATCTCGAGGTGCCTTATGGCCCAGACTATATTAATCATTGATGATGATATAGATACCCTTAAGCTGGTTGGTATCATGCTCGAGAGGAAAGGATTTAAAATCCTGGCCTCAACAACCGGTAAAAAAGGGCTCCAACTCGCAACAGACGAGCTTCCGGATTTAATTCTACTGGATATCATGATCCCGGATCTCAACGGATATGAAATAGCCCGAGCGGTTCGATCTACCCCGGAAACCGAAAATATCCCGATTATCATGTTTACCGCCAGGAGTCAGGTTGATGATAAAGTGGAGGGACTAGAAGCAGGGGCAGACGCATACATCACCAAACCTGCCAGACCAAGAGAGTTATTTGCTCAAGTAAATTCAATCCTCAAGAGATCACCACAGCGAGTCTCTGGAACACAAGCAGCCCCAGTAGAAAAAGGAATTGTTATTGGGGTAATCTCTTCCAAAGGTGGAATTGGGGTCTCAACCCTGGCTACAAATTTAGCAATAGAAATTCATAATCAGTCAAGGAAGCCCACAATTCTGTCAGATTTCAGACCGGGTCAGGGAACAATCAGCATGGATCTGGATGTTCAAAATACCAGCGGTATGATTAAATTGCTTGATGAAGACCTCGGACCAGATTTTTCTTCCACTATTGCTGGATCTTTACTGGAACACAAAACCGGAATCCTTACTTTATTATCTTCCTACCACCCTTCGGATTCAAAATACATAACCTATGTTGATAAGTACCACCAGATCATCCAGGAAATCCGGTCTCACGCCGATTATATTATTGTGGATCTGGGTCCCTCTTTATCACCAATCGTATCCAAAGTCCTTCCCGAATGCGATAAAATCCTGATCTGTCTGGAACCATCCCCAGGCAATATCATCCAGACCAGGGTTCTCATCCAGGACTTGATTAACAACGGAATTGGAGAAGGACGTTTTATTATTGTACTGATCAACCGACAGCGATCTGGTGTCCAGCTCAGTTGGGAGCAGGCAGAGAACCAATTAGAACGGAAGATTGATCAAATATTCACACCGGTTCCTGAATTAGCTTTTCAAGCTGCATCCACAAACTCTCCCATGGTTTTACGAGCACAGGATAGTATGACGGCAGATCAATTTCGTGAGTTAGCTCATAAGATCCTCGATTAAGAGCATGGTGCTTCCCTCTTCAGAGAAGAAAAAACAAATTGACCGTGCATCTCAATTAATAAGAAATGCCGCGTATTGTGTCGCAATAACTGGAGCCGGTATCTCTACGCCTTCCGGGATACCGGATTTCCGTTCTCCAGGAAGCGGTATCTGGACGCGGTATTCCCCCATGGAAGTGGCATCTCTTAGTGCTTTTCGTTACAATCCAGACCGTTTTTTTAATTGGCTTCGTCCATTTGTTAAAAAATTATTCCTCGCCGATCCCAATCCTGCCCATATCTCCCTTGCGAATCTGGAAGAGCATAATTTTCTGAAATCGATCATAACCCAGAATATCGACGCGCTGCATCAGAAAGCTGGGTCTAAGGTTGTAATTGAAGTGCATGGTACCTATCAGACTCTCACATGTCTTGGTTGTTATCAACGAGTAAAAGCATCTACCGAACTTCTAAACTCATTCCTGGAAAATTCCTCGACCCCCAGCTGTTCCAATTGCGGGAACCTCCTTAAACCTGATATCATACTTTATGAAGAACAAATCCCGGTGGAGCAGTGGAGCCGGGCCAAGGAAGAAATATTAAATTGTGATTTACTCCTGATCCTCGGTTCTTCTCTTACGGTAACTCCGGTTTGTGACCTTCCCTATGCAGCCTTAAGCTCAGGAGCAAAGTTAATTATTATCAACCATACTTGCACCCATTTTGACGAAATGGCTGCCGTATCAATTCAAGGAGACCTGGCAGATATCATGCCGCTCATCAAAGACAAGGTAATCAATGAAAAAGAATAAAACCCACTCCGCCCTGCTTAAACGATATCAAGAGTTAATTAATATATCCTGTGACCTGGCTTCGGAATTGGATTTAAATATCCTGCTCACAAAAATAGTCCATGCTGCCTGTGAAGTTTCTGATGCCGAGGAAGCATCCATCTTGATGTATGACCCGAATAAAAAGACTTTATATTTCCAAGCAGCAACAAACCTGGATTCCCAACTCAAGAGGGGTTTAGCTGTCCCACTGGAGAAAAGCATCGCTGGATGGATTGTTTCCCATCAAAAAGCAATCATCGTTGATAATCCTCAAAAAGATAAAAGGCATTTTGGCTATATTGGCGAAATCACCAATATCGAATGCAATTCGCTCTTGGGCATTCCTCTACTCTCAAAAGGAAACGTCATTGGAGTATTGGAAGTGATCAATAAAAAGACGGGCGATTTCACCAAAGAGGATCAAGGAGTTCTGCTGGCATTGGGTGCCCAGGCAACGGTAGCGATTGAAAATTCCCGTTTATTCCTTCAATCCGATTTGATCGGGGAATTTGTTCATGAAATCCGCACTCCCTTATCTGCATTAAACGCGGCAGCGCATTTACTAAAAAACAATCGGGTTCAAGAAGATCAAAAGAAAAAAATGATCGATATCCTTGAGGCAGAAATTGAAGCGCTTGCAGATATGTCCAGCTCCTTTTTGGATTTAGCCCGCTTGGAATCTGGAAGAAAACAATATCATGTAAATGAGTTTAATATCCGTGACTTGTTGATCGACTGCCATGAAATTATGGATAGTGAAGCTCAAAATGCTAACCTCAAGTTTACCCTGGATCTACCCGAGACTCTTCCCCGGATTCGGGGAGACCGGACCCAACTAAAACAAGCGTTTATCAATCTGCTGAACAACGCTGTTAAATTTAATAGGATTGACGGAGAAATCATCCTTAAGGCAAGAGCAACAAAGAATCAAATTGAAATCACAATTACTGATTCAGGGTTGGGAATTCCTGAAGATGAACAATCAAAAATATTTGAAAAATTCTATCGGGTAAAAAGCCATCGGGACCAGGTGCCGGGAACCGGCCTTGGTTTATCAGTCGTAAAACAAATCATTCACGGCCATGGGGGTGAAATAAATTTCACCAGCGAAGTAAATGTCGGCACAACATTTACAGTTATCCTGCCCTGTGAAGCATAGAGAATATAATCATGCCGTCACCTTTAAAGAAATACTGGATCCATTTTCTTTTAGTCATCGTAATACTAATCCTGGGTCTCCTGGCGTACTTCCAATCTGGCTGGAACCAGGTACTGGATGGATTTCTTCAGGGAATCAAAATTCTTTGGCGTGAACTCCCTCTTCTGGCTGCCGCTTTTCTAACCGCGGGTTTCCTTCAATCTCTGATAAAAAAGGAATTTATTACTCGCTGGCTTGGAACAGAATCTGGAATTAAAGGCATCCTGCTGGCTTGTTTGGGAGGTGGTTTAATTCCCGGGGGTCCTTATGCGTATTATCCAATTGCCAGTGCGCTGTTAAAATCCGGCGCAGGGCTAGGCGTGTTAATCGCGTTTGTATCCGCAAAAAACCTCTGGTCAGTATCCAGGCTTCCTCTGGAAATCGCAATCCTGGGAACAACGATCACCATCCGCCGCTATTTGATTACTTTTCTCATCCCCCCCCTAATGGGTTTATTGGTTGAAAAAATTTTTGGTGATTGGATTCGGAAAATCCGGGAGAATATCGAGTCATGAATTCTGCGACCCTGATTCTCTGGATTATTGCTGGTTTATTATTTCTTTATGGGTTAAAGCAAGGGGAGGGAACTGTTAAACGCGGGGCTGTCCTTGCCTGGCAAACGACAAAACAAAATGCGATTCTGATTGTTCTGGCATTTATTATTGTCGGATATGTAAATATCCTTTCGCCCGAAGAACTGGTTAAAACCTGGATTGGCCCCCATTCTGGATACCGTGGAATTCTCCTGTCAGGTTTGGTGGGTATGTTATTGCCAGGAGGTCCTTATGTAGTTTTTCCTCTTATTGCTATTCTTTTTGAAGCTGGAGCGGGGTTGGCACCAGTAATCACCTTGATCACAAGCTGGTCCACTCAATCGCTTTTAACAATCAGCTTCGAGCTCCCCTTTATGGGTTGGCGATTTACCGTTATCCGCTGGAGTATCGGTTTAATTGTCACCTTAATGGCAGGTTCGATCGCAATTCTTTTATGGGGATAGATAACCTATCTTCCGGGATTGGAAATAACCAGGGAAAAAGGGTCAATCAGAATTAATCCAATCTGCTAACCGATTATTAATATCCTCCTCCAAATCCTGGAGGAGTGCTTCTGCCACACCCTCACTCTCTGCTTTGGCAGTTATGCGGATCAAGACATGTCCTTTCCCGGCCGCCAAGCCTACAGTTGGATTAGAGAGTTTTTCAAGATCTCTAATCAACGCATCAACCTGAGATTCACCTATTCCCTCCACCCGGATATTCCGGGTCAGGATCACCCCGGAGAGAGCATAAATAGAAGTGATTTTTGGAATCACCTGCTCATTCAACATGCCCTCCATTTCAATCGGGACACCAGGTAAAGCAAATAAATTACATTCATTGACTGCCAGGTGGATGCCGGGGGCCGTACCTCGCGGATTGGGCAGGCTGTCCGCTCCGGCTGGAAGATAGGCCTGCTGTTTATTATTTTCCGGGGGTTCAATATTGTATTTTGAAAAACGCCTGACTATTTCATCCCATAGTTCAGGGTAAAAAACCAGCTTTAGATCAAATGCCTGGGCAATTGCCATCCGGGTGGGATCATCCACCGTGGGCCCCAGGCCGCCGGTGACGATGACTATATCGGCTCTGGCGCTGCTTTCCAGGAGTATCTGGGCAATTCGTTCAGGATTATCTCCAATTGTTGCCGTGCGGAACACATCCACTCCAATATTCCGCAAAGCAAGGGCGATCACCTGGGTATTTGTATTGACAATTTCTCCCAGCAGCAATTCTGTACCAATGGTAATAATTTCCGAGCTTGGCATTCCATCACCTGCCTTAAATTAATTAAAATCGCTTTTGGATGATTGTAACCTGATTTACTGTAAACAATATCCGGTGATTCAAACATCAAAAAAAAAGACCTGTGATCTATTTTAGCATCACAGGACTTATATAGTAAAGCTGATTTCCTTATTCAATACCGAGATATGCTTTTTGAACCATTTCGTCCTTGCGGAGGTTTTCTGCGGTGTCCTTTAACACGATTTCACCCGTTTGCAAAACATACCCGCGGTCAGCGACGGCAAGGGCTACAGTAGCATTCTGCTCAACGAGCAGGATCGTTGTTCCAGTTTTGTTAATCTCCTGAATGGTTTCAAAAACACTCTCGACCAGGATAGGCGCCAGCCCCATGGAGGGTTCATCCATTAACAACAAACATGGGCTGGCCATGAGAGCTCTGGCAGTTGCCAGCATTTGCTGCTCACCGCCAGACAATGTCCCGGCGACTTGTTTTTGCCTTTCTTTCATCCGTGGGAAAAGTTGAAAAACCCGGTCAAGGTCATCATCAAATGTGGAGCGGTCTTCCTGGGAGTATGCGCCCATATCCAGGTTTTCGAGAACGGTTAACCGTGAAAAAATCCCCCGCCCTTCCGGGACCATCGTGATGCCCCTAAAAACAAGCTCATGCGCTGGTGTTGCCGATATATTTTCTCCTTCGAAAATTACCTCTCCCGTTCGGGGTTTTATTAATCCACTGATAGTTCGGAGTGTGGTGGTTTTCCCTGCCCCATTTCCTCCAATCAGAGTCACGATTTCATTTTCCTCGACAGTAATCGAGATTCCTTTTAAGGCATGGATATTTCCATAGTAGGTATGTAAATTGTTTACCTCAAGCATAGCCATAAGATCTTTCTCTTTGGAGAGATGTGCCTTGGTAGTTCAGGCAGCTCCCCGTCCTAAGTAGGATTCGATCACCTGGGGATTTTTTTGAATTTCACCCGGGGTTCCCTTCGCAATTAACTGTCCAAAATCAAGCACATAGATAAATTCACTGATGCCCATCACTACTTTCATGTCATGTTCGATCAACAAGATGGTGATTTCTAATTCATCCCGGAGATTCTGGATAAAACGCATCATGGTGGCCGATTCGTTGGGATTCATCCCGGCAGTAGGTTCATCCAATAAAATAATTTCTGGTTTGTTGGCCAGCGCTCTGGCCATTTCCAACCGGCGCTGTTCACCATAAGGCAGGTTTCTGGCAAAAAGATCTCCCTTTCCTTTTAAACCAACAAAATTAAGTAAATCCTGGGCATCTTGGAGCGCTTTTTCCTCTTCGGTTCTTTGACGGGGGGTGTGTAAAATTGCATCCACCCAGCTAGATTTTAATTGGGGATGAGCGCCAACCAGAATATTTTCCAAGGCTGTCATGGCAGGAAAGAGGCGGATATTTTGATAGGTTCGGGAAATCCCCTGCCGGGTTACTTTATCTGGCGGGAATCCCAGTAAGGATTTATCTTTAAACAGCATATCGCCCTCATCTGGGGGATAAAATCCAGTAATGCAGTTAAACAAGGTGGTTTTCCCAGCCCCATTGGGTCCGATGATGCTGTAAATAGATCCTTCCGGGATTTGGATGCTGACATTATCTACTGCGGACAACCCACCAAAACGTTTGGTTACACTGCGGGTTTCTAGAATACTCATCTGCTAACCCTCTTTCGCTACTAAATTATCATCCGGAGGTAAATCTGCTGGTTCATCCACGTGGAGTTCCATCCTCCTCCGGGGAGCAGGCCAAATACCTTCCGGCCGAATGATCATCATTACTACCAGTAGCGCACCAAATACCAGCAGCCGGTACAGCTCGAGTTCACGCAAGATCTCGGGTAGACCCTTCAATACAAAAGCACCTACAATCACACCCGGAACACTGCCCATCCCACCCACAATCAGCAAACAAAGCACATTGATGGATACCATCAATGTGTGGTCAGCAGGACCGGTGTACTGGTTCCGGGCAGCAAACAACGCACCGCCAATCCCGGCAAAAGCTGCGCCAGTGGCAAACGCTAGCAGCTTGTAATAGAGGGTGTTAATGCCCATCGCCTGGGCTACAGTTTCGTCCTCCCGCATAGCCATCCATGCCCGACCAACCCGGGAGTTCTGGAGGTAATTTGTGAAGATAATCGTCAGACCAATAACGATAATGATTAAGTATAAATATGCTTTTTCGCTGATAAGGGAGATACCAAAGATACTCGGTCCAGCGATATCTCGAATTCCCTGGGGGCCTCCCAGATACGGAGCCATCATATCGCTTTTGATCAGCACCCGGATGATCTCCCCAAATCCCAGGGTCACAATAGCCAAATAATCCCCCCGCATCCTAAGTACAGGCAGACCAAGCAGTATCCCAGAAAAAGCAGCAAAGACGACGCTTAATACCAATACAGGCCAAAAGCCAATCTGCAGTGTAATTGGAGCGGGAGCAGTCAGTAGTCCTGCGGTATAAGCACCAATTGCAAAAAACGCCACGTATCCCAAATCGAGCAAACCTGCCAAACCAACAACGATATTCAAACCTAACCCCATCAAGACATATATTCCCACTGTTCCAATTGCATAGTTCCAGTACTTGCTCAGAAATTGGGGTATGAGAACGATAACAGCTATGATGACAACATACCCAATCCAGCGGTATTTTGGATTATCTCTATACTGCTTGATGAGTTTTGCTTCGAGGAGTTTATCCTGCCAAATCATGACCTTTTTCTGAACGTAGGACCCGGCTTGCTTTGCTACTAAATAATAGGTCAGAAAGCTTCCTAGAACTCCGAATATAAGGAAAATACCAATTGTAATCAGGGATCCGAGTAAAACGCTCCGACCATACAGTAAAAACTGAATGTTGGGTCGAGAGAGCTGCACAAGGTAATTCCTGATTTCAATATCAGCTGCATCCAGAGAACCAACCAGAAAAGTAAAAGCCCCTGCGATTAAACCCGTGACCAAACCAACCGTCAATCCAGACAATAAGACAGCTTTCCAGTCCTTTTGATTTGCTTCTTTCGTCAGGGAACCTGTCCAAATGGCCAGTAATCCAAAAAGGAGCATCAAACCACCGGTATTTCCAGCATGAGCATTTGAGCTCAGATTCAACAGATCCCCAAAAATATCTGATAGCAGTGTCGTCAAGCCAAACAGCATCGAAAACAGGAGAACCACTCCATATATAAGGCCTGACCGAGCATTCTGTTTTATAAGGTCTCTCATTAGATCTTCTCCTCGGTAAGCACCTCACCCACAATGCCTGAAGGTCGGAAGATCAATACCAACACCAGAATCGAAAACGCGATCACATCCTTGAGTTGAAAGTCAATCCCAAGTACAGCCGGACCCAGAGATTCTACTAAACCAAGTACCATTCCACCAATCATCGCTCCTGGAATATTTCCAATACCTCCTAAAACAGCGGCTGTAAACGCTTTTAATCCCGGGATAAATCCAACGTAGTGATAGATGATTCCGTTATGGATGCCCCACATCACCCCGGCGGCACCGCCCAGGGCTCCACTGATGATAAAAGTATTGCTGATGATTTGATCAACATTAATTCCCATCAGGGCTGCGGTTTGTTTGTTCTCTGCCACTGCCCGCATGGACCTTCCATAACGGGTTTTCATTACCAGTAACCACAATCCAATCAGGAGCAGGATGGATAACACAAATGTCAGCGCACCGGTGTAGGTGAGAATGACATCCTCCCCCCCAATTGGAATCCTCCAGCCTACGCTGCGAGGTAACGCTGAAGGATTAATGTAAGTCCTGCGCTTGGGTCCAAAAATAACCTGAGCAGCGTTTTGAAGGAAGATGGATGCCCCAATTGCGCTGATTAATGGGATCAACCTGGGAGCACCCCTTAAGGGGCGGTAGGCAATCCGTTCCAGGAAATAGCCAGAAACAGCAGCAACAAACATTCCCACAAGGAAAGCGATTACCACTGAGAATATCTGATAAGCATCGAGAAAACTTAAATCCACGGCAGGATCAACAGTAATTGATTTTAAACCTTCAAAAACAAAGTAACCAGAAAACGCACCCAGCATCATGATTTCGCCGTGCGCGAAGTTAATCATGAACAGAATCCCGTACACCAGGGTGTACCCGATAGCGATTACTGCGTAAACGCTGCCAATGATCAATCCGCTGATCGCAAACCGCAACCAGGTATCAGGTCCGTAAACTCCTTCTCTGATCACTGTATAGAATCGCCAACCTACAAATACAAAAAATAAGATAGAAATGATTACTTGGACGATCCGGAAGGTATTAATCGGTACAACAAGTTTCTTAGAGTTGGATTCACTCATTGTATACCTACTTTATTATTCAATTCACTCTGAACTGTTTTTAGAATGGATTAGCGAGGCAAGCTGTCCAGCTTGCCTCGCAATGACTTGAGTTTAAATTAGATCCTACTCAAGGTTTAGTCCTGAACCCATTCTCCATCCTCAACACGCCAGAAGGTTGGACCAGTGGTGTTGCATTCACCTTCAGTGCAGGTAATATCTCCCGTCAGTCCTTCATATCCTTCCAGACCGTTTACTGCATCCACTAAAGCCTGGCGAGGAATGTAGAGGTTTCCGTCTTCCCCCAGTATAGCAACGGATTTAATTCGGTCTACCAAGGCCATTATTACGTCATATCCGTGCCAGGTAAATGTGGAAACTGCTCCTGGGGGATCTCCATAGATAGCCTCAAATCGCTCGCCAAACTCGTTCACTCTGGGGCTTCCCTGGGCAGCAGCTGAGGTTGCGTATACACCTTCTGCCTGGTCACCTGCCAGTTCAATGAAGGCAGCACCAAAAGTGCCGTCATCACTGAAGAGGATCACGTCTTCCAATCCCGCGACCGGCATATCTTTCGCGAGGATAGCTGCATCTGAGTAGTAACCACCAAAGTATATGGCTTCAGGATTTGAAGCACCAACATCGGTCAGGACAGCGCTGTAGTCAGCATCACCCTGGGTGATGGCTTGAATGGCAACAACCTCACCACCAAGGGTCGTAAACACATCCTGAACTTTCTCCGCCAGACCTTTCCCGTACACATCACCATCATGCAGAACGGCCAACTTTTCAACACCCAGAACATTCTTTATGTATTCACCTGCAAATTGACCCTGAACGGTATCCGTGAAGGCGATCCGGTTGAAGACAGTTTGGTTCATGGTGAGATCTGCCCCAGTAGCGGACGGGGAAAGCATCGGCCGCAAAGCCTCTGCGTAGATTGGAATGGCCGCAGCAGTGGAGCCGGAGAACGTGTGAGCTGCTATCGCTACCACACCAGGATCGGAGACATACTTGTTGGCTACAGCTGCGCCTAATTCTGGGCTGCCCTGGGTATCTTCAACCAGAAGTTCGTATTCAAATCCCTCCAAACCTCCAGCTGCATTCAGATCATCAACAGCCATTAATTCGGCATTGGAGATGTCGATACCAAAAGCGGAGTAGTCACCAGTCATGGGTCCGGCATAACCAATTTTAATGGTGCTGCCTGGCTCAATTACGGCGCATACCGTTTCATCAGGGTTGTCCGCACATTGCTCTGGAGCTTGTGAGCCCCCACCGCAGGCAGCCAAGATGAGGCTGACGGCGATTAATATAGTCAAGATATAAAATCTTTTCGACATACTGTTTTCCTCCTTAGGAAAATTGCTAATTTACATTACTTGTAAAGGTCTTTTTACTTTTTGGTTTCCGCACCACCTCCTTTTTTGAATTATGGAATAATTCCTATTCAAGGAATTATTTTTGACTTTCCTTAAATACACAAACCTTTTTTATCTTTAGGTATCACAAAACCATTAACAGAAATGGAAATCACAATAATAAATGAAGCAGGGAGCACTTTAAGGAAATTTACTACTTGAGAGTGCAGTATAACATAATTCGTTTTAATAACAAGGATATACTGAGCTATTAACCAGATATCAAAATAGATCCAGAGCCAGACTTTGTACCGATACTCAACACAGCTTTCAAAAAGTAAGTAAAATTTTTAGAGTACCACTTTCCCCAGCTTCCTTAAATGCCTCGATACTATTGACAAATTGTAATGTTTTCTCAATTAGTGGAACCGGATCCACCAAATTCTCCTCCAATAATTTTAACGCCGGGGCAAATGGACCGCATCTGGATCCAATTAACGTAATCTCATCCACTACTAATGAGGATGCGTCCACCTCAAGTGTTCCAGCAAAAGTACTTTTCATTATTAACATTCCCCGGCTGCGAACTGCTGATCGGGCAGCTCGAAAACCAGCGGGGGATCCAGTAGCATCCACAACAATATCCATAGTGCCCAGTGGAATCTGGTCCTCATCCAGGACTTGAATACCCCGTTTTTCCAATAGATTACGCTGATTTTGATATCGAGCGACAACGGACAGTTTGCATCCTGTTAAAGCCAATGTCTGGGCTACTAGTTGTCCAAGACGACCGGCTCCTACAACCATAACATTGTCAACGGAATTAATTTGTACTTGTTCCTGGATTTCTAAAGCAGCGGCTAATGGTTCAGTGAAAACAGCTTGCTCATCGGATATTGAATCAGGTACAAAGTGTAGATTAGCAAAAGGCAGTGTAAAGCAGTCCGCAAACACGCCATTTCGTTCTGAGATCCCAAGAACTGTGCGTTTCAGGCAGTGAGATGATCTGCCCTGTCGGCAATGAGTACATTTTCCACAGACAATATTAATCTCTCCAACTACGCGTTTACCCACAAATTCTGGAAAACCTGGCGCTTCTACCACCTCCCCAACAAATTCATGACCAGGTATTCCTTGATAAGGATAATATCCTTTGACAAGTTCCAGATCTGTGCTGCAAATACCAGCCAACCTGGGACGAACCAAAACTTCACCCTGTTTTATCTCTGGGGTGGGCACATCATTCCGAAACTGAAGCTGTTGATTTTCAAGCCACAAAGCGCGCATATTCAATCCTTTGAAATGAATGTCCTAAACAGGTCTTGTTATCCCACTGATGGGAAGTGTATATCCGCCATCAGCAATAAGAGTTTGCCCTCGGATCATTTCTGCCGCCGGTGTGCACAGGAAAGCCACCACCTGAGCTACATCCTCTGGCCTTACTATCCTTCCTGCGGGAGTCTGCCCGGTAATATCATCCAGCAGATCCTTATCCTGCATGGTGCTAAAATGCTGCAAAGCCTCAGTGGCAACAATTCCAGGGGACACGGCATTAACAACAATATTCCTGGAAGCTAATTCTACAGCCAGATAGCGTGTCAGGGATTCAATCGCTGCTTTACTGGCCCCTACCACTGCATATTCTGGCAGCACCCGGATAGAACCCGGACTAGAAATGGCAACAATCGACCCTCCACCTTCCTTTTCCATTAATGGAACCGCTTTTTGAGCTAAGAATAGATAGGCCCTGGCGTTGATATCCATGGTCCAATCCCACCCTTTGGGGCGTTGTTCCATAATGGGGCGGTTATAACCAGAGCCTGCGTTGCTTACCAAAAAGTTTAAACCCCCAAAAGCATGGTCTGTTTCTTCCACCAATCTTGATAAATCATCAATATCCCCTACATTGGCTTTAATGATTTCTGCCCTGACACCCATTTTGCTGATTTCATTGGCTGTTTCCTCGGCTGGTTCCCGGTTCCGAAAATAATTAACAACGATATTTGATCCCAAGGCAGCAAAATGGAGAGCGATTGCTCGCCCTATTCCTCTCCCTGATCCGGTGATTAAAGCAGTTTTTCCCTGAAATGTGCTGCTGTTCATAAGGTTTCTCCTGTTTGAAAACTAGATTTATTCTAACAAGAGGGATGGAGATGCGCCAGTTCTGATTCTCGCTAAATCTTTCCAAAAGAAGTTATTTCAGAACTTTCCGAGAATAAAAACAGCCTTGAATCCCCCCTGGATGTCCTATAGACGCCATCTATGATGGTTCATTGATAGAGTTTATAGGGCTTGTGATCAATTGTACTTATCGGGATTTACCCTCAGTCCTATACTTGCTTTGGTCATGTAATTAAATATTCGGTTTAGTATTTGAGTGTTCCTATGAATCCAATCAAAACCACCAAAGCCCAAGAACAAGCTGAATTTTGCGGAATTCTCGGTAACTCCCGGCGAATTCAGATTGTATGGACACTTGGGGAAGGCGAACTGACTGTGGGTGAAATAGCGGAGGAAATCAAAGCTTCCATGCAGAACACCTCCCAGCACTTACGGCTAATGAAGAATAAAGGTTTACTGCTTTCGAGGAGAGATGGAAGGGAAATTTATTACAGAATCGCTGATTCAGAATTCAGCAGGATTTGTCCTGTTGTCTCTAAGAATCGATAACTTAACTTCTAGATATTTTATTAATTAAAAGGAGAAACTCATGTCCCCTGAAGAACTAGAAAAAATAGAAGCTGCTGAAACGGTAGACGCCCGGGCGATGGCCTGTCCTGGTCCCCTACTGGAAGCTAAAAAAAGCATTGGAAAAGTAAAAGTCGAAGAAATCCTTGAACTATGGGCTGGCGACCCTAACACAAAAGAGGATATGCCTCGTTGGTGTGCAAAAGTTGGACACGAATACCTGGGTGAATTACAAGCTGACGGATACGAGCGTTTATTCATCCGCCGCAAAAAATAAATCTCGATTGATAAAGTATCCCGCAAACGAAGTCGGCTTGCGGGATACTTCTATGCTTGCATAGAGGGTAAACACTATGGAAAATTGCGCAGAAATTAAAGAAAAATCAAAAATTCTAATCCTGGCAACTGTTTCGGGGGGGTATGCAGGAGCAGATTCGGTTGGACAGCTTCACTCTGAGTATCCCACCAACACCTATATACTGCCGGTTAAATGCCCTAGTCTTTTCTCAGAAGATTTTTATATCCGGTCATTTAAACAAGGAATAGATGCAATCATCATTATGTACAGCGGTACAGATTGTCCTTACAAAGGAGGACCTGAACAAACCGCTAAAATCGTAAATGATACTTATCCTTTAATGAAAGAACACGGGATCGATACTCGCAGGCTAAAATTAGCGGCAATATGCACTGTCTGCACAAAGCCATTTATTAAAGAAGTACATCAAATGGATGATCTTCTCCAAGAAATCGGCTATGTCAAAGATGAGATCGAAGCCTATACTGATCCCCAAACGGCGTTAGGTTAATAACTAAACTAATGAACAATGATAACCAGGATGATATCAAACTGAGAGGAGATAATCCCTTGAAAAAAGTTCAAGTAGATGCTCTTGTGGTAGGCGGTGGAATATCCGGGATGCAATCAGCACTGGATCTTGCTGATCAGGGGTACCAGGTTGCCTTGGTAGAAAAAGATGCCAGCATTGGCGGCAAGATGATCGCCCTGAGCAAAGTCTTTCCGACCTTAGATTGCTGCAGCTGTATAACCACTCCCCGAATGTCTGCTGTTGCTCACCACGAGAATATCCAATTATTCACATATCACGAAGTGCAGGGCATCCAAGAAAACGAAAATGGTTTCCTGGCAGATGTGCTGAAGAAACCACGTTTTGTTAATGAAGATACCTGTACTGGATGCAGGCAGTGTGAGTATGCCTGTCCTATCAATATCCCCAATCCATTTGACCTAGACTATGGTGCAACAAAAACAGTCCGGGTTCCCTTCTCTACTGCTGTTCCTCAATTAGCGGTTTTAGATATTGAAAACTGCATCTTCTGCGGCAAATGCGAAAAGGTATGCCCAACAGATGCCATTGATTTCAGTCAACAACCCATACCAATTCAAATTGAAGCAAAAGCGATCATCTTAGCAACAGGCTTTGAGACAACTTCCCGTTTTGCGAAGAAAGAATATAACGCTGAAGACAACCACAATGTCATCAGTGCCATGTTCATGGAACGGTTGCTCGCTCCTACTGGACCGTACGGTCGGGTAATCAGGCCAGGAGATGGCAAAGAACCAGACTCGATCGCCTATATCCAGTGCGCGGGATCTAGAGACACCACATTAGGTGTTGAGTACTGCTCCCGGGTTTGTTGTATGTATGCCATTAAACAAGCCATGCTGCTGGCAGGATCCCTGCCCCTGGCAGATATCACAATTTATTACATGGATATCCGGACCTTTGGCAAAGGCTACGAACAGTTTTATCAGAATGCAAAAACAATGGGGATTCAATTTATCAAAGGAAAGGTTGCTTCAATAAAGGAAGACGAAAACCAAAATCCCGTACTACGTGTGGAATTGATAGATGAGGGATCTCAAGTGGTTGAGAGAACGCATGATTTGGCTGTCTTGTCGGTCGGTTTGCTTCCCAGTTACGATCATGAAAAGATCTACCAGCTTTCCAAAGGGGATGACGGTTTTATCAACTCACCTCATTTCAATACCTACCCCTGCTGGACAGATCGGACCGGGATCTTTGCAGCCGGCACCGCCTCTGCCCCTATGGGTATCGTAGACAGCATCGTCATGGCGGGTTCCGCGGCAGCAGAAGCAGCGGCATTTATTGAAAACCACAAAATTAAGGAAACCACTCCTGATGAAAGGGAGAATGTCTATGCCTAACAAAACCGATGACAAAATCAGAATTGGCGTGTACACCTGTTACTGTGGAGGAAATATCAGTGATTGCCTCAATTGTGAACAAGTCGCAAGTGAACTCAAAAACCTGCCTAATGTAGTTGTCTCCCGAACCGATATGTCCATGTGCTCTGATACTGGGCAATCCATCGTGGAAAAAGACATCAAGGAAAACGGGGTGAATCGAGTAGTAATCGGGGCATGTGCCCCTTTACTTCACGAACAAACCTTCCGGGGAACCGTTGCACGAGCAGGGCTTAATCCTTACTTCTACCACCATGTAGGTTTGCGGGAACAAGCCAGTTGGGTCCATAAACAAGATTGCGAAAAAGCTACCTGTAAAGCGATTCGTTTGATGGCAGCCGGGATTGCGAAAGCTCGTCTGCTTGATCCACTGGCCCCAATCCGATTAGATGCGGAACGCCATGCCCTTGTGATTGGAGGAGGTATCGCCGGCTTACGATCTGCATTGGATATCGCACGCCGGGGTCTGAATGTCACCTTAATCGAGAAGACCCCTTTCCTGGGCGGACGAATAGCACAGTTGGACACTCTGTTCCCAACAAATGAGGACGCCCTAACTGCGTTAAATGATGTGATGCAACAGGTCATCAACCATCCTAAAGTTACGATTTTCACTCAAACACAAGTGACTGCTGTCTCAGGATATGTGGGAGATTATCAGATCCAGATCCAGCAAGAATCCAGGGGGGTTGATGAAGAAATAGGGGATGCTCTTATAAAAGCCTGCCAGCAAAGCGTACCCGATGATTTTAATTATGGATTGACAACCAGAAAAGTTGTCTACCGTGCCTACCCGGGATGTTATCCAGATATTCCCGCAGTGGATTGGGATAACTACGATGGAAAACCAATTCAGGTGGATGGAAAAGAAATCGTTCTAAAAAAACAAACAAAGACTTTTGATCTAAATATTGGCGCGGTAGTAGTGGCAACCGGGTTTAATCCTTATGAACCCCGCAAAGGTGAATACGGCTATAGAGAAATCCCGGAAGTAGTTACTCTACCCGCCTTAATCCGACACCTTGATTTGCTAGAAGATGGTGAGGATTTTCGTTGGAATGGGCACCCTGTGAGGGATGTTGCCCTGGTGCACTGCGTGGGCAGCCGGGAAATTGAAGGTATCCATGAACCTCATATCTATGCATCTAATGAAGATGGGCAAGTCAACGATTATTGTTCCCGGGTGTGCTGCACCGCATCATTGCATATGGCAAATACACTCAAAGAACGTTTTCCTTCACTAAACATCTACGAGTTATACGAAGATATTCGCACCTATGGTCGCGGACATGAAACCTATTATCAAGACGCACTTAACAATATGGTTCGGTTTCTGCGCTTCCACGGAGATGATCGCCCTACGGTTATCGCTGCAAAACCAGATGAAACTCACCCAGTTTTAGTCCAAATCAGAGATCATCTCACGGATGGAGAGGAAATAGAAATCCCCGTTGATCTCGTTGTGTTGGCAGTTGGCTTTATACCCCGAAACATAATTAACCTCGTCCAAATGTTGAAGATTTCTCGTGGGAATGATCGGTTCTTGGCGGAAGTCCACCCCAAATTACGTCCTGTAGAAACAGCCGTACCGGGGATTGTTCTTTCTGGAACCGCACAAGGACCTATGTCAGTACAGGAAAGCTGTGCCGCTGCATCAGCCGCTGGGGCGAAAGTTTCCGCATTATTAAGCCAAGGCTATGTGGAGTTGGAACCTTTTGTCGCCCAGGTAGATCTTGAGAAATGTGATGGGACTGGAGCATGTGTAGAAGTATGTGCGTACGAAGATGCCATCACTGTACAAGAAATAACTGTTGAGGGTAAAGTTGTCAAAAAAGCAGTGGTCACTCCCGCTAATTGCACGGGATGCGGCAACTGTGTGAGCGCCTGCCCCAACCGGGCGATCCAGGTCCAGGGATGGACTATTCCCCAATATGAAGCCATGATTGATGCACTTACCCTCGACCTAAAAGACTTGATGGAGGTTTCAGAATGAGCGGAAAAGAAGCTACCAAACAGCGCGCCCAACTTCTCAAGGATCTGCGTTCCCAGCATAAAGAATCTGTTGAACGCACTCAAAAATTGCTCAAGGATCAAGGAAAAATGGAGCGAGATCTTTGTAAGCTCATCCGGGAAAAATCTAAAACTATTCCGGAAATTGCAGAAAGTTTAGACATGCCAACACACCGCGTACTGTGGTTCTTGACGGCTTTGAAAAAATACGACATTGTTGAAGAAGATGGTATGTGTGGTGAATATGTTCTCTACAAGCGGAAAGAGGAGTAACAATATGGCCATTAGAGTGGATCCAAGTTTAATGAATGAACTAAAAGACTATGGTGCCGCTGAAATCGAAAAATGTTTCAACTGCGGTAACTGCACTGCAATCTGCCCACTTGCGGAAGATAATTATCCCTTTCCAAGGAAAACCATTCGGGAGATTCAGCTGGGACTAAAAGTCAGGATGGCTCAGAGCCTCGACCCCTGGCTGTGTTATTACTGCGGTGATTGCTCAGAGACCTGCCCAAAAAGTGCTGAGCCAGGGGAAACCATGATGGCTGCCCGCCGCTGGTTAACCGCCCAATATGATTGGACCGGCCTGTCAAAAAAACTGTATACATCCAAAGCCTGGTCAATTGGCGCTTTAATTATTGGGGCACTCATTGTGCTGTTGCTGGCTTTTGTTCTTCATGGTCCATTGGTCACCCAACAAGTTGAACTGAACACTTTTGCTGATGTTCATATGATGCATACTGCAGACCTGATCTTGGCCGCCGTACTGGGATTTTTCTTGTTGTCAAATTTATACAGAATGTACAGTTTAAATTTCCTTAAGGGAGACCGGTCTCAACAACCGCCGCTGTCCATATTCATCACTGAAGCCTGGACACTAATTCTCCACACCGCTACTCAGAAGAGGTTTTCTGAATGTGAAGGCAGGAGACGCTGGATCAGTCACTTGATACTGGTTTTCGGATACGGCACTATGTTTGTTTTAATTGTGCTTTTCCTGACCTGGTTCCAGACAGATGAGATTTATCCCCTAACTCATCCCCAGCGTTTTATCGGCTATATCGCCGCTCTGGCAATCATCTATGGCGCTGGAGATGCCTTGATTGGACGCATCACCAAAAAACACCAGATGCATCAATATTCTCACATCAGCGACTGGCTCTTTCCGATCCTGTTAATTTTATTGGCTGTATCAGGATTAATGGTCAGTGGTTTCCGCTATCTGGGACTTCCCATTCTGACCTATTACACCTATGTTGGTCACCTGGTTGTAATGATGATGCTGTATATCTGCATCGGACCAATGGGAAAATGGGCTCATTTGCTGTATCGTCCTTTCGCGATTTATTTTCAGGCTGTGAAAGAAAAAGCGGAGGAATACGAGAGTTTACAGGCTGAAGCCCCTGTACCGGCAAGTTAACAATAGTTAGATCACAGTTTCTATAGAAAAAGGATTTAGACATGAACGAAGAATTCCAAACTGACAAGATCGTTGTTATCCTCAATCATGATGATGAACAAAGTGTTATGGCAGCTCTGGTGATGAGCGCTGCAATCGCTGCCACGGGTGATGAAGTCCTGTTATTTATTCAGCCCGGGGGCGCAAAAATCCTCAAGAAAGGTGCCTTGGAAAAATATCAAAATCTCAAAGGGCAGCCCGATCCCCTGGAACTCTTTGATGCCATCCAGGTCCTGGACGGTAGGGTAATCTTATGTGAGCTGGGTCTGCCGGTCTGGGATATGGAGGAAGAGGATCTGGTCGATGGCATTGAAGTAATGATGGCCTCTACGTTCCTGTTTGAGGCAGAAGGCGCCAAAATGACTTTTAGTTACTAATCAAAAGGGATTAATTCATAAACCCTATTAGAAAGGAGAGAAAACTTTATGGCTGATGTAACCCCAACCAAAACCCTTGATGTCTGCGGAAAGATTTGTCCTTATCCTGACATGAACACCATGACCACTCTGAAAAAGATGGAAAAGGGTGAAGTCCTGGAAGTCCTGCTGGATTATCCGCTATCGGTGGAAAGAATTCCACGCAACCTCAAGAAACAGGGACACAAATTGCTGTCCACAGAACAGCTGGATGGTCCCAATCACCGCATGTTAATTGAAGCTCACGGATTAAAGTAGCTTCAGAAGTCATTTAGACAAGGAGAGAGAAATGGCAGCTGTAGTAACTGGATTATTTGTAGGTATATTGTTCGGCTTTATTCTGCAAAGAGGACGATTCTGCATGAACTCAGCCTTCAGGGATGCGATCCTGCTTAAGGATAATGTGCTCCTGAAAACTGTATTTGTCGCCCTCTTGGTCGAACTGGTTGGATTTTCAATCATGGATATGACCGGCGCGATAGCCATCAACCCCAAACCTTTCTGGTGGGGAGCCAACCTGCTGGGCAGCTTTGTGTTTGGGATCGGTATGGTCTTGGCTGGCGGCTGCGCCAGCGGTATTACCTACCGATTTGGTGAGGGCATGGTCGGCGCGATGACCGCAGTGCTCGGCCTGGCAGTTGCTGGTTATTTCACCGCTGCCGGGTTCCTGAAACCTTTTAAAGCCAACTTGCAGGCAGCCACCACCATCCCCGGAGCTGATGGAAATGCGCTCACGCTGCACGGCATTCTGGGTATGGACTACACCACCCTGGCACTAATCATTTTTGTAATTGCGGTTGTAGTCTGGTTTATCGTAGCCAAGAACAAAAAAGAAGAATGCGAAGCAGATCCGGGCTGGGGCTGGCTGAATACCGGCATCCTGGTAGGAATCGTCGGCATCCTGGCTTTCCCACTGTCAGCTGCTGCTGGACGGAATTATCCGCTCGGCATCACCGCTGGTTGGATCAACATCGTTCAAGGAATCTTCCTTGGTGCCGATTTTAGCTGGATCGGAATGCTGATTGTCGGCATTGTCGTGGGCGGCTTAATTGCCTCCATAATCGCCAAAGAGTTCAAATTCCGCGTTCCTTCAGCGATGACCCTGGTACAAACTTTTGTGGGTGGTTTGCTGATGGGATTTGGTGCTGTGACCTCCGGCGGCTGCAACATTGGCCATTTGCTGAGCGGCATACCCCAGCTGTCCTTGGGATCCATCCTGGCTGGCATTTCAATAGTCCTGGGCGCCTGGGCTGCATCCTATGTGATGTTTGTTCTGCCTCAGAAAAAATCTGATTAAATACTTCCAAAGCAAAAAGCCGGGAACCATTTATATCCCGGCTTTTTTATCCAATCATAAGGAGAGTCACCTATGAGTAAAATGGCAATTGTATGTAACGGAGATACACCGGCAAATATTATGCCCACCCTGATTATGTCATCATCCGGTTTAGCTGTGGATAATGAAGTTGTGGTGTTTTTCTGCCCGGCAGGCGCTCGCTGGCTGCTGAAAGGCGAAATTGAAAAATTGGGAACACCCAAAGGGCTTCCCAATCCAGTGGATTTGTTTAACGATATTATGGAGCTCGGCGCGGAAGTGATCTTGTGTGAATTGGCTCTGGAGAATAAAGATATTGACCCCAAAGACCTGCGGGATGACCGGATCAAAATCACCAAGGCCCCACCCTTTTTAATGCAGGTAGAAGATGCAAATCTAACATTTACCTTCTAACTCGGGTGGAGAAAACCCTAAACCAAGAATACTGATCTCTTCTGATTGGTATGAAAAAGAGGCCTATTTAGGCCTCTTTTCTTATTCCGGTACCAGTAGGGCTACAGATCACGGATAGAATAATTCAAGTCACCCCGTCCGGCGAGCTCAATTAAATCTCGGTTTGAAGCATCGTGGATAAAACTCCAAAAAGCATCCTGGGGGCGATTGGAAAGATTCAGTCGTTTCCGGACCATATAAATTGTCCTGACTAAATTTATTCCTTCAACAGGGATGGAGACTACATTCCCGCGTTCAAGGGCATAAACAGCGGCCAGCTTGGAGACAAAAGAAATCCCATATCCAGCAGCGACTGTCCGGATAATGGCTTCCGCATTGCCAATCTGCATAAAGATATCCAGATCATCCAGACTGATATCGTGTTTAACTAATTCTGAGAGGACTATTTTTCTGGTGCCTGAGGTTTCCTCACGCATGATTATCGGTTCGCCAATAAGATCTTCAGGAAGTATTTTTGGTCGGGTAATAAAAGGGTGATTTTGGGGAACAATCACAGCTATTGAATCCTGGAAAAAACGCTGCAGTTCCATTTCCTTATCTCGGATCTCATAACTGATCACACCCAGGTTTGCTTCTCCTTCCAACAAATTTGGAACGACTGTCGCTGGTGTACAGCGGAGCAGCTTGGTGTGTATTTTTGGATGTCTGAGAGAGAAGCGAGCTGCCAGCTGCGGGAGAACATATTTCCCAGCTGTTGTACTGCAAGCAATACTAAGATTTCCAGCAATTCCCTCCTTAAGGGATTGCATGATTTCCTGCATTTCGATCGAGTCTCGCATTACTTTGCGCGCCCAGGGGATAAGCAAACGCCCTGCTTCGGTTAGTTTAATGGTTGCCCCTTGCCGCTCAAATAACTCAACTCCCAGATCCTGTTCCAGGTTTTTGATATGATGGCTTACGGTAGGCTGCGTTAAATGGAGAATCCTGGCAGCTTCTGAAAAATTGAGGTTTTCAGCCGCGTGTAAAAAGGATTTAATCCTCAGGAGATCAACCATTTATTTTTCCTAGGGAACGGGTTTTTTTCTGTTTTATCATACCATAGATACCCTTCCAGGAATTTATCTCAATCCATCCTGGTAAGGGAAATAAAAACAGGCTTCAAGGTACTTGAAGCCTGTTTTTATAAACTCAACCAATAATCAATTAGGGAACCGCGTATTCAGTCACGGTGTAACCTGCACCCACCCAGCCGCCAAAACCGCCAGACAGGCTGGTTACGTTGCTGTAGCCGTAGCTAAGCAGGATTTCCATAGCCATTGTGGAGCGGTGACCGCTGCCGCAATATACGACGATTTCTGCATCTTTATCAGCTGGCCAGAGGCCCTTGCTGGCGATAAAATCTTCCAGCGGAACAGAGATCAATTCCTGTTCAACAACACCAATTACTCCACCTTCTTCAAGTTCACTGGTCTTGCGGACATCGATCAGGATCATCTCAGGTTTTTCAACCAGGGCAGTATTCAGCGCATCTGCAACCATAATGCCCCACTTGGATCCTAATCCTTTAACAGCCATCAGGGCAGTATCAACTTTTGATACCTCGCCGGCATCCGGCTGTGCTGCATCAAGAACCACAGTTTCAGGTAATCCAGCTGCAACTGGATTGCCGCCATCAGCCCAATCAGCAAAACCAACTTTTAGAGCTCGAACATCCTGCCAACCCATGGCATGCAGGGCGGTCATGGCAATCGTTGCCCGCCAGCCGCCAGCGCAGTAAGTCACGATGGGAATATCAAAGGAAGGCAGTATTTCCACGTTCTGGGCAAGTTCATCCAGCGGGATAACAGCGTTTGTCCCTTCAATGTGGCCGCTTTCAGTAACTTCTTCCATGGATCGGACATCCAGGATAAAGGGAGGCTGATCTTCAATCATTTCAGCCAGCAGGACATCAGCTGTCTTGATGGTATTGTAACCAACCATACTTTCCAGCATAGCGGTGTAGTTTGTATCCAGGGCAGCGATTCCGTCAGCTACATCATAGCCAGCATCTACCCAGCCGCCGAATCCACCAGACAGGCTGGTAACATCGACGTATCCGTAAGCAAACATCATGGTCATAGCCATGGTTGACCGATGCCCGCTACCGCAGTAAATCGCGATCGTGGCAGTCATATCCGCTGGCCAATCAGCCCGGGAAGCGATAAAGCTTTCCAACGGAATATGGGTCCAGTTTGGCGCATCAATATAACCTTTCTCATCAACTTCTCCCTGGGTCCGGACATCAATAACGAACAAGTCCGCGTTTTCAGCAATTCCCAGGTTTAGATCTTCCGCACTGAGGATGCCAAATGTTGTTCCATGATCTTTGATTCCAACCAGGTAGGCGTCAGCTGCCAGGGCAAGTCCCGGATCCACTTCGGCAGCGTTTAAAACCACTGCTTCCGGAAAACCATCAACAACCGGGTTTCCAGCATCTTTCCAATCAGCAAAACCAACCTTTAATGCCCGGACATCTTCAAAGCCCATGCCGTAAAGGGCAGTCATGGCAATGGTTGCCCGCCAGCCGCCTGCGCAGTAGGCCACAATGGGGGTGTCCAGAGAAGGCAGTAAATCAAGGTGCTGGGGCCAGTTCATTCAGCGCAATGTGGGCGGCGCCTTCAATATGGCCACTCTCTGTGACTTCATCCAAAGTCCGGACATCAAGAATAAATGGCGGCACATCGGCGGCCATTTCTTCCAGCAGTCCATCTCCCTGAATTGTGTTGTACTTTGTCATGTTGGCAAGCATCGACGCGAAAATCCCGTCGAGAACTTCCGGACCGGCAGCAACCGGTGCAGGAACTTCAGTCGGCTCAGGAGCTTCAGTAGCTTCCGCAACAACAACTTCCGGTTCAGTCTCCTCGACTACCGGTTCTGGCTGTCCGCCGCAGGCTGACAAAACCAGGCTGGCCAAAATGACCATTGTCAAAACTAGATACACCTTCTTCATTACAACTCTCCTTTTAGTATGGGTTTTTCCCATTTGATAATTAAATTCCTCTCACTTAATAAGGTAAGGGAGGAATAACTTCAACAATTATGTTTTGGTTGGCTTCAAGTTCTCCCGGAGCTATATCTTCAGCTGTCAGGAATATGTCCGGATTTCCATGACATGCACTACAAGATTCTGTCTGCGGTGTATTCCTTTGAATGTTATGCGGTGTGGCATAAACCCAGGTTTCTTTGGCAGAAAAATTGGAAACCAGACCAACTTCGTAGTAATCAAAACTCGTAGTTGAGATCGGCACATGCCGGACCGGGACATATTCATATGGTCGAGCGTAACTTTGCAGGGGGTTTTTACCAATAAAGAACCCCAAGTAGGATCCTTCAGTTGCAAATACCGGGTTCCCGGTTTCTTCACTCAAAGATACATGACAGCCATCACAGCTGGTATAAGATACTGAATGGCAGACCTGGCACGACATGGTACCGGGATGGGTTTCATGCATTAAGATGCCATCATTGCCTGCTGTTACAGTGGCATGGCAGCTCTCACAACTTGGAGTCTGCAATCCATCATAGCGGTGATCCGCTGGTGGGATTTGATTGGCTTCGGGTCCTTCATGGCAGTCCTGGCAATTGGCAGTTTGACCGTGCATTTCATGACCCGTATGACAATCCACACAGGTCATTCGACCTTGGCGGAAATGGACGTCCGCCTTCAAATCTTCATGTTTTCCCAAGAATTCATTCCCAACTCGGCTGCCGTGGCAAGCGGTACAGTTATTGGTCATGGAAGGCACAGCTTGGAACACATGTCCATCAATGAAACCGCCATCAACAGAAGTTGGGCGGCTGACATGGCAATCTCCACAGGATGCATGGCAGCTGGCGCAGTGATTACCAAACATTTCTTGTGCTTGAGGATGATCTTGCGGCACTCCCCGGGTTTCCAAAACTGTCCAATATCCATCCAGAGATGCATGAAGGCTATTTTCCGCTGCTGCAGTTAAATTAGGATGACACTCTCCACAATAAGTCTCCGGATCATCACTCGGATAAGGAACCAATTCAGTATGAGCGATTTCTTTATCAGGTGATTGTTCACCCTGATGGCATTCCTGGCAGGAGATTTTTCCATGGACAGTCTCTTGGAAGGCTTCTTCATTAACTAATGCTTTTTCCCACGGCTCCAACGGAGCTACTTCTCCCCCTCAACCTTCTCCGGAGCTTTCACTCTCAACCACCGCAATAGGGTAAGCCGTATCCATTAACCTTTGCTGATCAGCATGGCACACCAGACACTCATTTACCACAGGAGTCGCTTGCCCTTCGGTTTCCTCAGAAACAGCTTCGGTTGCTGGAATTTCAGTCGGTTCCATTTCTTCGTTACTTTCAGGTTGGGCTGTTTCTTCTGATAGTTGCCCGGATTCCGGGTCAGCTTGAGACCGACATCCTGGGAGCACAATCAGGAGGGTTATAGATATAGTAATGAGGGTGAAAAAGAAGGTTTTACGATTGATTGTTTGCATTCCAATTCTCATTGTGGTCACAAATTAACAGGTTTGTATTTTTTTTCACGCGCTCGGATTATAACATATCCATAAGTAATTACCATGTTACAAGGTCATTAACATAACGTTTACTTATCGTTTTTACTTATCAAAACAATAAGTAGAAGCTATCTCAAAAGGGATGTTTTTATTACTGATGATTATCAATTTGTGCTAACATTCACAACTATAGAGAATGATTTAATGTTTCCTGGAAAAGAGGACTTTTGATATGAAGAATGGAAAATTATCCCCCGCCATAATTTCCGGTCTGATTGTTGGGCTGCTAACCATGGCTCTTTGCACTGGCCTGGTGTACGCATCGCCCCTACCCCAGGACCAGAATCCTCCTGGAGAAGTGATTAGTGATGAGGACTGCCGGGAATGTCACCTTGATGTCGAGGAGAATTGGTCCCACAGTCCCCATGCACATGCTTATGATGATCCAGTATTCCAAGAACAATGGATCGGATTAGGAAGTCCAGACACCTGCCTGACCTGCCATACAACAGAATACATCGCCTCCTCAGGGATCTATGATGCAGAAGGTGTATCTTGTCAGGCTTGTCATGGAACAACCACCTCTAATCACCCTCCCGAAATCGTTCCCACAAAAGCCGATACTGACTACTGCGGTTCCTGCCATACTACAACTTTAAGCGAATGGCGAAAAACCGGTCATGCCACAACAGATGTTGGCTGCATGGATTGCCATGATCCTCACAGCCAGGGTTCCCTTTTTGATGATCCGGATGATTTATGCATTAACTGCCACAAGGATGGCATGGGTGATTATCTTAACGATCTGCATGTTCAAAAAGATATTGGATGTGTAGATTGCCACGCGCTGGTAATCCCACCGGATATTGTCCCGGATGATGGAATCGTCCCCACTGGCCATTCATTTGACATCTCTCCCCAGACCTGTGTCGCCTGCCATACCGATGCGCTGCATGCTGGTTTTACATTGCCAGGTTACGAAAATGGAGCAGCAGATGCAGCGGGTTTCCACTCGGGAGAAAGCTCAACTGACGAGGAAACCACTGGAGCACAGCCGCTGGTTGAAACTGAACTCGAACCAGAATTAAACCCCAATCAACGCATTCAAGCTTTAGAGACTGCTTTGGCCAGCAGCAGGGTCAGCAACCTCTTCCAGGGAGCGGTCATCGGGCTCGTTTTAGGCGGAAGCACAGCCTGGGTTGTGGGTCAAAATATCCGAAGAGGGCAAGGTGAGGAGGACGAGGAAAATGACCTCTAATACTCAACCTGATGGGAAAGATAATAAGAAAGGTAAAAAGCCCTTAATTTCACGGAAAGATTTTTTACAAATCGCGGGAGCAACTGGTGCGGCAACTATCGTTACCCAACTGATTACTTCCGGTCCACTTTCTCCAGATGCGATTGAGGGGATAGGAGAACGTACTCATCCTGGTGCGGTAGGTGAATCAAAATATGCCTGGTGTATGGCAATAGATCTTAGCAAGTGTATTGGCTGCCAATACTGCGTTTGGGCTTGTCAAGCCACAAACGATGTCCCTGAGGATGATATGCGTTGGAATATTGGGTATCCTGAACGTACTGAAAATGGCACTGATTTCTTTATGACCAGACCTTGCCTTCATTGTATTGAGGCGCCCTGTGTCAAAGTATGTCCTGTTGGTGCGACCTGGATCAGAAAAGACGGAATAGTCACCATGGACTACAAACGCTGTATCGGCTGCCGATATTGTGAGGTAGCCTGCCCATATGATGTCAGACGTTTTAATTGGAAAACCTCTACTGAAGAAAATCCATATCATCCCACCTGGGGAACCCCAGAAATTGATCGCAGAGATCGTGGTGTGGTTGAGAAATGCACCTTCTGCAGCCACAGAATAGATCGGGGGCTTGAACAGAGTTTAATCCCCGGTGTGGATCGGGAAGCGACTCCGGCTTGCGTAAATATATGTCCTGTGAATGCCCGCGTATTTGGGGATCACAATGATCCCAATAGTCCAATATCGATCTTTATACGCGAAAATGAAACCTTCCGTCTGCGGGAAGATTTTGGTACTGAACCAAAGGTTCATTATGTGCGTCCTGAGAAGGAGGAAGTTTAAGGCATGATGAAAAGATTCAATTTATCTATCCCTCAAGAAGGCCGACAGCGAGCCTGGTGGATCTGGATTGGTATTCTTGGAGTTTTGTTAATTCTTGGGTTGATTGGCGCTATCAGGGTTTTTGTGCTGGGATTGCGGGTTACCGGTCTTTCAGACCAGGTGCCCTGGGGGCTTTGGATTACCCAGGACTTGAGTTCAATTGCTACAGGTGCAGGCGCTTTTACTTTTTCGGCGATCGTTTATTTACTCCGTATTAAAAAATATCAACCGATTGCCCGGGCGGCTGTATTCGTGGGATTCCTTGGCTATTCTTCTGCCATGTTAGCCCTGGCATTAGACATCGGGCGCCCTGATCGGTTCTGGCATCCCATCGTATACTGGAATGTCCACTCGGTATTGTGGGAAGTTACCATGTGCGTGATCCTGTATTCCACAGTATTGGTCCTGGAATTTTTACCGATAATATTTGAATATGAATATTTCTCCCGGTGGCCACAACTAAAAACCTACAGTCAAAAATTACATAAAGCATCCCCCGTTTTTGCAGGGATCGGTCTAGCCTTATCTCTGCTTCACCAATCGTCTCTCGGTGCGACTTATGGGGTATTGTCAGGAAGAGCTATCTGGTATAAACCTTCTCTACCTGTAATGTTTATTTTATCTGCCGTAGCTGGCGGGATCTCAATGACTTTGCTGTTGACTATCTTAGTTAGCAAACTAAATAATAAACAAATAATTACCCGCCAACTTCAGTATGATATCTCCCGGTTTGCAGGTTTCGCCCTCCTGGCTTATCTTTATCTCAAGTTATGGGATTGGGCTGCTACCTCTTACTATAGTCATTCACCCGGAACTACAGAAGCTCTTGCCTTGCTGCAATCTACAACGCCATACACTCAAACATTCTGGTGGATTGAAATCATTTTGGGAGGTGTTGTTCCAGCGATCATCCTGCTAAATCATCGTTTAAGAAAAAACGATCGCTACACTATGCTCGCACTTGGTTTAATCATTATAGGTGTCACTGTCAATCGCTGGAATGTGACTCTATCCGGTTTAATTGCTCCACCCCGTTGGTCCCCTGGAGTATTAGGCAATTTACTTTCGGCATCATACCTTCCAACCTGGAATGAAATCATCGTATCCCTCGGGATCATTGCCTATGCTCTTCTAGCCTTCAGTTTTGGGGTAAAATATCTCCCAATCTACCCTGAAGGAGAAGAGGTACCCCATTAAAATCGGCAGGATGTCAAATAGCAAACATACAATAAGCGCTTCTAGAAAATCTGAAGCGTTTATTTAATAAATTGTATCCAGATTAGATCTTATGCAAGGGCATAATAATATGGATACCTTCCAAATTGGTATCTGTTGGGGATATAATAATGAAAACAAAAAAATTATCCGCTAAACTATCAGATATATCTATGTTAGACGCACACCAGCTTAACATCTTTTTGGTCGCTGCAGAAACCTTAAATTTTACCCAGGCCGCTGAACGACTTCATATGAGTCAACCGAGTGTCAGTCAGCACATTCGAGCGCTGGAAAAACACTTTGAGGAAGTATTATTTATCCGCCAAGGAAGGGCTCTGATTCTTTCTGATGCTGGCCGCATTCTGATTCCATTAGCACAACAATTCGTGAAGCAATCAATCAGAATTAACGAAACGATGTCCTCCTTAAAAGGACATATCAAGGGTAGGATCAATATTGGTTGCAACGCCGTTTCAGGAAAATATGTACTGCCAGAATTTTTTGCCCAATTTCACAATCTATATCCGGAAGTAACAATTCGTTGCCAAACTGATTCCTGCAGTTCTCCTCTAGAGGATCTCCGCAGCAGTGACCTTCACTTTTTGATCACAAACCAGGGTAAAGGACTGGAATCATGTTTTGAAGTGCATCATTTCTTAACCGAGGAAATTCAAATCATTGTTCCCATTTCTCACCACTGGGCAAGTAGATCCAGTATTGATGCAGCAGAGCTCTTTGAAGAGAAATTTATTCTTCCGACAGAGAATACAGATACATATATTCAAGTCAACGGGGCTCTGGCCGCAAGCAATCTTTCCCTGATGCAATTGGATTCATTTCTTTCCTTAAGTAATGCTGAAGCAATTGTCCTCTCAGTACAAAAGGGGTTAGGTATCAGCTTTAGTTCAAAAATCATCTCTTCCGTGATGGGTAATTTAATCTCCATTCCCATCAAAGGTGCAGAGATTACCCGAGATATATCAATCGTCCGCGATAAAACCCAGCTATCCACTGCTGCCAGAGATGCCTTTTGGGAATTCATGATCACGGTCAGTGAGGAAATTAAGCAAAGCGCTTCCATCTAAAACTAAAGCCGGGCAGCTATTTCCACCAACGACAACCAAAGCCTGGGGGGTAATCTTGGGAAGGATTGATTCCCTCAACCCGGGTGAAGGGATAGTTTTCCCAGATTTCCAATACCATTCCACTCGCAAGATATACAGTCATTCGACTGATCACCTCATGTGCCAAATGACACTATCAGTGTACTTCGCACATGTTATAATCTTCACAAAACAATATATTCATGTATGTACATATGTTAATGTGAACAAGTTAACCCTTTCCCAAGAAATAAACCAGCTTCATGCCAATATCTGCTCCGCAATCTCAGAACCGAACCGGATTCTATTGTTGTATGCAATATTTGAACAGCCCCGAAATGTAAACAGCCTGGCTGAAGAAGTCGGAATTTCCCAATCAGCCGCCTCCCGACACCTTAAAGTTCTCAGGGATAGAGGGTTAATTCATGCTCAACGAGATGGGGCTAATGTAATTTACACGCTTACTGATCCCCGAATGATTCAAGCATTGGATTTATTACGTGAGTTAATGTTAGATCAATTGGCCCACCGGGCGAATCTACTAAAGGCAAATCAAACTTTGGAGAAGGGAAAATAATGAAACATTCAAAATATACCTGGCTGTTTGGTCTGGTTATCACCATCGGCTTAATCGTGATCCCCATTATTATTTTCCTGCCGAGAGCAGACAAAGCCATTAGCGCAGATCCCTGGGAAAATGTACCCCTCCGCATACCCCATACTGACCATCAGGACATCATCCAGGGGCCGTTCGAAACTGGTACTGATGTCACCCGGGCTTGCCTGGAATGCCATCAAGAAGCCGCCGGGGAGATCATGAGTACTGCCCATTGGACCTGGGAAAGCCAACCTTATTCAATAGAAGGCCGCGAAGGCACAGTCACTGTTGGCAAGAAAAACTCAATCAACAACTTCTGCATCGGAATCCAGGGCAATTGGCCTGGCTGCACCTCCTGTCATGCCGGGTATGGCTGGGAAGACGCAAATTTTGATTTCTCCAAGGAAGAACAAATAGACTGCCTGGCCTGCCATGATAATACTGGCACTTATGTTAAAGGCTATGCTGGTCTTCCTGTTGAAGGGGTTAACCTGCTGGAAGTTGCCCAGAGTGTGGCAGCACCCACCCGTGAAAATTGCGGCAGCTGCCACTTTAATGGTGGCGGCGGCAATGCTGTTAAACACGGCGATCTGGATGAAACGCTGTATTTCCCCCCCTCCAATGTGGATATTCACATGGGTGAACATGATTTTCTCTGCACGGATTGTCACCAAACCGAAAACCATAACATTAGGGGCCGATCAATCTCAATTAGCCTTGATGACACAAACCAGATCTACTGCACCGACTGTCACAGCGAAGATCTTCACGAAGACGACCGCATTAACACCCATGTTGATTCTGTAGCTTGTCAATCCTGTCATATCCCCAACGCCGCGACCCGAGATGCAACAAAAATGTACTGGGATTGGTCAACAGCGGGAAGTGACGAAATCGAGGAAAGCCTCCACACTTACTTGAAAATAAAGGGTAGTTTTGTGTATGAGGGCAACTTTACACCAGTCTACAGATGGTATAACGGTGGTGTGGCAGAGCGATATATCCTGGGAGATTTAATTAATCCCGAAGGTATCACATCAATCAATCTGCCGGCAGGAACCATTAAGGATCCCTCAGCCAAGGTGTTTCCCTTTAAGGTCCATCTAGCAAAACAACCCTACGACACAACAAATAAGATCCTTCTGCAGCCTAAAACCTATGGAGAGGGCGGATTTTGGGAGGAGTTCGACTGGGATTTAGCCCTCAAGTTAGGCTCAGATATCACAGGCCTGGAGTACAGCGGTTCATATGGATTTGCAGAAACAGAAATGTATTGGCCGACGACTCACATGGTTAGGTCCGCATCGGAAGCACTCACCTGTGAACAATGCCATGGTCCTGAAGGAAGAATGAACTGGGAAGCACTGGGATATTACGGCGACCCGATCGATTGGGGAGGCCGCTTCCAATCCAACAGCTATCAGCCCTAAGAAAGGAAAACAGGCGTTATGGAACACAAAACCCATCGTCTTTACAATTTCAGCCGAACAATCACCCTGGCTGGTATCTCATTGCTGGTGATTGCCGGGGCGTTTTTTGTCACCCAGCAGGTAGTTCTGGCAAGACCATCCGATACGCCGGAAACTCAAAGTTCTCCCCTCCATCCATCCTTCCCTCTGCTGGATGCAGAAGGCAATAATGTATTGGATTCCGGAGCGCCGGTCTCAACAATGAATACCTGTGGAGATTGCCACGATACAGAATTTATTGCGGACCACAGCTACCATGTCAGTGCTGGACTTAATGATCTCAGCTCTCCGGGGACAACTTTATCAGGGCGTCCGTGGGATATCTCAAGCGGTTTTTTCGGCTCCTGGAATTCGATTGAATACCGCTACCTCTCTCCTCAAGGGGATGACAGGATTGATTTAACAACGCCGGATTGGATTCGACTCTATGGTCTCCGCCATGTTGGAGGGGGACCAGCGATGATCTCCCAGGATGGACAGCCCCTGCAGGAATTACCGTATCGATCGGGTGATTTAGAAACTAACAGGGTTGACCCAGAAACGGGCAAGCTTGTTCGCTGGGATTGGGGTGAATCTGGCATTGTAGAGATGAACTGCTTCCTATGCCATACCCCCAACCCAAATAATGGTGCCCGAGCCGAAGCACTCCAAACGGGAGATTTTAAATGGGCAAACACTGCAACTCTTGTGGGTTCAGAAATCGTGACCTTCGATTCTGTCTCCTATAATTGGAACCCGGGGGCATTTACTGATGAGGGAGAACTGAACCCAGATTATGTCCAAATCCAGGACCCAACCAACAGTAACTGCGGCCTGTGCCACGGTCTGGTGCATGACAATGTAGAAGATCCCCTGGTCACGCTCGGATGCTCCCCGGAGCGCTGGAGTACGATTACAACGGGTCAAATCATATCTCCTCAAAAAATGGCTGATTCCGGGCTCAATTTATCAGAGAAAGAAACCTTAAACCGCTCCTGGGATGTTCATGCGGAGAGATTGTTAAACTGTGTAGATTGTCATTATTCAATCAATAACCCGCTATATTATCAAGAATCTGAAGCTACCAAACCGGAGCATTTATTATTTGATCCTCGCCGGGTGGAAATTGGAGAATATCTCGAAAAACCGCTCCATCAATTCGCCCGCGGAAACAGCGCTCAAAGCCAGGTCGCGCCAGAACTCAAGGACACCATGCGAACCTGTGAATCCTGCCATGATGCCGGATCAACGCACGATTGGCTCCCTTACCAGGAGAGTCATTTTAAAGCCCTCAGCTGTGAATCCTGCCATATCCCCCAGCTTTTCTCATCAGCTAACATGGTCCATGATTGGACTGTGCTCTTACCTGGCAATCTTCCCAATCGGGAATGTCGGGGAACCGAAGGGGACGTCAATACAATGGGGTCCTTGCTTACTGGTTATGAACCGGTCCTGATTCCCAGTCCCGATTCCAGCGGCGAGATGCGCTTAGAACCTCATAATCTGATTACGACCTGGTTCTGGGTTTACGGCGATCCGCCTCGACCTGTAAGGCAGGCAGATCTGGAAGCGGCCTACTTTGAAAACGGGGACTATCACCCCGGAATCCTGCTCCGGTTTGATAAGAATAAAGATGGTGAATTAGACCAGAAGGAATTGGTCATTGATTCGCCTGCAAAAGAGGATTTTGTCCGGGATCGGCTGGTTTTACTGGGTTTGGTTAATCCCAGCATTCGTGGCGAAATCCAACCTTACAGCATAAACCATGATATCGCCAGCGCCAATTGGGCATTAACAGATTGCACTGCCTGTCATGGGGAACAATCGCGAGTCACTCAAGCTATAAAATTGGCTTCCTATCTACCCGGTGATACATTGCCGGAATTTGTGCTTGGAACCGATTTAAACCTCACAGGAGATCTTCAGCAGACTGAGGACGGTTCTTTATATTATTACCCTGCTCCTGAAGCTGAGAATCTATACATTTTTGGGCATAATAACCTGCCCGTAGTAGATTGGATAGGATTAGGCGTATTTCTCGTGGTTGTCCTGGGTGTAATGACCCACGGCGGTTTCCGGATTTATTTCGGGACTCGTAATCCCCAGGAAGAACACTCAACGAAAAAAGTTTATATGTACGGTACTTATGAACGTCTTTGGCACTGGCTGCAAACGGGGGCGATTGTTCTGCTGCTCCTGACGGGGTTAGTGATTCACAAACCGGACAGCTTCAGTTTCCTCAACTTCAGGAATGTGGTATCCACCCACAACATTCTCTCTGCGATTCTGGCGGCAAACGCAGGATTAGCCCTGTTTTATCATCTGGCAAGTGGAGAGATCCAGCAATATATTCCCAGGCCGCGTGGTTTCTTCGATCGGACCATGTCCCAGGCAATCTACTATCTGCGAGGTATTTTCAAAGGAGAGGGCCATCCCTTTGAAAAAACGGCCGAAAAGAAACTTAATCCTCTCCAGCAAATTACCTATTTCGGATTATTAAATGTTCTTCTCCCCCTGCAAGGGATCACAGGGATCCTGATGTGGGGCGTTCAGCGCTGGCCTTCCATCGCTGCCAGCCTTGGCGGTCTTCCAATCCTGGCTCCTTTCCATACCATGATCGCCTGGTTATTTAGTGCGTTTTTAGTTCTCCATGTGTATTTGACCACAACCGGTCACACGCCGGTCTCCAGCATTGAAGCAATGATCACTGGCTGGGAGGATGTTGAAGTTTAATTTCGCCTATTTTTAGCGACGGAATGGAAATCAATTTTTCTAAAGAACAGGTGTTATCAATAGAAATCTGTAAACGATAAAGAGAGAATTCATATGGCAGAAAAAGCAAGTCCCCAAAAATCCAAGTTTGGACTAAAAAAACTCTTTAACCGTCCATCCCAACCGTACGCAAATCCCTACCTTGGGGGTGTGCTGCTCGGGGTGGTATTGTTTGCCTCCTATTTCATCACAGGCAATGGCCTGGGGGCATCAGGAGGTTTGAGCCGTTATGCCGCATTTTTCGAAGATCTGGTTGCTCCCGGTCATATTGACCAGGTTCCCTATTTGATCAATATGGCTGGCGGGCAGCGTAATCCCCTGGACAGCTGGATTGTGATCGTCACAACCGGCGTGATCATTGGTGGTTTTGTTTCAGGGGTGATCCACGGGAGAACCAAATTTGAGACAAACAGAGGACCGAATATATCCGACCGCACCCGCTGGCTGGTTGCTTTTGTGGGAGGAATCCTGTTCACTTATGGCGCCCGCATGGCCAGGGGTTGCACATCAGGACAGGCATTATCGGGCGGCGCTACCTTATCCGCCGGGAGCTGGGTAGTGATGTTTTCAATATTCGGGGGAGCATATGCCCTGGCGTATTTCGTCCGCAGGCTTTGGAATTAGAGGAGATCATCATGATACCATTTCCCCTTCACTTAGAATCCCTCCTGGGCAAACCACTCATGTATCTGGTCTTTTTATTGATTGGTTTTTTGTTCGGGTATGTTTTGGAAATTTCCGGGTTTAACCACTCACCCTCCCTGGCAGCCCAGTTCTACTTCAAGAATTTGCGGGTTTTTAAAGTATTTTTTACCGCTATTGTGGTAGGCATGCTGCTGATATTTGCCAGTTCTGCCCTTGGGCTGCTGGACTATAACTTAATCTGGGTAAATCCTACCTACCTTTGGTCAGGCATTGTTGGCGGGCTAATCATGGGCGCCGGTTTTATCCTGGGCGGTTTTTGCCCCGGCACATCCCTGGTCGCATTGGCAACATTAAAGATCGATGGGATCTTTTTTGTACTCGGTGGATTGGTCGGTGTAACTTTATTTGGCGAGACAGTAGATTTTTACAAATACTTCTGGAACGGGAGTTACTTTGGCCGACTGACCCTGATGGATGTTTTTAATTTGCCGGTAGGGATCGTTGTTATCCTGGTCACGTTAATGGCTGTTTTTATGCTGTGGGGAGGAGAACAGCTGGAAAAGATTTACGGCGGCAAAGATCCTAAAAAAGCGCCCAAAGCCCGCTATTATGGAGCCGGAGTTTTAGTCCTCGCAGCGATCACGATCGCGTTCATCGGACAGCCCACAACCGCTGACCGCTGGGCTCGTCTCTCACCGCTCAGGAATTCTGCTCTAAATAACAGGGAAGTTTATATTGATCCTGGAGAGCTGCTGGATACCTTCCATGACCATAAACTTAACCTGATCATGATCGATGTCCGGAATGAAGCTGATTACAACCTCTTCCACCTGCTGGATGCTGAAAACATCTCTCCGGAGGAAATACCCAACTCGATTGATGAGTTTATCGCCGAGCCGGCCAACACAGTGTTTGTGGTGATGAGCAATGATGAAAAACACGCCACTGAAGTGTGGAAAACAATGACTGCCCAGGCCGTTCCCAACGTGTACATCCTCAGCGGAGGCATCAATCACTGGCTGGATATTTTTTCAACACCTTTTGAAGAGGGTGTATGCGGCGATTCTAAGACAGCCGAGGAGGAAGAATTAAGGTATGAATTTGATGCTGCCCTGGGTTCCAACTGCCCGGCGGCATATCCAGATCATGACAAGTATCACTTTGAATATGAAAAGAAGATTAAATTGGATTTGAAGCGAGCTCCGGTCGGCGGAGGCTGCGGCTGAGATTTCAGGATTAATGCAAAAACAGCTCTCCTTTTCCTGGAGAGCTGTTTTTTTAATCCAACCTGGATATCTTGTTAAATAAAAGATTTCATTAAGATTTCAAAGGTCGCAGCCCCAATCACCTCAAAGGAGAGCTCACTGACAATGGTCTTAATTATCGACCAGTACTGTTTCTTTACAGGTAGATGACCAGAATATTGTCTACATATTTGCCAGCCAGGCTACGTTCAATCCATCTAAAGACATCTTCGCGGCCAAAAAACATACTGGATTCAAGAATTGGAGCGCCAGCGATATACGGATTAAGTAACTATGTCATCTGAAATATATTGGAGTCGGGTTCATAAGATTATTTCTATTCCAAAGACATGATTTCTCTGAGTATGCGCTCGGCTAGAAGACCTGTTTTTGATTAATATCGATAGAAAAATTCACCGGAAAAAATTAATTTGGTATCGTTTAGCTCTCGAGTAAAGAATCAATTTCCTTGCGAATAGAGTTTAAATCCTCCAAGCCCAGGTAAACGATCGCATAACGAACATAAGCCACCAGGTCCATTTCCTTTAACCCAGCGATCACCATGTCCCCCACCACGCGTGAGGAGACTTCAATTTCTCCCATGGCCTGCAGATCCGATTCTACATCCCCCACCAATCTTTCAATATCCGCGGCAGATACCGGGCGTTTGTCACAGCTGATCTGAATTCCCCGGGTCAGTTTCTGGCGATTAAATTCTTCTCTCGTTCCATCCTGTTTCACCACCAATGGAGTATCCAGGATTGCCCGCTCATAAGTGCTGAAACGCTGCTGGCAGCTTAAGCATACCCTCCGCCGCCTGGTTCCCCCTCGTTTGTCATGGGAGGTATCCAGCACCCTGGAATCATCATCTTTACAGTAGGGACATTTCATAGTTTAACCACCCAGTATTAACTATTCCATAACCAGAATTGATTTTAGCATACAACCGACCCCATCACTAGGGAAAATCGGGAGTATCCAGCCCATCTTTTCAGCCCTCAGACCGCTGTCCCCTTAAAGCCGTTCTCCTGCTGGATCACCAGCAGGAGAACTTGACCAGACAACATCCAACCCTTCCAGGAGGAGGCCAGATTAGGTTGGATTTACCCGAGTATAGTTATACAAGAGTAACCTTGGATCCAATTTCATTTTGATTTATACAACGTACTACCCCTTTACCGGGTGCGGTTTCTATTCCGTAAAAAGGTGGGAATATCCAGGTTTTCAGTATTAAAAGCGCGCGGCACAAATTCTAATTCCCGGTCAGCCCCATCGCCTTCTTCAATTTTTGCCCCCGTTCGGGTGCGCCGAACAGATCGTTCCATAATATTGCGGGGCATTCCTGTGGTTTCAAATCCAGTCGCGATCACGGTAATCCGGAATTTATCTTCCATGGCTGGATCAATGACAGCGCCGAAGATCAGGTTGACTTCCGGGTGAGCTGTTTCTTTAATAATCGCAGCTGCTTGATTTACCTCAAAGAGTGAAAGGCTGGGACCACCGGTGACGTTAAAGAGGATTCCGCGGGCGCCATCAATGGTGATATCCAGCAATTCACTGGACATGGCCTGCCCGGCAGCATCCCGGGCTCTGTCTTCACCGGCCGCCTCTCCCACAGCCATCAAAGCTGCTCCGCCCTCAGACATTATTGAGCGAACATCAGCAAAGTCCAGGTTAATCAAACCAGGAATCGTGATTAACTCGGAAATTCCCTGGATACCCTGTCTTAATACATCATCGGCAACCATAAAGGCTTCCTGAAGACTGGCTTTTTTATCAACAATCTGGAGCAGCCGATCATTGGGGATCACAATCAGGGTATCGACCTGGTCTTTCAGGAGTGAAATACCCTGATCAGCTGTCTGTACACGCTGAGTACCTTCAAAGGTAAAGGGCCGGGTTACAACCCCGATGGTCAAGGCACCAATTTCACGAGCTGCCTGGGCAACAATCGGGGATGCGCCTGTACCAGTTCCGCCGCCGATGCCGGCGGTAATAAAGACCATATCCGCACCTTTTAAGATGCTGTAGATATCATCCGCCGATTCCTCGGCTGCACCTCGTCCAACGCCAGGGTCACCCCCGGAGCCTAACCCGCGTGTTAATTTATCTCCCACGCGGACCTGCACCGGCGCCTTTGAACGCAGCAGCGCCTGGGCATCGGTATTAACAGCGATAAATTCAACGCCCGTTAAACCGGCGTCAATCATCCGGTCCACGGCGTTGCATCCACCACCGCCAACACCAACAACTTTTATCCTTGCGAACGATTCTGTTTCTTTGATGGGATCCATAGTAGTCTCCTCTATACTAAACATACGCTTGTTGTGTGGTCATTGATTAAGGAAGCAAACGTCTGAGAAAATCAATAACTTTATTCCAGCTTACTGCGTCCTCATGCATGTGTTTCCGGTAGCTGTCTTTTTCGTAGGATATTGTGTTCATTAACACCGTCCATTCCAATAAACCAACACTTGTTGAGTAGGCGGGATCATGAAGTTGATCTGTCATTCCCTGCAGGTTTTGCGGTTGAGCTACTCTGACCGGAAAATTAAACATCTTCCGTGCGAACTGGCTGATACCTTCCAGAGAACTGGTCCCGCCTGTTAACACCATGCCGGCTGGAAGCAATCCATCGTATCCGGAGCGTTTGATCTCCTGGATCACATAACTGAACATCTCTTCCACACGAGCTTCAATAATATGAGCCAAATCCTGCCTGCGGAATTCAGATTCTGCGTCATCTCCAAAGGGCCGAATATGAAACAATTCATCCGGGTTAACCGCGGATTTCATGGCATGTCCGTGTTCAATTTTTACTTTCTCCGCCTGGTCCAGCGACAGATTTAATCCATGTGTGATATCGGAAGTAATATGATTTCCGCCAATGGCCATCACCATGGTATGCCAGACATCCCCATTAATGTAAATCGCTAAATCTGTAGTTCCTCCCCCAATATCACAAACTACAACTCCCATCTCCCGCTCAGTTTCTGTTAATACAGCTTCGGCGGAAGCGAGGGGATTAAGAACAAAGGCTTCCACTTCAGCGCCGGCAGCGTTAACACATTGTTCCAGGTTATCAAGAGAGGTTGAAGCCGCGGTAATGATATGAGCCTCAACTTCCAGGCGATATCCATGCATACCAATCGGTTTGTGAATTCCATCTTGACCATCAACGCTAAATCCGCGCTGGATGACATGTACGATATCTCGATTGTGAGGAATCGAGACGGCTTTGGCAGCGTCTAATGCCCGGAAGACATCGTGCTGATCAATCACTCCACCAGTTACGCCGCTCGCGCCATGACTGTTCACTGATGAAACGTGCGATCCTGCCAAGCTGACCTGTGCCGAAGTAATCTCCAATCCTGATGTCCTTTCAGCCTTATCAATCGAACGTTTGATAGCTTTACTGGTTGACTCAATATCCACAACAGCGCCTTTCCGCATCCCGCGTGAGGGCTCAATACCTACTCCGAGGATGCGGAATTTATTCTCCGCTTCCACCCGGGCAACCAGGGTGCAGATTTTTGTTGTTCCTACGTCTATACCTACAATAATCGGCGCTTCCGGCGTGCTCATTATTCCATCCTGAAATAAGGCGAATCTAAAAATTCAATATTAATAATAGCGGGAGTAATTCTCTTCCCTTCTAAATAATCCACCAGGGTTTGATAAACAACCATCTTTTTTGCTGCATCATCATCGTTGAACCCAAAATATACAATCCAACCTCTGGCATCGTTCCACCCCAAACCATGTTTGGGATCATAAATCATATCCACGCCTTCCGGCATATAATCAGCCAGGGCATCCACAGTTTTCACAATCCACGGGTCTACAAACCGGTCATCCACTGTTGGCGGTAAAATTGTGGATTTAATTTGAACAACATCCAGTCCTTGGTCATGAGGATCAAATGCCACACCATTCTTGTCAACCCACCTCACGTGTCCTTCCCAATTCCAGGCCAGCACGGGATATCGCTCTTCCAGTGAAATATCCACGCTTGAAGGCCAGGCAACCCTGACTTCTACATTTGATAAACCGGGATAGGTAAGCTGAAGGTCCTGTTTAATTCTTTCTGGATGAATGAAAAAAATCGATGATCCCATGATGTTTATGGCTTGTATGATCTCACTTTCTGTATAGCGCTCCAATCCCTGCATTTGGATACTATCGACCTGGAAAAAACCAGCGTTGGTAAACAGTATCAAACCCAACAATAAACTTATTGACAACATTCCTGACACCAGCCGCCATTTATTATTTACAGCCGGAACGGAGGGTAATCGAATTTCCGCTCCCGGAGAGGATAAGGCGACATCAACCCGCCGTCTTGGCGAATGTCGATTATCCATCACAATGGTATTAAGGCCGATTTCACTCCGGGACAGAACAGGCGGTATCCTGCGGGAGTTAATGCTGGATGAAGTCCCTTGAGTTCTCCCGGGACGGGAAGACGTTCGCCTTCCACTCCTCCGCCCAGTTTTGGTTGAGCTTGATCTACTCATAAATCTGCCTTATTTTTTATACTCGAACTTTCTTAATATCTGATCTTTCTCCGCCTTTCTTTCCAATGCCAGTCTCACCAACTCATTTATCAAATCCGGGTATGGCAGTCCGCTCGCTTCCCACAATTTGGGATACATGCTAATAGGAGTAAAACCCGGGATGGTATTTACTTCATTAAGGAATATTTCACCAGAGTCCTTGTCGAGTAAAAAGTCAACCCTGGCCATACCAGCACAATCAATTGCCAGATAAGCACGCAAAGCATAATCCTGGACTAAATTGACTTGTTCCTCATCAAGCGGGGCCGGGATGAATAATTCTGAACTGTCATCGTGATATTTTGCCTCATAGGAATAGAATTCTGCCGCCGGCCGGATTTCTCCCGGTACGGAAACCCTGGGGGTTTGATTTCCCAAAACACTGAGTTCGATTTCCCTGGCATTGACCGCTTTTTCTACCAGGATACGCCTGTCATAGCGGGCAGCGTCCTGTAAACCTACTGCCAGTTCTTCAATATCACTGCATTTGTTAACCCCAACGGAGGAGCCCATATTAGCTGGTTTTACAAACAGGGGATATTCATGAAATTCAGCGACCCGATTAAGCAGCCCACTCATATCCTTCAGCTCGGACCGATGCACCAGGATCGAGGGAGTAACAGGGATCTCATTGGCGATCATGATATCCTTAAACAAAGCCTTGTCCATTCCTACCGATGACCCCAAAACCCCTGCTCCCACATAGGCAATATCAGTTAACTCGAATAATCCCTGCATGGTTCCATCTTCGCCGAACGTACCGTGCAGGACGGGAAATATTACATCCAACTCTGTAAACACGTTAAGGATCTCTCCTCGGTCGTCCGCTGTGATGGTGTATACTTCCGGCCGTGTTGGGACTGGCAACATCGCCGCAGGAGACAGGCTCCCCAGGTTCTTATCAGTGAAAGCCTCAAGGACCTTCTCCCCTACCAACCAATCCCCATCATTTGTGATGCCAATCTGGGTAATTTGGTATCTCTCCGGGTCAAGGGTATTCAGGACAGACAACGCAGATACCAGAGAAACTTCATGCTCCCCTGAGCGTCCTCCAAATACAATCCCTAAACGAATCGGTTTTTCCATTTAATCTATCTGCTCCCAGTCTCCAACAAATTGGATCTCCAAGGTTAAATCTACATCAAATTGATCTTTAACTTCCTCCTGGACCTGACTAATCAAAGCGGCAATATCCTTTGCGGTCGCGTTTCCACGGTTTAGGAAAAAATTGCCATGCACCTGGCTGATTTCCACATCCCCAACCCTCTTTCCCTTTAATCCTCCCTCTTCAATCAATCTTCCGGCATAATCCCCGGGGGGATTTTTAAACATGCTTCCCAGGCTTGCGCCCTGCGGTTGGGACGCCTGGCGTTTCTCCGCGATCAAAGAAATCCGCCCCTTTACCTCTTCAGGAGTGCTTCGCCTGAGACGGAAGGTCGCGCTCAAAACTGCCGCTGTTTTTTTACCTGATTTAATCACACTTGTCCGGTAGTCATACGTAAATTGATCCACCGGCCATTCAGACCGCTGAATCCTGTCACCTACTGGATGCAAGATTTCTGCCATAACCAGGTTCTCTGCCACGTTTGAGCCAAAGGCACCGGCATTGTTTACTACTGCCCCACCCACTGTCCCGGGGATTCCTGCTGACCATTCCAAACCGGCCCATCCCCTTGATCCGCTCAAGCGGGCTAATTTTCCAAAACTTGCGCCAGATTCTGCCCAGATACAGGGGGCTTCAGGATCCTGATCAAGGTATTTCACTTCTTTTGCCTTATTTAAAACCACGACTTCCCGAATTCCAGCATCACTAATTAACGTATTTGAGCCTCCGCCGATTAAAATAAACGGGATTTCCTGCCGCCAGAGGAATCGGATAATCTCTTCCAACTCTTTTCCATCATTCGCAATGATTAAATAATCAGCCGGTCCTCCAACCTGCATAACAGAATAGCGCCCCATCATTTGATCCTTTTTCAGTTGGTCTCCGAAAAAGGATTCCAGGGTATTCTTCTGGGAATCAGAAATCACCGGCTGAATCATCACAAATTTCCTATAGGTCTTTAATGCAAGCAACAACTTTGTTAACCACTTTAGAGGAAAGTTCCTGGCCTTTTTTGGACAGTCCATTTAATTCAGCCTGAATCTTTGGGTCTTCCCTTACCACCCACTCCAATTTTGGGGTAGTGTCAAATCTTAAATCACGTTTCTGTTCTCGGTCACTTGGAAGAAAATTTGCGCTCATAATTATTCTCCTCTCTTAGATAGATCCCTTAGCGGGATAAAATCTGCTCCAATTGATGGTTGATTTCAATCGCATCGCCAGCCGTAAATATTAGCAGCAAATCACCTGCCCTTAATTCTTTTGACAAATAATCCAGTACCTGTTCCTTCTCCGGCAGAAAATCCACATTAATACCCTTGATTTTTTTCACCAGGTCGGCAGTTGAAAAACCCGCTGGTTTCTTCTCTCTGGCAGCATAAACATCCAGGACAATCACCTGATCTGCATCAAAAAAAGCTTCTGAAAAACCTGAGAATAAGGTTTGGGTCCGAGAGTAAGTATGCGGCTGCCATACTGCCCAGATCCTGCGATCCGGGTAGGCTTCCCTGGCCGCTGATAAGGTGGCTTTAATCTCAGTTGGGTGATGGGCGTAATCATCAATTAGCAAGATTCCCTTGTATTCACCTCGAATATCAAATCGTCGTTCACTGCCTTTGAAATCAACAAGAGCCCGGGAAATTTCCTCTCTGGGCAGATCCATCTGATCCGCTACAGCAAACGCCGCCAGGGCATTTAGAACATTATGTTCTCCCGGGACCTGGAGCGTTATTTGCAGCGGGTCACTTTCCTGGTCAGAAACTGACAAAACCTCAAATTCAATTCCAGCATTATTGGTTGTTTGCAGGTTCCGGGCAACATAATCTCTATCAGGACCCTCAAAACCATAAACCACCAGCTGCTGGCCTGGTTTAATTTCTTTTATCAACTGCATGGCACCCGGATCTTCTCCACACAGGAACAATATCCCGCCCGGTTTTAGTTTGTTTACAAAGTCGCGAAATGCTTTCTGGAAAGATTCCTTTGTCGGGAAAATATCAGGATGATCGTGTTCAACATTTGTGATTACTGCTCGAGAGGGACTTAATCCCAGGAACATGTAATCATATTCATCTGCTTCGATCACAAAATCAATTCCTTCTCCAGCGTGTGCATTTGTCATTAAATTGGTAACCACGCCGCCAACGATAAACGACGGGTCCTTGTCCAGAGTAGATAAAATCCAGGTAATCATCGAGGTAGTGGTGGTTTTTCCATGGCTGCCAGCGACCGCTGTAACCTCTTTTCCATCCAATAAACGTTCCAAGAATTCAGCCCTTTTTAAAACCGGGACCTTGGCCGCTTTTGCTTCCTGAACCTCAATATTTTCTTCAGGAACCGCAGAAGATCTGACAACAATATCTGCCCCGAGAATATTCTCTGCCTGGTGTCCCAGATACACTTTGCCTCCTGCCAATTCAACTGCTTCAGACAAGGGGGACGCGGTGAGATCCGAACCACTCACCCTGTACCCCTGTTCTAACAGGACTTTGGCTATGGCAGACAAACCTGTACCTCCAATACCAATGAAATGAATATGCTCCATCAAATGAACACCACCAAAACAAACATAAATGCAACCACAACGGCAAAGAACAAACCGATTTGATTACTGGCGAATACCGGCGGGAAATACTTTAATGCGTTTAATGCCGCATCTCCCATGGGTGTACCCGGTTGGGGAGGCAGGATCTCAGGGGTGAAGGGATAATGGGCCGCTGCCATGTACCACCATAAACTACCAACGATAAAAAATCCACTACCAAGTCCAAGGACGGCTCCCAATAATACATCCTGAATTTTTTCCCGGCGGGCTTTTTCCCGCAAGGCGGCTAAACGAGGCGTCTGATATCCAAAAAACGCCAGAATTCCTATAATTGCAGCCCGGGACCAGAATTGAACCTTAAGTTCATCCCTAATCGGCCCCGGCAGGGATTCAAATGCTGTGTTAGGGCTTAGATTTTCCACCTGGCTTAAAATCTCATCAAACGGAACCACAAAAAGAGTAAATGTCTCTAAGACGTAGATCAAAAACAGACCTAAAACTATGCTGAAGATCACCAATAACTCTTTTGCCCAACCTCGCATGGCACCGATTAATCCAAAAAGAATAATAAACATCCAGAATGTAAACAGGATTGATATCATAACGACGGTCCTCCCTTCGCATTCTCTGCCAGGGATAAAAGCATTTGAGCAATCCGTTCAGCTGCTTTTGGTTGAGCCAAGACTTTCATCGCAGATCCCATAATGGATAATTGTTCCTGATCCCTGATTAACTCTTGCACACGGGAAAGGAGTTGATCGGTAAGATTCTGATCCTCAATGATTATCGCAGCGCCCCGATCAGCTAAATATTGAGCATTGGTTTTCTGATATCGCCAGGTATGCGGATAAGGAACCAAAATTGCAGGAATCCCAAAAACCGGATATTCACCAAGGATAGAAGCACCGCTGCGGGAAACGACCAGATCTGCTGATCGTAAAGCGGCTCCCATCTCATCATGCAGGAATGGAAATACCCGATAATTCCCTTTTTCCCCCTGAGATAGGTTTTCTTGATTCATTTGCACCTCATCCCAATCCAAGTTGCCAGAGATATGTACCACCTGCATTTCCTGAAGCAGATCCGGCAAAATCCGCATCACAGCTCGATTTATTGACCGGGCGCCTTTACTACCGCCAAAGACCAGTAGCACTGGCAAATCCGGAGTCAAGTTCAAAACATATAACGCGTCCTCTCGGCTCCAGGCTCGAAGTGAAGACCGGACAGGATATCCGGTAACAACGGCAGGAATGCCTTGAGGAATGTACTGCTTGCTCTGGTCCACTGAAATAGCGATAAACGATGCAAGCTTGGAAATGGTTCTGATCGCCAACCCAGGTTCGATATCCGGTAGAAAAACCAAACTTGGGACTGACCGGCCTGCATAGGCTGCTGGTACTGCCAGATAGCCACCGGTGAAAAACAACACGTCGGGACGGAATTCCCGAATAATCTGTCCGGCTTTCCTGTAGCCCTGCAACAAGCGAAACACATTTCCCGGCAGGTGTTTCAATCCCACACCGTGTAATCCCGCAGCGGGAATGGTCTTGAACTCAATATTTTTCCTGGAAATGATATTTTTTTCCATTCCGTCTTCACCACCTACCCAGAGGACCTCACCTTCGACACTCCAGGATGGTTTATGCTCGTTTAGTGCCTGCAGGACGGCTAAAGCCGGGTACACTCCCCCGCCTGTCCCGCCCGCGCAAATCAACAACCGCACCTAAAGACCTCCGTTCTTGTTTTCTACGTTCCATTTCAGCCCTGCGTCCCACACCGAGGATAATCCCCACGGCTGACATCGTTACTACCAGATTTGAACCTCCCTGGCTTACAAATGGGAGCGGATTACCGGCCACAGGGAGCAATCCAATAATCACGGCAATATTCATATAGGCTTCAAATACAATCCAAAATACCAACCCGGCTGCCAGGAGGGATCCCAAACCATCTACGGATTTTTTGGCAATCATCATCCCTCGCCAGAGTAATAAACTGTATAACAAAACCAGCACCGATGACCCTACAAAACCCAACTCTTCCCCTACCACGGCAAAGATACTGTCTGTGTGAGGAACAGGCAGCAGCACCAATTTCGCTACTCCTCGCCCGAGCCCAACCCCAAACCAACCTCCATCGATAAAAGCTGTGAATGATTTGGCAATTTGTTCAGAACCAATCGTATTTATGTCGCGAATTCCAACCCAAAAGTCGATGATTCGTTGATAAACTTCCGGTTTCCGGAGGGCGACGATGCCTGATCCCAATGCGCTGGAAATAATCAGCAGAATAAAAATTTGCACCAGTGATCCACCAGCCATATAAAATAGCAATAAACCCAGAGCAAATACTGTGACAGCAGCGCTTACATCGGTCTGGATGGCAATTAAACCGCCTACAAGACCCAGGATTAATGCCAATGGAACCAAACCAAAACCAATCTGTTTGATTTTGTCACCTTTTGAATTCAGCCAAACCGCCAGATAAATCACAATCACCAGTTTTGCCAGTTCTGAGGGTTGAACAGACTTGCCTCCAAATAAAGAACGAGCGCTGCCTTCCCCAACGATCAAAACAGCAAACAATAGTATCACTGTTATCAAGATAGCCAGAATCGCAAAGTGATTGCGTTCCCAGCGGTGATAATCCATAAAATACAGGAATACAGCCGCAGCCAAACCTATGCCAAGCCAGATTAATTGCCTCAAGAAAAATGAATTTACATCTTTAAACGCGTGCCATGACACATCCCAGGAGGCGGAATAAAGCATCAACAAACCAAATACCAGCAAGGCGGTGACCGTACCCAAAAACGGGATATCAACGATCAATTCCATATTGGAAGGGTCTTTTTTCAACTCAGTTCTTGAACCCATTTCCTGAACCTTTCTCCTCTTTCTGCAAAATCCACAAATTCATCAAAACTCGTCCCGCCGGGGGATAACAATACTACATCTCCAGCTTGAACTATTTCTTCTGCATGTAATACGGCTTCTTTTAAATTGGCGCAGCGCTGATAAGAAATCGCCTCAAGCCCAGACCTGATTTCAGTTTGAAGCGCCTGTTCAATAATTCCAGCCGCTTCTCCAAAGATAATCAAATGTCTGACCCGCTGGAGGACAAGCCGGGCAAATTCTTGCCATGGCAGATCCTTGTCTCGCCCCCCTGCCAGAAGAACCAGGGGTTCCTGAAAGGAATTAATCGCAGCGATCGACCGTTCTGGCGCTGTGGCAATGGAATCGTTATACCAATCCGCTCCATGCCAGGTGCGGATATATTCAAGCCGATGGTCCACTCCAGATACGGCTTCTACGCCTTTAATAATGGAATCAACCGGGATCTCAACAGCGCAAGCAACAGCACAAGCAGCCAGGGTATTCATCAGGTTATGTTTTCCCCGTAACCGGATGCTGTTAATCGGGAGCAGTTCCCGGGAAGAAGATCCATCCCAAAAGCAAATATTTTCATCCTGTACATAAGTACCAGCTAACCCGGATTCAGGTTGTTCCTGACCAAAACTGACCAACTGTCCCTGAACTTGATCCTTTAAGTTCCAGGACTCTGTATCCTCTCTATTCAGGACAGCAATATTGGCGCTGGATTGATTCAGAAGGATACGGGCTTTTGCCCGGGAATATTCTTCCATCGTTCCATGGCGGTCCAAATGATTGGGCGTGATATTCAAGATACAAGCGATATTCGGGGCAGTTGTCATTAATTCCAATTGAAAACTTGATAATTCAATCACGGCGATATCCTGAGGTTGGATTTGATCTACAACAGCTATCAACGGATTGCCAATATTGCCTCCAACCCAGGTGTGATGTACACCGTAGGCATCTTCCATCATTTTCCCTACCAATAAGGTAGTGGTTGTTTTCCCAGCGGATCCTGTTATACCAATCACCGGGCAGGTGACAATATCCATAAATACCTGAGAATCATTGGTCAGTGGGATACCCCGCTGAACTGCTTCCTTAACCAGGGGAATAGAAAGTGGTATCCCGCCGGACAAAGACAAAGCATCGGCGTCATCCAACAGCTCAACTGGATGCCCACCGAGCATCCAATTAACCTCTCCTTCTTGAAACTTCTGTTGGTCTGCACTCAACACTGCGTCTTCCTTTTGATCCGTAATCGTAACTCGCACACCATGTCTGCTGAGGTATTTAGCCAACGCAAGACCCTGCCGCGCCGCTCCAACAATGACCAGGTGTTTTCCTGCCCAGTCCTTCATCATCACACCAGCGATAAAGCCACACCAACCAATCCCGCCACCAATCCGATCAGCCAGAAACGCTGAACAATCTGGGTTTCACTCCAACCCACTAATTCAAAATGGTGGTGGAGCGGTGTCATCTTAAAAATCCGCCGCCCCTTGGATAATTTATAAAATGTGACCTGAATCACAACACTTAATAACTCACTCAGGGGAATAATTCCAATAATTGGCAGGACAGCCCATTGTCCAGTCATCAGCGCTACAACCGCCAGGGTCGCCCCCAGCGCCAAGGATCCTGTGTCTCCCATGAATAGCTGGGCCGGATGGACGTTAAACCAGAGAAAACCAAATATCGATCCGACTAAAATAAAACAAAATCTGGCTAAGAATATTTGTCCTTGAATGAGTGCAATTGCTCCGTAAGCAGCAAATGCCGTGGAAGAAATTAAGCCTGCTAATCCATCGAGGCCATCCGTGAAGTTCACCGCATTTGAAAAACCAGCAATAATTATCACCGCAAAGGGTATATAGAGGAAACCACCCAGTTGAATTTCAAAATCCATTCCGGGGAAATACAACTCGGGGACATCCAGTACATACCTCAAGACCAAAACAGTCCCGGCCGCTACAACCAGTTGAAGAATTAATTTAGCGAGAGGGGACAAACCATCTCCACCCCGGATCCCGCGCAAACTGAACCAATCATCCACCGATCCAATCAATGCGAAGGCGATAAATACAGCCAAGGGAACCAAAACAGAATTCCCAAATACGGATACACCCAATACCTTTACTGCATTAAACAACACGGTTAATAAAGCAACAGGAAAGAGGATCAATACCCCACCCATTGTAGGTGTACCCAATTTGGCAAAGTGGCTTATTGGACCTTCAATCCGGATATTTTCGCCAATTTTTAATTGTCTTAAAATCCGTAACAGGGGCTCTCCCCAGATCACGGTCAGCAGGAAGCTGAAACCTGATAATGCTAAAGCCATTGAGGTTTGAGTCATTTCCCAACCTCCAGAGAGGCTACAATTTTATCCATCCGCATCCCTCGGGATCCTTTGACAAGGACCACATCATCTTCAGTGAGAAAGTTAGTCAAAAATTCAATTGCCTCTGCGATTTCCGCAAAGGAATAAATGTTCTTTTCCGAAAACCCAGTATCGGCTGCTGACTTGGCAATAATTTCAGCCAACTGCCCCACCGTGACAACAATATCGGCCACCTCGGCTGCCCGAATCCCTACCATCTGATGTCCGTGGGTTTCATACCGCCCTAATTCAAGCATATCGCCCAGAACAGCAACCTTTCGTCCTTCCATTTCATCCAAAAGGTTCAGATCCGCTAACATGGATTTGGGAGACGCATTGTAGGTATCATCCAAAATCATTGCTCCACAAGCCGCTTTTACAGCCACCAAGCGCAATTGGCTATGCCCTGACCGGAGACCGCGGATGATTTCCTCCCAGGATAAACCTTCCACAAGTCCAACTGCGGCTGCCCGCAGCACTGTGTGAACAGAATGTCTCCCGATTAACGGAACTTTGATATGGATGTTTTCTTTTTGATAATGAAGCCGGAATTTAATTCCATCCAGTCCCAAACCTTCCACTTGATCAGCCCAGAGGTCTGCTTCCGGGCTCATTCCGTAATAAAATATCCTGGCCTTGGTTTGATCTGCCATCGCCTGAACCAATGGGTCATCATAATTCAGGATTGCTACACCATCTGGTGCCGCGGGGAGAGATTGAACCAGTTCTGCTTTTCCACGGGCGATCTCTTCCTGGGATCCCGCTCGTTCTGCGTGTACTGTTCCGATATTGGTCAATACTCCCACAACCGGTTGGGCCAATTCACAGAGGAATTTTATTTCTCCAGGTATGTAAAACCCCATTTCGAGCACAGCCCGATCATGGCCTTCACCTAAACGCCAGAGTGTCATTGGCAAGCCGATTTCATTGTTCAGGTTACCGGGATTTTTAAGCGTTCTATAACGCTGCTTCAGCACCGTTGTAGTGAGTTCCTTGGTTGTTGACTTTCCTACACTCCCGGTTATACCAATCACACGCACATTTATCCTTTGCCGCCATACACTGGCAACTTTTTGCAGCGCTTCAACAGAATTCTCCACCAGAAGACAAAATGGAACTTCAACCTCATCGTTGAAATCATGGTCAGATCCCGGTCGTAAATCAATCACCCGATTCTCAGCCGAGACTGAATGCTCAATCAACGCGTAAGATGCTCCTTGTGAGAAGGCATCCTCCAAGAAATCATGACCATCCACGGATTCTCCCGGAATAGCCACAAATAGAGATCCAGGGATCATGGTCCGGGAATCAATGCCCACATCGGCAATGATCTGGTCCGCCCATTCCGGAGATTTCCCTGTTAGCGCTTCAAATACAACACTTAATGTAATCATGCTAATTTTCCTGCAAGGCCATTCTGACTGCATCTGGGGGAATTCCCAGGTGAATTACCAGCCGTTCCACTACTTTTTTGAATACCGGGGCTGCGATTACAGAGCCCCAGATTGAAGCTGATGGTTTTTCAATCCAAACGTAAACCAGAAACTGAGGATCATCTGTGGGTCCCCATCCAACAAATGAGGTATTTGTCGCTGAACTTTTGTAGCCCTGCCCCGGGACATAAATTTCGGCGGTTCCTGTTTTTCCAGCCAGGCTGTATCCCGGTACCAGAGCCAGGGAGGTTTCGTTCTGAAGTGTTTTCTGCAGCATATCGGTTAGTGTTTTCGCCGTTTCAGCTGTAATCGGGTGTCCAACCACAGTCTTCGGTGGTGTATACCGGTAGCCATCGTCAATAATTGAATGAATGATCCTCGGGGCAACCATTTCCCCGCCATTGGCAATCGCAGAGATCGCTTTTACCATTTGAATAGGTGTAATTTCTATACCCTGGCCAAAAGCATTTGTCCCTAACTCGGACCGGGTATAATCCGCGCTCCAGTGATTCTTCACCAATCCGGGGACTTCACCCGAGAGCTCAATCCCTGTCAACTGTCCAAAACCGAAATCTTGGAAATACGCGTAAAATTGTTCGGATTCCAGTTGAGTAGCCACCCAGGCAAGACAAACATTAAGGGAATTTTGCATGCAGGTGGTCATGGTTTGGGGACCCCAGGCTTTTTTATTCCAATTGCGGATGGTAACACCACCGATTTCGATCTGTCCTTCATCGATAAATTCCGTATCCGGTTCAACTACTCCGGCATCCAATGCTGCCGCCATCGTTAATACCTTAACAACTGACCCTGGCTCATAAGCTTTAATGGCGTAGTTAAACACATTTTCATGGTTATTGATAATGTCACTGTAATCATCTACCCAGTAATTGTTAATATTCGCCCGAGGTGAGGATGCCATGGCCAGGATTTCACCTGTCTGAGGATCCATCACGATCACTGTTCCCGCCAGCGCTCCAGTTTTCTTAATCGTGTTATCAAGGATGCCCTCCACATCTGCCTGGAGAACACTATCTATGGTCAGGACAATATTTGCACCATGATCGGGATCAGGTGCTTGATCGGCTTTATGAGGATCCCATAGAGCCCATAATGTCCGATCATTTCCAAATAATGTGGAATCATATTTTTCTTCGATTCCCAACTGACCCTGTTTTGAATCTCTCATAACAAATCCGATAATATTTGAACCTAAAGTTGTCTCCGGGTAGCTTCGAATTAAGTGGGGTGTACAACTTACCCGGATTAAATGATTGCAGTTTATTACCTCTAACTTTTTCTGAAGTGAGGTTGCAGCTATCTCAAGATTATTCTGTTGATCCTGCTCAGGTGGCAAAATTCCGTAATAACTCTCAACCTGGGTTAAAAAACTCTGTAATTCCTCTTGGGTAGCGAAACGTTCAACAGTAATATTTTTTTCTAGCGGCCTGGGTTCCTGCTGAAGGAACTCCAGTAAATGCTGGTTGTTGATCCCAAAGGTTTCAATAGCCAGATCAGCCAACATATTTACTTCATCAATTTCATCTTCCTGGTAAAAGTCTTCAAAATTCACATCCACGGAGTACACTGTTTGGTTCCCGGCCAGGACATGTCCATTCCGATCCAATATTAAACCCCGTTCGGAAGCAGCTGTTTCCCATTGGCCCAATAAACTCGCTATCGGCAGCTCACTGGTATTTACAGTCAACTGAATGCGAACCATCTGGGCAATGATTAATAGTCCAAAAAGCGAGAAAGATATCGCGATGGTTAAATAACGCCAGTTGTAGGTGATTTTTTCACTCATAAACCCTCAAATGGGCGAAGGAAAATTGCCAGCTGCCTGCCTATCCAATCAATCAGGGATTCATGATATTCAACCAAATTGACATTGATTACCGCCGGTCTGGCATCCTCGGCTGCTTCTACGTGTGTTTGAGTGAATTGTTCATACCCAGAAACAGGCACATAAAAGACTTCTCCCGGATAGGGAGCCCGAAAACCTAAATCTTTGGCTTTCTTTTCCATAACTTCAAATCTGGACAGAAGGGCAATCTGATTTCTATAATTGACACTCAGGTAAACCAGTTGATCAATTTCATCTTTTGCCTGCTGCAGCTGTCTGCCTATCGAAACCACACGGGCTGAAACGATAAGATAGAGGATCAACATTACAGCCGCGATAACAATTGCCATGAAAATACTACCGATGATTTGGAGTTTTTGGCGTCGGGGAGAATTAGAATAGGCTTGGATCAAGGATCCTGTCATAATTTTTTCTCGATGAATTTACCCTGATGCTGATTACTTAGTATCCTTTAATTAATTGCAAGCCTCGTGCCATCCAATCTCAAAAAATTTTTTCTGCTACGCGCAATTTAGCGCTTCTTGCCCTCGGATTTTCATTTATTTCTTTCTCTTCAGGCCGTATCGGTCGCCTGAATATTTCTCTCACCTGAGCCGTATGTCCGCATACACAATGAGGAATTTCTGCCGGACAGATACAATCGCTGCTTTCCCTCCGGAAAAATTGTTTTACAATCCGATCCTCTAAGGAATGGAAAGCAATGATTGCCAACCGCCCTCCTGGCTTTAATATATCCAGGGCTGTGGGTAAAAAAGTCTCGAGAGCATCCAACTCTTGATTGACTGCAATTCTCAGCGCCTGAAATGTCCGCGTTGCAGGATGGATTCTGGATGTATGTTTCCCTATAACGTGTTCAATTATGTCCGCTAATTCCTGAGTGCTCGCAAGAGGGCGGTTAGCAATGATCGCATCTGCTATTTTCCTGGAATACCTTTCCTCACCATATTTGAATATCATATTTGCCAACTCTTCCCTGGTGGAGTTGTTAATCAGATCAGAAGCAGAGACAGGGGAAGAAGGATCAAAACGCATATCCAGGGGGCCGGCAGTCCGAAATGAAAAACCTCTCTCCGGATTACCCAGCTGCAGGGAGGAAAGCCCCAAATCAAGCAAAATACCATCAACGGTTTTCCAGTTTAGATTGTTAAGGTGCGATTTCAACTCTGTGTACGAACTGTGAATAAGGACAACCTGATTTTCATATTCATCCAGACGACTTTTTGCGATTTCCAGGGCGGCCGGGTCACGATCCAAACCTAATAATTTTCCTCCTGGGGTAATCTTTTTAAGGATTCCCAGGGCGTGTCCACCCGCCCCGACAGTTCCATCAACATAAACCCCGCCGGGGGAAGGATTTAAGGTATCAAGAACTTCGTGGAAAAGTACAGGTGTATGCTGCATAGATAACCTAGATATCTAAAGCAGCAAACCGTTCAGCATTCGACTCTGCGTCCTGCAGGAGCTGATTTTGTGACTCCCATGCCTCTGGAGACCAGATTTCCAATGCTTCCCCAACTCCGACAATGATTGCTTCAGCAGATAAATGAGCGACATCGCGCAAATATTTCGGAATCAGGATCCGGCCATTGCTGTCAATATCAACTTGCTGTGCTGTGGAAAATATCAAACGGCGCAGCTGACGGGCAGTAGGATTCGTAGAGCTCATTTCTGTTACCCGTTCATAGATCGCTACAAAGGCAGCCTCTGGCAGCACACGCAGGTTATGATCAAAACCTTGTGTCAGATATATTGTTCCGTCTAATAAATCACGGAACCGGGCTGGTACAATCATCCTGCCCTTATCATCTAACGAATGCCGATACTGTCCTAAGAACATATGTTCTGTTACCGCCTTAAAGCCGGATCGCCGGTTGCCCGGCGAACCACTATTTACCACTTTAACCCACAATTTACCCACAGTATATATGAAAGTGCCTCTTTTTGCAAGCAAAAAACCACTAAAAAGGGACTATTTGGGGCAAAAATCAGGGTTTTAGGGGATTTTTCTCCCACTTGGGTTGTTTTTCGCGTAGTATTCGCAGACAATACTGCTGGATTCATTCACCGCCAATTCGACTCACGGCGCATTAATCTCTCCAGAATAATCCCTTTTTTCGGGAAGTTTTCAGGTATATGATGGGTATTTCAAGCCCTTCCAGGTCTAAATTGTTGAAAATTTTTTGGATGGGCTATAATTCACAGCATGGAAAATACCCCGGCATCCTATCCGAAATCAGAATGGCGAATCATTCTAGGAGAGCCGCGCAGCGGAGCGATCAACATGGCTATCGACGCGGCTATCCTGGCAGCTGTGGAACGGGAGGAAGTTCCCCCCACCCTCAGACTGTTCCGCTGGGATCCTCCCTGTTTATCCCTGGGATACAGCCAGCCATACTCCGATATCAATCAAAAACAACTTTTTTCCAAGGGTTGGGATGTGGTGCGCCGCCCAACCGGTGGGCGGGCAATCCTTCATACGGATGAACTGACTTATTCAGTTATTGGACCAAGGACGGAACCCCGACTGGAAGGCGGATTGATGCAAAGTTATCAGCGTTTATCCGAAGCATTATCTGCGTCCATACAAAATTTAGGGCTGACCGTGGAAGTTCATACCGGAAAAAATCCTCAGGCGCTAAACCAGCCAGTCTGTTTTGAAAATCCTTCAGAATTTGAAATTACTGTTGATGGGAAAAAAATTATCGGCAATGCCCAGGCCAGAAAAAAAGAAGCCATACTGCAGCATGGCACTCTCCCACTCACTGGAGACCTGACCCGGATAACCGAAGTCCTTCATTATGGAACCCCTGGAGAAAAGAACCAGGCGGCAGAACAGCTTCTTCAGAAAGCTGCTACAGTTGAGACCCTGCTCGGAAAGAAGGTCTCCTGGGATGAAGCCGCCCAGGCATTCAAAACCGGGTTTCAGGAAATCCTAAATGTTAATTTTATAGAGAGCGATTTGACTAACAAAGAGGAGGAACAGGCAGCGATGCTGGAAAAAACACAATTCGGTAGTATCACTTGGACCCGGCAAATCTAAAAAAGCTGATTCGGGATAATTTGCCATGGCTATTGGATTACTCACCTTACACCTTAATATTCCTGCCTGTAATTCCTTAAAGGAAAAAAGGAATCAGCTTAAACCGCTGATCACCCGTCTGCAGCGGGAATTTAATATTTCAGTTGCGGAATTGGATTTTCAGGATCACTGGGGAGAGACTCTGATTGGCTGTACCTATTTAAGCAATGATGGAAAACACACTCAGCGCAGTTTACAAAAAATAATCAACTGGGTTGAAAATCACTATCCTCAGTTTTACATCATCCAGGACAAGATTGAGCTATTTTAAGGAGGATTAAGATGGATTTGGGATTAGCAGGTAAAAAAGCTTTCGTTGGCGGATCCAGCCGGGGCCTGGGGTATGCAACTGCCAGGATTTTAGCGGAAGAAGGCTGCCAGGTAGCTCTTAATGGCAGGGACGCTAATTTATTAAATGCTGCCTCCAAAAAGATTTCTACGGAAACTGGCACTAAGACTGCAGCCATCGTTGGTGACGCTGCAGACCCTGAAAATCCCCCAAGATTAATTAATGAAACGATTGAGATCCTGGGTGGATTGGACCTGTTGGTTACAAATACCGGAGGTCCACCTGCAGGGAAATTCGACTCCATTGATGAAAAAACCTGGCAAAGGGCAATCGATCTCTGTTTTATGAGTCATGTCCGATTGATAAAGGAAGCACTGCCTTACTTGAAAAAATCCGACCAGGCCAGTGTGTTAACAGTCACTTCTTACTCAGTGAAGCAGCCGATTCCAAACCTGGTCCTTTCCAACAGCATCCGATCAGCTACCATTGGTCTTACTAAAACCCTGGCCCTGGAGCTTGGATCTGAAGGCATCCGGTTTAATTCACTTCTCCCCGGCTGGACAAAAACCGAACGGGTTATTGAGCTGATGGAGGGCAAGGCCAAGGAAAGTGGAAATTCTGTAGAAGAAGAAATTAGCAAAATCGCCGCTGCCAGCCCTTTGGGCCGCATGGGTACAGCTGAGGAAATTGGCCGGGCAGCTGCTTTTTTACTTTCACCGGCAGCCTCCTATATAACCGGGGTCATGCTCACCGTGGACGGCGGGATGTATAAGGGGACAATGTGATCGACGATCGATGACCGAAGACAGACGACTGGAGACAGGGGGACTTTTGTGCCCGGAGAGTGGGTGAATTATTGGAAAGTTGAATGATTCAGGGATACCGTTTCAGTTATTTGGTATATATGAAAAGTCACACTTTAGGGTGACTTGAATCGTTCAGCCCGCGAATTCATTCGCCGGGTGAATTAGGGAAAAGGTGACAGACGACGGAAGACAAGGGGACTTTGCGACTTGGTGACTGGGTGGTTGAAAGACGGACGACGGGAGACAGGGTGAAGGGAAGAAATAAAAAAGGGCAACCCAGCGGGTTGCCCTTATCCTTTTGTACTCTTAAAGGCTCCTTACTGCAACCGCAAAATGGTCTTGGCTTCCGCCCACAACTCTTCCAGGCTGTAATAATCCCGGCGATCCGGCGAAAAGATATGGACGATAACATCTCCATAATCAGCCAGAATCCAGCCTCCAGGAGCTTCCCCTTCTACTCGGGGATTTAGATTGAATTCCTTCTTGACCTCATCCAAGACTTCATTCATAAGGGCTTTTACCATTCTGGCGCTGCTGCCCGAACATATCACAAAATATTCGGCCAAAATAGATAATTCCTGAATATTCAATAAATGGATGTCCACTCCTTGTTTGTCATCTAAAATCCGGACGATAAAATCCGCAATTTTTTTTGCTTCCAGAATTCACCTCACATTTTTTCTTTATTCAACAATCTTGCTGCCCTACTCCGAGAGAGGGGCCGAATACAGGCAGGTATATTTCGCCCCTTCCGGGCGCAGATCACTCCGGTAAAGGTGGACTGCCTCAATTCGTGCTACGCCAATAAACCCGACCTGTATTTCATGAAGTACGTTACCTACTTTCCGCACATCCCGGGCAGAGGCTTTTCGGGATATTCTTCCCAGGGTTAAGTGGGGAGTAAAATCGTATTTATCATAGTTGTAGCCCAAACGCGCAACGCCATCCTCTATTCCCCTTCTTAAATCAGACAAATCCGGGGGTGCTTCTATACCAATCCAAATCACCCGGGGGTGGCGCATTTTTGGAAAAGCACCGATACCACCGATACCAATCTCCATTACCTGGCGTTTTGAGGCTTCAGAATGGAGAATTTTTTCCACCATTCCTATGTTTTCCGTGGAAATATCCCCCAAAAATTTCAGGGTTAAATGCATTTTTTTAAAATCTACCCAACGCACCGGTGTATCAGGGAGTTTCTCCTGCAGTTGAGAAGAAACCTGCCCTAAAGCTTCTAACACACCCTGGGGTAAATCAACAGCAATAAATGTTCGTATGACATCCGCAGTCATGGTCTCTCACCCGGTATTTTATTTTGAGAAACTTCAGGTAATTTCAGAAATTTTAGTCACACTGGGTTGGATTTCATTTCTAAGATATTATATAAAAATACCGTGAAATACAACAAATCATTTCTCTTGATGGAATTGTACTATAAATGGCCCCATAGATTCATGCCCTGGGTGTTATCTGGATTTGATAAGGACAAAATCAAGATCAATAATTTACTCCCCCACTGAACGCAATTCCTGGTAATCTTCCAGCGTATCAATATCCTTTTTTATCAGGTTATCATCCCAGGATATTGTGCGGGCAGTATAAGCGTTAAATAAAACCCTCCCTCCGGTATCTCCTTTAAGATGCAGCAATTCAGGGAAAACTCCTTGATCAAAAAGCACCGGATTAACGCGGTCTCCATTTACCTCTGGTTGGATGATTGGCGCCCGCTTGCTAACGTGGGCTTTGCGAAGCTTCTCTAGAAGTTCTGGTGTTATAAACGGTTGATCAACCAGCAAAAACACTGCAGCACCCACATTCTTGGAAAGGGACTCGATTCCTTTTTTAACCGATGTGCCTTGACCCAGTTCCCAATCCGGATTATACACAGCTTCAACCGGCAAGCCTATTAACTCACTGCTGATGTCTTCCTGATCCGCGCCTGTAATAACCAGCACGGGAGAGAGGCCTCCCTCGAGAGCAGTTTCAGCCACATGTCTCACCAGAGGCTTTCCATGCCAATCCAATAATTGTTTTGGAGTCCCAAATCGGGTTGATCCTCCGGCAGCCAGGACTATTCCGGCAATCCGCTCATGAAGCTCCAGAAGCATTTGATCTTCCAGAACAGTAAACCCTACCGCGTGGAAATACTTCAATAATACAGGCATGTGATCGTGGAATATTCTCCAATTTGGAAAACAATCGATCTGATTAATTAGTAAGATTTTCCGGGCTGCAGGGGGAATGTTTTTTAACCCTCCCTGCGGGGAAGTTAAAGCGGTTACAAGGTGCTGACTTGTTAATTCTGATCCCTCTGGTAAACCCACCAGTTTTGAAAACAAACCAGGGCGATGTACTGACATAGCATCCAATGGTTTGCCCAAACCGGAAAGACCCACCAGGATAATCACTGCGTTAATAAAATCAGGCACAGGCGGCTCATGAGCCCCAGGGGCTTTGATCGGCAGCTGTCGGGCGCCGTCTGCTTCAATCAACAGCGGGCATTCCCACTGATCTGCAAGATCTGCCAGTTTGTTTAGAATCTTTGGGTCAGGACCTTTAACCCGGTCCGTTTCCGCTTGGGGACCAGAAAAGAGCAGAATATCCCCTGATATTTTATGTACCAGTTTAGGCAGATCGCTTTCTTTTTCCACAGTAAAATGCTGGTCGGCTAACTTGAGCTGCTCCAATGCCAGATGGGTGGTTGTGGTTACGATCACTCTGGAGCCATAGTCCCGGGCAAGCTGAAACATCGCCGTAGTCTTTCCCCCAGAGCCTACCAGCGCTGCCCTGGTAGTTTTTGATAATCTTAAAGCTTTCACTAAGTCCATATTACAGATCTCAAATCAGGGCAGGCCAGGATAGCTTCCAAAACCCCACCACCAATCGCTCTTGATTTATCGGAAACCAACTTGCATAAATTTGGATCAAGGCGGGGATCCAGATCCCCGATTTTTAATCCAGCCTCCACTACAGTCCCATCCCTTAATATTCCTCGCAGGATCCCGTTAAAAGGAGCCAGCACTACTTGTCCCTCAATATCAGCAATCAGGGATCCTTTCTCCAAATGCTCCCCGATCTCAACTCTGGTATGGAGCCTGCCGTTTGTTGGCGATCGTAAGACTCTTTCAGCACTGTATCCCAAAACCTCTCCAGGTATACCAGTGTCCTCCTCCGGAGCACCCACCCAGAGGACCCTTCCCAGGTTGTGGCCGCGATTGGTTTCAACCGCTGCATGGCAATTTTCGCCGGCTATAAATCCTGGACCCAGTCCAACCACCAGGGATGCAAGCTCTTTTCCTTCCTGGGGAGATTTTTTCCTCATCCTGGCGTCCACCACAACATCAGGTTTAATTACCTCCAGGCAACGCAGATCCGGATCGATCAATACCGGGATATTTCCAGACTGAATAACCCGCTTTGCTGTAGATGGGTCGGAGATGAATTCCCCACCGATGCCTTCTACTGATGCCCTGCCTTCAGGGATAGCCTCCGCAAAAGACACTTTTCGGCGCACAACCAGTGGTTCTGCCAACTCGGTGATCAGGACCTCAAATCCAGCGCGGTGCAGACGCACGGCTACGCCACTCGCGAGGTCTCCCCCACCCCTGATTAATACCAACATCAAGTCCCTCCTTGTCTAGCTATTTCCTAGATTTTATTTTAGCATGAGCTGGCGAGAAATAAAGGATAAGAAATCATTCTCTCCACCCTTAGTTATTCATGTAAATCCTTCGAAAACAAAAAGGTTTGGAATAAGAATCACTATCTATAATTAAGACCAAAACCACAAAATAAAACACCTGCTGAAAATCCAGCAGGTGTTTTTGGGTTCCAAAATCGATTTTGAGTTACTCAAGCTCAGCGACTAATTCTGCCGCGGTGACATCCAGTTCAGCCAGGATGGTATCGATCTCAGCTTCTGTTTCAGCAGCATACATCATTGCCACTGCTTCCTCAGCAGCGCGGCGGACAGAGAACCAGGCTGCAATCTCGGGTTCGGGCTGCCCCAGGGCAGCGATTGACATTGTAGATTGAAATTGCGGTACTGAGGCAACATAATCTGTCAGCATTCCCTCGGTTGAGAAATGGGTTGGTAGATACCCACTGGCTTCAATCCATTTGGCTTGATTCTCGGGAGACGTCAGGTATTTAATAAAAATCCAGGAAGCCATTTCCTGTTCTGGAGTGGATTTTATAATACCAATAGTCTGCGACCAAGAAACGGTGCCTTGACCCCCGTCAGGTCCCGGGAAGGGCAGGAAGCCCCACTCATCATCATTTTCGGCATCTGCGAAGGCATATCCATAATACTGCAAACCTGAAGTGGAGCTGGCTGTCATCAGCGCCAGACGCTGGGCCTGCTCAGGGTTGGGATAACTCTCAGTTTCAAAGGTGCATCCGCTATCCCGCAAGTCATTAATGTATAAGGCTGCAGCCTTCGCTTCCGGTGTATTAAATTCATAGGCGGTACCATCAGCATTCAGGGATGATCCCCCAAAGGCGTGCAGGAAGCCAAGAAAATCTGAGATTGTTGATGAATACACAAAGCCCCCGGTTCCGTCGTTATCGGGATTATCATCAGCGGCATTGGCTTCGGCAGCGGCGCAGAGCTGGGCCTTCAGGTCTTCCGGGGTGGTGGGAGGTGAATCAAAACCGAGCTCCTTAGCCCAGGTGATGTTATAAACAATCGCGTTGGCTGACTGGCTGAATGGCCAGGCCAGGCGTTCGCCGGCTGCATTAAACCCAAGATTAAAGATTGCGGGATAAATATCAGCAATCTCTTCCTCGGTAAAACCGTAGGTCTCATCAGTAACAAACTGGTTCAGGTCCACAACCAGGTCCACTGTGTCCCAGTTATTTAACGCGCTGGTATAAGCCTGGGCGATATGCGGTGTGTCACCAGATTGGATACCGGCATTCACTTTATCTTCCAGATCGGTATAAGTCCCCTGGTCAAGGGCTTCAACAGTGATCCCGTATTCGTTGGTGGCATTAAAATCATCCACAAAAGCCACCATGGCCTCATTGCGGGGGTCACCCTCGCCATACACATGCCAGAATTGGACTGTTACCCCACTGACTTCAACTGGCGGCGGACCACAGGATGTCAGGATAAGCGACAAAATCAGCAGACAGGCAAAAATTAGAATTTTTTTAGGCATTTAATTCTCCTCAAGTAATATCTAGTTGTTTGGGGATTAATCTACTAAAAAATTTTTGGTAATACACCTCCTTACCGTGAATCGGATAAATAATGAATATGAAATACCTGCTGATACTTTAACCTTTTAAACCACTGCGAGCGATGCTTTCCGTGAATTGTTTCTGGGTAAAAAAGTAGAGGATGATGATAGGAATGATGGTGATAAATGCCCCGGCCATGATGTAATGGATCTCCTGGCCAGCTTCATTTACAAAGTTCATTAACCCAACAGATATCGGTCTCCAGTCGGTTGTATTGGTAACCAACAGCGGCCAGGCCAGCGAGTTCCAGGAGGTGATAAATGTCAACACCAGGATTACCATTAAGGGCGCCTTAGACAGCGGCACTGCGATTTTGATTAAAAATCTCAAGTGACCGGAGCCGTCGATCCTGGCCGCATCAAAAAGTTCATCAGGGATTTGGGCAAAAAATTGTCTGAGCAAAAAGATATTAAAGACACTGCCCATAAAAGGCACCGTAAGTGCCGGCCAATTGTTGATCCACTTAATGGGGCCAATCCTCCCCAGCCAGGTCACCGTCAGGAAATTGGGGATGATTGTTACCATGGCTGGAATCATCATTGTGCTTAATAAGATACCAAAAATCAGATCCCGGCCTGGAAACTTAATTCTGGCAAATCCATAGGCTGCCAGGATACTGATTGAAACGCTGCCTGCCAGGGAAATCGCGGTGATCTTAATACTGTTAAAGAAATATTTTGAGAAATTTGCCCTGTCCCAGGCTTCTATATAATTTTCAAAATGAAGTTCACTAGGGAAAAATGAACTACCCAGTGCCTCACCGATGCTTTTTAACGAGGTAGATATCATCCATACAAAGGGCACCAGGGACAATAATGCCCCCAGGATCAGCATCAGGTAAATCAGGATGGTTAGATAACGAGACCGTGTTAGTTTCATGTGCTAATCCTCTTCAATAATTACATGAAAAATACTCTCGAACCCTGGAAGCGGTTGTTAATAACAGTTAAACCCAGGATAATCGCAAATAATACAAAGGCCATCGCCGATGCATATCCATATCTAAGCTTCTCAAAAAATTCCAAAAAGATCACAACGCTGAAGGTCTCAGTTGATCCAAGGGCAAGGGGTTCCCTAAACACCCACAGTGTGGCAAACGCTTTAAATGTACCGATGACGGCAATCAGGGATAAGAAGTAGGTGGTTGGAGAAAGCAGCGGGAAAGTGATGAATCGGAAGACATCCCATTTACTGGCACCATCAATCTCTGCCGCTTCATTTAATTCAGTGGGGATATTACCCAGACCAGCCAGGTAAATAACCGTGTCATAGCCAACATAGGTCCAGATGGAATGGATCATCACCACAACCAGGGCCAGACTGGGCCCAGCAGCCCAGAGAGGCAAGTCAAACCCAAATATATCCGCAATGATCAGGTTTACTCCCTTAGATTCCTGGAGCCAGGCTAATCCTTCACCCCCCAGCGCCCTGATCACCAGGTTAACCGGTGAGGTATCCCGATTAGCAAAAATCTGCTTAAAAACAGCTGCGCTGGCGATAAATGGGGTGACATAAGGAAGGAAAAAAACCATCCGGAACAACTCAGATCCACGCAGCTTCTGAAACAGCAGGATAGCCAGGAACATAGAAATTGTTAATTGGAAAGGAACTGTCCCGGCGGAGTAGAACAGGGTGACTTTTAACCCATTCCAGAGGTCTTTATCTCCGGAAGCCAGGATCACCGGCAGTTCTCCAACCAGGATCCAACCACCGGTCAGGAAAACGAAAGCACCCAGTATACGCAGCCAGAATTTCCAGGACTCTCTTACTTTAGGGGCGCCGCTCCAGCACAACCAGCCCAAGGTTATAAAAATGATTCCGGAAGTAATCACAATCACCTGAGGCCATATTCCGGGATCTGAGCTCGTCTCCAACGCAATACTATAAGCAGCACTGATTTGCCGGTATGTAAAATAAAGCAGCCCAAGACCAGTGGCGAGTGATAACCACATTACAGAAAAGCGGGTTTGAAATTGGATTGCTTGTGGTTTTCGATACAAAAAAACAACCGCAATACTAACAATAATGGATCCAATCAAAACCCAAATAAAAAACTGCCAGGCTTTATACACATCAGGGGCATAAAACGAATCCCAGAGAAGTCGAATAAATAAATCTCTGGTTTTGGTTTGACCCCGCAGTTTGGTCGCGATATCCAAAAACTCCGGGAGCTGAAACCAGGCATAACGGAAAAAAGCAAAAACAGCTAAGGCATGAATAATCGCAGGAAGTGCTAACAGCCAGGGCTGTTGATTTGTTTCCCTGGCTTGCTGGATTAACTTCTTTAATATCAAAAACGCGCCCAGTAAAGCGCCTAGCGCTAAAAAGAACGCGAATACATAAGTGATATTGCCAATCACCCGGACAAAGTTGCTGAGACCAACAAAATCAGTTCGCACAAGGCGCCATTTATGCACACTGACATAGAGTGCAAAAGCAACCGGGAAGATGCCAAATATAAATATCAGAACGAGGGCGGGAGCGATAAATAAATATCCTGTAATCGATTCTTTTAGAAACCGTAACCTGCGGGGAGTAATTGACTGAAATACTTTTTTCCTAAGAGTTGCCGGGGTATTCATCAACGCTTGCTCCTGAAGAAGAATTCGCTTATTGAAACCACAGGATGTTTAAGCTAATTATAATAAACAAAATCACCAATAAACTTAACAAATATCCCGAATATTCATGTAAAGTATCAGTAATATGTTGGATTCCGACTGAACATGAAAAGTGGTTTTTATCGAGTCTGCGTTTATAATTCAGGCAATATCCGGGACATAACATATGACAGAACTATCAACTCAGTTGTATAAACAGATCAAAGAGGGATCGATTTCAGAACTTGCCCTTAGCGAGGAATTTATCTCACCCCAATATGATGGGCTTTCAATTCTCAATATTCCAGCCAGTGGGGCAGAATTACTGAATGTGCCAAGCTTGTCTTCTCCTGCCCTCTCTCCCCAGATACTCGATCCTGTCCGCGGAAAGACTCAGAATGTGATCTTGATCTTAATGGATGCCCTGGCATTTCCCCGGATTCAGAAGTGGCTAACGGAAGAGAGTAGTTTAATCTGGCATACACTGCTGAAAGGGGGAATCCTGGCGCCGATTACCTCCATTTCCCCCAGCACAACCTGTGCTGCAATCACCTCCTTCTGGACGGACAGCTCAGCCGCTCAGCACGGCATCATGGGGTATGAAATGTGGCTTAAGGAATATGGGGTTGTTGCTAACATGATTGAGCACAAGCCCATCACCTATCGGGGAGGTGCCGGTAATTTAGGCCTGGCCGGATTTGATCCGGAATCTTTTCTTCCAGTGGAGTCAATTACGGATCATTTTTCTGAGAACGGGGTGGAAGTACACGCTTTTCAGCATTATGCGATAATAAACTCAGGTCTTTCCCGGATGTTCATGAAGAATGCTGAACGCCATCCTATCGGAACCTCCTCTGATTTATGGGTCAGCATTCGGGAATTAATGGAAACCCGACCAAATACTCAAAAATATATCTGGGCATATTGGGATACGCTGGATTCAATTTCCCACTTTCATGGACCGGACAGCGAAAGGGCGAAAGCTGAGCTGTTCACTTTCAGCGCTGCATTTCAACGTTTTTTCCTTGACGAACTGGATCCGGCATTAAAAAAAGATACCCTGGTGATCCTGACCGCGGATCATGGGCAGATCACCACCGATAAGGATAACCACCACTTCAACCTTGCCCGGCACCCCCAGTTCACTTCCATGCTGCACCTGCTTCCAACTGGTGAAAACCGGTTGGCTTATCTATATATTAAACCCGGCAGAACGGAAGATGTGAAATCCTATATTGAGACGACCTGGCCGGATCAATTTGCCCTGCTGGAACCCGAGTCTGCCGTTCAAAACGGATTATTCGGACCTGGTGAGCCTCACTCCGGGATTTACGACCGATTGGGAGATTTAATCGCAGCGGCAAAAGGAAATGCGTACTGGTGGTGGGCTTCCAAGGAAAATCCGCTAATTGGCCGCCACGGCGGTTTATCCGAACAGGAAATGCTGGTCCCCTTCCTGGCTGCAAGATTGTAGAGAATACTATTCATTACCAAAGCTGATGTATAATTAGTATGGCTTTCTCCCACATAAAATTAAATCTATCCCAGATTGTCACCTACAAGTATGACATTTTGTCACAAAATAATTATGACACCAGATATTGTCAATGGAAAATTTGTGTTTTATAATCATATGAATTAGCAGAAATCCCATATAGAAAGAAAAAAAATACAGCTATAAGCCTAAGTATTAGGTGGAATCAGAATAGCGGAACAGGTTTTTACCTATATATCAAAATAATCTGAGATATTTTTGAGTATGAGTTATATTTCATATAACCGAGGATAAATCAGGAACAGCTCCCAGGGTTATGTTAGAACTTGTTTTCATCTACTCTATATGGGAAACGTTCCAAATAGAAAATAAATAGTAATCAGAAAAAGTATATTTGAGATTCCTACCACGAGGAGAGTATTTTACAGTCTACTGTGGATGGATAATTGTCAAATTTCCTACCCGCTAACAAGATTGACAATTAAGGTCGGTTTACTCACTAGATTATTAACCATCAAATGGCCCTCGTTTGACCATATGAATCATCATTAACGCTTTTTCATCATATGGTACTAAGTACAAAAAATTTGGAGGTGCTGTCCCACTTTAGTAAAACTTGTAATCAAAAACGTTACCAGTATCGGGCTGGACCCCCGAATTGAGGTTTATCTGGTCACGTGTGAGATTTATCATGAAACGAGGAGTCAATTATCATGAGGAAATTTAAAATTATTTCCATTCTATTAGTCGGAGTTTTTCTGCTGACTGCTTGTGGTACTGCCGCCCCCGGAACAATCAAAATTGGTATCAACGCCCCGATTACAGGTGATATTCCGAAAGTAGGTGAAGGTTCAAAATTCGCAGCGGAAATGTGGCTAGAAGATGTTGTAGCCGCAGGAGGATTGGATGTTGGCGGGACAAAGTACGCCGTTGAACTGGTCATTGAAGATAACGAATCCAAAGCCGAGTCCGCCACGAAAGCCAATACCAAGATGATTACCCAGGACGAAGTACTGGTTATTGTCGGTCCACAATCCTCCAAGCAGGCTGTGCCCGCTGGTGAGGTGGCAAATAACTATTCGACCCCCATGGTCAGCCCCTGGTCCACAAACCCAGCCACAACCCTGGATCGCCCCTGGGTATTCCGCGGTTGCTTCCTGGATCCGTTCCAGGGTCCTGTTGTAGCGAATTTCGTAACCGACGAATTCGGCTTCACGAAAGCCGCAGTGCTCTATGATGTTGCCAGTGATTACCCGAAAGGGCTGGCTGAAAATTTCAAGAGCGGTTGGGAAGCACTGCACGGCGCGGGATCAGTTGTGGCATACGAAAGCTTCACTACTAAAGATACCGATTTCAGTGCTCAGTTAACCACAATCATTGGTTCCGGTGCTGAATTCTTCTTCACCCCGCAGTATTACAACGAAGTTGCCTTGATCGTCCAGCAAGCCCATGAACTGGGTTGGGATGCACCAATTATCGGCAGCGACAGCTGGGGTTCAGCAGAGACTGTTACACTCTGTGGAGAGGATTGCTACGGCCTCTTCTTCACAACTCACTATGCAGCCGCCGGAGCAACAGGTGCAACCAAGGCATTCATCGACCGCTATGAAGCCGATCATGGTTACGTACCGGATGATGTTGGCGCGTTAACCTGGGATACGTTAAACCTGGTCCAGAAGGCAATTGAGAACTGTGGGACAATCACAGGAGATATCGCAGTTGACCGGACCTGTGTCCGGGATGCCTTAGCTAAAATTAAGAACTTCCCCGGCATCACAGGGGACATGACGTTTACCGAGGAAGGCGACCCCATCAAGTGCGCTGTGATCGTAAGGATTAGCGACGCGGGTGAATTTGAATTTTATAAGTCAGCCTGTCCGTAAGAACCAGGAAAGATGAAAGGACCTGATGGGTTTTATTAGCCCATCAGGTTCGTTATTATAGAGGAGTAACCATATGACATTCTTTCTGCAGAATCTGGTGAATGCCATGCAGTGGGGCAGCTTTTATGCTTTGATTGCCTTGGGATATTCAATGGTCTATGGGGTCTTGATGTTATTTAACTTTGCCCATGGGGATATTTTCATGATTGGTGCTTATATTGGATTTTTTATATCCAGCGGATTGATCGCGCTATCCGCCTTGGGTTCCATAGCCCTCCCCAGCTGGTTGATCTTAACTTTAACAATACTGATTGCAATGTTCCTGACCTCTTTTGTTGGAATGTTAGTCGAGAGAATCGGTTACAGACCACTTCGTGGCGCACCTCGTGCATCTGCGGCAATCACAGGCTTAATGATCGGTATTATCCTTGAAACGGGAACCCTTGCCCTCTTAGGTGCAGAACGTATCAGCTTCCCCGCTATAATTGAATCGAGGACATTTAACCTTGGGGGAGTTTTCGTCACCAATAAAAAGATATTGATTGTATTTGTTTCCCTGCTGTTAATGTTTGCCCTGCATCAATTTGTTCAGCGAACCAAGTGGGGTATGGCAATGCGAGCAATGGCTTATGACTATATCGTGGTACCGCTGATGGGTGTGCCTCTCAATACCATCGCTCTTTTAACTTTTGGGATCGGTTCAGCATTGGCAGCAGCAGCTGGAATCCTCTTCGGGCTTGCGTATCCTGTCCTTGATCCATATATAGGAATCCTTTATGGATGGAAGGCTTTTGTTGCTGCCATCCTGGGAGGAAGAGGTTCAATTTTAGGAGCGGCATTAGCTGGTTTCCTGCTGGGTTTTATTGAGATTTTTGTAGCGGCGTTTATCTCCTCAACGCTGCGTGATCTCATTGCCTATTCCATCATCCTGCTTATCCTAACTTTCAGGCCGCACGGCTTCTTCGGCGAGGCTTATAGTGCTCGTTTGAGGCTCTAACAGGTAAACGAGGAATTATTATGGAAGACTCTATTACTAAACCATCAACACCCAGGAGTGTCTGGGTAAATCGCTGGCACCAATTCTGGGGATCTTTCTCTGGTGTGCCTATCTTAGGATGGCTGATCGGTATCCTGGTCGCCGTAGCCCTTGAACAGTTGGTTGGTTCAGCGTTTGCCCGTCTATTAGGATTATCCAAAGTGCCTGTACTGTTTGGTTTTGTTATCATGCTCGGGCAGCCCAAACTGATTCCAGGCACTCTCATTTATCTCCTGGTGATATACGCCCTACCCATCGGTATCATTACCTTATTAGGAAAATCCTTAACGAATAAATTGGCTGGTTATTTATTAAAATTCCATCTTGGGATTTCCGCCTTTGTTCATATTGGCTTGCTGTTTCTTGTGCTGCATCTCTGGGCTGACATCAGTGATTATCGAGATCTGGTTTTGAGGCTGATCCTGATTGCTATCATCCTCACATTAAGCTTAAATATTGTTAACGGCTATCTGGGTGAATTTTCCTGTTCGCATCCAGGATTCATGGCATTAGGGGCTTACGCAGCATCAGTTCTTACTGTTGTCCTGTTTGTGGAGGATAAAGTTTTTGGCTCACCCTTGCTGGCTCCTGGGATTGGACCTTTTTTGTTCCCAATTGTATTAATCCTGGCTGGTCTCGTCGCGGCGGTTGGATCCCTGATGGTTGCCATACCCTCGTTTAGAACCAGGGGTGATTATCTGGCCATTATTTCCTTGGCTTTTTTGTTCATTGTGAAATCCCTGATTGAAAATCTGGAAATATTTGGAGGTCCACGCGGCTTCATGAATCAACCGAATTGGGCAAACCTGCCAACCGTGTTCGTTTGGACGATGTTGTGTATCTGGACCATCAACAACTTCGTCACCTCTACAATGGGGAAGGCGCTCAATGCGGTGCGCGACGAAGAAACCGCGGCTAACGCCATGAGTGTAAATACCCAGCGTACAAAAATTATCGGTTTTATGTTCGCGGCATTCTGGGCTGGAATCGCTGGAGGACTTTTTGCCCATGTCGTGCGTTATGTTAATCCGGGCACATTCGGCATCCAGAAGCTGGCAGAAGTATTGGCAATGGTCTATTTTGGGGGGTTAAACTCCGTGGTCGGCTCGATTGTCGGTGCAGTAGGATTTAACCTTCTCAGTGAAGCTTTGAGACCTTTGGAGTTATATAAATGGATTATTATCCCGCTATTGCTGATCTTGGTGATGCTTTACCGCCCCGCGGGATTAATTTCCTTCAGGGAATTTAATATCGCAAATCTTCTCAAACCCAAGGACACATCAGAAGAAGAGGTGGAACATGTCATTACTTCAGATTGAGAAAATGACCCATTATTTTGGTGGTTTGAGAGCTGTCCATGATTACAATCTGGAGATAGAGCCGGGGCAAATTCGAGGTCTGATCGGCCCAAACGGAGCCGGCAAGACCACCATATTTAACTTAATCACAGGAATCTACTCCCCGACAGAAGGACGTATCCATCTTGAGGGGAAAGATCTTATTGGATTGCAGCCATACCAGGTCGCATCTCTCGGTTTGGGGAGAACTTTCCAAAACCTGCGTCTGTGGCGGCATATGACCGTCTTGGAGCATGTCAAGCAAGCCCGGTATTCAAAACTCAGTTACGGTCTATTAGGGGCCTTGCTTGGCACCCCGAAACGGCACAAGCAAGAGGCCGAGAGTGAAAGAATAGCCTATGAGCTATTAGATCTGGTTGGCGTTAAGAACCTGGCAGACCAAGTCGTGACCAATCTTCCCTACGGCGCACAGCGGCGAGTTGAGATAGCTCGAGCACTAGCAATAAAACCGAAGATCCTCTTTTTAGATGAACCCACAGCCGGGATGAATCTTGAAGAGTTGGCACAACTCATGGAGATAATCCGTAAAATCCATAATGAGCTTAATTTGACCATTTTTCTCATTGAACATAGAATGAAATTCGTGATGGACCTTTGTGATATCATCCAGACCTTGGTTTTTGGAGAAGTGATTGCGGAAGGAACTCCAGAGGCAATACAAAATAACCCGGAGGTAATAGAAGCCTATTTAGGCAAGGAGATTGAGACCTGATGTTGTTATCTGTTAATAACTTGCGGGTTTCTTACGGAAATATCAAGGCCCTTCATGGAATTAATTTCCACATCGATGAAGGAGAAATTGTGTGTATCATCGGGGCCAATGGTGCCGGTAAAAGCACAACACTACGCGCGGTTTCCCGCTTGATTCCAATCGAAAAAGGAACCAGTATTACCTACTTGGGGAAAGATTTATTAGATTACTCAGCTGATAAGGTTGTGAGCGAATTAGGAATTTCTCATGTACCGGAAGGCAGACGTCTTTTTGGAAACCTGACAGTGATGGAGAATTTAAAACTAGCCACATTTTCGAGGAAAGACAATCAAATCATAACTCAAGATGTTGATCGAGTGTTCACCATATTTCCCCGTTTAAAAGAAAGGATGAGCCAGAAAGCCGGTACATTAAGCGGTGGTGAACAGCAGATGCTGGCTGTTGGCCGGGCGTTTATGAGCGGTCGAAAAGTCATGCTGCTTGATGAACCATCCATGGGATTGGCTCCTTTGTTGATGATGGATGTTTTTAAAGCATTAAAAGAAATCAACCAGGAAGGGACCACAATCCTTCTGGTTGAGCAAAATGCAAGAATGGCACTCCAGTTTGCCCAGCGTGGTTACGTATTAGAAACCGGAAGCATCGTATTGGAAGGTAACTCAAAGGATTTGCTGGAGGATCCCAAAGTAAAACGGGCTTATTTAGGCGCTTAGAGAATTATACGAATCAGTATACAAAAATGTACCGGTCTCGATTTTATCCCTCTAGGAAATCAAAGACCGGTACATTCATATCTGCAGCCGAACTACTTATTCATATAACCGGGGGACTCTTGGTCCAATCGCACAGGTAACCTCATAGTTGATTGTCCCCCAGATCGCAGCTACGTCTTCGGCTGTGATCACTTCATCTCCCTGTCTGCCGATTAGAACCACCTCATCTCCCGCTTTGGATCCAGGAACTTCATCCAGCTGAACCAGGATTTGATCCATGGTCACCCTACCGATAACCGGCACACGCTTTCCACCCACTAGCACTTGATTCCCGGGCAACCGGCGAAGTCCGTCAGCGTAACCAACAGGGATGGTGCCTATCCGCTCATATCCCTTTGTTATATATTCATGTCCGTAGCTTACTCCCCTGCCCGGGGGAAGCGTTTTAACCTGGCTGAGGGTTGCTTTCCAGAAAAGCGCAGGGCGAAAAGCCGCAGGAAGGGGACATTCGGAAGATGGATGCAGTCCATACATCGCAATTCCAAATCGTACCAACGAGAGTGAGGTCTCCGGCCGGGTCAAACTAGCGGCTGAGTTCGCATGATGAACAATCGGCGGACGAATATTATGCGAATCCAAATCAGATAATACACTCTGGAAACGATCCCATTGGAGATCAGCAGCTGCTGGATCAATTTCGTCAGCCCGAGCAAAATGTGAGTACAACCCTTCAAATTGAACTCCGGGTGCATTGCTCACGAAAAGGGCCAGATTCCGAGCTTCTTCCGGTTGGACGCCTAAGCGGCTCATACCTGTGTCTACTTTCAGGTGGATTCGGGCTGGTTGACCAGCGTGTTCCGCCGCAGTTGACAGCAATGAAACTTGTTCAGGCTCCCAGACTGTCATCGAAACTTGATTAAGGATCATCTCTTCTAAATGCTCTTTCGGTGTGTAGCCCAGAAGTAAGATCGGGCAGTCGATATTCGCCCGGCGAAGTTCCAGAGCTTCACTGAACCTGGCAACTCCGCACCAGGTAGCTCCGGCGTCTAAGGCAACCCGAGCAACTGGAATGGTTCCGTGTCCGTAAGCATTTGCCTTTACAATCGCCATCACTTGAGACCCCGTATGCTCAAGAATAAACTGGACATTATTCCGGATTGCGCTGGTGTCGACCGTTACCCAATTAGAATACATAAGCTAGTGTAGTGAGATAAATTATTTTGAAACGTATTGGTTGTGAAATCTGATCCACTCAGGTAAGACTTGCTCTAATAATTCCTTGGGGGGTAAAAAAGCAATTCGAAGATGATGGGTGCCTTCTTTCTGGCCAAACCCTGACCCGTTAACTGTACATAATCCCGTCTCTTCTAACAGTGCCATACAGTAATCAAAGTCCGTAGTTCCATCAGGCAGGAAATTCAGGCGTGGAAATAAATACAAAGCGCCGGTTTCACCAAAACATTCCATGCCCTCCATTTCAGAAAACGCTTCCCTGATCACAACTGCTTTCTCGTGAAGATCATTTAAGACTTTTTCCTTTTCCTTTAAGTACCTCTGGTGGGTTTTGCTGTTCCCGGTTGGTGGTTTTACCATCAGGTAGGTTAGAACCTGTCCCGGTGTGCTGGAACACAAACTGACAGAGGCTTGTTTGTTTAGCAAATCTGTAAAATCCATCGTGCTGTTTTCGATTTTTGGTGGATTACGAAGCTCAAGGTATCCTCCCCGGTGTCCACATTCTCCCAGAAACCCTTTGGAGATACTGTGAAGGCTCACAAGTGGTACCGTACCAGTTCCTAATACTTTCGCAAAGGAAAGGAATTTACCCTGATATACATTTTCCTGGTAAACCTCATCTGCAAGTATCATCAAATGATGCTCATGGGCAAATTCAATCACATCTACTATGCTCTGTTCGTCCAGGACAGCGCCGGTTGGATTCCCCGGATTGATGACAACAATCCCCTTCACATTGACTCCCGCATCCTGAGCTTTTGCGTAGGCACTCTCCAGAATGGACCGATCAAATACCCATCCTCGTTCTTCATCTGGAAAATAATTTACCTGGGTTCCACCGGCTTTTTTAATCGAGGCTGAATAAAGGGGGTATTGAGGAATCGGGATCATAATCCCATCATTTTCCTTGGCGATCAAAAGGTCAATAACAAACTTAACTCCCTGGCTGGCCCCACTGGTAAGAAAGATCTTTTCAGGGTCAGCATTTATGCCATTATCAGGATCAAAGGCATCCCGTTGATTGATAAATTCAGCGATTGCTTCCCGAATGAAGAAATGTCCTTTACTCGCTGTGTAGGCACCCATCCCGGTTACACTTTTCTCGATAATATTTTCACTTAACTCCAGGATTTCTTCTGAAATAAAATCTTCCTCTCCTAAATTACTGTACGGATTATCCTCAAATAAAGCTTTAAGCTGGCGCTCCCGAGATATTTTAGAGGGTTCTTCAACCAGGCTGAGAACCTGGCGCATATAAGTCATCGGAACTTGTCCAAGGGCCTGGGGATTTCCAATATGGCAAGGAATAATCTTCCTGCCCTGTTTTTTAAACTCCCCGGCCCGTTTTGGAATTGGCCCCCTGACAGCATATTCCATTTCAAGAATATTTGGATTAACGACTATCGGTTTTTGATCGGTTTTCATTCGATAATCTCTTGATGATTATTTTTCTTCATTGGTTTATCTTCTGCCAATTATACTTGATGCAATCCGTAATAGTATTTTCCCACCAAGAATTAAAAGTTACAAAGAAAATAATCATCATTTATGCATGTGGTTTGAGCTGTTTTAAATAATTTGCCTTGGCCAACTATTTCCGGAATAGAAGTTTTTCCTATTTGGGTATATCAGGCAGCAAAATCGAATAAATATCTTAAAGCCTGAATTAATGGACTCAAATACTATTGCTCTTTGGAGATCATCATCTATTCATAGTTATCTAATCAATAATACTCCAGTGTTATGAGACAGATCTAGGAATGTCAATTATACAAAAGAGAACTAATTAATTCCCATTTAGTGCGGGAGCTGGATGGAGGGGTCGCTTGTCCAAATTACCTCCCGGATATATAATCAACGTGGATGCCGCAGGTTGAGAGTATTTCATGGAAATGAGTAAGCAAATAACACAGGGACAAGTCGATGAGTAAGGCAACTAACGGGAGTAAAACCCTCAATGAAATAGCATCTGTAGTGAGTCAGTCGCTTGACCTTAACGAGATTCTTTGCAGCGCGTTAGATAAGGTTATGGAAGCAACAGATATCACCACCGGGGGTATCTATCTTTTCAACGAGGAAGATCAGGAACTCACAATCGCAGCCCAGTATGGTTTTAAACCAGAATTCATTCCCGCAATTGATCACCTAAAGATTGGAGAGGGATTTTCCGGAAAGGTCATTCAAACTGGTGAACCTCTGGTTGTAAAAGATATCTCAAAAGATACCCGGTTATCCAGATTGGTAGTAAAAGAAGAAGGTTTAAGCTCCCTGGCAGTTGTCCCGTTATGTTCAAAGGGGGTAACTCTGGGGACACTATTCCTGGTATCGTATGACTTGCGGGAATTTAATGAGGAAGAAATGAGCCTATTAATCTCCGCCGGTCAGCAAATAGGCGGGGCGGTTGACAATGCATCTATGTTCCGCGCCGAACAACGAAGAGCGGAACAATTCCGTGTCATCAGTGAAGTTGGCCGGCAGATCACCTCGATTATGGATATCGACCAAGTTCTTAATCAAGTGGTCCATCTAATCCAAAAGACATTTGGTTACGATCACGTGGCTATTGCTACTATTGAAGACGAGTATGCGGTTTATCAGGTCGGCGCAGGACGACTGTGGGAAAATCCGGAATTCCATTTCAGCCCCGCCAGGCTCAAAATTGGCAATGAAGGAATCACTGGCAGAGCAGCCGCTTCAGGTAAAACGATATACTTACCCGATGTACGGGAATATCCAGGATATGTAGAAATGAAAGGCAGCAGTACACTTTCAGAGGTAACAGTGCCGGTGAAGGTAAAAGGCAAAGTCATTGGTGTCCTGGATGCCCAGAGTGAGCGGATAAACGCCTTTGACGAGAGTGATTTAGCTGTGCTGCAATCCCTGGCCGATCAGGCCGCTGTTGCAATAGAAAATGCCAGACTATATAAACAGGCCCAACAATTGGCCGTGGTTGAGGAAAGAAATCGTTTAGCCAGAGAGCTGCACGATTCGGTAACCCAGGCGCTGTATGGAATTACACTGCATGCGGAAGCGGCCTACAGGCAGCTGGCTGCAAACCAGACAACCCTGGCCAATGAACAACTGGTTGAACTGAGAGGGACCGCTCAAGACGCTTTACGAGAGATGCGGCTGCTGATCTTTGAACTGCGCCCGTCTATTGTTGAGCTACAGGGGTTAGTACCCGCCCTTCGTGCCCGCCTGGAAGCAGTGGAAGAACGAGCCGGGATGGGTGTTCAATTTAACGTGACCGGTGATCCGGTTCTGCCGGATACAATCCAGGATGGATTGTACAGGATTGCCCAGGAGGCGTTAACTAATGCCTTAAAACACTCCAAAGCAAACAATATCATCCTGAATTTAACAGGAAATCCTAAATCGGTTAAGCTAGAGATAGTCGATGATGGTGTGGGTTTCGTCCCTGAAAATGCCGTGGAAGGTGGGGGATTGGGATTGGATGGCATGATTGAGAGGGCAGAAATTATGGGCGGGAATTTGACAGTAACAAGTAATCCAGGAACAGGCACAACCGTGAAAATTGAGGTGCCCTATGAATGACCAACCCATCAGGATTCTGATCGTAGATGATCACGCAGTCGTCCGGAAAGGTATCCGCGCTTTACTGGCAACGGAATCGGGCATCGAGGTAATCGGGGAAGCAGAAGACGGGGAACAAGCCGTGCGGTTATACCGTGAATTAAATCCTGATGTTCTGCTCCTGGATTTATTGATGCCTAAAATGAATGGAATTGAAGTGATCCATGCTGTTAAAGGTGACAACCCTGATGCGAGAATCCTGATCTTAACCAGTTTTGCAGCCGATGATCAGGTATTTCCGGCAATTAAAGCCGGCGCGCTGGGCTACTTGTTAAAGGATACCGATCCTGAAGACTTAATCAATGCAATTCGCCAGGTCTATCATGGCGAATCCTCGCTGTCCCCGACAGTAGCCCGAAAGGTACTTCAGGAAATATCCCAAACAAATGATAGACCACTAATTCCTGATCCCTTAACGAAGCGGGAGGTAGAGGTTCTCCAGGTACTTGCGAAGGGGAAAAGCAATCGTGAAATTGCCAAGATCTTAACGATCAGTGAAACTACCGTGCGGACCCATGTCAGTAATATTCTCGGCAAACTGCACCTGGCCAGCCGCACCGAAGCCGCACTCTACGCGCTGAAAGAAGGCATGGCAAGCTTGGGGGATGATCCCCAAACCACCCCATTCGGATCCTAGGGCCCACTCTCTCTTCTCAAGCCTGTATAAAACCCTACGCCATTTGGATGGGCTTTCTACAACTATAGTCCAGCTGAATTACTAATAAACTCGTTCTTTTTACCGAGTATAATTCCCCTCTTTGACCGATGTAATTGGGAGGGGATTTTTATATGATATAGACAAGATTCTCTATCCCGAACTGACTGAACACCATGGATCCTTCGGTAGAGAAGAAACAAACAAAAGAGAGTAAAAAAGGAAAGGTTTATAGAATGACAGCCCTCAACATGAATATGGCCCAGGCAGCCGTTCTATCGTATCCGTGCCAACCAAGAGTCTTTGAGCGATTAATAGAAAGGAGTGCCATTTTGCATAACGTCCTGATCACTGATGACCGGCTTGCCTCCAGGAAAGGGCTGCGGGCCCTGATGCTTACCCAACCTGACATTCAAGTTGTAGGGGAAGCAACCAACGGCCAGCAAGCAATCCAATTTATTGAAGAAAATAAACCAGATGTGGTGATCATGGACGCTTTTATGCCTAAAATGAACGGACTTGAAGCAACCAGAATTATCAAAAAAAGATGGAAAAAAATCCGGGTGATAATTTTAACTCTCCATGAGGGTATCCGGGAAGAGGCCATCGCGGCAGGCGCAGATGCCTTTTTAGTGAAAGGTTGTTCTCCGGACGAGATATTCCAAGAGATTAAGAACCTAAGGAGATGAAATTGTGACTATTAATCCAAGTTATGCAGATTTATTCGCCAGGGAAATGGGAAATGAGCGACTGAGAGAAGCAGAAAAGCTACGCTTAATTCGCAGCGCAAGCTCCTGGAATCCATCAACAATAAGGAAGACATTCCTAATCATCCAAACACACTGGAAAGAGTTCTGGTCCGGAGTCTTCAATAAAAGAGGATATATCCCGATCTCCCAGACACAAAAAGAATCCCCCAGTTTGTAAGTTTTTCTCATCCTTCTCCTGGATTTCCGCCGGGAAGGAAGCGCAGATTGAGCAATCCGGCGCTGCTTCCTGGCGGCGGAGAGAGGATTGTTTTATATAAGGTTAAACTATGATAATAAAATCTAAAACTAAAAAGGGAATAGAAAATAATGAAATACAAGGTGCACCGATTTGATCTAAATATGTCCAAAGATCAGGAGAATTTGGAACGATACTTAAATTCCTTGGAAGGCGAGATTGTCTCAATCATCCCCAATGTCACCTTTATACCGGTTTTGTTGGCATCCAAGGTGAATTTCCTGTTCATCGTTGAGAAATTGAACAAGGAGAAAAATCTACATGGATAAACTGAAAGACTGGATCAGGCGACATCAGGTAGCGGCATTCTTCATCTTGGTATTCTTGATCACCTGGCCAGGATTTTTCCTGGTTTTTTTCATCTTCCCGGGAAACCAAATCGTAGAGGGTCTGATGATGCCGGTGGTATTCGGTCCTGCACTGGGCGCAATGCTGGTTTCCGGGATCGCTGAATCCTCTCCTAAAACTAAGAGAACCAGGGCCTGGTGGATCATATTTGTTATGTCTTGGATCATTTCATCAATCGTCCAGATATTATATTTCTGGAAAATATTAGACAGTGATCTCTCGGCACCGATTATCATCATCAGCTGCATCTTCGCCCTGTTCCCTGCCTGGGTGCTTTCCAGTGTTTTCTCAAGGAGCCCCGGGGTCCGGACACATTTCACAACTTTATTAAAACCAAAGGGTTCATGGGTCTGGTACCTGGTGATCTTCCTGATATTTCCGGGTATCCCTCTTATCTCCTATGGAATTACACGCCTATTCGGGGGTGAAGCTTATTTTTACCTGGTCGAGCTGGGATTCTCTGGTGCTGCTGTTTACCTGGTTCTGGATTTTTCCCGCGGGTTCCTGATGACCGGAGGGATCAACGAAGAAAGCGGTTGGCGTGGTTTCGCCCTGCCGCGGCTGCAGAGACGTTACCCGGTTCTGGTCTCTGCATTGATCGTCTGGTTCTTCTGGGCGGCCTGGCACCTGCCTTATGATTTTGGAAGGGGAGACGAGCTGGCTTGGATCTTGGAGAACCGGCTTTTCTGGAACCTGGTCATATCCATCATTATGGCTTGGCTTTACAACCGCACTGATGGAAGCATCCTGGCTCCGGCACTGCTGCACCCGGCCATGAATACCTTTGGGAATGTATTCTCATTCACACCAGTTTCCAGGGTGCTGATCATCGTCGTGGCGGTTATTGCGATCATGTCCGACCAGATGTGGGAAAAGCTGCCCCCCGATCACCGGGCGGTCGTTCAGATGCCAGGAAACAGGGATTTAACCTGAGGAGGAATCTCTTGCTAAAGATTAAACACTGGATCAAAGACCACCACATAGCGGCCTTTTTTATCATTACCTATCTCATTACCTGGGGTTTGATGTTTCCTTTTGCAAGGCTTCACTTTCAAAAGGATTCAATCCTTGCCACGATTCCTCTTGGTTGGGGGTTGTTCGGCCCGGCCCTGGCGGGGATCATCATTACCAGGGTCATCAGTCCTGAGAAAGAAAAAGAGGGGCGAAAAGGACCTCCCCTGGCTTTTTTCCTGGGGTTGATTCTTTCTGCCGCAGTCTTTTTGGGGAATATCTACTTTCAAGACAACATAGAATGGACGGTGGTAATTTTGATCTTGGCAATTTTACTGGCGTTAATAATAGCCATCCCGCCTGCCTTTGTCGTCTCATCTGCTTTCTCAAAAAATCGTACGGTAAAGGGATATTTAGAATCACTTATCAAGCCACAGGGATCCTTTGTATATTACCTGGTGGCTTTGTTTTTACCCCTTTTAAGTTATTGGGCGGGGGCTTTGATCACGAAATGGCTAGATCTAATCCCCTACTATAGTCCCACTCCACTTTCTGGTTGGATTGGTTTTCGTACCCTTGGCATGGCTTTTTTTTACCAGTTCTTTTTTGCCAATGTGCTGGGCGAAGAGGTTGGCTGGCGGGGATTTGCGCTGCCAAGAATGCAGGCCAGAATCAATCCCTTATTTGCCAGCTTGATCATTGCTGCCTTCTGGTTCCCCTGGCATCTGCCCCTGAAATTGGGCAATCCCGATATTATCCCCATGCTTTTTTATGCTTTAAGTTTTATCCCTACCAGCATTCTCCTGACCTGGATCTACAACCGCACGAAGGGCTCGATACTTGCTGTGGGAATCGCCCACATTGCCGGTAATTTGGGTGGGAAATTCCTTTTCCCGATCACGGATGCCCGGCTGGCGGTGGGATTTGTCGTTGCTTTGATTCTTATCTTGCTGGATCGGATGTGGGAGAAACTTCCTGCCAATCATCCGGCTGTTTATCAACCAAGAGAATTTGAAGAGAATAAACTTTCAAATTCTCTCAATGTGTGGAAAGTAACCTCAAGTTTGTGATGACCCCTCATATGAAAGGCTGAATAGGAAAGAATGAAAATGAAAAAAATAACACAGAGATTCCACAGAAGGGGCATCTGGCTCCAGGTCCTGATCATCATCTTCCTAGCATTATTGATTGCCTGGGCAGGCGGTTACTCACCGGGAAAATCCTGCACGATCTTCACCGCCGCCCAGGGTGAAACGGTGCTCTACGGCAACAGCGAGGACCAGCACAACCCTGATCCGATGATTGGTTTTTTCCCACCTTCCTCAGAAGGATACGGCTCGGTCCATTTCGGTACTCGCTCCAAGGACGGTCAGATCAATTTCGAGGGCGCCGTTAACGACCAGGGTCTGGCCTGGGACTTAAACAGCACACCCAAAGGAAAACTGGATTCAGATCCCAATCCAGCCAAGCCATATATTTTCGGTGATGATAATTTTCTTTACAGGATCACCAAAAAGGCGGCCAGTGTTGAGGAGGCGATCCGGATTGCGAAGTCATATCATTTTGGTGAGTCGCTGAACGGTCAATACCATATTGCCGATGCCAGCGGAGATGCGGTGGTGATCAGCGCCGGACCTGATGGCAAAGTCGCCTTTACCCGGAAGGATCCTGGTGAAGGATACCTGCTATCGACCAACTTTAATCTCGCCCAACCGGATAAAGGTCCGGTGGATTTCCGCTGGGAAACAGCCGGTGGCATGCTGAAAACATTGGGCTCCAGTAAATCCCTCACACCCGCCTATGCTGGTGAGATTCTGGAAGCGGTTCACCTGGAAACCTTGACCAGCTACACCCTTTACAGCAATGTACTTGATCTTAAGGAAAATAGGATCTATCTCAATTACATGGCCCAGTTCAACGAGACCGCAGAGATTGATATGGAAGAAGAATTCAAAAAAGGCCAGCGGGAGGTGGAAATGCGCGAGTTCTTCAGCGCTGAGACTGCCACAGCCGGGGATGCTGCTTACCAGCGGTTTGCGACCAGATTCTTACTGGCGAAGATTGGAGTAATACTCATCGGTTTAATCCTATTGAGCGGGATTGTATACCTGATAATTAGAACCTACAGAAAACATAAAAAAACGACCTAACATTAATCATTCTCCAAAGGGTTTATTCACCCAGCAAATACTGAGTAAAAAAATCAACCAGGGCTTTGCGGTACACTTCCGGTTGGAAGTCTTCAAAATTGACATGCCCGGCCTCGGGGATTATCAGCAGCTCTTTGGGTTCCTTGGCTGCCTGGTAGAGCTGGTCTCCACACGATGGACCGATCTTGTCATCCTGCCCGCCGTGAATAATCAATACCGGCCTGGGGCTGATCTGGCCAATGACCGCTTCCGTATCAAGATCCTCCGTGGAAAAATCAGCGCCCTGCTCTACCCAGAAACGGATAAACCTGGCTAAAATGGGGGTTAAAAACTGGGGAGGATCAAGCTCAAACTGGATGAAGGTCTCGATGGTCTCCTGGGTAAGCGCAAAACCACTGCCTGTTGCCAGGGCAGCGATTCCCTGAGTGTCGGCGGTATAGAGGATGCCGGTTCCGCCCCCCATGGATTCACCGTAAATGCCAATCTTTTGGGGATCCACATCCGAACGGTTTAACAAGAACTGGTGCCAGGCCGCCAAGTCCCTCTGCTCATAATACCCAAAGCTGATCAGCTCCCCATCACACTCATCATGGGCTCGAAAACTGCCCAACAGGACCGCAAAACCCACCTGGTTTAAATATGCAGCTTCCTGAAGCCCGTCCTGTCGGCCGCCCGGAGATCCATGGGCGATCATCACCGTGGCCCCATTTGTCCCAGAGATATACCAGCCGTATAGCCTGAGACCATCTTCGGTGGTGACGGTAACTTTTTCACTGACCATCCCAAAATCCTCAGGGCTTTCTTCCATGTCCGGCCGTTCATCCAGGGGATGGGATACTATATCCAATCCCTGGGAGCGAGTGACTACCAACAACCCAACAAAGATAACTAATACCAGAACCAGAAAAACAATTAGCGTTATTTTAAGTCCCATATTCATCGGTTTCCCTCCAAATTCAAAATCAATTCCAGTCTGAAATATTTAGCTTCTTTTAGATTCCCTTTCAACTTTACCCTCCTTCATGAACTGAAGAGCAGGCCGGGAAAGAAAAAAACACCAGGTGTATGGCGTTGTTTAGTGGAGTTAAATATTGTTCTGGGATTGTATTAGAAAAGTTTTGTTCTTTTATGCTTCTTAATCATAGCATAACAATATTGTTTTTTCAAAGGAAGAAGGATTTATTTCAAAGATTATAACCAATGGGGGCCTTTCCCATCAAAGCTTCATCTTCCCAAATCATTCTGCGTCAAAACACACCATTAAACTATTCACGCAGTTCCGGTTTTTCCTGTGGCGGCAGAGCAGGTTTTCTACGGGTGGGGAAGAATCTAAAATCTTACCCCCTTATTCCACAGTGGCTCAATTTGTTTTCAGATCGGAATTCTAATCCATTATCCAGTATGATATATATTGTCTTTACCCAGACAATTATTCAGAGAACTGCAATCGGTGTGATTAGATTATGGAACTCACTCCGTCACTCTGAACTTATTCAAGAAACAGTAATAATTAGTAGAGAGATAATTAGTCATCATACAATTGAGGGAAAACCAGATGGGAAATATTATTGTTGCCGGAAGTATTAATATGGATATCGTCACCAAAGTGGAGCAACTCCCACGTCGAGGAGAAACCGTATTTGGAAAAGAGGTCCACTATATTCCTGGGGGAAAAGGAAGCAATCAGGCAGTTGCTGCTTCCCGACTGAGGGAGAATGTCTATCTGGTTGGGAAGCTTGGGAATGACCTCTTCGGCCAATCGCTTAAGGATTTCTTGAGCGATGAACAACTTAAACTCGATTTCCTGTTTCGTTCGGATACTCTGCCGACAGGCGTAGCGCTCATTACTGTAGACAACCAATCCGAGAATTCAATTGTTGTGATCAGCGGCAGCAACTATCATCTCTCAGAGCACGATGTTGACCAGGTTAAAATCACAAAAAATGACTTTATTGTGAGCGTTTTTGAAATCCCTCAAACTACTGTTAAACATCTCTTTCAGCGAGCACATCACGCTAATGCAAAAACGATCTTAAATCCTGCCCCGGCAGTGCCATTTATTGATGGGCTGCTGGATATAGTCGATTACCTGATCGTTAATGAAACTGAATTGGCTTTTTTCTCAAATCAGGACCAGGTCAGTGAGGATCTGGATCTTCTTGTCCAATATGCTAAACAATTTCGCCACCACTCAAATCAAACCATCATCGTTACCCTGGGCACTGAAGGGGTCCTCTGCCTCTCTGGGGATCAGGTTATCCGGATTGAGGGAATTCCCGTCGAGGCGATTGATACCACTGGCGCGGGGGATTGTTTTACAGGCGCATTTGCCGCGGGGATCTCAGAAGGTGCAGCTCTTGAAGATGCATTAAATTTTGCCAATACGGCTGCCTCAATCAGTGTCCAACACCTGGGGGCTTCAACCTCTATGCCGAGTCGAGCCGCGGTTGAGAAAGCCTTGAATCGAACGTAACTCGATTATATTCAGAATCACCTTTTCGGCTGAGAGTTTTTTTCTACTGAGAACAATAAACCGCTCAAGTATCTTCGAGAGCGGTATTAATTTTATTATGAGGATTTAATCATCAATCCTGATTATTTCAGTTCTTTAAATAACTTCTTTCAACTTTTGGATATGCTCCAATCCAATCCCGCAGCAGCCACCCACTATCTGGATTCCTTTCTGGAACCATGATTTTGCTGCAAATGCATAATCTTCAGGTGAAATCACATCATTAAAAATCCAATTGGGTTCAATAAATTGACCAGAATGGGCGTAGACGCCTATTGGACCTTCCCAGTTGGTTCTTAACACCCGTAAACAGGCATCAACATCAACAACTTCCGTGTGCATAATAAAAATAACTGGAACTTCTTTCTCCTCCATCGCCCTGATCCCCTCCAGCAATGAAGGGCCATCTAATAAATAAGGCTCTCCTTCCTCGTCCAAACGGCAGCTAAAGCCCACCCAGATAGGAAGTCCGGTTTTTCGGGCGGCATCAACCAGGAGAAGGGTGCGCTTAATATCGGACATCATTTCCAGCATGATCAAATCTGCCCCCGCGGAAGCCATAATTTCAGCTTGTTCCTCAATGTTCTCTTGCAGTTGGGGTTGAGAGGGAATCCGTCCAGTAAACGACCAATGGGTAATTCCGCCCGCAACCAAAACATCCGGTGTGTTCAAATTTGTTCGGGCTTCGAGGGCCAGTTCAATACCGCGGCGGTTCAGCAAATCAAAATGCTCTTCAAGGCCGCCATCCTTCAGAACATGGCGTGAGGTGGAAAACGTATTTGAAATTACAATTTCTGCGCCCGCGCGGATGTAGTCTTCGTGGACTTGCCGCACGATATCGGGATGGGTCATTGCGCCGCCCCCGTTCCAGGCATTATGTACCATGGGGACACCCCTTTTTTCAATCTCGGTACCGGTTGCGCCGTCAATTAATATTTGTTCCCCCTTTAATAAACGTTCCATAAAATCCTGATATCGGTTTGCTATTTTTTTCCTGAATTTCTGTTCTTGCCAGTTGGGTTTTTGAATCGGACCAATGTTTTTAGCCTTTTAGGGAAAGAAGGTTGTTTAATTAGTATATTTTCTACAGTGTAGCATAAATTTTGCTCCTGGGCTGGAACTGACAAACTGCAGGTCTTGTTCCCAATGTCCAGGCTGATTTTCACCATGGAACAGGTGCTGAAATACCCTGCCCTCAAACCCAAGTATCAATACCATAACCGACAAATAAAGTTATTTTCCTCAAGGCAGATCTCGGTTCTCTTTTTTTATTTCCACGAATTTGTATTTAACCCTTGACAAAGCTTAATTTAATGATACACTTTTATCAAATAGGTTTGTTTATCAAACTTGTTTTATTGTCAAATTTTAGATATAGGAGTATCTAATGAAAACAAAAACCTCACTTACCCATTTAAAGCGGAAAGCTTACCTGGATTTCCACCAGGATGGGATCATTGATATTCTCCTCGGGGCAGCAATCCTCGGTTTTGCCATCATGATTATATTGGACAATGTAATATTCTCCAGTATGTCCTGGTTAAGTTTTACCTTGTATACCAGCTTTAAAAATGCCATCACCATCCCCCGCTTCGGTTATGTACAATTCCTGGAAGGGAACAAAAAAACCGGTTTAGCGCTTGGTCTCGGAATTGGTCTGCTGATCCTTGTCCTGGTGCTGGGAATTCTTTTTATCCTGGGACCGGATCGCTTACCCCTGGCGCCGATATCCTTCCTGCGAAAATTCCATGTCTACCTAATGAGCGGCATCGGAGCCATCCTGATGGTGATTTTTGGATTAGGGACCGGAATTAAACGCTTAACGGCTTATGGGTTTGGCTTCCTGGCAGCCATAGCTGGATCATTCCTGCTAGAAATTAAAGGTGAGTTCACCTTACTGGCTGCGGGAGGATTAATTCTCCTGATCGGCCTGGTGCTGATGGTCAGATTCATACGACGATATCCAGCGCAACCTCAAGAGGTGGACAATGCCGCGTGAATCAGAAATTTTCCCGGACCTGGATCCTATCGAGAAACTTGACTCAGCTATCCATGCCCCTGCTCGCTTGATGATCCTGGCTTTTTTGGCAGCCGTGGTTAGCGCTGACTTTACCTTTTTACTCAACCAAACCGGGCTGACACGGGGAAACTTATCCACCCACATCAGCCGGTTAGAAGAAGCCGGTTATGTTAAGGTAAAAAAGGAATTTGTAGACCGGGTTCCACGCACTTTATATAAATTAACCAGCAGCGGTAAAAATGCTATCCAACAATACCGTGAGAATATGCGCCTGGTTATTGACGAGCTGCTCGGGTAATCACTTCTTAGGGAGGGCAAGATTACCTCAGTTGTAATCATCCGCTGGTCAGAGATTCTTTACCGGTCAGCGCTGAATCTCTACCTATAAGCATAGTTTCGGGCAGGATTCCAACCTCATCCTCGGATCTAACCTCCATTAAATCCAATACCGCACTTCAAAAATGAAGTGCGGTATTGGATTCGGACCATCGTGCCCGGTCATTCTATACTCTGTTTTAACCCTTTGCGGGAAAATTCGTCCGTTAATGATTAAATGTACAGATCTCTCCTGGAATAAGAAAGGTAAGCGCCCACCAGGCTCACAGCAATGATCCCCAAGGATAACCAGAGATAATCCACCCCTATTTTGGACTCATGCATAATTTCAACCGGATCAAAATACTTAAATGGGGTGAAGTATTTTAAGAAATCCCATTCTTCCTTTAATCCCGCAATAACCGAAAAGAAATAAGTCCCCAGCAGGATCGACACCGCCATCGAGCTGGCCCGTTTATGCTGCTTAAGAGCGCTTCCCAGGAAAAGACCCAAAGCCAGGAAAATCATCTGCATGATCAGCAGGGTAACCATTCCCAGGGATAAAAACTCATAAAATTCCGGTTCCGGATTATATTTTCCAGCACTGATCCAATTCATTCCCCAGGCGGCCAGCGCCAGGAGGATGCAGTTGGTGAACGCGGCAGCGGCTTTGGCCGAAATCAAGGTGCTCCTTTTTACCGGAAGAGTCAGGGCAAACTCAACGGTTTTATCACGCTCTTCTTTGGAGATGATATCACTTCCCCACATCGCAGCAGCGATGCCCAGGATCAGACCCAAAAAGGCATACATCACTCCAAAAAATCCACTAACCGTGGTCAAATTAAAAGAGTTCATATTAAAGGATTCCAGCAGTGCTTCGGGCATGGTGTCTAAGACAGCGATTAACTCTGGATTTTCTGCATAAGCAGAAAACTTAGAAAACCCGACCACAACAAAAAAACCAACTATGCCAATATAAATCAATAGTGATTTAAAATTCGATTTCAGCTCCCGAAAATAGATTCTCATCGGTAAAAACTCCTTAAGCCACTTACACCGCAGAGGCTATATTTCTCTTTTGATACAACAGGTAACCAGCCGGGATGGCAATTAAGATCGCCACTATGCTGATCATCACCAGCGGTATATCGTAAGCAGCATTGGCCAGAATGTAATTGGGATCAAAATGCTTAAAGGGAGAGATAATTTCCAGTTTGTCATCTCCCAGCATGCCACCAAAGGCATTCAGGACGTACATGCCAAAGGCCAGAGCCATCGATAAGGGGGTCACGCTGCGCACGCGTTTCATCAGCAGGGAAATCACCATCCCCACAGTCAGGAAAAATAACTGGAAGACTACAATGGTAAGCAGTACCATAACCAGGGTGTTAACATCATAAGCCCGCCCATCCCGCACCAGATTAATGACAAAAAAGGAGCTGATCCAGACCGCCAGATTTGTTAAAGTCAGGGCAAGCATTGCAGCCAGTAATTTTGAGGTGAGAATTTTTCCCCGTCCAACAGGTTTTGCCAGTAAAAAGTCCGCTGTAAATTCCCGTTCTTCAATGGATACCAGGGAAAAACCATAATTGGCTGCTTGAATAGCCAGACAGACCTGGCAGAAGAGGAAGACCACTCCATAAAAACCCAGGACGGATGTAAAATCCATATTCGTCATCCCAAAAGCAATCAATAGTTCTTCCGGGAAGCTGGCCATCATTTGGGACAATTGTTCTGCTTCAGCCGCAATGCTGTTAAAAGCTGAAAAATATACCAGGATGATCAGGAAGATGGCGATAGACCAAATGCCCACCGATTTGAGATAGGACTTAAACTCATGGTTAAAGATATTCATGTTAATTCCTTACTCATAATAATGGATGAAGATCTCTTCCAGGGTGGGCTCTTCAATGACCACGTCCGTTAACTGCAACTTGCTGATCAATTGGGAAACCTGATTGATGTCGCCCTTATAAAAGAAATTTAAGGCGCCATCATCACGGTGAAGGTTGCTGACACCCTCAAAGTTAATGTCCTTTTCTTCCAGGTTGTCGGCCATGATCCGGATCTTTTTATAGTTATCCTTCTGGAGAGTTTTTATATCCTGGATATTGATAATACTTCCTTCTTTGATAATTGCTACCCGGTTGCACAGCCTCTGCACCTCACCAAGGATGTGGGAAGAAAAGAACACAGTTGCGCCGCGCTGGTTTTCTTCACGAATGAGGTTAAAGAAGTTCTGCTGCATGAGGGGATCCAGACCTGCTGTGGGTTCGTCAAGCACAATCAACTTGGGTGAATGAAGCAGTCCCTGTACGATACCAACTTTCTTTTTATTCCCGTAGGAAAGATCATCGATCCTGCGTTTGAGGTCCAGCTCCATCAGATCTGCCAACTCAAATAACCGAGTGGTGCAATCCTTTTTATAGAAGCTGGCTGAGTATTTCAACAGGTCCAGGACTTTCATACCTTCATAGTAAAAGACCTCCGAGGGGAGATAGCCAATGTCCTGACGGATTTCTGGGCCGTATTTGATGCAATCCTTTCCGAAGATTTTAGCCTCACCACTGGTGGGGTAAATCAGGGACAAAAACAGGCGGATGGTAGTGGATTTCCCAGCCCCGTTTGGGCCAATAAAACCAAATATTTCACCTTCGTTCACGGTAAACGAGACGTCAACGATTCCCCTGGCTTTGCCGTAGTACTTGGTTAATTTATTCACCTCAATGACCCTCTCCACCCCTTCAGTCTTAATAGTGTTTTCCATTGTTGAGGTGGTTACCGGGTCCTCACTCACGACCCTGGGTGGCGCGGATTGACTCAAAGAGCGCTTCCTCAGGAAATACCTGACGATTAGAGCCCCTGCCAATACAATGACGATCAAAAGAGCCCATTTCAGGATATCGTTACCAGTTTTTTGCTCTGAAGGTTCATCCAGTATTTCTCCCGGGGCCTCTCCTCTGGTTTCTATTTCCACTAATTCACGGAAAGATGAAATCTCGCTAGCTGTCTGCCCCGCGTGATTGAACTCGATCTCAGCCAAATAGGATCTTTTATCTTCTCCCAGACGGTCATAGCGTGTTTTTGCTAGAGTGGCATCCCCCGTTAATGTATAGGAATCGATCGCGATCCGCAGATATTCAACCTTCAGGTCATCTCGCAGCTGAGTGACAGACAGGTCTATCAGTTCCAGAGGGGATATTACCCATCCATATACCAAACCTAATATGATCCCCAATATGAGGCCGATTGCCGCCATGACCTGGGGGGTTAAAAAACCATTCTTAGAACTATTTCTGGTTGGATCCATAATCAATCTCCATTTGACATAAAAACGTGAAGGTTCTGGAGTTCAGATATTAATATTGTAGGCTGAAGACATTTTTCGTGCAATTCTTTCTCATGTAACTGATATTGCCCCAACTCTCCTGAGTTGGGGCATTTCAAACCGGTTGCCTCCATTAGGTACCAAAAAAGTTTCTAATCGTTCAAATCACGGCAAAGGCTCGCCACAATCTGTAAACCAGGTGATGGTTCCATCCTCAGCCAACCCAAGATGCATAGACTGTTGAATGGTCTGGCCCCCCGCAGAAACTCCAGCCTGGATCGAATAGGTATCCTCGATGAGGGTCGAATGACCATCAATCTCCCAGGTCCAGGGTCCGACGGACAGTACCTGAAGCACCTCAATTTCAATTGGTTTTTCAACAGCCGAAGAAAGGTAAACCTGGCACGCGTCAGAGCCGTAAAGATCCAGCACCGCTGGATGAAGCAGCGCTAGAAGACCATCACCGTCAGCTGCCTGGAATTTAGCATTATAGTCATTAAAGAAATCCTGTAGTTCCCCAATTCTCGGATCTGACGTAGGAGTTGGGGTTGGTTCCAGGCGGTCTCCACTGACACCGTAAACAATAGGTTTTCCGCCCGGGAGGCCGCCATTAACACCCATGGTGTAGCTGCCTTCCAGATGGCCGTTGGAAACACTCCCCAGGAAGGTCACCTTGATATTTGAATATCCCGCTACAGTTCCCCGTCCAGAGGCATCTATCGATCCCTCCGGGCTTAATTCACCGCTCACTGGAACCCAGGGGAAAGGACCTTCAATACGGACGCTGCCTTGCTTGAGGGTCAGGGTGAGGTAATCTGCCATATTTATGTGTTCTTTATGCTTGTCATCATCCTGGTCCACAGTCATAGATACATAATAATCTCCGAGATAGTCCAGAGTTGAAACAAATTTTTGGGTAGGCGTTGGTGTCGGGGTAGGTGTTGGTGACGTAGTAGGTGTTGATGTCGGAGTAGGAGTAAATGTTGGCGTTGGGGATAGTTCCGGATCAGATATAAATGTTTGCGCTTCGCAGCCGGTCTTTGCACTGCCGAAAGACTCCTGTGGAGAAGAGAGAAAACGGATACCCATATCATATATTTTGCCTTCTTTGTAGGACTCTGAACAGAGCGCCTGCATGTAAGTAATGTCCTCATTTTTGACTCTCCCCTCGACTTTTTCCATTAAGGCGGGATCTTCCATAATCTCTTCCCAGCCAGCGATAAAGCTGCTGGTGTATTCCCCACCCTCATCAAGCGGATTGAGATCGATTGCCATTAGTCCCCCAAGAATTACCGTGATAAAATCCAAGTCGAAATAGGTTGAAGATGTCTCATCCGAGGCGGTCATCGTTAGATCGGCAACGTCTTTTAGCGGACCGATAAATGAGCCGCTGTTACAGGCGCTGATGATGACGATTATGTCAACACACGGTTTAAACTTTGCCAGTTCATCTCGCAGGAATGTTCTAGGGATTAGACCATCCCCGCCTACGACAAAATTTCCATCACCATGCCCCGTGATATAAACGACCAGAGTATCCCCGGGATTCATTTCCTTTGCCTGGTTTCGCAGCCAGTCTCTCCAGGGATCGGTCTTCGCTTTTAGAATTAAGGGAATTCCAGTTCGTCTCGGATTTTTATCGTGTTCCGGTCCAAGATAAGTGGATTCAAAATCATATGTATCCAGAAAGCGAAGCATGTTTTTTACATCGGCTACACCTTCATCTGAACCAGTTTGATCTTCTGTGATGGTATTGACTACCAGCGCTCGGCGTTTCCCGCTTTCAGTTTGTAGTACCTCCCTCCGGGGTGGGAGCAGAGCTGCCAACGTATGGGATGAACTTATTCTAGCGCTGCTTTCACTCTTCTTAAAGGTCACATTGGAATATATCCAGTTTTCCTCATTTTGATATTCCCCGGCACCGGTCCAAAGGCCCTGCCCGTTGAGTACCGGTCACCAGTCCTCATCTGAGAGGGAAAACTCACCGCTCTTGATATCTACCAAAACGTAGCGCGTCGGATGGCTGAAGCGGGCTAAGGGCTCGTCATCGATCCAGAAAAACCAACTCTCAGACTTGACCGTTACCAATCCCGGTGTGGGATCCTCTCCCAAGAAGTTGTAGGGGTGCAGGGCATCACCCGGCACGAGCACTTCGGGCCAGCCAAAGACGATCAGCGGGTCTTCACCCAATTGGTCGGGCTGAACGACCTCGTCCAGCACCAATTGGAGAGCCTCCTCCTGCGACAGGCTGCCTCCCTTCTGCGACGATGTGGGCAGATTGCACGCTAAAATGACCCACCATAGCCAGCGCAGACAATAGAAACGCCTGTGATCTCCTGGAGTTAAGGTATCTCATCTGGTGGTCTCCTTTGGTTATGGTCGTTTGAGGAAGGGATTACGCTGCTTAAGATTATGATAATACGATGAATCCTCATCACCGTTAATGGAATTTTGTTATCCATGAGTATACATTATAAAACTTATATTCAAGTAAGTTATTCAATATCCATTAAGGCAGAGGGTTATATAAAACCAAAAACCGCTCTTGATTAATAAAAGCGGTTCCATTTTCTAAGTTAAACGGGAGTAGACAACAGTGCGATGGGGGAAAAAAGCAAAAGAATTTATCTTGAATCTTTAATATTATCCAAAGACTCAAACTAATTGAAAGACGACTCCGCTGCAGGCGCCTTGCTAATTTCGGTATTTATCAAAAAACCACTCACAAATGTGCTGATTATGTACTGGCCGCGTTTTTCTCTTTTTTCTGTTTGCGCTTCTCTTTTATCGTCAGTTTTGCTTTCTTTTTAGTTTCACGTTTGCCTTTATCTTTTTTCCCTTTGTCACCCATAATAGACCACCCTCACTGAAAAATAACAGATTCTTCCTTATTTTTAATCATAGCACGTAAAATCCCGTCTGTCAGTACTTCAGGATAGATCCAATCTCCCCTCATCCCGATACCAACAGGATGATGTTGAAAATCTCGAACCAATTTAGTCACCTTGATAGATCACCTTAAACTTTTCCAGGATTACTGGCATATTTTGAGAAGATTTCCGTCCAATATCCTTACATTCAGCGCTGAAAAATTCCCAATGGACTTTCCTCCAGAAATCCAGCGTTTTATCGCCTTCCCCTTCTTCAAAAGCAAATTCATCGGTAACTTCATTAAACGGCTTTTGTTCAACCGAGATTGTTTCAACGATACATTGGGGAATTTTATCCCAATTGGTGATGATGGATAATTGACCAATTTCAGGGAGCGGTTCTTTCTCAGCCTCATAGCTCCACAATAAACCCGCCGTGGCTCTTTTTTCTCCCTGTAGAACCAAATTAGCGCAAAGATTGGCACTTTCCTCATCAGCACAAAAGTAATAGGAATCAAAACTCGTATATTTTTTCCTTTGGTCTGGAGACAGGGTAGATAAATAAGAATTTAAATAAACTTGGGCCTTAGAATCCATGGTATTTAGATACCTCAAATTTTACGTTTATACTTTGAAATTCTTTATCAAAATAACAAATATCCCGATATTTTTTGGTTATATTATTTCTTGTTTTCTATTTTTCTGTTCGATAACCCAAACCATTACTGCGAGCAGACTTAAAAACATTAGTAGAAGAAGGATTACCAATCCGATGCTAGTGCCATCCACCCAGGCGCCATACAATAATCCTGCAATCGTGCTGAACAGGGAGACCCAGGCTACATAAACCCAGGCTTTGAAACGGCCAATGATGGAAGCGGTAATCAAAATACTTTGCAGACTTAGTTCCGGATCAGAGATTAAATAAGCCAGCAATGGTCCCCGGTGCATGCCCAGGCGGAGGAACATCTGGGCTATAGGCACTTCAACCAGGGTGGGGAAATACATAAATACGCCAAAGATCACACCAATGAAATTCCCGACAATAGTGTTTTCTCCGGCAACGGCCTGGATCCACTCCGGTTTGATCAACTCCCTTATAATGCCGACTGCAAATACACCCACAATCAAGAGGGGGAAGATCTGCTTAATAAAGCGCCAGGTTTCCCAGAGAAAATCACGCCTTTCGTTTTCAGTTAATTGGGTCTTCAGCATCCAACCCAGAATGAGAATGCTCAACAGGACTCCGAAGAACTTTCCCGTAAACATAAAAGTGACCCCTCCCGGATAGGGATTCACTCCCAAAGAAGCGATGAGTAAAGTTAAACCAACCAGTCCGGTTGAAATCCAGGTCCAGAGGTTAAAACCATCATGGATTTTCTCCAATCCTTTCCAGGCGGTCAGGCCAATCAGGATCAACATGCCGATCAGCAGGGCGCCCTGTGCGGTGACACCCTCTTCTCCCTTTGTGGGATCAAAAGGTACTAAATTGAATAAAATCTCCTGGAAACGATTGATCCCTTCAAGATGTGGACTCCACTGGAAGTAAGTAGTTTTTAGCAGATCAATCTGAAAAGTTCCCACCACAAGTAAAAGGACCAAGACCAGCAGGAATATTACAGACGATTTCCGCATGGAAGCCTGGCCTGCAAACAAGGTATCCGTTTTTTTGTCATGTTCGGCGTCTTCTTTCCGGAAAATCAGCGCCATGATGATCCCCACGCCGATCCCAAAGGCAATCGATAATACTAACCTGGCAATGGCTAAATCCATCCCAATCACTGCGCCTGTGTAAGTAAGAGCAAGGATATTCACTGCGGGTGCGACAAATAAGAAAGTAATTGCGGGACCCAGGCCTGCGCCCTTTTTATGAATTCCAGCAAAGAGCGGTATCACAGTGCAAGAGCAAACCGCTAAAAGGAATCCGGCAGCGGCGGCAGCAGGGTAGGAGATGAACCTGGGAGTATTACGTCCCAAATAGCGGGTGATGATTTCTTTCGGAATCAGGGCAGTCATTGCCCCGGCAATATAAAACGCTGGGAGTAAACACAACAGCACATGGGCAGCAAGGTAGGCTGCGAGGTTTCCTAACCCGCTATAGAATAAATTGGTGATAAACCCTAAACTGCCACTCATAATTTATGATTTCCTTAATATGTATTCGAATAAATGAATGTATTATGTTAAAAAAAAATATAACGATTTACTGATTAACAAGTTCAGATCTAGCTGCCTTCCAGGGCACTGGCAAGCATGGATACCAACTCTGGTTGGGAGGGGATTTTCCCACTGGAAACAACTTGTTCATTGATCACTAATCCGGGAGTGCTTAGAATATCATAGTCCATGATTTTCTGATAATCCGTGACTTTTTCGAACTCAACCTCAATACCTAAATTTCCGACAGCTTTTTTTGTTTCCTCCTCTAGTTTTTTGCAGTTGGGGCATCCTGTTCCAAGAATTTTTATATTTAACATTGTGCGCCTCCTCAAGATTTATAGAAAATGATTAGTTATAATCCGGGTTTACACATCGGACAATCGCAGTTGTCATGCCTTATTGAAACAATATCCTGCGGTTTATTATCTATTTGGATGTTCAGAGTCTTGGCGGTTAATTCAATTAACTCAAAGAATTTTGGATCTGCCACCCGGTAAAAGATATACTTTCCATCTCGTCGTGTTTTTAAGATACCTGCATCACGCATCACCATTAAATGCTGAGAAATATAGGCCTGGCGTTTTTTTAACAAAACTTCAAGGTGGCAGACGCAGGCTTCTCCTCTTCCAATCTGATAAAGAATCTGGATTCGAAAAGGAGAACCAAGGACTTTTAAGATACCAGCTACTTGTTTTTCTGTTGAACCCTTATTTATATTCATATTTCTGAATATATTATACACTTACAAAATAGATAAACAAGGGTGAAAAATCGATTCAGATATTAATAGAAAAACCACTCGAGAGAGTGGTTTCTTGCGAGCGGTATTGGACATCAGCGGGAAGGAGTATTCCGCTCCCCTATCCCGCGACTCCAACACAGCAGTGTTGGAAATCTCGAACCGGTTTTCTGATAGATTATTCCTATTTATTATCTATTTTGTACCTATTTTTGACTGCCTAACACCAAGCACTCCAGCTGATATTATTATTTTATACATTTTTATTCTATTGGTTCCCAATGATTGAGAAAATCTTTCCTTGAATAAAGTCCTGGGGTTGCATGATCACCTACTTCAAACAGAAAATTGATGAACTTAATGTTTTTATACTCAGTTAAGGTAAAAGTGGCTTCAGCCAAGAATACATCTGCACCTGTCGATCCCATCCTTTGTGTAAGATATGTAGCATTGATAATCTCAACAATAGCCACTTCATCTTTAACCTCAATAAGTTTAAGTTTCGGAGAACCTATCGGTTCAATATTTTCTGGTGTACGAAAAGTTTCTGGATCTTGATTTGATTCGTTTACTGCATAAATCAGCTTGTCCAGATCATTTTTAATTCTGTCAATTTTTTTGCCCCGGACCAGAAGATTTTTTTCATTTGATGTTAGTTCTCCATGCCATCTATAGTCATTGCTCAGATAATATTTTGAACTTATTGAGTTTACGACGATAAAAGCCAGTACACCAACAATTACGACGGCTAAAATATAAACAATTCTATTTTTCATTTTTATTTATCCAGCTGATGTCAATTATGCTTCGAATGGAACTGCAAATTTTTGGAGGGTTTCAGGTCTAGATACTCTATTTTTAATGCATATCTGAAGTATAGCATGAGGAAATTTTGAAAGGGCTCCGGACCTCATTGGTACCGAAGGGATGTAACGCAAAAAAACACTCGACATCACTGTCAAGTGTTTTTTGTGTGGTCGTTGGTGGACATCTGCGGGAGGGAAACATCCAATTTTCCTATCCCGCGATTCCAACACAGGAGTGTTGGAGATCTCGAACCGCTTTTTAATACATTTTTCTTAATTAATAGCTAAATTGTATCTTATTTTGCCCGAGCTAACGATTGGCGCATCAGCTGCCAACGGGTCCAGCAGACCGCCCAACTAGGTCCTACAACTCTCAGAAACGAAACCTGCTTCGCTGTGAACGCTGATAGTTGGTCAGCTGCATACGCCGGTTAGGCGGCACGGCGCAACCCTTATTGGATACCCCATCGGATTGGCTCCCACCATGAAGCTAATCCATCTGCTATTGCTGACTGACAAGATTCAGTAAAACTTAGGTCATATCCAATACTTTCAATAACTGTCACTGTTCCTGAGCCTTCCGCGTTCATAATAATGTCACAAATACTGGGAGTAGAATATCGGGCTGTATGAGTCTCAAAAATGTTCTTTTGCGTTGCACGAATTCCCAGCCATGGATCATTTGGTCCAATAGGTAATCTCACATAAAGTCGATGGTTTGCAATGAGTGTCAACCTATCGAGCCCATATCGAGCCGTCGCCATCTTCGCTACCATAGCACCCAGCTCAGACCGTACCACAAGAGTATTCAATCCAGAAGGTATATCGAAAGATGAGGTAAATATTCCGTACAATCTACTATGACCAAAATAAATTTGACTGAGCCAAGTTACACCTAGATAGCTATCATACGTAACAAAATCTGGATTTAGGTTAGCTATTGCTTTTGGACTAAAGATCCTATCTAATACTAACTTCCCATATGCTTCTCCATCATGAATATCTAACTCGGTAAGGAATTTGTCGGGGGGTGGCGGTATGGGCCACCAGATGCCACCCCGCTCGTGCCTCATTAGTTTGTAACTAAAATCGAAATCTTCAACTTCATTATTCAAGATTGGGTTAGATCCTTGCTTCAACCTTCTTTCGATATCATGGTGATGATTTTTTTGGATTCTAGCAGAATACGGAATTTTCTCTCTTTTTTGACCATTTTCTTCTTCCCAATCAATCCATTCTAAAATATCTTCAAATTCTGGAAATTGTCCAAATGGTATTTGCGCAAGGGGTTTTAAACTGTTTATAGTATCTTTTAGTTCATGTAGTAGTTTCGTTGGTACACGTACATTTGATGCCAATGCTTCTTGTACCTTTAGTTGGACCTTTCCAAAATCTGATAGTTTTTTCTGGAGTTTTTTTGATGTTTCAGGAATGTTAGCTGAATGTTCCACACTTTGAGTCGAATCATTATTATTATTTTTCATTTTCTAATCTCCTTAAATTGGTTATTTAAGCACATACAGACTTTCTTTTGCTACACTCATTGCATCTCGAATCATCTGGTTAATTACCGGGCCGTAACTATTCATAACCACTTCAATCCGTTCCGCTGGCTCTTCAGGAAGAGGTACCGTATCAATAGCAACACTGTAAGTTTTCCTAAATGGCTCTTTCATGAGTTTTCTCCTTTACTTCACCTGAATATCACAATTATTGACTTCAATCAGATTCTATAAATTATGAATACAACATAGTAATTATGGTTATTAAACTAAATGATTATGATAACAATGAAATATCTTTTCGAATAATGTGGCTACGAGGCTCGCATAAAATCCATATCACATTCCGGAAAGAGGGGAGACATGCGCTATCTAATTAATGTTTAAAAGAAACATGGAAAAAGAACCAGTATGCGAGTGTTGATTTGGGCCAACCTCACGAACCCATATCCATTTACGTTTACCGTTTCCCAAGTTAACGTAGTAACGTACAGATCGATCTCGCCACCTACCCAGTCTCTTCCTTTGTTTTAACTCAGCCTTCTCAATAACTGGATAGTGTAGCGTGGTGAGAGCTTGCGCGGGATCATTACTTAGGATAATCACCGGGCGGTCCTTTAACAGCCAAGCTTTTACCTTCCGGAATTTTGTAAACTCGGTACCGAGAATTCTTTCTATTGAGCTATTGTAATCTCGCCTTTTTATGTACTTCTTCGCTTTGAGCATTTTACTCGGTGTGGTACGACCATATCCCCCTCCATAAGATCCATAGGTAGTCTCTGTGTCCTTGGCTATCTCTTCCATGTGCTTACTCAGATCAGCATCTGTACTCCCTGTCTGAGAATGTGGCATGGTGATACCATCCAGTAGTCTGTTCCTGCCCTTGTATTGCTTCCAATAGCCAAAGACAATAGCCCATGCCGTGGGACCACAACCTACCGGATAACCACCGGAATTCTCTGTCTGCCACCACAACGAAGTTTTGTTCTTCAGAGCGGCACTGATGGTTCTGTATTCACTCATGGTGTTACCTCCTTATAGTTTTCTCTGCACTTGTCTAAATTGAGATGAACTTAGATTTTCAACAGTTGATTATCTAACCGTTTAATCCGATCACGCTGTTGTCCCATGTAGATATTCGTCTGCCCGGTAATCACTAGGATCTCCTTCTCATTTACCATTCAAATAAAATATAAATTTGAATATTGAAGACAATAGACAAAAAAACACTGCCAAGTATCTTTGGCAGTGTTCCATGAAAATCGACTTCGATTTGTGTATTATTAAATTACTCAGCTGTTGAGGCAAAACTTCTAATCTAACTAATAAAACAATAACATATATCAGATGATATTTCAAGCAATGCAATATTATTACTTGATTTGAATCGACGTTCCAAAGCAAGTATAGATTTTCGAGTGCAGTCTGAGTATAGTTAAGATGGAACTGTTGGATACAATGGAAATTATGGACCAATTCTTCACTATCAAGAGGACACAATGGACGTTTTGGACCACCAAATAAAAGAAAAATCATTTAGCAAATGATTCGATGTCTGACGCCATTCTTATTATTGGGATTTGGACTCGAACCGACTTCTCGATGATTTAGACAAATTTATTCCCGAAACAATATATTTACTCTCTGCCAAAAGCCTTATAAAGCAAAAACACTTGATTTTGACATCAAGTGTTTCTTGTGGGCGGTAGTGGACTCGAATCGAACCATACCATCTTTATTTATCCTGACTAATCAATAGGACAAGATCTTGTCATTAACATCACTTGTCTAATCATACTCAATATTTGGATTAAGTTCTGCTGGTGATTTCCAATCTATCCCAAATCTATCTTTGAGGATTTGTTTTTTCATGCTCCAAAACACATGACAATAACCCATTGGACGAGAATCGCCTAATTGTTGCTCTATCTCTTGATCTACTGAAGAGAGAATCTCTTTGTATTTTGGATCATTCTCAATCGGATCTCGTCTTTCCATAATTACCTACTTTCACTATCAAATCAAAGGAAAAGTTTACATTCTGACAAATCGAAATGGAGAGCTCATTTACCACCTAAGTATGTTTCCGATTTTCAATCCTCGGTCACTCGTCTATTCCCGGTGGTCAGGTGGAGCGGGGGTTAGGCAGAATTTCTCATTTGTCGTTTATTTGACGCTTGCTTGAACCAATATCGTATACCTTTACCTGCTAGCGGTTCGTCAATATACCGGGGAATGATATGTAAGTGCACATGAAATATCTCTTGACCCGCCACCGTGCCAATATTCCACCCGATGTTATAACCATTTGGTTTATATTTTTCATCTATGATTTCTTTAGCTAGTTGGAGCATCGAGAAGGTTGCTTGCCATTCTTTCTCAGTAAGGTCAAATACTGATTCCCTATGTTCTTTGGGTATTATGATACCTGATCCAATTAACAACGCTTGTGGCTCTTGAAGGAATAGACAGAGTTCATTTTCAAGAATGATTTCTTGGCGGACATTTGATTCTGGATCGCAAAAAGGGCATAGCATAATTAATCCCAAAGAAATAATGCTGGCTACTGTCAACTATTCCGCCGAGTGATCAGTCTCATCGTGTCTTTTAGTTTGTTCCTCGCTCAGGTTCTGCTCAAGCTGATACAATTCGGCCTGGGCCTGCACGCCTAGTTTCTCCGCCGCCACTTTGGTGATCAGACAGGCCACGCCGACCATGGCCCAAAGGACGATGTAGTACAACATATTCTCGGTGAATCCAAGGGATTCAGGTCCGGGAACCTGTCCGAAGAACAGCAAAGCGTCGTGCAAGAAATGAAACACGATTCCGGCAAGCAGCGTGCGAGTCTTGTACGCTGAGTATGTGAATGCCAGTGAGATTATCATTACCGAGATCACATCTACCCACGACCACAGATCAACCCCCTTGATATGAACCAACCCAAAGAGCAGTATCTGAATGAGCGCGGCCTTTCGCGTCGACTTGACAAGCTTTAGCAGTATGAACATGATAATGCCGCGGAAAGCGAATTCTTCCCATACCCCCGGGTTGAGGCTGAACACAGTATGTGATATGCTGATCGTGCTCCAATCTAGCACATACTGTCCGGTCAGAATCGAGCCAACCAGCATCCCGCCTACGGTACACGCTGTGAGTACTACACCAAGTACAACGTGTCTCCACGCATTGGGTGGCAGGAAAAAGCCGAGGCGGCGTGCGTACTCTGACAAACTCACTTCTCCAAACGGCTGTTTCAAGAGCCTTGGGAAAATGAAAAACGCAATCACGGCTGCTAGTAGAAAGTTAAGCACGGAAGCAGCCAGTTTGGACATTTCCACATCCAGCAATACATTGAGCAATAAACGCAGAAAGAAACCAAGAGTGGTGAGAACGAAGGCAAGCCCTATTGGGCTCACCGTGCCCCTCATAAAATCGCGGAACTTGTTCATTGTATCCTCCTAGATAATGATTGGTTTCCCTAGAAGCTACACCTACTTGAAGGCTCTTTCGTTTATACCCTGGTTATCCAGATCAGCGGGCTAACGGATGAGCTCACCCGCAGCTTGGCTATACCTTTCCCGTCTTCGGTCACCCATCCTTACCCGCTGTCAGGTGGAGCGGGGGTTAGCTTCAGCGTTTTATATGAGGTCTAAGCCATTTTTCAAATTCGTTGATTGCATTATTTATTTTTAGGGTGAAATTATCACTTTTAGATCTATACAATCGTTTGTATATTACTTATCGTTCGTCAGCATTAATTGGACTAAACTCTAATGGATTTTTCTTGTGGTCGAGTAAATTCATAATTGCTATCTGGAGATCAGATTTGCAAGTACGGAGATTTATTATAACGTCCTGAAATTCAGACCCCCATTCTACTTGAGCATCAAGGTGATGCTCTTCTAGCTCACGAAAAGTCTCGGTCATCACTTCCCATCGTTTTTCATATACTTGTAAAGTGCCTTCATATTCATATTCAGACTTTAGCTGGTCAAAATGGTTTTGCATCTCTTCAGGGTATTCATACTGGAAAATTGCTGGATGCCTTACATGCTTAAAAGCATCACGAACTTTATAGACAGATTTCAATACTTCTTTTGCGAGTTGATATTCAGATTTTCCCTTAAGCTCTTTTCTCCATGTAGTCAAACCTATGAAAGCAATTATTGTTGCAGAAATGGCTGAAAGAACGACAATAATATCTTTAATTGCTGTAATTATTTCTACGATTTTCATTTTTCCTCATGCAGAAGCTATCGTATGAGCTCACCCGCAGCCGGGTGGGCTTGAGTTGATTATAGAACCAAAACCAATAAAGGGAAACGAAAGGTTAATTCGTCAGCATCGCAGGTTGTCGGGTGGAGCGGGGGTTATGCCACTGTAGCAATCAATTTAGAGTTTCCTTTTTATACTTTTGTTTGATTAGTAAGTACAGAAAAAGAATAGATATAACTACTCCTATGATTTTTTGAATAAGGTCAATTGATACACTGTATGATTGGTTCGTAGATTGATCGCCTAATTCCAAGACTTGGTTGAGTTCATTATCTTCAGTTCTAATATCATTAGAATAATCAATTTCAAAGAGAGGGCGGACAAAATCAGAAGATATCGCAGAAAGAAAGGCAGCAAGGTAAAACGCCAATATAAGAATCCCAATAAGAGGTTCTAGAAGTGTGAGTAATTGTGTGAAAACTGCATTTCGAGCAATAATGTAATCACCAAAACCTAATGTGGTAATCGTCATGCCGCTGAAATAGATACCATCCTTAATTGAGTGTGTGACTTGCCAATCTCCATTGATCATAATACCAATGTCACCTGAAGCTGCAAAATAAATCCCAAATACCCAAGCAATTACTACATAACTATAGACTGCCCAAATAAATGCTCGAAATGCATTTCTGCGTCCTTTCAGTGCATCTACCTTTGATTCAACCAATACATCGAATAATGTCCACACTACAAACTCATTGACAAGGTAAATAAGTATAAAAGTAATCAGATTCATTGAGAGAAAATTAGAGTAAATGCTGGTTGCGGTAAGAATTAGAATCAGAATAAAGTGATATAACTCCGTAAATCTTACGCGACGTCCAATTTCAAGTCGCGCAATCAATGCTCTTATTGTTAATGCTCTTAGAAAGAATAATGCAAACAAAAAAGCCTTCTCTGCGAAGCTCAATTTTAAACTAATTTGCCTATATGTAGAAAAGCTCATTTGGTAGAATTCCTAGATAATCTTTAAAGATAAGTCAATAATAGTGGCATAACGGAAGAGCTCACCTGCTGCCGGGGCCAGCTAATATTCATTATAGAACCGAAACCAGTAAAGGGGGAAAGAATCATATGCTGCGCGCACCCCAGCGTCCGCTGGAGCGAGGGTTAGGTTTCATTATTTCTAAGTTTTAATCAATGGAATGATGAGTGCAATAAATATTATCAAAACAATCATTAATGCAAAATAAACATTCAATTTCTTTGAAATCTCATATTGTTTAATAAGTGTATCTTCATTGTTTTTAATTGCCTTTAAATATGCATAAACTCGTCGCTTTAATATTGTCCGCTTATTTTCATCGAGAAAAGCATCAATATATGTTTTCCATGTGGGTTCGATGGCATGTTCAAGTGGGTATGGCAAAATCGATTTCATAGAATAATATGTCAAAAACAAAAAAAATACGGTCATAAAGATAATTAATACTAGGTAATGAAGAATAAATTCTAATTTGATAGTCGTTGATGTTAATTTTATTGAGGAGAATAGAGAAACTATAATACTTGAAGAACCAAGAACCAGTTTCCCATGTGTCCGTAGGGACTCCATTGAAGAAAATTGCCTTTCCAATTTTGATTGTGCTTCTTCAAACATTGTTATAAAATCGTAATTAGTATCTGTTTTATTCATAAACTAATCTCCTTATAAGGAGGCATTATGTCTTCAGATGAAAATAACGACCAATTATCAACAGAGAATAATGGTGATACTGAACCTGTACAGAAAGATGACACAACGCCTAAAGAATTTAACACAGATAGTCTCTTAAACTTTACAATAACCAAAGCAGAACGAAAGAAGGATGAAGAAGAGGACTAACTCTATACATCGATCTGTATGTAATATTTTTCAAACCAAACCTAAATTCAAAAGTCCAGATTGAAACCTAACGGAAGAGCTCAGCGGCACCTGGCCCGATTAACAGTTCTAGATCCCTTGACCTCCGCGCGTCCCAGGCGTCCGCTGGAGCGGGGGTTAGGTAGTTAAAGATACATGATTATATTTACATTAAATCTCAAACAAAGCAATAATGTATGATTTATTACCGTATTCATATATATATTCTAGAATTAGTTATTCCAATAATCTTTGTTTACATAAATGCGTTCGAAACGATTAGAGTCGATCCAAGAAAGAAAATGTGATGGTGATTTCTTTTCGTCAGCAAAACGACCTGTGAATAACAGATAACATTTCTTGCGAGTCCGAGTCAGACTAACTACAAACTTACATATCTCAATATCCTGAATATCATGCGGATTGCGAGGTATCTCACCGTTATGAAGACCAACAATAAACACATGTTGTGCAGATAGACCTTTAGCCCCTTCGAATGAAGTGACTCTGACAGTCAATGGATTTTCTCTGTTTTTTTCTTCATCATCTCCCCTAATATCACCGGGAGGTTCCCAAGCATCTACTGAACTAATTACTTGATTTTTAAAATCATCAGGAATAATATCGAATAAATGATTTGAAGTATTATTCGTTTTGGCAATAATATCCTCAAGAAAATGCGGTTGTTCTATTTCTAATATTATTCTCCAACCAAGATTTGATTTTATATCTTCTTTCAGAATTTCGTAGCTAGATGAAGAATCTAATTTAACATTAGGCTCTTGTCTTGCATCTATTGTGAATCTATTATTTTCAAGGTGTCTTATTATTTGCGGTCTATAGGGTTTCGCTGCGATAACAAGTACTACCGGATAACCTTTTATGGATGCTTCTTCAATTTCTTCTCGGGGGATTTCATTTACTGCTTGTTCAATATACATTCCCATGTAATTTGTATTTTGACGTTGGACACTTGTTTTAACCGATAATATTTTGGGATATTTTTCGCTATCAGCGCCTTTTACAGGAGGGAAATGTTTGAAAGGTTTATCTATTCTTCCATGAAGCTTCTTTACCTTTTGAGCTTGCGAAATAATGTCGCTAACAGCGTTCACAATAACTTCGGGACAACGCATACAAAATGGCAACTCGAAAATTTCATAATCACCCGATCTGTATAATGTTCTAATATTATCCCAGGTTGAATCGCGTAATTGACTATATAAAGCTTGATCATCATCTCCAACAATCAGAATTGGACTGTTATTAGCGAGGCGATTAATAATCACATCTTCTAGTTTATTGAAATCTTGAAATTCATCAATTAGAACTTTTTCGTATGATCCTAGGGCTTTAGTTTCTTTTGAGGTCCATTTATAGACCCGATATACAGTATCATCGAAATCTACAGCATCATAGTAATGACCTCTTTCAAGATAAAAATCAATGTTGTTCTTCTCGTCTAGATTCCTCATTTCGCGAACAAATTGTGGAGTATCTGATTTATTAATGAATCTCCAATCACTTTTTATCAATCTACTTAGCCCAGGAAAGCATCTGAAAATAGAGGTTAATCCAGTTCTAAGGGTTGGATCCCGATACAATAAACCAAGACAATAAGAGTGAAGAGTATATACTGATGCAAGACCTGAAAGGTCCTTCTCTAAATCCTTTCGTAAATTGTTTATGAAAGTAAGCACAAGATTCTTTTTAGGATCCACTTTAGAACCTTTCAGTATCATCTCAAAAAGGGTTGTCTTTCCGGTGCCTGGACCTGCAACTATAAGCTTCTTCTTACTAGGAGACTTCAAGATATTTTCAATTGCAGATTTCAGTTCAGCTTCTTCACTACTCATGAATTACCTCAGATTAGAATAGGAAATTTTGTAGTCACTAAATTAGCAAGAATCATCTAGCTACCTAACGGCTTCGAAATGAGTGGCCTGCCTTCAACCCCGATAATACATCAAACCCTGCAAAAAACTCGGCTGAATCTCGGGTCCGCTCCATTGAGTTGTTATGCGGTGTGCATGGCGAAACGCACACAAATGTCTTAGGTCGTCACGGGTAATCCCAGAGCAAGAAGAAGCATGCAAAGCCAGACGAGAGCGAACACAATCGGAATCAGGAAGAATCGATAGCGCGTAGAAAACCAGCGGACGAACAAGACGGAGACGGTTGTGCCGAGGGCAGAAAACAGCCGCCCCCATCGTTTCCGGTGTTCTTTGTAGGTAGCGGAGATTTTGTTAGATGTGAGATCGCGGAAGGCCTCAAATTCCTTGTTAAGGACTCCATAGAGCTTGGCGCTGGAGGTCTGGTGTCTCTTGACCAGGGTTCGCTCGAGGTCTCGGATAACCTCTATGCGAACGTATGTGTAGTAGAAGTTACGCCAGTCCGTGAGGAGCCAGATTATACTGAGGGCGAGACCGCCAAGGGCAAGGCTGACAAGGACAAGCTTGGTGTTGTTTGCTCCAATGACAAGGGCAAGCTCTAAGCGATTGATCAGGATTTGAGTGAGAGCCGCCACAAGTATCGATTGACTGAGCATGGCTGCATTGCCCCATTTTGTGAAGAGGTCTTCGTGAGCCATGTATCGGTCGTGAGCGAGCATCAGTTCGTCGTAATCGTCCATCTAGGTTCCTACTTTGGCGAGTGCTTGCCCGCCGCATAATGGTTTATTCAGCCACCCGCCGGGTTTGCCATCCCGACATCTTTCAACCAGAACCTTCGAGTGCAAATTTCGCGCTGCTCATCATCCCGCCACAGGTGGGTCGGCTGCAATTTGGGTTAGGCGCTTAAATAACCTGAATCATCATAATCATTCTATGTACTGCAAATATTTAGATTGACTCACTTATTACTATTTATAATACTTATTACATCATCTTCATTCAAGGAACATCCATCTTTACTTTGAATTAAGGTTTCAGCTAATCACTCTACAATTGCCCAGTTTTTATTCAACAATCTTTTTGTTTTTTCTTTCAACAGCTCTTTTTGATCCCCAATATCTTCTTTTTCAAGCAGCTTCGCGACCCTTCCTTTATCTATCATCCCTAACTCAGAAGGCCGAACATATGAAGAAGAATACTTGATGCTCTCGGCGATCAATCCACCATATAAAACGCAAATAGAATTTTTAACATCTTCAAGAGAATATGGATTGTCATCGCTGTCATCTTCTGCATGACCATTATAGCCGTGGACACTATGTGGAAATATTTGGATATTCTTTACTCTACGTCCCACCAAATAGACTATAACTGCATGCCCAGATTCATGATACGCAACTCTTTCTTTGATTAATTTCGGATTTGGTACATCTGTTGTTTTAACCATTACTCAATTTCCAAGAAATATTAAGCGCCTAACGGATGAGCTCACCCGCCTAAGAAAACTTGATTATACCTGCGCCGCCGAGTTACCAAGGTCGGGTGGAGCGGGGGTTAGGTCCAGCGACCTTATTTAAGATAAATATGAAGCAAATACATTAAGGTTGAATTTCAGGCAACTCATTTGTCATTATTATGCGCCGGTCCAATTTGTCAACCTCCGCTATATAGTTCTTTGTGTCGGTTCTGTAAAAGATGAGTAAATAATTCTCGTCAAGCATTTCGTATCCAAGAATCTGATCAATATCAGTGATGAGTTCTGAATACCTTTCCCCAGTTGGATCAGAAATTCCAATGGTTCGTTTATCTTCCCTGGTTAATCGGCCATCTTGGTTTGTATCTGATTTGACTACTTCATATCTGAGCCACGTTACCCAGCTGCTACCACTTGTGGGATTATTGAATTCCTTATGTCTGGAAAGAAAAAGGTAATTATTGTTTGGCACTAACCATCGACTTGATTTATCAACCGCGTTAACAAATAAATAGTTACGCACAGCGGATGTACCCTTTTCGTAATAAGAGGCCTGATAAGTTTGGGTAGAGTAAACTGGGGCCATTAAGTAATCCGTTCCTTCCAACCCGTCAAAATCGCCAAGAGCCCATTCTGAACTCATTTGCGTATTGGCTTCAATATTTACCATACTAGAAACATCTCTTGACCGGAAAACATCCTGGTATATCCTATAGGCTGCGTACCCAAAGACCCCCATGGCTATTAGTCCACCAATTAATATCAGGACAGCATCAATTTTCCAAATTATGTGAAATATGTTTTTTTCTTTCATTCTGATATCCTCATA
>JBARSF010000073.1:0-56484 GCA_049644605.1 Anaerolineales bacterium | reverse complement strand
GAAATCTTTCGAAAATACTTCATTTGAAAGATAAAAGTATTTCATTTAAGATAACCTTTCTGTCTTATATGATCGACGGGATCAAAAATAGAAAAACTCCCTGTTTCGAATTCCTGTAAAACGAATTCTAATCAATCAAGAAGGTGAGACCATTTCACACGAATTACATCCATCTTTCTCCGATCTGTCCACCCTCATTGCTCAAAAAGACCGAGAAAATGAGGAAGGGTATGGTTCGGAGTTTGTCACCTTAGGGGCACTTTTCTTTTAAACCAAAAACCTCCGGGATCAACTGGGACCCCGGAAGTCTAATAATTTATATCCTGGCTGCTTCCTGTAGTCGCAGGAACGGTTTTGCCTTATCCAGAGCCAGACTTATCCTATAGGCTTCATTGAGATCCTGGCTGGTGATCATCCCGACAAAATTTTCATTATCAACCACCGGTAGGGCATTGATTTGTTGGGAGGACATTCTCATTTGTACATCAATTAGTTTATCCCGGGGTGAAACCGGTTTTATGCCCGTTTGCATCACTTCTCGTATGGGCGTTTGCAGGTCTTTTTTTTCTAATGCTTCCACCAATCCCTGGTAGGGCAGCACCCCCGCTAGTTTTCCCTCATCACAAATAGGGAAACTGGACTGAAATGAGTTTAATGTAAAGTGCAGGGCAGTCTCTATAGGCTCGTTGAGATTAATCGATCGAACTCCCCGGGAATAGGCTTGTTCAACTCTAAGATCTCCAAGCACATTCCTGAATTGGATCAAGCGGCCTTCCTGACCTGCTCCGTTATATATAAAGAAGGCCAGGATGATCAGGAAATAATTCCCGGTTAAGAAACCAACTAATCCAAAACCCCAGGATAATAATTGACCTATAAATACAGCTACCGAGGTCGCCTTTACATAGGATAGCCGTGATGCCAGCAAGGCTCTTAATATCCTTCCTCCATCCATCGGGTAAGCGGGAATCAGGTTAAATAATCCGATAAATAAGTTGGTTGTAAAGATATAAGTAAAGATAGAGGAGAATGAGAGCACTCCCAGAGATGTAGTAAACTTCAGCAGACTTGAAGCCGAGAAGTTTTGTCCCATCAGGGGGGAGATAAGGACCATCAGGATCGCTAGAACCAAATTAACAAGAGGTCCAGCAGCAGCAATCACAAATTCTTTCCGGGGCTCCTCGGGAATTTCTTCCAACTGGGCTACACCACCGATAGGCAGCAGAACAATCTCTTTCACAGGCACATTATAGTGGAGTGCGGCAGCGCTGTGTCCTAATTCATGCAATACTACAATTACAAAAACCAGAGAGGTAACCAGTATCCCGTATATGGCTCCCTCCCAGCCGCCGTTCCTAAACAGCCCAAAAGAAAGCGCTCCCCAGACCAGGATTAACGGGAAAGTGATATGCATTTTGATATCTATACCGCGAACTTTAAATAACTTAATAGCATTATTCATTTTTTCTCCAGGTTATATCTATATTAATAAGATGGGGATAAGCGGGGGTTTCTTACAAGGTATTTCCCTTCTCCCTGAGAGATCAATGGGTTGCTGGATGACTTTTCCCTACCAATAGGTATTGCTTTTTAGAAATGGATATGTAAAGATCATTGTTTTGATACGATAGGGATTTGCCCACCTAATCATTTTTAATCCATTGTAATGACAACCGTCAAGGCGGTATTTACTTCAAATGAATTGTTATTAATATTTCGTTATGAGAGATCTGTTAAAGCAACGCCGTTTTATACAGCGATCTTAGGGAATGATAAATCTTGTTAAACCTGGGAACAGGTCGTGGGCTTATCTTTAACAATTCAGAAAAAAATAAAAAACCCGTTTTCTACCAGGAAACGGGTTTTTTAGGTCAAAACAATGAATATTCACTAGGGGCAGGTGCAGGCTCCCTGAGTAACCGTGCCATCAGCTATCCAGCTGTAGAGGCATTTACTGTCGCTTCGAAGATAATCGCCGGTTGTTACACTATTTGTGGTGTCAATAACCTCGGTGCCATCGAGGCACTCAGCAGGATTGAGTACATCAACAGCCGAGTCATTGTATGATGCCATATAGACATCAATAGCAGATTGGACAACTGCCAGTTCAGCAGTTTCTACTGTGGCTTCGGCATCAGTGCCTACTCCACTCAGGGTCAGGGTTACGACGCCAAACAGGACGCCCAAGATAGCGATGGTCACCAACAATTCGACGAGGGTGAAGCCGTCTTCGGTTTTGAAAAATTTCTTAATCATGTGACTATTCCTCCTGCTAAAATCGATCAATATAATCTTGTTTTCAATAAATAGGCGTCAAATCCAAGATAAAACCCGGAGGTTTGTCTGGTTCTGACGCTTTAAGTAAAGCACATTTTTTGGGGTTTGAGCCTTTCAGGCACCTTACAGAGTAAGGCTAAAGACCAGCGAACCTTACGAGAATGTTATGTGATTGAGACGATATAAAAGGATGAACATGAACTCCACCCTGGTGTAATTGGTTTACTGCTGGGGTTTTTATCAGGAATTGAGAGATGCCTGGAAAGCTTTTTTATCGTTGGTGTGGGACAGGGCTTCCTCTAGAGATATTAACCCTTCTTCATAGCTGCGTTTTAATGCTCTCTCCATTGTCTGCATGCCCTGGTCCAATCCGGTTTGCATGATACTAATCATTTGGTGAGTCTTTCCCTCACGAATTAAATTCCGGATGGCGTGATTCGCAATCATCACCTCAACTACTGGTACACGACCAGTACCATCAAGGCGAGGTAGTAGACGCTGCGCCAGTACTGCCAGCAAAGTCAACGATAGCTGCATCCGGATCTGGTTTTGCTGGAAAGATGGGAATGAATCCACAATACGGTCGATGGACTGGGGCGCATTATTGGTATGCAGGGTTGACATGACCAGATGGCCGGTCTCTGCGGCGGTAAGGCAGGCAGCCATGGTTTCTGGATCTCTCATCTCGCCCACCAGGATCACATCCGGATCTTGCCGGAGTGCCTGTTTCGCGGCTGCTGCGAATGAGATTGTATCAGACCCCAACTCTCGTTGGGTGATGAAACTGTGTTTATCCTGGTAAATAAATTCGATTGGGTCTTCAATGGTGACAATCCGGCGGGCTTTATGCTGGTTTAGGTATTCAATCATTGCTGCCAAAGTTGTGGATTTCCCACTCCCTGTAGGACCGGTTACAAGTACCAAACCCTGATTCATCAACGCTAATTCTTGGCAAATCGGGGGAAGACCAAGCAGCTCTAAACTGGGAATCTCCCTAGCTATTTGCCTGAGAGCTAGGTTTATATCACCCATTTGGAGGCTGGCATTTACCCGAAATCTGGTTCCTTGCTGCGTTTGATACGAGAAATCTAGTTCTTTATTGCCCTGGAACACTTTTTGCTGATGCTCTGTGGTCATGGAATGAAAAATTGTTGTAATATCTTGGGGAGTAAGTGGGATAAAATCCGCAACAGGCACAAGCTTCCCGTGAATACGCATGATCGGTACTGTATTGGATTTAAGGTGAAGATCAGATGCTTGTTTTTCATTCATCTGATGAAATAGGTCCTGGATGTTCATCCGCTTAGTCTCCTTAACCACCAATCTAGGATCTGGCTCCCATAAAGTAGGGTTATAAATCCCGCCAAAGCCAGATAGGGACCGAAAGCAATGGGGTCTTTTCTCTTGATTTTTTTCAGAGCTAGCAAGATGCCTGCCACGAAACCCCCGGATACAAAGGCAATGAAAAGAGCGATAACGATTTCTGGAAAGCCGAGGATAATTCCCAGAAAGATGGTCAGTTTAACATCGCCCATGCCCATTGCGCCAGGAGCTAGAACGGCAATCAGAAATAAGGCCCCGAAACCCGTCAGTCCGCCAGCCAATTGCATCCAAAGGGTATTGTAATGGAGTATAGGAATCATCAGCAAGCCAACCCCGATTGCTGGATATGTGAGTATATTTAAGACTCTCTGGTTTTCTAAATCCACTACACCGATCACCACTAATAACGCGCCGTAAAGGCTATAAAGCAGAGTTTCCCAGCTCTGGCCGAAGTGCAGCCAGGTCAATAAAAAGATGATTCCTGTTCCCAATTCAACGGTAAGAACCCTGAGGGGAATCTTTCCTCCGCATTCTTTGCATCGGCCGCGCAGAAAAATATAACTAAGGATGGGGATCAGCTCTAAACCAGTTAATCGGCGCTCACAATGGGGGCAATGGGATGGTGGGGATAGTACCGAGCCGCCTGCAGGTAACCGATCAATACACACATTTAGAAAGCTGCCGATGCAAACACCAAGTAAACTATATATCCATGCCACAACAGTCATTTTTTTGTCTTTAGGGCTAAACCAAGATTTACGGCGTATTTTGCTACAGGTAGCTGAGGAGGAATAGAAAAAGGAGGCTTAGGAAGGTGAATAGGATAGGGTGTTCTTATCTGTAGTCTTTCCGATAAATTGGTGGTTTCATCCAATCTGGCTTCCAACTGGTGTAAATCAAATAATTTCCCCGATATATATACACCTGTGTTTTCTGGTAAGCGGTTATTTTTGTTGCTCTCGTTGTAGTATTTAACCGTTCTGGCGAGTTCCTGACCAAGCAAATCAACCTTTGCCTCTTCCGTCAAATTACCCGTTTCCAGAGGTACCGAACGAACCAGAATTGGAATGTGATTAACAACAATTATTACCCCCAAACTATAACTTTCAAGGTTAACGATGATGGCTGTCTTTTGGTTTATGACACGTTGTAATGCCAGCGGTTTAATATCCATTTGTTTAGGTTTTATCTTTGCAGCACGCAGGGCGATAACCAGATTGTCAATGAGTATATTTGGAATGGCGAGAACATAAAGGACGATTTGGTTATCTGATCTAGCAAGGATCCGCCAAGAGATATCTGTCTCATCGATCGGGATCGCAAACTCTTGTTTGGCTTTCCGGTGAATAGTCTCTTCAAGCAGGTTGTCATGGATATTCGGAATCCTCATAATTCGATGTACTGATCTCTGCCCGGTAATCGAAGTAATCACATTCCTCTTGGGGGCTTTGAGTTTCTTTAAGGTGGATTGGATAACTTTGCCGACGGCCGCGGGATCCTGGATCAGACCCTGATTCATGATTTCCGGGGGTACGGTACTGGAAATCCAGGACTTCACTTTATCTCCCCTGGAAACCAGGACACGGATCTCATTGCCTTCAAAATTAATTGTGGTAATTCTTTTCTTAAACAAGGTTCTCTCTCTTTCTTTGATAAAACAATGATATTAATTCGACAGAACTACTCAAGGGCTGTCGGTAAACCGATAGTTATGAGATCAAGAGAACAGAGCTCTTCTTCAGGCCAGATAGTGGCAGATTCCATACTAACAGTATCCATGCCTGCTTCTTCGATATTCTTTATGAACGTTATACACGCTGTAAGGCTCCCGTTCAATCTAATACTGTAACTATCTGCAATAATAGGACCAGAAAGGAGTTCCTGAAGATCTCTTCCCAGGTAGGAGATGTTTTGAAGATTTACCTGACTTTTTTGTGATAGGTCCATTCCCCGGCGATAAATGGCAAATGGTGCACCCAGTTCGGGGAATGAAGCCTCAAGTTCGACAATTTCCGCCTGGACGGTGTCCAGCTCAGTTTGAAATATATTAATTTGTTCCTGGTTAATATCCTGGAGATTGGAATAGTTTTCTTCTAATGCCATTCGATCCGCAATCAGCTGACTCGTGGCATTCCGCCGTTGAAAGATATACCCCAGGAGTATCAGGTGCAGCAGAGCGAGAATCACACTTCCAAAGATACCAATTCTGAGAGGCGAGAAAGCCCTGGTTTGTTTTTGTTTCATGGTTGACCCTCTCCGGAAGTTGTTATCAGGATGGTAAAGAAATATGAAGGAGGCAGCGTTGGTAAGGATGGGGTTTCCTCTCCACTCTCGGGGGCGATAACTTCTTGATCGACTTCAACAACCTGGTCAACGGATTCAATCTGGACGCTTTTTATTTTGTCCAAAGCTGCTAGAGTATCCACTAAATTCAAAATAACAGGGTAATCAACTGAGACGCCTTCCAATACAATTTCGTTTTCTTGTTGTGATATTAAGGTCCAGGTGATGCCGCCTGGAGCGGTCTTTTCAATTTGAAATAATACCTCGCTCCAGTTAGTCCCTTGCAGATCAATGCCCTGGTAAGATTCGAGAATTTGATCTCGGTGTTGTTTAGCAGCTTCAATATCTGAAACCAGTGTGTCCATTTCATCAGATGCTGTTTGATAAACCTCCATGGAAGCTTGAATTTGAATCAACTCACTTCTAATCTGATTGTATGAATCCTGCTCTTCCACGGCCATAATAGCGTTAGGGTAAAGGGAAGCGAGCAATATAATAAACAAGAGCCAAGGGAGCACGGCTACCAATCGCAACCTTTTGCGGCGGTACCGCTCAGGTAAGATATTGATATCAAATAGTTCAATCGAACCAGAGAGGATTCTGGCTTTCGTTAAGTCTTCCCCGGATATCTGTTTTGGGTCATCCATAGTACCTTCTGTGTTGAACTCTTTTTAACCTATTAATCAATATCCCAAAAAAGGATCGTTTTGATGACACCATCAATTTCAATCCTGGCGTCTGTCAAAACCGACCCAGCCTGGGAATGAATATCATAACGAGGTGGAGTAACCTCAAATTCCCAAAAATCACGCTGGTTACCGCCTCTAAGGGCAAAGCCGCCATTGGCATGGGTAAATTCGAGATCCCCACCTCTCCCGACAGATTCTGGTGTAACAGTTAACTCTGTCCAACTATCCATTGTAACAGCATAACGCCAGAAGCCAGTCAAGGTTCCCCTGAGGGCGTAGATATCATCTCCCCCATAATATGCCAGCGCCCCACCGTTATTAACACTATCTGGTGCGTTCTGCAGGGAGGACCAGGAATTGCCAGAGATATTATAGCGCCAGAAATTTGATTGATTGTTTCCCTGAAAAGCATAGATATAATTTCCTCCGGTGTATACCAAGTCAGCACCGAACCGCACGGTAGCAGGCGCATCGGCGCGAGGGCTCCAACTATCTGACGAAATGTTATAGCGCCAAAATTGATTTGAATTACCCCGGAAAGCGAAAATTAGATTGCCACCTGTGTATACCAGAGATCCACCTTCCCTGACTCGCTCGGGCGTGTCTTCCATTGAGCTCCAGGTATTGGCGGAAATATTGTAGCGCCAAAAATTGTCTGTATTTCTTCCCGGAAACGCGTACAGGAAATTCCCACCCCCATAAACTAAAGCTCCACCTTGTCTTACATTTCCAGGTGTAGCGGCTAAACCAAACCATTGATCTGCGGAAATGCTGTAGTATCCAAAATTCGTTGAATTATTCCCACGCAGTGCGTATACCCGGTCTCCTCCGGCATAGGCCAGCGCTCCACCTCGTTCTATTGGGGCAGGCGTTATTCGTCGTAAATACCAATTTCCAATTGGAATCGCGGTGACTGTTATTGTTGGTATGTAACTATTGATTGATCCTGGGAAACTTATCGATTGTGGGGACCCTGGATTGTTATCAGCTTGAGTCCGGAATGTGGAGGAGTTCAATATATTCCAGATGCCAAACTCAATTCCGGCATCTGCGGCATATTGCTCATTAAATGTCTTTGCTGCTCCCAGTGTGCCGAGAGAACGGGAACTCACAAAGGACAAAAATGGAGTAAGGAGGATAGAACCTACTGCCAAAGTAATCAAGGCGGCGGGCAGAGACCGGCCGAATTCTCCCGCGATTGTATCTGAGAGACAATTCAACCAGCATTTAATAAAACTGGCCTTCGCTTGAGTTTTATTAATCCTGCTTAGGTCTTTTTTAGATCCTGATCTCCGAATCATCACCATCATTGTTATCGAGAACGAAATGCAAAATCCAAATTTACTGTCTCGGATTCATCACCACTCGATGAGGTAATTGAGACAGAAAGCAGTTGACCGCTGGTGTTAAAAACTACATCATTTTGAGCAGCGATATGCCTGGCAACGATAGTTGTTGACTGCAGGACACTGGTCTCAAAATGCTCCCGAACCAAAGCATTGTCCACCAGATCATAGGAATAGCGGTATTGGTGGGTTGAATCTGCCCAATTTAATGTGCCATAGATGGTTCCTGATCCCGGAGTGAAACTGGAAGCTTCCAAAACATCACGACCAAGCCACAAGGATGCCACCTGGATATCATTTGTTATTTGCAGCTGTCCATTCCCCCAGCGGGTAACAATCACAAATTGGACTAAAGCTGTTGTGATGACCCCAAATACCAGAACACTGATGGCCATTGCCACCAGCAGCTCCACCAGAGAAGCCCCCCGCTCCCGGGAGCCATATTTCCCGACCTGAGTGCATTGGTTTAGTCCCATTAATGCTGTTTCCACTACCGATTTACTTTAAAATCTGCCGTTTGAACCAGGGTTTCTCCATCGGAGATCACTGTAACTGTTATTTTTTGAAGCCCATCATTCCAAACAGTGGGTATAAATGTACCGTTGGCGGCATCCCAATATTCAATGGCTATGGAGACGACATAATTTGTTATCGGAGCAACCGAGGGATAAGGGGATATTTCAGGATCTGCCTGGTAGGCAGCGTCTTTTATAAGTTCTAACTGAGACCTTGCCAGGGTTTCAGCTTGCACTTTGTCATCTACCTGCCGGACTCCGATAACTCCTGTGGTGATCATTGCGATCAGGATCACGATACCAAAACCAATAATTGCTATTGTGATTAATTCCTCCACGAGCGTAGCACCTTGTTCGTTTTTAAGGAATTTCATGGATTGGATCCTATCCTGAAAAAAGCTCATTTTATTTGACTTAATAAGGAATACATGGGCAGGATAACCGAAATGGCAACAAAAGCTACAATGATGCCTACAAATACCACCATGCCGGGTTCCAATAAGTCAGTCAGGGTTTTGAGTGATCGATCTACTTCCTCTTCGTAATACTCGGCCAGGGTGATAAGTTGTGTGTCCAAAGAGCCAGTTTCTTCTCCAACCCGGATCACCTGAGCCAACATCTGTGGAAAATATAAGGACTGAGATAAGGGAACTGCTATGCCTCGTCCCTGCAAGGTTTCTTGCCGAAGTAAGTCGATTTCTTGATTGAGGACAGTATTTTGAATAGTTTGACCTGTCAAACCTATGGATTCTGTCAACTGCAGCCCGGCAGTTAATAAAGTGGCCAGTGTTCTGCTAAACCGGGCGCTGTTGCCGAAGGTGTTTATCTTGCCTATGACCGGGAATTTTAGCGCCAGGTGAGCAAGTTGTTTTTTCCCTAAAGGACGCTGAAAATAAAAGTAAACAGCCATAATCAAAAATACTAAGCCGAGAAAAATATAGAGGCGATTGTTCAGGAAAAATTCTGAGGTGCTCATTAGAAAGCGGGTTGGCCAAGGAAGTTGTGCTTCGAATTCGCTGTATAATGCGAGAAGAGGCGGGAGAGTGAAATTAAGTAATATTAAAACCACAACAAAAGTTAAAGCCAGAACTACAGCAGGGTAAGTCATCGAACTTTTGATTTTTGATTTAGTTGTGTGCTCTTTCTCAAGATGGATTGCCAGTTGACGCAAGACGGGGCCCAAATTACCTGTCCGTTCGCCAACATTAATCATTCTATGGTAAATGGTGGGGAAAACCAGCGGATGTTTGGCTAGAGAATCGGAAATTGCGCTGCCCTGACGGATATCCTCAATAACTTCATGGAGCACTTTTTGCAGTGATTTACTGGATACTTCTTCCGCCATTAGATCTAAACCCGTTAGCAGAGACACACCGGATTCAACCAGATTCGCCAATTGATTTGAAAATACAATCACATCCCGGGCTTTCGGACCAAAGTAAGTAGGAAACCACTTAACCAAATCAAAATCGGTTCTAACCTTGGTCAATTTTGCTGTTGTTAATCCGCGCTCATAAAGAAGGCGTTCTGCAGTTTCTTCCCTTTCTACCTGCAGGACACCTTTTTTCTCCGTTCCGGTTGAATCATAAGCCAAATATCGGTATGGCATAACTTCTCCTTGGAAGGTTATCTGCCAAATCTAGGGATCGTGGTTTATTCCACAGAGTACACATTCCGCAGGACTTCTGCCGGTGTTGTTAATCCTTGCTTAACCTTAAGCAAACCATCCCTCAGCATGGAAAGCATTCCCGCCTTCATTGCAGCGGATTTAATCTCACCTGAACTTGCACCAGCCGAGAACATTTGCCGAATTTCATTGGTGACTATCAATAATTCAAAAACGCCAGTTCGACCAAGATAACCTGTCTCATGGCAGTAAGTACAGCCTCCCCCTTTTTGGAATTCTTTAAGATCCTCACTCATTTCCGCTTTATATATTTCACTGATTTGTTTTGAGGGGGACACCGCTGTACTACAGTGCGGGCATGTTAGGCGAATCAATCGTTGAGATATCATTCCAAGGATAGAGGAGTTGATCAGATATTGATCGATACCTAAATGTATGAGACGAAATAATGTACCAGATGCATCATTGGCATGGATCGATGACATCACTAGGTGTCCGGTTAAAGCTGCCTGCACAGCAGCGCTTGCCGTCTCCTTATCTCGAATCTCACCCACCATGATTTTATCGGGATCTAGGCGCATCACACCCCTTAGCCCCGAAGCAAATGTAATATCTGCCGTGCGGTTTACCTGAATTTGGTTAATGCCAGGAAAATTGTATTCCACTGGATCTTCGATGGTCAGTATATTGTATCGTTTCCGGTCCAGCTGATTTAACGCGGCATATAAAGTTGTTGTTTTACCAGATCCAGTGGGTCCAGCAACCAGAATCATGCCAAAAGGAGATTGAGTCACACGTCTGAATTGTTCAACAACTTTTTCCTGCATTCCCAGCCCGTCCAGGTTAATGATGGCTTCGTTCCGACCTAAGATTCGGATGGTTGCTATTTCTCCCCAGGTTGTATCACTGGTTGCTACACGGAAAAATGTCTCTTCACCGCTTGTATAATAAGAGAACTGTCCATCCTGAGGACGCCTTCGTTCTGCGATGTTCATTCCTGCTAATACCTTTATCCGAGATAATAGCTGGTAATGACTTCCATGTGGCAGTGTTAAGGCATCAGTCAGTAATCCATCTACTCGATAGCGTATTCGGACTGATTCGTGGTCTGGGACGATATGAATATCTGAAGCCCGATCCCTGACAGCTTGTTCCAGGATCATATCCACTGCGCGAACAACGGGATCCTCTAGAATCTCGCTGACATCCAATTCTGCATCGGAGATCTCAAGAGTCCCTGAGAATTCTGCGACTTCTCGTTCGATATCCTTGTTGGCCTTATAATGCAAATCAATTGCAGTTTGAATATCCATTCCAACACCTACGGAAGGTGTTATATTCATCCCTGTAAGGGCAGAGATTTCCTCCAATACAGCGATATCTGTTGGATCTTCCATGACTACAATTAAAGATTCATTGCTAATCTCAACCGGGATAAGTTGGTAGCGACGGGCAACGTTTTCTGGAATGATCCTCATTAGTTCGGGACTAACTACTTGCCGGCTGAGATCTGCAAAAGGCAAATTTAAGTGCATACTTAGTGCCACAGCAAGGCTTTCTGCTGTGATCCATTCCTGATCAATCAAAATATTTCCTAACCGCCGGCTATCCCCAGCTTGTTGCATTGCCAGCACTTGATCCAGTTGATCGCGGGTGATTAGTTTTGATTGCAGTAAGACTTGACCCAATGACGGTTGGTCACGAGGTATTTCTTGAGTCTTTTGTTTCGCGATGATATTCTCCTTTTATGATTATTTATAGAGGCTATACCATAATCTATAAGTCTATTATAGGTTGTAAAACCACTGATTTCAATCTTGTTAGTTCCTTACTCCCTTATTTAAAGGGGAAAACCTTCAGCGGTAACAAATTTAATATGGAATTTAATAACAATTCTATATATCTTAAACAAAAAAAACCAATACTGGTTTCCTTGTGTGTTACCAAAGGTGAGCCTGTCGGGTAAAAAGAGACCTCCGATGGTTTTATCAGCGGAGGTCTGTGGGTTACCACCTAAGGTTTTGTTCTTCAGGGCACCTGAACTACCCTTTCCCCCGAGGCGTGATATTCATACGTTTCTCCATCCGCTTTTAGAATGATGATAATGCCCGGTGTAACCACTGCGGGGTATTCCACCCCGGGTTCCGGGACACCTAAACTGGCATCTGCAAAATTGGTTTTTTCAATGCTTTCGGTGCTGATTTTTTCCAGATCCACACCGATCTTGATCGTAAGATCAAATTTTGCCAGCAATACCAGGGATTCTGTATCCTCCGGCAATTCCTGGGGGACAGGCCTTTCATTTTGTTCCGGAGTTTGGTTGCAGGCTGACATGACCAGCACTAAACTGATAACCAGGCTGCCTAAAATTATCTTTGTGTTGATCCGATTCATGGTTTTTCTCCATTTTTACTATGCAAACCAATTTCCCTGCCTTCTCATTTGAGGATCCAGTAAACTGCCTGGGTAAGATAAGCAGTAAATCCGGGTGTTTCTGCCGCAGCGACCAGAACGCCAAATCTGCCTTTACTGAACATTGAGCTGCTCTTTTCAAAAACCTGGTGTCCGTTAATAAACCCGGTTAATTTTGATCCCTTGGCTTTAATACCCAGCCGGTTTGTTGCCCCTGGACCGGTGTTTATATACTCCGATGCAGTCCATTTTTGGATAGTGGTATACTCTTTGTCCTTTTTTTCATAGGCGCTGAGCCGGAAGGAGCCATCACAAGTAATGCTGAGTAAATAACCTTGCTCGGAATCCGGAGCCCGGAAGATTAAACCGTAGCGGTCCTTTCCACCGCATTGCTCACCAAAGGTCCCGGTGATTTCCAAATAAAAATTGGTCAGATCCCTCCAGGAAACACTCCAGGTTTCATAGCTGTTGGCTTTTTTGGCAATCAGGATAAATTGATCCTCATCCACCTCAAAACTGGACGAGGCTTCATCATAGGTGTAAAAATTTGAATCGTTTTCGAAGGTATCTTTAAATGAAGGTGGCCCTAGGGAGGTTACAGGATCACCCGGAACGGTTTCTGGCGTTTCGGTTGGGGTGGGGGTAAGGGTAAACGTGGGGGTTGGCGTTTCAGTTGCCGTGGGTGATGGGAGCTGGGGCTGAGTTGTCTCGTCCTGGGGAGGTGTTTCTGTGTCGGTCGGTTTGTCAGACCCATCTTGATTGGATGCTTCCGCAGTTAATGTTGCCGCAACCAGGGTTTCGATCACGAATTGATCCAGGTTGGGTTGTGATTCCTGCTGGGGAATACATCCGGCTAATAGGGCTAATCCTATCAAAATACATAGCATTCTTTTCATGATCCTGCTCCTGTTTACTAAAGCATATCAAGCTGTCAAATCATTCAAGCTTAAGTGTACCCGTTTCGCTGGCTTCGTCAACACTAACCTGTGGTAGTTATTTATGGGTCTGTTGCCATACACGTGAAATTTCCCCTCATTTGTCATTCCGAGTGAAACGAGGAATCCACCAGAAGCTGAGAAAACAAAACATCCTTGGTCTGCTTGCTGCGCCGCGGAAACTTGGTCTTCGTGTGGATCCTTCGCGAAGCCTGTCCTGAGCTTGCCGAAGCGCTCAGGTTGACAAATGGCGGGGCTCCCTTTTTTGTCATTCCGAGCAAAGCGAGGAATCCATAAAGAGCTGAGAAAACAAATCATCCCTGGTTTGCTGGTTGCGGCATAGATGTTTGGTCTTTGTAGGGATCCTTCATGAAGCCTGTCCTGAGCCCTCCGATAAACTCTGGATGTTATATAAAATTAAAGCAAGAGGTAAAAGCCGAGTGTCAACCGATGTTAACAATTAAGATATCTACAAACCAGGCATCCTGAGTAAGGCGAATGAAATGAGCCTGTATCGAAGGGTGGAGATTCTCAAGATACCTATTTTCTGTATTTTGGTTTTTTTGCAAGGTACTTAATCAACTCCCAATCTCCATTTATTAATGCGATTTTCTTAGCGCTTGACCATCCCTTTAATTGCTGCTCAGCCATATATGCATCTTCTTTTGAAGGCAAAAACTGGCAAAAAACCAATTTTACGGGAAGCCTTGCTTTTGTATACGAACAGCCTTCACCAATCTGGTGTTGAAACAATCTTTGTTTTAGGTGATCTGTATTTCTGGTATAGAAGGTTCCATCAGCGCATTCCAGTAAGTAAACCCAAGCTTTTTTCATATTTCCCCCTCATAATTATTCTTGACTCCCCCGTCATCCTTCGATATGCTCTTCGCATTGTCCCTACGGAACTGCTCAGAGCTACTCAGGACGCCTGTATATTGGGCATCCTATCGAGCTTCATAATAACACCTCTCTTTAATATACAACATCCATGACTATTCGATCACCATGTAGCTTCTTTAATTTTCCTTTGTTTTTAGTTTTTTCGGCTCAGGCATCCTGAGTAAGGCGAATGAAATGAGCCTGTATCGAAGGATGGCTTTTGGCACAGATGAGTATTATTAAAGAACGATACAACTCCTGAAGAGAATTACCGTATATTCCTATGATGATTAATATTTTGGAAAAGTAGACTTAATTATTTTTAGCTATTTATCCTTGATTGACCGTGAACGGGAGGAAAAAATGGATTATGGAAAATTATTCTCAAGAGCCTGGGATATCATCTGGAAATACAAATTCCTGATACTGCTCGGTGTGCTGGTTGCTCTGGGGAGCGCGGGAGGGAGCGGCGGGAGTAATCCAGGCCAGTATGCCTTTAATGGCAATGAATTTGACTGGCAAGATTGGCCTAGTTTTGAGTATGGTTCCCCCTTCCGGGGTTGGGACTTACCTGTCCTGGCTGTGGGAGGAATCGCCTTGGTTGGGTTGGTCTTTTTCCTGTTTGGTGCTGTATTATGGGTTTTGAGTACAATCTCACGCGGGGGATTAATTCATGCTGTTAATGAAATTGAGCTTGGAAACCCAACCGATTTTTCAGATGCCTTTCGCGCGGGTTGGCAAAAAGGCTGGCGATTAATAGGCATCGGGGTGATCCCCTTGATCCCCGGGCTGCTGTTGTTAATCTCCGGGTTGATATCTCTGGGAGTATTTGGCGGTTTTGAAGCCCTTACCCGGGGTGATTTCCATCTTGCAGGTTTAGGCATTTTCCTCCCGGTGATTATCCTGGCCGCCATTTTTGTCCCGGTTATGTTGATCTTGTCATTGCTGAGCAATTTTGCCAACCGGGCATGTATGCTGGATGATCAGGATGTACTTGATGCTTACAGGAGAGGTTTTGAAGTGTTGGGTGATAATCTTGGTCCAGCAGTGATCCTGTTTCTGCTGCAAATCGCCCTCAGTATCGGGATCGGTATAATGATGTTGATTCCGGGGATTTTGATTGCCCTCTGTTGTCTGTTATGGCCGCTATTTCTCCTGATTCAAGGAGCGTTTAAAGCCTATTATTCCACGCTGTGGACCCTGGCATGGAGGGAGTGGACGGAATCGGCTCTCCTGGCTAGTGAAGCAGAATCAGAGAGTACTGATGGGAAAAAGAACTAAAAGGTAATTAAGATTTTTCATTTAGTGCTTGATTCTTAATCCTTAGCTAATTAAAACTCTACTCATCTTTAGAACTACGAACCTGAACCGCCGGGGAACAAATCAATTGATCCCGGCGGTTTTTGTTTGGGGTGATTCTGATTCTTCAACTTTTATCTGGTAGGATTATAAATAATATATAAATACTACCTGGGTTCTTTTTCTGTATTTTGGTTTGGCGGTATAGTATATCCTGTGAAATAAAATCAATCAAATGAGGCGATTATGAAAATTAACGTGGGTGATGTTGCTCCTGATTTCACCCTGGGGAGCCATCTCGAGAAGGAAGTAACTTTAAGTGATTTCCGTGGAAAAACAACCGTCCTGGTCTTTTTCCCGCTGGCTTTCACACCGGTTTGAACCAGCCAGATTCCGTCCTATGAAGCGGAATACGCGACATTTGCGGAATTAGATGTCCAGGTTCTGGGCATAAGCGTTGATCACATCCCGGTTTTAAAAGCGTGGGCAGAAGACATTGGCGGTATATCCTATCCGCTGATCAGTGATTTCTGGCCGCATGGTGAGATTGCCGAGAAGTACGGTGTTCTCCGTGATGATGGCAAGTCCGAGCGGGCCATTTTTATCATTGACAAAGATGGGGTTGTCCAATATGTGGATATCCATGATATTGATGAACAACCCGATAATGAGGTTTTATTCCAGGAGATCCGACGGATACAACCGGATCATGTCCCGGTTAAACCACCCCAGGAACAAAAATCTGAGGATGAGCTGGTCCTGGAAGGGGTAATGCTGTTTTGCAATAAATGGTGTCCAGGCTGCCGTCGGGCACGAACGTGGCTGGAAAACAACCGGGTTGAATATACGGAACTTGACGTTACCCGTAATCCGGCGGCTGCCAGCCAGGTAAAAGAATGGACCGGTGGGAATTTAACCACCCCAACTTTTTATATTCATGGTGAGGTCTTGGTGGATTGGAATGAGTCGGAAGTCTCCAAGCTTCTTCCCTAGGTGATATCGAATCCAGGGCTGGTTATCCAGCTCTGGATATTACTTTCATCAGATCCCCATTTTCCTAGAAGAAAGGTAAAATGGGTGAGATTTCCCCCAGGAAACCAATTGGTAAGATCCGGATGCTTGACAGAATCCGGAAATCGAAGTAAATTTATTCAGTATCTGTATATTCAATATCTGAATAGTATGGCAAAAAAATCATCTGCCCACACCCTGGAATATATACTACTGGGTCTAATCCAGGAGCGGCCTGCTCATGGATACGCGCTGTATGAAAGGCTGCTTATGACCCCCGAACTTGCCCATATCTGGCAGGTAAAACGGGGTAAATTGTATTATCTGCTGGAAAAATTGGAATCCGATGGACTCCTGTCCGTCACAGTAAGCAGCCAGGGACCTTACCCGGATCGAAAAGTGTACCAACTTACTCCCCAGGGAAATGAATCTCTGGAGATCTGGCTGCATTCACCGGTGCTGAGCAGTCGGTATGTCCGGTTGGCATTTTTATCCAAACTTTATTTTGTCCTGCAGGAAAACCGCGAAACCGCAGCTGATTTGATCAATCAGCAAATTGAAATTTGTCAAGGCTGGCTCCAAAATCTGCAGCAGCAACAGCAGTCCCTGCAGAAAGGTGAATTTATTACTTCACAGGTGTTTTTATTTCGGATTGGACAAATCCAGGCCATGCTGGAATGGCTCAGAAATTGCCGGGAAACCATACCCGATCAATAATGTTTCAACGATATTCATAGTGAAATAAGGAGTGTTAAATGAAGAAGGGAATTTTAGTTGTATTAATGATATTAATCCTGGCTGCCGGCTGTCGTGTACTGCCTGGATTATCTCCAGAAGATCAGCCTATTGAATTCACTGATTCAACAGGACATCTGGTAACTTTAGCTGGTGTTCCGGAGCGAATTGTTATTGCTGGCAAAGCCACCATAATGGTTCAAGATGCGATTTATTTATTTACTGAAGCTGATCAAAAGGTGATTGCCCTGGAAAATAGAAACCAATCCGCCTTTAGTTTTTTACCGGTTATTGATCCCGGAATCTCCGAGAAGGCAATTTTTGAAAAGAACGTTGGTCCGGAGCAGATCGCAGCCGTTCAACCTGAACTGGTCATCCTTAAAGAATCAATGGTTGAACAGCTGGGTGAACCCTTGGAACAATTAAGCCTTCCTGTTCTTTATCTAGATCTGGAAACGCCCGAGGCTTTTTACGAGGATATTGCTGCCCTGGGTAAGGTTTTTGATAATCCTGGCCGGGCTGAAGAAATCACCACTTTTTACCAGGAACGAGTGGCCAGGGTTGAGGGTATGGTATCCGGTCTTGGGGAGGAGCAGAAACCTGAAGTCCTTCTTCTTGAATATGCCGATAAGGGTGGAGAGGTTGCTTTTAAAGTACCTCCGGTATCCTGGCTGCAAACCCAGATGGTGGAAATTGCCGGCGGCACACCAGTCTGGAAAGATCTGGAAATCAGCGGGGGGTGGACTGTGGTCAACCTGGAACAAATTGCTGCCTGGGATCCTGATCAGGTGTATCTCATTGATTATTCGGGCAATGCCAGCGGTGTTAAAGCAGATTTAATGAATAACCCGATCTGGAGTAATTTAAGGGCTGTAGAGGATGAACAACTCTATGCCTTCGGATATGATTTTTATAGCTGGGACCAGCCGGATACACGCTGGATTTTGGGTCTGCAGTGGTTGGCTACAAAAATGCATCCTGATTTGACAGCTGAGATCGATATCATGGAGGAAGTAAATCTTTTTTACTCCACCCTCTATGACCTGGAGCCAGAAGCGATCGAAACGGAGATCCTTCCCAACTTAACAGGAGATCTTCCCTGACCATCATTAGATGAACAAAAAAACCTATTCGAGAACTATCTTAATCCTGGGATTGGGGATTCTGGTCCTGCTGCTGGCGTCAGTATTTATTGGTCGGTACCCCAAACCATTCTGGCTGCCACCCGGGCTGCTCTCCCGGGATTTGCTGGCCCGCCAATTAGTCCTGAATTTAAGGCTTCCGAGATTACTGACAGCGTTCCTGCTGGGCATGACTCTTGCGGCAACTGGCTCGGTAATGCAAATGATCTTCAGAAACCCACTGGTTGAACCGGGTTTTTTAGGCGTTTCCCAGGGGGCGGCTTTTGGCGCAGCTATCAGTATCCTGTGGTTAAACCGCCATCCACTGGTAATTGAACTCAGCGCCACGTTTTTTGGTTTACTCGCTTTGTTAACTTCATATCTGCTCTCTACCCGGATCCGCTACGGCGGGTGGGTGCTGCGCCTGATCTTGTCAGGTGTGGCTGTTTCTGCTTTCTTCTCTGCAGGTGTAGGCGTCTTAAAATATATCGCTGATCCGCTAACTGAGCTGCCTGAACTTACCTTTTGGCTGCTCGGCGGACTGTACAGTGTTACCTGGCGGGATTTGCTTTTTGCTCTTCCCTTTGCACTGGCTGGCATCATCGTTGTCTATCTCATGCGCTGGCGGGTAAATCTACTTTCATTAAACGATGATACGGCTTTTTCCCTGGGCGCATCCCTGACCCGGGAAAGGATTATTTTACTGCTGGTGACAATCTCAGCTACAGCGGCGCTGACCGCAATCAGTGGAATTATCAGCTGGGTGGGGTTGATTATCCCCCATATATCCCGGCGTTTATTTGGCGCCAGTGCGGAGAAATCTATTCCGGCAGCCATGCTGCTCGGAGGCGGATTTACGGTCTTTGCGGATGACCTGGCCCGGACGCTTTTGCCGGGAGAAATTCCCCTCGGTATATTAACCTCTGCAATCGGAGCGGGTCTGTTTATCTATTTGATGGTCAGTATTGGCCTAAAAGTGAGGAGAGATGGATAAGATACTTTCTCTCCAGGCAATCCATTTCCGATATCACCTGGGTGACCCGAACGTGCTAACCGACCTGTCGCTGGATATCCCGGCCGGGAAAATCACTGCCATACTGGGGCCCAATGGAACTGGGAAAACAACCCTGCTTCACATCCTGCTGGGATTACTGAAACCCGACCAGGGAGAAGTTAAAGTATCCGGGAAATCCCACCGGGAATATTCAAAACAAGAATTGAGCCAATTGATTGGACTGGTCCCTCAACTAGAAAGCATCCCTTTTAACTTTTCAGTTTTTGAATATGTGCTGCTCGGTCGGTCTCCCTACCTAAAACCCTTTCAACTGCCCGGGAAAGAGGATCTCAGGATCACAGAAGGGTCCCTGGAGGCTGCAGGGATTCAGCATCTGGCGAATAAACCGGTTAATGAACTAAGTGGAGGAGAACGCCAACTGGTCCAAATTTCCCGTGTCTTAACCCAGCAAACCCGGATTTTACTGCTGGATGAACCTACAGCTCACCTGGACCTTGAAAACCAGAATCGGATTCTGAGTTTATTAAAACAAATGTCCACCCAGGGAATTACGGCTGTCTTAACTACGCATGATCCGAATGCTGCGATCTTTGCTGCAGATCATTTTGTGTTGATGAGCCAGGGAAATATCACTGCCCAAGGGGATTTAAAGGGTGTAATCACGGCAGAAAATCTATCTCTGATTTATAAGACGCCCATCCGGGTTGAACAGACCAATGGATTTACCATGGTGGTAATGGATAAAGTCAAATGAATTCTGGAAGAGTAATCATCCTGACCGGCGAAATCGGATCCGGAAAATCCAATCTTTGCCTGGATGTTGCGCTCAAGGCAAAGGAGGGGGGTGTTCAATTGGCGGGTATTCTTTCTCCAGCGGTATTTAAAGAGGGAGAAAAAACCGGCATTGACCTCATTAACTTAAAGAATTGGGAACGCCGGAATCTAGCTGTTCGACGCGATCAGAGAAAATCAGCCTTGGAAACCGGAAATTGGTCATTTTTCCTTGAAAGCATCCAGTGGGGCAACCAGGTCTTAATAGATGCAATCCCCTGCGACTTGCTGATAGTTGATGAACTGGGTCCGCTGGAGTTTAACCGGGGAGAAGGATGGACCTCCGGATTGGCAGCTGTGGATAGTGGGAATTTTATTGCCGCCCTGGTTGTAATCCGGCCCTCGTTGCTAGCAATAGCAGAACAACGATGGAAAGTCTCCCGGATAGTGGATGTTTCTGATCCCCATACTTCATCTTTGAGCGAAGCAGATCTCTTAGCGGAACTCCAGGACAGGATCTAAAACGAAGATTTTTACCCTATCCTCAATTGATGGGAAAGGTATAATAATAGCAGATTGTAATCAATACCTGGAGGACAACTCATGTTTTCACAACTTGGACCACTTGAATTAGGGATCATCCTGGTGATTGTTATCATCATCTTTGGCATAGGGCGAATCGGTAAAATTGGTGGAGAACTGGGCAGCGGCATTCGTGCTTTTAAAGAGGGCCTGCAGGGAGATGAAGAAGAGGAAGCTGAACAAGAAGAAAAAGAAGAAAAAGAATCCTGATTTCAGCACCCGGGGTTGATTGTTGATCAGACACTGCTTGGAGTTTAACTAATAGGATTATTATAGATATGAGTATCAGGAACCGCTGTACGTCAAAGCGGTTCTTTGGTTGAGATGGAAATCCTCAATTTATGAGAGCCTTTTAGCCAGATCTGGTTTATTGATTTACTTAAAATGAGAAACAAAGTGCAAGAGAAAATTAAGGGTTTTTTCAGGCGGATAACTAAACCTTTCCGGGCGTTCGGAAAATGGATTTCAACTAAGTTCACAAAAGTCAGGGACTTTTTCCGGGAAGAACCTGAGGATACCCCGATTGCGGACAGTCTTCAGCTGGCGTTTGAAGAGCCAGCAAGTTACCTGGAACATGTCGGAGCCTTAAGGAAACATATTCTGCGTTCCCTGGTAGTTTTGTTGATCTGCGCTGCGGTCTGTTTTGCATTTCTGCCTGATATGCTTGATTTCGTTTCAAAACCCATCGGCGGGCTAGAAGAATTGAGCGCTATAGAGGTAACCGAACCTATTGGAGTTGCCATGCGGGTTGTTTTGCTGGCGGCTTTCGCAGCTGCGCTACCTTATATCATTTTTGAGATTTTCCTATTTGTCGCTCCAGCACTATCCTTGAGGGCTCGAATAATCGGGTTGCTGGCTATTCCCCTGGTGGTAATCTTCTTTTTCGGTGGGATGGCATTTGCTTTTTATTTGATACTACCCACCGGACTGCCGGTTCTGCTTAATTTCCTGGACGTGCCAACCCAGATCAGGCCCTCATCCTATATCCGCTTTGTGACCGGGTTGATGTTCTGGTTTGGGATTTTATTTGAATTTCCATTAATGGCTTATATTCTCACAGCGATGAGAATCTTATCTGCTGATATGCTCGTTAAGAACTGGCGGATCGCAGTGGTTGTGATCTCTGTTCTGGCAGCAGTGATTACCCCAACCGTTGACCCTATTAATATGATGCTGGTAATGGTGCCGCTGGTGCTGCTCTACAGCTTGAGCATCCTGCTTTCCTTTTTGGCTGGCGGCAGGCGAGGTACAAAAGAAAAAACACCCCCTTCTGAGGGTGTTCAAGATTCGTCTGGTTAAAGGTCATCCTGATCAGGATGCTTGCCTAAATTCACCCCCTAACAAATAAATATTAACCCCTAGGAAGTGACATCTTCTCTTGGAACCCAGGTTAAAACTGTGGTGCCTTTATTTGGAGTGGAGTCGATTTTGATCCCCCCCCCTGCTTTCCGGGATCTGCGCTGCATATTGGCGAGACCATGCCCTAAATTTGCTTCAGTTTTATCAATATTAAACCCTTTTCCATTATCCACAATTTGTAGATAAACTTTGCCATCCTCCTCCCAGAGGTGGAGATCAGTTTTTGATGCATTTGAGTGGCGGGCAGTGTTCGAAAGGGATTCCTGAGCGATTTTGAACAAGGCTACCGTGTTTTGATAGCTAGTATTTAACGGTGTTTTAAGTTCATCTTTAATACTGCTGGAGATCTTTGAATTGGTTTCAAATTCCTTGAGCAATATTTCCAGGTTTTCGGAAAAAGTTTTATTCTCCTGTATTTGCCGGGGTCGGAGATCAGAAATGTAAGCGCGGATATCGGTTATTGTGCTGTTAATGCCATCGGTAGCAAAGCCCAGTTTTTCCAGGCTTTCTGTGCGGTCTTCCTCCAAGATTGCCTTCACGTAATCCAGGGTCAATCCAATTGAATACAGGGACTGGATGATCCCATCATGTAAATCCATGCCAATTCTTTCTCGCTCTTCAAGCACCGCAACATGTTTGGTCTGCTGCTGAAGCAGGGCATTCTGAATCGCCGTGCCCGCCCAGGTACCGATCGTAGTTAAGAGATCCAATTCCCGGATTGAATAGTCACGGTCCTTTTTGCTGGAGAGGGTCATTACCCCGACTACTTCACGGTTTGCCTGGAGGGGGATTACAGCCTGGCAGGTGAAACCTGCTTCCGCAATGGCTGGACGCAGGATACGTGGATCTGAGTCGAGGTTGTAAACCACCAGGGCTTTGTTTAAACCAGCTACTTTCCCCACCACTCCATCACCAATCCGGAATACACTCTTGGTATAAAAAGCTTCAAAATCATCACCACGTAGAAGGGATAATCTTAACTCCTTGCCGCCGCGGTCCTTGAGGAAAATTTCCCCGGTTTCGATATCCAGGTACTGCAGGACGTTTTTTAATGTCCTGCTCACAATTTCTTTGATATCCCAGGAAGTAGCGACAGCCTGGGCGAGGTCATTGATCAGTGATAAATCTTCATACTGCTGGTTGAGTGTTTTATCCCTTTCAAGGATGTGGTCATATAACTGAGTATTGGTAATGGCAACTGCCGCATAGGCAGCCAGCGTTTTCATTAATCGCTCATCATCATCTGTGAATTCAGTGGCATCGATTTTATTGGTCAGGTAGATTTGCCCCAGGACCTTTTCACCGGATATAATGGGCACTCCTAACATGGAGGTCATTTCTGGATGATACTGAGGAAAACCAATCGAACGGGGATCTTTCAAGATTTCTGGGATGCGGATAACTTCATGTTTGTTCTGTAATTCCCCCAATAAGCCCTTGCCTTCCGGCGGATGGGGCATCAGGCTGATCTCTTCCTCCGACATCCCGGTATGGATAAAATTGACCACGGTTCCATCATCATCCCGGATTGCCAGGGCAGCATATTCTGACTCGACCTGATCCTGTGCCAGGCGCACAATACGCCATAACAGAGTCTCGAGAGATAAATCCCGGGCTAAGTCCTTGCTTACCTGATATAAAGACCCGATCTGGTCTTCTAATTCCTGTTTTGATTTGTCAGACATGTTACCATCCAAGACACATTTTACCTTATCCCTTCTGATTTTGATAGTTTTTGCTAGTCTTGATAACGTATTGTTATTATTGAGAAACGCACTTCATATAATGCGGGTCAGGAAAGAATTGTTATGGGTAAAGAGCAAAAAAGTTCCCGGATCAAGGGCTTTTATGATTTGCCGCTTGAAAAACGGCGTCAATTGTTGAGTCAAGGCGGATATCTCACTCCACAAGAATTAAAGAACCTGGTCGGACAGGACGGTCTTTCCGCGGATACAGCAGATAAAATGATTGAAAATGTCCTCGGTACCTTCAGCATGCCGCTGGGGATTGCCCTGAACTTTCAGGTTAATGGTCGGGATGTGCTGGTGCCGATGGTTATTGAAGAACCTTCGGTTGTTGCAGGCGCATCATTTATGGCAAAACTGGCCCGGGAAGGAGGGGGGTTTTCTGCCCGGGCTTCCGATCCGGTGATGATTGGGCAGCTGCAAGTGCTTGATGTGCCGGACTTATCTTCCGCCAAAGAATCAATCCTGCACAAAAAAGATCAATTACTTGCCACCCTGGTTGAGGTAGATCCGATTCTGAGAGATCTGGGTGGAGGACCAAAAGATCTTGACGTTAAACTGATCACAAATTCAGCTGTCGGTCCTTTCCTGGTTGTTCATTTATATTATGATGTCAGAGACGCCATGGGTGCGAATGCTGTGAATACTGCCTGTGAAAGACTGGCGCCGGATCTGGAAGAAATTACAGGGGGCAGAGTTCATTTAAGGATTCTGTCGAATTTAGCTGACCGGAGATTGGCTTCGGCAGAATGCACGATTCCTGTAGAAAATTTGGCTTTTGATGACTACCCGGGAGAACAGGTCCGGGATGGAATCATTGAAGCCTGGGCATTTGCCGAGGCAGATTCTTACCGGGCTGCGACCCATAACAAAGGCATAATGAATGGAATTGACGCTGTTCTGCTCGCCACGGGAAATGATTGGAGAGCAGTTGAAGCTGGCGCGCATGCCTATGCCGCCCGGTTTGGGTTTTATCGTTCTCTTTCTACCTGGTCAGAGGACCAATCCGGGAATTTGCGGGGAGAGTTGGAATTGCCGCTCGCAGTGGGTATTGTTGGCGGCGCGACTCAGGTGCACCCCGGCGCAAAAGCAACCCTAAAACTCATGGGTGTGGATTCTGCCCAGGAATTAGCGGAAATCATTGTGTCTGTGGGATTGGCCCAAAACCTGGCTGCTTTACGTGCTTTAGCAACAGACGGCATCCAGAAAGGGCACATGCGATTACATGCCCGGCAGATTGCGATCACCGCAGGTGCTGAAGGAGATCAAATCAACAAGCTGGCAGATCAGCTTATTAATGATAATAAGATCAGGATCGATCATGCTCAAGAGATCCTTGGCGGCTGGAAGTAAACAATCAGACTATATAATCCGTTTTAATCGAGTAAATTATGGATAACGAACTACAAAAAAATCGAGTAATGAAACCTGCTCACCCAGTGGGTATTATCGGGTACGGCGCATACCTGCCTCGCTACAGGCTTCCTGCCACAGAAATTTCCCGGATCTGGAAGGGCGGCTTAAACATGGAACCGATTGTAGAAAAATCCGTACCGGGTATGGACGAAGATGTAGTTACCATGTCAATCGAAGCCGCGCGTAATGCCCTGGCGCGAGCTGATGTGGATCCCAGGGAAATCCGGGCAGTCTGGGTAGGCTCTGAATCCCACCCTTATGCAGTAAAACCAACCTCGACTATCGTTGCGGAAGCATTAGGGATTACACCGTATACCCAGGCTGCAGATTATGAATTTGCCTGTAAAGCTGGATCGGAAGCCATCGTGGCGGCAATCGCCCTGGTAGGGTCAGGGATGGGTCATTATGCGCTTGCTTTGGGAATGGATACAGCCCAGGGAAAACCCGGGGATGCTCTGGAGTATACTGCTGCTGCGGGCGGCGGCGCCTTTATTATTGGTCCAGCTAAAGAATCCCTGGCGATCATTGAAGGGACAACCTCCTATGTCACTGACACGCCTGATTTCTGGCGCAGAGAAGGCCAGAAGTATCCTGAACATGGTGGTCGTTTTACCGGGCAGCCGGCTTATTTTAAACACATATTAAAAGCAGCCTCCACGTTGATGGATGAAATGTCGGTTCTACCGGAGGATTATGATTATGTGATTTTTCACCAGCCCAATACCAAATTTCCCCAACGGGTGGCGAAAGAGCTGGGATTTTCAAAAGCTCAGCTGGAAAAAGGATTATTATCACCTCGGATCGGTAATGTTTACGCTGGATCTTCTTTAATCGGGCTGACGGCAGTCCTTGATGATGCAAAACCAGGAGATCGAATCCTGTTGGTTTCCTTTGGCTCTGGAGCAGGCTCAGATGCCATTTCTATCCAGGTTACGGAGGAGATTCAAAATCGGAAGGGAAAAGCCTTAACCACGGAAGACTATATAAACAGGCGAACGGAAATTGATTATGCCCAGTACGTCAGAATGAGAGGTAAAATCACCCTGAAATAACACTTTTTTTAGCATTTCCAAGGTTATTCCCTCGAAAAATTGATAGTTCCTGATAGCTTGACCCCTGTATACTAAGGCAGGTGTATATACTGCACCCTTGATTTGTATAGGAGTTAAATATTTATGGATATACCACGTCATTGGCGTTTGAACAAACAACGTTATGCTTTGACCGGTGAGGTTTGCCCTCACTGTAATGCCAAGATTTTTCCTCCCCGGGATATTTGCCCGGAGTGTGGAGATGAGGCAAAAACAGAATTTGAATTCAGCGGAAAGGGAGAGGTTTACTCCTTTACCGATATATATAACGCGCCGGAAGGCTTTGAAAAGACTATCCCTTACACGGTAGCGCTGGTGAAACTGGATGAAGGCCCGGTCGTGACTGCTCAATTAACAGACCTTGGCGATCAGCCGGTTGAGATTGGCATGCCGGTTGAGATGATCACCCGGAAGATTCGATCCGATGGAGACGAGAGAGGGCTGCTGGTCTATGGATATAAATTCCGACCTCTGGTGAGCGCCTAAAGGATCAAACCCCTTTCTCTGACAGAAAGGGGTTTTTGATTTAATATCGATGGGGGAAGACAGCGTCTACTGAATCCACAAGTTCCATCATAATTGGGCCTAAATCAATATAAAATCGTTGGAAATCTCATCCCGCAGCCCCAATGATGCTTACATTTCGTTTTGGCTAATTATTCTCCTTTGTTAATGATCTTCAATTAAAACCCTGGTATCTGTTTGGGGAAATAATCTTCACATTTTCCTTCCCTGTAAACATCAGCAGTAGCGCAGTGCAGTCCTCCTCCAAAGGCACTTACATCGGCAAACTCGACTGGTATTACGTCAAAACCAAGTTTGTCGAATTGCTCCATTTGATCCTTTTCCTGGGCATCTACACAAATGGTATTTTGATCCAGCATCAGGGTATTCATGGACAACCAGCGGCTGCAAAAAGACAGGGGCGGGTATCCGGGCAGGGCCGGTTCAGCGCATTCTACGAGCTCCCAGTCATTCTTTTTGAAAAACTCGTAAAAATTGGGAGTTAGTGGAATCCGTTTTTTATTAGTCAATGCCAAACCAGGCCGTAAAAACACAAATGTGGCATCCATGTGGATGGGATTGTCTTCATAGAACCAGACCACATGCAGGCGGTGGTCAGAAAAATACCGCCCCAGCCAATCGATCCCTGCCTGATTGGTTACAGAGGAATGATAAATAAATAGGTCTTTCCCGGCCCGGGATAGATCTGCAGCATCAAAAAGGGGTTCTTTTTCTGTTATAACCCAATCGCGCTCGTGGATTGCTTTTTCCTTTTCTTCTTTGGATTTCTTTTCCCATTCACGCCAATAATCAGGCTTATAAGACTCATCGGTCAGGCGAGGTTTAGGCGCTGCAGACCATTTAAAATTGGGATCTTCCTTGAAATACCTTTCCAGCAACGGCCGATAAGCAAGATACTCAAACCAGCGTGCCCGCTGAGACATGGTCGTTTCCATGATCTCATTACCTACAGTTAATAATAAATCCCGGGGCGGCATGCAGCCAAACATGGATTTCTGGGTCCAATCAGGCGTCTGGACCTCCTGGCTGAAATCCAGCGGGGTGGGTCGATCGACCTTAATTCCCCGTTTTTCGAGGATTTTAGCGAAATTATCCAGCTGTTGATTGGCTTTATCTTCCATCTCTTTTGGCAGAAGACCATATGTGCCCAAGGGGAATCCGTAATCCGGCCAATCCCGATCGATGGCAGGCTCTGGGGCCTGGACCATGGTGCCATCGGCCCTGCCGACAATAATATGCTTCAGGGGATCCCATTCGTTCCAAGAATTTACTATCGTCTTCTTGTTATCACCTGAATCTGCCATTATTAAGCTCCTTGTATTAGTCTATCGATTGGATTTGAAGCTGAAGAGAATTCCAGAGATTTTGGAGTTCTTTTACTGCCACCCATTTGTCGATATATGCAGTGTCCAGTTGATTCCCCATGGTTTGGACGATGGAAGTAATATCACGGATATGCTTGGTTTGTTCGCTGATGCTGTAGTACAACAATTTATTGATGATCAAGTCCTCCGGTGTGTGAAGATAGACCTCCCCCAACCCGGGCCCTAGATCAACCAGTACTCGTCGCCGGAAAGCTTCTTCCCGAAAATCATCCCCTTCCCGCAGGATGTACAGATCCGCTTTGTAACCACTTACTCCATGGATAGTATTTAAGGGCAAATCTCCCCGCCTGTCTTTCACACGCTCGCGGATGATCTCTGCGGGTAGGGGCATATCCCGCTTTTCCAGCTCTTTCGATAGTTTATCCGCTGCGCTTTCCGGGACCTGGACGACCAAATCAAGATCCCTGGTGGCTCTGGGTTCGCCCCAGGCCCAGGCCGCTACAGCTCCTCCGATCAGGTAGGGGATGTTGGATTCCTCAAGGGCATCCAGGACCATCAGGACAAACTCGTTGTACTCAAGGATTGTCTCAGCCATGGCCAATTCCCTCTTGTGACTTACGATAGGATGTTACCCGATGGGCAAGATTGGTGATCGAAAGTCCCTGTTGAGCTCTTTCAGCCGGACTGAGTTTTCGCGTTACAGCCACCTGCCTGGGATCCACTTCGGCTACGGCGCCCTGAATCTGCCGGGCAACTCTCTGACCCAGCTCCCCTTCGCCTTTCAGGTAGTAGCCAGAACGCTTCTTGTTGCGGCTGTATGCCAGGTCAAATCCGGCTGCCCGAAAAGATTTTTTCACTGCTCGCATATCCCGGTAAAAGACATCCTCCCAGGATGAATCGCCAAAACACCCTTTTCCAAGGGCCATTTCCACCCTGTTCATCAACCCCGTACGGGTCAGGTAGCGCTCCCGGGATAAAAATTCCACCAGGAGCTTGCGCCTGGCGGTGACCAGGTCACGCTGGGCCGCATCTTCTAAAAGGGCCTGTTGGGCCGGTAAAAATTCTGATTCCATAAATTCATTATAACCAGGCAAACCTGATATGTCAATCAGGTTTACTAACCAGGGAAAGAATACCATAACTACCCTCTTTTTCTACCCGGTCGACTAATAACCCGGTCACTTTTGGAATCTCCTTTTACCTATTTTGGTAGAACCGAAAGGAATTCACGCATGCATTACGGAAAAACTTAAGAAAGCTGATCTTTAAGTAAACACTTTAGATGGAATTAACTATGCGAGATGACTCACGAGAAGAAAGTAGATTGGACCATTTAAAGGATGCCTATGGCAAGGTGACTGGGGTTTACCAATATACCTCTGATATTAAATTGCCGGGCATGTTGATTGGGAACCAAAGCTACCGGAGTTTTTTGTAAAATCGTAATTAAGGAATCAGGTATGTATCGTGAATTTCCCCCTGAGGATCAAGCAGGGTGACAGTTTCCCCGGGCTGCCAGATTGGATCCGATAAACCCAGGTAAAGTTCAATGGGGTTGGAATCCCCAGCCTTGGTGTAAATATTCACTGCTCCCTGGCTGTGGAGTTCTAAACTCGCTAATCCTGATTGTTCCAGAATGGAGTACTTGTGGTTATCCTCATCTTTAATCTGCCAGTCCTTGAGAGAGATAGTATCCTCAGCATCCGTACCTGGCCGGGTTAACCGAATGTATTCTGTCGCCAGGTTCCCCACCCCGCCGACCTCGCCGATCTCGATTTTTAAATTGGAGGTTTCCTCTACTGGATCTCCGGATGAGTCTGACCGAGAAATCTCAGCAGCGGGACCTGAACCATCAATCAAGAGGTTCTTCAAGCGGGTATTTTCCCATAAATAAAGCACCGCCAAGATGGTTACTGCGGAAACGACTACATTTAATACAACATAAAAGGTCAATTTTTTGGCTTGATTCATGGTCAGAATCACCTTTGGTATAATGGTCTGGACTGTACTCCATCATAGCATATTAATGATTTTAAGGCAGGAAAATAATCTGGATCTGGAAGACGGTTTTCGAATATGCCATACATCATAGACGGTCATAATTTAATACCCCATTTGCCCGGTCTGAGTTTACAGGATCTGGATGATGAAATTGGCCTCATCCAGGTTTTGGGTAAATTCGCAAATTTGGGCAGAACAAAGATTGAAGTATATTTCGACCACGCGCCGGCTGGTCAGTCCCGGAGCATAAACCGCGGATTGGTGAAGGCTGTTTTTGTGCGGAAAAGTTCAACCGCAGATAATGCTATCAAGGCCAGATTATCCCAACTCGGGAAAGAATCGAAAAACTGGACGGTAGTAAGTTCCGATCGCGAAATCCTGGCAGAAGCCAGAAGTATTCAAAGCCGCGTTCTGACTGCGCCAGAATTTGCTGAACTGCTCAGGAAGGGACAATCACAGAAACGGTTCGAGGGGGAAAAGACCGAGGATCCTGATCAAGCCAACCTTGAAATTGATTACTGGCTGGAACAGTTCTCTCAGGATTAACCACGGTTTTCTAAAATTTTGTCTTCCCAGGTTAGCTTAGAGAGCATGATATTTCTTTCAAGTCGTTCAGGACATTTATCATATACTGTTTGTGTTATACTTCACAAGATAGGGAAAAAGTGACCATCTTAGGGTGTAAAATCTTATGATTGCCGAATATATCCCGATCGCCATCCTCATCATCTTAGCGACAGCTTTGGCAGTACTCGTGATTGTCCTGGGTCATTTATTTGGACCCAAACGACCAACAGAAGCAAAGAGCATGCCCTACGAATCTGGTATGGATCCTATTGGACCGGGTACTCGGCAGATGCCGGTCCATTTCTACTTAGTTGCAGTCTTATTCATCCTGTTTGATATTGAAGTGATCTTTTTCTTGCCTTGGGCAGTTGTGTTTAAACGCCTGGGTTTGTTCGGTTTAATTGAAATGCTGGTATTTATCCTGATCTTATTGGTTGGTTATGTTTATGCCTGGAAAAAAGGAGCCCTGGAATGGGATTAGAGGAAAAAGCGGGAAATCTGGGGTTTATAACCACTACCTTGGAAAACGTCGTCAATTGGAGCCGCACGCGGGCCATGTGGCCGTTGTTGTCCGGCCTGGCCTGCTGTGCAATTGAAATGATGGCAGCCCAGTCGTCCCATTATGATATGAGCCGTTTTGGAATGGAATTAATGCGGGCCAGCCCCCGCCAATCGGATCTGTTAATTGTTGCCGGGCGCGTAACCAATAAAATGGCCCCAGTCTTAAGAAGGCTGTATGATCAAATGCCCACTCCAAAATGGGTGCTCGCTATGGGCGACTGCGCGTCCAATGGCGGCATATTTAATAACTATGCCATCATTCAGGGTGTGGATGAAGTGCTCCCGGTGGATGTTTATGTTGCTGGTTGTCCCCCCCGTCCCGAAGCGTTAATTCATGGCATCTTAGTCCTCTATGACAAGGTAAACCAGGAAGGTATCACAGAATGGGCTTAATGGTCCGGAGCTGAAATGAATAAGAACCTTCAAGCTGCAGTAGAAGCGATTCAAGAAAAATATAACGCGGAGCTGAGCACTTTCCGGGATCAGGTTACCCTGCTGATAAAAAAAGAATCAATCCTGGACGTCTGCCGGATTCTCCGGGATGATTTCTCCTTTGAGGTTTTAACAGATGAAACCGTTGTAGATTACTGGCGCCGGAAACAACCCCGTTTTCAAATTGTATATCAACTGCATTCTCGCCAGTATGATAGCCGAATTTTCCTGAGAACACCAGTTTCAGAAGATGATCCCAGCACCGCTTCCCTGGTACCGATTTATCCAAACGCCAATTGGTATGAAAGAGAAATCTGGGATCTGTTTGGAATTAGTTTTACCGGACACCCAGATTTAAGACGCATACTGCTGCCCAAGGGGTGGGAAGGACATCCCCTGCGCAAAGATGCCCCTCTCAAGGTTGAAGAAACCAGTTTTACTTTTAACGCTGAAGAAATCGCTCGCGGTAAACCCCGGGCAACAGAATAACTGGATTGTGTTTTTAAGGACAACGTATGCCCATCCACAATGAAGTAACTTCAGTGACCCTGGAAGAAATCAAAAACCTGGTATCTGACAGGGCTGTGAGCGGGGAAACCATGCTCCTGAACATGGGGCCACAGCATCCCAGCACCCATGGTGTGCTGCGCTTACTGCTGGAATTGGATGGAGAGACGATTGTCAGCTGCATTCCGGATATTGGATTCCTCCATACTGGCATTGAAAAAACCATGGAGGGAAAAACCTACCAGCAGGCAGAAGTGCTGACGGATCGCATGGATTATTTGAACACCATCGGAAACAACCTGGCCTATTGTCTGGCTGTTGAAAAACTGGTGGATTTGGATGTGCCGGAACGGGCCCAGGCACTCCGGGTCATTTTGGCTGAATTGCAGCGGATTGCTTCACACTTGATCTGGCTGGCCACCCAGGCCTTGGACCTGGCTGCGCAATCTGTGTTTTTGTACTGCTTCCGGGAGAGGGAACTCATCCTGGATATTTTTGAACTGGTATCCGGCCAGCGGATGATGACCACCTTTATCCGCCCCGGAGGTCTGTGGCGGGAAGTGCCGGTTGAATTTGAGGATGCTGTCCGTGACTTTATCGGGTTGTTTCCAAAACGGATCCAGATGTATGAGGATTTGTTAACCAAAAACCCACTCTTTGTTGACAGGACCAAAGGAATTGCCGTGATCAGCGGGCAGGAGGCTGTCCGGTGGGGTATGACTGGTCCCAGCTTACGTGGGTCCGGAGTGGATTACGATCTAAGGAAAGTCAGGCCATACTCCGGTTATGAACAATACGATTTTAATGTGCCCCTTGGAGAAAATGGAGACGTATTCAGCCGCTATATTATTCGTGTTCAGGAGATGCGGGAATCAGTGTGGATTATTCAGCAAGCCCTGGATAAATTACCCGAGGGTCCTATCCGGAGCGATAATAGAAAATTTATCCCTCCTCCCCGATCGGAACTTGGAACCAGCATGGAAGCCCTGATCCATCATTTTAAACTCTGGACCGAGGGATTTGATGCGCCGAAAGGTTCCGTCTATGTGCCAGTCTCATCTCCCAGAGGTGAGTTGGGTGTATTATTGGAATCGGATGGAGGACCAAAACCCTATCGGGCGCATTGGAGAACGCCGTCCTTCGCCAATTTGCAGGCACTCCCTGTTATGGCAAAAGGGCACCTTGTGGCAGATTTGGTAGCGATAATCGGCAGCATTGATATTGTCCTGGGAGATATTGACCGGTGAACGATTTGTTATCCAAATACCCCAAAGAGATAAAAAAGATCCTGGCAAAATATCCTCCAGAGAGGAAAAGATCAGCTTTAATGCCGTTGTTATTCCTGGCTCAGCGAAAAGAGAGTTACATCCAGAAGGAGGTTTTATCAGAGATCAGCCAGATTCTGGATCTCCAGGAAACCGAAGTCGCGACCCTGGTGGGTTTTTATACTTTATTCCATGATCAAAAAGCCGGCACCTATCGCATTCAGGTCTGTACAGATTTATGCTGTGCCTTGAGAGGATCGGAAGATTTCTTAAAGGGTTTGTGTGAAGCTCTCAAGATTAATCCGGGAGAAACCACCCAAGATGGCCTGGTAACTGTCGAGGAAGTAAAGTGCCTGGCAGCTTGTGATAAAGCGCCCATGTATCAGGTGCAGGGAAAAGATGGGATTTCATATCACGAAAATTGCAGCCTTAAAAACACACTGGAATTAATCCAGGACTGGCATGCGAGCGAAGGGACAGACCAGGAGGGGTCTAAATGAGTGATTTTGTTCTCCTCCGCCACCGCGATATCCCGGACATTAAAGAACTGAAGGTTTATCAAAACCTGGGCGGTTTTGAATCTTTCAAAAATGCGGTCACCAGATTGGATCCCGATCAGGTAACTGAGATTATCAAAGCCTCAGGGTTGCGGGGAAGGGGAGGCGCAGGATTCCCAACTGGGCTGAAGTGGTCTTTTATGGATCAGGGCAATTGGCCGCATTATGTGGTGGCTAATGCTGACGAGTCAGAACCAGGCACATTTAAGGACCGCGAAATTATTGAAGAAAATCCACTGCAGTTCCTGGAAGGTGTAGCGATTGGTTCCTACGCGGTGGGCGCTCACTCGGCCTATATTTATCTGCGGGGGGAATTCTGGCAGCTGGCGGAGTTCCTGGATGCGAAGATAACTGAACTGGAAAATGGGGGCTTGTTGGGAGAAAACCTGTTCGGTACGGATTACAGCTTAAAGATCAACACCCATCTGGGAGCCGGAGCCTACATTTGTGGTGAGGAAACCGCTTTGCTGGAATCCCTGGAAGGCAAAAGAGGACAACCTCGCCTGAGGCCCCCGTTCCCGCCATCGTTTGGTTTATACGGTAAACCAACCGTGGTTAATAACGTGGAAACTTTTACCAATGTCCCGCTGATCCTGGAAAAGGGAGCGGACTGGTATCGGGAACTTGGAACGGAAGATTCAGCGGGAGTGAAAATCTTCTCTCTTTCTGGGCGTGTAAAAAAACCTGGCAACTACGAGCTGCCTTTCGGTTCCACATACCGGGAACTGATTTTTGAACATGGAGGCGGAATACTCAATGATGCCCGGATAAAAGCGATCATGCCAGCAGGAGCTTCATCGGCGATTCTGAGAGCAAGTGACAAAGTTTTGGATACCCCTCTGGAATATGCCTCTCTCCGAAAATTAGGATCGGATGTCGGGTCAGGTTCAGTTATTGTCATCGATGAAACTATCAGTATGGATTGGGTGATTAAAAAAACGGTTGATTTCTTTAACCATGAATCTTGTGGAAAATGCACTCCCTGCCGGGAGGGAACTTACTGGATGAGTTATCTTACAAGGCAAATCCATGCCAATGATAAGCCGGTAGAACAAATCCAACTGCTGTACGACGTAGCTAAAAATATCCAGGGCAAATGTCTCTGCGCCTTGGGTGAATTCTCAGTGATGGGCGTATTAACCAGCATTGAGAGATTCCCGGAAGATTTCGGCAGAGAGCCAAAAGACCCAGAATAGAGGAAGACTTTACGGATAGCATATGAGTGATAAAGTCACATTGACGATCGACGACCAGCAGATCACAGTTGAGAAAGGTATTAAGGTTGTCGATGCTGCCAAATCAGTAGGGATTGATATTTCGGTCTTTTGCTACCATCCGAAATTAGAACCGGTTGGTGCCTGCCGGATCTGCCTGGTTGAAATTGGACGTCCGCAGCGGGACAGGAGCACTGGAGAACTGCTCCTCGAAGAGGATGGAACACCGCAGATATATTTTTCCGGAAATTTAGAAACAGCCTGCACAGTGCCGGTTGCTGAAGGGCTGGTAGTTCATACTTCAAACGAAAAAGTCATTAAAGCCAGGGAAGATACCTTAGAGTTTATTCTCACCTCTCACCCTCTGGATTGTCCTGTGTGTGATAAAGGTGGCGAGTGTTCTCTGCAAGAGCTGACCTTTGGATATGGTTTGGCTGACAGCCGATTCCCCCTGGCAGAAAAAATCCATTTAGGCAAACATCTTCCCCTGGGAGATCTGATAACCCTGGACCAGGAACGCTGCATCCAGTGCGGCCGGTGTGTTCGATTCCAGAAAGAAATCGCCGCTGACCCGGTCCTGGCGTTTTACGACCGGGGACGTAAAACAAATATTGTTTCTTATTCCAATCCACCATTTGACAGTTATTGGTCAGGCAATACCACGGATTTGTGTCCAGTGGGCGCGCTGACAACGGTAGATTTCAGGTTTGAAGCCCGGACCTGGGAAATGGATGCCAGCCCCTCCATTTGTTCCCACTGCCCGGTAGGCTGCAATATCACGTTAAATACCCGCCTGGATCCCAAAACGGGAAGAAAAACAATCCAGCGAGTGATGCCCCGTCAGAATGAGTGGGTTAATGAACTCTGGATTTGTGATAAAGGCCGTTTTGCCCATCATTTCACGGCCAGCAAAGACCGATTGACAAAACCGCTGGCCAGGAACTCGAAAGGAGAATTAAAACCTGTATCCTGGCAAAAAGCATTTAAGCTGGCTGCTGAACGCTTTACAACTCACCCGGAAGGCCTGGTTACGCTGGTTGGCGGCCGTTTAGCGAACGAGGATTTATATCAACTGGACCGATTGACAGAAGGGTTGGAAGGAAAGAGTGTCTTGTATTCGACAATGGCTGGCGGTGACCTCACAGCCCAGGTCGGCCTCGGCCGGGGCACCTCAATCCAGGAGCTGGGACCAGGTACAGCCATCCTGGTGGTTGCCTGTGATTTAGAGGAAGAAGCCCCCCTGTGGTGGCTGCGGATCAAAACGGCCGCAGAACGCGGCGCCTCCCTGATTGTGGCCAACCCCCGCGAAACCAAGCTGGATCAATTTGCGGATATTTCCCTGCGATATCAATACGGAAAAGAAGCCAAAACCGTGCTGGATTTACTGGAGAAAAACAGCGAAGCTTCCCGGATTTTTAAAGAGGCGGAAAATGGCATAGTCCTGTTTGGCAATGAAGGACTGAACTTGCAGGCTTCGGGCGCTTTAGCCCAGGCTTGTGCGAACTTATTGATCAAAACAAAACATGTTGGTAAAAAGAATAACGGCTTGATCGCTGTCTGGCGTGGAGCCAATACCCAGGGCGCCTGGGATATGGGCTTTAGACCCGAGGAAAATATCCATAAAACCCTGAAGGGAGCTGACTCATTGATCATCGCTGGCGCGGATCCAGTAGGTGACGGGGTGATTGATGATCTCAGCGGGAAATTCCTCCTCGTCCAGGAGTTGTTCCTGACAGAAACCGCCGCCCAGGCTGACCTGGTTCTACCGGTGTTGGCGGTTACCGAAAAGGCAGGGACGTTTACTTCCGGCGAAAGGCGCGTGCAGCTATTTGAGAAAGCTCTTCCGGCCAAAGGGGAGTGCCTGGCTGATTATGAGATCGCGGCAAAACTGGGTGAAATGCTGGGATTGGATCTGATCGATGGATCTGCAGAAGAAGTGCTGAAAGAAATTATAAAATCCAAATCTGGTTATGCTTCCCTCACATTGGGGGATCTGCAATATGCCCCGGAGCAGAGTCCGCTGGTGAGCAAGGATGCTCTTTCCTACACAGGAACCGTCTTTAAAAATACCAGTGGGGTTGGCGTCCAATTATCCCCTGCTGCGGAAAAAACAGGACTATCACCAGGAAAAATTATTCAGCCTAAGGCGAAGTTTGGAAAGGGAACCCTTGCTGTACCGGTGACTCGCCTATATGACCAGGGGATCATGATCACCACATCAGAGATTCTGCATCCCCGGTTGATAAAAACCCAGCTGATCATTCATCCATTAGACGCAGAAAAACTGGGCCTGTCAGGAAATAACCGGGTTGAAATAAAACTCGGTAAAAACAAATATGAAGGATCCGTTCAACTGGACCCATTGGTGCCTGAAGGTGTGGTATTGATCCCCCGCAGCATGGGGATAACCCTGGATGGACCTGAGGATGTAGTGGTAAAAGCGGTTAAGTAACCCGGCCAGCTGATTTTAGAAGGCTTATTTTATGGACATCTTTTTAGTACTTGAATGGGTGATTAAGTCGATCATACTGCTCCTGTTTGGAATAGTAGGATTTGCTTATACCACCTATTATGAGCGCCGCGCACTGGCCCGGATCCAAACCAGGATCGGTCCCAACCGGGCTGGCCCGGCAGGGCTGCTGCAGCCGGTCGCGGATGCGATCAAGTTAATCTTTAACGAAGAATTAATCCCGGCCAAGGCAGATAAGTTTTTATTCCTGCTGGCTCCGGTCCTCACGGTTTTACCGTCCCTGATCATCTGGGCGGTAGTTCCCTGGGGCACATCGATTACTTTATTCGGCAGGGAGATTCCACTCTACCTGGCGGATATTAATGTGGGTGTATTGTATATCATGGCGGTTACATCCATTGCCGTTTACGGGATCGTGATTGCTGGATGGTCATCGAATAGTAAATACCCGCTCCTGGGCAGTCTGCGATCAACAGCCCAGATTGTCAGTTACGAATTATCTTTAGGATTGGCTTTTGTGGGTCCTATCTTATTAGCGGATTCCATGAGCATGACCCAGATCGTCCAAAAGCAGCAGGAAACGACCTGGTACATCATTCAACAACCCCTGGGATTTGTGATCTTCTTCCTGGCTGTCCTGGCAGAGATCAACAGGGCGCCTTTTGATATGCCGGAAGCCGAGCAGGAGTTGGTAGGTGGATATCATACAGAGTATTCAGGGATGAAGTTCGCATTGTTTTTTATGGCGGAATACATCAAGATGATTGCTGTCAGCGCTATCGCGGCAACTTTATTCCTGGGCGGATACAGCGGTCCCTGGGTAGATAGCCTGCCATGGTTGGGTCCAGTGTATTTATTGATTAAGATTTTTATTTTGCTGTTTGTTATGATCTGGGTACGCGGGACTTTACCGCGCTTCCGTTACGATCGGTTGATGGCATTCGGTTGGAAGATCATGCTGCCAGCCGCCCTGATCAATGTTTTTGTCACCGCTGTAGTGATTGTGCTTTTTGGGTGATGCCGATTTACGGGTCGGAGTAATTTTATGAAGATACCTGATTTGCTGAGGGTGAATGAAATCTTCCGGGGGCTGTGGACGACCTTTCGTTCCATGTTTGAGAAACCGGTAACGATTCAATACCCGGAACAAAAAAAACCGGTTAAACCGCGTTTTAAGGGAAGACATGCCCTCAAGCGATATGACAATGGATTGGAAAAATGTATAGGCTGTGCTTTGTGCGCTGCGGCTTGTCCAGCTGATGCTATCTTTGTGAAACCGGCAGAAAATACGGACCAGGCACGCTACTCGCCCGGTGAGCGTTATGCCGCAACTTATGAAATCAACTTAATGCGGTGCATTTATTGCGGTTTTTGTGCAGATGCCTGTCCAACAGAAGCCATCGTATTGGAAAAGATCTATGAGTTGGCTTACCTGGATCGCAGCGAAGCGTTTTTCACCAAAGAGAAATTATTGGATCCAGTGACTGATCCCGCACTGGCGACACCAAGAAAAGTTGAACCGGGTGTGTACACCCGTTCCATCCCCCAGATGAAGGATCCTGTCTAAAACAAGATCTGTGATTAATGGAAAATAGTTATCTGGAAAAAAAGGAATTGTAACACCGGAGAATTATGACAGCTAATTTGATATTTTTTCTCATTTTGGCCCTGATTTCAATAGGAGCGGCTTTGGGATTGTTGTTCAGCCGCAACGCGGTTTACGCGGCTTTATTCCTGGTGTTGAACTTCATCACAGTCGCAATTTATTATTTGTTATTAAATGCTCCTTTCCTGGCGATGGCACAGGTGACGGTTTACGCGGGAGCAATCATGGTTTTGTTCCTATTTGTGATCATGCTCCTGGGGACCAAAAAATTGAAGACCAGCGGTGAAAATCTCTGGCAGCGCCGATTAGCGATTGGTCTGGGTGTGGTGCTGTTAGGAGAAATTGCCAGTTTATTCTTCTTCCAGGTCAGGGGGGGCGCGCTGCTCGGGGATATTGGAACCAAATTTGGAGGCCCGGAAGCCATTGGTCTTGAGCTTTTTAATCAGTACCTGCTTCCTTTTGAAATCACTTCTATATTGTTGTTGGTGGGTATGATCGGTGCGATTGTCCTCACCAAGGAAGATTAAGCACGGGAGATTTTATTATGATTCCCATTTCCTATTACATTACCCTCTCTGCGATTTTATTCACCATCGGTGCGGTGTGTGTATTGATCCGCAGGAATGCAATTATTATCTTTATGGGGATTGAGTTAATGCTGAATGCGGCTAACCTGGCGTTTGTGGCCTTTGCCAATCAACACCAGGTTCTCAGCGGCCAAATTTTTGTATTTTTTGTAATGACTGTCGCTGCAGCAGAGGTTGCTGTGGGATTGGCATTGATTGTTACTATTTTCCGCACTAAACACAGCATCGATGTAGACCAGTTAAGCAGCCTGAAGGGCTGAAAGATTTAACCGAGAGAAACTTATGCTCTTAAGTGAAGCTGTCACCCAAGGACTGGAATTCTTTTCTTTAGCCCCCTGGATCATATTCTTCCCGGTTATCGGACTGCTGATTAACATGTCTTTTGGCGGAAAGATGAAGGAAAAGACAATTGGTATTCTTGCCAGCAGCGCATCCGGATTGTCTTTCCTGGTTTCGGCATTGCTGGCTGTTTCCCTGCTGTCCTATCCTGAAGGGGCAATCCTCCCCCTGGCGGAATGGATTTCGATTGGTGATTTACAGCTGAATTGGACCATCCGGGTGGACACATTATCTACCACAATGATGCTGGTTGTATCCGGTGTTGGAACACTGATTCATATTTACGCCATCGGATATATGCATGAAGATGTCCGCTTTAAGGGAGACCTGGGACGATATCAGCGATTTTTTGTGTTCTTTAACCTCTTTATTGCTGCCATGATGATCCTGGTCAGCGCTGACAACTATTTGATGTTATTTGTCGGCTGGGAGGGAGTGGGGCTGTGTTCATATTTATTAATTGGTTTCTGGTATGACAAAGATCTCCTGGGAAGACCCGGGATAGAAAATGCCCTGGCAGGCAGTAAAGCTTTTATTGCCAACCGAGTGGGAGACTTTGGATTTTTAATGGCCGGGTTTACTATGTTCTGGACCTTCCGCACAGTGTCCTTTGGTGAGGTATTTTCCCAGGTTCATCAGATCGCAGAAGCCCAACCAGGAGCAATCCTGGCGATTACATTATTTATGCTGCTCGGCGTGACTGGAAAGTCTGCCCAGCTCCCGTTATTTGTCTGGCTGCCGGATGCTATGGCTGGGCCAACCCCGGTATCGGCATTAATCCATGCTGCAACGATGGTCACTGCCGGTGTTTACCTCGTAGCCCGATCCGCTCCTCTTTACAGTGCTGTTCCGGAGGCACAAGCCGCGGTTGCTCTGGTGGGTGGGATCACCGCCCTGTTTGCGGCCACGATTGCTGTTGGACAATATGATCTGAAGAAAGTACTGGCTTATTCCACGATCAGTCAATTAGGGTTTATGGTGGCTGCAGTTGGGATGGGCGCGACCGTGGCGGGCATGTTCCACCTGGTTACCCATGCATTCTTTAAAGCGCTGTTGTTTCTCTCTGCGGGATCAGTCATCCTGGGTATTGAACGCGGACATCACCATCTGGATCATGAAGATCACCATGGAGAGGAAGCTTTTGATCCGGGTGATATGCGTTTGATGGGTGGTTTAAGGAAAAAAATGCCGGTTACCTTCTGGGTATTCCTGGTGGGTGCAGTAGCGCTGTCCGGTATTCCACCCCTGGCTGGATTCTTCTCCAAGGATGAAATCCTGGCGGAAGCCTTCCAGCTTAACTTCCCGGTATATATCTTACTTGCCATTGCAGCTTTCTTCACTGCATTTTATATGGGAAGGCAGATCTGGCTGGTATTCTTTGGCGAAGCCCGCCACCCAGCAGCTGCTCAGGCAGAGGAAAGTCCACCGATTATCACCGGTCCATTAATCGCTCTGGCGGCTTTGGCAGCGCTGGGGGGGATTCTAAATCTCCCTGGAGTTCACTCATTTACCAACTGGCTGGAACATACCTTTGAGGCATTTCACCTGCCTATTCACGCCGGTGAGTTTAACCTTCAGATTGCTTTAATTTCAACCGGGTTGGCAATCCTTGCCATTTTCCTGGCCTGGCTGTTGTACGGCCGAAAGCCGCTCAAGGAGAATCAGGCTGATCCGCTGAAGAAAATATTTGGACCGATTTTTACTGGAATGAACCGCAAATGGTATGTGGATGAAATATATGAGTTCCTTTTTATCAATCGATATATCGACCTGGCTAAATTCCTTTCGATCAAAGTGGATTGGGATTTCTGGCATGATTGGTTCCATGACAAAGTAATTGGCGTTTTTTACCGCCAGACCGCCAGGATTCTCGCTGAACCGATTGATTTAGGTATTATTGATGGAGTATCCAAAGGATTGGCAAAATTATTCCAGTTCCTGGCTTCCCAATTCCGGAAGCTGCAAACCGGGTATGTGCGGAACTATGCCCTGGCAGTTTTTGCGGGTGTGGTTGTGCTTCTGGGTTATTTGATTCTGCAGTAAACGTTGATTGAGTGAGCTTCAACGGATAATGGAGGACCGATTGTTATGACTTTTTTCACGAATCCCCTCAATTTGGTCACCCTCTTCCCGCTGGTGGGAGTGCTGGTGATCCTGTTTTTCAAACAAGAGCAGAAGAAGGAAATCCGTTGGACGGCGCTGATCATATCCTTAATCACTTTTGGATTATCGATCTGGATTTTAACTCTCTTTGACGCCAATAATCCTGATCTTCAGCTGGTGATTAATTTGTCCTGGATCGAAATAGCCGGCTGGGAAATTTCCTACCAGATGGGTGTGGATGGGTTAAGTATATTACTGGTATTGCTGACAGCGTTTTTAACCCCCATCTCCCTTCTTTCCACCTGGACAGCAGTTGAGGAGCGTGTTAAGGACTTCATGATCTTTTTCCTGCTCCTGGAAGTAGGCATGATGGGTGTATTTTTAGCCCAGGATCTGTTCCTGTTTTATATTTTCTGGGAATTCACACTGGTCCCGATGTATTTTTTGATAGGAATCTGGGGAGGTCCCCAGCGGATGTATGCCGCCGTGAAGTTTTTCCTCTATACCATGGCCGGATCAGTATTGATGCTGCTGGCGATTTTATGGTTGGGCATTTACCAGGGATCCTTCTCCGTTCCGGACCTGGTGACTCTGGGCGGCATCCCGGCCCAAACCCAGCTCTGGCTGTTCCTGGCCTTTGCAGCCGCTTTTGCAATCAAGGTGCCGATGTGGCCGCTGCATTCCTGGCTCCCGGATGCTCACGTGCAGGCTCCCACCGCAGGGTCTGTGATCCTTGCTGGCGTGCTGCTTAAGATGGGAACCTACGGATTCCTCCGTTTTAATATCCCCTTGTTCCCGCAGGCAGCCATTCGACTGGCTCCCTGGATGGCGCTGCTGTCCGTGATTGGCATCTTGTACGGAGCGGCTGTTTCTTATTACCAGAGGGATGTAAAAAAACTGGTTGCATATTCCTCGGTCAGCCACCTTGGGTTTGTGATGATTGGCTTATTTGCTCTCAATCAGCAAGGAATCCAGGGCGGCATTTTACAGATGGTAAACCACGGTATCAGCACCGGCGCATTGTTCCTCCTGGTTGGCATTATTTACGAGCGGCGCCATACCCGGGAGATGGATGATTTTGGCGGCTTGTGGAAAGTGATGCCGCTGTATGGCGCGTTAACCCTGGTGGTTACTTTATCTTCCATGGGACTGCCCGGCTTAAATGGGTTCGCCGGAGAATTCCCGATTCTATTGGGTGCCTTTGGTTCGAAAGCCATTGGCTCTCCCTGGTATGCCGGTTTATCGGCGCTGGGAGTCATCCTGGCAGCGGTGTACCTGTTGTTTATGTTCCAGAAATTATTCCTTGGTCCTCTCGACAAGGAAGAAAACAAAGCGGTTAAGGACCTCACCGTGAGGGAATTGGTTACCATCGTTCCCCTGGTAATCCTGATCTTCTGGATCGGACTGTATCCCAAACCGTTCTTCACTTTGATGGCACCTGCGGTAGAAAAGCTGCTCACTCTCATTCAGGCAGCTTCAATGGCGATGTATTAAAGGTCCTGGGTAAAACCTATGAAGATTATAGATTTTATTGCTATTCTTCCCTTGATTTTCCTGGTTGGCTGGGCCAGTATACTCCTGCTTCTGGACCTTTTTGTCACCCGAAAGGTAAAGGGGTTAACCGCCATCCTGGCTGCCGTTGGTTTGGCCATCGTACTGTTTCTTTCCATTCTTAACTTTGGTGTAAAAGCCAGCGCATTTTATGGGATGATTCAAATCGACGGTTTTTCCAGCTTCCTGCAGATCTTGTTTGTCGGGAGTGGTTTGGCCGGCATAGCGTTAGCGTATCGTTATCTGGAGAGGATGGAAATTAACCGGGGAGAGTTTTATCCCTTGCTGCTGTACTCCATCAGCGGAATGATCTTAATGGCTCAGGCCGCTGATTTGATCGTGGTCTTTTTAGCTCTGGAACTGCTTTCTATCCCCCTTTATATCCTGGCTGGATTTGCCCGTCCGAATCCTGCCTCTGAAGAAGCCGCCCTGAAGTACTTTTTATTAGGTGCTTTCGCAGGTGGTTTTGTAGTCTATGGCGTCGCGCTCAGTTTTGGAGCGACCGGCACAACCTCCCTGGCTGGAATCGTTGCAGGAATCTCCTCTGGAAGCGCGGATTTAACCCTGCTGCTGGTTGGTACAGGGCTGATTCTGATCGGGCTGGGCTTTAAAGTTGCGCTGGTACCCTTCCACATGTGGACTCCGGATGTTTACCAGGGAGCGCCTACCCCCGTAACCGCCTTTATGGCTGTGGGAGCCAAGGCAGCTGGATTTGCCGCCCTACTGCGAATTTTCCTGGCAGCTCTGCCCATATTAGGAGAGGATCTGGTCCCGGTTTTCTGGACCCTGTCAGCTTTAACCATGTTTGCTGGCAACCTGATCGCTATTGTGCAGGGGAATATCAAACGCATGCTGGCTTATTCCAGTATTGCCCATGCTGGCTATATCATGATGGCATTGGTCGCTCTCGGGCAAGAACATGTCTACCGGGATGCGGTCGCTTCCAGCTTGTTTTATTTGCTGGCTTATACGGTGACTAATTTTGGAGCCTGGTCGGTGGTTATTTCCCTGGAAGGAGCGGAGGGGAAAGGGCTTGAATTGGAGGATTATTACGGCCTGGGAAGAAAATATCCCTTCCAGGCAGCAGCCATGCTGGTGTTTATGCTGTCATTCATCGGTGTCCCGCCAACGATTGGTTTTATGGGAAAATTTTTCCTGTTCCGGACAGTGCTGGAGAGCGGAACCATATGGCTGGCAGTGATTGGCGTCCTGACCTCCTTGCTCTCTGCTTATTATTATCTGCGGGTGGTGGTTAATATGTACATGCGGGACGGGGATCCAGAAATTTACCCGGACCGGTGGATTGTTTTGGTTTCCTCGCTGGCGGCAGTGGCCGTTGTGCTGCTGAGTATATTCGCTACTCCATTATTCCGCTGGGTCAGCAGCGCCCTGTTAACTATCTTCTAAAAACACAATATCAGACCCTGAAAGCTCGGTTAAACGATCAGGGTCTGATTATTTAAATATAGGCTGACTTTGTGAGGAATCCCGAAACTTAGCTTGGCTTTTTAGACGTCGTAGCCTGGACCATCTGTAAAGAAATCGTAGTTTGGCTGAATGTCTTCCGTCAGATCTACGATTTCCCCTTCTTCCAGCTTTTGAACACAATCCAGGACCACAGCTTCGCCATAGTGGTCAGTATTTTCGTAATGACCGCTCAGTCCAATCCGGCTGATATATTCGCCTCCATAAGCCTCATAAGCCGCTGGGACTTCATCCTCCATGAAGATTGCTTCAAAGGGGCATTCCGGGATACAGGCACCGCAGTCGATACAAGCATCCGGGTCAATATACATCCAGGGCCACTCTTTAATCGGTTGGCCGGGGATGATGCACTCAACCGGGCAGACTTCAATGCATCCTCCATCCCGCAAACAAAGACTGGTAATGATATGTGTCATGAGGATTCCTCCTGTCTTGGGCTAAAACGCTGGGATTTATTATTGTGAGTCTGATCCTGGCTGGATCGATCCTTTCGTTGGAGAGAGCGGAGATGATCAAACTCTACGATTTTTATTATATACTAATTCAAGCTGCCATTTGGATATTTTTTTAGATTTGGAAAGATGCCCTGGATGGCTGCCAGTCCCCCTTGAAAACAAAAATAGAGTAGAATAAAACACTGGATCTTATCTGGAATTTAATTGGGCCCTGATCATGAAAATTCTTACTGTAGATATCGGAACCGGCACTCAGGATATATATCTATACCGTTCGGAATTGGATATCGAAAATGGTTTTAAGCTGGTGGTTCCCTCTCCAACCATGATGGTTTTCCGGCAGCTGAAAGAGGCTTCGAAAAAAGGGCAACCGGTGGCCTTAACGGGAGTGACTATGGGAGGGGGACCGAGCCATTGGGCCGCCAGGGATCATGTGAAAGCTGGATATACCCTATACGCTACGCCCGATGCAGCCCGGAGTTTTGATGATGACCTGGAAGCTGTTCAAGAGAGCGGAATCCAGGTGATCGGGGAAGATCAAGTAAAAGCCCTGCCGTCGGATGTGCGCCGGATCCAATTAATGGATTTTGATTTCCCTGCCATAAAAAGTGCCTTCAAGCAATTTAGAGTATCCCTGGCAGATCTTGACGCGGTCGCGGTGGCGGCCTTTGACCACGGCGACGCACCAACGGGTTATTCGGACCGCCAATTCCGATTTGATTACCTGACCGAGCGCCTGAACCCAGATACAGTTGGACCAGCCGGGGCAAAACTCAGCAGGCTGGCTTTCAGGCGGGGTGAAGTACCGGAAAAAATGACCCGGCTGCTGGCGGTCGAGCTTTCTGCCCGCGAGGTGGATGCGCCATTAATGGTGATGGATACCGCGCCCGCGGCAGTTCTGGGGGCAACTTTAGATCCGGTCGTAAAACAAAAACCAAGGACCATGGTGGTCAATATCGGCAATTTTCATACTCTGGCTTTTCTTTTAAGAGGAGAGGGAGTAGAGGGTATTTTTGAGCACCATACCGGGTTAATAGACCCCCAAAAATTGGACCGGATCCTGCAGTTATTTGCACAAGGGACTTTGACACACCAGGAAATTTTTGATGATCATGGTCACGGGGCGATACTATTATCCTCTGAGCCGTATAACCTGGATGAGGGGGACAATACCCTGGTTGTCACAGGACCGCGCCGAAACCTGATGTGGGGGTCAACCCTGCGCCCATACTATGCAGCGCCTTTTGGGGATATGATGCTGACGGGATGTTTTGGGCTGCTGGCCGCTGTTGGGGATCTTTTTCCAAACCTTGGAAGTGAGATCCGGTCATCCCTGGGGGAAGAGCATCGGAAGAGCGGCAGCAAACCTCCCTGGGAAATCGACTAATTATTCGAATAGATCCCGGGTTTGCCCGATGTTATCCCCAGATCCCAGACAGGCAGATATTCACTGCCACAGAGTCTCGAAACTACGTATATTAATTCTTAATGGAAAGATGATAGCCAGGATCATTATCCCTAAAAATGACCTGATTTTTTCCAACCCTCAGGAATTTATATTAAATTGAGATAAAGAAAGTTATTTTTTAGGGTCTTGATTTGGGGACCGAGGTCTCAACGCCCGGACTTGCTCCCCTGCGTGGTAGGAGGATCTCACCAGGGGGGCGCTTTCCACCCATTTAAACCCGAGCTCTATTCCGTACTTTTTTAGTTCCTCAAATTCCCCCGGGGTGTAAAAGCGGGCTACTGGAAGATGGTTTTTACTGGGCTGCAGGTATTGACCGATTGTCAGGATGTCTACTCCCCAGCTGTAGATTTCTGCCATGGTCTCCTTAATTTCTGCCATGCTTTCACCCAGGCCAGCCATTAAACCGGATTTGGTAATCGCCTCTGGTTGAAGTTTTTTGGCGTTCACCAGTGTGTCCCGGGAGGCTTGATAAGAGCTTTGCGGTTGAATCGATTTAAATAATTGGGGGACCGTCTCCACGTTGTGGTTCAGAATATCCGGCCGGGCATCCATAACAATCTTTAAAGCTTCCAGGCTGCCTTTAAAATCAGGGATCAGGACCTCCACTGAACAGCCCGGGCTGAGCTCCCGGATTCGGCGGATGAGCATGGCAAATATCGGCGCTCCGCCGTCCCGCCGTTCATCCCGGTTGATGCTGGTGATCACGGCATGCTCCAGGTTCATGTGCTGAATGGAGCGGGCGACCCGTTCCGGTTCTTCCCAATCCAGCGGGCCGGGCTGACCGTGTTTCACATCGCAGAATTTACAGGCCCGGGTGCAGACATCTCCCAGGAGTAAAAAGGTTGCTGTGCCGTCTCCCCAGCATTCCGCCCGGTTGGGGCAGAGGGCTTCCTGGCAGACCGTATGGAGAGATTGGCTCTGCATTAAAACATCCACTTCGTGGAAAGCCTGGCTGTTATTAAACTTTACCCGCAGCCAGGATGGCAGGCGCTTGTGTTCCGATTTTTCAGGGGATATTACTCGATCGCGAGTTGGTGTTGAAGCCATAGTCATTCATCCAAAACGAATAAAACTTTAACCAAGCTGGGAAGTGCAGTTTGGGCAGCGAGTCGCCTGCAAGGGGATGGAAGTGAAACAAAACGGGCAGTCTTTGTCAGAAGGGGTCGGTTCCGCCACTTTATCTTTAGTTCCTGCCCGGAGGCGATTGATAGCCCGGATTATAAAAAACATAGCCAGAGCTACGATTAAGAAGCTGATAATTGCATTAATAAAGAGACCATAGTTAACGGTGACAGCTCCGGCTGACTGGGCATCCGTCAGGGAGGGATAGGGCCCGGCAGGGGTACCTGTTTTAATGGTGAGATAAAAATTAGCAAGATCCACTCCACCCAGCAGCCAACCCAGGGGCGGCATGAGAACTTCGTTAACCAGAGAGTTGACGATTGCGCTGAAGGCAGCGCCGATAATGATTCCCACTGCCATATCCATCATGTTCCCCCGCAGGGCAAATTCCTTAAATTCCTTAAACATATATAAATCTCCTCCCGAAGTAGACCCTCTCTTTGGAAAGCAATTATATCAAATTCTATTAATTGCTGAAGGACAGCCTGGCTGGGATGGGAGATTCAATCTTTTTCCCGGGAGCTTACGTTTTTGAAGGGAATTTCTCTCTGCTCTTAAATTACCCGGTTGGATGTTATAATCAACTCACTTCAGCCCGTATATTTAATAAAATCTAGTGCTCTGGGGTTCTATGAAAAGATTATCCCGTAGTGTGATTCTGATAATTTCCTCATTGGTTATTTTATCTGCCTGCCTGCCGATCACACCGGTGTCGAGCGGCTTAAGCAATGAGGCGATGATACAAACGGCGATTGCGCAAACCCAGGCGGCTGACGATGCCCGTGCTGCAGCTGAATCCCTTTACAATACCGGTACTCCTGATGGTACGCCGAATGGCACGCCGGATGGTACCTCGGGTGGCACTCTGGAAGGCTCATTAACTCCCGAAGAGGCCGGCGTTCTGGATGTTGAGCCGACCCTGGAAAATCCCTGGATGCTGCAATCCTGGTGTATAGACCACATGGAAGGATGTGTGATCTATGAAGTTCAAAACCGGACAGATTCCTGGCTCCAGGTGGAGTTGAAACAAACGGATACTGGTGTGACCCGGTTCTTTACCATCCAGAGTAAAACCATTGGAAATATTACCCTGATCCCGGGTCAATACTCAGTGAAATATACCTGGTGGTGTAAAGGAATAGTAGGATCATTAACTACGGTCAAAGCCATTGGGTCCTGGAGAGATGTTTTTAGGTGCCCCGGAGGATTTTCCGGACGGGTAGATAAGAAATAAATCGAGTTTTCAAACAGGATATTGTTTTCTACATCCCAGGAAAATCACCCTGGGATGTATTGATAAGGGGGGGACAATTATTTCCGGGAGAATGACCCTACCCTATTCCGTGGGAGTGAAAGTTTAATGATAGATGGATTTTCTGTCTAAGGCGAGTTTTAAGGCCTAATACTTTTGATGGGTGGGAGATGTGTTAATTGTTGATTTTTCTGCTATGATGAATAGCAGATCTGAACAGCTCACAAATGAGGAGATGATCTAATGAAGAAAATCATTTTAGTCCTGGTTATGATATTTCTGGCAGGTTGTGCATCAAATTCGGAGTTATCATCCGCCTTGGCTGAAATAAAAGGCCTGGAATCTCAAATCACCCAAAAGGACAACGAAATCACTGACCTGAAATATGAAGTAGAAACTCTCAAGCTATCGGCAGCCAGTTTACAAAATGAGTATGATGAATTAAAGACAAACGGCAATGGGGAAGAGGTTCAATCAACGTCATTTATCTGTCCTGTTCCTATCGAGAATATGAAATATCAAAATCCAATCAGCGCTATTGCAATCCTGGAAGGCTGGTTCGCGGTACAACCGCATGTGCAGGAGATGCAAGGAACCTATTCAACCACTTTTTGGAACGATGTCGATTCGAGAGTTCATACCATACGCTATCTTTCCGCCGAGGATGGCACATCCACCACAGATAGTTTTCTGCTCATGTTCAATGAAGCCGGATGGCAGGAAGGGTTGCTGTGGATGACGAAACAATGCTGGTTGGATTACCCTTACTAAACCATTTGATCCTGAATTGACTGGATATCTTCTGTTTGATATAATCTTTTCGCCTGGCAAGAAGCCCCAATTCGGGTAACTTCCAGGCGAAAAGTTTTGTCCGTTCCTGAGATAATTTCAGAGAATAGATAAATCAAAATGCGGGTGTGGCCAAGTGGTAAGGCATCAGCCTTCCAAGCTGATGCCTTTTGTATTTAAACATAAATAGGAAATACCGAAACTTGATATACAGGTATTAATGGACCTCTTTCTGGAAGGAATCGCATCCCAGGACAACCTGGGCTTCTTCCATTAAGGGACGGGTGAGGTGTAGAAGGTTTCGCTGCCAAAAACCTCTAGGATCACATCCAACATGTCAAAGCCGTAGTTGCCGCCTGGATATTTCGGGCCTCGGTCGATTGTTGGTTCTACGGTGGTGGTTTCAGCCCAGCAATTCCAGGTGTTCACCCAGATTAATTTCAAGTTTTCCTCACCAGCCGGCTGGGCATGTTCGCGGGCGACCTTAGCTAACTCAATTACCTGTTCTTTGGAATTAGCCGGGACATAAATAGGATTATCCGTGATGTAGCCTCTTTCATCATACTGCGGAGCCCATCCTGGCTGGAAGTTTACAGTATCCTCCCTTCCTGCAACCTTTAGGTCTGCGATTTGATCCCGCCACCAGCTGAAAGCAATGTCAGTTGTTCGAGCAGCATCACCAACGTCTTTCAGTATGGCAAAATCTACTCCTGGAATCAAGAAGGTAAACGTGGAGGTAGCATCAAAAAGGGACGCTTTGGCGGAGTTATAACAACCGTAACAGACCTCATCACCAACAATATAGACGTCATATCCCAGCTCAGCAACTCTCTGGCGGGCTACCTGCACAGCGGGGGCCACATCACCCCTGAAGCCATGCGTTGCCCAGATATAAACGATCGGTCTGCCATCAATCGTTAAGTATTGGGGATGTTCGAAATACTTGGTGGCAAAATGCACAAAATCATTCACAAAGGTTTCCTGAACGATGTTCTGATTGAAGTTGGGAGTCTGAGTGATGTCATATCCCTGATCTTCAAAATAGAACATTCGTAAATTGAAATCATAAAAGATCACCCAGCGAATTTTGTGAATATTGGGTGCGACCAGAAAAACCTCATCCATGATCTTTTCCATCGGGTAACCCAAACTATCTTCATTTGGGCTGTCCCATTCAATCGAGAAAGCATCCACACCATATTCCACTGCCCATTCTATTTGCTGCTCTATTACTTCCGGATCAGCTGACCAGTAATCTCCCAGCAGGGGGTTTAGGGGAGTGGTCCTGTTCCCTTCCGCATCCTCAAATCCTCCGTATGGACCCGGCCCAAAATACCAAAAATTCATCTGGCTAATCACAATGTACTCATTGGGTGCTGATCCTAAAAATGGGTCTGCTGAAACTTCATAAATTTGGGCATTTTGGCTGCCTGATGAGATCCCGCTCCAAGTCAGGGTTGTGATCTCGGAAGGAATCTCTCTATCAAAGTTCGAGATAACTACCTGGGTTGACCCCGCGTATCCGCTCTCAATCTCAAACACTAATGTGTCTCCTACCTCCAACTCCGCGAAATAGGCTTCCACCACCAACTCAACTTGCTCCCCGGCTTCACTCCGGCTGACCAGCTGGCTGAGTGAAATCTCTTTTTGACTGACCTCTCCAACCTCAGCCTGTTCGCTGGCCGAGATCACGGAAAGAGAGTGCCAGATTCCTTCTCGGAGCCGGACCGTGGTCCAGTCGGAGGAGGTGGTGATGGTCAGGTGTGCCCGGCAGGATGGCACCTGGCTCCAATCTGGGGTGGGAATATGTGTTTTTGTTGGCGGAAGATCTTCCACCAGGGTTTTCTCAGGAGCTGCCTGAGCGCAGGAGATTAACAGCAGGACTGATAGGAGCAGAAGGGAGATGGGTTTCAGTAGTTTCATCTTACCTCTTTGGACAGGTTTGGATGGGTTTTGTTCTATTTTATTATAAGTGAGTTTTGCGGCGAGGAACCAACACTGGAGTCAAATTGATTGTGGTGATCTTCGTTATTCTAGTTGCCTTTGATGAGATTGATCATTATCCCCGAAATGAAAGACCTCTTCCTGATCCACTCAGTGTTTTATAAAATTCTGTGAGAATTGTATCAAATATATAAATTCTGGATGCTCATAACATCCATCTCGTTGACTACCTAAATCACCTCTGATATAATCTTGAAGCCCTAGACAGGGCAACAGCTTTTTAGTTCTATCACTGCACAATTTCGGATAGAATATCTCAATTATCGAGAGAGGAAGCTTACTAAATGCGGGTGTGGCCAAGTGGTAAGGCATCAGCCTTCCAAGCTGATATTCACGGGTTCGAATCCCGTCACCCGCTCTTTTTATCCCGGCGAGAGGGATCAAGGCCGGGATTGAGGGCCCGTAGCTCAGTGGTCAGAGCGAGCGGCTCATAACCGCCAGGTCGCAGGTTCGAATCCTGCCGGGCCCACTTTTCTCCCTATTTTTCCCCTTAGAATATTCCCAAAATAGTACCGTACAGATTAGGGGCTTTTATCCGATAGGTCGCAAGTTCGATTCCTACCGGGCCTATTAAGAAGATCCTAATAACAAGCATCCTTAGTGTTTGGAGGACTTGTTTTTTCTGGTTCATATATCAATAGACCCAATTTTGGATTATGATAAATGTAGTTATCAGAACCCTTTGAGGATAATTATTTAACCTTTTTTTCTCCAATTGAAACATAATTAGGTTAGGTTTTTAAGTTATAAATGGATATATGGGATACGCGTAATCAATCAAATAAATGGCTTCAAAAAGAACTCTTCGAAGAAAAAGAGGCTCTTGAAATTGGATTTAGTTTGCTCGATAATTATGTCTCTATTTTAGAGTCCATTGGAATGAGAGAAGGAGATAATCTCCAAGGGAAGCTGTATGCAATAGGTTCATTAACTCTAGCAAAATCAACTCACTTTTTATTAGGTTGTTTTAGTTTGGCATTAGATGGTCTTTCTCAAGAATCTGGTGCGTTACTCAGACCACTAATAGAAACTTATGAATTGTTAGTTTATCTTCGCCTCGATCCAAGTCGTATAGAAGAAGTTATAAATGACAAACTACCCTCTGCAGGTGAAATTGCACAATTAATTTCAGGTAAGTTTTATGATTTAAGAACACATTTGAATGAACATGCATCACATTTTAAATACAAATATGCCTCTGTTAGTCATTTAATTGATTTCAACTCAAAAGAAGGAATTAAAGCATTTCCATCAGATAGCCTGAGTACTTTAAAAAGGAATCTAAACTCCTTGAACGCATTCCAAACTATTTTATTATCAGAAGTAGCATACTGGTTGGAATCTGATAAATATGAAACTTCCAATGTTATCGATACATTGAGAATCTTATGCGAAAAATCCGATATATTATTTCCAATAAATTTCGAAACCTAACCTCCACTCATCCTGACTACTGGTTTATCACAGTCAACAAAACATCAACTCCCTTATTGGTTTCAGTTTTGTGATCATAAAAAGACACCACCTAGCATCAGGTTAGGTCTTTTGTTCTCAGGAAAATAATGGATAGAAAATTTAAGGACCTCGTTGTTGGATTACAACATAAATATGAAGCTCTTATCAGTATGACACCGGTAACGGTTGACACTGCTCCAAAAGACACGCCAAAAGGTGGAGTTTACCTCTTCTCAGAAGGTAGTCAGAATTTATATGCTGGTCGAACTAAAAGGTGGAGTTAAGGACCCGTCTGGAAGATAAAAAAGGGGAAGGTAATTGACTCCAATCTAACCCGCCGGAAAATCCTTCTGTAGAATAGGTGGGGAATCTAATTGGATCATATTATCTTTGAACATCGGACCGGCAGCGACTTCATGAGCTCGATAACATAACAGATATTGCGTCAAGCTTCCTTAAAATGCTGTCCCAAGTCATAAGGAGAAAAGATTCCCTTGCTTGTGACCACGGCGCTTACTAAGTTTGGGGGGGTAATATCAAAAGCAGGGTAATATCCATTCACTCCTGGCTTAGCAGTTCGTATACCCATGGCATGTACAACTTCTTCCGGATTTCTCTCCTCAATTTTAACAGTATCGATAGTAGGATTCAAAACGGATGGATTTCTCGTTGCATAAAATGGTACTCGGAAATAATCGGCGGCTAGGGCTATTTGTAAAGTTCCAATTTTATTTACTATAAATCCATCTAATGTTATAACATCTGCTGCGCAAACGAAAGCATCTACCTTTCCTAATGAAAGCATATATCCTGGCATATTATCTGTAATGACAGTCACTTTTATACCCATATCATATGCATCACTGGCCGTCAGTCTCGCGCCTTGTAAATATGGGCGAGTTTCTGGACAAATAAGCTCAATTTTTTTACCCATTTCCAATGATACTGATAATACATATCCTATTAGTGTTTCCGCATAACATTGAGTCATTATAATAGCAGGATCTGGAAGCAAACTAACAGTATATTCACCCATGGCTCGGTCTTCTTTATATCGAGTTTCGATAGTTTTATAAACAAAGTCATGGGTTTGTTGTTCTAAATCACCGCCTTTTTCTAATGTATGAAGAGAAAAGTTTAATACTTTATTAATTACATATGCCATTCCATGTGATGTAGTTGGTCGGGCGTTTGAAAGCACATGTGCAGCTTCCTTCAATACTTCTTGCGCCTTGGTTTTTTTCAAACCTTTTGCCTTACGGGCAGCATTGATCATACCTATTAAGGAGATAACCCAAGGACCATAACTCTGGGTCACCATGTCCTTAATAGCTTGCGCAACTTCATGGTAATCTTCACATGTTATATACTCAATTTTAGCGGGATAAGTACGTCGATCATGGATTATGATTTTGCCATTCTCATATCGAACAATATTATCAATCTTCTGGAGGAATGGTAGTCCCTTATCAATTTTCATTTCTTCACCTCTTTCTTCTATAAATATAAATTATTCACCATTTCCATTGACAATTTACCGTTGAGCAAAGCAACTATCCAAGAAATTTTTATTCAATGTTGAATATTATATCCTCACTATTAGGTTCGAGATGGGTCCATAACAGTGGATGGCATAGGTCCCAAATCGAAATATAATACCTTTTGACTAAAAAGGTTCGAGATCTCGGATATGCCAATGCATGTGAGGAGTGACATCTTCCCCTGCAGCATTCAACCTAATATAGAAACCGTTCTGGTCTAGGTTGAGAATATTTGCCACTTCTTGGATTGCAGTTACCATAGATGTCAAAAGCACTCCGTCCGTGGCTTTTTTATCAAGTATAGAATGGATGTGCTCCTTGGGAATTAATACCACATGCACACCTGATGATTTCGCAGGATGATGGAATGCGAGCACCAATTTGTCCTCCCAAACTTTCGAAATCTCGATTTTTCCTGATAGTACATCATCACAATAACAATCATAAGAAGCCATAGCTACTCCTTAATAATCTAGGTAATAATTGTTTCCTAGACTATTGATATCGCTCAATATTGCCCGAATAACGTCAATATTCGGTCATTTTTGCCTGATATCTGCTTATATGTATTATATATTATGGATTTTATTGAAAAACGAATAGGCTTAGAAAGTAAAAATCGAAATTATAACAACCTCCATAAGTGTTTTGTCACTAACCAAGTAAGATCAAAAAATACCTAATCCCCTCTCTGCCATATAATAATTCTTCAAAGTATAGCCGACTTGGTATTAAGCCGTTATCCGCCAGGTCGCAGGTTCGATTCCTGCCGGGCCCACTTTCTCACCCCTTATTTTCCACTAAAACTGGATACTGCACTGGAACTGAACCTGTAACCATTTGGTCACAAGTTCGAATCCTACAGGACCCAT
>JBARSF010000072.1:0-9009 GCA_049644605.1 Anaerolineales bacterium | reverse complement strand
GCCCGGAGATGGATAACATCAATTCCGTTATCCCTACAAAGAGAAAGTAGATTGGAAACATTTTCAGAGAAATCGGGATAGTAGAGCTTAGCCAATTTATCAGACCAAAAATCTCTTTGAACATCGATCAGAAGTAGGGCAAATGGGGACAGATTGTTATCGGTCATTATCACCTCAAATCTTATTGATTATTGCTTCCTAACGTTGAGCTGAGCCGCCGCCGGGTGAAGCGGCGGGCCTTCGCCTGACAGCAACTTCCGCGACCACTGCAACCTCAATTCGACGCTAGATTAGGCGGTCGGCTCCAGCGGGTGTTATGCGGCCATGACTGCAGCAGTAAAACTACCCCGCATTCCAAAACCCTAACCTGGAAACATCCGTATGCTTGCCAGTGATTCCTCGGCTAGGAGCCCTCCGCGATGAGACGCTTCCAGACCGTTCTTGGGCACGCTGCTACGAGCCCGCTGTGTCAATATCGTCGTGCGGCTCGATATCCTTAGCGCCCCGGAACCCCACATTGAAATCCACCCAGCCTGCCGGAAGCGCATTCCTCCAGTATACGCTGTTACAGACCGGGCCTGAGTGCCAGCCGCCTCCACGGATTACCCGGAACCTACTAGATGCAGGTCCTTGGGGATTTGCCGAAGGACTTGACGAGTAGTAGTCTGCATCGTAAAAGTCCCGAACCCACTCGACAACGTTTCCCTGCATATCATAAAGGCCAAAGCCGTTTGCGGGGTAGCTGGCCACTGCGACTGGGTCACCCTTGCCTGACTGGTTCCAGTTCCCGTCGGACGGATGGAGTGTGTCGCCGTTGGGGTAGTTCATCCCCACCAGACCCCCCCTCGCTGCGTACTCCCATTCGGCTTCGGTCGGGAGTCGCTTGCCGCACCACTTTGCATACTCGGTAGCGTCGTACCAACTCACTGTAATCACTGGATGGTTCGGGTAGTCCGGGCCACACCGGAAACCTTCCATGCCCCAGAAGTCTGGTAGACGGTGTCCCGTTGCTTCGCAGAACTTCAGATACTGCGCGTTAGTCACCGCACACCTGTCGATATAGAAAGAGTCAATGTATACCTTGTGAACGGGGCTGTGATCTCCCTCTGAATCCGAGCCCATAAGGAACTCACCGCCAGGTACCAAAACAAGTTCTTCAATCGAACTATCCGAAGTAACATTGGCCATTGTCAATTCCTCCTTTTTCCTATTGTCTTCAAAGAGCCTTCGCTCCGGTTGGCTGCATAACGTTAATTATGTTTCAACTGCGCGTTAATCTGCGGGGTGCTATTTTCCATCCGGAAATCACGATCTCAGGATATTACCGAACACCCTGCTTTCCTGATCCCTGATTGGTCCCATCTGTCATAGCTCTAAAAAAACTCTCTGACGGCGCAACAAAAAAAACAATGCCGTACTAATTTTGGCATTGTTTTTTGGAGAGAACCGTGAGCTGGGTAGATAATGAATTTTAATATTCAACAAGCCTTGTTAAACCTGTTTGATCATATCATAATAAATAAGTTACAACCATTAGGTTGAGCTTCCCCAGGCAGGGAAAAAACCTGTCCCTGCCAGGTGGATAAATTTGTTGATGGTATGGGACAGATCTCGGGCTGAGGCGCCGGGACCTACTCCCTCACCGGTCCTCACCGCAAACCAATCATGCAACCTGGAAGGTATCCGTCGCATCCCCGGTCGCTTCCAGCGAGACGTAAGGCTGCCGAAATATCGTCAGATCTGTAAATTCATGATTTGATCGACTCAGCAGCACCAACACAAACTAGTACGATAGCAGTGGAATGATGCTTAATAAGATCCCTATGCCATTCGATATGAGATGGATCAAGAATGGAGGTGTGGTGTTTTTGGTGCGTTGAGAGACATATGGCAACATCCATTGCTTCAGAAGCATGAAAGGCACAGCCCACCACTTGAAGATGTGGAAAAAAGACCAAAGAATTCCATTCACCAGCCATGCAAATTTACTGTGCTCCAATTCCTGGCGAGGGAGTATGTAGCCGCGCCACCATAGTTCTTCGCTAAGGATATTCATGATAAACACGATAAGGAGAAACGGTATGTTTGTCAGAGGGATATCCGCGTCGGGAGGCCAGAAACCCACGATCTCATACACGAATTGAGCAAGTATATTAAGAACAAAACCTAACACGAGGTATAGCAGCAAAAAGGATATTGTCCACTTCCAGGCCGTGGCATCCATGCGCTTGAAACGCAGCCTTTCTCTTAGAGTTGCCCAACTGAGCGTCCAGCCTTCGACTCGGAGCGCGATGATTGTCAAGATGAATAGAAGTATGAATACCGTCAGATGCGCAGTGTTGTATGCATTCTCCTCGGAAACCCCCAGTCGTGTAAGAGAAGGAAATAGAAGGTAATACGCCAATACGCCATAGAGTGCAGGGCCCATAAATAATAGTATAGATTGCCAAGGTTTCAATGGCCTGATACTTCTGCTTGTTGTCATTGCTCACCATCCTTTCGATACATGGTATGACACCGAACCCTCCGATTTTAAAAGGGCAACCTAACGGATGAGCTCACCCGCAGCCCTTAATCAGTATAAAACAAAAAGCTTGCTGGGCTTGTTATTAAAGATTTAATACACATCGCTTTTAGTTGCCATCGCAACCGGCTGTCGGGTGGAGCGGTGGTTAGGTGTTATTCTGATTTCTTAGTGCATAATTGGGCAATAGATCAATCTGACAGAAAAATTGTGCAATCAATGCTGTCAGTCCACTATACTTCACTGTCGATTGGAGACCTTGTTAGCACATCCAAAAGCCTGGAGATCCATCGCCTGCATTCATACAGCTCTATCTGGGCAACCAATAAATCTTTCCAAATATACGCGTACTTCCTTCGGGAAGGCTTAGTTCCAACGGTGTGACAGTAAAAGAATTCAAGTCAATCAAACGGATATATGCGGTAACTTCTTCCCCATTTTGTTGGAAGGCTACATCTGCTATAGTCAATCCATCGGGAGATACAGCAACAAAATAGGGATGTATGCTTTCGCTTTCTAAGCCAGCTATTTGAACTTCTCCATCAAGATCCCCCGATTCGGTATACAGGTAATAATGGCTTTTTTCCTCGTCATTTATAGAATCATACACTCCCCATTCTGCTAAGATCTTCCTCCCACCCTCGATCCAAAAATAGGTTCCAATACCAGTAAAGATACCATTGGCAGGGGACATTAGATCGCTAAGCGGATTGACAAGCCGCACCTCTCCCGAAAGGTCGGACGTAAGGATGAAGGGAACAAATAGATTGATCCCTCCGTCATCAATAAATTTTTCCGCAATAAGCCAATCACCGCTTGGTGAAAACACAGGGTTATTGATGTCTTCCATGGGAACCTGATTTGAACCATCGTTGTTAGTCAGCCATACACCCTCCGACCAACACCCTGCGTTGGTGCAGTAGCCTTGCTCCCAACATATTAAATCACTTGAGTGAGTCTCATAAAGCTCTAGTATATTCATTCCTTGTTGGGAAATCTGCAGTAAATCCTCTCCGTCCTCCCGTATGGAGTAGATGAAATCCTGCCCCTGGTCTCGACCAACAAATAGCACCCTGTCAGTATCGGGGATCCACAGCGCCTCCACCCAACCCCCCTCCCGAAAATTCTGGGAGATTGTTTTTTGGTCTGAGCCGTCCGGGTTTGCTGAGATCAGTTGCTCATCTCGAACCAACAATATTTTATCGCCCCGAGGAGATACTGCTGCGATCCTAACCCCCTCGTCAGTAATTCTGGTCAGTGTTAATAAGCCGAGGTCAGCTGCAAAAACCCCCATATTGCCAATGTCGGAGTACACATTAAAGTACAACATTCCCGAACCGCCCACGGGTGTGGCTGTTGGCGTTGGGCTTGGCGTTACGGTGGGGGTCATAGTAGGCGTGCGTGTTGGCTCCGGTGTGGATGTCAGTATTTCGGGAGATGGCGTGAATTCTGGCAGTTCAGGCTCAGAAGTCGGCGCGCAGCCGTATAACAAAAGTGTAAGCAGAACTAACGCAATGACTGATAAAGTTGAAATTTTCATTTGCACCGTCTCCTTCTGATCTGACCTGGTTGTGTCTACAGCATGATGTAAATAGCCACCTAACGGATTAGCTCACCCGCAGCCCTTAATCAGTATAAAATAAAATACCAGCTGGTCCTGTTATTAAAGATTTAATACCCATCGCTTATAATTGCCACCGTAACTGGCTGTCGGGTGGAGCGGGGGTTAGCTAGCGCCTAATGAGAGAATATCTTCACGCATTTCAGCGAAATTTCTGACAGTAGTATTTGTCAACATTGAACTAGAGCGGTCGAACAAAGATCGTTTTTTCCGAATCTCGTCATACCTAGCTTGCGAAATCAATCCATTTTTGTAGACCTTTTTAGTCAATTGAAGTGCAGTGGGGGGAAATCTGCCTTGGATGTTATGCCTCAGTATTGAAGCGAACGCAGCCTCGCAATACACCCGATCGCAATAAGGGGAAGGAATACAATGCGCAAGATCGAAGAAATCGTTAAATTCTAATGTAATGTTTGGCTGCTTTATGTAGCGAAAGAAGTATGAATAGAAATGAATATAATGAGAAGGAAAATTCGAGTATCTAAAATCGGCAATAGGAATCTCAATGTTGAACCATTCTTTAGAATTCTTGTTTACGACATTCCAGATGTATACGCAAAGATCTCGCTCATCTATATTAGCACCGACATCAGGTGCCACTTTCATTTGAAAGATCTTCCTAATACTTTTTTCTGACTCATCACAAACTTTGTTGAATGCCTTCTTATTCTTTCCCGTTAAGTCTGAGAGGAAGCCCGTTTGGATAGGGAATACCTCTAGGGAATTAAATTCTATTGGATCGACCTCATTGAGAAAATTGAATATATCTGAATACCAAAACCTAGTAATATCAGGCACCATGTAGGGGTTTGCTACCTTTAACACTTTCTCGAGCAATGCAAGAATTCGTGGTGCTCTTCTGAGCTCTTCAAGGACTGTCGACGAAATCAATATATCTTTGTCCGAGATGAATTCGAATACTTCATCTTTTTTTCCGCTTGAATAAAGTTTAACAAGTTCAGAAATACAATTTGTGTCGAAGTACCACCATTGGTCAAAATATGAAGGTTTTCCAAGCTTCGCTCTCTCTTCGGCAATACCGAGAGATAAAGCGACTTGTGATTCATTGGGTAAATCTTCAAATCTCATGTTACATACTCCACAGAGTATCCGGTGTTTAGCTATTAGACTTGCGATAGCTAACGAGATAATAATCGGCTTGGCGATTTTGCTCCTGAAGTTGCTTTTACCCAACCCAGACTTAGCAAATCGCGCCGCGTACCCTCTTGGCGAAGCCAAGTCCGGTTGATTAAGGGTTAGGGCGCGCCGTGTTGGCATTGAAACTTCCCTATCCACCTGCATCATCCGATTTCAGGCAATACCAATTTATCCAGACTAAAATACCAGTAATAGTCTCCTCCTTCCATTTTTTCTTCGTTGGGTGTTTCGATGCCATACTTGTGTAAGGCCCACACACTTTCAATCAAACCCATATACTGGATCACTTTCACCAAGTTTTGTCTTTCGACACATTGCAGTTTCCTCTCCGACTGGTAACCTGTCAGTAAGGCTTGATATAATTCCTGCTTTATCTGGCCCTCCCTCTGTAGTAGCCCCAGACCCGTTATACTTGCTGCCAAGTCCATTATTGCAGCCCCCACTCCTGTTTGCTCCCAATCAAGTATCACCTGTAACTCTTCTCCCCTAAACAGCAAATTGTCTTGCGTAATATCTCCGTGAATGAGGACTTGCGGAAAACTGTCAAAGTTGATGTCTTTTAGCTGTTCATACGTTTCAAGAGCTTTTGTGACATACTTGAACGACTGCCCCTTCAATTCTGCCAGCTTGGTCGGAAGATAATCTCCATTCAACCAGTGAGGTTTCGGGGGTAATTCTTCAGTCGGTATTTGGTGGAGTTTCCCGAGTTGCTGCCCGATTTTTCGGCATACATCAACACTTAACTCCGGAACTCGCCCTTCTACTTTTTCCTGAGCTACAACGTGACGATCTCCTTGGTGAAAAATTTTCTCTCCAGTTGAACTACTCAAGTATTTTGGCACTGGAAGATGATAGGTTTGAACACAATCCAAATAGACCATTTCCAACTTGATTTCTGTTGTCGTGCGTGAGAGGAATTCTTTGAGGATGTATTCTCCCCTTTCTGTTTGCACAAGAAATGTGAGGTTAGTCAACCCGGCAGAAAGCTGCTCCACTGCCACAATGTCTCCAAGCTCAAAAAAACGCGCTGCCTCGTACAGAAAGTGGGATATTGAATCGTCCCTGGTTTTTCCAACATCCATTGAATTCAACCTTTCGCGCCCTAACGGATGAGCTCACCCGCAGCCGGGTCTTGTTTTTACGATCCTATTTCCCAGGCCATCCACCTTAACCGGCTGTCGGGTGGAGCGGGGGTTAGTACGCTGTTGGTTCTTGCTTTGGGCAAGAGTGTAAGAAATCATTAATATTCAGCATTGCCCCATGCGCTTCAGGTAAGGAAGGCACGAATATATGCCAATAATGCCACATCCCAGGCCAAATTTCTATTGTAGTTGGTACTCCAGCTTTCTTAGCCTGTTGTGCAAATACTTCCGCACCACTCAGTAGTATTTCCTTAGCTCCGATCTGAATTAAAAGAGGGGGCAAATTATGCAAATCTGCATGGATTGGTGAGAGGAGAGGATTGCGCGGGTTGACATCTCCCTTATAAGCATTGAGTTGACGCATCACGAAGTTAGCATCAGCCATAGGATCATTTTGTGTGAAAAAAGATCCGCTGCCCTCGAAGTCAACCAAAGGACTAATCAATACCGCTCCACTTGGTAGGGGATCACCTGCGTCCCGCAAAGATAGCATTGTTGTGATTGCCAGATTGCCGCCAGCTGATTCTCCAACAAATATCACCTGCTCAGGTAGAAATTCCCCTTCTGAGATTAGCCAATGATATGCTGTCACGCAATCTTCTATAGCCGCCGGGAATGGGTGTTCTGGTGCCAGGCGGAATTCTACCAGCAAGGCGCGCATACCGGCCATCCTTGCCAAATAGCCAGCGAGATATCGAGTAGGATTGTATAACGGAAACACGAACCCACCGTGGATGTAAAAAATCACATACTCCGAATTGATTTCATTCGGGATAAGCCATTCATAAGCTTGTTCGTTTCGGATGAATTTCTCCCAGTGCACATCTTTCGGAATTGAAAATAACTTTTCACTCCATCGTGATAAACGACGGACGAGATCAATTGATGCATTGCGTTGAAGGAGTTTCTGGGCCCGAAGAAATAGATATATCAAAAGGCGTTGTAGACTTTTCATGGTTTCATATTTTCTCAACAGGAACCCAACCCGATAATGAAGAAGTTAATCCTGATGTTATTTCAACGAGCGGGCCAACGGGTGGCGCTTCAACGGTTGGTCCAGTCTTATTCTAACCAACATTTTATCCGAAAATGAGATAAAGCATTTTTACTTAATTTTCGCCGCCGCCATGACCAATCCGCTGCAAGCGCTGGTTGGGCGATGGTTTTTAGAACTAATCAGTTTCACAGATTCTTTTCAATTCAAGAATTTCTGATTCTAATTGTTTAATTAGACCCGCTTCCATCTTTTTCCCAATGAATAAGCTGATGATATTCATTGGAAATTTCCATCTTATTATTGTATCTATAGAAATTTTGGTTCCCATTTCTATCTCGTCTACAGAATAAATTACATCAAACTCATGTATCTTGCTTTTTAGATGAAATCCAATTATCTTATTTTCTCTAAATTGTGTAATAGTTCCATACATTTCAAGACTATTGCCATCTTCTTCGATTATCTCTTTGAAAGTTGTTCCAATTATTTCTGGTTTATTGATAATTATTTCTCCCCCCTTAACATTTTTCTGCCATTTCAGCGCTTTTTCTGGTTCTGCAATCCATGGAAATACTATTTCTGGTGGTTTCAATATTTCGATTTCATATGAGATTCTCATGAATCATCTCCCCATCACCTAACGGATGAGCTCAGCGGTCCTGAGCTTGTGTCGAAGGGTCCGCTGCAGCGTGGGTTATGTATTCTAAAATTAAGATGCGATTGCTTCTCCCCAGGCCTCGGCTGCAAAAGCATCAGGATTAGTACCCCATTCAAGAAATGAATTACTTATTCTTTCGAGGGTAGGTTTATCGGACAGGTTTAGATCAATTACTGGTTTCATGAACTCGTCACTGAGGCAATGAGAAGCCATATAGGAAGCTACTTTTTGAGTTATTTCAGGTGAAGGTGTCCAGCAATCATAAGATGCGGATATTTTTAATAAATTAAATCCCGCTTGCCGCAGGTATGAAATCTGATTGCGACCAAAGAATATGTCACCTTCATCATGCATCATCAATTGTTTGAAGAGGCTGAAAAATAATTCGATATCTTCATTCTTAGGTGCTAATAAGAAACCTCCCCAATCTGCATGACGAACAGCGATTTTTCCATCATTGGTAAGTACTCGGCGGATTTCCTTAAAAGCATGAACTGGATCTTCTAGATACTCAATTACCCCATGGGCAAATACAAGATCAAATGATTCATTGGGAAATTCTAATGCATTTACATCTCCAATTTCAAATCTTACATTCTGGATTTTGCTTTGAGATTGTAGTGTTTTTGCTGTCTTAATCTGTGTTGGTGCAATATCGATCCCCGTTACATCTCCTGGATACACAAACTCGGCTAAATCGAGAGTAATAGTGCCAGGACCACATCCACAATCTAAAACGGTCATTCCTTGATTAAGGAAGGGCAGAAGAAATGATGCATGTGTTGTAGCGTGGCGATCAGAAAAGAAGTCTAATGCATCAGAAGAATACTCAACTATTGGTTTTTTATCGTCAGAATCATGCATATGGACTCCATAGATAAAAGAGAAGGTATTTGATATACATAACGG
>JBARSF010000071.1:0-138633 GCA_049644605.1 Anaerolineales bacterium | reverse complement strand
ACCCAGGGGGGTTCCCTGGGGGGGGGAGGGGTTTGGTCTGGGTTTCAGTATGGTCATGGATAGCGCCCAAGCGAATCTGCGAGGGGCTGTGGGGTCATATGGTTGGGGGGGGTGGGCCAGCACACATTTTTGGATTGATCCTGTTGAAGAGCTTATCAGGATTATAATGGCGCAACATATTCCTGGTGGACACTATCCTATTCGCGAAGATTTCGGCAATGCTGTTTATCAAGCGCTTATTGATTAGATTGAAATAGGTATTTGCCAATAAATATCAGGAGGTCTAACTAAAATGAACGACTTGGTTTATCTCTTTGATTTATCTCTCTGCAACCGAAGCTCTACGGTTATTTAGAGCACGGGAATTATTTCCCGTTGAATTGATGACAGCAATTATTGATCATTCAGAGACGGTTGAACCAAAAATCAATGCGTTTAGTACCCAGTTTTTTGAGGAGGCGATTGAAAAATCTAAAGAAGCAGAAAAACGATACATTGATAGTAGCGAAACTCCCGGCCCCCTGGAAGGATTACCAATAGCAATCAAGGAAAAGCATGCGATCAAGGGGTTGCCAGCTTCCGAGGGTTCGTTGATAGATAAAGATAAAATTGCCGATATAACACATCCTGTGGTTGAGTGCATCTTTGCGGCAGGGGGGATCATGCATGTCAGAACAACCCAACCGTAGTATGCCGTTGCAGGGTTTACGCATTCTAAGATGTGGGGAGTGACTCTCAATCCGTGGAATCTAAACTGCAGCCCTGGAGGTTCATCAGGGCGTGGAACTGCATCTTTAGCTGCTGGCACAAGATTAGAACTCACCCTGACAACTTACCAGACTGAAGCTGCCCAGCGCTTAGCTGAGGTAATCCAGAAAATGCTTTCAGATGTTGGTGTCGCAACGACCATCCAACCCCTGGATAAGCCAACCTATGACAGTGCATTAGAAGCTGAAGAGGTCGAAATCGCCCTTCGCGTGTATACTTGGGACAACGCCGATTTACTGCCCTGGTTCATCCACTCGCAATATATCCCCACCCCCAACTACACGGGTGTAAATGACACAGATCTTGACACGTGCATGGATGATGCTGATTACAACTCCGCCACCTGGGCAATCCGGGATGAAAAATATCGGGTATGCCAACAATACATCATTGACACCCACTACCCGTGGGCAACTGTCTTCCAGGTTCCTGCCTTGTGGTTCGCTCGTGACACAGTCTTGAATATCACCTCAATTCCAATGCGCGCTGGCATGTCGACAGAACTGTGGACCTTGATCGATCTTAGTGAGTAATTTTGAACCACTAAGAGAATAGTTACAATTTTCTACTGGGTGATATCAATATCACCCAGTAGATTTTTCTTAATGGTCGTGGAAAGTGAATCTACAGGGAAAACTACTTTTTCTAAAATATATTCAAAAGAGGTATTCTCAAAATGAAAGTGCATTCTCCAGAAGAAGCCGGTTTTGACTTACAGCGTTTGGCGAGCAGCAACCAGATCCCGACCAGCTTGCTGCCTGTCACTTACGAGGGAGGTCCTGGCTTGGCAGCGGGATCGGAATTGGCTGCGGTTTACGATGGGCTGCTTGGTTAGGTTGGTCAGCTGTTGGACTTAGCCCTTCCAGGAAATGTAATAATTATGAAGGGGCTAGCTCCCTAGCCAACCAGTTGATTCTTAATCAGGAGAATAAAAACTACAGATCCAGGATCAGCTCCTCTAGACTTCGTTTCGGCACATGATGAATATCGTACTCATCCCGCCAGTACTGGATATCCCCTTCCGAGTTGATATCCTCGATCACTACTCTTTCCCCGGGTTTACCCAGCGCCAGGACCAGCAGGATTTCATAACGCTCTGGAATGGATAGATTGTCCCTTAATGTATCCTTATTAATCGAACCGATAATGCAGCCGCCTAACCCTATTTCCGTCGCCCCCAGAAGCATGCTCTGGCAGGCAATCCCGGCATCATATCCAAAACTTTTACCCAGTTCCTGATCCCCCAGGAGGATGATGTATGCGGAGGGTTTTTCCCCTTCGTCCGGTCTATCCCAATCTTTGAGGTATCCTGCCCAGGAAAGGGTGGGAAAGATCAGTTGGTTTTTATCAGCGGTATTGGACAGAATATATTTTAACGGCTGCCGATTGGAGCCGGAAGCCGATAGTCGGGTCAGATTTACCAATTTTTCCAAATGTTTGGTGGATATTTCCTTCTTTTGTACAAATCGCCGGATACTCCGGTTGGCTTTCGCGATGCGTGTCACGCCCCGCCAGCTAGCAATAATTCCACCCAGAAGCGCTGCCAGGGCCGCCGGTCCAGCGACCAGGACAGCCAGGAGAAAAAAGATCACTTCGATAAAACCTAAAATTCCAGCCAGAATTTTGATCTCAGCGACCAGGGTTCCCAGGGCGTAAAATAGGTTATGCAGTACAACACCAACCGGAAATGACAAAATCGCAGAACCCAAAAGGATCCAATAATACCGGGGAGAGCGCCAGTTCCAAATCCAGGCTCCAAAACCGCAGGCCAGGCCTACCATCAGCAGGATCACACCCGGGATATTATCTGCGATGCCAATAATCACTGCGATCCCTGCTGAAAGCAGTCCGACCGCAATTAAAATCCATTGACCCAATTGGATACTCTTGAAAAAGCCTTTATTCCAGGACATACAATACCTCCAGGCAAGGTGCATTAGTTTAGTCACTGATAATAGGAAACTGAAGAAGAGGAGCTGGCATTCTTACAGTTCAGCAATAGACCAGGTCGGCGCAGCATCCATTTCCAGGTCATCCCGCTGCCCGGCGCAGAACCGGAAGCAGCCAGCCCCGGCAATCATAGCCGCATTATCCGTGCATAAGGATAGGGGCGGGATATGAACCCGGTATTTTTTCTGGCCGGTGAACGCATCCCGTAAAGCTTGGTTGGCAGAGACTCCCCCGGCAATCAAGATATCTTTGGTTTGATATTCTTCCGCAGCCAGTAAGGTTTTCCGAACCAGCACTTCCACAACCGCGTTCTGAAAACTGGCTGCCAGGTCAGCGATTGGTAATTTGCTCTTTTGTTTTTCCAGCTGCTGAACTGTTCTTAATACGGCTGTTTTTAATCCACTGAAGGAAAAATTATAAGTCTCATCCAGCCAGGCTCTCGGGAAATCAAAAGCTTCAGGATTTCCTCCTTCTGCTGCTTGTTGGACAGCCGGGCCGCCAGGATACCCGAGCTCCAGCAGCCGGGCAACTTTATCAAAAGCCTCACCTGCCGCATCATCCAGTGTCCCGCCTAATCGTTTATAAACCAGGTGATCCTCCATTAATATTAATTCTGTGTGGCCACCGGAAACAATTAATGCCAGCAGGGGAAACCTGGGGGGTTTCTTAACTTTTTTGCCTTCTTCCCCTAGCCAGGCAGAATACAGGTGGCCTTCCAGATGATTGATACCCAGCAAGGGCAACCCGGAACCAATTGATAAACCCTTGGCCATATTTATTCCCACCACCAGGGATCCGGGTAAACCTGGCCCCCTGGTAACCGCAATGCCATCCAGGTCAGCCAATTTTAGATGGGCTTCTTTTAAAGCTTGATCTACGATAGGGTAAATGGCCAGAATGTGCTGCCGGGAAGCGACTTCGGGGAATATTCCCCCAAATTGAGCATGGAGATCCGCCTGGGAGGCTACTGTGCTGGAGAGTATCTCCCGCCCATTTTCAACGACCGAGGCGGCGGTTTCATCACAGGATGTTTCTATCCCCAGGATGCGGGCAATAGGATTCTCCAGGGTTTCTTTTTTAGTTTCCTCATCTGTGGTGATTGTCATCATATTTCACCAGTGGATTTAACATTTCCAGTTTTCCATGGGCAAGACCAGGTCATAAGGATATTCAGCCAGGATTTCCATTCTTCCATCAGGTCGTACCCAGACCGTATCCTCTAAGCGGCAGCCCATGCCTTTTTCCGGGTAATACAATCCCGGCTCAATCGTCACCACCGATCCGGATGCCAGTTTATCTTCCGGATTGGCTCCTTTCCCAAACCAGGGGCGCTCATGAACGTTTAACCCCAATCCATGCCCCAGGCTGTGTACGTAACCGGATTGTAATTGATTATCCTGCCGGATGGTTTTATGTCCTTGGGCTTCAAAAAGCTCACAGGTACGATCCTGATAATCCGGAGCCCATCCGTTCAGTTCCAGTTCTTCCATGATTGTTTGATAGACAGTTTTCACATCCTGGTAGATTTTGTTAACAGACTCAGGAGCGTACCCAAGGCACCAGGTTCGTGTGAAATCAAAAAAGTACCCCCCACCGGCTTCCTGAGGATAAATATCAAAGATGATCGTTTTTCCCAAGCAGATTTTATCTTCCGGTTTTCCTGCGCTGTGGGGAACCCCGGCATCCCCGCCAATGGCAAAGATGGTACCTTCTGGATTTTCCACTCCCACTTCCGCCAGCCACAAGTTGATCTTCTTTTTCACTTCATCTACAGTGACCGGTTTGCCGTTTTTATTCAACAGGATTTCATCCGAGTTAACATCACAACTTTGAAGGTAAGCCGCTGTTTTTCCAACCACACCGGTAGTGATTTTTCCCATTTTCCGAATACGCTGGATCTCATCTTCATCCTTGGTAGCCCGGGCTTCCAGCAGAATTGATTTATATCCTTCACCGATAAGCACAATCTCAGGAAGCTGGTCTTTAAGGTTTGAAATCACGCCTAATTGAGAACTTAAGTCAACTTTGCCATATACCGACACCCTGCCTTGTGTGAGTCCCAGCTCTTCAAACATCTTTTTTCCAACCATCGCTCCGACCAGATTCATATCACCACCGGTCTCTTCCAGCAATTTCATAAATTCGTATTTTGCAGCATTGATTGTCTTTAACCCGGTACTGGCGGCTTCATCACGTTCCATTGCGGCACAAAATAATACCGGCTCTTGGCCTTTTATCAGTATTAAATCCGCAAAAGAAACGTGGGCGTTCCCTGTAAAGTAGGTCATGGCAGGATTATGCGTCGCGGAGCCCATGATCCAGATCGCATCAATATTTTCCCTTTCCATGAGCTGCGTGAGATCATTTTTCATATTTTCTCCAGGTTTGTTTAAAGGCTGTAATAAATGTAGAATCTAGCTGGGGGAGAATTGTCCGGGGATCAAATACCACCCGATTATCTTCTATTCGAGCGATGATTATGGGGGAACCCGCTCTGAGGTTGGCCAGCAGTCGTTGAGGGTGGTCGGCCGCTACAGCCCAAACGAAAGTGGGTAGAATTTCCCCGGGCAGGCTGCCGCCCCCAACCATTGATTTTGATTCGGTCACCTCTCCCAATTTTAATGACTTTTTCCACTTTTCTGCTCTGTGTTTCAATTCTTCCGGAGGGGCAGTTATCATTTTCCATACCGGTACTTTTTCTAACGCTTCGCCTTTTAGATAATGCTCTAACGTAGCAGACAAAGCCGCCAGAGCCATTTTATCTGTCCGGATCGCCCTTGCCAGGGGATGAACTTTCAGCTGATTTATCAATTCTTTCCTCCCCAGGATAATTCCAGCCTGGGGTCCTCCCAGTAATTTATCCCCGGAAAAACACACCAGGTCTGCTCCTGCCGCGAGGGATTCCTGTACCATGGGCTCATGTTTTAAACCATACGGGGATGTATCCAACAACGCGCCGGATCCAAGGTCATCAAAAAACCACAAGCCCTGTTCATGCGCGCTGGTGGCTATTTCTTTAATGTTGGGCTCACTGGTAAATCCCACAATCGAGTAATTGGACGTGTGAGCCCGCATCACTGCAGCCGTTTCCTCATTGAATGCCCGTTCGTAATCAAAGAGGTGGACTTTATTGGTTGTGCCAACCTCAACCAGCTCTGTACCTGAATGACGCAGAACTTCTGGGATCCTGAAACCTCCCCCGATTTCAACCAATTGAGAACGGGAGATAATAACCTTCTTCCCCCGGGTTAAGACGGTTAGCATCAACAAGACAGCTGAAGCGTTGTTGTTAACAACCAGGGCAGATTCAACACCCAGCAGCTGCTGGAATAGGGATTCCGCGTGTTTTAACCTCGATCCCCTTCCCCCGGAATCCAGGTCAAATTCAAGGGTGGAATAATTTCCTCCCACTTCCCGCACTGCAGATAAGGCCTCTTCACTTAATGGCGCCCTCCCCAGGTTGGTATGAATGATGACCCCGGTGGCATTGATAATCGGGAACAAGGTTGGTTTTAACCAATGGGATAAAATGCCTTCAACTCTATCAAGGATAACTTCCAGTTCCGGTATGGCTTCCCCTTCTCCGGCAAACATCTTTCGGATCTGATCTAGTCCAGCCCGGATCGCTTCTACCGTGAGAGTATGACCATAGGTTTCCTGGAGAGTTTTTCCCCTTGAGGAGGATAGCACTTGATCAACTGATGGGAGTTGGCTTAATGAATTCATTCCAAATCAACCTCAAACCTCACTGCATGGTCCTGCAATCGAGCTCGGCTTTCAGGATTATTCTTCTGGATGCCATTCACTCCGTTTGCGAAGACGAATCAATAGTTCAACAAGTATAAAACCAATTAAAAGGATAACAGCTAACCCAATGGTTAATACCTGCCCTTTGTTTAACCAGAGTAAGATTCCAGTATAGACTCCAATTAAGGTAGCTTCTCTGACGATTATCTCAAAAGCAGCCGGGCCAAAGGGGGTAATTATCCGGTTTAGATAGGCAACCAGTGGCAGGGATGTGCCGGTAACAGCGATAACAGCTGCCGCAAAAAACATCCAGCGGTTTCCCAGGTTGGGTAGGGTCTGAGTGGTAAGATAGATCAACCAGATCCATCCCGGGAGAGCAAGCAATAATGTCAGCGGAAGGACAGACCGGACTGAAGGTGAACGAACTTCTTCCATGCTTCAAATTCTAACATAGAGTTTATTTCGCGGTTGATCCGCAGGGCTTAAGATCCAGCCCTTTCCTGATTAAATTCTTTTTTAAGGTTCTTTTCCGGATTTAAGGCGATTTTTATTAGGGTTTAACAGTTTAAGTAAAGTGAAAAAAACCAGATTTAACGCTGAGATTCAAGTTAACGAGTATAAGGTTGTTCAGACAATTAATTTTACATTTTCAATATTTTAAGATTGGTTTGTGTGCTCCCTGTCATACCCCCATCTGTAGGGGGTTGGATAATCACCAACCCCAAATCGAACGGATATAACCCTGTTTCCAGCTCCCCCATAACATGGCTCGATATTCAAAGTTTTCCTTAAGATTACCAACCTTAAAGAATCGTTATTTTTTAGGGGACAGGATTGATACACCTCCCATCATCCGGTAGAATTATCCTTGAAGCGTTCCCCCAATCTGGGAGTTTTAATAACAGAATAAGAGTACCCTACCAGAATACCTGGTATTAGAAAACCCGGGAAAAAGAATTCCGGGTAAGTTGTGTTCTTCGTTATTAGAAGAGGTGAGGAGGTCTGGGTTCATGGAAGGAAAGCAAGCCTGGCAGGCTGCTCTCGGTCAATTACAGTTGGAGATGCCAAAAGCAGCTTTTGATACTTGGGTTCGAGATGCAGAGTTGATCTCGGTTACGGATAACGTTTTTCAAATTGGCGTGCACAACGCTTATGCCCGAGACTGGCTTGACAGCCGTCTTAAAAGTACCATTACCAAGCTGCTAATAGGAACCCTCAACCGCCCTATTGATATATCTTTTGAGGTGAAACATGGGGGCAAACCGAATCCTCAAATAGGGGAAGAAAGGCTAAATGAAGACTCTGTCTCCGGGATAGCCCAAGAGGAGAATCCACCTCCTCAAAGAGTGTCCATCAATAACCGTTACAACTTTATGAACTTTGTGGTTGGGTCCAGCAACAGATTGGCCCACGCCGCTTCCCTGGCAGTATCTGAAAAACCTGCCCAAACCTATAATCCTCTTTTCCTTTATGGGGGTGTTGGATTAGGAAAGACTCACCTGCTCCACGCAATCGGCAATATGAGCCAAATGCAGGGACTTGAGGTGTTATATGTCAGTTCAGAGGAATTTACAAATGACCTGATCACGGCCATCCGTAATCACAATACCCAGGCCTTCAGGGAAAAATATCGCCGGATTGATGTGCTGCTGATTGATGACATCCAATTTATTGCCGGAAAAGAATCCACTCAGGAAGAATTCTTCCACACCTTCAACACCCTGCACGGGCAGAATAAACAAATCGTAATGACCTCAGACCGACCTCCCAAAGCTATGGTCACTCTGGAAATTAGGCTGCGTTCACGGTTTGAATGGGGATTAACAGCGGATATCCAACCACCGGATTTTGAAACCAGGGTAGCGATTCTGCAATCAAAGGCTGCCCGAATGGGTTATTCCATTCCGGACACCATCCTGGAGGACATCGCCCATCGTTTCCAAACCAACATCAGGGAATTGGAAGGGGCGATGACCCGGATCATGGCATATTGTGATCTGCGAGGAATGGCCCTGAATGAACAATTAGTTGAATATGCCCTGGCAGACCTAATGCCTGAACCTAAGGAAATTGAACCACAGCAGATTCTAAGCACAATCGCCCAGGAATACGGTGTTTCCATGGATGAACTAATCAGTCAGAGCCGCAGTCAACGAATAGCTTTTCCGCGCCAAATCGCGATGTACATGCTGCGCGAAGAAAGCGAATTGTCTCTGCCAAAGATTGGAGAATTATTAGGCGGAAGGGATCACACGACGGTTATGTACGGCCATGAAAAAATCACTGATCTGCTGGAAACGGATAAAAACCTCCGCCGGAAGATAGTCAACCTTCAGGAAATTTTATATTCCCCGGTGGGAATCACCGTCTGAACTATATCCGAAGAAAAATAAAACCTGCTGAATTGGCCTTGTCAGCAGGTTTTATTATTCCTCAGATTGATGTTATTGCTCCCGAACCCGTCCCTTCGACTAGCTCAGGAAAGGCTCCGGGTGAGGATTTAAGACAAAAAATCACAATCAATTTCCAGGGGACTGAAGTCCCGGCTTTGGGTCTTCGGCGGAGTTTATCCTGAGCTTATCGAAGGGCTCAGACCGAGCATCGACCTGTGTCGATGCATAAGCTTACCACTTATCTTGTAGACTATAGAAAAATTAAGCGTCCCTGGAGAGGGACGCTCAGCATAGCTCCTGCTACGACTTTAGTCGGCACTATAAGCAACTTGGTTCACTCTCCCATCCCTTCGACAAGCTCAGGACATGCCCCGGGTGAGGGTTTAACACAAAATGCACCAGTTGATAGGCGCTTGGCGTTAAAGTGGATTGAGAATATTTTTTAGTTTATTACTCAGATTTTTCTTTCCGGATTCTGGACCAGGTCTTTCTCAGCCATTCCACAAACTTTTTAAACCAGCCGTACCAGGGAAATTCAATCTGCCGGAATTCAACTTCCGGATCCGGCCAGGGATCAAGATCAACCATTTTCCGGAAGGTATAGGTCCCAAGCAGTTTAATTGTGGCTACTACCGGGGCTGCCAGGAAAATACCAATCAGTCCCAACAAACTTGCCAGGAAAAGAGCAGCCACCAGAACAGCTGCCGGGTGAATATCCAGGGTCCTTCCAAAAAAACGGGGAGAGATGTAGTTATCAAAGATGAAGTTAACTATTAAAGTAATCAATAGCACCATCACTGCATACTGCCAGGGTACCAATCCAAAATAGTTATAGGGCTGCAGTATGGTAACTACAACCATAACAATCGAATTAGCCCAGGCTCCCACATAGGGGATAAACACTGCCAACCCCGCCATAGCCGCCAGAGCTATTGAATATCTGACTCCGAGAACTGATAATAGCAGTGAATAAAAGATAAAAACCATCATAAAGATAACAATTTGTCCCCGGAAGAATGTGTCCCAGATAATTTTTAACTGGCGGGACATACGCCGGATATCATCGGCATAGTTTGGTATTTGTTCAATGGATATATTCCCAACGCTATGGGTTTCTGTCAGGATGAAATAGGAGACAATTAATACAAAAAATATCCTGCCAATGCTGGTTGCAGCGCCAGTGGCAATTGACCCCACGATGCTTCCTGCCTGTCCCAGCACGGGCTGCAGGGTCTCCAACGCACGATTGGCAAGGTCGCTGAGGTCAAGAAAATCACCTACCAGGCCAAATTGATCCAAATACAGTGTCAGGTCATTCGCCCAGGTAGGCAGATTTTCTGTGAAATCCTGCAATACACCCACCAGACTTGTTAATTGCTGGGCAATTACCAATCCGGCACCGGTTAATAAACCCATCAAGAGAATGAGAAGCAACACATATAGAAGCGTTACGCTGAGGCGCCAGGACATATTCGTTTTATTAGTCAGAAAGATCACGATCGGCCGTAACAAATATGTAATGATAAAAGCAAATATCATTAAGGAGAAAACCGACCGGAAGTAGATAAATAATCCAGCCAGAAGTGCTACCAGTGATAAGCCAACCACTAATTTTGTGGTAGTGCCCCAGGAAGGTGACCGAGATGAATCTGTTGTCATAGCGTCTCTTTATCTTATTCTATTACACTAATTACTCTTTAACTGTCAATTAGATTCGCAGTAACCACAATTCGTTTGTTATCAATCAGGTAAGGATAACAGGAGATGAGCGTTGTTTTTGCTCCATCCGATGATTCCAGGAATTCAACCTGGGTGGGTTCAACGATCAAGACATCTTCTACAACATAGGTATAGCTCTGCCTTTCTGAAAACAGAAGAATTAAGTCTCCCTCTTCCAATTGATCAAGGTCTCTGAATATTTCACCGTGAATATCGTTGTGGGCTGATAATACCACGTTGCCTGGTTCACCTGGATTGGCAGAGTTAATATGATGCCCAACTCCCTTTTTTAATTGTTCCCAGCCATCCCCCTGCACTACCGGTACATCCTGATTGATTTTCGGGATTTGCAGCCGGATTGCATGCTGAGGTCCCTGGGTTGGGATGGGGATCTCTCCATAAGACTGGACCACGGGTTGTAAGTGCTCCGGAATCTCTTCAGTATTCGGTCGGCTGCCTCCGGGAGAGTTAGGGGGAGTATGACCTGAAGGTAAAACGACTGCCTTGATTAATGGCGTGGGGGTTAGCGTCGGCTGTTCCAGCGCTAGAGCAACCTCCCGGTTTAATTCCTGGAGAATGTCCAGTCCATTAAAGAGGACAAATATTAAACCCACCACAGCCAGGACTTCAATAGTTAACAAGAAACCATCTACTACTCTTTTTCTTTGTTTCCTCGTTTCTTCGATGGGATCTTGAGTCCCCTCTCCTTCAGACAGAGATGTCCGGATGTCATCCCAGGAAGAGTCCTCCTCATCTGAGACCAAGCGGACAACGCGTCCGGTTTCCCGGTAGCGTTCTATACGCTCATGCCGGCCTGAACGTTGCTTTTCAATCAACAACCTTCTTAATTCATTTATTGATAAATCCCGGGGGTCTTTGTTCCCTGCCACATCAAAATTATAATCGGGCTTGATTATTATGCCAAGTCAGCGTGTCTTGCAGCTGGATACCGGGAATGATACCATCCAAATTCCGACGATGAATTATTCTCCCCAGGCAGTATAATACTCTGACTGCATTCACAGCACTGCTCATTTTCAACGGTGAAGATCCTATGATGGCATCTTTTATTAATGACAAAAAATTTATTTCCAATATGATCCGCCTGGCCAGTCCGATTGTGGTCCAAGAATTAGTCAGATCTTCCCTGGGACTGGTTGATATCATGATGATCGGTCAGCTGGGGGAGGGTCCGGTGGCTGCGGTGGGAATAGCCAACCAGTATTTCTTTTTAGCAAGGCTGTTTTTTTTCGGCATTGCCAGTGGGACAGCAATATTCGCTGCCCAATACTGGGGACAAAAAGACATTCCCCGGATCCAAGTCATACTCGGATTATGTCTCTCGATGAGTGTATCTGGTGCTCTCTTGTTTTCATTAGCAGCCATCCTTGCCCCGGATTGGGTCCTTGGAATCTTTACCACAGACCTTGAGGTAATTGCTCTGGGGAGTAAGTATTTGCGGATTGTTTCCTTTTCTTACGCTGCCACGGCAGTCACGACTAGCTATTCATCGGTATTGAGAAGTACAGAAAATGTAAAATTACCCATGCTCGTCAGCATACTAGCGTTGGGTCTCAACACATTCTTAAATTTTGGATTAATATTTGGTAAATTTGGCTTACCTGCCCTGGGCGTAGCTGGCGCTGGAATCGGAACAGCAATTGCCAGCGTGTTTGAAGCCATTCTTTTGCTCGCCGTGATTTATTACAAAAGATCTCCCTTGGCTGCCACCTTATCAAATCTGTTTAATTTCCGTTTGATTCCTTTGTGGACCTATTTTAAAACTACCTTGCCAGTAGTCGTTACTGAAATCGTCTGGTCACTTGGTATCACCACTTATTATGTGGTTTTTACCCGGATTGGAACCAGTTCCATCGCTGCCTATAATATTTCCAATACTGTTGATAGCTTGGTATTTGTAATCTTTATTGGATTGGGAAACGCCTGTGCAATCATGATCGGCAATCGCATCGGAGCTGGCCAACATCATATCGCGTCCGAGTATGGAAAAAAATACCTTCTCCTTACAGTAGCTTGCTCTGTCATCTTAGGATTGCTGATACTCGCCATCACAGGACCTCTGTTAACCCAGTACAAGGTGTCATTTGAGACTATTGAATTCGCCAGAAAGATCCTCTATATTAATGCTGGTACACTGCCCATCCGGGCCTTGAATTTGATCTTGTTAATCGGAATCCTACGCAGCGGCGGTGATACTCGTTTCGCTTTTCTGATCGATGCCGGATTTGTCTGGGCTGTCGGAGTTCCGCTGGCATTTTTTGGCGCCTTTGGTCTGGGACTGCCAATCCATTGGGTTTATTTAATGGTGTTAACAAATGAGCTGGTGAAAATGCTGCTGGGCTTAAAGCGCTTCTTCTCTCAGCGTTGGATCAATAAATTAACTATCCCAGCTTGATTAATATTGGACTGGTTTTGTTGGTTTATTGAACAAGCAATAGAAGGATTTATCGTGTTAAAATCAGGAAGGAAATCAGGTTTTATAATAAGGAGAATTGGAATGGACCCAAGAATACAACGATTCGCGGAAATTCTGGTGAAACATTCTGCCAGGATAGTGCCCGGAGATCGGGTAGCAATAGAAGCAATCACGGCTGCCGAACCATTGGTTCGGGTTTTGTACCAGGAAATATTAAAACATGGCGGTTATCCCTACCCGCTCTTGAAGATTCCTGAGCAAAACAAGGAGCTGTTTACATTTGGAGAAGATAACCAGATTAGTCATGTTGATCCACTCAGAAAGCATGCCTACGAGCAATTTGAGTCCCGGATCCGGATCTATTCATCTACCAATCCCCAACAACTGGTTGGATTTCCACCCAGGCAACAAGCTTTATTCCAGAAAGCACAGTCACCGATCCTGGAAACCCAGATGGACCGGGGGTCCAGGGATGAGTTTAAATGGGTGACAACGCTCTTCCCAACAGCAGCTTATGCCAAACAAGCCGGAATGAGTTTGAAGGATTATGAGGACTTTGTATACGGAGCCTGTTTTGCTGATCAGGAAGATCCTATAAGTTTATGGCAAGAGGTTAAAGAAAAACAAAACGCAGCCCTGGCTCTCTTTCAGGGACATGATCAGATTAAACTGGGCGGTCCTAACATTGACCTGGAATTATCCGTCAAGGACCGGATCTTTATGAATAGTTATGGGACCCATAATATGCCCGATGGAGAAATCTTCACTGGTCCGGTTGAAAATTCTATTAACGGCTGGGTTAAATATTCCTATCCGGCAATCCATGAAGGTGTGATGGTCAAAGGGATTAAGTTAACGTTCCAGGATGGAAAAGTTGTCCAGGCTTCCGCGGAAGTAGAAGAAGCTTATCTGCTGGCGATGCTGGACAGTGATCCCGGAGCACGATATGTTGGTGAATTTGCAGTTGGTACAAATATGAAAATCCAGCAATTTACCGGAAACATTCTTTTTGATGAAAAAATCGGCGGCACAATCCACATCGCAGTTGGCGCTGGATATCCTGAAACGGGCAGTAAAAATACAAGCGCCCTGCATTGGGATATGATTTGTGATATGCGGACCGACTCAACCATCACCGTGGATAACAAACTGGTCTATCAGGATGGGAATTTTATATTCTGATAGAGATCACAACCTGCCTTTGATAACAATTCGGAAGAACCCGTGAGGTGCTCATGCCTGATCGTGAAACCCTTCAATCCCTGCCAAAAGAAACCCTGGTAGAGATGCTGGAAGATCAAGCCAAAAATTGGCTGGCCCATGATGGATTGTGGTTCCTTGCAGTCGAAAAACAATTTGGAATGGAGAAAGCCATCGAGTTGGACACAGAAGCCTGGATCACCTTTACACAAATTGAAGCCAAGCGAATTATGCGCCGCCACAATATCTCCTCCGGGGGAGGGATTCCAGCGCTCAAAAAAGCACTCCAGTTCCGTTTATATGCCCACATCAATGACCAGTCACTCATTGATGTGAATCCAAAAACTCTACGTTTTGAAATGAATGACTGCCGGGTTCAATCCGCCCGGAAAAGGAAAGGGTTGGGAGATTTTCCCTGTAAACCCGTCGGGATAGCCGAATATGCTTATTTTGCGCATGCCATTGATGACAGGATCCGGACCGAGGTAATCTGCTGCCCTCCGGATGATCATCCTGAAACTTATTACTGCGCCTGGCAGTTTACACTGGAAGATCAACCCATCCCCATCTCTGGCCTAATGTAGGTCATGGGAATATATATTCGTATTTAATAAAAATATCGGGATATTTTGATAACACCCAGAATATCCCGGTTTTTATTATCCACTATGGGTATCTTTATTTTTCTCTCCAGAAACCACGCCGGACGCTGACCACATCTTCCATGGTGATAAAGGCATTTTCATCAATTTCCCGGACCAGTTTTTCAATATCCTGTAGCTGACTGCGCCGGACACTGGAAGTAATCACGGACACCATACCGTCTTTTCCCCTGGCCGGAATTTCTGTTACGGCATAATTTTGTTCACGGAGGGCATCCAGGATAGCTGCTCCCCATTGGGAACTGATTATCCTGATTTCCGAAAACCCAACCGCCAGTTTTCCCTCAATCCACATACCCACTACATTCCCGGTTGCAAACCCACCCGCATAGACAATCACATTTAATATATTATCGATATCCGCCAATACAAACGCAAAAGTCAACACCCAGATCATGGAGTTGAAAAAACCGAGTACCCAAGCCCAGAATTTATTGGAACGCATTGTAAAAATTACCCGGATGGTATCCAGGCTGGTTGCGATAACCCTCACAAGAAAAATTGCCAATGCGATTAATATACTTTGCTGAGTTATTTGTAATGTGAACATAGTCTTTAATCCTTATTTTGTGGTGTACCTGGAAACCAGGGACACCGGGGAAGACTGAAGGGATTGTGATTTGTTTCCTGGTGTCTTGCCAAATTAATAAATCAAAACCTCGCCCATTCTACCATTCCAGGTTTGATGAGTAAACAAGCTATTTGGCAAAAATGACATAACATCCGATGAGTATTTTGTCGGCTGGATATCCAGTTTTCATTTCCTGGAATTTACGCCGCAGTTAAATAAATCTTCATCCGGTGGGCTTAACCGGATGAAGAATACTGCCAGATTTATTTATTGATTGTGAAACTCCCTTAATCAGAAAGAACCCTTTTTTACTTCAATACTTCTAATCACTTAAACCAGCAGATTAACTGTTAAATCTGACCTCTCCCCAGGTTTTTAGATTTTCTGGCGGTGGAAGGACTTCTCCCACCGGGCGGCGGACCAGGACCAGGGCATTTTCGGGACAAACTGGCACACATAAACCGCAACCAACACAATTTTGGGAGTCTACAAGACAGGTCTCTTCATCCAATTCCAGGGCGTTAAATTGACAGCGCTCAAGGCAGTCTCCACATACCAGGCATAAATCAGAATCCACAACAGCCAGAAAATCTGACTTGGCGATGGCTGATGGTCTATTAAACTCAGCAACTCCCCGTAAAATTCCACAGCTGCAGGTGCAGCAATTGCAGATGTAATTACTGGATCCCTGAAAATTTCCTGTGGTATGCACCAATCCTGCTTCTTCAGTTTCTCGCAAGATTTGCAGAGCTTCCTCTTTTGAGATTGCTCTGTCCACCTCACTGTTATCAAAAGCACCTTCGATTGGCGCATAGACCATACAATTTTCAAGCGGGTGTTCACAGGGATCGCCTATCAAATTTTTCTGAACCCGGCATATGCAATCTCTCACCCCCCAGGATTTGGCATTATTAATCAAGTCTGAAGCTTTTTCATAGGGATAAATTTCCAGTTCAAAATCAATCGATTCTTCAACGGGAATCACCCGGTGCACAGAAAGTCCCTTGCCAGTGATTTCACCTTTTGTTTCCTGGAAATATTCCTCAAAAAGTTTTGCCATATCCTCATCCAACCGGGGAAGCAGCATTTCATATAATCCAACCACAAACGGCATTAATCCAAACAGCAGCTCACCTTCTCCCTTATTGAACAGAATTAGATCCTTCCTGACCATGGTTTTTAATATTTTATGAGCTAGTTTTTCAGTCAGGTTTGCCCGGGATGCAATTTCTGACACGGATTGTTTTTCATAGAACATTTCCGCCGCCAAGGCTGCTTCCTCAGGAGAAAAAATCTTTTCCAGCAAACGGATTTCCACTCCACTCTCTGTCGCTGGGAAACGATTGGGCATTAAATCTAATTTTCCCGCTAGTTTTTTGTAAACTCCCTGATCCATAATCAACTCTCCCGGGTATTATGATTTCTCAACGATTAAACAACATGGTACTATTTTAACCTAAATTGCGTCTATCAACTTGGCTGTTTCCTGAATAATAATATCTGATACCTCAGATTTTTCCATCAGCGGCAATTCTTCTATCTGGCCGTTTTTCCACACTAATGTGACCTGATTTGTATCTGTACCAAATCCAGAATCTTCCCGGCTGACGTCGTTGGCAGCAATCAGGTCAAGGTTCTTCGTATCCAATTTTAATTTTGCATTTTCCTTCAAGTTCTCCGTTTCAGCAGCAAAACCAATTGTCACCAGCGGTCCAGTTCCAGGGGTTTTTTTCCTCTTTGCCACCTCATTTAATATTTCCGGTGTTTCCTCCAATTCTATGGCCGCTAAACCACCCCGGTCTTTTTTTATTTTTCGTTTTGATATCTGAGCAGGTTTGTAATCCGCAACTGCGGCAGCCATGATTAAGACATCCGCTTTTTCCGTCTCACTAATCACAGAGGCTCTCATTTCCTCAGCTGTTGAAACCTCCAGCAGGGAAGCTCCCACCGGGGGGTTTAAACACACTGAACCTGATATCAAAACAACCTCAGCCCCCTGATCTAGGGCTGCCTGAGCTAATGCGTACCCCTGTTTACCTGATGACTTATTAGCGATAACCCGAACAGGGTCTATCGGTTCCTGAGTTCCTCCAGCAGTAACAACAACTTTTTTTCCTGCCAGGACCCCTTCCTTGCCTAACCATAAACGTAAATGCCCCAGTAGTTGGTCAGCTTCCAGCATTCTCCCTTTTCCGGAAAGCCCGGAAGCCAGGTGACCTGCCGCTGGCCCCAGAATTCTAACTCCCCGTTCCTCCAGAATTTTCAAGTTTTCCTGGGTTGCCGGATGGCTGTACATACCCCCATCCATTGCCGGAGCAACCAGTAAATCCGTTCGGGAAGCCAGGGCGCTTAGGGTAAGCAAATTATCAGCGATCCCGTGGGCAAGTTTGGCAATCGTATTTGCCGTTGCCGGGGCGATCAAAAAAGCCTGATTTTCTTCCCCCAGCTTAATGTGAAGAACATGATCATCAATCTGCCATAGATCCTGATCAACATATGCTCTCCGGCCAGTTAACGACGAGAATGTTAATGGAGTAACTAATTTTGCAGCCGCCTCTGTCAATATTACGTCCACCACCGCCCCCCCTTTCTTTAGTAAGGAAGCAAGACTTGCCGCTTTATAGGCCGCGATAGATCCAGTTACACCCAATACAATTCTTTTTCCTTCAAATACCTTCATAAGATTTTCCTTGTATTCACTTGCGGATAATGGATACCCAGTACAATTACCTGGAGCAGGCAATCCTAGCTTTAGGTATACCTGCCCCTTACTGATTCATATCCCAGATGATCTTTAATCCATCCATCGTCAGCCAGGGAGCAACGATATCAATCGCCTTGGTTTCCCGGGCAATAATTTTGATATATCCTCCTGTGGCCACAACCTTCATATCTGATCCCAGCTCATCCTTGAAGCGGGTCACCATACCTTCCACCAGTCCCACATACCCAAAAATCAAACCGGATTGCATGGCATGCGGTGTGTTTTTTCCAATCACGGAGGGAGGAGTTTCCAAATCAATCGGGGCTAATTTGGCTGCCCGCTGGAATAATGCTTCTGCGGCAATTCCCAAGCCCGGAGCAATCGCGCCGCCCAGATAATCTCCTTCCCGGGAGATCGCATTAAAGGTTGTTCCGGTACCAAAATCTACCACGCAAGCAGGGCCGCCATACAGATGTTGAACCGCAGCAGCATCTACGATGCGGTCCGCACCTACTGACCGGGGTGTATCATACAAGATTCGGACACCAGTTTTTATGCCGGCATCAACAACCAGAGGATCCTGGTTTAGGTACTTCCGACAGGTCTGGATGAATACTCCGGATAGTGGAGGTACAACCGATGCCATACAAATCCCTGAGATATCCTCCGGGGATAGATTTCCGTGCTTCAGCAATCCGTCAATTTGAAGGCCATATTCATCTGGCAGCCGGTGATGGTCAGTAGCTATCCTCCAGCGTGGACCTAACTCGTCCCCTTGATAAACACCAATGGAGATGGTCGTATTGCCAATATCGATTGTCATTAACATTAGTACTCCCTGATACATTCTTATAGTGTGATCATATTCAAGCCGGTTTTTTATTATGGACTTTTGCCTTCACAAACCACATTATCGATTAAGCGCGTTTTTCCAACATTTACAGCAAGCGATAAAAGACAATTCTCAACTTCTCCAGTTAGTTCCCGAAGAGTATAGGGATCTGCGCAGGAGATATAATGCAGAGTTGCTAAGGTTTCTAATTGAATTCGATCAGACACAATCTTCCGCAGTGTTTCCGCGTTCCGTTCCCCATCTTGATAAGCAGTTTTTGCTTGGAACAACCCCTGGGAAAGGGCCAGCGCAGCCTGTCTTTCCGGTTTGGTAAGATAGATATTTCTGCTGGACATAGCCAGACCATCCTCTTCCCGGATGATCGGACAGACAATAATCTCGATTGGATAATTCAAATCCCGCACCATCTGTTGAATCACAAGGGCCTGCTGCGCGTCTTTTTGTCCAAAGTATGCTTTGTCTGGTTGAACAGCATTAAATAATTTTGATACAACTGTAATAACGCCTCTGAAGTGAGTCGGTCTATATTGTCCCTCAAGGGGTTTGGTTAACTGGTCTACATCAACCCAGGTTTGAAAATCCTCCGGATACATACTTTCAACAGCAGGTATCCATACCAGGTCCGCGCCTTCATTCTCTAATAAACGCAAATCCCGTTCTATATTCCTGGGGTAATTTTCAAGATCTTCATCCTCAGAAAACTGGGTAGGATTTGCAAAGATACTTACCACAACGCTGGCACAACCTTGATTTGCTTTTTCCACCAGAGAGAGATGCCCCTGGTGCAAATATCCCATCGTAGGTACAAAACCCAATGGCCGGTGTAAACCTGTCAGGGAAGCTTTTAAATCAAGAAAATTCTCAACGACTTTCATTATCTGACCTTCCGGATAGATCTGCACAGGATTGAATTAATTCAGATAAAAGATAATTTACAGGTGTCTCCACCTGGTGACGCTTACCTTCCTGAATTATTGCTCCACAAATAGCCTCGATTTCAGTGGGTGCCCCTCTTTTGATATCTTGCAGCATGGAAGAAATATTATTGGCTGTCGCTTCAGCAATTTGTTCTGCTGCTTGGAAAGGATCATGATAAGTCAACTTTATTCCTTTGGCTGAGGCAACCCGCGCGGTTTCTTCAGCAACCTGCCGCATAATTCTTCGAGCAGGTTGGCTCTCGAGCAATCGCCCATTAGATACATCTAATAGTGCGGTGAGAGGATTTATGGCAGCATTAATGACAAGTTTACTCCATACCACACTCTGGAGATCTGAGCTTTCTTCCACATTAAACCCTGCATTCCGAAGTATTTCTATCCAGGCGGTGAGCCTGGGGTGGACACCAAGCGTGATCAATCCTTCACCTCCCGGCCGGACAAGTCCTGGGCCGATCAGGGTTGCCCCGTACGTGGTAACACCCTGGGCTGCCCGTTCCTTTCCCAAGACACCTTCCAGGATCTCCAGGTTACCAAGACCATTTTGCAGGGTTAAAACCATCCCGTCAGGATGAAGAACATCTTTTAATTGCTGGGCAGCTCTTTCTGTTTGCCAGGATTTCACCAAAACCAGTGCCTGGGATACTTTTTTGACCTCACTAATATCTGAGGTAACCTCAACTGGATAAGAATGCTCTCCTGCGTCACCAGCAACCCGGATTCCACTCTCCTTAAGAGCTTGTATGCCTTCTTTCCAGGTCCCCAGCATAGTGAATTTTATTCCCGCAGAAACCAGTCGGGAACCAAACAATAGCGCCAGGGCGCCAGTACCCACAATCAGGACATTTTGCATTGATTAAGATTCCCCTACCCGGCTGATGAATAACTCCCATTCCCGGTCAGAGATGGTAAATGAATGTTCTTCAGTGGGGAACAATCCCTCGAGAACATCTTTTTGGTAATTTCTCAAAGCAATTTGAATTTTCTCATGAAGATTTTCATACCGCTTCACAAATTTTGGGGTAAATTTGTCAAATAAACCTAATAGATCATGGGTAACCAGGACCTGGCCATCACATCCTCTTCCTGCACCAATGCCAATTGTGGGGATCTTTAATCTTTTTGTGATATAAGCAGCGACTCTGTGTGGGACCGATTCCAATATCAACCCAAAACAACCTTCCGCTTCAAGAAGCAGGGCGTCTTCCAAGAGGATTTCGGCTGCGTCCGCAGATTTACCTTGCGTCTTAAAACCACCTATAAGATGGATGCTTTGGGGTGTCAAACCCAAGTGACCTAAAACCGGAATTCCCGCCCCAAGGATAGCTTTTACCGCCTCCAATCGATCCCTGCCGCCTTCCAGCTTAACTGCATCCATACCGGCTGCTTGGAGGAATCTTCCTGCGTTTCTCACGGCATCCTCCACGCTAACCTGATAGGACATGAACGGCATATCGCCAATCAACAAAGCCTTCGAAGCACCTCGGGAGACTGCCCGGCAGTGATGCAGCATCTCCTCCATCGTGACAGGCAAGGTATTCTCGTAACCCAAAACGACCATTCCTAAAGAATCCCCTACCAGGATGGAATCCATTCCAGCAAGGTCCACTGCCCTGGCTGTTGGATAATCATAGGCAGTCAGCATGGTCAGCGGTTCTCCTCGCTGTTTTTTCAGACGAAAAGTATGGGTGGTTATTTTCCGACGTGTATCTGGGGAATCAGACATGGTACCCTCCTTGTTTGGTAGGGGCCAATAGTGGTTGGCTCAGTTTATTTGTAGAGTCTCGGTTTTCTCAAATCCGGGCTTCAAGGATATTATCCCTTAAGACTGGGAGATAAGCAAGGAAAATTTATCTGTTTAATCAAAGGTTAATAATATATAGACTTTCTATGATCCTGTGGGAAATCACCCCTCCCCCCTATAATTAACCCTATGAATTCTTTCGAGAAGCCATTTCTACTGATTTTCAGCTTTTTGGCGAAGGGTAAACTTTTCCTCGTCAGAAAGAAAAGCAATTTCAAGCGCATTCCGCTGCGCCTGGTGAATCTGATCCTCGGATAAACCAGCTGCCGGGGCAGCAATTTCGTATTCATGCCTGAGATTAATCCCGCTGATGCCGGGGTCGTCCGTATTGATCGTGGCCAGGATCCCTTGTTCAAGGAATACTTTTAAGGGGTGTACTGACAAATCATCAACTACCCTGGTCTGGAGATTGCTGGTGAGATTAGATTCCAGGCCAATTTTGTTTTCCGCCAGATAATGCATTAAAACCGGATCCTGGGCAGCACTGACGCCATGTCCAATTCGATCTGCTTTGAGCTCTTCCACTGCCTGCCAGATGCTTTCCGGGCCCGTTTCCTCACCAGAGTGAATCGTAATTCGCCATCCAGATGATCTTCCCTCCAAGATGTGATCTACAAATAAGACTCCCGGGAAATTCACCTCATCCCCAGCCAGGTCAAGGGCAGTAATTTGATCCTGAAATGCCAGCAAGGACTCTAATTCCTTCCATCCCTGATCCGGACCATAAGTACGGCTGATAATACCGATCAAATTTACCTGGATATCAAAATCTTTTCTGCCCTGGTTAACCCCTTCTACCACAGCTTCCACAACCCCTTCCAAAGCCAAACTATGTGCCTCAGCCATAAACATGGGGCTGAAGCGCAATTCGATATAATCTATACCCTCCTGAGAAGCGTCCTGGACATTTTCATAGGCAATCCGTCTGCAGGCATCATAGTCCCCCAGGACACCTACCACAAATTTCATCTTCTCAATAAATGCCATAACACCAGGACGCGGTGCTGTGATCTGAATGTGGGGTCTCAGCCCTTCAATATCCGCTGCGGGAAGAGGAATGCCATGTTTCGTCCCCAAATCCAGGATCGTTTCCAAACGAACATTTCCGTCGAGATGACGGTGCAAATCAATTAGAGGGTAGGATAAGTCAAGCATAGGCTTCTTCTCCTAGAATCTGGAAGCTCCAGTTTCATTTTTCTTAAAGACCAATTATAATAGAGAACAGGAAGATTGGTAAAAGGAGATATATTCATGAGAAAGGCAATGGCATTCACATTAGGTGCAGTGATTGGAGGAGTGCTGGGAGCTTTGACAGCTCTTCTGTTTGCCCCTTATTCTGGTAAAGAACTGCGCTCGGCTATTCAAGAGCAAGTGGACAGATTCCAGACAGAAATTAAAGAGGCTGCCCAACAAAAGCGTGCCGAACTTGAAGAACAGCTGGAAGTCTTAATTGCTAAAAAAGAACCAGAATAACAGATCCGATTTCTGATTCAAATTTCCAAAATATTTAGTATTGAATTGGAATTTAAATAATAAACACTCCCGAAATGGCCTGTGGGAGTGTTTTTTATATCAGTAATTGATTAATAATCCTGAGACAACACAAATTGATAGTCCGCTATTTGCCTTGTGAATCGGGTGGTTCCCGTTACAACCAGAATGACTTCATCAATCCCATCCTCTCCAATCGTAATCGGAACATTAACCTGATTATCCCCAGAAACGGTTATATACTGGACTTTTGGCACATCGCCTATATGAATTAGAGCCAGCCGATAGGTTTGGGGAAGATTATTTTCAATCCGGACAAAACCTTCGTTGATCCACCCTCCATTATCCCCCTCAAAATCTGTAAAATATTCGATTTCAGGCACGGAGACATCATCCAGCAAGAAACCTTCTCCATGGGTCGATGCATCAGTGATGTATTCAAACCGGACTTGGATCAACTGACCGGCGTAGGCGGAAAGATTAACGCTCTCCTGGATCCAACTGCCCTCACCGCCAGATAACCCGTTATATCCCCAGCCATAACTGTTGCCGGAAGGATCTTCTGAGGTACTGGAGGGTGTTCTAATAATCCTCCAATCCACACCATTGGTTGATATTTCCAGGAAGACATAATCATAATCCTCTTCCAGATCATACCAGGTCCAATAATTCATTGTGATTGGTTCGGATACCTCACTGAAGTCAAATTCGCGGGTGAGCCGCATATCTGAATGATCACCTTTATTTGACCAAAAAGCAATTGAACCTGAATATGGATCTGCCGGTAAGATCTCGACAGTTTGCTGCCCTTCAAACTTTAATCTGTAGGTTCCCTGGCAGGTTAATTGAATGTAATCAACACCATACTGATGGACATCCCGGTATTCCACCCCGGTTGGGCATCGATCAATGGTTTCTGTAGGATAAAAATAGGGTGCTTCTGGATAATTTGAATACCTGAACCGGTCTGTAACGTTATAGTCATCTTTGATGTAATTAGTCACTATCCAGTCCAGGAAAAAATCATCCGCAGAAATTATAGCTCCAGTATCTGGGTCTGTGATTTCCAAATCCTGCAGCACTTTATCCACACTCTGCAAGCCATTCAGGTCATCAGAAACCAGGGCTTTGGTCGCATCGCTGCCAAACCGGTCCAGAAAGTAGGTTAAAAAAAGAAAGGACGATCCGTAGTGTGGACTGGTTTCCTTGGGATCATTCGGCCAATCATTTAATTGATTATCCGGGTCATCGGCATAATAATAATCATGGGTTGGGCCGTCTCGATGACCTGTGAGCAAAGTTGCCAGTTCAGAAAATCCCTCGTTTAACCAGGAAGTTTCATTTCTATCGCGGTACCAATGGATCATGTGCTGAAACTCATGCGCCAAAACCCCATAAGTATACCAATCAGATAGTTCTGCGTTATCAGCGCTGAGATAAAAAGATTCATGGGCATTGGAATACTCGTGAATCACGGGGGTGTATTCATCAATCGAGTTATAATATCCTGCCAGACCGACACCCAATCCTCTAGCATAGATCACATACAAATGGGGATCTTCATCAACACCCGGGGTCCACTCAGAGCCAAAAAATTCCTGGTTGGTCGGGTAGATGTTATCCTCAAATTCCGCAGCCAAACGATCCAACTCTCTTTTGGAATAATCTACACCATCTTCAATCCAAAAATAGAGATGATCGGTTACAGCAGACAAGGTAGCTTCAATTTGAAAGTTTTCAGCTGTGTCTGTATCTGAGACCCAAAAAGTTTCCTTCTCGCCAACTTTCCGGTTAAGATTTTCGACTGGCAAAGTCAGGGGAATATTCACCAAACCATCCAATCGCCGGGCAATATCGATCGGATCATTGATCGGGATCTCTTCTTCTATTAAGGTAAGCAAGTTTGCTGAAGATAGGGCTGTTGGGATTGGATCGTCCGTTACTGGGTCACTCGGAGCAAGTTCACCCGGTACTGGATCATCCGGTGTTGGATCAACCACCACTTCCTCTGGAGGAGGAATTACCTCCACTTCAATCGGCTGATTATTATCAAAGCCACCCCCTTGCATCCAGACGCTGATTCCATAACCCACGACACCACATGCCAGGCAGGAAAAACCCACAACTAAGATACCCAGCACAATCAGACCAATAAGAATAGGTTTATTATTCAGTTTTAACTCTCCTCTTTTTGAGTAGTTCGATTTGTGAAAACCACAAAGGCGGCGGTCGTCAAACCAAATATTACCCAGGGATTGGGAATTGCCAATGAGTCATAAGAGAAAGTATCAACCAGAAAGGCAATTAAACCCATCAAGGCGCCTGCTCCCCAATATTTTTCATCGCGATTTTTAGAATTCCATAAATATAATCCACTGCCAGCCAGTACTATCAAGAATGTAATGAATGCCGCTGTGCCCAGCAAACCTGTTTCCGCTAGCAGGCGGGCAAAATAATTTTTAGCAGTAATCACCCGGGAATAATCAGGCACCAGGGCTCTTAAGAGCTCTGGCATATAGCCTACTTGAACTGCTGGGAGCATGTCCTGAAAGTGAAAAGTAAAGTTCCCCAAACCAACGCCCAATAAGGGAAATTCTGAAAATATATTGTAGGCTGCTTCCCAATAGATAAAACGGGGGCCAAATCCAATGTATCTTATATAACCTGCTAAACTTTTAGACCCGATGGCCTGGATTTCAGAAGTGTTGCCAATCCAATACTCCCACATCCTGGAAATGTATTTACTCTCCAGGCTGGCAAAATACAATAATCCAACGAGGACGCCAATCATAATTAGCGCCGGAAGAATAGATCGTAGAAGTCCCGGTAATTGTCCAAATTTATCCTGGATTTGTCTAATAAACCTCCAGCGATTATCACTTTTAGTGCCTGGATCTCTCTTTGGCCTGAAAAATAACACCCCTGAGCCAACCACGATGGCTGCTACCAGAAGTCCTGATCGGGAAAGCGTAAATATCAGCACAAATCCCATCCAGACCAGGAGGATTTTTTCAATCGTTAACCAACCCCAGCGCCGTTTAAAGACCGTTTTATTCATTAAACCGGCTGACAGGATCCAGGGCAACCACAAAGCTGAGATCTGATCCGCAAACCAGGAGGGTTCCTGAGTTAAACCGATGATTCGATCTCTGTTTGGCCTGTTGATAGATATGTGCTTTTGTATCTTCCTCATGATTCTATACCAATTGGGAATGATATCCAATACATATAAGATTTGCAATGTACCCCAGACCAGGGAAATGATCAATCCGATATAGAGCCATTTCAGTGTAAATTGTAAATCTTCTTCATTAAGGGGCATCGTTGAGACAACCATGTAAATCGCCCCAGCTAGAAGGAGAGTGACAACCGTTCGGGCAATACGCGAGGTAACTGATATTTCACTGATCTCGGAAACAGTACCCCCAATTATTGGAATACTGGATGAGATTAATGCCAGAATAATAAACACCAGAAACGGCAGCCAGGCCCGGGGAAGTTTTCGCTTCCAGAGCGCAGGCAGTAAGATTACTATTAATAACACAAGCGGATATAACAACAAGGGACGAACGCTAACCCTTGTTCCTCCCAACCCGGCAGGAAAATACGGAAAGTTAGTTACCGGCAGACTGACTAAAAGTCCTGCCCAGAGGATCTTCTTGATTTTAGGAAGGTATTCCTTAATCATTTTCAACGCGGCTGCCTTTTATGCGGAAAATTACCACCAACAACCAAGCGAATAATCCCAGGATGCCGCCGCCTAAAGTGGCAGCTCCTGTAGAGCGGGCCTGGTCTACAGCAGTCAGAGAACTATTGGGTTGAAGAACCAGGTTGGCCGATAACCCCAGGCTGTCATCCAGGGCTTCATGATATTGGGGTAAAACCTGTTCCCTAATGTTATTTAGGCATGTTATTTGGGATTGGGATTCTTCCAATTCAATGGCGGCAGTTGACTGCACATCTTTCAGCCAGGATAGATATTCACCAGCCCCTTGATCAGTTGCAGGGTAATCTTCCGCAGGGACCCGCCAGGAAGCTTCATCATCCTGATAAAGGAGAATCCAGGTATTAAACTCCGCCAGGGTATCCTCATCAAGAGGTGAATCTGGTGTGAATTCCCCCAAAACAGCAATCCAATCTTCAGATGAAGACAAGAAGGATTCCAGAGCAGCCATCCGTTTATAAATTTGGCCAATTCCCACATTTAAGGATACCAATTGAGCATCCAAAAGAGCTACGGAATCACTTATCACCAGAAGTTCAGTGATTTTTTGATATCCAGTATCCAGCCAGGTTTGGACTGCCTCAGCCGCCTGCTCCTCAACCGGTAGAACAACCTCTAACTGCCAGGTCCCGGTATCGTACCAGTAGATGTCCATTGCCTGGCTTAATTTTTCCAGGGATATTTCTTCCCAATCAGGATCGGTTTCTCTCAACGTTGTCAGAGTATTCTTTATCACAGAGGCAGAGGAAATTATATCCGCGACCTGTTTTAGCTGCCAATTTTTATAGTCATCCAAATTTAATGGTTCCTCTTTCGCGAGCGGGATGAGGTATTCCATTTCATTCACCCGCGTGATATTAATACCAATATATAGATCTGCAGTAGCCCGGTAAGGAGCAGGAACCAGGTACGACATCAGATAACCGATCAGTCCCCCACCAACGATAAAAAGGAGCACCAGATACCATTGGTTTACTGACCTCATGAATTCATCACGAAAATTCCAGCTATCCATAGACTTCTCCGAGATTGTGCTTAAAGCTTTAACTTTTTCCTTTTAATCCAATTCCACAAGGAACCAAGAATCATTCTGAGCAAGTATTTTCCCATGAACCAGGAAAATAAACTACCCCCTTCACGTTGATGGACCCTCCTCATTTCCGGCCAGCATCTATCATCAGACAGGGTGGTTTTTCCCCCTCCGTGCATCCTGAAACTCGCCCAAGATTTTGGGAGATAATAAATATCCGCATTCTTTGCAAACCGGACCCACAAATCATAATCCATTGCGAAATAAAGGGTTGGATCCAGGGGTCCAGCCTGGTCCCAGAGCTCCCTGCGCCAAAATGTGGCCGGCTGGGGGATATACACACCACCTCTCATTAATCTCTGATAACTGGCTTGTTGGGCGTTAAATTTTCCAATCTTCTGCCCATTTTCATTAATAATTTCTGTGTCCCCATATACCATACCAATCTGCGGGTTAGCTTGAAGATACTCCACGGCCTCCCTGACAGCAGAGGGTTTGTAGAGGTCATCTGAATTCAGCCAGGCCATAAAATCCCCCTGGCTGAGATCAAATCCCTTATTAATGGCTTCTGATTGACCTTGATCCGGTTCACAAATCCAAGCTGCTAACTTCTCCTGATATTTTTTGATAATTTCCAGCGAGCCATCTGTCGATCCACCGTCGACCACAATATATTCCAGGTTGGAATAATCCTGATTCAAAACCGATTGAATCGTGGCTTCCAGGAACTGACTCTGATTAAATGATGGTGTGACGATGGAAACTAATGGTTTATTTTCCATAACAAGCCTGTTGATGATTTGAATAACGATTAAAAAGTGAAATCAATAGCTTAAATATACACAATACAAGATAAATATTGATAAGTCAGTTGATCTGAATCCCTGGCCAAGCGGCCAGTTTTTCCTTCCGAAGGATGTCCAATCTTTTTCCTCTTTTTAAGGAATAATACCATTTCCCCAAGAATCCCATTCCCAGAGCACTTAACCCTGCAAAAAGAAACCGATGCCAAAATTCTTTCAGCAATGGCAGCCAGGTCCGGGCAGCCTTAAAATATAGCCCAAACGCTTCTCGAGGCTTGCCACCGTCCAGTAAATACCTGGCATGTATTTGGTAAGCTCCAGCCCAGATTTGAGGCTGGTTCTCCATAATAATCCTGGATAGATCCGGCTCGTTCGCTGCCCATTCCAAAATCCTGTATACCTCATCGCCACAATGGGACGCCATGGTGATATTTTTCGCTTCGGCATGGTATCTGGAGACAGCCCAAATCCTCGGGTGATGAATCATGGTCGTTTCCCTGGCAAGCCGAATCCAAAGCTGGTGATCCAGGAAGAAATGGTAGCTCGGATCCAGAAAGCCAACTTCTTCAAGAACTGATCGTTTCATAAAAACAGCCGGTTGGCAAATAATATTAAATTGCAGAAGCTCCTTAACTCCCCAGGAATCAAAACGCAGTTCATTCAACAGCCTTCCTTCGCCATCTGCTGAAACAGCATCACCATAAACAAGTCCAGCCTCCGGGTTTTTCAGGAAGACCTCCACTGCCTCTGGTACGGTCCAGGGTAGGTACAGATCATCTGAGTTTAACCAGGCGATAATTTCTCCCCTGGCTTTTCGAAAACCCTTGTTAATTGCATCCGCCTGCCCCTGATCAGGCTCTGATACCCACCATGATAATTGATCAGCATAGGATTGAATAATTTGTGGACTTCCGTCTGTAGATCCCCCATCTACTACGATATATTCCAATTGGGGATAAGTCTGATTAAGCACGGACTGCATGGTTGCTTCCAGATATACCCCTTGATTGTAAGAGGGAGTGATTATTGATACCAGCGGCTTCATGGATTAATCGATACGCTCCCTCAAATTGAAAATCACAAATCCTCCCTCTTCCTTGGTGATCGGATAATGATTATTCAATTCATCAAATAACTGTTCCTGCCGCCTAAAATCTTTCATCCTGGTGACGATAAAATAATCATATTCCGTACTAAATTGGGAAAATCTCTTCGAAAATGGTTCCTCCTCAGAATCCCGCAGATTACCAATGACCTCATCTTCTGTACCGAACCAGGGATGGACAGCTATCCAGCCGTAATAAGATAAACGGAACCCATAATCCTGGCTTAAAGCGACAATCTTATCCTCGGGATTTACAAAGCTGGCGACTTTACGATAATAATATGGTTCGTGCCGGAAATCTTCTCTCATAAAAATATAATGACCACCAGCAACACCCAAGATTACAATCAAAGCCGTTCCAATCCAGACCAAAACAGAGAGGTTCTTTTTCCTGACGAATTCAAAGATCCATTCTGATACTGCACCTAAAGTTACAGCTAAAAGAGGGATGAGCGGCAAATGATAATATTTATGGGTTGTGACATGGTATGAAAAACCAAATCCATATACGATATATCCAATCCAAATACTCAATAAAAATAATTTATCCTTCTTATTCTGAATCAAAAACAATCCTGCCAAACCGATGGCCAGAATGATAATAGAACCTGTAGCTGTGGATATGCCATCCATCCATCCCTGATAAAAGGACAAATCATCCCACATTTCCGGAAAGAAGCGAGTTTTAAATGTGCCTGCCAACTTTTTTGATATAAAGATTCCATAAATGTTATAGACGGTCACAGGGATGCCAGAAATTAATGTAATGGCCCACACCTGGGCATCTTGAATTACTTTAACGATTCGCTTCCCGGTTAAGACGATTACAGCCATACCTATCAATAAAAAGAAGAGTGATATGGATTTGATATACATAGCAGTCCCGGCAGAAATCCCTGCTAATATCGCCCATTTCCATGACCCTGTTCTGTACCAATGATGGAAAGTTAACCAGGCCATCAAAATCACGGTGACCATTAAGGAGTCCGGTTGAAAAGTCCTGCTGACCACAAGGCCAAATGGCACAAACAAATAATAAATTAAGGCGAATATCGCCCCATCATCAGACACCATGCTGCGGGTCAGGGAGTATAAAGCCAAACCTCCCAATACCCAGAACAGGGATGAGTAAATTCGGGCTATCCAAATATATTCACCACCTACGATCAGGTAGGTAGCGACAGTGATATCTTCAATTATTGTCGGTTCAAGCACCTCTTGGGTACGTTCCTGTTTTCCGGCGATATCCCGCTTCCATTCCGGGGCATCATCCAAGGCAGCATAATATTTTCCTCTGGCGATCATCGCGGAACGTAGCTGTCGGGTCGCAGAATAATCAAGGGGGGGATCTGTTAAATCATACAAACGGGTTACTAATCCACAAATTAAGATAACCGCGACAATCACGATACGCCAAAATTCTGTGGGAGCAAAAATTGATTTTGTTTTACCTTGATCCATAATAAAAATCACCAAGCTTATTTATTAAATAAACCAGCATAATCCACCTTGGGAAAAACTGTTAACTTACCATCCACTGTCGCATCGATGATTTTGCGCCCATCAGCCCTATAAATCTCATCTGCCATCTGATAAGCCATTTCTGATGTCTCTAGATCAGGAAGTTGCCACCGGAATCCTTTACCAAAATATTCAGCACTGAAATGATTGGGATCATCTCCGGATGAAACAACGGTTTGATTGGCATTGCCCTTGGTGTCAAAATTATGATCTACGCCAATTAATATTACCTCACTAAAACCCATACAAAATGCCAGCTGCAGGCAAACATAGGTAACTGTAGCACCTTCCCAGAAGCGAGCGTGGCTCAATCGCGAAAATTTTTTTCCCGTGTAGGTTGTATACAGGAAATGTGTATTATTTGCTGGTTTTCCTACCGGATATAAGAGATTCTTTGCCCGCCAGGAAAAGAATGTAGGGATTGTTAATCTTTGAAAATCCTGGTAACACTGCTCAATAACCAGATCATTTACGGAAACAAGAAAACTGGTCTGGAAACCCCATTCTTCAAAAGCCAAATATACCCGGTTCATCCCAAAGGTATATTCATTCTTTAGAAGAGAGACATCAGTATTCTTTAAACTTGGACCATTACCAATTACAAAACAGCGTTTTCCCAAAAATTGATTTTGATAACCTTTTAGCCGTTGAATGGAATCCTGCCGCCAGGGATGGAGATAAGTAGTTGGCCATTCAGCCGCTCTCAAAGCAGTATCTCTTCCTGAACGGAGGAAGTCATAAACAGAGGATGGTATGATCCGGCGGAAACTCTCTTTGATTGATAACATGGTGTTATTCAGTACTTAAACGAGCTGTCGCTCCGCCATCAATAACCAATGGCTGTCCAGTAATATACGAAGATTCGTTCGAGTCAGCCAGGAAGTAAATTGCCTGGGCGATTTCCTCTGGTTTCCCGATCTTTCCACTGACCGTCTTTTTAGCCAGATTTTCCAGCCGTTCTGAAAATGTGCCGCCTCCTGCATGATCCCGATTTAAGCCGGCTTTTAGCATCTCTGTATCTACTGCCCCCGGCAGCACAGTATTAACCCGAATATTGTCCGGGGCTAATTCTATTGCTAATGCCCGGGTTAATGCCAGCATTCCCCCTTTACTGGCTGCATAGGCAGCGATATCTTTCGAGGTTGCTACAGCATGGACAGAGGAGATATTTACAATTGCTCCTCCGTTCTCTTTCTTTAAGTAGGGGTGAAGCATTTTTACACTCAGAAATACTGACCGGAGATTGGTATTGATCACCCGATCCCACTCCTCAACCGTGGTATCCAGCAGCGGTTTTGTGATTTGAACTGCCGCGTTATTAACTACTGCATCCAGATGATCCACTTTACTTGAAACATTATCCATGATTTTCTGCCAATCACTCTCAGAGGAGACATCGGCTTTAATAAAGTGCCCATCAGTCGGGAATTTGCCCTGGAAATCATTCCGGTCTATCCCAATCACAAACCATTTCTTATCCGCAAAATACTCTATGGTTGAACGGCCAATTCCTCCCGCGGCTCCTGTGACAACAACGACTCGTTTTTTCATTGGATTTCACCTCTCTTGTTAATTTCATAAGGTATTTCCAAACCATCCAATAAATTACGAATGGTATTCCAGTGCACATGCTCCCAGGCTTCCGGGCTCGAGTTGGCGTTATGAGGAGCAAGGAGCACCTGATTAAATCCCCGCAACGGACTATCATCGGGTAGTGGTTCTCGTTCGTAAACATCCAATGCCACGCCTGCGATTTTCCCAGTCTCCAAGGCATGGATGAGGGCTTTTTCATCGACGATCGGTCCCCGGGCAGTGTTAATCAAAACCGCATCCGATTTCATTTTTAAGAATGCCTCCTTGTTCAGGAGGTGCTGGCTGGTGGGATTTAAATCACAATTCACACTCACGAAATCTGCCCTGGACAGCAGCTCTTCCAGGGAGACCATATTAATACCATACTGGTTGATAAATTCCGGGGATATTTCACGAATGTCATTGCCCACTATGGTCATCTGGAAAGGCGCTGCCCGCTGGATTACAGCTTCCCCAATATTCCCAATACCAATTACTCCCAAAGTGCACTCACTTAAGGATCGACCTGGAATTTTTTTCCAGATTCCATCTTTCATGGCTTGATCCATCCAAGGATGCTGACGGGCAAAGGAAAGCATATATCCTAACACCGAGTCGGCAACTGCTGCGGTAAACGCGTTGGGTGTGTTACCCACCACCACGCCAAATTCCTCACAGGCAGTCAAATCGATTGAATCTATCCCCGTCCCCCACTTTGAAATCACTTTCAACCTAGGAATACAAGCCTGTAATACAGATCTTGAAAACCGGTCATCCCCGCAAATAACACCATCAAATTGACCGGCGTATTTTAGTAAGGCATCATCTTCCAGACGTTCGTCCACTTCAGGAACGATCAGGTCAATGCCCAATTGATCAAAAAGCGGACCAAAGCGATCCAGATACGGAATCATGTAAGGCGCAGAAAACAGAACTGTTGGCATAAGTCACTCTTGGTTTTGGTTCATCAATAAATCCACAATCATAAAATCCAGCATCGTATCAATATCCCAGGCTTCTTCCGGGTTTATTTCAAACAGGAGAGGAGAGTTACCAATCCGGTGCCCAGTATTTTCCAAACTGTGTTTCGAAAACATGTAGATACAGGAGTTTTCCTCAAACAGGGGGGGTAAATCCTGGGTTTGGATTAATTCTACCGGGTTGTGATTCACAGGTTTGCCATCTCTATCATATAAACGTGTTTGAAGGCGTGTCACTGAAAACAGGGAATCATGATTTTCTCGCTCTTCCAGGAAGGTGTTAATAGCGCGGGAGATCGTCTGTCTCTTTAACAGCGGGTTTGTGGTGTGGGTTTGCAGGTAATAGTCCGCTTGAATAAGGGAGAGATCATAAGCAATAATTCGATTCATGGAGACATCATCAGCGCAAAGGTTTTCCGGACGATCTATTACCTGGACAGATGGGAATGATTCCATGATACCCGCTTTAATGGGGAGACTATCCGTATCAACAAAAATCTCTATAATTTCAGGAACCCCCTTTAGCGTAGACAGTATATGGTGAAATAATGGTTTCCCGCACAGGTTACGATAGTTCTTCTCGGGGACCCGTTGTGAATGATGCCTCATGGGAACTAATGCTGCTATTTTTGTCATGGAGTTTTGCTACTCCTCAAAGGTTATTATGGGTAATTAATTGGCTTAATCGTTCGTGATTCAGGGATTTTTTCAGATAACATCTGCGGAGGATAATAAAACTGCCTGTGGAGCTGCTGATCAATGTTGCCTGAGTAACGGTATCCCTGCCATGTACCAAGGTACTGCATTACTCGAAATCTAACAATGCCCAGGGCTTCTTTCGAAAGGGTACGATCCCTGTATGCCCGCGATAAATCTGCCAATACTTTCCTCAGAATCATGCTAACCATATTTCGGATGGAGAAATTACTTTCGGGAAGAATTTGTTTCATCGCTACCGCTTCTCGCCTGTATCGGTTATACACTTGATGAAATGTTTCTTCGTGAATATGAATAACCTCTGCTTCTGCTACATATGCGATTAAATATCCCTGTTCTTTTGCCCAACTGCTCCAGTCAAGATCCTCTAAACCGGTTAATTGCTCATCATATCGATGTCCTTCCCAGAGAGATTTCCTGATGGCTGCATTGGCATTATGGGTAAAAGGTTGTCCTTGATTAGGTTGGCTGACGTCAGGGAAATAATTCTTAAAGAATTGGTGTTCAGAATAATGATTGGTTATTGCACCGCGTTGTTTCCCGTAACTCACTGCATTTTGGGGATTCGAAAAAGGTTCCAGAAGCTGTTCCAGCCAATCCGGATAAACCGGGTAGCAGTGCGCGCTGATAATCACAACAAACTCTCCCGAAGCTGCTGCTATGCCCCGATTAAGGGAGCGGCCAAAGGTAAACTCACCAGGATCGATGGACACAACTTTGACTTGAAAACCAGAAGCAATCTCAACCGTGGAATCCGTTGATCCGGAATCCACCAGGATAATTTCGCAATTTACAGATTGCTGCTTTATCCCGGTTAACAACTTCCCGATATGCTGCTCTTCATTATAAGCCCGGATTACTACCGAACAGATGGGTTGTTCAGCTGGCGGATTTTTCGCCAAAATTACCTCCTACCAATCCTGGTCACTTTCTTCATATCCAAGGCGTGTTAATAAGTCTCCAGCGACTGCTTTAAACCGGCGCTTGTTCTCTTCCGTAAAGTGTTCTTTCCAATTTCCCGGCTGCCCTTTTCGAAAGGTGCCTGATTTTCTGGGTTGAATTGAATTTTTAACAATTGTTATCGCCTGAGACCGGGGTACTGAAAACTCAACCCCAAACCGCTGGATATAATCCAGCAACCGGCCAATTGTGTTTTCACTATCCAGGATTAGACCTTCAAACCGAATACAAAGAACATTCTCCTGATTAAACCATTCCAGATTTTCCTCATAACGCTCTCTAATGGTAGGTAAAATCAATCCCGGGATGGTGCAGCCTTCAATGGCTACATTTAACCTTTCTTCCATGGTCTTGAGTTCGTTATTGTAATATTCATGCATACCATGACCAGTGTGGATTTCAGTCGCATAAAAAACATGAGACACTAATTGATCCCGGGGATCCCGGAAGATAAAAACCGAAGCCCGTCCCGGCGCTGTGATCGCTGAAATATAGGGCTCCCAACAACCTGCATAACCATAACGGATTTCCCCCGGTCGCATACGATTAATTTCTTTTATCCTTTCGTCCAGCTCCAAACGTGTATTGCCTTCAAACCTGTTGACTGGGGGGAATCCAGGGTTTACAAAGGGTCCAATTTCAGTTAACCCCAGGAGTACTTGTATCAGTAAATGCGAACCGGCTTTGGGGATAGCGTTTCCAAATATCTGGGGTGATTTATCTAAAGCTTCTTTTCCCCAGCGCCGGGCTGCTTGTACACGCCGCAATTCCAATCGGAACAGTTTTAAAACTCGTTTAATTCGATAATAAAACTTCATTAACGCGTTTCCTTCAGTAAAAAATCATCCCCATGGAGGATGCCATTCACAATACAATCCACGGCTGGTGTGGACCCAGGAATTAATTTCTTCCAGGAAAAATTTTTCAGCTGGACATACCCGGGCGTGGGAGCGTCAACCAGAAATTCATCAAAGGGCAGGGAGGCGCGAAAGAGCTGGTAATACAAAAACCTGCGGGCGTTCTCATAAAACTGACCAGGAATCTGGATTTCTTCCGCTGTCAAAAATGAGTTCAAAAGGCGCTCGTACTCGGCCCTGGAATCTGGATAAAAGACAATGGGATATTGAGTATAGCGGGCTTTGCCGGCGCATAATACGGGTGCACCCAACAAAGTAGCTTCCAACCCTATTGAAGAGTTATATACCATGGTGAATTTTGAACGTTGGATTAGTTCATAAGAACTTAAAGTTTCATCCGGTCCAACAACAATCAAATTAGGTAGATTTTCCACTTCCCGCTCAAGAGACCAGGAAACGACACTTTCCTGGCTGCTCTTTCCTTTCCGCATTTCATCCGGGTGTGCCCGGATCACAAATAAAATCTCGGGGTGTTTTTGCGCTGTTTCATGAACCAGGTCCAACCAGGAAAACATCTCCGGGAAGAGGGTATTAGCATGGGATTGGCTGGTATCAAAAATCACATTGGTGAAAACAGGAACAATGCCTCTAAATTCATCCAGGTGGGATATAAAATCGGCTGGAAGTTGATCCATCGCCGACCAAAACTTGATCCCGGCCATCGTAAACTCCCCCCGATACCGTTTTTGAAGATAGGTATCCAGGGCCTGGTTTTGAGCTTCGGACAATTTGAAACTCTCCGGGATCTCCAAGGGATAAATTGTGGCCTGCCCATCCGTAAAGAAAGCAGACAGGGGTTGCAGGTTCACCTCATGAGTGATTACCCGGACACCTTGTTCTTTCGCCACCCAGCGTACAGTTGCCTCCGGAAATTGCAGCCCATTAAAAACTACAACTGCTGCAGGATTTACTTCTGCCATAAACTCAGAAAAATTTTCTGCAATATTATGTGCTGAAAGAATATATTCCTGGTATAGATAATTTGTTACCTCATTATTTTCCAGGTGATGCCGCCGTAAGATCCAGCGAATGCTGGGTAATACCAGTTTTCCCAGAGGACGATCTTGATACTGCAGCTCTTTTAATTCAGCCAAGCTTTTTCCGTCAAGAGTTTTTCTCAGGTCAGAATTTTCCTGGTAATCAAACCAGACTGTGGGAGCAGCCCCTGTAAACCTGTTTGTATCTGCTATACATCTCCGGCAGGGTGGTTTGGCTTTCGGATCACCTAATCCGGCTCCCAGAACACAATGGCTCATCCCGGATTGGCAGGCAAAATGATAAACCTGTCTTCCAGCCAATCGGACCCCCCAGCTGCTGATCATTGAAAAGGCAGCGTTTTGGTTTAACCCTGCCAACCGAGCAGAGGCATTAAAAAATATTACCGGACTGTCTTGGGAGTTCTCAACTGCATTGGATTCAATTTTCCGATTTAAATAATACAATCGACCAGTTTGTTGTAACCAAATTAACATCCGTTTAAATTTATTGAGATATTCTTTCATCAGGAGTATGATTATTCTTCAACTGGTAAAGTTGTTAAAATAAAATTACTGTCTCTATATGCATGATAACAACCAAAAAAAAATACGAGAATATTATTTCCAAGCTAAATTTTGGTTATCTTTAACATTGTTTGACTATCTGGTAATGTCTGGTTCGATATATGCCCCAAGTCTTTTAATATTCCAACACAGGAGACTGATAAACCACTCTCCTCACATTTCTGACTGTAAAAATCAAAAGTCCTGGAAACGATTGGAAAACCCTGCCAGTTTTTTTCTTCCCGCTCATCTATATTGACGTTGGCATAAAACACGCCATCATCGGCTAAATGTTTGCTAACAAAGGTCAGATTATCTACAAGTATTTCATCACTCATATGCGGCAGTACCGAAAAAGCCCAGACAAAGTCAAACTTTTGATCAATTTTATAATTTGTTATATCAGAGGAAATCAAGAGGTTTGGTTTTTTCCATTCCAGGCCGGTCTCTACCAACTCTTTCTGACCTTCATTCAGCACTTCCTTTCTGACTTCGATTCCGAAATAATGACCGATCTCTAAATACTCTATGATCGGGATTCCACCCCTGAGAGTCCCACAGCCAAGATCAAGAAGATAATGATCTGGTTTTAAATCCATATCCTTAAGGAACTTTATTTGAAATTCTCTTTTCATCTTCCATAAATATGGAGGACCTACCATCCCGTGACGCCGTTTTTTCTTAGTTATGGGTAAGGATTTTAACACCCTCAGAAGGTGAAACATTTTTCTCCCTTTTGTTATTTCTATATATTTCCAGAAACCACGGTTTATGGCTGAGTCCATGAATCAAGAGAAATGCAATATTTGGATCTATTTTTTCTCAAATCTACCCCGTATGGGAAGCGTGTCAGCCCGACGAAGTTTTTCCAGACTGGGGCGTTCACTATCGTAGACTGTTTTTACACCATCACCAAGGGCATTTTCAACAACTCTGATATATTTTACTAATTTGCGCAGCCCGCCCGGTTCTACAGAAGCTGCTTGATCTGAACCCCACATCGCCCGATCCAGGGTGATATGTCGTTCAATAACAGACGCACCAAGAGTAACCGCCGCAATGGTGGTAGGAAGCCCTACCTCATGACCTGAATAACCAATCGGGCAGGGATACATCTTCCGAAGTGTTTCAATCATTTTTAAATTCAGCTCTTCTGGAGGACAGGGATAGGTACTGGTACAGTGAGCGAGAATTAGATCTTCAGTTCCGATCAAGTCTACCGCTGCCGTAATTTGATCCATTTCCGACATTCCGGTAGAAAGCATTAGTGGACGATTTTGCTGACGCATCTTACTTAATAATGCCTTATCTGTTAACGAGGCTGAAGGCGCCTTATGAAGGACAGGATCAAATTGCTCCAGGAAATCCACTGAAGGCTCATCCCAGGCTGATGCCATCCAATCAATTTTCTTTTCTTGACAATAATCCGCTATTTCACTGAATTGATCTTTGCCAAACTCTACCTTCTCACGGTATTCCATGTAGCTGATATATCCCCAGGGAGTATGCCGCATCTTGTCACGCTGCTCTGAAGGAACACATAATTTTGGGGTTCGCTTTTGAAATTTCACCGCGTCACAACCTGCTTCGACCGCTGCATCGATCAATTGTTTTGCAACACCCAGATCACCATTATGATTAATGCCGATCTCAGCAATAATGTATACAGGATGGTTATCTCCTACCCGGCGATTTCCCAGCTTTACTTCCCGTTTCATATTCAAATCCTCCGACCGTATTATTCCTTGCCTCTAATGCTTTCCAATAATAAATCACACAATTCCCGGACGGCTCCATGGCCGCCTTTTTTACTTAATATAAGCTGGGCTTTTTGAATTACAGCAGGATGGGCATCAGCAACGGCTGCAGCAACACCTACCTGAGGGAAACATGGCAGGTCATTTATATCATTACCCAGATAAACAACCTGGGAGGAAGAGAGCTTTTTTTCCGCCATTAAAGACTGCAGGACTTCCCCTTTCTCATCTATCCCTTGAAATACCGGGACCTCTAATTTTTCTGCCCGCGCTTTTACCACTGGATTTTTTTCCTTGGAAAGAATAATCACTTCAATCCCAGCTTTTTTCACAAGAGAAATACCCATCCCATCGCCTCTGTGCGCTGCTACAGTTTCCTCTCCGTGTTGATTGACATACACCCGGTCATCTGTCAAAACCCCATCAAAATCAAGGACCAGCAGAGAAATCCCATCCGGGATGATCTTCTTATGCTGTGTTGGCAGAATGATTTGAGCCCCCAATGATTTTAGACGCTCTTCGGCCCGTTTCCAATCCAGTGAGTTGTCCAGGTCTATAGAAAAAAGCGAATCGATATGATAGGCATAAACTGTATCTCCGGACATAGATCCATTCTGAATGGTTTTTGTATTAATGACATCAATGTGTCCGGTCTGCCAGTAAGTGGGCGGCAGTTCCTGGCGGGGCATGTTAAAAGGTTCCGGATATTCTGTTTCTAGCAGTGGAGCCATTTTTCCATCAGCTTGTACTCTCCACATCTTAAACGGATTTTGCTTGGAAGGGACTACACCCCGAACAGAAGTCGCTTCTGGGAAATTAAGTAAAGTCTTGATCGCCCCGTCAATTAATCCCGGAGGACGGAAAGGGCTGGTGGGACGAAGTTGAACAATCATATCCGGGTGATAATTATCCTGTTCTGCGAGCCATGATAAAGCGTGCTGAAAAACCGGCAAATCCCGGGTATCATCCTGGGCAAACTCATCCGGTCTTAAAAAAGGCACCTCCGCCCCATATTCCCGGGCCAGGTCAGCAATTTCAGAATCGTCAGTTGACACAATTGTCCTGGTAACCAGTTCTGCTTTTAAAGCAGCAGCAATGCTGTACCCGATCAGGGGGTACCCACCGAGAGGTTTAATATTCTTTCTGAGTAAACCTTTGGATCCTCCGCGAGCAGGAATAAGTGCCAGGACTTCTACCATGCTGTCCATCCTCCATCCACCACAAGATTAGTTCCGGTCATATAGCTGGAAGCATCTGAAGCTAAAAATACGACCGCCCCTTTCATCTCATGGGGGTATGCCATTCTGCCTAATACTGTTCTTTTGCTGTAGGCTTCCTTAAATGCCGGAGCATGATCCCGTTCCACACCACCAGGAGTGAGGGCATTGCAGCGAATTTCCGTGCCTTCATAGTAGGTAGCGATATATTTTGTTAATCCAAGCACACCGGCTTTGCTGACTGAGTAATACACAGGTTTATACAGCCTGGGTTCACCAAGAGATTCATATATTCGCTGATCTGGTCCAGTGATGCCGTAGGTAGAACAGATATTAATCAGTGATCCAATTCCAGATTTCTTCATTTCCCTGGCAGCGAACTGGCAGGTCAGAAACATCCCCGTCAAGTTTACTTCCAGAGCTTCCTGCCAGGCTTGAAGAGGAAAATCCTCAAAAGAAGTCACATGCTGGGATTGATGCTGGTGTTCGAACTTTGGATCCAGAGCTGCAGAATTGACCAGGATATCCAACCGCCCAAATTTTGACAGGGTCTGGTCCATCAAATTCTGGACCGAGGAAGGATCTGTCACGTCAAGCCCGACACCCAGGGCTGAACCACGTTTTCGGTTCAGCATATCCGCCGCATCATTTGCAGCAGATTGGTTGATATCAGCAATAACAATGTTTGCGCCAGCTTCTGACAGAGCCTCTGAAAATTGCTGTCCCAGAAACCCAGCCCCCCCGGTGACAACTGCAACCCGATCCGTAAGGTCAAATAACTTTTGAATCTCGTTCATGTTCATCACCATCCAATAACCTGCTGCGCCTCCACTTGATCCGTTTCTTTTTAAACCGGGTAACTACAGATCCTTCTGCTTCCTGCTAGTTGGATGAAAATCCATCCGGTTTCAGGAATCCGCGGCCTTCCAGGTAGTCAATAATTTCCTGGGCACACTGCTTGGGGGATTTCTTTTCTGTTGTAACGGAAATTTCTGGATTTACAGGTTCTTCATAGGGATCATCTATTCCAGTGAAACCTTTAATCTCGCCGCTGCGTGCTTTTGCATAAAGACCCTTGATATCTCTTTCTTCACACACTTCCAGAGGTGTGTTGACAAAGATCTCAACAAATTGATCTTTACCGACCATTTTTCTGGCTTCGTTTCGAGTTTTACTGTAGGGGCTGATAGCAGCGCAAATCACTGTCCCGGTATGTCGAGCAATCTCACCGGCCACAAACCCGATCCGGAGAATGTTTGTATCCCGGTCTTCTTTACTGAAACCCAGTCCTTTTGACAGATGCGTGCGGACTACATCACCATCCAGTGTGGTCGCCTCTCGACCGTGCTCAAGGAGCATCGGGGTCAGCGCATTGGCAATGGTGGATTTTCCTGAACCGCTTAAACCGGTAAACCAGATGCATAATCCTTGTTTGTAAAGCGGTGGATAGGAATCTCTTAAAATTTCTGCAGTTTCCTTGCGGGTAAACCAGGCGGGAAGTTCTTTTCCTTTATTGAGGTACTCTTCCCGAACCTGAGTCCCAGAAATGAATTTTGCTTCAGCATCCTCAGGTGCCTCTTCCCGAGCAACATATTTGTCTTCTTTTTCTATGTAAACCAGCTCATTAAATAACACTGGTGTCACCCCGGTTTCTTCTTGATACTGCGTAATCATCTCTTGGGCTTCATAAGGACCATAAAATGGTTGCCCGTTGCTGTCCTTCCCCGGACCAGCATGGTCTCTACCGACAATAAAATGGTTGGCACCATAGTTCCGCCGAATGATTGCATGCCAAATGGCTTCCCGCGGACCGGCCATGCGCATAGCTAGTGGTAGTAGACTCAAAACGGTATTTTTATCGTAATAATTCTCTACCAGCGCTTTGTAGACCCGAACCCGTGTATAGTGGTCAACATCACCAGGTTTAGTCATCCCGACTACTGGATGAATAAGCAAACTTCCACCAACTCTTTCCCATGCCCTTTTAGTCAGGTCTTCATGCACCCTGTGCATCGGATTCCTGGTTTGGAAGGCAGTTACATTTTTATTTCCTATCTTTTCTAAGATTTCTCGGACTTCTTGAGGGGTTTTTCGAATATCTGTAAAATCATAATAAACCGGCAGGTTAATAACCCTCAACTCTCCTGAAATACATAAATCGCCCCACTGTTCCATCTCTGACACAAGGGGGTGGCGATGATCCGTAGAACCTAGCACCAGTCTGGCTTCCCGGATAGGATCCCAGCGGTATACTTCTTCAATTTTCATGACAGCAATGATGTAATTCCTGGAATCTCTTAAGGTAATCCATTCACCGCGGGTAGGGAGTACTTCTTTCTCAATTGTCAGGGTTATCGGAATTGGGAACAGCTGCCCATTCGCCAATCTCATTTCAGTTAATACCCGGTGGTAATCTTCCTCACCCATAAAGGAATTCAGGGGAGAAAATCCACCCACAGTCAGGAGCTCAAGATCATGCAGAGAGCGGTCTGACAGCTGATGGGATGGATATTGATTAGCTTTCTCCACCCAATCTTCTTTTTCCTGATCCGGTAGAAGAAGATTTACCAACTCACCACCATAGGGATCAATGATCTTTTCGTTATTCTTCATAGCGCTACACATCTCCTAATTTTCGTAATTTATTTCTCCATATTTGGAGTCTTTTTTTTCAAAAATCGACTGGATATGATACCATACACGGTAAATTATCACGCTCCAGCGTTTTAGCTTAAGACCCTGGTTCCAATCACCAGGACAGGCAATTCCACTCGATCAATTATTTTCAAAGTAAGATTGCCCAATAACATTTCTATAAGACCTTCATTTACTTTTGATGAACCGATTAAAACCAAATCGTAGTTATTAAACTGCGTTTCCCGGATAATCTCTTCAATGGGGATACCATGACGGATTTTCACCTCGGAGTTAATGCCCAGATCTTGCAGAATTTCTACACCTCGCCTTAGATGCTGGGCAAAGGGTGTGTCGGTTTGTAAAATTTCTTCAACTGTTTCTTCAATTTGATCTAATCCGGTATACATGGTCGGCACTGCACCAGCAAAAACATGGAGCAGTGTCACCGAAGCTCCCAGATCATTGGCAAAATTTGCTCCCTGGGTGATCAAGGAAAAGTCGCCTTCTTTGCATGCCGAACATAACAGGATTTTATCAATTTTAGGTTTCGTGTTCTGCGTGATCAATACAGAGATAGTTGACTGCTTTATCAATATTGGATCGACCTCCACAGATTTCCTGAAGCGGTTTATCCGATCAGCATTGGTGATCACCAGCTGATATTGCTCTTGAAGCAGTTCATCTTTTATGATTTCACTAGAACGGCCTTGTTTGATAGAGATCCGGGGAGAAAGCCCCTCCAGGTCTGTCTTAACCTGGTCAGCTACTGCATCTCCATTTTCAGGATGTCCACTTTTCGGAATAACCACCAGTACATTTACCTTGGCTTTGGTTGCCTTAGCAATGATCTTTCCCATTAAAACCGGGGGGTGGGTATATTTCTCACTATCCAAATAGATCAATATTTTCATTGGATTATTAAAACCTCCTTAATGCATCAAACCACTACCTGCCAATCGTATTACAACCAGTACTGCACCAATAAGCGGCAAAAAAGAAAAAGCCAGACGAATCCGGGGACCAGCGAAAAACCGAGTAGCTGTTGCGCCTATTTGAGCCCCAATCACTGCCCCTGTTTGCATCACCAGAGCCATTAAGATATCCACATTTCCTTTAATCGCATGGGTGATCGTGCCAAAACCAGAAGAGAATATGATTTCAAATAAATCTGTTCCCACCGCTACATGGGTTGGAACCCCCAACACATATACCAGCATTGGCATTCTGATAAACCCTCCCCCAACGCCCAGACTTCCAGCCAGCAATCCCGTAAAGAGGCCTACACCTAATACCATCCAAATCGAAATGCATTCAATACCAGAAACCGGGAATGAAACCATCGGGGGAATATTAACAGCCTGGATCCGCTTTGCTAAACCTTTAAAACCGATCGCTTCTTTGACATCAATTTGATCTGTCCGGACCATCTGGATGGCCCGGATGCTTTCCCAGGCAGTAAAGAAGCTGATGCAAACCAGAATGACAATGTATGTGATCCCAATGGTAATGTCAATTGCTCCTGTATCCTGAAGTGCTTCAACGATCCTGGCTCCAATCTCCACACCAACAATAGTACTCAGTACCATATACATTCCCAGTTTCAGGTCCACGTGTCCCAGGGCTCGATGGGTACGGGCCGCCACAATTGATTTCCCAGTCATATGCGCCAGGTCTGTTCCGATCACAAAATTCATCGGCACACCAGTCCAGAACATCATCGGGCCTGCCAAAAACCCTCCCCCAACGCCAAAAAAACCACCCAGAATACCCACTAAAAAGCCTACACTCATCAGCAGGATGGGGTTGATTGTGACATCAGCGATTGGAAAATACATCCAATACTCTCCTGATTCCAAATTGATCCAATTTGATAAATTTCAATAAAACTAATGTCACAAAATACAGCAATACTGCCTGAAGGACAATTAAACCTAAACCTGAGAAGGCATAAAGGACCAGATTTGATTGAAAGATGGATAACAGCCAATCACCTAAATAGCGCAGGACAAGTAGATAATATCCAAATATCAGTGCGCTGTAGATGATGATTTCAATCAGCAGGTTTCTAAATAGTATGCGAGGTTCTAATTTCTTCATGAGCTTCCTTTTGTTTTCGCTTGAAGCGCCATTTTAAGGGCAACAATCCCGTCCTGAAGATTGCAAACAGGTTCAGCATTTCCTTTGGTAACCTCTAAAAAGTGTTTCATCTCATCAAAAAAAAGATCGTTCCGTTCAAATTCAGGAGGGCTTTGGAGAGTCGTCCTGTTGGTCTCGCCAGATTCTTCCCTCACATATAAATCCACAGTGTTTCGATAATAGTCCCAGAAGATCGATCCTTTTGTGCCGATAATCTCCAGGGTATGTTTATTTGGAATTTGAGTGTAGTTGAGGTGCAAACTTCCCAGGATGGTCTTGTTAAACATTAAGCCAACTTCTGCTGTATCCTCAACATCTATGTCCAGATCGCTGTAATTCCCCAGAATGGACCATAAAACCTCAGGAGGTCCAAAAAGCCAGTGAAGATAATCAAAACTATGGCAGAGAGTTAATAAAACCCCGCCACCCAGGTCTTTTCTGGCGCTGTAACTGGTCCGATAATCTTCCCAGGGGTGCCAATCAGGTAGATATTCTCCCCAATGGGATCGGACTGCCAATGGTTGGCCAATTTCACGATCATCAAGCAATTTCTTAATTTGTTTCAGATTTGGATGATAACGGAACTGAAACCCGACCAGCACCTTCGAGGGTCCTCGCTGAATGAGCTTTTCCAACTCCTCTACACGATCCATTGAATGGGAGATGGGTTTTTCGATTAACAGGTGGCAGCCCATATCCGCTGCAGGAATTGCCACATCCAGGTGACACGAAGTTGGATTTGAGATTATCACCCCGTCAGGGCGATGGGACAAAGCAGCCTGGATATCAGACTCGACGGGATATCCCTTAAGTTCTTCCCCGGGCAGAGTGCTTTGACCCGTGCGATAGAAAATAATTTCCCGTTCTCCAAGTTTCAGGAGATTCCGAAAATGACGACGTCCTATCGATCCAAAACCTGCTATAAGGAACTTCATTTAGATCTCACTTCCTGCGGATTTTTCAAACCTGTCTGAACCCTCCTTAATAAGCTCATATCTGAGACTGGGATAAAACTTCCTGATACATTTGATAAGTATCCCGAGCAACGTTCTCAGGATCGTGCCGGATTAATGCAGTTCTTCTCGCCTGATTTCCGAGTTTTGCCGCCTGGTCCGAATCGCCAAGCACAATATCAATCGCTTCTGCTAAAGCGGCGATATCCTGATGAGGATACAAAACACCTTCCACCTTGTCTTTAAGCATTGATGGAATGCCGCCGGCGTTAGATGCTATACAAGGCATACCCAACAGCATCGCTTCTGCTAGACTATTAGGGCTATTGTCCATATGCGAAGGAAGGACAAACAATCGGGCTTGCAGCATCTCTTGAACAATTTCAGATGGCTGAAGACGGCCCAGCATGGTTATCTGATTTTGAAGGTTGTATCTTTCTACAAAATCCAAAATGTGTCTACCTACATTACTCTCTTTATCAACACCAGCAAGTCTAAGTCGAACTGTTTCGTTCCCTTGATCCTTTAATGCAGCAACTGCTCTTACCAGGGTAATTCCACCTTTAAACGGTGCATTGCTTGATAAGGAGAAAATCCGGTTATCTACACTATTTTGAAGCTCCCATTCTGCCTGGTAATAGATCTCACCCAGAACTCGATCGATGTGAAAATAACGAGCTCCTGAATTCAGCCTTCTTAACCATTCCCTGTCCCAGTCGGTTCTACCGGAAAATAACTGGTTTTGTTTGTAAATGATTTTTTCTATTCGGCTATATTTCTTTAATACCCACCACCTGTGAAAGATTCCGTTTCCCACAAGTGTTTCCCTCGAAAATAATTCCTTACTCAATTCCCGCAGGGATAAACCGGAAAAGATCCTTTTCACCAATCCGTTTAAGACTGCTTGAATGGAAATCACGGCGGGGACGGTGAACTGGCTCACCAGCAATCCAAATGGGTTTTCCGTACCAAAAATAAACACCAGGTCCGGCTGAACAAGATCGTATACCTCGTAACAGCGTTTTAACTCATCAACATCAAAAGTAGTGTGTTTCCAGTTATTCATTAATCGGTTCCATCGCTGATTAGAAGGTGGCTGCCGGTAGATGTTATAGTACCTTGCATTCTCAACGGTAAATGGTTGATAGGAGTCAGGACCAAAGGAGGCAATTGCCAATTTAATTTCCGGATAAGAATGATAAAGAGCCCGCCTTAATCCTTCCTGCCAACCTGCTCGGTTAAGGTCTTCTCCGGTAACAGCCGGTAATTGGACGCCTGTAAACCATAAGATACGCATTATTTACCTTACATGATGCAAAATTTTAAACAACCAGCGGTATGCAGGCCACAGGATCCGTCCACTGCCAGGGATCCGCAGAAGCCAATGGACATGCTCTTTCAGCTCCTTTACCGGAATACCAACCGGGATCTTTAATCTTTCTGCTTCCCGAACTATATCTTCTGTGAGCGCATTTCCAATATGCCTCACGTACCTGGTTGGTGTGCATAGTCGAAGATATCCCATCTGGTTAACTGATTCATCCAGGGAAACCAGGTCATCCATCAGGCTGCCACTCCATTCCGGAGAGAATGCCTGACAGATAATCTCTTTAGGAGTGATAAATTGGAAGTGCTTGGAAGACCTGATGGCTTCTACTCCCCGATATATGAGATGTACATTAGGTGTTTTTATAACCTTTTCCAGGTGATCTTCAATTGATCTTCCCGTACTTTCTGCCCAGTCCTTTTCCCATTCACTGACCCGGGGATGTTCTGTGATCTGCAGATCTGATGCTGTATCGAAAATGAATTGATCTACTGCAGAAAATGCACCTTCAGATGAATACCCCACAGGTGCCCCGCTAACCAATCCCACGTTAGGGTAAGAGTCCAGAATTTTCAGATGAGCATCCAACCATTCCGGATAATAGAGAACATCGTCATCAGAATAAGCAATAACCTGGCCTGGAATTGCGTTAAAGACCACCTTTAAACCCCCTATCACACCCAGATTTCTTTTGGAATGGATCAAGTAATCAATTCTTCCCTGCTCGAGTAAAGTTTCCAGGTATTCCTGTACCAGATCACAACTACCATTATTCAGAATCATGATATCAGCTTGCCGATTCAGGGAATGAATGAGACTTTCCAGGGAAAGTTTCAGCACATCCAGCCGATGCGTAAAGTATCCTTCCAGATTGGGGATAAAGGTCATCATGGCTGCTGTCACCCTGGACGGCGCATAACTGATATTCTTATTTCGAGCGGGATTCATACCATATCTAGTCATTCATCCACCAAGTTTTGATAACTTTCTGCGGCTTCTGCGAAGGATCCGGGTCATGGACCAACGCCAACCTTCTTGTTCATCAGGGATCACTATTCGTTCCAATTTCCGCAACAGGCGAGGAATAGTAAGGCGCTTCTTACGAATCCGTCCTCCCTCGTAAATGAGGTTAACATCAAGCAGATCATGCATGGCTGCCATCCCGCCACTAAGAGCAATATTCTGGTAGGACTCCTCTAAATCATAATGCGGCTGTCCATCAGGGAGATGACTGTAATCATGATTCTGGTGAATCACTCGATGTGATGGGGTAGTATCAATAATTGGCCAGGGCTGCTGATTCCCGTAGTAAATCATCCAGTTATCCCATCCAGCTCGTCCAATCGCAAAGGGAGGAATATTCTGATATTGATGCCGGGGAAAGGCAAAATAATCCATTGCTGATGGTGCCCTTAATTTTCCTTCAATCCGAATCCTGGCTTCTAATTCTGCCACCCAATCAGATTCGAAATTAATTTCCCGGGATATATTTAAATCCCAGCGTTTTCCAACAAGTAAAAATTCATTTTCCTGCTGATGAATGGAATTGATGACCATTACACATTCAGGCAGGAGAATAATATCTGCGTTGATGTAAAAAAGGATTTGATGGCTGCTTTCTATTCTCGCTTGATCAAATATCGAGTGAACCAGTGGAGTCCCAAACTTATTCCTTTCCACATCTGGTATATACCGAACTCCGATATCCTCTGCCGCTTCCTTTAAACCTGGCTCATCACCAATCAATAAAACCTCAACTATATCCCCAAGCTGTTTCCAGGATTGAATGGCATTTCGCTGGATCATGTTAATATGGGGGTCCGAAAATGGTTTCGGTGTAGAAAAAATAGTAATCGTACTCATAAATCCTGGATGGGGATAAGAACCTTTGGATCAAGTTTTTATCCTTATTTCTGCTTATACTTTCCGTTTCTGTGGATAAGTCTGTTGATAATGTTGGATAATCTCATTTTTCCTGTGGATATCTATCTTGATAAAAAATAAAATCCACACCCTTATCCAGCTGCAAATTCACTTTTATGGTCCTGATACCAGTCGATTGTCCGTTTTAATCCTTCTTTAAACGGCATTTCCGCCTCAAAACCAAAATAATCTTTCGCCCGTTGAGTATCTAACGCTCGCCTCGGTTGACCATTGGGTTTGCTGGTATCCCAAATTATGCGGCCTGAAAATCCAGTCAATTCGGAAATAAGCTCTGCAAGATCCTTGATGCTGATTTCCATCCCGGTGCCGAGATTTACAGGTTCGCTCGAGTTATATCGTTCTGCTGCCAGGACAATTCCCCGGGCAGCGTCACCGGCATAGAAAAATTCTCTTGTCGGAGATCCATTACCCCACAAGACAACCTCATCTTTGTTTTGATCTTCTGCTTCAATCATCTTCCGGATTAATGCTGGGATAACATGGGATGTCTCAAGATTAAAGTTATCGCGAGGACCATAAAGGTTAACAGGAAGCAAATAGATTGAATTAAAACCATACTGCTCCCGATAGGCTTGCGATTGCACCAAAAGCATCTTTTTTGCCAGTCCGTACGGAGCGTTGGTTTCCTCCGGATATCCATCCCAGAGATGTTCTTCCTTAAATGGCACAGGTGTGAATTTGGGGTACGCACATATCGTACCAATGGCTACAAATTTTTCCACTCCCCCATTCCAGGCTTCATGCAGCAGGGGGATGCCCATCATTAAGTTCTGATAAAAGAATTCGGCTGGACGCGCTCGATTTGCGCCGATCCCGCCTGCGAGTGCTGCCAAGTGGATTATCAGATCCGGTTGGGCTTTTTTTAACACCCGCCGGATATCCTTTATATCGGTTAAATCATATTCTTCGATAGTTGGAATAAAAATATCCTCAGCGCCGCGTTCTTTTAAAGTCTTTTGAACAAATGATCCCAGGAACCCGGCACCCCCGGTTATGCAGACCCGTTTATTCTGCCAAAAGTCTTCTGGTTTTGGATAAGTGAAATTTTTACTCATAGTTTACCGTCCCATGCTCACTACCTGATCTTCCCAGTTATGCCAATCATCAAATTTTTCGTCAACAATCTTTTTCCCCTCGCCGGGTGCGTCCAATCCTACTAATTCCAGGTCAGCATCCATCATAATTCTGACCAAGTCATGATAGCGAACGCGGGGATTCCAATTTAGGATCCTCTCCGCTTTTTTAGGATTTGCCTCTAGATAATCCACTTCTGTTGGGCGGAAATACCTGGGATCGATCTTGACATAATCTTGATAATCAAGATCAACATAACCGAAGGCTTCCTGAACAAATTCCCTGACTGTATGGGCTTCCCCGGTGCCAATCACAATATCATAGGGTTCTTCCTGCTGGAGCATAGCCCACATAGCTTCAACGTACTCAGGTGCATATCCCCAATCGCGTTTGGATTCCAGGTTACCCAGGTAAAGGTTCTCCTGTATACCTGCCTTGATACGGGCAACCGCCTGGGTGATTTTTCTGGTTACAAAGGTCTCACCTCGCCGGGGAGATTCATGATTAAACAAGATTCCATTGCAAGCAAACAAACCGTATCCCTGAGAGTAATTTCGGGTCACCCAGAAAGCATATAATTTAGCTGCTGCATAAGGACTTTGGGGCTGGAATGGTGTATCCTCGTTCTGGGGCGGCTCAGCGCTGCCAAATAACTCGCTCGTTGAGGCTTGGTAAAACCGGGTCTTAATCCCGGAGCGGCGGATTGCTTCTAAAATTCTGATTGTACCTAAACCGGATACATCCCCAGTATATTCCGGCATATCAAAACTGACCCGGACATGACTCTGGGCAGCAAGATGATAAACCTCATCCGGTTGAACCTCATGAATCACTCGTTCCAGGCTATTTGAGCTGGAAAGATCTCCGTAGTGTAAATATAACTTTACTGCTTCACCATTATGCGGATCCCGATAGAGATGATCCAGTCTGCGGGTGTTAAAAGTACTCGCCCGACGGATAACACCGTGAACCTCATATCCTTTATGGAGCAGCAATTCCGCCAGGTAGGATCCATCTTGTCCAGTAATGCCAGTAATAATTGCTTTTTTCATGAATTTTTCCTTTTATCTATTAAATTCAGGCAGCCCGAGCAGCGGACAACCAACTTTTTCATACACCGGGTTCTTTTTCCTTCATAAGCTGTACCGAATACCCTTGAACCTCTAGAACGGGTATCTCTTCCAGGTCACTCACTTCAAATCCCTGTTCCAGGCAGGTTAATCGACAAACATCGGCGATTTCGCTATCTCCAACCACTCTAACCTTCTGGTATCCTGCCTGACGGGCTTCACCGAGCAGCTCTTTAACTTTCTGACGGGTCTCCCTGTACAATCTCATTTGATTCTCAATATACTGCATGGTTAATTTCGCCCGCAGAGCAATCCCTGAGGGAGTGATAATGTAGCGAAGTTTTTTCCTCTGAGCCCGTTTGGCTTTTACATAACCCTTCGATACTAATCTTTTTATATGCCAATTAACAGTCCCTACCGCAACATCAAGCATCTCTGCCAGGGTAGCCTGGTTGATGTCAGGGTCTTCAGCGATATGTTCCAACAGGATTAACTCCCGGTCTTCCTGAGAGAGATCCATACTGTATTCAGCTCCAAATATTCTATAATTCAACCCTTGAATTATAACCGAAATACTCCATCGGTCAAGAGTTACCATTCCTCTAGGTCATGGTTGGTTAAAGGATTAAACCCTGTAAGGGCTGCCTGGTAATTTTTTACTATTGGATTATTGGGGGTAATATAAACTAAAAAATGTCAGTACAGCTTTCCAGAAAAGAATGATAAGAAAGGTCTTAATAACATCAACCAGGCAGACCGGACCCGGGATGCCCTTTCCCGGTAATAAATCTCAAGGTAAACACTGGAAATTCTTTTTATTAGCCGGTATATTTTCAGCCTAATCCCTTCCGGCTGGCTGAGGTCTCCCCCATCCTCTCCTCTCACAAATTCAGTAATATACTTGCTCTGACCAAACGTATCAGACAAATATCCAAAACAATTTGGACCGAAGGTCTCTTCCATTTTCCCACAAGTTGCTTTGGTACTCCAATTCCCAAAACCTATAAATATCTTAAGGGGATCCCAGTACACCTCAAAGGTTTTAAGCTGCTTTATGAATGCCGAAGTGGTGGCAAAAAACGATCCCCGTACTGTGTGGTGTTGAAATTCAAATGAGCCTGGCTTATAGCTGGAATGGACGTAAGCATATGGGTGACTGCGGACACCGGTGAAACTCACTCCTCCTTTGCCCTGGCCGTTTCCAATCACCGCGTGTGTTTTTAACATTTCTTTTGCTTCTTCTACAAAACCAAAATCATGGATCTTGATGTCATCATGTAAAAAAAACAGCGTCTGATACTGCTGCCATAACCCACTGTTGATAAATTGTTGGTAACATCCCCAGTCATATCCAATATTGGAACGAAATAAGATTTGTTCCTCAGAAAATAAAGCAATTAGGAAATCAGGTATATCAAGGCGTTTTTGGTGAGAAACTATGTAAATATCGACATCGGAAATACCGGCAAACGCTTGGTAAAAATCCAGAGGATAATGCCATCCAGTAATGCAAAAGGCTGTTGATTTCATAAGGAGGACAGGCAAATCTGGGAATGAGTTTCTGGCTTTCTGGTTACCAAATCTAACCCTGCGAAGGACAATTGAAAAGACTATCAGTTTTTAAGTTGATTGGTAAAAAGAAGACATTGCCATTTTCAGGGAAGTTAGCCAATCGGATTTAAACAAATCAAAGGTTTCCTGAAAATGGGTGCAGTCCAGGGCAGAGTTTTCTGGACGTCTGGCAGCTGTCTTAAATTCATTACTTTTGGCCGGCTGTACTAAAGTTACTATCTGTTCTTCAGGTCGGGGATCCAACTCAAGGATGTTCCTTGCCCAATCAAACCGGTTTACAGAACCATTTCCGGCCAGATGATAAATACCGGAATGATCAACTCTCCAAGTTTTCCCCTTGGTTTCCATGATAACCAGCGCTTGCGCAGTAGTATCCGCAAGCGTCCTGCTCCAGGTGGGACTGCCGATTTGATCTGTAACAATATTTAGTGTTTCCCGGGTTCGGGACCATTGGAGAACCTTGGTTAGGAAACAATCCCGCCGGGTACTGTACACCCAGCTGGTTCTGAAGATGTAATACTCCCCGCCAACTTGTTGAACTGCACCCTCTCCTGCCAGTTTGGTTTCTCCATAAACATTGATAGGATTGGGGGTATCTGTTTCCCGGTAGGGATCTCCTTTCTTTCCATCAAAAACAAAATCAGTTGAAAAATGGATCAATAAAGATTTGGCGGCTAAAGCTTCTTTGGCAAGAATTCCGGGGGCCATTGAATTGATTTTCCGGGCCAGTTCAAATTCTTCTTCCGCCTGATCTACTGCCGTATAAGCTGCAGCGTTGATAATTACATCCGGTTTTTCATTCCTGACCCAATCTTCGATACTACCTTGATCAGTTAAATCTATCTCCGGGTAATCTACCGGGAAAACCTCCCCCACCGGCAGCAGGGAACGCTGCAATTCCCACCCCAATTGACCGGTACTGCCGATAACCAGGATCCTCATCGCTCAGCTCCGCCCGGCAAAATCCTCTCTCCCGTTTGCCTGATCTTCCAGATACTCTCCATATCGAGTCCCGTTATGCTCTTGAGCCAGTGTTAATAGCTGCTCCCGATTGATATATCCTGACCGGAAAGCAATTTCCTCCGGGCAGGAGATCATCATCCCCTGGCGTTCTTCCACAGCCTGGATGAAGTTTGCTGCCTGGAGTAAAGAACTCGGATTTCCTGCGTCCAACCAGGCTGTACCCCGTCCTAACACAATCACCTGCAGCTCCTCGCGTTCTAAATAGATCCGGTTCACATCAGTAATTTCCAACTCTCCCCGCTGGGACGGTTGGAGTTTATCAGCAATATCAACAACCTGGTTGTCATAAAAATATAATCCTGGTACGGCATAATCTGAGCGAGGATTTTGGGGTTTTTCTTCAATGCTGAGGGCTTTCCCACTCTCTGTAAATTCAACCACCCCGTACCGTTCGGGATCGTTAACAGCATAGGCAAATATGGTGGCTCCCTGTTTGAGGGCTGCTGCAGTTTTCAACCGATCCGGCAACCCATGTCCAAAGAAAATATTATCTCCCAGGATTAAGGCGACAGCATCATCTCCAATAAAATCCCGCCCGACGCGGAATGCATCAGCCAGGCCCCTGGGTTTATCCTGCTCGATATACTCAAAGCGCAGACCCAGTTTTTCTCCACTACCGAAAAGTCTTTCGAAAATCGGTAGAGATTCTGGTGTACTGATAAGTAAAATTTCACGGATACCAGCAAGCATCAGCATGGATAGCGGATAATACACCATGGGTTTATCATAGACAGGAAGCAGCTGTTTACTTACTCCAATTGTTAAAGGGTATAATCTGGTTCCTTTTCCACCTGCCAGGATAATTCCTTTCATTTTTGATCCCTTTCCTGATAATTATTCTTCATCCATGACTGATAATCCTGTTGTTTACGGATCTTTTTAATCCAATCCTCGTGGTCCAAATACCAGGAAACAGTTTTTTGGATCCCCTCCTCGAGGGATACAGCCGGTTCCCACTCCAGTTCTTCTTGAATCTTCTGGATATTCATATCATAACGACGGTCATGACCAGGACGATCTTTCACGTGCTCTACGAGTTCAAAATGGGGTACATAAGGAGACTCGGGCAGCTTCGCATCGAGTACTTGACATATTTGGCTGACAATTTCTAAATTGGCAGGCTGGTTATTCCCGCCAACATTATAAACTTCTCCCGGTTTTCCTTTCTGAATCACTGTCCAGATAGCCCGGCAATGATCTTCCACAAATAACCAGTCGCGGATTTGTTGACCATCCCCATAAATTGGCAGCGGTTTTCCTTCCCAGGCATTCAGGATAATTAATGGAATTAACTTTTCTGGAAATTGGTAGGGGCCATAGTTATTGGAACAGTTAGTGATTGTTACCGGTAATCCATAGGTGTGATAGTAAGCACGAACAAGATGATCACTGGCGGCTTTTGATGCTGCATAATGAGAATTTGGCGCTACGGGTGTTTGTTCAGAAAAAGCCGGTTCATCCGGATCCAATGACCCATATACTTCATCTGTGGAGATGTGGTGAAATCGCACGTCCTGTCGGATTCCATTTTGGTCATTCTGCCAATGCTTTCTAACCACCTCGAGCAAAGTAAATGTCCCCTGAATATTTGTGCGGATAAATTCTTCGGGACCCAGGATCGATCGATCTACATGGGATTCCGCCGCAAAATGAACCACAAGATCGATGGCTTGCTCTTTAAAAATCTGTTCCAATAAATCCCGGTCACAAATATCACCTTCGATAAAATAATGGCGTTCAGGATCGGTCAAATCGGATAAATTTTCCAGGCTGCCGGCATAGGTTAATAAATCCAGGTTAATAATCCGGACTTCTGGATCCTGTTCGAATAGATAGCGGATAAAATTAGAGCCGATAAAACCGGCACCTCCAGTAACCAAAACATTTTTCATAGTTCACTCATAGGTTTCTGCTTCGCTAAGGAGATGACCTTGAAGATCATTTTCTGATAGCAGGGGGTGTATCTTGGATATCAAGGGCCAGTTAATCTTCAATTGGGGATCATTCCATAACAAGGTTCTTTCATGTTCTGACGCATAATATTCTGTTACCTTGTAACTAACTTCAGCCCAATCACTTATAACATAATATCCGTGCGCAAATCCGGGAGGAATCCAGAGCTGATTCTTTTTCTGATCTGATAATTGCATGCCAACAGCTAAACCAAAAGTGGTGGACCCTTTCCGGAGGTCTACCGCAACATCGTAGATCTCTCCGGAGATCACACGAACGAGTTTTCCTTGGGCTTGTTGAATTTGATAGTGTAAACCCCGCAGCACCCCTTGATAGGACCCGGCATGGTTATCTTGCACAAATTCCAGATTTATTCCAGCTTCAGCAAATTCCGCGGAACGATATACTTCCAGGAATTCACCCCGTGAATCCTTAAAGATCTTGGGAGTGATTTCTATTACTTCGGGAATACTCGTCGGAGAAAATAACATGGCAGGATCTAAAATTATTGCCAGCTAGGCAAATGGAATAATCCTTCTGGACACGGTCCATCAATAACAGCCAGTATATCACCCCTGATTTAACTTATCAACTACCGATGGTTCCTGGAATACTCATCTTCCCATGCTATAAATTGATTTTTACTGAAACAGGAACAATCCAAAAACGCCTTTCCTTAAGCCCAATCAAATACAGCTCAATAACCACAAGGATGAAATAAAATGGTAGGATTGATAAGAGATAAATCGCTTTTACTGATAGTATGCATCGGTTGTATTCTAATCGACTCAGAAAAAATTTGACGGTTTTTCAATTTAGCCCAGTGATAGACCACATTATAATGAGTAAACTCAAATCCGTTATCCATCATATCCGTGTTACTTACTTTGAGAGAATTCGTCATGACCTAAAACTGTTGCTGAACCCATCACCAGCACCGATTGTCAACTTCCTCGTTTGCGGAACACAAAAGGGTGGAACAACAGCTTTAGATACATACCTGCGGCAACACCCAGAAGTCTGCATGGCCAAATATAAAGAGGTTCATTATTTTGATAGGGAAAATAATTTTCTTTATCAAAAACCGGACTATTGTCAGTACCACGCATTTTTTAATCCCAACCAAGACCATAGAGTCGTGGGAGAGACAACCCCAGTGTATATGTATTGGTACACTGTCCCCCGCAGGATCTGGGAATACAATCCAAACATGAAGTTGATTATCATCCTCCGGAGTCCAATAGAAAGAGCATACTCCCATTGGAATATGCAGAGGGATCGAGGATATGACACTTTGTCTTTTTTTGATGCGATCCAATCAGAAGAAAAGCGTCGACAGGAATCCCTTCCCTGGCAGAATCGACGTTTTTCATATCTGGATCGTGGTTTTTATACAGAACAAATAAGGAGACTCCGGTCATTTTTCCCTGAGGAACAGATAATGATTATGAGGAATAAGCAGTTACGAGAAGACCCGAAAAAATGTCTAAATCAAATCTACCAATTTATAGAAGTATCTAGTTTGAATACAGTTGAGCCGATAAATCGTCATACAAGGTATTATGCTTCCCCAATGAGTGTAGAAGAACGTGATCTATTGAAGCAAATTTATGAGTTTGAGATCAGAAATCTGGAACGAATCACAGGTTGGGATTGTCAAGATTGGTTAGATAATTAGGTAAAATAATATCATGAATTCTTGGAAGGAAAATGGACCATTGGTAATCGGAGGAATGGGTGGTAGCGGAACCCGTCTGGTAGCAGAACTTTGCTCCCTGTTCGGTTTTTTCCTCGGAGATGACTTGAACGTTTCCTCAGATAACCTGCTGTATACACTTTTATTCAGAAGGCAATCCTGGTTTTATAAATCATATAATAATCCAACAAGAATTAATACTGGATTATCTCTGCTAGAAAAACTATTACTGAAACGATACTCGTTATCAATTCAAGAGCTGTGGTTTCTGTTTTACGCTGTTACGGATATGTCATTGCATTACCGCGACGAAAAAACCTGGTCATTTAGAAGGCTCAATAATATTCTTCGTAACCCACGATTCGTTGACCCACGATACATTGGCTGGGGGTGGAAAGAACCCAATTCCTATTTACTTCTAGAATCCATATCTGAGCATTTTAAGAATATAAAATATATTCACACTATCCGTCATGGTGTAGATATGGCATTTAGTAGAAATCAACGACAGCTAAAAGCTTGGGGACAATTCTTTAATATCCCATCCCCAGAAACAAAAGCAGATTATCCTCGGACTGCATTAAAATTCTGGGCCAGGGCAAATAAGATGGTGGCTGAGATTGGAAAAACATTGGGTGAAGGTAAGTACATGCAAATCAATTTTGATCAACTTTGTCAACAACCGCATAAGAGCATTGGTGATTTAGTTTCTTTCCTCGATCTAGATGTTGATCAAGATACTATTCTGGCAGCTCAGAAACTACCTAGAATTCCAGATTCTTTAGGTAGATACAAAAACCAGGATCTTAAACAATTTGATCCAGAGGATCTTACAATAGTTAAATCCTTTGGGTTCAATATTATGTAATAAAATAGATATTAAATGAAAAAGATATTTTTTCCATCAGAAAGGGATCTACCCCCAATAGATCTCAAAACTATACAATCTGTTAATAATGAAAAGCAGCCAGTGCTTATTGTTGGCATGCATAATTCCGGGACATCGATCCTGACTGAAATTCTCCATGAAAGTGGGATCTTTTTTGGCGCTAATATGAAACATCATGAATCCTACTTCTTCTCCAATTTCATCAATGATCGAGTGATCCTCGGCGGAGGGGGAAATTGGGCAAAACTTCCCTTAATGAGTAAAGAAGAAGTACTGGCTTATGAAAATTCCGTTGGCGCTTTTATCAAAAAACATTGGCTGGTAGATTATTTGCAGTGGGGATATGACGGCGTATCAAAATGGGGGATAAAAGATCCGCGTTTGTGTCTGCTCCTGCCGCTCTATCTCCGGATATTTCCCGGGGCAAAGGTTGTCCATATTCGGAGGAATCCAAATGATGTCGCTGCTTCCCTGACTGGAAAATACAAGGCGGGTGTTGGTATCCTGGATGACTTTGATCATTGGAAAACGCTCACAGAGGCTTACACACAGCGGGTATTGGATCAATCTGGTGACTGCCAGGCTTACTTTGAACTTACCTACGAGGATTTTTGTACCCAGCCCCAGGAACAAACACGGCAGCTATTCAACTTTTTATCGATCTCTTTTACACAAAATACAGAAAAACTGCTCACTAAAGTAACCCCCGCCAGGATTGGCTCCTACCAGCGTTGGCAGGAACAGCAAAAACATCCCTGGCGAGCGAAAATCAAGTCACTGCTCGGTAAATAGTAATTCCCCAAAAATTAAAAATCCCCCACTCCAGCTGATCTGTAAAGATTATCCCGGGTTTAGAATGGAGTGCACCCCATAAAGTGAACAAATAAGTAACACCCCTCATTGGATCAATTATACAAACTGACGTCTGCATTCCAAAGGTGTCGGTTTCTTATTAGTGCCGACTAAAGTCGCAGCAGGAGCTTTGCCCTGCGGTACGACCTGCGGTCGCAGGACAAAGACTGAGCGTCCCTCTCCAGGGACGCTTAATTTCTCTGTGACACCTAGGATAAGTGAGAAGCTTAAGCATCGACGCAGGTCGATGCTCGGTCTGAGCGTAGGCGAAGACCCAAAGTAGGGACTTCAGTCCCTGGGAAACTCAAGAATAATTAAAGACACCTCCCATATGTTTATTGTACGAGAGGTGTCTTATTTTTGTGTCCTTTTTTAGGGGTTCAGTCCAGAAATACTTAAGGTGTTGATTTTCCCCAATTTTCTGCCAATACCCCTTCATACAATTGAACATATTTTTCCGTTTGCCTACCAAGGTCATACTTATCCAGCGCCTGCTTGCGGCAGTTTTCCCGCATCGCCGAATATCGGTCAGTCTTGAGCAGGAATATTTCAATTACTTCCCTCAAAGCCTTGGCTGATGTATCAGGCGCCAGATATCCGGTTTCACCATTTATTGCCAGATCAGGCATAGGTCCGATATCAAAGGCAATGATCGGAGTCCCGCAGGCCAGGGATTCAAGCGCGGTCTGCGGCTGGCCATCTGCCAGGGTGGAGCAAATAAACGCATCTGCAGCAGCATAGATCAACGCTTGCTGGCCGGCATCTCTGACATACCCAAAATGTTTAATTTTTGGGAGGGTATCCGGGTACTTCCAGCCTTCTTCACCTCCCATAGTGAGCAGCATAGGACTGAAATCCCCCTTTTCCTGGAGCTCCTCCAGAGCTTTAACAACCAGGTGATAGCCTTTCCGGTAATTTCCCTTGCCGCCGGCCGCCCAGAGCAGCAAATTTTCGTCTTGGGGTAATCCAAGCTTGGATCGGGCTTTCTCTCTGGAGATAGGTTGATATATCTCGAGGTTTACTCCATTGGAAATCACATTAATGGATAGAGCATCACCCAGGATGCTTTGTTGAACATTGTTCTGCATCCATTGGGTTGTTACAACGATATGCAATTGAGATTTTCGGTAGAGATCTTTTTTTGCTTGCCAAACTCGACGGGTTCCATCCCAGATCGTTGGTTGAGGTTCAACCATCTTACGGCCATCCCGGGTCAACAGGGGGCAGTCAAAACAACCTGTTTTCCAGCGCTCACAATTATACGGGTACGCACAATGTCCGGTTAGGGCCCACAGATCCGGCAGCCGCCAAACAACTGGTTTCCCTGCGGATAAGGACGGCAAACTCCAGAGATTAAAAAAACCACCAAAAAGGTTCCGCAAGTCAATAATATCCGCCCAACGGTATAAGGGCGTATCAACAACATGTAAGGTTGTCCTGTTAGCCCAGGGGTGAATGCCTACATATTTTTCAATAATATTGCCAATCCGGGATTTTAAACTGTTTTCCAGCGATCGATAAGGTGATACCACATCCCAGATTAAATGCACCAAAGAATCTTCGGGGTATTTACTTCGACCGACCAGAAATTGAGACTGGTGTTTTTTTTCAACCAGGGCACCATGCAGCCGGCGCATGGCACGGGCAGCTCCCCCGGTATGGGAAGTGGAATTTATATGTAGTACACGCATACTTATTTCAGTTCAGTAATCGTATCCCGGATCGCTTCCACCATATAGCTTAAATCATCATCCGTCATCTGGGGATACATCGGTAAGGTGACAATTTCACGAATAACCTTTTCTGTGACTGATAAGGCATCCCGTTTATACTGATCACCTAAATAAGGCGGCATATGATGAACTGGCGGGAAGAAATGGATCGATGCCCCAATGCCTTTGGCATTTAATCCCCTTACAAAAGCATCCCGATTCAATTCATTAATTACCCGGATCGTATACATCTGGTAGACATGTTTATTTTCCGGTTTTTCTACAGGCGGTTTAACTTCAGGAATGTCAGCAAGTAACTCTGTCAGTTTGGCCGCCAGTTTTCGGCGTTTCTGATTCATTTCTGGCAATTTCTTTAACTGCTCCACCCCAATCGCCGCCAGGATATTACTCAATCGGAAGTTGTAACCAACCCGGCTGGCAGATCGAAACCAGGACTTTTCTTTATCCTCTCGCTCGTAGGTTGATTTGTCAATGCCGTGAGCCAGCAAGGATTTAACTTTTTTGGCCAGCTCATCATCATTGGTGGTCAGCATACCTCCTTCCCCGGTAGTTAGGTTTTTAGTGGGATAAAAGGAAAAACAGCCCACGCCAAATGAACCGGTTAATCTTCCCTGGTGTTCTCCACCGATTGTTTCCGCTGAATCTTCAATCACAAGCAAATTATGTTTCTCAGCCAATTCCATAACAGCCGTCATATCGGCACTCTGCCCGGCGAAGTGGACAGGCATAATGGCTTCCGTTTCTGGACTTATTAATCTTTCAATCGACCCAGGATCGATATTGCAGGTGTCATACTGAATATCAGCAAATGCCGGACGAGCGCCGCCAGTTATCACTGCATTGGCAGACGCGACAAACGTAAAGCTGGGCAAGATCACTTCTCCTGTGATTCCTAAACCTTCAACTGCCAGGTGAATGGCAGAAGTACAGGAATTCATAGATAAGGCATGTTTCACGCCCAAGTAATCCGCAAATCCTTCCTCAAACTCATGGTTTTTGGGACCGTGAGCATACCATCCAGAGTCAATCACTTCGTTAACAGCATCTTTTTCTTCCTGCCCGGTATACGGGATACACAAGGGGATTTTTCGCATTTTCATTCCTACTTTCCTTTTTGTTGCATCTGGACAGATCAGATATTTTAATGATTATATACATCAAGGTCCCGGTAGACCTCAAGATAACGTTTTATTCCCTCTTCCAATGAAACTTGAGGATTATATCCAACCATTTTTTGTGCTTTTTTGATAGAGAGGGCTCCCCGCTTGGGGCGGAACACGTCTTCTTCCTCAACAATCTTGATATCCAGATCCGCAAAATGAGTCTGAAGGACTTCAGCAAATTCATGCAATGAATATCCCTTTCCATAAGTGATATTAAACGCGTTCCCTTCGCCTTTTTCATGGAACATCACTTGGATGATTCCTTCTGCGATATCCTCAATGTAGGTAAAATCAAGTACCTGGTGCCCACCACCATATAACGTTATCGGTTTGCCCAGCAAGGCATTTTCCACAAATATTTGACTCACACGACGGTTAACGTCATACGGACCATAAACAGCGGAGGGACGGATAATGCTGTAAGGGATGTTGTAGCGGCGGCTGTAAGTTTCTGTCATCACTTCCCCGGCATATTTTGTTCCCCCATAAATATCCTTGGGACGTTTAGGGTGATCCTCTGGAGCAGGTATCTCCTCGAAATCTCCGTAGATCATTGACGATGAGATATAAACAAACCGCTCAACAAAATCAACATCACGAAGTACTTCCAGAACATTCACTGCACCCTCAAGAATACTTGTGAGCGCTTCCTCAGAATGCCTGTTGGACAGATCGGCGATCGGCAGCGCAGCCAGGTGCAGAATCCTGTCTGGCCTGGTATCCAGGATTATCCTGCGCAAATGAGCTTTATCACGCGTATCACCCCGTCTAAAATCAATCTGATCTGCAATTCCCTGGAACCGCAGCTCAGTATATTTTTTTAAAATGCTCTTCAGGGGGGAAATGTACTGGATAAAGGCATCATAGACTACAACCTCATGACCCATATCCAGCAGTTTTCGACATACATACGATCCGATAAAACCTGCCCCACCTGTTATCAACACTTTACTCATAATAAACCTTCCTCTCGCTTTTTATGCTGTTAAATCATCCCCAATCTTAAAGAAATCCGCTGGTTTTACCGAACAACCATCCACTGAAATTTCCTCAATGAGCAAGCCGCGATTTTTTGCCAGTACAATTACATGGTTTCCACGTTTCTGGGGAATTCGACCAGGTACTCCGGTGATGGTTTCATGCAGCAGCTCTGTTTTATCAATTTCAATTTTGGTCTCTCCCCGGAAAGTAAAGGCTGCCGGATAGGGACCATGCATAGCGCGTACGAGATTATGGACCTGGGAGTCATCCATGTTGTGCCATTTTATCTGGCTGTCCCTGGGATAACGCCGGGAGTAATAACGACCTTCCATTGGATCCTGCTGTATGGCTTCCACATTCCCGCTTTTTATCTGCTGAAGAACTTTTTCCAATAAGGGGGGAAAGATCTTCAAGGTTTTCTCCAGGACACTGGCATGGGTGTCTTCCGGGGTTATGGGATAAATCTCCTGGGCAATAATATCTCCCGTATCAATTCCTTCATCTACATATAGTATCGAGCACCCTCCAGCAATCTCTCCATTTATGATTTGCCAATTAATTGGTGCCGCTCCCCGGTAATCCGGGAGTTTTCCTCCATGCAGATTAATTGTCCCTAAGGGAGGGATATCAATGATTAATGATTTCAGGATTTTATTGTATCCACATAAAATAAAAAGATCCGGATGATAGGTTCTTAACTCCTGAACCGTGACTGTCGAATTTAACTTTTCGGGAATTAAAATCGGAAAATTGAATTCCTTGGCTAAATCTTCCAGGTCTTTTTCTTGGGTTACCCCCACGACTGCCTTAACTTTGTATCCCGCTTTTAAAATGTGATCTAAACAGCGGCTGCCCCTTAACCCTTTGGAAAAATAAACAATATTCATAGTTATTCAGGAGATGATAATTTATTGTTCGTGTTCTTCTACGTTCCAGTCTACAACAGGGCGGATCGGCCCATCAAAGGCCCCTTTAACATAACGATACCCATCGGAAGTATCAATGATATCCACTTCAAGATATTCTCTTCCCGGGATCAACACTTTGTGACCGGGAGAATCAAAACCGATATAAATTCGATAGGTAAGATTATTTAAGATATTGGGGGGAATTTTGCATATGGCGGTATACCGACCGGGTTTTCGATTAAATCCTTCCTGAATTTGAGCGTCTTCATAGGTGGCAAAGACCGTTTCACCCATGGTAGTTTTAAATCTCAAATACAAACGAAGGTTCTTTACTTCCTCCCTAATTTCGTAATGGATGCGGATTTCAAAACCCTCATCAATTTGGAAGGTTGTTTTCACCTCACCTGACTCAGAAATCAACTCAATTCCGAACAGAATTAATTCCTTATCCTGTGGAGCATCTGCCTCTGACCAACCCAGACGTCCTGCTGTCGAAACGTCCTTACTGGATAAATATGAATTTATCACCAGGTCCACGTCATCATCCTTAACCAGCGCGCCCTCTTCCAGCAGCAGTCCCCGTGAACAAAGAGATCTAACAGCGCCCATATTGTGACTGACAAATAAAACTGTCCTCCCCTCCTTGGAGACTTCCTCCATTTTCCCAAGCGATTTCTTCTGGAAAGCTGCGTCTCCAACTGACAGGACTTCATCAATCAATAAGATTTCCGGTTCCAGATGGGCCGCAACAGAGAATGCTAACCTGACACCCATCCCGCTGGAGTAAAATTTAACAGGAGTATCAATAAATTTACTCACTCCTGAGAAATCGACGATCTCGTCAAATTTCCGGTTTATTTCATCCCTGGTCATACCCAGAATGGTCCCATTGAGATAGACGTTATCTCTACCGGTTAACTCGGGATGAAATCCAGTTCCGACTTCCAGCAGGCTCGAAACCCTTCCGTTCAATTCCACAATCCCGCTGGTGGGGAAAGTGATGCGGCTTAATATTTTCAGGAGGGTGCTCTTCCCCGCTCCATTTTGACCAATCACTCCGATGACCTCTCCCGGCTTGATTTCAAACGATACGTCCCTCAAGGCCCAGATAATGTCTTCGACTTCTTCATTTGATTGATCAAATTGAGTCAGATTTCTTAATCTTCGGTAATTTTTTATTGGACGAGATACCCAATCGGTTATGACTTCAGCAAAGGTATCACGGGCTTGCTTTTCATACCCTATTCTGTATCGTTTGGATAATTTTTCTACTTTAATCGCATTGATTGACATAATTTTCTACTCGATATTCTTTGTCGTCCTGTCGGGTTGGGGAAAACCAATTTTTCCGGTCAGGCAACATCTGCAAAATAACGTTCCATGGACTGGAAATAAAGCGCTCCGGAAATAAAAAAGGCCACAGCCATCAGGGAACCTATCCCTAAATATTCCCAGGGCATGGACCGAGTTCCTAATAAGGCTGACCGAAATCCTTCAATTACGCCTACCATTGGATTCAGGGCGTAAAGAACCTGGTATTTTTCCGGGATACTGCTGGCAGGGTAGATCACCGGTGAAGCATACATCAGCAGTTGCACAAAAAATGTGGAACCATACCGAATATCCCGGTATTGTATCGACAGGGCTGTCAGCCACATGCCCACACCAGCTGATGTCAACATCATCAATAAAATAAAGACCGGGATCATTAATACCCAGATGGTCGGTTTAACCCCAAACCAGACCATTAAACCCAGCAGGATCAAGAAGGAAATTCCAAAATCAATCATTTTTCCCAGGACCGGTGATATCGGGATGACTAACCTCGGAAAATAAACCTTGGTAATCAGGCTCTTTGAGCTTATCAGACTCCCACTCGCACTGGTAAGGGACGAAGAAAAAAATGTCCAGGGCACCAGCGCAGTGTAACTGAAGATAGCATAAGGAACCCCTTCTGAGCTGACTTTGGCGAGGTTACCAAATACAATCGTAAAAACGATCATTGAAAAGACCGGCTGGATAACTGCCCAACCTACTCCCAGTATTGACTGGGCGTACCTGGTTTTAATATCCCGCCAGACCAGGAAGAGGAATAAATCCTTATACTGCCATAGCTCACGCCAATTTATGAGCCTTTTTCGCTTTTCCTGGGGATTAATTGTGATCTGCTGGATCTCTTTCTCAGTCTTATTCATTGTCTATCCTAAATCAAAACTTTGGGTTCTTTATTTATTCCATGCTCTATCATAAATCCGAGTGGGCCTTTCCGTCAATCATTAACCGCGATAAAAAACCATCATGCTGCCCTTCCTTCGTCAGTACCCATGAACTAATAAGTGGTATGCTTCAGGATAATGGATCGCTTTCTAAACCTGAGCCTGGTACCTTTGCTGGTAAAATTTAGATAAGTTTTTACCAGCTTGTTTTTACACATACTACAATACAGGTTTGTTTTAGTAATAATTACCTTTCATCGTTTAGGAGCATGGTATGAAAACAAAATTTAAGGAATTTATTAAATCACTTTTAAAGAATGTTCTTGGCATTCAGATATTGAGAGTGAAAAAAAATCCACCGAAAAAAGAAAAACCTAAGCTTAAGATGAAATATGTTCACGATCCAGCCTCTTCCTATATGCTAAACCCGGCTTACCAGGAGATGTTGATCGAGGATTTGACTCGAATTACGGAAGATTTTTTTGCACATAATTATTTTTCATTGGACTCAAATTTCTCAGCAAAGAATTGTGTGGTAGATTTTTTTGATGTCTATCGTGGTCGAGCGTTGAGGGATAACACCCACGGCAGCGGATTTCATAATGCATTCTGGCTATATTTATTTGCCCGGGCATTAAATCCCACCTTGATCGTTGAAAGCGGTGTCTGGAAAGCTCACACCACCTGGTTATTATCTCAAGCCTGCCCTGATTCAGACCTTTATGGATTCGATCGCAATCTGAAAAACGTTGAATACGATAATCTCCCAGCACAATTGTTTGAACAAGATTGGAAAACATACCAATTTCCTGAATTTAATCCTGAGCGATCACTAATCTTCTTTGATTGTCATGTAAACCATGCCCAGCGATTAATTGAAGCAAAAGCCAAGGGTTTTAAACACATTCTTTTTGATGATAATCCTCCGATCTATAAAATTTTCAGTCATATTCCTGGTATTCCCACTGCGTCAATGCTGCATGAAGAACAAGGTCTTGATTCCAGTGAGATATCTTGGATCTGGAACGATGAAGTAGTAACCAGAAGCATTGATCCAGATCAAGCAAACCAGGCAAAAGATTTAATTAAAATTCACCATATCCTTCCCGACGTGGGTGGACCAACGAGGTACGGCGGTTTTGCATTTCTCACCTATGTTCAGATTTAATTCTCCGTCCTTCACCCAAGATAGCTTTACGGGAAGGTATCTGTCATAATATTCTCAGATCATCAAAATTAAAACACTTTATAATTCAGTGGTTGAATTATAAAGTGTTTTGTTGTTCTGTCAAGCACTCAACTGAGGAATTTTTGTATTATTTCACGGTAAACAGGGAATCCGTTAATCTTCAAGGGGGATGCCAGCTGATCTTAAGTCCTCGATCAATAAGGTTGTCCTGTACATTGCCCCTTCCCGATTAAGGTGATAAGGAGTGTTATAGGACAAGTCTTTTGGCACACGATATCGGGGTGGTGTACCAAGGATTTGAAATCCATTCTTGATTAATTCTTCCTCTACTTGGATGATGTTCTCCTCAAATACCTGGTAAGTATGTTCTTCTAAACAGGGAAAGGTGATAAAGAGCATGGCATCTTTTTCAAGGACCTGGTTTTCAAATAAAAGCAATTCTTTGATTACCTGATCGTTAAACTTTCCTTCAATCGGGTCTTTGGTTTTAAAATCAATGCTCTCATGATTCCAGTGAATGTTTACATCTCCATATTCATTAAACGATTTCCTTTCATAGATTCCAATAAACGGATTCTCCTTAAAGTTATACTCACTGGGTTTGATTTTGGAAATCGCGTATCTCGGGAGATATTCCAGAATATTCAGCCATTGGTTTAAGTTCAGGGTCTTAAGGCTTTGACGATCCACGTCAAGTACTGTCCTCAATAGTTCCTCTTCGCCAAAGGCATATCGCGCATAAAATTGGCTGTATTCTGGAGAAATGATCACAATATCCCCAGGGCGAACATATTCAATGGTATTTTTCAGCATATAGGTTAAACCAATGCTGGCCTGGATTGCGGTATTAATAGGGTTTAGTCCCAATGCTTGTTTAAACAGGCTGCTGTCAATTCCAAAGGTTAAATTAGATCCCCCAATAAGAATTAAACGGGGAGAGGGAGTATTTTCCAGCAAGATATCTTTGTCTAATTTTGAAAACAGAAGAGATTTTGTGGACCTGGGTGTCGCGGGAACCGCAACTGAAATTACTGAGACTATTACAGCAGGTATCAACAGAAATATAAACAGCCTAGATAGATATTTTTTCATTATCAGCCCTAAAATTGAAAATATATAAATTCTTGTTCCGAACCTTGGAAAATCCAGGTTGAATAAATCAACCCGTAATAAAAGATCCACCGGAAGGCTGGTTTCCAGGTACTACCGAGTTTCTCTAAAGCAAATTCATCTTCCCTGCTAAGCCATTCCACCAGGAAAAAGAATAAACACCAAAGCAAGGTATAAAAAGCCTCTTTCCTGCCCAAGAATTCAGGTATTCTGAATAAGGACTGGGAAAAGATTTCTGACAAAATAACTGATAAATGGTTCATATTTTCTGCTCGAAAGAATATCCAGGCAAAAACAGATAAACCAAAAGTTAAACCTATGCTTAGAATTTCCTTAGGCGTTGGAACCATTTTCCCTTTTGCGACAATATCAAGATTGGTCCGGTTTTTTTTCATCAGCAGCAACGGCAAGAAATAAATGGCGTTTATTGCCCCCCAGATGATAAAGGTCCAATTTGCTCCGTGCCAGAATCCACTCACCAGGAAGATAATAAATATATTCCTGATTGTTTTCCAGGTACCCCCGCGGCTTCCTCCCAGTGGGATGTAGAGGTAATCTCTAAACCAGGTCGTGAGAGAGATATGCCAGCGCCGCCAAAATTCTGCAATATCCCGGGAAAAATATGGGAATGCAAAATTTTTCATTAAATCAAATCCAAACAACCTGGCGACACCGATTGCAATATCAGAATATCCGGAAAAATCACCATAGATTTGAAACGCAAAGAATACCCCTCCCAACAGCAGGGTGCTTCCCGTATAATCTGCGGCATTATTAAAGATCTCATTCGCAAACTTTGCACACGCATCCGCAATGACTACTTTCTTAAACAATCCCCACAATATTTGACGCAAGCCATCTACAGCTTTTGAATAGGAAAAAACTCGTTTTATAAAAAATTGTGGCAAAAGCTGGGTGGCTCTTTCAATCGGGCCAGCAACCAGCTGCGGAAAAAAACTAACATAGGCAGAATAAACAAAAAAATCCTTGGTAGGTTCAATTTTCTTGTTATAGACATCGATAGAATAACTCAGGGTTTGAAAAGTATAGAAACTGATCCCGACAGGTAAAACAATATTTAAAGAACGCGCTGATATCTCCTGTCCGAAAAATGAAAATAAATGGACAAAATTATCCAGGAAAAAATTATAGTATTTAAAATATGCCAAAAATCCGAGGTTTACCAGAATACTTACCAGCAAGATTAACTTTCTGTGTGATTGTCTTTGTTCTTTTCCTAATCCCAGACCAACAAAATAATCCACAATTGTGCTGAAGAGGATTAAACCCAGGAATCGCCAATCCCACCAGCCGTAAAAAACATAACTGGCTACCAATAAAAGTATGTTTTGTCCTTTATGGTCATTCTTAAATATAAACCAGTAGAGGAAAAAGACCACAGGTAAAAAGATCGCAAAATCGATTGAATTAAATAGCATTTTCCCAACCTCTGATCTGGAACACCTGAATAGTCAAATCCTTCTTCGGAACAGCCGGGATTTTCAACAATATATGTCCTTTTAACTGGCCATTCTTTATGCGAAAATGGCGGTGGTAAATCAACAAGGTATCCATATCCATTACTTCCAATGGTACACCATCAGAAAGCCAGACAGCAGCATAAAATCGTCCACTGCCAGTTTCGGAGATCCCCAGAGCACATCTTTCCCTTTGGAAGCATTCTTTAAATGGCCATAATAGACCCAGAAAGCAAAAAACCCCCCTTATTGTATCCAAAACCCCGATATAATTTTCCCTTTTCTGGGGTATCGCCTGTTCCATTAACATAACCTCATTATCTCTGGATCCCATTACAAAAAAGGCAAATTATCTTTTTTTTGCCTTACGCTTCTACTCAGTTTGAATGTCTTTCGCCCAGGAGCGTTCCTGTTGATACCAATCAACCAATAATCCAATTCCCTCTTGGAGAGAAATCTGCGGGTTCCAATCTAAGAGTGATTTGGCTTTACTGACATCCGCCTGACTGTTCATCATATCTGCCGGGTGTCTGGGGTGAAACACAATTTCTGCTTGTTTTCCTATCTTCTTCTCTAAAATAGAAATCAGCTCATTGATGGTGATTACCTCATGTCCGCCTAGATTAATAATCTCGTACCCGATTGGTTTTAATGCGGATATGGTTCCCCGCGCAATATCATCCACATAAGTGAATCCCCGGGATTGATCCCCATCTCCATTAAGATGAACGGGCATTTCCTCCTGGATCCATTTTACGTATCGGAACATTACCATATCCGGCCGACCAGCAGGACCATAAACCGTAAAATAACGGACAACGGACACATCAATATCGTAAAGATAATGATATGCATAAGCCATTGTTTCGGCCGCTTTTTTACTGGCAGCGTAGGCCTGGAGGGGCTTATCACTCGGGCACGTTTCAGGAGTTGGCAGTGGTGCATCTGCCCCATAGATGCTGGAGGTTGATGCCAAAACGAACTTGAAAATTTCCTCCCGCCGGCATAATTCCAGCAGGTTTAAAGTACCATTCGCATTGGTATTCAAATATACCCAGGGGTCCTGGAGGCTATCTCGAACCCCAGCCCGGGCAGCTAAGTTAATTACCGCCTCAAATCCCTGTCCGCTGAGCTGGGGTAGATCCAGCAAATCCCTGCCGCCAACATCATGTTTAATAAATGAAAACGCCGGATATTCCCTTAGCTTGGACAAACGATACTCTTTCATACGGACATCATAGGCATGATTCATATCATCGATGCCAACAACTTCCGCGCCTTGATCCAAAAGCATTTCCGATACCACTGAAGCGATAAAACCTGCCGCGCCAGTGATTAAATATTTTTTCATTGCATATCCTGAATGGAGCCTAATTACAACCGGGTCACTTTCGGGTCATCTTTCCCGATCGCCCCTAAAGCATTCCTGGCATCCATTACACAACGGGCTTGTTGATAGATTTCTTGATAATCGTACTGGCTGTGATTGGTAACGATCACCACACAATCAGCATTTTTCACAACCTCCATCAAATCTGGGACACTGGATAATTTAATCTTGTCATCTGCTATATTTGGAATAAAGGGATCATGGTAAAGGACTTCAGCTCCCTGTTGTTGGAGCAAACCGATTACATCCAAAGCAGGGGATTCCCTCAAATCATCAATATCCGGTTTATACGCTACACCCAGAACCAGGATGCGGCTGCTATTTAATGCGATCTGGCGTTCATTTAATGCAGCTTGAATTTTACCCACGACGTAGCGGGGCATACCGGTATTAATTTCTGATGCCAGGTCAATAAATCGGGCAGTATAGTTTAATGATTTTAGTTTCCAGGACAGGAACAATGGATCAATAGGAATGCAGTGTCCGCCCAAACCGGGACCGGGGGTGAATTTCATAAACCCAAATGGTTTTGTTGCTGCTGCATCAATCACTTCCCAGACATCAATTCCCATCCGGTCACACATGATTGCCATTTCATTTACCAAACCAATATTCACCATTCGAAAAGTGTTCTCAAGTAATTTGGTCATTTCGGCTATTTCTGCCGTGGAAACCCGGACAACATTTTCCATCGCCCCCTCATAATAGGCAGCGGCAATCTCAGTACAGGCAGGAGTGATCCCACCCACTACTTTTGGGGTATTGATGGTGGTCCAATCCTCCCGCCCGGGGTCTACTCTTTCAGGTGAGAAAGCCAGGAAAAAGTCATGACCAATTATTAGTTCCCCTTCCTTTATCAATTTTGGCAGAACTAATTCCCGCGTTGTGCCTGGATAGGTCGTAGATTCCAGGACAACGACCATATCCGAATGGATAAACGGCGCTATCGATTCCGTAACCTCAACAATATAGGATAAATCCGGGTCTCTGGTTTTGCGAAGAGGTGTTGGGACACAGATGCTTACCGCATCAGCTTCAGCAACCACAGAAAAATCACTGGTAGCCTGTAGTAACTTTTGCGCTGTAAGTCTCTTTACTACCCCTGAATCTACATCATTGATATAACTGATTCCCTGATTCAGTAAATTGATTTTTTCCTGGTTCGGGTCGATACCAGTTACATGATATCCAGCTTCTGCTAACACTACCGCGAGCGGTAAACCAACATATCCCAAACCCAAGATGACTACTCTGGCTGAGCGATCATTTAATTTCTTTATTAAACCATTCTTCTTTTTCACCATGGAATCTCCAATTAAAACCATCCATCCTTAAAACAGGCTAAGCTGCTCTGCCTGGTTATTCTCTTCGGGAGGCGCTTCCTCCTGGATCGAGGGAGCTTGATCAGCATTCTTGATTAATTCTGGAAGAGCGGCGAAATCCTTTTCAACATCAGCCCGTAATGAGGGACGATGAAGTGCTGCCGCTGGATGATAAAACGGTACCACTAATTTTCCCTTAACCTGGATCGGATTCCCATGTATCTCACTGATTTTCGCATGGGGGATAAACCTGGCCATCGAAAAGCGTCCCAGGGTGACAATCACTTTAGGATTGATTGCTTGAAGCTGCCGCTCTAAATATGGACTGCAAGCCATTAATTCTTCCGGTGCTGGATCCCGGTTTCCGGGTGGTCTGCATTTAACAACATTCGTAATAAAAACATCCTCTCTCTTTAATCCAATTTCCTGCAATAGTTCTACCAATAAATCACCGGCAGCTCCCACAAAGGGTCTACCCTGCATATTTTCATGAAACCCTGGGCCTTCGCCAATAAACATGATTTCTGCATTTGATGGGCCTTCACCCGGCACACCTTTCTCACGAGAGTGAAAAAGTTCGCATTTATTACAGCTGGCAACTTCATCAGCTATTTCTTTAAGCACCTGGTTCTGATTCATTCGGGAATTTTACTCCTTCATTATAGGGATCTATCCCGGGATCGGGTCCCCTTTATGTAAATATGTTGGAGAAAGGCAAAGAACATCGTCTACATCCCCTGTCTGCCAACGCCCCCAGGCCAATTCGGCTAAATATTTTGGACTGCGCATGGCTAATGTGGGAGGGGGGGTGATAATCAACTCATTGTCCCCAACGCTATCTCGGATTTCTTGAGATAATTCACCAGTCAGAATACAGGGTTGATCGATTTTCCCCAGCAATTCGTTCAGGGTTAGATTTTCTAGAGCACCATCAGATACCCAGTCACCATCCTTGGCAATATACCAACCTACAGCCAATCGATTCCTGCCTGCCTGGAGAACAGCTGCCAACCGCATCTCCTGGACTGGGACAGCTCGGGCGGTAATATCGAGCGTCGGTATGCCTATTACTGGTAATTTGTTTGTATAGGCGATTCCTTTGATTAACGCCAGGCCAATTCGAAGGCCTGTAAAAGATCCTGGACCGATTGCTACACCCAGCACTTCTAAATCCGCGACAGACAACCCCGCCCGGGAAAGGTTCGACTGAACAGCATTTGCCAATTCTACAGTATGATACCGGCGGGAAATCCAGCTCTCTTCACATAGAATCTGGGACCCGTCAAATAACGCGATTCCCACAGTTTGGGTTGAGGTATCAACAGCCAGTAACATGCCTAAGCTCCATAAATATCTTCCTTGAATCGCTCGAGCAGCTGCTTGTGCCGGTCACCTCGTGCATGAACAATAAAATCTCTCTGCTCATCATTAATCAATCGCATGTTGATCCATAAAAATTCATCCGGTAAAGCATCTTTAATCTTGTCCGCCCACTCCACCAGAAGTGGACCCTGGTCGAGCATGGCATCAATATCCAGATCAACTGCTTCGTCGGGACTGTTCAGGCGGAAGGCATCCAGGTGAAACAACTGATTTTGATCTAAACGCCGGTACACATTAACCAAGACGTAGGTTGGGCTGGATACCGAGTCATAGGACCCCCAACCAGAAGCAATACCCTGGGCCATGGTGGTCTTTCCAGCACCCAGGTTGCCTTCCAATCCAATAACATCTCCGGGAAGCAGCAATTCACCCAACCGCATCCCAATCCGGCGGGTCTGGTTTGGACTACGGCTGATCACTTCAAAAGAACCTTTTTCAATAACAGCCATATACTTTATCCATTTCCAATCAAACGAGGGAAATCCAAAATTATTTTACCATTCTCTAGGGATCAATAATTTTTAGATCTGCCAGGGATGCGATAAGTTTTTTCTTGCCCACACCCTCAAAAAAAACATCCACAATTTCATCATCATCTTTAAGAATGCTATTTAACACCAATCCTTCTCCCCATTTGGAATGTTCCACTTTTTGACCTGGGTGGTACATACTCACAGGTTTTTGATCCTTTGCTGATTCTTTTTTCAGATCTTTCCAGGGTTGAATAACCTGGGAAGTTTTAATACTGGCTGGAATGTAATAAGGAAGATCATCCTCCGCCCGTAGTTCCAGTGGTATATCCCGATAATAGCGGGATGCTTCCAGCGGCTCAAAATTTCCATAACCGGAACGGTTTAGAGAATGAAGAAGGTATAGCCGGTCTTTCGCCCTGGTTATTCCTACATAAAACAATCTTCTTTCTTCTTCCATCGCTTCAGGTTTATCATAGGATCTTTGATGCGGCAGGATATTTTCATTTAATCCAATAATGATTACTTGTCCAAACTCTAAACCTTTAGAGGCGTGTAGGGTTAATAATGTGGGAACTTCTAAGTCCCGATCCAATGTATCCTGATCGGAAACAAGTGCTACACGCTCAAGGAAAGAAAATAAACCAACTGTTTGATACTCGGATGCTAATCTTCTAAGTTCTTCAATATTTTCCCAGCGTTCGTATCCATCCTCGCTGCCATCCTCAATGTAGGCTTGGTAATTAATATCTCCTAGGATCAAATCAACAATCTCAATCGGTGGTAGAGTTTCAAACTCAGTTCTCCATTTATTCAATAAACGTCCGAATCCCATCAACCGCTTTCCCCCGGCATTTGTAAATAAATCCAGTTCTGGTGGAGATTCTTCCGCAAGCCTGAGGAGGAGGTTTCCGGGAGTAATTTCAAATTTCTGGGCAACCGTTAATAAATCTGCGAATGTTTTGGTTCCAATCTTACGCCTGGGTGTATTTATCACACGGTTTAAGCTGATTAAATCATCCGGGTTAGCCACCAAACGCAAGTAAGCGATGATATCCTTCACTTCCCTGCGGCCGTAAAAGCGTTGGGCCCCGACCAGCTTATACGGCAGACCTGCTGAATTAAAAGCTTCTTCCAACGATCGGGATTGGGCATTGGTCCTGTACATTACCGCAAAATCGGAAGCAGTCGCATGTTTATTAGATACTTGTTGATTGATGATCTCAACCACAAACTGGGCTTGTTCCCGTTCATCGTAGGCTTCCCGTATAGAAATCTTCTCTCCTGTTCCACGTTCTGTAAACAGGTTCTTGGGCGTCCGATGAGTATTTTGATCTATGATGGACATCGCGGTATCCAGGATATTCTGGGTGGAACGGTAATTTTGTTCCAATAAAATTACTTCAGCATCGGAAAAATCCTCTTCAAACCTACGCACATTCCTGTAGTCAGCTCCCCGCCAGCGATAAATGGATTGATCCGAATCTCCCACGACAAATATATTTCGATGTCGAGATGCCAGGTGTTTTAATAAAGTGTACTGCGCCATATTGGTATCCTGGAACTCGTCAACCAGGATGTGGTGATACCGGGAAGCATATTTTTCACGGATCTTATCATTATCAGATAGCAAAATAGCCATCCACAATAACAGATCATCAAAATCCAGTGCGTTACTGGCTAGCAGGGTCTTTTGATACTGTTCATACACCCGGGAGACTACTTCATCCCGATAAGTTTGGATGGGAAAATCCTCTGGCAGGTAGAGTTCGTTTTTTGCAGCAGAGATAGCCGCATGCACGCTTTGGGGGCGATAGTGTTTCTCTTTCCTTAAATCCTCAAGTACCTGCTTGACTACTTTTACCTGGTCATCAGCGTCAAAGATGACGTAGTTGGAAGTCACCGGCAGGTATTCAGCTTCAATGCGGAGAATCCTTGCACATGTCGCATGGAACGTTCCCAGAGTTAACCCCTGGGTATGATGCCCCAACAGATCAGAAATCCGGTCTCCCATTTCCGTTGCAGCTTTATTTGTAAAAGTTACTGCCATAACATGATATGGCTGAATTCCCTGCTCACCGATCAGATAGGCTGTTCGGTGCGTTAAAACCCGTGTTTTTCCAGAACCTGGTCCTGCCAGAACCAGCACAGGTCCAGGAGGGGCGGTAACGGCTTTTATTTGGCGGGAATTTAAGGATTTCAGAATTTCCATACTGGGCTGATTCTAATGGGTTGCCAGATACATGTCAACAACATTGCGGAAATCAGTGCCCTGTCGTAGAATTTATCCATGACTTGGAACTTGATTGGACATCAATGGGCAGTCCAACTTCTCCGTGGACATATCATTCAAAATTCCTTACGCCACGCGTACTTAATCACCGGCCCCGCCGGGATTGGTAAAAAGAACCTCGCGGTGCGTTTTATTCAAACGATCTACTGCCCGGATCAAGTCGAGCCAGGCACTCCCTGCAAAGTTTGCCAAACCTGCAAAAAAATCGATCGCCTTGAATATCCTGACCTATTCCCAATCGTCCTCGAGGAGGATAGTTCCCAGATTAAAATAGACCAAATACGGGAATTGATTCATCAGCTCTCACTTACACCGTATCAGGCATCCCGCAAAATTGGATTGTTGTTAAATTTTGAGGAAGCCAATGCTCCGGCGCAGAATGCCTTATTAAAAACACTGGAGGAACCTCCCGGAGATGTTATTCTGATCCTGACGGCAATAACCGCGGATTCCCTTCTGGAAACTATCACCTCTCGCTGTGAAGAAATCAAACTCCATACTGTACCGCTATCAACCACCAGTGAGGGACTTGAACAGCTTTATGGCATCTCGAAAGAACAAGCAAAATTCCTGGCTCACATTTCAGGGGGAAAACCAGAAATAGCACTGCGCTATCACCGGGATCCGGCTGCTTTAGAACTTCGAGAAACCCTGCTGAATGATCATCAGCATATCCTGCAGAGCAACTCGGTTGAACGCTTTAAATACGCTGCACAATATGAGAAGGATTCCCTGATGGTTCAGCATGTAATCAACACCTGGATTTCCCTGTGGCACGATATTCTCCTTAAGACAGGAAAATCTCTAGCGCTTTCACAGAATATTGATCGAACAAGCGAAATTGATCATATCGCAAAAACAATTGATCTCAAGACAGCCAGAGATACTCTGGCCCACTTCCGCCGGGCACAGAACTTGCTACTAGAGAATGCAAACCTAAAATTAACTTTTGAGGATCTCCTGTTACAGCTGCCCCGTTTAGAGAAGGGGTAGATCCAGTCCACAAGGGGCTCAATACCGTTAATCCTGGATGCCCAGTGTGAACGCCAGTACAGGGGCATTATAATTATGCTATACTCTGATAAAAATCAGGCAAGCTGCCATCTGCACAGTACCCAGGTCTTTTCATTACAGATACAACATACAAATCTGAGAGCTTGTTCCTTAACGCTCCTCAGTAAAATCGTTTTTAATGATAGTTAGGATAGGATCCACTTTGGTCCAAAACAGTCATTTGGATGATAGGTAGTAAAATAGATCATAAAGATTTAAGAAAAAACTCTCCCAGGAGGGGATTTTTCAGGACGGATTAACATAATTTCAGACATGAATTTAGGCGAGAAAATTGGTGGTGAGTTCACCGAAATGGCCACAGAAAAAGCGATCAAAGAACAACCACAGAGAGAAAATCAAAAAGCTTCCTTGGAGCTTCTCTACCGCGTCAGTAGAGAAATTGCTACAACGCTGGATTTATCTTCAATCCTGGAACGTGTACTCTCTCTGTCAATAAAAACTATTGGAGCAATCCGGGGAAGTATTATTATTCTGGATGAGGGTGAAAATCCTGTAGAATCTGCCATTATTGTTCAGGATCAAGTTATTCACCATACAACAGAACAGCTGATATCCACGCTTGAAAACGGACTCGCTGGCTGGGTTGTCAAGAATCGGGACTCGGTTAATATACCCGATACAAGCACCGATGAACGCTGGCTCCGGAGACCTGATGATGAAGAAAGCGCAACCGGTGCAAAATCTGTTGTAGCTGTCCCGATAATGGCCAGGAATGATCTGGTTGGGGTTATCACCCTGGTTCACCCTGAACCAAATTATCTTCAAGAAGATCACATCGCTCTTGTTCGTGCGATAGCGGACCAGGCAGGAATTGCCGTGTTAAACGCCCAGTTGTTCGGTGAAAGCCAACGACAAACCCGAGTGATGACAGCGCTTGCAAACAGCGCAACCGTCATGACATCTACCTTAAAACTGGACACTGTACTTCACAATATTCTAAAAGAAATCCGTAATGCGCTCCAGGTTGAGGCAGTTACTTTATCTTTAATCGATGAGGAGGAAGGTTATCTAGAATATCAGGCTGCTATTCATAATACGATTGACCTGAGATCAGCCCTGGTTGGGAAGAGAATAAGAATCGGTCAGGGATTTGCAGGTTGGGTTGCTGAACATGGTAAAGGGGAGATTATTCCAAACCCGGCAGAGGATAAACGCTTCTCGCAAACCAATCAGCTGTATCCGGAAATCTCTCCCTTCGCAATCGTCGCTGCCCCCATATTCCTCCATGGTAAAGTTTTGGGTGTCCTGGAAGCGATCAATCCTTACGATGGTTATTTTGAAAGCGATTCCTTACAGGTTCTATCCGGTATTGGAAGCCTGGCAGGTTCCTCAATTCAGAACGCAAAGCTGTATGAGGATATCCAGGTTGCTCACAGCCGCTATTATGACCTGTTTGAAAATAGCGCAGATCCGATTATCATTACTGATTTATTGGGAAATATCATTGAAACCAATATGCGGACCATTAAAAGCAGTAAGTATTCTCCGGAAGAACTTAAAATATTGGCAATCAGCAATATCCATGATGTCAACTGGGATATCGTTGGGGAGAATTACTCAAAATTGATAGAAGACTCTTTCAGCAGTTATGAGTCTACTTTATTCACCAAGGATGAAACTGATATTCCCATCCTGGTCAATGTTCACCAAATTCAAATCGCTAATCAATGCCGTCTGCAGTGGATCTTGCGTGATATATCAGAACGGAAAAATCTGGATCAGCTGCGGGAAGACCTGACATCAATGATTTTCCATGATCTGAGATCTCCTTTATCCAATGTGATCTCCAGTCTTGATGTGATCCAAGCATCGCTGACAGAGGGTTACGATCCAGAAATAAATTCCTTGTTTGAAATTGCCAACCGATCAACCGTCCGTATCCAGCGCCTTACCAAATCACTACTGGATATCAACCGATTAGAAAGCGGTCAAGCAATTACCAACAAGGAGCGCATCAAACCGGAACAGCTTATAAATTATGCGAAAGAAGCTTTGATTACCCAAGCAAATGCAAAAAAACAAACCGTCACTATTAACCTCTCCCCAGATATTCCTCACATCACCGCTGACAGGGATATGCTCGAACGTGTATTAATCAACCTATTCCAAAATGCCATCAAATTCACACCAACGAAGGGAAAGATCGAATTCGGAGCCAAAGTGGAGGACAATGTCACTCGATTTTGGGTCCTTGATTCTGGCTCTGGCGTTGATCCTGATTATATTGACCGCATTTTTGATAAATATACGCGGATTCACCCAGATGAAAGAATCAAGGGTTTGGGATTAGGGTTAGCATTCTGTAGACTGGCTGTTGAGGGTCATGGGGGACGGATTTGGGTAGAAAATCTTCCTAAAGGTGGAGCTATCTTTTCGTTTACAATCCCTATTACGGAATAATCGTGGTTGTTTATCATATGGAATCTTCAATTCCAAACATTTAAGGAGTACGCATGCACGAAATCAAGCCCGGGATTTATTACGAGGATAGTTATCCAGGTCCAACTATTGGCGCAATTGTACTTCCCCGGGGAATGATATTCATTGATGCACCTTTACGCCCGGAGGACGGCCATCGCTGGAAATCCAATCTAATGAACCGGAGCCCGGGCACCATTCATAAAATATTGATTTGCCTTGATGATCACCCGGACAGAACGGTTGGTGCTAATAATTTAGATACCCCTATCGTGACTCACAAGAATGCTGCCAATACTATACATGATCAACCTGCAGTTTTCCGCGGCCAGATTCCAGAGAGCGGAGTATTTTGGGAAAAATATCCAGATACTACCGGAGCTCAATGGGTTATACCGGATATAACCTTTTCAGAGAGAATGCAATTCCACTGGGCAGATGAACCGGTACTCCTCGAACACCACCCAGGTCCAAGACCGGGATCAAGTTGGGTACTCATCCCTTCAGAAAAAGTCGTCTTTATCGGTGATGCTGTTATTACCAAAGGCCCTCCCTTTCTTGGGAATGCCCACTTGCCCACCTGGATCGATACTCTGGATATCTTATTAAGGACCAAATACAGGGAATATATAATCATCAGCGGCCGCAGTGGACCGGTAAATCTGGACGATATCAAGGATTTAAAGAAATCATTCCGGAAAATTCATCGACGGGTTGAAAAATTAGCCAGCCGGCGGGCGCCAGTTGAGGAAGTAAGTGATTTAGCTGGAAAATTCCTGGATGACTATTCTTTTCTAAAAAGGGACCGGGATTTTTTCCTCCAGCGTCTGCAGTATGGATTATCCCGATACTACATCCGGAATTATTTTCCCCAAACTGATGAGAACGGGAAAAAAGCCCTTTAAATTTGGGGTAGTTTCCTGTCCAGGGTATTCTCATGATTGACCCCCTTTTGAATCAAGATCCAGGGTATACTCCACTTTTCCATGTCGTCCGGGACAAGGTAGTTGAATCCATCCATTACGGGGCAATCGCCATCGTTGATGGCTCCGGCAAACTCTTTGCCTGGTCAGGAAATCCAGACGCGGTGAGTTTCCTCCGATCTTCCGCAAAACCTTTCCAAAGCCTGCCCCTGGTAGAGATGGGAGGGTTAGATGCTTTTCAAATCACTGAGGAGGAATTAGCCATCACCTGCGCGTCTCATTCTGGAACAGATCGACATCTTAAAACGATTACCAAACTGCAGCGGAAAATCGGCATCTCTGAAAATGATTTGTTATGCTGCACTCACCAACCATTCCATCAGAGTACCCGTGAACTTTTAAAAGACCGTGGAGAACACCCTTCCCAAAATCACCATAATTGCTCAGGGAAACATACTGGAATGTTGGCGCAGTCAAAATTACTCAGCACTGATTTAAGTAACTATACAGAAACTGATCATCCTGTTCAGCAGCAAATCCTAACCGTTATCAGGGAAATGTGCTGCCTCAAAACATCCAAAATCCAGCTCAGCAGAGATGGTTGTTCTGTTCCTACCTTTGCCATGCCCCTCTATCATTCAGCCTGGGGTTGGGCGCGTCTTACAGACCCGTCGAAACTATCCCCAGAGAGGGAATCTGCCTGCAGGTTAATCAGTTCTGCCATGCTAAATCACCCATATCTGGTAGCTGGTCCCGGCCGGCTGGATACCCGCCTGATGGAGTGCACGGATGGTACGTTAATCTCAAAAGCCGGAGCAGAAGCTTTCCAGGCCGCCGGCATTCCTGAGAATTCGATCCGTCCCGGATCACCAGCATTGGGTATAGCCCTGAAAATTTCAGATGGGGATCAGGGGAAACGAGCCAGAAGAGCAGTCATGATTGAAGTCTTGCGGCAGCTGGGGATCCTGACCGCCGATCATATGAAAGATCTGGTAGATTTAGGACCTACTCTTACTTACCAAAATCAATGTGGTATCGTAACCGGAGTTGGTAAACCCTGTTTTCAATTACAATATAATTAATCTATGACTGGAAAACAACTTGCGGCCAAAACAAATCAATTATTGGTAAAGGAATATGGCCTTCCAACCTGGCGACCACATCTCTTTCCTGTTGGTGAACTCGTTTCCACCATCCTTTCCCAGAATACGAATGATACCAACCGGGATCTGGCATATGATAAACTTCTGGAGAGCTTCCCATCCTGGGAAGAGGTTCGTGATGCTCCGGAACATTTGCTTAAAGAGGCGATTAAGATAGCAGGACTGGCAAATCAAAAGGCTCCCGCAATTCAAAATGCGTTAAGATCCATTACTGAAGAGCGGGGAGAGATCGAGTTGGATTTCTTGCGGTCAAAGACCAGTCAGGAAGCTTCTTTATGGCTGACCAATTTAAAAGGAGTCGGACCAAAAACCGCAGCCATTGTCCTTTTATTCTCACTGGATATGCCTGCTTTTCCAGTCGATACTCATATTTACCGAATTACGGGTCGAATTGGACTCCGACCTGAAAAAATAAACGCCGCTAAAGCGCATTCATATCTCGCTGATCAATTTTCACCAGACTCCTATTATGCTGCCCATCTTAATTTGATCCGGCTCGGGCGCGAAATATGTAAAGCCAGGAAACCAGCCTGCCAGGACTGCCCATTAAACAAGATTTGCGCTTTTTTTCAAAAATGAAGATCATTAATAGTGCCTTTAGTTTCTTCCGCCGACCAATCCTGATCACAGGACTTATTGTCTTTGTGTTGGCCCTGGCTGGCTGCCTGCCCGGCAGATTTGGCGACAAATTGGATTCTATCGAAGATGAATCTCCCTCCAGAGGGCTGATACCTGATTACTTCCCTTCAGACGACCCGGCATTAAATCCCCCGGATAAATACACCACCGTTGGCTTAAATCCGGGAGAATTCATTTATATTTACAGTGAACCAAAATCAGAGGCGGTGATACTGGGTGAAATCCCCTCTGCCATAACAAATATCAACAGTTCTGGAGAACCCATCGAGCAGGGAAATACTACCTGGATTTTGGCAGAATATGGTAATACTCAGGGATGGGTTGATTCAAAATACCTGGCAATCCAGAAAGGTGAGGTCCCAGAAGAATTAGTCTCCTTTGGGTGGCAGGTCCTGGATGTCTTAAGAAGATACGACTACAATCAGCTTGCGAATCTGGTTCATCCCGATCACTGCTTGAGATTCTCTCCCTACTCCTATCTTGCTGAAGATAATTTGGTCACATGTCCCGCAGAGCTGCGGGAAATCAAGTTTTCAGATGAGTATTACACCTGGGGCAAATATGACGGGACGGGTGATCCGATCAAATTAAAATTCGGGGAATATCATAAATATTATATTTATGATGTGCATTACTTTCGACCCGAGATGGTTGGGTTTAATGTGAAGGTAAGTACAGGCAATGCGATTAATAACATCAACGAGGTTTATCCTGACGGATTATTTATTGAATATTATTTCTCCGGCTTTGATCCGCAGTATCTTGGTATGGATTGGAGTAGCTTAACCCTGGTATTTGTAAAGGACAATCAAACCTGGTATCCTGTGGCCATTATCCATGGACAATGGACGATTTAAATCTAACGACAACCCATAATCCTGGAAGGGTCCGGATCATCACCTAATACCCTGCATATGAAAAAAAACTTTTACCAGGTTATTCTCCTGGTCATCTTTATCGGAACGGTATTTATTGGGGGAAAATATTTGTTATCGAACAGGAAACCCGATCAGGTCACCGAGGACGTTGCTGAAAGCTCGGGAGATCCTGCAATCCTGCCTGACCTGACACCAGTTCCTACAACAACGCCGATACTTCCTCCCCTTCAAAGCACAATTCCGGGTGACATTTTTTACTTTTACGGGGACTGGGAAGCAGCAATCACCAGTTATTTAGCTACCCTGGACAGCGCTTCTTCCCCGGAGGAGATTTCCGCAGCACAACTGGGATTAGGAAAAGTCTACCTCCAAAAACAGGATTACCAAAAAGGGCTGGATTATTTGCGGCAATTGGTCTCCACTTACCCGGATTCCGCTCTGGTACACAAAGCCTATTTTGCTTTAGCAGAAACCTACACCGCTCTAGACCGACACCAGGAAGCTGCGGATACTTATAATGCCTACCTGGCTCGCCGCCCGGGAATCCTGGATGCCTTTGTACAGCAAAGAAGGGGAGATGCACTCTCTACAGCCGGACAGTCCAACCAGGCAATAGAAGCGTACCAGGCAGCGATTGCTGCAGGAAGCGGAGATGCGCTTTTTTCTCTGCAGCTGAAAATTGGTCAGGAATATGCTGCCCTTGAAGATCATGCAACCGCAATCGTCATCTACCAGGATGTATATAATCAATCAACAAATGATTACGATAAAGCGAGGGCAGATTATTTACTCGGTCTTTCTTATCTTGAACTTGAGGAGCTGGAGCTGGCTGAATCCGCGTTTCGAGACGCAGTGATTCAATACCCTCTGAGTTACGATTCCTATTTAGGCTTGGTGGAACTGGTTAACGGTGGTTTTGAGATTAATGATTTGGACCGGGGACTTGTGGATTATTTCGCAGGACAATACAGTTATGCTGTAGAAGCCTTTGACCGCTATTTAATCGAACCAGAGCCTGCGGATCGGGGAACTGCTTTGTATTATAAGGGATTTTCCCTGCGGGCGATGGAAAGGCATGAAGAAGCACTGATTGCCTGGGATGAATTAATAAACCAATACCCGGACCACTCCTATTGGGATCAAGCCTGGGAATTTAAGGCATATTCTCTCTGGTATTACCTCTATCGTTATAATGAAGCCAGCCAGGTATTGCTGGACTTTGTTGGCAGCAATCCTTACCATCCCCGGGCCGCGGAATTCTTATTTGATGCTGCCAGAATCGAGGAGTTGACTGGAGATCTTGATAGTGCAGCAGTGATTTGGAAACGGGTATTTAATGAATACCCAACTTCAATTTATGCCAACCAGTCTCTATTTAAAAGTGGAATTTCCAGGGTTAGGTTGGGCGCTTTGCAACAAGCTTTGGAAAACTTTTCACTGTTAAGGGATGCATCCCATTCCTTTGAAGAACTCTCCCAGGCTCTGTTCTGGATCGGAAAAATATATGATTTTCAAGGAAATTCTGACGCGTCAATGGCTGCTTGGAGTGAAGCTGCCAATGCGGATCCCACCGGGTATTACAGCGAACGGGCGCGAGATATGCTCCAGAACAGGCAGCCGTTTACCCCACCACAAGATTATGATATCGGCTATGATGTCCTGGCAGAAAAGGAACAAGCCCAGAATTGGATCCGGGAAACCTTTTCCATACCGCTAGAAACCAATTTAGACAGCCTGGGTCTGTTAGGAACTGATCCCCGGATCATTCGCGGGACAGAGCTCTGGGAATTGGGCTTATTAAATGAGGCCCGGGCAGAATTTGAAGAGCTCAGGAATGAGGTCAGTTTTGATCCTGTCAGCAGCTACCGCTTAGCCACATACTTTGCTGATCTGGGTCTTTACCGACCGGCGATTTTTGCCGCCCGACAAGTGTTAAACGCAGCGGGATTGGATGATGCTGCAACCGTGAATGCGCCGACTTATTTTAATCACATCCGTTTCGGTACTTATTACAGCGATCTGGTCATTCCTGCAGGCCAGGAATATGGATTTCATCCTCTGTTTCTCTTCAGTGTTATCCGGCAGGAATCCCTCTTTGAAGGATTTGTCCGGTCAACTGCGGGAGCGAGAGGATTAATGCAAATCATGCCTCCCACAGGCGCAGAACGGGCAGAAAAAGAAGGGTGGCCGCCTGACTATAGTGACGAAGACCTCTATCGTCCACAGGTGAGTGTAAAGTTAGGGACAGCCTATTTAAGCTTCCTGCGCTCATATTTTGAGGGGGATATTTATGCCGCATTAGCGGCCTACAACGCGGGACCGGGAAATTCTGCCGCCTGGCTGGCACAAGCCCAGGGTGATCCAGATCTCTTTTTGGAAATTATCCGCTTCTCGGAAACCCAAACCTACCTGCAAAATATATCAGAGATCTTTGCGATATACCGACGTTTGTATACCCGATCCCAATAACTATATCAAAGAATATATTTTATTAGCTTGCTTAACTCTACGGCCGCTTTTCCAGCGTCAATTCAAACTCAAGCTGTTTATTATCCCTGATTAACAAGATGGTTACCTGATCTCCGGGCTTTTTATAGGTTAACAAATACCCCATAAAATCTTCAAAATTATCAACGCGCTGATCATCTATGCCAATGATCAAATCACCCCCTGTCGGAACAACCTCTCCGATTTCCGCTCCCACAAGGCCAGCTTTATCTGCAGGACTGTCCGGAGTGACCTCGAGTACGTATACACCAGTGGATTGAGGCAGATCCAGTTCTTCCTGTACAAAAAGGCTGACTTCACTTAATACTTGAATACCGACATAGGGCGAGTCATGGCTTCCATATGTTATTAAATCCGGGACAACATTTTTTGCTGTATCAATAGATATCGCAAAACCCAGTCCAGAATTCACCGGCTGTCCAGAGAGATCAATACTTGAAGTACTGATGGCTGAATTAATACCAACTACTTCTCCGCTCAGGTTAATTAATGGACCGCCGGAATTGCCAGGGTTGATGGCCGCATCTGTTTGAATGATATTCCCGGTCGCAAATGCTCCCCCACCTGGCGCAAAATGCATCGATTCCATAGTTCGTCCCAGGGCAGAGATGATTCCCTGGGTCATTGTCCCATTTAAGCCCTGGGGGTTGCCGATGGCAATTACTGTTTGTCCTACAGATAGATCTTGATTATTACCCAGGGGCAAAACTTTAAGTTCAGCCGGTAGTTTATCAAGTTCAAGGACAGCAAGATCAGAATCGGGATCCAACCCAATTACCTGAGCTCGCGTTTTATATCCTGAGGGAAAATCTACTTCAAGGTCTGTTGCTGATTGAACCACATGGTAATTTGTGACAACATGCCCTTCTTCATCCCAAACAAAACCAGTTCCTAATCCTCCCCCTTCTTTCGTTAACGCGCGAATAGCAACCACGCCCGGGTTGATTTCCCGGTAAAGGGACGGGAGATCACCACCGTCAATCACCACTCTACTAATGGTTGTCACCACCTCATCATTGATCGGCTCCAACGCTTCCGGGATCCAGGCTTGTGGATTCAGTGAACAGGCAAGTACGCTGAGAACCAATAAGGTCACGACAAATAGTAATAAATATTGTTTTTTCATAATGTATTCCCTTCAAATCTGGAGCTGCCTCAACCTTATGTACGCAGGAAAATCTCCCAGAAGATATTACCTAGATTGGTTAAACCAAATCTGCAGTTAAGATTCGCTTCAGGCAAAATTACTTACTAATTATTATAGCCGGTGGTTGAATAATACCCTATTGATTATATAAAAATATTATATTTAAAATAAGAAAATCTCCCTGGAGACAGAAATTAAGAGAGATAATGGCTGGCAAATTAATTTATCACCCCTAAAAAATCAAAAAGCTTCCTCAATCAGTTAAAACTGGTTGAGGAAGCTTTTACCAAAGGAGGAAACAGTGATAAGTCTTATTATCGCCCGTCTCTCTGCCTATCATAGCAGAACCTCTCAACGGCGTAAAAGAACAAGCTCACAGAAAAGGTATGATCTTCATCACATATGCCAACTTTACAGAGTAAGCCTCTCTCCCCCATCAAAACTGGGCAAAGATTTGTACTTATAAATGGACTGCAAATTGTTTTATTTCTAGTCCCAGGGAATCAATAATTCAGTTATAAAATGGAGAAAAACACTGGCTATTGCCATTTATTATCCCTTGTTGTAAAATCGATTTTAGGTATTTTTGCCCTCGTAGCTCAGTGGATAGAGCACTTGCTTGCGGAGTAAGGGGTCGCGTGTTCGAATCACGCCGAGGGTGCTGAGAACGGAGCGGGTTCCCCGCTCCGTTTTAATGTAACCATCTATTGAGGAAGTTATAAATAAATCAATGAAGTGGAAGGTTAATCATATGAGTCAAGTTGTTGTTATAACTGATAGCTCTACCTATTTATCACCATCAATTCTAAAAGAACTAAATATCGAGATAATCCCTTTAACCGTCATCTGGGATGGAGAATCCTATGCGGAAGGAGTGGATATTACTCCGATAGAGTTTTATGCCCGATTAGCAACAAGTGACCCATTGCCCAGCACCTCCCTGCCATCCGCCGCAGCGTTTAAGGACTGTTTTAATAAACTCCTGGGTTAAGGGAAAGATGTAGCTGCTATTTTAATTTTTTCGGGGATATCTGGTACTGTCAATTCAGCATTACAGGCTCAACAGGAAATTTCATCAGACAGGATAGCTGTTATTGATTCAAAAACTGGAGCAATGGCAACGGGCTTACACGTTTTAGCAGCCGCCCGAAAAGCCGCCCAGGGAGCCCCTCTAAAAGAGGTTACAGAAATTGCAGAAAAAGCCCAAAAACACACTGGAGTGGTATTTGCGGTAGATACCCTGGAATTCCTCCATAAGGGTGGTCGGATCGGAGGAGCAAAACGTTTACTCGGTTCAATGCTCAACATTAAACCGATCCTGGAAATGAAATATGGCTTGATCGAACCTGTTGATCAAGTCCGCCCTCAAAAACGAGCCCTGGAGCGTCTGATCTCCCTTGGGCAAGAAAGGGCAGATGATGAACATCCGCTGCGCTTGTCTGTTTTCAATTCCAATGTTCCAGAAGAAGCTCAATCCTTGTTGGATGAAGCGAAGAATATTTTGTCTCCTGATGAAACATTTCTAAATGAATTGAGTCCGGTGATTGGGACGCATGTGGGTCCAGGCACATTGGCAATTGCTTTTATGTATGGTAAGTGACTCACGGTTGCTGCTAATTAAGGGAAAAAGAACAAAATAGGATCGTAACCTCTCTTTTAGGATTGTGTTGTATTCTTCAATAGTTGAAGAAATCCATTATTTCTCCGAAAGAGAGGTTTTATGTCTAAATTAGCGATCGTTACTGATAGTTCGCCGAATATACCAGAACATTTAATAAAAGAACTTGGGATTCATGTTGTTCCTCTAACCGTTATCTGGGGAGAGGAATCCTATTATGATGGCGTGGATATCACAAATACTGAGTTTTACAATCGACTCGAAACTGCCAAAGTTATGCCCAGCACTTCCCAGCCATCTGTGGCTGATTTTGAAGTGCTATTTCGTTCCCTCTACCAAGATGGATATGAAATACTTGCCATCCTATTAACGGAGGCCCTCTCCGGTACTATATCCTCTGCCACCCAGGCAAAAAAAATGCTCCCCGAAGCCACAATTGAGATTGTAAATTCAAGAACCCTCGCAATGGCCCACGGTTTCCATGTGCTGGCTGCTGCCAGAGCAGCCAAAAACGGCGCCTCGCTTGCTGAATGTAAACGGATTGCAGAGGATGCCAGGGACCGCTCTGGGGTGATCTTTGTGCTTGATACATTGGAGTTTTTACACCGGGGAGGCAGAATCGGAAGCGCAAAACGATTTGTGGGAACCCTCTTGAATGTGAAACCAATCCTGGCAATTGAGGACGGTGTAATAGTGACCCTGGATCAGGTCCGAACACAAAAGAAAGCCCTGGAAGCGATCGTGGATCTAATTGTAGAAAGGACTGAAGGGCACAAAAACATCCGCTTGGCAACCTTGCATGCCAACAATCCAGAGACAGCCCAATTTATCCTGGATGAAGCAGTTAAGAGGTTAACCCTGGTGGAGAAGGTATTCTCTGAACTCAGTCCTGTTCTCGGGACCCATGCCGGTCCGGGAGCAGTGGGGTTGGCATATCTGGTAGATATGTAAATCCTGGAAACGATTCAAAAATAACTTAAAAACGTCCAGCCCGTCGGCTGGACGTTTTTTTTTCATCAATGGTACACTTATCCAGAGGTAACGGATCAGATAGAATTCTGTGAGTATTTGACACTATGAACGTTAATCAATTTTCAAATTCATCACCCTCCCCTATTGATCAGGGCGAAATAAAAATCAAGGCTTTTATAGCTGAGCCCTATCCTGATGGACGCCGGGTCAAAATCAAGCTACTATTGTCTTCTTTCCAAAGGGGACCAAATGCAGTAATAAATATTTCTGACCAGGATGATCTGCAGCTGGCATCCATTAATATCGTTAGTATTTTTAGTCAGGAAAATGAAATCACCATCCATATTCCTGGAAATCATAAAAAGCCCGGCATCTATACAGCTGCTGTTGATGTGTTTAATATCGAGGAAGAAGAAATCGAACAGGAAGGGGAGCAGCGACTTGATTTTAAACAATCCCTGATCGACAGCGCTTCAACCTCTTTTTCCATCCAGTGACAACTCACCTCCCGGCAAACTTTATCACTGAAATCAATCGCCTTCTTGGAGAGCAATCTTCCCGGTTTTTGGATGAAATACTAACAAAGCCGGCAATCTCCGGAGTGCGAATAAACTCCCTTAAATCGAACCCGGAAAAGATCCGACAAATATTATCAACCGATTGTAAACCCCTGCCATGGGTTGATGATGGCTGCCAGCTTCCGCAAGGCTTTAAGCTGGGAAAACACCCCTACCACGCTGCTGGCTTATTTTATTTGCAGGAACCTTCAGCAATGGCTCCGGTTGGTGTGCTTGATCCTCAGCCTGGAGAGTTAATCCTTGATCTTTGCGCGGCTCCCGGAGGAAAAACAACTCAAATTTTATCGCTGATGAAGAACCAGGGTGTATTGGTAGCGAACGATTCCAACCCCCGCAGGGTGCAATCCCTGGTTCGCAATGTTGATCGCTGGGGTGCCAACAATGCAGTCATTACCTGTGAAGTCCCAGAGAAATTATCAACACGTTTTGGTCCGATTTTTGACCGGATCCTGGTGGATGCGCCCTGTTCAGGGGAAGGGACATTCCGTGGGGATCCAGCGGAAATTAAGAAATGGTCAACCAGTTTCACTAGGCGGTGCGCATCGATCCAGGATGAACTTCTCTGGTTTACCGCTAAAATGGTTCGACCCGGCGGAATCCTGGTTTATTCAACCTGTACATTTAATCAATTGGAGAATGAAGGTTCTGTGACGAGATTCCTTCAGAAGAATCCCAATTTTGTTCTTGATCCAATCTCTCACCAGCCCGGGTTTTCCAGCGGAATCCCACACTCAGAAAGTGATCCAGACGCGATAAACCGGACTATCCGGATCTGGCCCCATCTGGCTCCTGGAGAAGGCCATTTTATTGCTCGACTGAGAAACATAGAAGAAAAAACTGCCAGGAAACCAAATTCCCAAAAAAATCCGCCCGGGATTGCTTCCGATCACAAGAGAGTATATGAAGATTTTTTCCTTAACTCGTTAAAAAGAACCTGGAGGACCGAGGTTATCTCACCTGGTGTTTCCGCTTTGGCAGTCTTCGGGAATCGTCTTTATTGGATACCGCGAGAGGCACCCTCTCTTGAGGGTCTCCGGGTGCATCATTGGGGGTGGTGGCTGGGCACAATCCACTCTAACCGTTTTATTCCCAGTTCTGCTCTAGCTTTCGGCTTGGCCAGAGAGGATTCACAAATGGTGATAGAATTTCAATTAGATAATCCGGACCTGATTTCTTATCTTCGGGGATCGCCAATCCTATATCCAAAAGAGGGAGTCCCGGATAAAGGTTGGGTACTGGTAACCGTAGCGGGGTTTCCCCTTGGCTGGGGAAAAAATGTCCAGGGTCGATTAAAATCCTACTTCCCAAACTGGCTGCGACAAAGCTACTAATTTTGTGGAATATCGTATATGAACTCTGACAATTCGATGGGAAACAACCATCAAAAACTAGAACAAAAAATACCATCCAATTTGATTCTGATTTTTATCGGCGCAGCTTTGATCATCACAGCCATCCTCTTATATCCGAGTACCCGATCCAGGATTAATGCGAGGACCTCCCAGGAGTCATTAGTTGATGAGGTAACACCAACCATTCCTGCTACAGAGTCTAGGGCCTCGATTGCAGTTCCCAGCCTTACACCCACACTGGAACCACCACCAACACCTATCTCTTATCTGAATCCCTCACAGTTTGGCGCTTTAGTACTATCTATCAGGGAAGGCACAGATATTCACTTATTTGCTTACCAGCCGTTTCTGGAAAGTGAAGCCGAAGGGTCGTTGAGCGCACTACCATTAACACGAATCACTTCCGGAAACCAGCACGATATAACTCCAGCCATCAGTCCGGATGGAAAAAAAATTGCTTTCTCGTCAAATCGGGAGGGTTATTGGGATCTTTACATTCTCGATTTATTAACAGGTGAAACCAGTAAATTTACCAATACCAGGGCATATGATGGGAATCCATCCTGGTCACCAGATGGAAAATGGTTGGCTTATGAGAGCTACCACCTCAGCAATCTGGATATTTTCATCCAGGATCTTGATCAAATACGGGGCCCCACACCCCTGACAAACCACCCTGCGGCAGATTATGCACCTAATTGGTCCGGCCAAGGTCGCATGATAAGTTTTATCAGCACCAGAAACGGCAGACAGGAAGTGTGGTATGCAGATCTTGATTTACCGGAAGAAGATAAAGCGGTCCGGATACCGAACCTCCCGGGTTCGAGTATTCAACACCCCACCTGGACAACCGACGGCAGATATCTATCCTGGTCAGTGGTTACCGAAGATGGCAACCATTCCCTTGTTACCTGGGATTCAGAACACCCAAAGAGGAGTCCAACCCTGGTTGGAACCGGGGATTGGCCAATCTGGGGGGGTGCGGGGGAAATTCTGTATTCACTGGTTGAGACGCCTTATGAGACTTTTCTCACCGCATATCCTGGTGTAAATAGTGAACACCAGGTTATGCTGCCAGCTGTAAAATTGCCTGGAGCCATAGCTGGTATCAGCTGGGCTAAAGGGTTCTCTCTTCCCAATCCACCTGGAGCTGGTACAGAGGCGGATCCCTCACCTCTCTGGTATCCTGCTCCCCTCCTGGAAGATGATGCAGAGGTACTGAACAAGGACCTAATACAGCTGAGAAATCTTAATGCACCCTTTCCCCAATTAAACGAAGACGCTGTCGACTCATTTGCGGCACTTAGAAAAGAAATCAAGGATTTAGCTGGATGGGACTTTCTTGCTACTCTGGAACACGCTTATATACCACTTGCAGAACCTTTGGATCCGGGTATTAACCTGGATTGGTTGCACACTGGACGAGGACTGCTGGTTAATGACATCCCCAGATTGGCAAATTGGCTTCTCTCTGTGAAAGAAGATTTTGGATCTTCGACATTCTGGCGAATATATATCCGGACAAACGACCAGCACGGTGCACAGGGCCTTCCCCTCCACAACTATTATTGGGATTTTAATGCCCGGTTTTCCGGGTCAAATTTTTATTACGAAAATGGAGGAGCTATCTCGGGTAACATCCCAGGAGGATATTGGATCGACTTTACTGAGCTAGCCGCAGCTTATGGCTGGATACGTTTCCCTGCTCAATCGCACTGGCAATTTTCAGAATCTGCCGCCCGATATCAATTATTTGCTTTTACACAGGGACTAAGTCTGCAATCCGCACTCCTTGAATTATATTCAGCTAGTGAAATTCAATCTTTTCCCAATTCCGCTAATCCCTGATTATTATATGAAACGATTTTCGAAGGTCAATTCAGTGGGTAAAACAATATTACTGCGAAGTATTAATTATTCTTTGGCTCTGCTTCTGCTGAGCGGCTGCGCCCTGCAAATCAGTCTCCCCGGATCAGAAGCGGATAAGCCACCAATGCCAACGAATACGACAGCAGCCAGCTTTACTCCCGGGGAACCAACCAAAACCCAGGTGAGCTTAAATCTAGCCACCTTGCCACCCACCAGTGTTCCAGACATCAGCCCCACACCTGAGCCGATTCAAAACACACCAGAGTTTTCCGTTCCCCCTGACCCCCAAAAATCATTTTCAGCCTGGAGGCCCCCGGTCTATCCTGTTCCCTGGGTGCCAAGTCCACAGGACCATTTTTATTTCTTTAATCCGATTGCGGCATACGATATCGAACCGGCTTTTACTGTCTACGGATATGGGGATGTATTCTTTGAGGACGTAGTTCATACCGGGATTGACATCCCTGGAGATATTGGGACTCCGATCCGGGCAGCAGGAGACGGGAAAGTAATATATGCTGGGTACGGTATCTACCGGGGAGGTTCTGATGTCCTGGATGATCCATATGGAAAGGCAGTCGTGATTGAACACTCGTTTAGTTACCAGGGACAATCGCTTTATACTCTTTATGCTCATCTGGATGAAATCCATGTTGAGGAAGAAGATCAGGTGAAGGCAGGCGACCAAATCGGGTTGATGGGAAAAACAGGGAAAACCACAGGCCCCCATCTGCATTTTGAAGTCCGGGTGGGCAAAAACGAATATTTTTCTACCCGGAATCCTGATCTGTGGATTTCTCCACCCCAGGGATGGGGCATCCTGGTAGGACAGATATTAACTTATGGCGGCAGGTTGCTGGAACAACAAACTGTCTACCTGACTCCCAAAGAAGATCCGGGAACACAGGATGAATCTTCAGATCGTTTATGGATAGGGAAATCGTATCAAAATCAAGCCATTAATGGCGACCCCTATTACAAGGAAAATGTCACAATCGCCAATATCCCAGCTGGAACCTATTTACTTTCAATTCCAGTCACAGCTGTTGGATATGCCTCACAGGTGGAAATTGAGATTCGCCCGGGACAGGTTACGTTCATCAAGTTTAATGTCTGGAAGGGAATAACTACTGACTTTCCCCCAACACCCGAAGTTTTCTTTTCACCCTCCCCTTGACGTTTAGAACATTTGTGCTACACTAAAATAAGGCAAGTAAGGTGGAAATCTATTTATTTTCAGGAGGATAAAATGGCTGATGATCCACGGAAAACAGCTTTAGACAAAACTTTGCAGGATATCACAAAACGCTTCGGGGAGGGGGCGATAATGAAGCTTGGTGATTCGAAAAGTTTGGCGGTTGACGTAATACCCACTGGTACACTATCCCTTGATCTCGCACTTGGCGTAGGCGGCATACCCAAAGGCAGAGTAACCGAAATTTATGGTCCAGAAGCATCCGGCAAAACCACCATTTGTCAGCATATTGTTGCTGAAGCGCAAAAAATCGGCGGAACAGCAGCTTTTATCGATATGGAACACGCTCTCGACCCATCCTACGCCGCCCGAACCGGTGTGGATATTGATAACTTATTAATTTCTCAACCCGATACCGGAGAACAAGCCCTTGAGATTGCTGAGTCGCTGATCCGTTCCGGCGCTGTTGATGTAATCATCATCGACTCGGTTGCTGCTTTGGTTCCCCGCGCGGAGATTGAAGGAGATATGGGCGACTCCCATATGGGTCTTATGGCGCGGTTGATGTCACAAGCGCTCAGAAAACTCTCAGGCGCCATCAAACAAACCAATACCTGCCTGATATTCACAAACCAGCTGCGAGAAAAGATTGGCGTTGTTTTTGGCAATCCAGAAACCACACCCGGGGGCAGAGCCCTGAAATTTTACAGCTCCATCCGTTTGGACGTCCGCAGGATTCAATCCATTAAATCAGGGACAGATATTGTTGGCAGTCGAACACGGGTCCGGGTTGTAAAGAATAAAGTTGCTCCCCCTTTCCGGACAGCTGAATTTGACATCATGCATGAAGAAGGTATCTCAAAATCAGGCGACATACTGGATCTGGCAGTTGAGGTTGGTGTGATGGAAAAACGCGGATCTTTCTATTATTATGGTGATGATCTCCGGATTGCCCAAGGACGCGAAAAGGCAAAAGAATACTTGAAAGTGAATCCGGATATTGCCCAGGAGATTGAAAGGGAAATCCGAGCCCTGGTTCTGGATCAATCACAGCTGAAAACGGACACCGGTGACTCTGGAATTGTTAGTGAAGATGAAGAGGCCCTGGAAAATAGTTAACTATATAGCCTGGATTATCCTGCTGTTAATCCTGCTCACAAGCTGCCAGGGAGAAATAAGCCCTGCAACAATTACACCAAAGGCGTTGTTTATTCCCCCAACGTCCGGTCCTTCAACTGTTCTTAATCCCGAATCCATACCTACCGCTACACCTACCCAGCAAGGAAAGTGTGTAAATCAACTTCGATTTTTAAAAGACCTGACAATTCCGGATGGAACAGAAGTCTCACCGGGCGAAAGAATCACTAAACGCTGGTTAATTTCCAATGAAGGCAGCTGTAATTGGGATCAAACCTACTCCCTGCAGCTGATATCCGGTTTAACGCTGGGCGCAAAAACAAATCAGTCGCTTTATCCTGCGCAGGGGGGCACAAAGGCTGTGCTGGAGATTGTGTTCACCGCACCGGATAACTCAGGACGATATAATAGCTGGTGGCAGGCGTTTGATCCAAAAGGAAAACGGTTCGGAGATCCAGTATATGTGGATCTATCTGTCGTGAGTGAATAATCTCGGAAAGGAAATCCAAAGCATGGATCAGGTTAAACCTAGTGTTCAGCGAGTCCAGGATGCCCTGGCGAATCTGGATATCTCAACGGATGTTAAGGAACTACCACAAAGCACCCGAACAGCCGCTGAAGCAGCTGCTGCTGTAGGCTGCCATGTGGGCCAGATTGTCAAGTCATTGGTATTTCAAACAAAATCAAGCCAAAAACCTCTCCTGGTATTAACCAGCGGGTCCAATCAGGTAAATGAAGATCACGTGGGTACTCTAATCGGGGAAGAAATTCAATTTGCTTCAGCTCAGTTTGTCCGCGATGAAACAGGATTTGCGATCGGGGGCGTATCCCCATTTGGTTTATCGCAAAAAATCCCGATTTTTGTGGATAAAGACTTACTTGAGCATCCAATTATCTGGGCAGCGGCAGGGTCACCCAACGCTGTTTTCAGAATTCGTCCAATGGAATTAGTCTCGGCAACCAGTGGACAGGTGATTTCGATTCACTAGAGAATACTAAAGAAAACCTGACCTACTAAAGAAATCTAAAGCTCAACCTACAAGTTGAGCTTCATTCATTAATTTATGAATTTCCAATGGCACACCTTTTGACGGGTTTAAAGTCAGCGCTACCGCATTGTTTTCGCATTTATCGACACAAACACCACAACCAAAACATGCTTCCAGGTTTACAGCTGCCTTGCCAGCGGTAATTTCAATAGCGGAGAATTGACAGAATTCCTGACAAATCCCGCAACCCTCACAGAGATCAGGGTTTATTTCTGCGGAGTAACCAGATGCGGTAAGCATCGGAGTTCCATTTTTATGCGCTTGAAAAGCTCCACAGCAGCAAGCACAGCAATTGCAAATAGCATAAAACCGGTTTAACATGGCATCTTTAAAGAATGCATGATGCACATGTCCCTGTTCATGTTCTGCCTGGAGGATAGATATGGCTTCCTGGGAGGAAATCAGGCGGGCTTTTTCGGGCTGATGCTCAAGAATAAAACTAACAAATGGATCTCCGATAATCAGGCAAACATCAAGCGGGTAGCAGGGGTTAGTCCGTATGGATCGGCAAGGACAATCCATAGTAGCTAACCGCTCCGGATTTTGCATAATGATATCCCTGGCACGGGTATACGGGATGATCGGTTCTAAATCCTTGAGGATAATCTCCTCCTGGATTGTTACCAGGTTCTTGGCTTCCTCAATAGGAACCACTTTCCCGTGATAAGTGTCTGCCCAGGTGCTACCACCATCTGAGGTGTGATTATTTGAAAAGGGGCTTAGAATCAGAGATAAAAAAAGGAAGATCGGTTGTAGAATTTTACTTAATTTATGTTCACCGGTAGCAACTCCGATATACAAGTAAGGCCATTTGGCATAAAGATATCCATGGAAAAAATCATACAGGGAATAATTCTCCAACTTTTTTCCTTCTTGATAAAAGCGCCTGGTAGATGAACTGATCAGGTGTTTGCCATTGTCTCTCATCGACCACCTCACAAAAGAAATAAAACCTGCCTTTTACGATTAATACAGGTATTGTAACCTATTGAAATAAATGCAGGGAAAAAATAAATCCAACCCTGTGTTTAATAAAAAAGGATTGGATTTATTGGATGAATTAGTTTTTTTGATCCGGCACAAATCAGGCAGATGAGGATTGTTCCTGCTAACGTTTACTTACCAGGCATTATATAAACACCAGCAAAGCATAGGAGAGGGAATTAAGTAGCTTTTAAACCTTGGATAATTTCCCCTAAATTCGGTCTTTTCCCGTACATTAACATGAACATCCTGAAAATCCTTATTGAGAGATAAAGTCCCACGATTATTGAAAGCCCTAAAACCCCGATACTGGTCGCGATCTGCCAGGCAGGAATGTCCGACACTCCCAACATCAGCATCATTTGGATAGGGGCGGTGACGGGAAATATCGACAGCACAACCCAGATGGGACTGTTCGGGAAGTTAACATACACCCCAAAAAACCAGAGCGGCACAAATAACATCATGATATAGAACATGGATAATTGGTGTGCTTCCGTGGTACTAGAGCTGATGCCGCCGAAGCAGACAGAAAGCACGGCGAAAAGTAAATAGCCCAATACAAAATACACTACTCCGAGAACAAGGAAGTTTGCGGGTAACTGAATGTTGCTCAGAAATCCGCCAAAGGAGGAGGAGGCCAATCGTAATAGTGGAGGTGTTGAGGTCAACCATACGAGTACTTGCAGTAACCCGGCAGCACCCAGTGCCAATACTTTGGCAACGAGCAATTGGCGAACGGAAACCGAGGAAATTAATACCTCTATAAGGCGGCTTTCTTTTTCTTCTCCTAATCCGCTGATTAATGAATTGGCACCTAACATGAGGGCCAAACTCAGCAATAGGGAGAAAATGGCGGGGATTATGATATTACCGATATATCCTTGTTCCTGCGCAATGTCTCCATTTTCGTCAAGGCGGGTAACTTCCAGGTTCAGAGGTGTAACAATCGAGGTGATAATTTCCGGCCGCACATCCTCTTTTAAGAGATTCCAGGTGAGAAAGCTTTCGATCAAGTACGTTGTAACCGGAGGGATATTGAGCTCTTTTGCCAGGGTGTATCGTTGAATGGTCCCCGAGGAGAGGTAATCCGAAGGTATGATTAAATATTCCGAAACATCCCTGCTGACCAGAGCCCGGGTTGCTTCCTCGCTCGTTATAAAAGGAATCAACCTGATTAACCCCTGGTCGGTTTGATCACTAAAGATTCCGACTTCGTCCACGTATCCAACAATCGTGACCTCTTTTGCAGAAGGTTCTGTTAAGGTCGTCACCAGTTCAAAAAGTCCAATTCCCAAAAGGGCTAACACCGGCACGATGAGGGTCATAATGATAAAACCGACCCTCTTGATTGCTTGCAGAAACTCATGCCTGAATATCAAATAGGTTTTATTCATGATCCGCCCCCACGAGTTCCAGGAATATTTCATTGAGGGAGGGTGTTGTGACTTCAAATCGGTTAATGGTTATTTCGCGATCACGCAGTCGATCGAGAATGGTCTGTGGTGATGTGTCTGGAGCTAAAACCAATTCCACAGAACCATTATTGAGTTTTCTCTCAATCACCCCGGGCAGGTCGCCCAGTTCTCCATCGGCAGCCACCTGAACCGAATTTCTTCTGAATTTAGCCTTTGTTTCTATTAAGTCACCATAAAGTACAGTGCTGCCATTGTTAATCATCAGAACCCGATCGCAGAGTTCCTCAACTTTATTCATTTGATGGGTGCTTAAAATAATGGCTTTCCCTTGATCTCTTAAAGTACTGATTATGCTCTGAACAGTCTCTGTTCTTACGGGATCCAGCCCGGAGAAAGGCTCATCCAGAATGATCAGTTCAGGATCGTGAATGACAGTGACAATAAACTGGATAAGCTGTCCCATGCCCTTGCTCATTTCCTTGTTTTTCTTCTTTTTGCTTTCGAACATGCCGGTTTGCTCGAGTAATATATTCGCTTTCTTTTCGGCCGTGGCTTTATCCATCCCTTTTAAAGAGGCAAGATAAAGGATTAGATCAATGGCTGTTAATCTCTTATACAGTCCCCTCTCTTCGGGCAGATAACCGATTTGATCCTTGAAGGATTCATTCATCCCCTGGCCGAAGATTTTCACTTCACCAGAGTCGGGTTTCATAAAATCCAGGATTATTTTTATAGTGCTGCTTTTGCCCGCTCCATTTGGCCCGATCAGCCCCAGGATCTCTCCATGGTCAACGGAAAAGGTCAAATCACTCACAGCATTCACGTCGGCGTAGGATTTGTATAAGTGATTAACTTCAATCGCTGGCATAGGATAAACTCTCTCTTTCATTTGATTTAGGTATACAAAGTTCGAAGGTCACAGTCGCCTTAAAACCAGATACGCGTCCCGATCTTATGTGAGGTAAAGTGAGACGATTGAGCTAGGAAGACTGTTCCTGCCACCGTTTACTTACCAGGCAGTAACCAAACACCAGCAAAGCATAGGGCAATGGATTGAATATTCTGATCTGGGCTCCTCTCTTAAACGCACCACGAGGTCTATACTCGGAGAGGATTTGTTCCTGAGAACCCATTAATCTCCAACTCCTGATCCGGCTCCCTCCCGGCAGTAAAAAATAATTCTCATTTTCAAAAACTACGACTAAGGCTCTCTTTAATACTCCCTGAGATGCAGCATTACCTAGTGCCACACCTCTCTCGGAAAATTGGTAATGAGATTTCCAGAAGCTGGTTTTTTTAAATTCAAAACCCCGACCATCAGAACCGGTATAGGTTCCCTTGGATTTACCAGCATTTAGGTTTAACATTCCCAATATCTCTGCTGATGACCCGAAGGTATGCTCAGTTTTGAATAAACCCCTTTCGACGACCTCAACTGTATCAGCCGATAATGACTCCTTATCCATTATCTTGATCTTTTCCCTTAGGCTTATCCATATTTCTTACCATCTCTGCCATAGAGGTCATCCCCATTAATCCGCCCAGATTCATGGTATCTACAGCACTGGAAGGGACAATCACCATCGCTCCCTTTTCCTTTAACCCTTCAAAGAGCATATTCATCGCCCGCAGGTGCAGCGCGGTTGGATTATCCCGGTATGCCTCAGCTGCTTTTGCGAATGAGTCAGCAATTTGCTCCTCACTTTCACCCAGGATTACCCGGGCCTGTCGTTCACGCTCAGCCTGCGCTTGGCGGCTCATGGCATCTTCCAATCCACCGGGGATGACAATGTCGCGAATTTCAACCGATTGGACGGTAATGCCCCAGGGGGTAGTCCGGTCATCGATGATGCCCTGGAGTTCCGCGTCCATCCTGGCCCTGCCAACTAAGATATCTGCCAGTTCCATCTGCCCAATGATTTCCCGCAGCGCTGTTTGCGCTGCCCAGGAAATGGCCGCACGATAATCCTCCACTTCGAGAGCAGCTTTTTCTGCATCCCAAACAACCCAGAATAGAACAGCATCAACATCCACTGGAACAGTGTCCTTTGTAAGAGTGCGCTCGGCGGTGAAGGATGTGACCATCACCCGATGATCAATCCAGGCGGGGAGTGTGTCCACGATAGGAATAATCCAGAATGGGCCGGGGCCTTTTAAGCCCACGAATCTTCCCAGCCGAAGATGGATTGCTTTTTCCCATTGTTCAGCAACTTTAAAAGCAAGCAGCACATAGATACCGATGATATTTAGCACCAGCAGTTCACCAATGATCCAGAGTACACCGACCTTCTCCAAAGCCATCCAGACCGCTGCTCCTGATGAGATTAACATCAAAATCAGAAAGGTAAATATAGCAACGCCGTTAACCTGGCTCTGTTTTGTCTCTTCGTACCTGAAGTTTAATCCTGTTGGTTTGATAACCATTGTTAGTATCCTCCTTACTAAAAAATCTATTCCTCTCCGTTATTATTTATCCAAACCTTCATTTCTTCCTGGAAGGCTTTCTTAATTTCTGCCGAAGAATACCCTAACCTGCGGGCTTCCTCCAGGGTAGATTCAATAATTGAATGCAAAAGCCGCTGCCGTTTTCTTTCAATCTGGTCTTTATCCGGCATACCAGATACAAAAGTGCCTTTTCCTCTTTGGGTGGAAATCACTCCCTCTTTATCCAATTCGAAATAAGCCCGGGCAACTGTATTAAGATTAACCCGGATATCTGCAGCAAGCTCTCGAATGGTTGGCAGCTGCTCACCCGGCTGTATTTGTCCAGCTGCGATCAGGGAATGTATACTGTCCTCGATCTGGACATATATCGGTACCCTGCTGTCAGGATCTATGGTCAATTTCATAATTTCCTATTGTAATAGTGTATTAGTACATTCATATTATTGCATAAGATAACCGGTTTGTCAAGTCGATTCTAAAATATCTTCCACACGGGGGTTGTCGAGGGAAAATATCTTGTAATTTCTATATTTGATATATTTGGGATTTTGGTCCTGATAAATAAAGTGGAATTTCAGTAAAAAACATAAATCTCGCAGGGAATTGGCTTAGCTTCCATTTCCTCATCTCCACCGGCATTCTTACTTCATGCCCGGTGCCGCTTAATAACAAAATCTAGATCAATAGTATTTTTAATAATGCCGCTTTCACGGATTACTCTGTATGATGCCAGATCCCCCGGTTTTTAATCATCCACTCCTGTGAATTTAGCGGTTTTTCACTTTCCCCCGCTTCAACCCATTCATAGGTGCCATCCGCTAACATACGGCGAGCTTTCACATTGTCCTTCAGGTGAATATTTAATATTTCATCCCGGAGAGAATTCCTGATGGTCTCATCTTCAATGGGGAATAAAGTCTCTACTCTTCGGTAGAGATTTCGGGGCATCATATCCGCACTTCCAGTTAGAATCTCTTCCTCCCCCCCATTGCGGAAATAAAAAATCCTGGCATGCTCTAAGAATCTCCCCACAATTGAGGTTACGGTGATATTGTCGCTCACGCCTGGAATTCCAGGCCGCAGACAACAGATTCCCCTTGCCTGGATATCCACCTTTACTCCTGCCTGAGACGCTCTGTATATCGCTTCGATACAAGGGTGATCTACCAGAGAGTTCATTTTAAATGCCATGTAGCCCCCACCCTGTTCTTTATGAACCTTAATTTCCCTGTCTATCCGGTCAATGATTCCTTTCTGCATATCGCCCGGGGCTACCAGGAGTTTTTTATACTCCTCGTTCCGTGAATACCCTGTTAACCCGTTAAATAAAGCAGATACATCTTTTCCAAGATCAGGATCACAGGTGAAATACCCCAGATCAGCATACAAGCGAGCGGTCACATCATTGTAATTGCCCGTTGCAAGATGGATATATCGCCGGATACCTTCCTGTTCATGCCGGATCACTACGCTGACTTTGGCATGTGTTTTAAGCCCGATTAATCCATATACAACATGGACACCTGCTCGCTCGAGGGATTTTGCCCAGACGATATTGTTTTCCTCATCAAATCGCGCTTTCAACTCAACCAATACAGCAACTTGTTTTCCATTCTCCCGGGCATCCATCAGAGCAGCCACGACAGGAGAATCCGGACCAACACGGTACAAAGTCATCTTTATTGCCAGGACATCTGGATCCCGGGCTGCCTCCCGAATAAAACGGATTACCGGGTCAAAACTATCGTAGGGATGATACATGAGTATATTTTTCCTGCGAATGACAGAAAAGATGCTCTCCTCTGTCGAAAGAGCTGGCGGTATAGAAGGTTTAAACGGCGTATCTTTTAGTTCAGGGCGATTGATTTCCATTAGTTGCATTGCATCACTCAAGCCGATAGGTCCATCTACCAGGTAAATCTGGTAGGGGGCGACATCCAGGTTGGTTTGCAATATTTCCCGTACCTGGTCCGGCATGGTGGTATCAATTTCCAACCGTATGGCTGACCCAAACTGCCGGACTCGCACGCTCTCTTCGATTGCAGATAATAAATCCGACGCTTCATCCTCTTCTATTTCCGGATCTGCATCCCTGGTCACTCTAAATGGGTATGCTGCTTCAATTTTTAATCCCGGGAAAAGAAGGTCAAGATTGGCTTTAATTATCTCCTCCAGCCAGACAAAGTTGGATGAAACGCGTTCATCCAAACCCAGCTCCTGGTACTCATCAGCAGTTTCTTCACTGGGGATGCATATTAAACGTGGATAAATCTTGGGTACTTTTAAGCGCGCAAATCGTTGGCCGTGTTTGGGGTCAAGCACAACCACCGCAAGATTCATGGATAAATTTGATATATGGGGGAAAGGATGTCCTGGGTCAAATGCCAGGGGTGTGAGAGCGGGATAAATCTCCTTTTTAAAATATCTCCGAAGGAGTTTTCGCTGCTTTCGTTTTAACTGTTCATAATGAAGGACATTAATCCCCTGTTTTTTTAACTTTGGCACCAGGTCATTCTGCCAGCAGCCATATTGTTCTTCCAGTTTTGGCAGCAATCTCTGCCGGATCATGGCCAACTGATCCGAGGGCAGAATACCATCCGCAGGTGCTTCCAGGGTTGCAGCTTCCAGCTGCCTTCTTAAACCAGATACCCGGATCATAAAAAATTCATCCAGGTTACTGGAAAATATAGCCAGAAATTTCAGTCTTTCCAGGAGCGGATGGCTTTTATCCAGCGCTTCTTCCAGAACCCGTTCATTGAATCTTAACCAGCTTAATTCTCTGTTCAGATAAAGGTCGGGATCAGTGAGGTCTTGAGGTCTGCTGCTGATCTTTTTTTTGATATTTTCAATCACCATTGACATCTCCATAAAAGATTTTCCAGTAACATGTGAGGGGTTGTCAATATATATTTTGCTAATACTGGCATGAGGAGAGTTGTCTATACAACCCACCGCCCGGTGGGTATGAATTTTACCACAGCATTTATCTCAGATTTTGCTCTCCAGGGATAGATTTCCTACGGTTTTCAGGGACAGTCCTTAGATTATAAATCATCTTCAGAGGGAGAATTGGAGATTATTCAGAGGGCAGTCCTCACTCTGACAAGGGTGGTTTGCAGGAAGGTTTATCAACTGTTTTCATCACTCTGTTGAAAAGCAATATTTCCCAGATAGTTAACCCGGATATAATTGGTTAATTCAGTACTATCTGGAAAATCAATATGAAAGGACCTCCAGTGAAAGAAAAAATCAGAACTCATGTTGAACAGCTCTTTATGAATATCCCTCCCCATGAAATCCAGTCAATCGCTGAAGGATTCCGTGCTATTTGGCTGGATTTTGAACCAAAAAGCATTGGAGGGATTAAAGCAGAAGATCGCCAGAAACAGGAAAATGTGGGAGCTCCGGTCGAAGTTTTACGGGCAATAGGAGCGGAAACTGGAAAATACACCAGCCAGGATGTGGATGGATTTCTTCCTCTCACAGTGTTGCTTTGGAATGAATTTGGCCGGGAAGGACGAATAGTGGCTTCCGCAGCGCTGGGTAAAATGGAGTTAAAGAACCCGAAGCGAGTACTTCCTAAGATCAAATCGTTATGCCGTTCCTGTATCACCTGGGAGGATTGTGATGTGCTGGCAATGCGGGCTCTGGAACCAATTGTACGTAAAGACCCTGAAAGCTGGATGCCGGAAATGAAATCCTGGTTGGAGGATAAAAACAAGTGGATTCAGCGGGCTGGAGCTACGGTCATCGGCCGCTTGCCGATGAAACGGGCTGACCTGACAGAACCATGTTTAAAAATGCTTCCTCCAATCCTTAACAGCCCGGATAGAGACGTCCAGAGAGCGGTGAGTTTTGCGATCCGTCTCGCCGCCCGGGGTGATATTAAACCCGTTATCACCTTCCTTGATTGCCAGGTTCCACCAGGGGATCCAGCCGTTACCTGGGTGTTATGTGATGTGATCCGCAGCATGACAAAAAGATTTCTACCCGAATTTAAACCTCTGCTCCCTAAATACCAGACTTGGGCAGCAGATCCCGCTTTGAATCCAAAAGACTTAAGATCCATTGAAAGTGCAATCAAATTTCTTAAAAACGCATAACCCAAATAAAAAATGATTCTCACTCCGGATCAACTGGCTTCTAAGGGTTTATTTCCACCCAAACCAGGAGGGAATTTGCGTGAAACTTAATCCTCCAAATCGCTGTATACTCTATAGGGAGTATTCAAAATAGATACGCTCTGGTTTAATCTATCCAAGAAGTGGTATTCGTGCAAAAGGGTAATTATGATTAACTCCAAAATAAAAAGATTATTGCTCGTTGTGGTCATACTCCTCGGATTGTTGTCATCGGGCTGCCAGATGGAAAAAGAGTCTACCAAAATCGGTGATTTAACAGCTGGAAACCAACCGATAGAAGAGGATTCAGCAAAACCACCAATAGAGCAAATTTATGAGGTAGGGGATATTATCAGCATCAACAACACTATCCTGGTCGTTCTGGGCTGGGACAACCCCCCTGGGGGTGATTTCAATCCACCCGCTGAAGGGAAAAAATATCTTGTTGTTGACCTAATGCTGGCAAACCAAAGTGAAAATTCCTTTAATATTTCCCCCGCTTTCCAGATGACTTTAAAGGATTCAACAGGCCAAAAATATAATGTGAACGGAAAAGCGAATATTGCCTCTGGAAGCAACACACCCAATGGGGAAATTAATCCCGGGGAAGTCGTCCGCGGAAAGGTTGGTTTTCATGTCCCGGAGGATTTAAATAATTTTGTTTTTGTTTACGAGGCAAAGCTGATTGGTTTGGGAGAAGTTTCAGTGAATTTAGGCTCTACTCCGGTGGCCATGGATCCACCCGCTGACCTTAATCTGACCCAACAACAGCAGATTTATCAAATTGGTGATTTGGTAAAAATCTCAGACATGGTCATCCAGGTAATGGGGGTGAGCTATCCAGCTGGAAACGAGATCGTAAAACCGAAACAGGACTATAAATTCGCGGCGGTGGATGTGTCAGTAGAAAACCAGGGAAGTGCCGTACAGGAAATAACCAGTATCGCTCAAATGTACTTAAAGGACTTGACCGGACAGAAATATACCTTCCATCTTGGCGCCCAGTCCATTATTGACAGCGGTTTGCCTGATGACGAACTCCACCCGGGAGAAAGAATACGGGGACAAATTGGTTTTCAGGTTCCTGAGAATGTACAAGGATTAATATTTGTTTTTGATGCAGAGATATTTGGGTACGGTAAAGTATTTGTAACCTTGGAGTAGCCTAGATCATATTCCCCTTAGTATTCCACCAGAATCCCTGACCTTTTGAGAATGCGGTTAACCAGGAATGTTAACCAGGGTGAGGGATTTTTTTTGTCAGAAAACGACCACTCTTTCCAGGCCCGGTACATTGAAGTTGCAGCATATCTCCCTTGCTCATCAACTTGATCAGTAATGGCCTTGACCATTAATCGATAGCGGGGATCGTTGTGAATACCAGGGAATCTGCTTAACACGTCAACAACATGCAGCAAGTCATACCAGATCAGGGGATATTTCAGTTTCCGGAAATCTGTTCCTATTCCAAACAAATAGTATTTCTTTTCTCCCTGAATTTCCCAATGATTTAGCAGTGTCTCAATCCCGTGGATAACTCTGGAATCTTCTTTCAAATCTGGATCCATGGAAAGAGCCTTAAGGGCATAGACATTCGTAATCGGGCAGGGATCCTCCCGTTTTCCGGGGCCTTTAAAATTATCTAACATCGCAGAAGCGCTGCAGCGCCAACCGTTCTCTTCCCCCAGGGACAAGATATGGTTTTTTGCTTCCTGGACTCCCTTTTCATCTCCCAACCCAAAAGAAAGTAGATTATACAGCAGCACCGTAGCATCACACGCCATCCAGGCCCAGTATTCTCCTTCCAGCCCTCCAAATCGTTTATATAGCTGGATCTGGGTAAGATAGGCGCCTTCATCCGATTGGTGCTTGAATACTTTCTTCACTACTTTATCCATTCCTGGATCTGAGTCCTTTATTCCAAAATCCGCCAGGACAGACATCGCGTGTAAAGGATGATTGGCATCATTATGCCGCTTCAGAGGATAACCAGGCCAGGAGGAACTTTTTTCGATTAGTCCTTGTACAAGGGGATGATTTACCATCGCCTGCCTGTCTTCAGCTACTTCAGGCGAATCATCATCCAAACCAAGTAGATCAATCCGAACTCGATATCGGGTCCAGGGTTCTTCAGCGCTTAATAACCAGGAAAGGTCAATTTTCTTCATGCGATTTTCGTTTCCTGTTTTGATGGGGAGCATCAAGGAAATGTCTCTGCTGTAGTGACACTTGAATAGCCGCCTCTCCCGTTACCGGGCATTTATTCTCACATATCCCACAACCGATACAGAGCTGATTAATTACAACAGGCCGTTGAACGATGATTTCCTCTCCATCAGATCCAACCACTGGTGTTTTTTCCAGACGGATTGCTTTGTCAGCTATGGGGCACATTTCCTCGCAAACAATACAATCCTGGTTATCAGCCCAGGGAATACATCGATTCTTGTCGATGGCTGCTATACCAATCACCTGTTTTCTTTTGTCCTCCAAGGATAACGGCGGAATTGCCTCAACAGGGCAAACCTGCCCACAGGCATAACAAGAGTAATCACAATATCCGATTCGGGGGACGAGGATCGGAGTCCAGAAACCTTCCACTCCTGCCTCTGTCACAGCTAATTGAATGGCATTGGTTGGACAGACTGTACTGCACTCGCCACACCGGATACATTTGCTCAATAACTGGTCATCGAGGGCTCCCGGAGGTCGGAGCATTTTAGGATTCCTGGGGTCATTTAAAATCTTGGTTTCCAGGAGTCCGATGCCCAGGGCAGCAGTCCCAAGTGATACCAATACTTTCCGTCTCTCTAAATCATATGGCTGCTGGATCACTTTTGCGAATTTTGCCGGATAACCTACCGCTCCCCCGGGACACTCAGCGGCACAAGCCAGACACATGGTACACTCCGCTGGGTCACAAAAAACACTGGTATCTGTTTGAATCGCTCCGGTAGGACAAGCGGAAAAACAACTACCGCAAAGGGAGCACTCCTCCCTGATTTCGCACTTCGTGAGGCTGTATTTTCCAAGGAACGCCAGCAATCCACCCAGGGGACAAAGATACCGGCACCAAAATCGGGGCGCCAGGATATTAAGAGCAAATAGACTGAGGAAAAATCCAAAAAAGAGAGCTCCAAACCGATAAATTGCTGGATAAGAAGGAAAAATTGTCGGACGGATCAAACTATCGAATCCGCTAACAACCGGCTGAAAAAATGGAACTCGATAGAGTGCCATTTCTAAAGTAGTCACAACCTTGTCTAAAGCTGGCCAGATAGCTGTGGTTAATGTCCGGTACAAGATTGTGATTGGATCTAAAAACAATAAACTTAAGTTTGAAAACAAAGCCCCAAAGAGGATTATCAGCAGCAAGATATATTTTATTCCCCGCAGTCCTTCAGGGAGTTTGGGTTCTCTTTTATTCCAGGATCGGACAGGGAACCAATCCAGGAGAGTGCCTACAGGACAGAACCAGCCGCACCAAACTCTCCCTAAAAGCAGCGTTAAAAGGATCGTAACCAGCGCCAACAGTGATCCGGCCAGAACTGTCCGGCTGGCTATCCCTTGAGCCAACATAATTAACGGATCCAACTTTAAAGGCAGATTGATTAATTTCTGTTTAATCAAAGAACCGTCAGCTGGAAAGAGGTAAAACTCCCGTCGAGACCAGAGAAACAATACCAGGAACAGGATCAGAAAGAACCCCTGGCTGTATTTCCTCAGTTTCAACCATTGATCCGGGGTTAATCTTGGAGGGGATTTTCCCGTTCCCTCAGCCAAGATTGATCTCCTCAATTTTTAACTGGCTTAAATCCTTAATCCCCAAACCCATCTCAGCCCCCTTCTTAATATAGGAAACCTGTTTGGGTTTTAACCCAAACAGACCTGCAGCGTAGGTATCTGCAGCAATAATATCCGGCGAGGCAATGATCGTATCTGCCTTTTTAACATCTGCCAGATTTCCACCTGATGGTCCGTGATCCATCAGCATGCGGACAGCATCCACGATTACCAGCGAGGACCGAACCCGGCTATTTAAATCAGCTAACCGCTGGCCAATATTGACATGCATAACGGGACGATCATATATAATCCCCATCAAGTTTTTCATCGCCAGAGTTAACCTTGCCAATCCGTGGTGTTTGGCGATTGGAATGTTAATCAGCACATCCGCTTTTAGCACTTCATCGTAAATCCTGCAAGATTTAAGATCTTTCCCCTGCGGGATGGAGGTATCCACATACTTGAGACTGGACATCACCACCATTTTTCCGCCAGCCTTAATTACCTCAGACTGAATACCGCTGATGCTGTATGCTTGTTCGGCAGTACCTCCAAAAGGATAATCCATCACCTTCACCTTTTTTGCGCCAGCATCCAGCGCCAATTTAACGACAGTACCCACAACCCAGGGATTGGTTGTAGCGGCGTATTTATACCCATGATAAGAGACACAAATATTTGGTTTTACAACCACTATATCCCCGGATTTTACAAATCTCCCCATTCCACCTAAAGCCTTAACCGCTTGCCTCACCATAGCTTCCGGATCACCATTTCGGGCGACGGTTAAATCAGGATACGCCCTGGTTGGAGAAGGTGTTGGGATATCCTCGGGTTTATCCGTTGGTGAGATGGTCTCTGTGGGCAGGATCTCGGTATTAGTAGAATTTGGCAGGAATGGCGTGGGAGATATTTTTTCCGGAGAAAGGGATTTAGAAAGCAATTTTTCCTGATTCAGGCATCCTGCCAGATACACTCCCCCCAGGGAACCGAGGCTGGCAGCCAGTAAACGGATAAAATTTCTGCGGGAAAGCTCGTTCATGATCACCTTCCTTAACCACTAAATATCCTACAGAAGCTATTGATGAGCTATCGACAAATGAATAAATCATGGGGATGATTACCCTAAATTGTACTCGTAATTTGTCTTTCTCACAAAAGAGGATTTTCCGGATTGGCAGGAAATCAAATCATTTTAGATATGCGTTCTTAAGAACCTTAATCCATCTAAAAACCCTTACCCATCGGTATAAAAGATCCCGGGAAATATATTTATCCCGGGATCCAGCAATCAGCTGCATAAGGTTCAAATCTGGTAGATTTGTTTTTTATGTGCCTTCCTGCCAGGAATTCAGGTACTTAACCTGTTCTTCGGTCAGGACATCAATCTTGATATCCATGTTTTTAAGTTTAAGGCGAGCAATCTCGTTATCAATATCTGCCGGCACTTCATATACCTGGTTGGAAAGATCATCGGCGTTTTTAATCAAATATTCCGCGCTTAATGCCTGGTTGGCAAAGGACATATCCATTACGCTGGAAGGATGACCTTCTGCAGCTGCCAGGTTAACCAAACGACCTTCCGCCAAGAGATTCAATCTGCGCCCATCAGCAAGGATATACTGATCAATCATGGGGCGAACGCGGATTTTTTCTTCCGCCATTTCCTCCAGGGCAGGGATATTGATTTCCACATTAAAATGTCCTGAATTGGAGATAATAGCTCCATCCTTCATAACATCAAAATGATGTTTATCCAGAATATTAATATCACCGGTGAGCGTGCAGAACACATCCCCCAGCGGTGCTGCTTCCAGCATGGGCATCACCCGGAAACCATCCATGACAGCCTCAAGGGCTTTTAGAGGATCGATTTCAGTCACAATAACATTGGCGCCCATACCTCTTGCTCGCATCGCAAGCCCGCGAGCACACCAGCCATACCCACCAATCACAAATGTTTTTCCCGCCATCAGGACATTGGTAGCCCGAATGATCCCATCCATCGTTGATTGCCCGGTTCCATACCGGTTGTCAAAGAAGTGTTTGGTCATCGCATCATTAACTGCAATAACCGGGAACGCCAGCGCTCCATCGGCTGCCATTGCCCGCAGACGGATCACACCTGTAGTGGTCTCTTCAGTCCCGCCAATCACACCATCCAGTAAATCCCGGCGGTCTTTGTGGAGAGTACTGACCACATCCGCTCCATCGTCCATGGTAATGTGCGGTTTATGATCAATTGCTGAATTGATGTGCTTGTAGTAGGTTATGTTATCTTCGCCCTTTATAGCATAGACCGGAATCTCGTTATGCATCACCAGAGAAGCAGCAACATCGTCCTGGGTGGATAAGGGATTTGAAGCTACCAAAACCACATCCGCGCCCCCGGCTTGAAGAGTCTTCATCAAATTTGCTGTTTCAGTTGTTACGTGAAGGCAAGCGGACATCCGAATACCATCAAACGGTCGTTCTTTGATAAACCTTTCATAAATTGATCGCAGAACCGGCATTTCCCGTTCAGCCCATTTGATCCGCCTACGACCACCTTCTGCTAAAGATTTATCCTGAATATCAAATTTTTCCATTTTTTTCTCCAAGTCTTTGTTTATAATAGCTCAAAAGCAATATCAGCTCCTGGCACAAGAAAATAATTCCTAATTCCCCTTTAAAAGAACATCCAGTTTTCCCTGATCATCAAAGTGCTGCCTGAAACGCCCGATGAAGGTTTCGGGAGTATAGTGATGGCTTTGTGGCCCATCAGCTTCCAGGCAGTAGGCAGCCGCTAAGGCGCCCATTTCACCGCAAAGTTTTAAATCAAGTTGATAACTGTACCCGGTGAGGAACCCCCCCCGATAGCCGTCTCCGATTCCCGTAGGATCAACAATTTTCTCTGGCGGCACTACAGGTATTTCAATCTCTTTATCTTTTGAAACGATGAGTGATCCACTCTCTCCTTTGGTAATTACCAGGATCTCCAGCAGATCCCGTATCTCATCCAGGGTTAACCCGGTATGTTTTTCTATCAGGCAAAACTCATACTCATTCACAAATAGAGCGTGTGCCCCTTCTACACCCTGTCTGAGTTCTTCACCCGAAAGGCGGACAGTTTGTTGACTGGGATCATATAGATATGGCAGGTTCAACGCCTGAGCTTCCTCGATATATTGGATCATCGCGCCTGGATCTGTAGGTGAGATCACAACGTAATCCAGTGGTTCACCACCCCAATCGCTGAGTTTTACTTCGGCAGCATGACTCATTGCTCCTGGATAAAAACTGGCGATCTGGTTGTTGTCATTGTCAGTGGTCGCAAAAAAGGAAGCCGTGAAATCATCCGGGATCACCTTTACGCCCCGGGTATCCACGCCCTGCTCCTCTAACAAAGCGCGATATTCATCAAAATCCTGCCCCACGGTGCTAAATAAAGTGGGCTTTCCCCCCAATAGAGCCATGGTATAGCCGATATTGGGGCCTATCCCCCCCCTCCGTTTTATCATTTTGTCTACCAGGAACGACAGGCTGATAAATTCCAATTTATCAGCTAAGATATGCTCTTTAAATTGTCCGGGGAAAGTCATTAAATAATCAAATGCAATTGATCCTGTTAGGGCTATTCTCATAGATTCCTTTTTACTAATAATTGGTAACCATTTGGATTTCAAGATAAATAATTCATTCAATGATTGCCTAAAATCCTGCTATATATTACCACTGAACATGGCAAATCAAAAGTACCTCAAGGAATGCTCAGACTAAGTATGCTATACTCCCCTCATGAAACATGTCGCCCGATCAGCCCTGATCATTGCGGGTTTTTTTGGTATGGAAAAACTGCTGGGATTTGTCCGTAATGTGTTAATTGCCCGGACATTTAATCTCTCAACAGAATTAGATGCTTTTAACGCCGCAAATAATATTCCAGACCTTATTTTTGCGTTGATTTCCGGGGGTGCACTGGCAATGGCCGTTATCCCGGTTTTATCAGAATACCGCGAGACAAAAACCAAACCTGAAACGTGGAGGCTTTTTTCTCAAATAACCAACGGGGTCTTCCTGGTTACTGCCCTTTTATCAATATTCATTTTATTAAGCGCAAAACAGCTGGTTTCCTGGGAAATCGGTATCGCTCCCGGATTCACTCCCACCCAACAACTTTTAGTGACCAACTTGATGCGGTTAAACCTGATCGCAACCATTCTTTTCTCTCTGGGCGGACTGGCTATCGCCGGGCTTCAATCTCAGCAGCATTTCCTGATTCCAGCCTTAGCGCCTACTATGTACGATATTGGATCTCTGGTTGGTATCCTGATCCTTGCCCCAGAACAGGGCTATAAGGTGGGATCAATCACACTCCCGGCCTATAACCTGGGAGTTTATGGACTGGTTTACGGTGTAATCATCGGTGCCGGCTTGTTTCTATTGATCCAAATCCCAACCTTGATAAAATTTGGGTTCAGATGGACACCTAAACTGAATCTGAAAGATCCGGGAGTGCAAAAAGTGCTGCGATTAATGGGACCCCGGGTATTAACAGTGTTATTTATACAGATGGTATTTATCATGCAGGATAACCTCGCATCCCGACTTCCTACTGGAGCGGTAACAGCCCTGGTATATGGCTGGTTATTCATGCAGCTCCCAGAAACATTGATTGGAACCGCCCTGGGCACTGCCCTGCTCCCCACTTTATCCGAACAGATCGTGAACAATCATCTGGAAGGTTTCCGCACCTCAGTGGAGAAAACCATCCGGGTCATCACAGCCCTGACATTTCCGATCGCAGTAATACTCGCCTTTAGCCTTACTCCCTTTATAGAAGTGCTTGGATTTGATGAAGCAGGGACGAGGTTGGTTCTATGGACCGTCAGAGCCTATTTAGTGGGGTTAATGGGTCATTCCTTGCTTGAGGTTGCTGCCAGGTCATTTTATGCTCAGCACAACGCAAAAACCCCTCTGATTGCTTCAGGGGTCGCTCTGGGCACTTTTATTCTTTTGGCAATCCCTCTCTCCAAAAATCTGGGGGCTCCTGGAATCGGCTTGGCTAATTCCCTCGCCTTTACCGGGGAAGCGCTGCTGCTTTTTTACCTGTTGTTTCGTACAATGCCCATTCATCTCCGATTAAAAGGAACCCTATTGCGCACACTGGCTGCCAGTCTGATTGGATTAGGTTTGAGTTTATTGCTGCAAAACCTCATCGTGGCTCCCGAATCCACCTTGGCCAGCCTGGCGGTCGCTTCAGGAATTCTGATTCTTTCTCTGGGCAGCATGATCCCCTGGTTGCTGCCTGAAATCAAGGACATACTTGGTATCTGAAGGAGTTTTATGGATCAACAAATCTACTTAAAGTACCTGAAAGAATATACCTTGGAAGCCCTGTCAAATGCAGAGGATAATGTCTCTCTTGCTGCAGAATACCTGGAAAAAATTTCTAAACCATCTATTTTCACCAAGAACAGAAAAGAAAAAATCGCTGCGCTTACACGGGCAAAAAATGTATTTGCAGAATCCAGAGGACGCAGCGTCTATTTAGTATTAAAGAGTTTAGGGTTTGATGATCTGGCAAAAGATGCTCTCTGAGCACGTTTCGATGCAAATCAAGAAAAACAGTCACTTAATACAACAAGTGCCTGTTTTTCTTGTTATCCAGTATTTTGGTTCTCTTTAAACCTGAGATCCAGCCATTAACAAGCCTAATTCAGCTTTTGTCACCTGGTCCGCTTGATGGATTGATACAATTTGACCCTGATACATCACTGCAATTCGATCCGCCAAAGACATTATCTCATCCAATTCAGCCGAGATCAATAATACAGCAGCCCCTTTATCCCGCTCTTCAATGATACGTTTATGAATGTATTCAATTGATCCCACATCTAACCCACGGGTGGGTTGATTGGCCACTAACAGATGCACCGGTCTGCTTAATTCCCTCGCAACAATTACTTTTTGCTGATTTCCTCCGGATAATTTCCCGGCTTTTACCATCGGTCCTGGAGTTCTCACATCAAAATCCACGATCAATTTTTCTGCATTTGTCAAAACAGCTTGATGAATTCTCCTTAAACCCCGCGCAAAGGGTGATTTGTAATATGTGCACAGAACCATGTTGTCTGCAACCGAATAAGACAGCACCAAGCCGTGTCGATGGCGGTCCTCAGGTATATGCGAGAGCCCAGCTTCGATGAGCTTCCGCGGATTGCCATATGGCATCTTTTTACCGGTAAAGTAGAATTCCCCACTTACTGAGCTTTTCAGCCCCGTTAAGGCTTCAGCTACCTCTGTCTGACCGTTTCCCTGAACCCCCGCAATACCCAGAATTTCCCCTCTTCTAACCTCAAAGGAGACATCATGGACTTGTCTGATTCCCCGTTCATCATTAACTGATAGGTTCGTAATTTCCAGGACAGGTTCTTCAGGAGAAGCGGGATCTTTTTCAACTTCCAGAATTACCTCTCGTCCAACCATCATCGCCGCTAAACCATGTTTATCTGTCTCTTGTGATGTGGTCGTTCCTACTACCTCACCCCTTCTCATCACCGTGATCCGATCAGCAATATCCATGACTTCGTTAAGCTTGTGGGTGATGAATACAATAGATACTCCCTGTTCTGTCAGCTTTCTCATGATCTGGAAAAGATCATTCGCTTCCTGGGGTGTGAGGACGGCGGTTGGTTCATCCAAAATCAGAATCTTTGCGTCCCGATAAAGGGCCTTGAGAATTTCAACACGCTGTTGAATACCTACCGGGGTTTCTTCAATTATCGATCTTGGATCGACTTTGAGACCATATCCTTCTGACAAGCGTGTGATATCCTGGCGCGCCTTATTAAGGTCGAGAGAGATTCCCCTGGTCACCTCGGAACCAAGAATAATATTCTCGGTCACAGAGAATACTTGCACCAGCATGAAATGCTGGTGAACCATACCTATCCCGTGATCGATGGCATGATGAGGGTTATTGATCTCAACCTTCTCCCCATCAACAAATACTTCACCTTCATCAGCGGAATAGAGGCCGTAAATCACATTCATCAAGGTAGATTTCCCTGCTCCGTTTTCGCCCAAGAGCCCATGTATCTCACCTTTTTTGAGAGTGAAATCTACTTGATTATTCGCGATTACACCGGGAAATCGTTTTGTAATCTGGCGAGCTTCTAAAGCATATGGCTTTTTCTCATTCATAGGAGTTCTCTTTTCCAAATGATTATTCTTTTTCGTAGGGGATTCCATCAGCAGCGGGAGGTCGCGACCGACCAACTGCACCTGCCAGGACAATGATCGTCAGTAAATAAGGCAGAATGCCTATGAACTGATGAGGAATATCTATCACCCCGGCAAATTGTATCTGAGTCTGAATAGCGGATGTAACACCAAACAACAGGGCCGCTCCCCAGGAACCAAGGGGTGTCCACTTGCCGAATATCATCACTGCCAAAGCAACAAATCCCCGCCCATTCGTCATCAACCGCTCGAATGATCCCACAGCCTCCAGGGTAAGAAAAACCCCCGCTAAACCTGCTATCGCTCCACCCATAATCACATTGATGTAGCGAATTTTGAATACATTAACCCCCACCGTATCAGCAGCTCGGGGGTGTTCACCAACAGCGCGCGTACGCAAACCCCACCTGGTATAAAAAAGGACATAGTGAACGACAAACACCAAGACAATGGCTGCATATGTGATTGGGGGATTATTAAACAGAGCCCGCCCAATGATCGGAATTTCTGCCAGTTTTCCGAGAGCAATTGGCGCCAATTTGCCCTCGGTGGTCAGACCTGCCTGATAAAAATAACCCGTTAATCCAACGGCAATGATATTAATCACCGTTCCCCCAATAATCTGATCTACCTTTAGAGTCACCGACATAAAAGCTAGCAGAAGTCCTAATAGCGCTCCGACTGCAAGACCAGAAAAGACAGCGACCGGTAAATTTCCTGTCCAGGCGTTAACCAAGAAGCCAACGAAGGCAGACAGCAGCATTTGCCCCTCGATGCCAATGTTAATAATGCCCGCGCGTTCTCCAAGCAATCCGCACATCGCCCCTAGCACCAAAGGGGTAGCATGGCGAACGGCAGAGGCAAGAACAGCCTCCGTGATAACTGGATCTTTTAGGTAATAATATATTATCGCAGTGAGTATCAGGCCACCCAGGATAATCAGCACCCCCCATTGTCGGAAGTATCTCTTCCAGGAAATTGACCTATCCATATCCACCTCTTTATTAACCCCAACCGGTTGTGAGTTTAATTCCATCCTCATCTGTTCTTATACGCAGCAACCATCGGATGATAATATCGGCAGCAACGAAGAACAATATCAACGCTTGGATTACATCTACAATTTCTTTGGCAACACCCGCGGAAAACTGCATCTGGCTTGCCCCAGCATCCATTGCTCCTACCAAGATTGCAGCTGGAATGACCCCAAACGGATTTGTCTTTCCCAATAACGCAATCGTGATTCCATCAAAACCCAAACCAACGTTAAAACCGGGCTGGTACCGTCCAACCACACCTTGAGTCTCAACTGCACCGCCTATCCCGGCTATAAATCCACTGATAACCATGGTTAAAATCACTGTCCTGGCGACTTTCACACCTGAATATTCAGCAGCGCCAGGGTTTTGTCCAACTGTTCTGATCTCAAAACCCAGTGTAGTGTGATCAAGCAGCCACCAAATCAGGAAAGCAAATAACAAGGCAATAAGAAAGCCAACTGGAAACCCGCCTATTTCCGGGATTACTGCAGTGTCAAGAATTACCGGTGTTCTGGCAACTACATTGGATAGACTGGAATCCTTCCATGGTCCATCAGCCAGGTAATCAGTGATGTTGATAGCGATATAGTTTAGCATGATAGTAGTAATCACTTCATGAGCACCTGTATATGTCTTGAGTGCTCCTGGGATAGCACCAAACAATGCGCCTGCAAGTGCTCCTCCCATCAAAGCCAGCGGGGCGTGAATGTAAGCCGGGAGTCCCTCAATAGCAAATCCAAGTGCTGCTGCTACAATAGCCCCAAACAACAGCTGCCCTTGAGCACCGATATTAAACAAACCCGCCTTAAAGGCAAAAGCAACCGCAAGGCCGCTGAACACCAGTGGTGTAGCTTTCTCTAAGGTCCGTGTGAATGCATCAACATCCCCAAACGATCCCTTAATTAACGCTGCATAGGCTTCAATCGGTGACGCGCCAGATACTATTAGGATGATTGCCCCAATTAATACTGCCAACAAGACGGCAAAAATGGGAACACTGATCACCTTGGTAACATTAGCCAACGATTGAAGAAAGTTGGTTTGCTGGGCTCCAACATTTTGTTCTTCACTCATAGGTTTTCCCTTTATAACTAAAATGGAGATTTAACATTACTCGATCTGTCAGCAATGTTGCTTTAGAATTTCACGCACAAAAATACTGGATATAAATTGAGATTGTAAGTTATATACAGATAATATTTTACCAGAATAATGGGTAGTCCTTCCCAATTATACTTGCTTTATTATTTTAGCTAATGGTATTTGCTATTCAAAGGTAGTTTTAATAAACCCGCTGGTAATTTCTTCCAAAATGCTTCCAGCCAATCTGATTTTTCCTGGACTAAGTAGATCGCTGTTAACATTGGTAATTAACAATGGAGAAGTATGTTCTATTCCCGTTTCAGTCTCCAGGAATGCCGGCCAAAATTCCTCCAGGGCTGCCAGTAAATCGTACTCCAGCGATGCAACCCAATAATCCCGGTATTCCTCCTTAAAATCGCTGGCAGGACCAATAATGAGTTTTTCATTCCTGGTCAGCATCTGATAGATGAGAGGATTTCCCACTCCGGGAACAATATAATACGTGTTCACAACCCTGTCTATTAACAGGTTAACATTGACTTCGATTTCCAGGTCACTGGCACCAACGGGGAGATCAATATACTTGGGGTAAATATAATTAAGTCCGGTTGGTGCATAGATCGGGTTACATAATCCACAATAATACTTCACACCCACCCGGAAACCTTCCCTGGCAGCCAGGGCATCATCGCTTTCCTGAACACTCAACACGCCCACACGCCAATCCATGGTAATCATCGCTGCAATATATCCTGCAATAAAACCCTGAACATCATAAGCGCCGCCCCCGGAACGCAAAACACTCAGATTCTCCCGAGGTTCCAGATCATTAAAACCAACCGCAAGGAATTTGGTATTTGGCGCTTGCTGGGCGAGGTTCTCAATGTCCGGGAAGGGCGGCAGGACAACCACGACTTGAAAATCATCTCTTAAGAAATCATCACCTATCATGGTTTCCAGGACTTGAAAGCGAAGTCCTTCTGCCCTGATATATTCACCTATCAAAGAGCTGAGACTTGCTACCAGAGCAGGATCGGAACCTGGCGGGGTTAAAAATACACCTACTGGTGTAAGGGGTGCAGGTGTATCAACAGGTGCATCGGTAGGCTTGGTTGTTTCAGTGAAAGCCAGCTCCCCACTTGGAGACGGGGTCTCTTTCTGAAAAGCACAGCCAACCAGGAAAAATAGAATTATAACCAACCAGTAAAAATTCTTGTTTTTAATCAAAAGGTACTCCTTAATTTTGTAAACCAAATTTTATTTTACTACTTTTTCCGGCAATGTCCTCTTTCTAGTATAATTAAAAAATATGATAGAGATAAAGATTCCCGGGCAAAATGATATTCAAATAGAACATATTGCCTTTGACGTAAACGGCACTCTGGCTGTTGACGGCAAGCTGATCCCCGAAGTTCCAGCCCTTTTCGAAACCCTGGGGAAAAAAGTAAAACTCCATCTGCTGACAGCTGATACCCACGGAAAACAAGCTGAAATTGACCAACAGCTCGGACTGACAGCAATTCGTGTGAAACCGGGTGGAGAGGCGGAGCAAAAAGCGGCTTATGTTAATAAACTCGGCTCAGATCATACTGCAGCTGTTGGACAAGGGGCAAATGATTCCCTGATGTTAAAAGAAGCCAGGATAGGTATTTGCATCCTATCGGAAGAAGGAACCGCCCTGGAAACTTTACTCCAGGCGGACCTGGTTGTCCCCAATATAGTTTCTGCCCTGACTATTATAAATCAGCCCACCCGATTGATTGCTAGCCTGAGAAAATAACCCCCTTCCAGGAAAGATTATGTCCATCCCAAAAACCGATCAAATCCCTGATGATCCAGAAGATCTTTCTCCCGCCCGCCGGCGCCGTGCAGAGCGAGGTTTGCTCCCGGAAGATCTAGTTTCTGTGGCAGAAGACATAGAATCCCTGGCACACAGCACTATACCCTCCTTTGATTTTTTTCTGTTTTCCCTGCTGGCAGCAGCAATCATCACTGTCGGCATCCTGGCGGATTCGCCCTCTTTATTAATCCTGGGTGCCCTTGCAGCACCACCGCTGACTCCTTTTATCGGTATCTCTTTGGGTACAGCAACCGGATCTGTGAAGTTTTTCAGTCAGCGATTCATCGGATCAATAATTGGCAGCGGATTTGTTTTTGTAGTGGGTATCTTGGGTGGCTACACAACCGTTGTCCTTAAAACCCCAGGTATCCAGTTCCTTATCTATAATGCCCGGGTTTCCTGGACCCACCTGATTCTGGTGATAGCTGGAACGGCTCTGTCTGTAATTAGCCTCAAACGGCAGGGGCAAACCCCGATTTTACCCAGTGTTGCCTTAGCCTATGAACTGTATATCCCTTTAGCGATTGCGGGGTTTGGTTTCGGAAGCGGTCAACCTCATCTCTGGCCAGACGGCCTGGTGGTATTTGGGATTCATTTAGCGGTCTCGGTAATCACCGGAACGATCGTATTTATGCTCCTGGGAATCAAACCCCTTTCATTTATTGGCTACACCCTGGGCAGCGTGGTCACGATTTTGGGAATCGTCTTAGTCATCGGTTTAAGCAGTGCTGGAGCTGTTGTCGGCGGGAAGATTGCCATGCCAACCCTTGTTCCCACTGCTACTTTAACAGGAACCCCAATCCCACCAACCTTCACACCAACAGAGACTCCCGAGCCTCCCACACCCACGCCATCTCCAACAGTTCCGACCGCAACCGCCACACCGCTGCCGACCGCTACCAGCACAAACACACCCAAACCAACCCCATTTTACGCGGAAATCGCGGTCTCAAAAGAATTTGCAGGAGCTTATATTCGAAGTGAACCAAGTTTGGAGAGCCAAATCCTAACCTCTCTGGTAAATGGTACAGTGATTGAAATCATCAATCCTTCCCCTTCCTATGATGAACAGGGGAGGAATTGGTTAAACATCCGATTTAGAAACGAGGATGGAGAAGAACAGAGCGGATGGATTATTGAAAACCTGCTCTTAATCTCAACTCCGCAGCCAACTTGGTAATTCCTTACTCTTTTAAATCTCGTCCAAGAAATGCTCCGGGGAGGAGATCACGGACTGTTTTTTGCTGCAGCAAGTTTTCTCCTTCATCCGCCAGCAGCACTTCAATATCTAATCCAAACTCTGATAAAACTTGCCGGCAGGATCCACAGGGCGTCCCCCCATTTCGCGTCACCACCGCAATCGCTTCAAACTCAAGTTCTCCTGCACTGACCGCGTTAAAAACAGCTGATCTTTCTGCACAAATAGAATCAGGATAGGCGGCATTTTCAACATTCACGCCCGTGAAGATTTGTCCAGATTTTGTTAATAACGCTGCCCCAACCTGATAATTTGAATACGGGGCGTACGCCCTTGTCCGCACCTGTCTCGCCGCACTAATCAACTGCTTTCGTTTCTCATCAGTTAATGACATCTACGCTATTCTCCTCCCCACCTGGGTCAGGGGGTGTTTTCTTAATACGCACTTTGTTTATCCTGTGTTCATCAACTTGCTCAACTGTTATCAACAGGTTATCAAATTTTATTACTTCCCCTTTTTGAGGAACATGACCTAAACGGTGATACACCAGACCACCAAGTGTATCTGCTTCCTGACTAGAGATAGCACTATCAAGAATCAGGTTTAAATCATCAATATCTATCTTACCCAGGAAAATATATTCGTCTGGGCCTATCACCCGGTAGATAGTCTCTTCGGCGTCATATTCATCTTGAATCTCACCAAAAATCTCTTCTATGATATCTTCCAGGGTTACAATACCGGCCACGCCGCCGTACTCATCTACAACGATAACCATGTGCACACGCTTTTTTTGCATATCTGCCAATAATTCATTAATAACTTTTGTTTCCGGAACAAAATAGGCGCTGCGCATCAATTCTGTTATTCCCCCTTGATATTCTCCCTTGCCAGATACTTCCAACAAATCCTTAGCATACAGCAAACCAAGAATATTATCCACTTTGTCTTGGCAAACGGGAATCCTCGAGAAGCCTGATTCAACAAATAAATTGACTGCTTCAGAAAAAGGGACCGACGCTTCCACCGCGAGAATATCGATTCGGGGAACCATGATCTCGCGGGTTAATGTATCGTCCAAGCGGAAAACCGATTGGATCATTTTCCTTTCTTCTTTTTCTAGAATACCTTCTTTAAGGCTTTCATCCACCAGGCTTTTAAGTTCTTCCTCACTGACCTGATCCAATTTCTTTTGGGCTTCTTCCAAATCCCGGGTAAACAAAAACAAAAACGCTACCAACGGAGATACAATTCGGTTGATAACCCAGAGTCCCCCACTCATCCGGAGTGCCCATCCTTCTGGATCCTTTACAACACTCATTGAGGATGCCCACTCCAACACCGCCAGAACCAGCGCCCCACCCAATAGGAAAAGGTAAAACCACCATTCCCAAGTCATCAAATTTCCATGGCTGATAAGCAGGAGAGTAAAACCTGCCGCAAAAAAGCGGGAAATCATCTGGAGGATTTTTAGACCGGTATCAACCCGGGAATAATTTTCCAGCAGGGAATGAACCCGGTCTACCTGTCGTGATTTTTCTCTGAAGTTTTGGAGCTGACGACTGACGTGGATTTTATCAAAAACTGAACGGGCTGCTGACAGATATACATCCAAAACCAGCACCAATATCAATAAAAATGCAATAACTGTTGTCATATGTTTTATTAGAAGGTTATTTTCCCTTCTTCTTTTTCCCAATTTTCCTGGCAGGCATCCCCACTACAATTGTGTCTGCCGGTACATCTTTATTCACAACAGACCCGGCACCAGTAACTGATCCTTTCCCAAGTTCAAGCGGCGCGATCAACATGGAATCACTGCCAACAAAAACCCCGTCTTTGATAATAGTTTGGTGTTTCTGTTTTCCATCATAATTACAGGTTATGGTGCCTGCGCCAATGTTAACGTCTTTCCCAATATTGGCATTCCCAAGATATGAAAAATGCCCCACCTTAGTTCCCGCTCCAAGGGTGGAATCCTTGATCTCTCCGAAATTCCCTATATGAACACCGGGTCCAATATGAGCACCTTTACGCAAGTGACTAAATGGGCCAATATCTACGCCATCTTCTACCCTGGATTCCTCAATTACAGAAAATTCAATTTCGCAGGAATTTCCGATTTGACTATTGAATATTTTGGTATCAGGACCAATTTGACACTCTTGGCCGATTATTGTCTCTCCCTGAAGGTGGGTATTGGGAAGAATCACTGTGTCCTTACCAATTTTTACATCCGGTTCAATGTAGGACGAATCGGGATCAACCAGACTAACTCCCGAGAGCATCAAATCCCGATTAATCCGCCGGCGTAGAATTTTTCCCGCTTCTGCCAAATGGACCCTTGTATTAATGCCAATTAACTCCTCGGGGTCTTCCGCAATGACACCTGCAATTGGCAGATTCTGACTTATTGCCAATGCTACCAAATCAGTGAGATAGTATTCCCCTTTGTGTGAAAGCTTTAAGTTTTTCAGGTTTGCCCATAACCAATCTGCCTTAAAACAATACATGCCAGCATTGAGTTCAGTGATCTCCAGCTGCTCCGGTGAGGCATCCACCTCTTCGACAATAGCCTGAATATTCCCCTGCGTGTCACGGACGACCCTGCCAAATCCCCGCGGATCCTCATCTCGAACAGATAAAAGTGTCATAGGGCCCGATTGTGATTTCTGGGTTTTTATTAATTGTTCCAGCGTCTGAGTGCGAACTAAAGGCATATCTACATAAGTGACCAGGACCAGGTCAGATTTTCCACCTAAAAGCGACTCGGCTTGCTGGACAGCATGTCCAGTGCCCAATAATTCATCCTGTTCAGCATAGCGCAGATTTTCCCCAATACTCTCTTTAACCTGATCAGCGCCATGGCCAAGAATAAGTACTGGATCATTGTCTGCCAGGGGGAGAATTGTTTTCAGGACATATTGAATGATAGGTTTCCCCATCAATGTGTGCAGGGGTTTGGGTAAATCCGAATTCATTCTAGTCCCTTTTCCTGCAGCCAGTATCACAACATCAGTCACCATACGAAATCCCTTTGGCCTTGATATCCATTTATTACAGGCAAAAATCCGAAGTTCTTCACCATCTTGAAAATGAACAAGCGAGCGGGATGTCCAAAAACAGCCCAAACTCGCTTGATAGTGGTTTTTCCATTGATATTTTCAGGAGAGTCTTCTTCAATCTCGGGTTTCATATTCCAAAGGCAGACAAGCTGGGGAGCCTGGACTCGAACCAAGATCAAAGGCTCCAAAGGCCTCTGTGCTGCCAATTGCACCACTCCCCAATGTCAGCCAAGGCATTGTATCATAGGATGATTTTACTGACAATGGAAAGGGGATTTCCTGGCCTAAACCTGTCTCAGGATCCGTTGTTTTCTCCCCCCGGGATGAAACCAAGTTTTTGAGCCTGTTCAAACGATAAAGAATCGGGGCTGTCTATCCGCTGAATTTCATTTTCCAGCGTGGCCGCCTTCCAGAATTCGTGTACTTCACTTTCATCAGAATTCTCCCCAACAGAAGCTTTATCCAGATTTTTGTCAGGGTCCTTTTTTGGAATTTCTTTAGATTTCGTTTTTGTCGAACCGTTTGAGCCCTCTTTATTCTTTGCTGGCAGTTCTGCCTTGGCAGTCTTAGTAGCTTTTACGGTTTTTTCATTCTGGGTCTGCTCGTCTTGCTGGTCTTTCGAAGTTATTGCTGTTTTCGCAGGAGCCAAATTTTTAGCATCCGGGGTATCAGAGAGATCCAAAATAATCTGGGTGACTTCCTGAATTGCCAGGTCCAAGGTGGTTAGCACCCAGGTAAGATCATTATTCTGGGTCACTGGACTGGTTATTACCATCATGCCATAGTCGACATCAATATGAGACCAGAATAAATCGTATTTTTCCCCAGAGAAATACCACACACTATCCGGTTTTTCTTTTCCCAGGAAGGAGGAAATTTTATTTGTTATATTAAAGGTTTGCAGCAGGAGCGGCATGACATGGGATTGATAAATTGTGTCAGGGACAATGCCGGTTTCAGCTGATATCACCCCTGATTTCTCAACGATTAAAATCGATATTGCACCCAATTCTCCCCTTAAATCCGCTATTCTTTCAGTAACATCTTCGTGTAGGATTTTTTTGGTTAATTTTGTCAGATGTTCCGGCTTTTCTTCTACCGGATTAAGGCCCATTGTCCTGCGAACTGCATTAAGAAATTCCGGCATTTTTAGCGGTTTAAAGAAAAACGCCTCTGCTCCAATTTCAGCAATTTCTTTATGGACTTCTTCATCCTCCAACCCTGTGATCAAGATCACTTGCATGTCTGGGAAGGTGTGTCTCAGCTTCTTGTACAATTCGATACCAGACAATCCGGGGAGACCGATATCAGCAATTAATAAATCAATTCCTGAGCCAACAACCTCAACAATGGCTTCTTCTCCGGATGGTACATCAACCAGATCCAGATCCAATCCCAAGGCTTCAAGATTCGCTCTTAATGCAGCGCGAATCTCTTGATGGTCATCAACAATTAATACGCGAAACTTATCTGTCATGCAAAAATTGTAACACGCGGGACCTGCTGTCGTACATTCCAAAAAGGGGTTTTTACCTTGCAGTTTTATTAGGTGATCCAGCTTCCCCTGGATTCTTCCTCATAAAGGAACAAATCCAAAATTTTTCTGAACACAACAAGGATGAATATTACCGTATCTTTCCATAAATTCATATCAGGAAATAAGCAGCTGAAAGTTGAAAAAGGATGGTATTTTCCATAAAAAATGCGGTCCCTTATGGCCCGGTTCTCAAAGCTACAATTTGATATAATCATCTCTATGTCCAAAAAAGCCACTGGGGATCGTTCTATCTACATCAAATCCTACCTGATGCCAGTGATAACCCTGGTATTAGTTATTTTCCAGCTGCTCTTCCCGTATAAAGGTTGGGTAATTCTGGCATCAGGTTTTGTAGGTATGTGGGTTTTGGGTTTTGTTTGGACATACAGCCTTAGATCGGGATTGAATCTTGAACGGGAAATGCGTTTCGGTTGGATCCAGGTGGGAGATCACATTCAGGAACGCATATTAATAGAAAATACCAGCAGATTTCCTGCCATTTGGGTAAAAATCATCGACTATTCAGAGATGCCAGGATACACTGCCAACAAAGTAACCAGTGTTCGTAATCAATATAGTACTCACTGGTTTACCCATGGTGTCTGCCACCGGCGAGGAATCTATACCCTGGGTCCCACGAGCCTAGAATCCGGAGATCCTTTAGGGTTTTTTGGGGTACGGGTTAATTACGCTGAAACCGTAACCATGATCGTTGTTCCGCCGGTTGTATCTCTACCGAAAATCGAAATCGCACCAGGCGGTCGAGCTGGAGAAGGAAAATCAACCAGCCGGGGATTCGATAAAACGATTGTTGCCGGCGGCGTCCGGGAATACATGCCTGGTGATAGTCTTCGTTGGCTGCACTGGCCAACAACAGCCAAACACAACAAACCTTTTGTAAGGATCTTTGATTTTTCACCTTCCAGCAACTGGTGGGTTCTGCTGGATATGGATCCTATGGTGCAAGTAGGAACTGGCCAAGAATCTACTGAGGAAGTCGGTGTAATCCTGGCAGCTTCCCTGGTGAACGAGGGATTACGAAAAGATAAACGGGTCGGCTTCATCGCCCAGGGAGATGAACTGATCTGGCATCAACCCGGCGAGGGTGATTCTCACCTCTGGAAGGTCATGCGTTCCCTGGCCGTTGTGAAACCCTGCGGTCCGGCACTGCCCACGATTTTGGATCATATCCGCACCTCACTGGAATATCGCACTAGCCTGATAATAATTACATCCAATGATAAAACAACCTGGTTAAATAATCTGGGCCTGCTGCGGCGAAAAGAGATCGTCCCCACCATTCTCTTGCTAAATCCAGAAGCATTTGGGGGAAGTAGAAATCCGGATCCAATTCAAAACAGCCTGCTGGAAATGGGCATCAGACACTACAACATCAAGGATACCATTCAAGATTTCTCTCAAGTTGGTTTCCTGGATCAAACCCAGCAGCCCGGGGAAAGAATGCGGGAACATACCGGGTCGTTAAAGGATCAAAAAGTGACCTGGAGGCCATTAGGATGATCTCCAGACTCAAGGCATATATGATGCGGATTATCAGCTACCAGACACTCAGAACCTGGCCGCTGATTTTGCCTTTATTCGCCATTTTCATTTATATCCTGAACACGACCGTTCAGGGTTTAGAACTCAGCTTGTTGATCTTGATCACCAGCCTTGGACTCCTTTTAAGCTGGTTGTTATCTCTTTCATCCGTATCAAATTGGCTATCAATCTTAATTTCGCTGCTCAGTGGAATATCCATTCTGACCATCAGGGTCGGAAGACTGGAAAATTTACTTTCTGATCTCTTGAATCAATTGGGGAACCTAATCCTACAAACCTGGAGGTGGATTTTTTACGCGGGACGTCTTCCAGACACCCAATCCATCCAGTTGATCTCCCGGGAAGTCAGCGGTCGAATTGATACGATGGGATTACGGATGGCTGATTGGTTTTTAAATATCATCCAGGGAAATCCCTTATATGATCCCGTTGCTACCGCTTTCATCTGGGGTTTTGTGATCTGGGTCATTACATTCTGGACAATCTGGTTTATCTTTCGGCACTCAAAACCACTGTTAGGGATGATCCCAATCCTTCTCCTGTCATCAGTAAGCTTAGATTACACAGCCAAATCTCCTTTTTTCTTAGTTCCAATTGTAGGCTTTACAGTTGGGTTGCTGGTATTGGTCCGTTATGATTCCCAGGAGCGGTCATGGCAGGGTGAAAAGATTGATTTTGCCGGTATCATTTGGGAAAAAACGCTGCCAACGTCTTTCATTTTGGCAGCGGGATTTATGTTCATCTCTGCTATCAGCCCTTCGTTTACAATTGATAGCATTAAAGATTATGTCAATCGAATTACTGAAAACAATGATGATGAGTTAGTTCGTTCTGTTGGGATTGAGCCTGAGCCAGAGCCAAATCCCCGGGATCCCCGGGTAGTCAATGTGTTTGACAACATGAGAGATGGAGGACTTCCAAATCAGCACCTGGTTGGATTTAATCCAGATGTATTAGATCAGCTGGTAATGATTATCCAGGTGGAGGAATTAAATCCACCCGAATCAGATCTGGAAGTGGAAAGGAATAAAAAGTACTATTGGCGCAGTTTAACCTATGATCAATACATCGGTAATGGTTGGCTCTCCCGGGATAGTTTTGAGCAAAAAATAGATCCAGGAGAAAGAACCCTAACCAACTGGCCTGAGAGCTACCGGATTATTCGTCAAAATGTAGCATTGATCGAAGATCTGGGGGGTCTAGTATTCAGCGCCGGGATTCCACTAAGCTCTGATGAAACAATGCAAGTCTCCTGGCGAATATATGATCCCGAAAGGGAGATTTTCGACATTTTTGGCGTTTCTACCAAGGCAGAGGATTACTGGGTAGATTCCCTGCAGCCAGAAGCAAGCATAACTGAATTGCGGACTGCGGGTCAGTATTATCCAAAATGGGTTAAAGAACGCTATCTCGATCTGCCTGATTCAGTCTCAGAACGGGTGCGGGCCCTGGCACGTGATTTAACCGTGGCAGAACCAACCCCATACGACCGGGCTGTCGCGATTGAAACCTACCTGCGGGAGATTCCTTATACACTTAACGTACCTGAACCGCCTGAAGACAAGGATATTACAGAGTACTTCCTTTACGAACTCAAAAAAGGCTACTGTGACTATTATGCAACCGCAATGGTTGTTTTATCCCGGGCTGCTGGACTTCCAGCCCGAATGGTCACCGGTTATATTGGTGGTTTTTACGACGAAGAGTCGGCTTCCTATCTGATTTCAACTGACCTCGCCCACTCCTGGGCCGAAGTATACTTCCCTTTATATGGGTGGATCATATTTGAACCCACTGGAGGCAGACCAGAAATTGGTCGGCCTTCAGAACCCATTCCAAAGTTTTCTGAGGACTATACCATCACATTTGACCCTCTTGTCCCAATTAAAAAAGAGCGAAATATTAACTGGCAGCTGATTTTTATCAGCCTGCCAATCCTGGCAGTTGTGGGCGTAATAGCTGGGTTCTTGATAGACAATTGGGTTCTGAGTATTCAACCAGGGAAGAAACAGCTGCCAAAAATATATCATCGGATCCTGCGCCTCGGCCGCTGGGTGAGAATAATACCCAAAAGGGGGGATACAGGTCATGAATCCATGAACCGGCTCAGTGCTAAAATCAAGGAATATAGTCAAGGTTGTAAGAACTCTGAATGGCTGTTATCCGGCATTGAATTATTAGAGGAAATCACCCAGGCATATTACCAGGTTCATTACAGCAGGGAACAAGACCAAGGGTTAAACTCAAAAGAGATGGCTGACCACTATCGCAAATTGCGGAGACGGCTATTTTACTTATGGCTGCTCGTATATTCCTACCCCTATTGGATCTTCCGAATTTTATTATGGAACTCTACAATGCCCTATAATACACAATATTCGAAGTAAATCACTGGATACCTATGAAAAATATTAAATCACTTACGGATAAACTAGTAACCAACATCAGCCAGGTAATCATCGGGAAAGATGAAACTATCGAACAAGTCCTGATTTGTCTGCTCAGCAGGGGTCATCTGTTGATCGAGGATGTACCGGGATTGGGCAAGACCATGCTGGCTCGAAGTCTGGCGCGGTCAATTAACGGGTCCTTTGGCCGGATCCAGTTTACTCCGGATATGCTTCCCAGCGATGTAACAGGTGTTTCCATTTACAATCAGACAACAAAAAAATTTGAATTTCAACCAGGTCCGTTAATGGCTGAATTTGTTCTCGCGGACGAAATTAACCGGGCAACACCAAAAACCCAATCTGCCCTGTTGGAAGCAATGCAGGAAAACCAGGTTACTGTTGACGGTGTCACTCACCCTTTACCTCAGCTTTTTATGGTACTGGCAACCCAAAACCCTATTGAGCAAGAAGGAACATTCAAACTCCCCGAAGCCCAGCTGGATCGTTTTCTTATGCGGGTAAATCTCGGATACCCCAGGCAGCTTGATGAAATAGAAATGATGGATACCCAGCAATACCAACATCCTATCCATAATCTGGAACCGATTCTCTCCACGGAGGATATTATTGATGCTCAAAATTCAGTCTGTGACGTGTATATTTCCCAGGTAGTCAAACAATACATCGTTGATATCGTTCACCAAACCAGAATCCATCCCGATTTGTATCTTGGGGCCAGTCCCCGGGGAAGTCTTGGTTTATACCGTGCGGGACAGGTTAAAGCTGCGGTGCAGGGTAGAGATTATGTAATCCCGGATGATATTAAATCCATCACTGCCCAGGTATTAGGGCATCGTGTGATTCTAGCTCCGGGTGCCCATCTTAAGAATCTGGATACAGATACTGTTTTGGTAGAGATCCTGGAAGATACACCCATACCAAAAGGTGAGTACAAAGAAAAATAACAAGGGTCAATTCAACGCTAAGGAGACTTAATGCTGGCTTACATCATAAGAAGAATTTTGATCTTACCGATCATTATGGCGATTGTTACGTTTGTGTTATTTTTCCTGATCATGCAGCTGCCAATCGAGCAGCGGGTTGCTGTATATATTCCATCAAGCAGCGCGGATACATTTTTTAACCCGGAAAAAGCACAGGAGATGCTAGATAGAACAATAGAGAGGCACGGGTTAAACGATCCCTTTCTTACCCAGTATATCCGCTGGGTAGAAAGACTGTTAGTTGGTGATTGGGGATTTTCTCCATCCTGGAGACAACCGGTATTAGAGGGTATATTAGCTCGTGTTCCAGCCACAGCTGAGTTAGCCCTGGCTGCATTTATCCCATCAATTATCCTGGCATTAATCCTGGGGGGTCTGGCAGGAAGATTTCAAGGAAAATGGCCTGACCATTTAATTCAATCCATGTCATTTATCCTGTGGGCTTTCCCGTCCTTTATACTGGGACTGATATTGCTTAATTTGCTGTATGCCTGGAACGGGTGGTTTCCTCCCGGAAGGTTAAGCACATGGGCAGGAACAATTGTTAGCTCCGATTCCTTTATAAATCATACAGGCATGTATACCTTAGATGCCCTTATTAATGGGGAGTTTAAAATATTCTGGGATGCTATCCGCCACCTGGTCCTACCTGCAATTACCCTGGCAGCCGCCCAGTGGGCATTGTTAACAAGGATCATGCGCTCCTCAATCATTGATGCGTTAACGCAAGACTACATCAAAACCGCCCGGGCAAAAGGCTTACCAGATGAACGGGTGTTAAATCTCCATGCCCGGCGGAATGCGCTGCTGCCATTTATATCGACTGGTGGTGTAGCTGTGTCGCTGCTCCTCAGCGTTATAGTCGTCATTGAAGCCGTGTTCGCCAGAAACGGGATTGGCAATTCAGCGGCAGAGGCAATCATGTTCAGTGATATTCCAGTGGCGATTGGTTTTACTATCTTCAGCTGCCTGGTCACGGTGACTGCCAGTTTAATTGCGGACATCCTTTATGGTATCTTTGATCCCCGGGTCAGGTTCACAGGACCAACGCTATGAAAATATTCAAATTCCTTCGTCATAATTTCGGTATGGTAGTTGGTTTTTTGATTGTGTTAATATTTGCAGTTGTGGCTATCGCTGCACCAAAAATTATCCCCGTTCAAGATCCAGATGATCCTTATGCTCTCCCCAAGGAATCTTACGGCATCACACCCAAACCCCCTTCCGAAGAACACCCCCTGGGATTAATGGAAAATCAAGGCGATATCCTGTATGGGCTGATCTGGGGGACAAGATGGGCCTTCCTGATGAGCTTGCTGGTTGCGTTGGGGCGAACCCTGATTGGTGGGATTATAGGCATCATCTCTGGATACTATGGACGGTTTCTCGATTCAATCTTAATGCGTATTACTGACGCTTTTCTCGCCTTTCCACTCATGGCTGCCGTGTTAATCATGCTTACCCTGTTTGGTGGGGGATTAATAGGAATCCAGACCGGCAGTGCAGAGCAAATTCTTATCATTGCCTTAATAGCCTTCGGTTGGATGGGGCATGCCCGATTAATCCGGGGCAATGTGTTATTGGAAAAAAACCAGGAGTACGTTCAAGCAGCCATCACCCTGGGCGCAAATTCTCGCCGGATTATCTTTAAACACATTCTACCCAATACCTACCAGGGATTAATTGTCCTGATCACCTCTGATATTGGCAGCATTGTGGTCTGGATGGCAGTATTCAGTTTTCTGGGATTCTCCGGAACCCAGCCCACAGCAGATTGGGGCAAAATGGTCAATAACTCCCGCAACTGGATCGTCAGCGCACCGGCAACCGCATTAAAGTATTGGTATACTTTTATCCCGCCCAGCCTGGCCATTATCATGTTCTCATTTGGGTGGAATCTAATCGGGGATGGATTAAGGAATTTACTTGATCCCAAGATTTCAAAGAACCAAAATTCCTAACCCAGAGGACCAGGAATGAACCAAAATGCTCTAAGGGCCCGTCACTTTGGTAAACTCAGGATAAACTCGGTCGAGGGGCTCAGTATGACAGAAATGATGGATGTTCTCTTTTTTGTCATTCCGAGTGAAACGAGGAATTCATCATGAGACATAAGCGCAAAACTTCCTTGACTGCTTGGTGAGGTTTTGATTTTTGATCGTTTCATGGATCCTTCGATAAACTCAGGAAAAGCTCATTCGAAGGGACGGATGAAAGAGCACAAACCCAAATAAAAACTCCCCAAGGAAAATTGGGGAGTTTTGTATTCTAAGCCAGTTTTGATTTACATTTCAGGTTAACCTTTAGCGCGGTTTTCTTAACCTGGGATCCATAATATCTCTAACAGCATCCCCGAGCAAATTCCACCCCAGCACATAAAGTGAAATGGTAACCCCGGGAAAAACGATAATAAACCAATATTTATCCAGAACCGGGATCCAGTTGCGGGCAAAGTTAATGATCTGGCCCCAATCAGCATATCCTACCTGAACGCCAACCCCCAGGAAGCTCAGGGTTGCAAAAGCCAGCACGTAGGTGCCGATATCCATCGAGGCAATCACCATCGTTGGAAAGATCGCATTGGGTAAAATATGCCGCATGATAATTCTTCCATCGGTGGCTCCAGCCACCCGGGCAGCCAGGACATATTCCCTCTCCTTGATAGAGAGAATATCACCTCGAATTAAACGTGCGTAGGTTGTCCACCCAAAGGCAATTAAAGCCACCATGGGGGTTACGATGCCTTTTCCTAATTTTGGCTGCAGCACTGTGGCTATGGTTAAAGCGGCCAACAAATAAGGGAAAGCCATGAAGACTTCCACGATTCGCATTAATATTTCATCTACAGCGCCGCCGTAGTACGAGGCAATTGTCCCAATCAGGAGCCCGATGACAACCGTAGAAAAAGTAACAATCAGACCCGCTTTAAATGCGGTTCGGGTTCCCCACACCAATCCGTAATAAATATCATATTGGCCTTCAGTTGTGCCCAGCCAGTGCCAACCATCATCTCCGGGAGAGAGATCCTGATCCGTCGACCAGGTAGGCGGCTTCGGTTCAGCTCGATATCCATCCCGGGGAATATCAAAACGATCCTTATAGTCTTCGTATGGAGCAAGCACGGGTGCCAGGATGGCAATAACCAGGTAGACAAAGATCAGAATAATCCCGACTAACGAAATAGGGGTTGTAAGTAATTTTCGAATATTTTTCATGACAGCCTCACCCGGGGATCAAAGAATCCATAAAGCACATCCACCAGCAAATTCCCTCCCACCATGACGATACTGCTGAACAGTACTAATCCTAATAAAGTAACCACATCAAAGGATCCAGCGGAGTCAACAAACAAGCGGCCCAAACCATGCAAGTTATAGATAGTTTCGGTAATCACCACTCCCGTTAAAAGGCCAATGAACAGCAGACCGCCAATGGTAACCACCGGCAGCATGGCGTTTTTTCGGGCATGGAGGTTTCTAACCACCCGCTCACTTAACCCTTTCGCCCGGGCTGTCTTAATATAATCTTCTCGTAAGGTTTCCAACATGGAGGACCGCATCACCCGCATTACCTGGGCAAAGATTAAATAAGAGAGGCCAAATACCGGCAGAATTAAATGTCTTACCGCATCCAAGAAAACATCCCAGCGCCAGTTCAGGATGGCATCAATGGTATTAATCTTGGTATATTGTGTAAATATCGATGTATCCCAAACGATATCTTTTGCCCATTGGGATAAACTTTCTGGCGGCAACCATCCCGTCCCGGAATAAAAAATCATTAACATCAACAGGGCAAACACAAAGGTAGGAAAGGACCAGGCAACCACCGCAAACACCCGCGAGAATTGATCAATAAATTTGTTGTGATTCACGGCAGCCTGGATCCCCACATATATTCCCGAGGCTAGAATAGGTCCGATACTCCACAATGCAAGCTCGAGCGTTACAGGTAACTTGGTTAGAATGGCTTCTGTGACGGGCATTTGGGCGGTGTGTGACCAGCCTAAATTTCCCCGGAGGATCCCCCCTTCAACCTCGCCAGTCATCTCATCTTTAGTTCCGACCAGCCAGCGCCAATATTGTTTTGGAATGGATTCATTTAACCCATATTTTTTGATGATTCTTTGAACTGCATCCGAGGTTCTTGGGACATCATGGACATAAAGAGTCGCCCTTTCAATGGGATCCAGCAGCATTAACATCGCAAATATCAATAGGGTAACCCCAAACATAATCACTGGCAAAATTAATATCCGCCGCAGAATATAAGCCGTCATACAAACCTCCATCCATCCTAAACTAGATACAGATATAAATTTAAAAAACCCAAACCTTAAAAAATAATTTTGAATAATTCCAGTGTAAGCAAATTTACAACAATTGGAATACGAACTCATAAAAAAAACGAGCCGAGGTTGAGGTTATCAAACCTCGGCTCGCTAAAACTACATCATGGGTTACTCAGCCATTTCGTTGGCAAGTTCAATTGCAAAATCCTCAACTGCGACTCCACCCATGATTGGCTCCCAGAACATCCACTGCGGGCCGCCAGCGCGATCCTGTAACAGACCTCGCCATAGAGCATACGCAACATCACTCGCTTTCAGCTCATCACCATTGTGGAACTTCACACCTGAGCGGATCTTAAAGGTGATGGTTGCACCTTCATCCGAGAACTCCCAGGATTCCGCAATCGCAGGCACAAATTTACTGTAATCTTCCCTGTCCATAAAGATCAGGGGTTCATACATTTGCATTATTGCCTCACTGCTTGCGGTGTCGTACATCCAGGCCGGATCGTAGGTTTCCGGTTCACCAATCGTTGTTTGGATCAGTGTTCCAGGATCATCTGCGGTGGGTTTGGCCAGCGAGTAGGCGTAGGGACCGGGGTAAGCCGCATTATAGTACCAACCCTCGAGGAAGGTGTACTCGTAATGTCGGCCTGTAGCCTGGACACCAAAGATGTCAATCGCGTTTTCAACAGCCAATTGCTGGAGCGCATTGTAAGCAGCATCCGCTTCTGCCGCATCTGAGAAGGTCAAAGCTTCCGCGACTTTGGCGTCAAATTCCGCGCCAAGTTCCTCGGGGAAATTCTGCCAGCCAGAGAAGGTGCCATAGGTCGTCATGTAGGGGGTCACCCAGTTGTGCGGGTGGTGGTAATCCTCTAACCAGCCAATCCAGAACATGGGGAAGTGTCCGGCAATCATGCCTTTCAGGTAAGTTGGCCACGGCACGGACAGGATCTCGATCTGGAACTTATCATTAAGGTCTTCCACGTTAGCCTTAACAATTTCAGCCATCGTGCGGCGCTGATCATTGCCGGTGTTGTAAGTTAGGACCATGTAGAACCCTTCGGTCCAGACATCCCCTTCTTCGTCCTCACCAGCGGGAATGCCGTCACCATCAACGTCCGCCATCTTAAATTCCTCTTCAGCCTTTACAGGATCGAAGGAATAATGGAAATCATCTGCATGATAACCAAGCATGGGGTTGATGATCGGGCCAAAACGCTGTTCAGCTTCACCGAGGAAACCCTCTTCAATGAAGGTGGTCCAGTCAAAGCTGTAGTTGA
>JBARSF010000070.1:0-29210 GCA_049644605.1 Anaerolineales bacterium | reverse complement strand
ATTGGATAGGCAGCAAGCTTGCTGGGAGATGATTGGCCCGCATCAGATCCACTGTTCTTGACCCGAGAATACGGAATCCATCTAATTCTCCCCGGTTAAATATACAATGAGCAAAGCGGTAATAATCTTTAATTGTTGAGACCAAACCTGAGCCAGCGGCATCTCTGCGGCAATTGAAAAAATCGCCGCCAATGGAGGCATCAATAACATCCAGTGGCTTATCCTCGGTCACACCATATAACTCGGAAAGCCGGTGTGTTTTATCATTAGGCACTCTAAAAAGAGTATCTTCCATGCCCAGAGGGCCAAAAATGTTCTTCCCCATAAACTCGGATAGTGTCATCTCTGAAAGAATTTCAACCAGGTAGCCAACAATATCCGTAGCATAACTATAAAAGTAATTCTCTCCTGGATGATAGCGGAGAGGCAAGTCTGCAATTCGCCTGGCCAATTCTTCGTTAGTGATGGTTGGATTTTCCAGGTCTGAGTCTAAATAAAGGCGATCTACTTGAGAATCCTGTTCATTTTGATAGTCTCCATAACTCAACCCAGCTGTGTGTGTAAGCAAGTGTCTTACCGTAATGTCTTGCCTCGCTTTCACAAGATCTCCCTCAGCTGCTATCACCTTCAGGTCCTTGAACCAGGGTATATATTTATGAATAGGGTCTTCAAGGCGTACCAGTCCCTGTTCATATAGCATCATCAAGGCCGCCGAGGTGATCGGTTTGGTCATGGAATAAATGCGGAAAAGAGTGTCTAACGCCATCGGCTTCTTTTCTTGTAGATTTTGATAGCCGCTCGTTTCAAGGTGAACCACCACCCCCTTACGGGCCACCAGCGTGATAATCCCAGCGACCAAACCCTCGTCTACATATTTTTTCATACCACTGCTGACTCGCTTCAAGCGCTCAGCGCTAAAACCCACTTTCTCCGGGGCATGTATTTCCATCATCACATCTCCTAAATTAACAATTCTGGGCAAAATCTTAAAGTGCGTCTGTTTATCTCCTTTGCTTAGTATCTAATAGGAAGAACTGCTGGGTGATAACTTATCACCCAGCAGTATGTGTAAAAGGTAGTGAATACGACTATTCGGCCAGATCGATCAATACCCAAAGTTCTGTGGACATTCCAGCTCTCAAAGGAATTGAGGTAATGTCTTTAACTGAGGCTCGAGCGAACCAAAGGGCAGGACGCTGGTAGATCGGCGCCCATGGATAAATATCATCGATGAGATACTGTTGGCATGCCCGATATTTTTCATCACGGATAGCCCAGCTCGCTGAATTATAGTCTGCATCATCCATGCATGTATCAAGCTTCTCATCATTTACCTGTGTGTAGTTTGGATTGGGTATATATTGTGAGTGGATGAACCATGGGAGGATATCAGCATTGTCCCAGGTGTAAACCTTAAGACCAAGGACAACCTCACCAGTGGTAACGGCATCAATATAGGTTGCATCCTCCATGACTATGATATTGGTTTCAACACCAACATCGGCGAGTTGTTTCTGAATGACTTCTGTTAATGTCTGGGCTTCGTCGTATTGGGCAGTGTGGAAGTTAACTGAAAATCTTGTTCCTGCCTCAACACCAGCAACACTCTCGGCCACCAAGACTCCATCGTCTCCCATAACCCAACCGGCAGCCGCAAACATTTCTGCAGCTTTAGCAGGATCATAATCCAGGCCCACAACACCTTTATCGGCAGTTATTTCGCTTGCCAGGTACGTGGTCTTTGCTGCCCCTAGACCCTGGTACAGAGTTTCCTTGATCAAATCTCGATCAATGGCATACCCGATCGCATGTCTTGTATTAAGATCTGCTACCATCGGTTGGAGTACAGGCATAAGGACATACCACAAGGTTGCTTCAGGAATTTGTACAACTTGGTAGTCAGAATCTTCCTGGAAATCGGCAACATCTCGCCAGGGTGCTCCCATCATCAGATGGGTATCACCAGCTTGTAAATCGATCAGGCGAGTCGCATCTTCAGCAATGAATTTAAAGGTGATCTTGTCTACATTTGCAGGCCCAGAGTGACCAGTCCATGCGGCAGCCCAATCATAGTCAGGATTTTTTACAAAGGTCATGTAGTCGTTAGTAACCATTTCTTCGAGCATGAATGGGCCGGTTCCTGAAACACATTCTGGGGATAAACCGTAATCTTCACCACATTCCTCGTATTTTTCTTTGCTCATCATCAGACCCCAGGCACTTGACAGGTTGAAAATCAAACCGGGGAAGGGGCCGTCCGTGGTTAGCGCGATGGTGTAGTCATCAATGATCTCGATATCGGTCACGGGAGTAAAGAGGTAAGCACAGCAGCCGGCACCATTTTGAACGAGCTCAATATTCCATTTCACAACCTCTGCGTTGAAATCAGAGCCGTCATGGAAGGTGATACCCTTTTTTAGATAAAAGGTGGTGACTGTGCCATCATCAGACATTTCATAGCTTTCTGTCAATCCCCCGGCAACATATTCACCATTGGTATCAACTGAGAGCAAACTATCATAGAGCATCTGGGTGGCTTCAAATGCTGTGTTCATCAACGAGATATCAAAGGTTGTAGCATACTGCGAAGGTTGGCTAATGCCTAAATGTTTCTCAACGACTTCTTCAGCTGCTGGTTCTTCAGCTGCTGGTTCTTCAGCTGCTGGCTCTTCGGCTTTAGGCTCTTCAGCCACTGGCTCTTCAACCACTGGGGGCGCACAAGCAGAAAACGCCAATACAAACACCAGGATTAGCGATACAACCAGAAAGAGTTTTCCTGTTTTCATAACTTCAGCTCCTTTTTTTGATTTTTATTAACATAGTTGTGCCAATCTATATAAATCTTTGTTATGAGCAATAAATCACCTCCTCCTTATCTACTCCTCAACTTGATTATTTAGTTATCCAAAATAAAACTATGTTACCAACCAACAGGCAACTTTATGTCCTTCAACTTTTTCAACTAGCGGGGGAGAGTCTGCCTGGCATTGATCCACCGCGATTGAACAACGCTGATGGAAACGACAACCGGACGGAATGTTTTGTGCGCTAGGCACATCACCTTTTAACAATATTCGTTGGCGTTTGAGCGAAGGATCTGGAATAGGAATGGCAGATAATAACGCTTGTGTATATGGATGCAGGGGGTTTCTGTAAAGTTCATCTTCTGGGGCCACTTCCATAATCTTTCCCAAGTACATCACGGCTACTCGGTCGGAAATATGCTCTACAACCGCAAGGTTGTGGGCGATAAACAAATATGTAAGCCCAAGCTCCTCTTGGAGGTCGTTCAGGATATTTAGCACCTGAGACTGGACAGAGACATCCAAGGCAGATACCGGTTCATCACATACGAGGAATTTCGGCTTCACTACCAGGGCGCGTGCGATACCGATCCGCTGCAATTGACCCCCAGAAAACTCATGCGGATAACGGCTGGCATGAAAATCTCTCATCCCTACCTTCTCCATCATTTCGACCACGATACCATCATGATCTTTAGGATCGCCAATTTTATTGATTCTTAAACTTTCCTTAATTGTAACTCCTACTGTCATTCGTGGATTTAGAGAGGAGAAGGGGTTTTGAAAGATGATCTGCATATCTCGGCGGGTTTCTTTCATTTCGCGGTTATTTAACCCCATTATATTTTTATTTTCAAAAAAAACTACTCCACTGGTTGGCTCAGTCAGGCGTAAAATTACCCGACCAGTTGTTGTTTTTCCGCATCCAGATTCACCTACAAGTCCAAGTGTTTCCCCTTTCTTGATATGGAAACTAATATCGTCAACAGCCTTCACAAGGGTTTTTTTACCTTGAAGCATCCCTCCCCTAACCGAAAAATATTTTCTCAAATTTTCGACTCGGACTAATTCCGAATTCCCATTTTCGGTGTGGGTATTTTCGTTCATGTAATCCTCATAATTATCATAAGCCTAAATTGGTTGCCTTAGCTTAGAATTATCAAACTTTGATATCATTTATTCCGCAGTCTTGGGTCAAGAGCATCACGCAGACCGTCTCCTAACAAGTTAAAACCGAGGACCGTCAACATAATAGCGATCCCTGGGTAAACCGTTACCCAGAGCGCCCGGTGCATGTCGCCACGCCCGGAGGACAAAATTGAACCCCAGCTTGGAATTGGACGTTGAGCTCCCAATCCCAAAAAGCTTAGGGTAGATTCAATCAAAATTGCATCAGCCATCATCAGCGTCGACATAACAATTACAATCGGCAGGAGGTTGGGCAAGATATACCGGATAATGATCCGAGATTGACTTGCTCCAACAGCTTTAGCTGCAGTTACAAACTCCCATTCTTTCAAGGAAAGCACCTGCCCGCGCACCACCCGGGCAAACCCTCCCCAATAGGAGAAGCCTACAGCGATCATTAGATTGGTCAGTCCAGATCCCATGACTGCTATCAGGAAAAGCGCCAACAACACAGTTGGAAATGCCCAACTGATATCGATCATTGCCTGAATTACAGTATCAATTTTCCCACCCCAATATCCAGCAATTGCACCCAAGATTATGCCAACAACTGCAGAAATAGCCGTTGCGATAATACCCACCTGCAAAGAAACCCGCGAGCCGTGAACAATCCGGCTGTACAAATCACGGCCCAATTTATCTGTGCCAAGCCAAAACTCACTGCTCGGTGGAAGATAGCCTTTACGCAAATCTTGCTCATTAATTCCTTGGGGAGTAATATTATCTGCTAATAACGCCACCAAGATCAAGAACCCAATTATAACTAATCCTATCATTGCGCTTTTGCTCCGGCGCAATCTGGTCCAGGTGCTGACTTGTTTGATCCCAATTTGGCCATCTTCTAGTCCACTTAATGGGTTATTCAGTGAATTTGTTTCTTCCATAAACAGTTTACTCCAGATGCATATTTTTCTTTGTATTAACCTCGGATGCGTGGATCAACCACCATATAAGCTATATCGGCTAAAATATTACTCAGTATGATTGCCAAAGCCAAGACAAACATGGCTCCTTGTAAGACTGGGAAATCTCGAGAGAAAATCGCCTGCAGCATCATAAAGCCAATACCTCTTCTGGCAAATACATTCTCAATCACAACCGATCCACCGATGATATACCCCAGGTCTAAGCCCATTAAGGAAATGATGGGTAATGCCGCATTTCGTAACGCGTGCTTCAGTACGACCACACTTTCTGCAAGCCCTTTGGCTCGCGCTGTGCGGATGTAATCTTGACCAATCACTTCGAGAACGCTGGAGCGGGTATACCGGGCGATGCGCCCCACACGTGGCAATCCAAGCGCTAAAGCAGGCATGATCAACGAGTTAAAATCACCAAATCCGATGGGGGGTAGCCATCCTAAATATAATGAAAAAATATACATCAGAATCAAACCCAACCAGAATCCAGGCATGGACACCCCAATTAGGGCAATTATCATAGAAAACCAATCTATGAACGAGTTTCGATTTAGGGCGGCAATTATCCCTAGAGGAATTGCTATCAAGTAAGCCAGTGCAAATGAAGCTGCGCCTAACTCTGCTGTGACTGGTAATTTTTCAATAATCAATTTGGAGACTTCTTGTCTGTTCATAATTGATCTTCCGAAATCTCCCTGCAAAACATTGCCCATATATAAAGCAAACTGAACCGGCAAGGGCTTATCTAATCCCAGTCTCACCCGAATGGCATCCCGCGTTTCCATAGGCGCCGTTGGCCCAGCGACCAAATTTACCGGATCGCCACCGGCGAGATGCATTGCTGAGAAAACCAGCAATGCAGTCACTAAGAGAACAGGGATTGCCACCAATAAACGTCTGAATAAATGCTTAAGCATATTTTGGGTAATTCCTTTTACTTGTTTTTGACCTTAAACTGTGTAAATAATTTACCAGAGAATTGATGGACACATCTAGATTTACTGGTATATTTCGGTACCATAAATAGTGGATGTCCCCAACATGCTTGAAAAAAGCATTTCAGAGACAGCGGACGCGTCCATTTCTTTCTTCAAATACCCAAGCTCCTTACCTTCATCCAAAAACATTCTGTGCATTTTCTTTAAATTTATAAACCCATTTTTTACTTTTTTAGCTAAAGGAGGGTGTTGGTTTTCAAGCTCAACAAACAAAGTCACAAAGATGCATCCACCCGGAAAAATTTCAGAATACCTCAAGTAGTTATCTTTATAATTCGTCAAAAGTTGAATAATTTTATCCACAGGATTATTGATTTGATCTAATTTGTCCAGGGTTTTTTCAGGCCAAATTCTAAGGGCTTCTTCAAGGACCACATAAAAAAGATCTTCTTTGGAAATAAAATAATGATAGAACCCCCCCTTTGCTGAGTTTGAGGATTTGATAATATCATTAATTCCTGTATTCAAATAACCATTAAGAGAAAACAGCTTCATGGCTTCATGAATAATGTAATCTTTTTATCCCATATTGGTGTATTTATCTTCTTTCACTAGCAAACCAGACTGGCTACTCTTGTTCGATGATAATACTTTAGCATCAATAGTGGTCACAGGCATTGCTCAAACAGTAACATTCTAAGGTTTTTTTATTGGCCCTTTATGCCCATCATAGTCTTGGTACAACCAACATCGGGCGCTGTGCCCCTTACGCACTAAATGTAAATCTGGGATTACCTCATTACAAATAGATATATCATACTTCGCCCGTTCTCGGCATCGGTTCGCAAAACGACATCCTGGTGGTAAATCGATCAGATTTGGTACTGATCCAGGGATAACCTCCAGCCGATCTCTATTTCCGCCTAGAACCGGAATCGATTTCATTAAGTCTCTTGTATAAGGGTGCAATGGCTTTTTAAAGAGGTCAACAACGTTTGTTGTTTCAACAATTTTCCCGGCATACATTACAGCCACATTGTCAGCTGTCTCGGCAATTACCCCAAGATCATGAGTAATAAGAATTACAGCAGAATTGATTTTTTTAGTAAGATCCCGCATCAAATCAAGGATTTGAGCTTGGATGGTTACATCCAAAGCAGTTGTAGGTTCATCAGCGATTAATAACTGTGATTTTAAGGCCAATGCCATGGCAATCATCACCCGCTGCGCCTGTCCGCCTGAGATCTGGTGCGGATAAGCGTGAATCTTCTTTTCCGGGTCGGCCATTTCCACCAGGCGTAAAAGTTCAATTGAAGATTCGATGGCTTCCTTTTTCCCCATATTTGAATGTGTTCGAAATACTTCTGCGAGCTGATTTCCAATGGTAAAGACAGGATTAAGGCTGGATTGGGGCTGCTGAAAGATCATCGATACCCTATTCCCACGGATAGCCTGCATTTCCGCTTTATTGAGGGTAAAAAGTTGCTTTCCATCAAATATCACTTCCCCATCGATTATCTTCCCGGGGCTTTCAATGAGTCGGAGGATGGATAATGCTGTGACACTTTTTCCACAACCAGATTCACCTACCAATCCCAGAACCTCACCACTTTTAACGCGTAAATCCACTCCATCTACGGCCTTCACGATCCCTTCCTCGCAGTAGAAGTGGGTTTTTAAGTTAATAACTTCAAGCAGGAAGTCATTATTTGTGGTTTCCACAGATCTCCTGACCAGTTATTGCAGAAACTCAATGAATTTTATTTGATTCTAAGACAGACCGGTCGGTCTTACTAAATTATAGCATAAAAAATAAAAGTGGCGCAACAATTTTTTAGCTAAATATTGTTGTAGATTTGATTGTTCCGGATGAATTAAAGCACGATTCCAGGCAGTTTTCCCGTATGGACACCTTCAGTAATGACTATATCACCATTGACTATCACATAGTGGATACCGAGTGGAAATTGATGGGGTTTTGAGAAAGTAGCCTGGTCTTTAACCTGATTGGCATCAAAAACGACTAAATCAGCCCAGACGCCTTCTCGAATCACCCCGCGTCCTTTCAGGGAAAACTGCTGGGCGGTCTGTGAAGTCATCTTTTTAATCCCTTCTTCCAGGGAGAGCACTTTTTTTTCTCGAACATAGCGGCTTAATACCCGGGGAAAGGTCCCGTAGGTGCGGGGATGAGCCCCGCTCTGTCCTAAAACACCCCTGGGGGCTGCTCCAAGACTATCACTGCCGATTGACACCCGGGGATGCTTGATCAATTGCCGTACAATCCCTTCGTCCTGGTCAAAGAACACAACTATAGTTTGGGCATCATCCAGCGCGATTAAATCCAAGGCAGCCTCAAAGGGATCCAGGTTATCTTTCGAGGCAATTTCTTTAATCGACAAACCAATAACATCCGGGCGAGACTGGCAATCCGCGATTTGGATCCCATGCCAATCTTTCACGCCGCTGCGGTTGTCCCATTCGATTCGATTTTCATCCCAGTCTTTCCGCAACCGTTTTCGGGTTTCTTTATCGTTTACGAATTCAGCAATTGTTTTCCCACCCCCAACTTGCGCCCAATAGGGCAGGATAGAGGATAGTGTTGTGGAACTGGCATGATATGGATATTGATCGCACCCCAGGTTTACGTCTTGGGCTTTTTCACTATCAAGGATACCCACTAAATCATCAATCATGTCCCAATTTTGATATCCAACGATTTTAATGTGGGAATATTGCACCGGCAGCTCCGCACGTAAACCAATTTCAATCGCCTCGATAGCAGCGGATAATACCTCATCACTTTCATTCCGGATGTGGGAAGCATAAATACCATTAAACCGGGCAGCTACTTTTGCGAGATTTATAACCTCTTCAGTTTTTGCGTAATAACCCGGGGGGTAGAATAAGCCAGTCGATAGACCGCGTCCACCTTCCTCCATGGCTTCAGCCAATAAGGATTCCATTTGTTGTTGCTGGTCTGGGGTTGGCCTGACATTTCCCAGCCCCATCACCGCGGACCTAAGATTGCTGTGCCCAACCAGGGGAACAATGTTCACCGCCACACCAGATTTTTTTAGCTGGGCCAAATAATCCCCCATGCCCCGCCAACGAAAGTTGATTTTTACACCTCCAGTCAGAAATTCAATTTCCCCCAAATTCTCCTCTGATAAGGGAGCCCCTGACATGCCGCAATTCCCGATAATCTCTGTGGTAACCCCTTGATGGATGGAGCTCTCTGCTCGTTGATTTCCAAAAAGCGTTAGATCGGAATGCATATGCGGATCGATAAATCCTGGGCAAACCCATAATCCCTCTGCCTGGAGGGTTAAAGTTGATTCTTGAGTGATATCCCTGGCGATGAGCTGGATCTTTTTCTCTTTAATCCCAATATCAGCTACAAAGCTGGGTTCATCTGTGCCGCTAAGGATATTTGCATTGGTGATCAATAAATCTAACATTGTTTTTCTCAGGTTGTGGTGGTGGGTAAACTTTATTCTCTTTATCGTTCAGGATTATGAATAATCACAGTCCCATCTTCCTGGATTTTAATCAGATCTCCATCTTGAACACGCTCCAGGAATTCCACGCCAAGTTGATCAATCGTAGGTATTCTTATTCCAGCCCATTTATCCGCCACGATTAACCCGCCGGCCGCCAAGGAATCGATCCCTTGTGAAAAGAGGACCGCTTTTGGCGCGATGCCCAGGCACGCAATTCTCTGCCAGACTGCGCCCGCTGAAGTGGACCCAGTGCTGTTTGGAATGCAGAGGATTTTTCCGGAGAGCTCTTTACCGTAGGTATCCGGGTTGCCGCTGTCAGCACAAATAGCTATCTGCACACCGTCTGCTAGGCTGGTATAAAAACTGGCATAGGCATTAAATCCGTTTCGGGAAACAACCGCTTCTCCTTCAACAATCCCCCTTAACACAGCTCTTCCCTTAAAGGTTTTGGTCATATCCAATTCCCGGTAATTCACCCGATACCAATACTCGAACCAATTCCTCGTCAGGCAGGAAGCGCGCAGAAGAATAGGCTCTAAGTTTATTGGAATTTGTAAGGACCGGATGCCCTGCTTTTAATCCGGTTTCAAAGATTGTTTCACAGCAGCAGGGACTTAATTTCACTCCAGCCCGTTCCAGCCAGCCAGAGGTATCCTTGTCGCTGGTAAATTTTTCCAGGATTTGCGGTGCGCTGCAGAGGATTGTTTCCACTGTGACTTCCTCCCTGGCAGTTTTTTTTAATTCCCGTTGGATCGCGTCTGCCCACCAATATAATTGCCTCAGGCTGATATGCGGACAGCCGATGAAACATTTTTCCGGTAGGCTGTTTTTATCATCCCACAGTTGCGGAAACGAATTTAATAAGGCGGATAATCCTCCCTCATCAATAGGTAATGTGGAGTATCCGGGATCCAGTAAATCCTGGCCAAATTCAACTGCCTCTGGCGTAATATTCTCCACATGGTAGAGACCCACCGCCCCATAGGTGGCGCACATGGCGCCCATATCTTGCAGATAATCTATCGTAAATGGATCAAGTTCCGGATTTAAGAAGCGGTCAAGTCCAACAATATAAGGCACATCAGCCATGACTTTCTTGCCGATTGCCGCGCCAAGTAAATGCGGATTGGGCAGCTCACTGGCAGTCATTTCCACCAGCCAGGACGCGCGGCGCCCCTGGTCAGTAAGCAGTCCCGCGAGGGGTGTTTTTCCGGCAATATTCGACAAAAGATCCATTATCGCGCCGTTGCGATTGGTGCGAGCCCCCAGCACTGAATTAGCAAAAATAGCACAGGCAGATTCAGACCAGGCTAGAACTGTCCCTCTCTCCGGAATATTGCCGACCTCAGGTTGATAGGGATTGCAGGTATAGGCCTGGTTATCACGCAGTCCCAATTGTTCAAGCAGCTCCTCATAATGATCCTGATCTTGATACATTTCCAGGAGACCTTGTTCGACTTCTGGCCTTAAATTTAAATTCTCAAAATCCAAAGCGCCTCGAGGATCAAGGGTAAATGGATATTTTGTTTTTAAACCAGCAGCAGCAAGATCTTCCAGCATCTTTATAGAAGGAGCGATTCCCGGGGTGGAGTAGGGGATTACAAAGTGGCCTGGGCCTTCAATGTCCACCAGTTTTTCTGCTTCCAGGGCTTCCCCATACAGCACAACAGTTTCCATGACTTTCTGCATCACAGAGCCTTGTTTCCCCTGGAGAATAGCGGTTTCCTCGCTGTTTAGCTGGATGTTTAATGCCTTTAAATCAACCATGAGATTATCTCTACCGTAGTATAGCATGGCTGGATTATGAATTGATTTATTTCCCTGTGGGTTTGGTCAGGAACAAAACAACCGCATAGGATTCGCTGAGCGATTCTTGGAGACGGAATAAACATCAGCGGGCAGAGAAAGTCCAATCACCCCGATCAGGATTATGACAACCCTATCTTCCACCATGTGTTATTTCTCCTGGTGATACAATATACGGGTAGGAATCCCAATTATCTTAGCATTTTCCTATTCAAATTTCCCTAAATGTACTTGAAATCACTGGAGCGCGGTTGTTTGATATACTAAATATAGATAAATGCCTGAACTTGATCACATCTAATAAGGAACAAGTTAAGAAATGGATATTAAGCAGGGAAAAATTCTCCAATATGCCATATACGGATTTCTGTTGGGCATGTTTTTTCCAGTAGTCAGTACATTATACGATCTGAATCGGTTCGGGTTAAACCTTTCACTTTCTAGCATCCGATCTCTTCATATTGGTCAACCATTGATGCTGGTCATAGATACTGCCCCCTTGGTACTAGCAGCATCCTTTGCTTTAATCGGCTTACAATCAGCTCGTTTTCATGAAAAATCCACTCAGTTAGATGAGCAGATTGAAAGTCAAGCAAGCCAGATCCAAAATGAACATTATTTCCTTGAGGCGCTTATCAACAGCACTTCATTTGCTGTGGTTCGGTTGGACACGAATCACCTTATTATTACCTGCAACCCTGCTTTTGAAGACTTATTTGGTTATTCCGTTGATGAAATTATTGGCAAACACCTGGATGATATGATCGCTTCAGATGATCTGCACGCAGAAGCAACCCAAATTTCAGATTCTGTATCCGCAGGGACTCTGGTCAGAAAAATCAGTAAACGAAAGCGAAAAGACGGCAATCTGGTAGATGTGGAAATTGTTGGCGTACCTGTGACAGTAAGCGGTGAGAAGATTGGTATTTTGGGTCTTTACCACGATATCAGCCTGCGTATAAAAACAGAACAAGCGTTATTGGAAAGCGAATCCCGATTCAGGAGTTTATTTGATGAGTCTCCTATCTCCCTTTGGGAAGAAGATTTTTCGGAAGTGAAAAAGTTTTTAGAAAACCTTGGTGATACTCGGGTGATTATTGATCGCTTAACCGAAGACGATGATCTCGTGAATCATTGCATCGCTTTGGTAAAGATTCTAGATGTAAACCAAGCGACCCTGGACATGTATAATGCCAAGTCAAAATCAGACCTGATTGAAGGTCTGCCCAAAGTATTGGTTGAGGAATCCCTGGCTGAGTTCAGAAATCAACTAATTGCCCTGATCAGTGGTGAATGTTCTTATGAGTGTGAGATTCTACAACAAAAAACCGATGGTGAGATTATCCGTGGCTGGCTGAAATTATCTTTTCCTCCGGGATACGAGGATACCTGGGAGAGGGTATTTATATCCATTGTTGACGTCACAGAACGCAAAGAAGCGGAAGACAAACTCCGCTATATCAGTTTCCACGACGCCCTGACCAATCTGTACAATCGAGCTTATTTTGAAGAGGAAATGGACCGCTTGAATTCCAGCCGTCAGTTCCCGGTTAGCATGGTTGCCTGTGATCTGGATGGACTAAAACAAATCAACGATCAGCTGGGACATGACACGGGAGACAAAGCCATTAAAGCAGCAGCCAAAATTCTCCGAGCAGGTGTATTTCGTAAGGAAGATGTGATCGCCCGAACTGGGGGAGATGAGTTTGTAATTCTGCTGCCGAATGTTGATATCATAGAAAATCCATCCATCCTAAAAAGACTGGAGCAGTCAATCCTTGAATATAATCAAAGCGAAGAAGACGGACTTTTCCGACCGATTTCAATCTCCTATGGATATGCGGTAATTCCACCGGGTGGTTCCCTGGAAGAAGGGTTTAAACAGGCTGATAGGGCTATGTACACCAACAAAATGAAGAAAAAATCAAACCTATCGTGATCCTGTTCAGGGCAAGAATAAGAATTACAGGGGTCACGTAGAAGTATATCGTCAAGTTCTTGGGATCATAGACTTAAAATTTCTACAGAGGATTAATTCCCTGATTTTAATCACCAAGTTCTACCAGCAGAACCACTATGAATCTTTACAAGGTACTTCTTCCCCCTACACATGCAAACCTGGAGCTCTCGCATAAAGCGGGGTTCTTACACTTCACACTGATCATCATAACATTTGCATTTCTTGTTTTTGGATTGCTCAATCTGGGCTGGGGCTCTGACAAACCTGGAGTATACAGCCCTAATGCTATAAACCACTCCTTCGATTGTATTGATTAATTAAAGTTTCCAGATAGCGTGACTTAACTTGTTTATTGGCAAGCACTTGTTTGATGGGGGGTAATTTCAGAATGGTTCCCAGAACTCCAGCCAGGGCTCGATGACTAAATAACACCTGATTGTCAATGATCAGGTTTTGGAGTTTGCCGCGCTCAATGGCCATCATAACGGCTTTATGGGTTCCATCCAGCGGTGTAATTACCCGGGATTGACGTGATTTTAAGTCAATCCCGTTTATATCACAGGTGCGAACACAAACGCCACAGCCCAAACAGAGGTTTTCATTTAATCTTGCCATTTTTAATTTTGGTTTATTTGGATCATTAGCCGAGACCAAGGTCATGGCTTCCACCGGACAGGCGTTGACACATTTACCGCAGCCGTTGCAGACTGATGCATCAATCACAGGGAGAAAATTGGTTGTGTGAACAGGATTCAAGATCGCAAAGCGGCGGGCAGCAATCATGGCTTCGCAGCAGCACCCACAGCAATTGCAGATGAAGTTCACCTGGTTCCTGACATTTTCCCCAAATTGAACCAGATTGTGCTCATAAGCAATCTGCAGTTTATCCAGGCATTCCTCAACATCGACTTCTCGAGCATGACCATACCTGGTAAGGGAAGCTGCTGTATTGTTAAAAGTCATGCAGATATCCTGGGGAGCGTCACAGGCCTGGTCTTTATGTTCCATTTTATGGCGGCAGTAGCAGATGCCAATCCCCCGGTGAGAGGCTGTTTTGATAACTTCAGTGGCCCGTTCATAATCCAGGACATGAAGTGCATTTTGATCCGATAGGGCGGGCTCATGAACGAAGGTGCGTCCCAGCTGAGTTTCACCTTGGGTGAACAAATCCCTGATGAAATCTTCTTCCACGTTCATATATTCATAAAATAATTCAGCCAATACTTTTTGATCAATATCCTCCCGCACCCGCATCATCGAAAACTCAAAGAATCCTGCCATGGGCGGGGGTAAGACATAGACTGTCTCTCCATTTTGTTGAATATCTACCAGAATTGCGCGGCTTGCCAATTCATCCAGGACTTTGCGGGTATTGGCCAGGTCCATCTTCCAGATCCTGCTGGCCCGTTCTGCCTTAAAGGGCCTGATGGGAAGGTCCGCAACAAGTTCAGCCTCTTTTTCGCTGAATAAAATTTGCAGGATTTTAAATAGCAGCTCCGATGGAGGAGCGCCTTGAGGAAATAGATTGAGCCGATCTGATAAGCTGGAATAACTTGTTTTGAGCGTGGTATGAGCCATGTTGATCCTTATTCCTTTCCTGCCAATTATCAAAAAGAAACCTGGATAAGGTTTGAGGGATTGGGGGCAAATACGCTTAAGCCCTACTGGCCTGTATTATAGAACAAAATCAACTGCTATTCTTGTTGATTAGTGGCCCCTCCAATTTCACGTACCATAATAAATATCACAAATCAAGATTTTTTCACCCTGCTGGCGATCGGGGCGGTGACCCTGCTCAGCCTGGTGGTTGGTTTCATCCAAGGGGTGGTGAATAACGATATCATGAACGCCGCTGCAGGGATCAAGATGTTGTTTTTACCCATCGGTGCTGCCGTGGCAGAAGCTGAACTGTTGAGCGGTAAGTAGCAGATCCTCCTATATTGGATACCCTTTTACTGGATCTATAAAGGCAATGATGCCATCCTGTCTTACACGTCCACCTGGCCGCAGATTATTGGCTACACAGCGAATTTGCTGGTATTATCAGCTATCGTTTATTACTTCCTGGCGCCAAAGATTAAAGAAGGACTGGCTGGCTAAACTGCGATTATAGATTAAAGGAGAAAATTATGAACTGGTATCCACTGCTTGCTTTGCTTGCTTTCGCCTACACCGGACTGGTATTTTGGTTGACGATCAAAAAACCTGAAAAACTCTGGAGTATTTCCAAGATTCAGTTTTTTGTAAAAGCGCTCGGCGAACGAGGTACTGAAATTTTCTTTTATGTTTTCGGTTTGGCTTTTGCCGCTTTAGGGATCTGGCTGCTGACTTTGTAGTTCTTGGAGCACATCCAGATTATTAAAAAAACTCCGCTCAGTGGAGTTTTTTTATTGAGAACAATCCAGGGTATAACAAACAAACGACTCGGTCAAATTAAAACCTTCCGACTGATAGAGACTGAGCGCTTTGTGATTCTCTCCATTGACAGAGAGAATTACCGGGTTAAATTTCTTGCCAATCAGAAAGTTAATTCCGTACCTGAGGAGATTCCGCCCAAGTTCCAATCCCCGGTACTTTTTGAGAATACCGAAGGCAAGGATCTCTCCCGCTTCCAGGTTTTCAAGATCCCTCATCAGGCTAATGGTACCAATGGGCTCCTGCCCCTCTTTCTTAAGCAGACAGAGTCCACCTTCCAGGTAGCTACTCTCCTCAAACCAGGTTTGAATATCCTCCGCTGCGGAAGGGGTGTGGCCGGCCAGCTCTTTAAATTCTTCATTCAGGCAGGCCGCAAATTGGTTGATACCAACCTGATCGGAAGGATTAATCTGGTGGACAGTGAATCCATCCGGGAATGAAAACTCCCTCAGCTCATCGCCGCCCCGCTCGAGTACAAAAGAGTAGCGCTCGATCTGGAAGCCCAGCTTCTTAAGAATCGCGGGGGTTTCCTGCTTTTCCTCAGGAATAAACAAATAAACGCTATGCATATCCTTTAGGTGAGGTCGGATCCCTTCCAGGAGTTGGGTATACGCGTTTTCGGTGTTCAAAACCGAGTGGAAAATGGAAAACCTGCCCTTATTGACACTCAAGAAGCGCTTTGTCCGCATCAGGCAAACCGCTCCCAGCACTTTTTTATCCTCCATCAATAAATAGGATGGATATTCCACACTGATCCTGAAATCACGACCGGGCAGATAGGATCCATCGTGCTCCCCCCCATGGTCGGCGCAATATTGAATTAAGGAGGATTCGTTCTCTTCAGTGACCCTGATAAGTTTCCGCTTCATAATGCTGATCCTGTTATGCTCCGATAAAATTGTTATTGGACCCTTTATTTTTCCTCTTGCCTCAATAATCGCAGAGCTGTCTCGGTTATAAGGGCCGCACCAATCGGAAGGCAATCTTCATCGATATCAAATCTGGGGTCATGATGCCGGCGGGTATCTCCCTCAATCTCGCAGCCCAGCATAAACATGGCGCCGGGGGCTTTCTGCAGGAAAAAGGCAAAATCCTCTGCCCCCATATCGGGTTCAGGGGGAATGATTTTTTCCTCCCCAAGTATATCACTCGCGACCGATTTAATCAGTTTGATGGCTTCAGGGTGATTGTGCATGGGAGAATAACCTTCCTGGATCTTGAGCGCGTAATCGCCGCCCTCCGGAGAGCCGACAGGTCTGATGCGGGAAATGGCAATTAATCTAGTGAGGGAGGTTATCCCGGAACCGAGTGAGGATAAAATTATAGCGGATTTTCAGGATGGATTTCCAGTTTTAAATCAACTGGGTTTGGTTGGCTTGCATGATTTTAGGATAATGGCCGGCGGTTGCTGGTTTTCCACTTTTAGGGCATTCCAGCGTTTGAACACATTAAATGAACTGCCTCTGCTCATCTGGATGCTGCTGCCAGGCGAGCGTCTTGATCAAGCAATTGACCTAGGCTTGCGGACGAGTTATGGGAAAAACAAATTGCGCATAGGCCAAGTAAAATATTTCTTCGATGGCTCTCAAGGAGTACGGACAGCCTGGATGTTGAATCCCTACGAAGATTCCATGGGTGTGGGAATGCAGTTAATCCCCATTGACGAAATGACCGAGAAGGTAAAGCGTGCCCACCTGGCTGGACTGTCAGTGGCTGTTCATGCCATTGGATGTCGCGCCAATCGGGAGATGATTAATATCTTTGAACAAGTATTAACCCAGAATAAAGCAGCTGCCGCTCCATCAGCACCGCACCGGATCAAGCATGTCCAGAACATACAGGAGGAGGATATCTTCAGACTGGGTTCGTTAAACGTAACCGCCTCGGTTCAGCCTATCCATGCGACAGAGACGATTCCAATGATTGAAAAAGCTGTAGAATCACGGGCCAACCGCGTTTTTCCTTTCAAAGAATTATTGGATGCTGGAGTGCCCTTAGCGCTGGGATCCGACAGCCCGGTTGCAGATCCTAATCCATTTTGGGGCATTCGTGCTGCGGTTACCCATCAGACGCGGGATGGTACGCCGAGGGGCGGTTGGTGTCCGGATCAGTGCTTGAGTCTCCGGGAAGCGATTTGGGGTTATACGATGGGATCTGCTCTGGCTTCCGGGCAGGAAAGACAAGCAGATCGCCTTACGCCTGGGAAATTGGTTGATTTTATCGTTTTAGATCGGAATATCTTTAATATTCCGCCCATGGAAATTGCAGAAACTCAGGTTGAAATGACAGTGGTGGGTGACCAGATTACCTTTCGTGGGTGACATTTTAAATTAGCAATTACTGCCTTTGGCCAAACTGGCAATAATGTGCCTGTAGTATAATTTCTACCATCCATAGTGTACGTTGTTTATCAAATCTTTAACATGCAAATTTCTGTAAAACTCCTGGCCTCCTATAGAAAAAAATTACCGGAAGGCACAAAAGGCAGTACCTGTTATCTCGAGATTCCAGCCCAAATCGCTGTGCGGCATGTTGTGGAGCAGTTTGATATTCTCTGCGACGAGTCCAGTGTAGTTTTGCTTAATGGAAGGGTCACTGATCCAGATCAAATGGTTAACAATAACGACGTGGTTTGCGTATTCCCTGCTTTCGCTGGGGGCTGACATAATGGCCTGTTCCCTAAAACGGAGATAATCAATGAATGGATGGCATGGAAAAATTCTTAGAATTAATCTCACCGACCTGAGTGTAAAACGTGAAGACGTTGATCCAGTATTTGCCAAGGATTTTCTTGGTGGAAGGGGCTGGGCGATCAAGTACCTTTACGAGGAAATGGATCCCCTGGTTGACCCACTTTCATCCGAAAACATGCTGATTTTTGCTACCGGGCCATTAACCGGAACTCCCGCACCGACAGGCAACCGTTATATGGTAGTGACCAAATCTCCGCTTACCGGGTCTCTCTCAAATTCCAATTCAGGAGGCGAATTTCCGACCTGGATGAAGCGAACCGGGTTTGACCTGTTTATTTTTACAGGAAAATCTCCCAAACCAATCTATTTATGGGTCAACGAAGACCAGGTAGAGCTTCGCTCTGCTGAACACGTTTGGGGGCAGAATGTGCCCAGGACAACAGACTTGCTGATTGCTGAAACAAATCCAAATGCAAAAGTGGCCTGTATTGGCCCGGCGGGGGAAAACCTGGTTTTAATGGCAGCCATCATGAATGACAAACACCGGGCCGCGGCTCGTTCCGGGGTGGGTGCTGTGATGGGCAGTAAAAATTTAAAAGCAGTGGTTGTTCATGGCGCCAGACAGCCAGGCATGTATGATGAAAAAGCCATGAAAAAGCTCAGCCTTGAAATATCAAAAGAAGTTGGAGAAGGAATTAAGGCAGGTTCTTCACTACGTGAGTACGGTACCGCCTATGTGCCCCAGGTAACCAACGAGCTGGGTATTTTACCCACGCGCAATTTCCAGAGCGGACAATTTGAGGGAGTGGATTCAATCGATGGGGTTGCCCTGAAAAAAAAATACCTCATCAAACCAAAACCTTGCTACCGCTGCCCGATCGCCTGCGGGAGGTTAACCGAGGTAGCAGATGGTTCACGTTATGATGGGAAAGGCGAAGGTCCCGAATACGAAACCCTGTCCGCTTTGGGCAGCGCTTGTGGGATTGATAATCTGGGGGCGATAACGAAAGCTAACTATATCTGCAATGAACTTGGCATGGATACAATCACGGCGGGGATGACGGTGGCTGCAGCGATGGAATTGTATGAGAAGGGATATTTACCTGAAGGAGATATCGGCAAACCCCTGCGATTTGGTGATGCAGACAGGCTGATTGAGCTGCTTGAAAAAATGGCCTACCGGCAAGGGTTTGGCAACATCTTGGCTGAGGGAAGCTACCGCTTAGCAGAGAGATATGGACACCCTGAACTTGCGGTTACCGCCAGAAAATTGGAATTCCCCGGATATGACCCCAGAGGTGCCCAGGGCATGGGTTTGTTATATGCCACGGCCAGCGTAGGCGCTTCTCATATGGCTGGAGATGTCGCCTATGTTGAAGTATTTGGGGTACCGAAGACCATGGACCCGTTGACTGCTACAGGTAAACCCGCCCTTGTGAAACGATTTGGAAATGCCTTTGTAAGTATCGATTCCACCGGCATGTGCGTTTTCCTCTCCGTCCGGTACCTCTTTGACCCTGATCTCAATATTTGGCCTACCCGATTGACCGAGTTAATGAATTTAACCACCGGAGCCGAATACACACCCGAAAGCTTGATTCAAGCCGCGGATCGGGTATTTAACCTGGAGCGAATATTCTTAATTCGAGCTGGTTTTACAGGTAAAGATGATACCTTGCCACCCCGCATGCTGCTGGAACCATTGCCATCAGGACCGGCAAAAGGTTATGTGGTTAACCTCGATCAAATGCTCCCGGAATTTTATACACTTCAGGGTTGGGATGAAAACGGGATCCCTACAAAAGAAAAACTAGCCGAACTTAACCTGAGGGAAATAGTAAATTCCTAAGGCAGGACGAATTATTTAAGATCTAATAATCTTTTTGCTATTGAGGATCAGACGAGCGGGAGATCTTCGTGAAACTTATCAGCATGCCGGACGCGGTTAAAAAATATGTTCATAGCGGCGAGACAATTGCCATAGAAGGTTTTACCGCCTTCATCTGTTTTGCGGCAGCCCATGAAATCATCAGACAGAAAAAGGAAGATCTCACAATCTGCAGGATGACACCCGACCTGATCTATGACCAAATGGTTGCAGCCGGCTGTGCAAGAAAAATGATCTTCAGTTACCTTGGGAACCCGGGTGTTGGTTCACTGCACTGTATACGCCGGGCGATAGAAAACGGTATCCCCAGGAAGCTTGAGATTGAAGAGTATTCACATTTTGGTTTGGTTAGCCGGTATATGGCGGGCGCTGCCGGTTTGCCTTTTTTCCCTCTGAAAAGCTATCTTGGCGCCGATATCGCAGGGGTTAATCCCAGCATCCGATTTATTGACAATCCCTTCGGGAATGATCGTATTGCTGTCGTACCAGCCTTAAATCCTGATCTAGCCATCATTCACGCTCAGCGCTGTGATCATCAAGGGAACACACAACTTTGGGGATTGATCGGCATGCAGAAAGAAGTTGCTTTTGCTGCCAAACATGTGATAGTTGTTGTAGAAGAAATTGTGGATGAGTGCGTGATCCGAAGCGATCCTAACCGGACCCTGATCCCGCACATTGTGGTTGATGCGGTTGTGCATCAACCGTATGGGGCTCATCCTTCCTATGTGCAGGGATATTACGACCGGGATAACTTGCGCTACCTTTCATGGGAAACGATCTCGAGAGAACAAGCTGCAGTTGATTCTTGGCTGGAAGAGTGGGTCTTTGATGTGGATAATTGGGAAGGATATTTGGGCAAACTGCTGAAGGAAGAACCAACTATCTGGGATCGTTTAGCTCCAGGTAGTGATCTCAGCCTGCCTGTTAATTATGGTATTTATGGATAATAGAAGTGTATATACACCTTCAGAAATGATGATTGTTTCCGCTTCCCGGGCTCTGGCAGGAGAACGGATAGTTTTTGTTGGGGTAGGTATGCCCAATATTGCATGCAACCTTGCCCGGAGAACGGTGTCTCCTGACCTGGAATTGGTATATGAATCGGGTGTCTTTGGTGCTCGTCCTGCCCGTTTGCCTCTTTCAATCGGTGACCCAACCCTGGTAGCCGGAGCTACTTCCGTAGTTGGCATGGCTGATCTGTTTATGAATTACCTACAAGGCGGCAGGATTGAAACAGCCTTTTTAGGAGCGGCGCAGATCGATCGTTTTGGCAACCTGAATTCAACAGTGATCGGCGAGTATCCCCATCCGAAAGTGCGCCTTCCAGGGAGTGGAGGGGCTTGTGAAATTGCTATCCATGCCAGGAAGGTTTATATCATCATGCCCCTGAGTAAACGTTCCTTTGTAGAAAAGCTGCATTTTGTTACTTCTCCCGGTCATCTATCCGGCAAGCCGGGAGAGCGGGTTAAGCTTGGGATGCCGGGATCTGGCCCGCAATTGGTCATCACCAATAAAGCTATATTTGATTTCAGAGGAGGAGAAATGACCCTGGCCTCCATTCATCCTGGATCCACGGAACAGGAAATCAGGGATGAAATCGCTTGGCCGCTCAAGGCCGCTGAAGATTTACAGGAAACATCTCTACCTTCTGAAAACGAACTGCGGATTATTCGGAAAGAACTGGATCCAGAAGGAATTTATACCTCAATATAGCCAGCCATATCGATTTATGCACAAAGGCAAATTGTCTTGTTTGATGTAGCGATTGTTTCTGCGGTTCGGACGCCGATTGGAAATTTTGGAGGCGCATTAAAAGAGATCTCTGCCGCCCAATTGGGAGAAATCGTTTCCCGGGAAGTTTTAAACCGGGCGGGGCTCTCTCCAGAAAAGGTGGATGAAACTATCTTTGGTTGTGCCAGGCAAGCCGGAAATGGTCCCAATATTGCCCGGCAAATCGCCTACCGCAGTCAAATCCCGGTTGAAAAAGTGGCTTATACGGTCAATAAGGCTTGCGGTTCTGGGTTAAAATCGATTACCCTGGGCGCCCAATCAATAATGCTGGGGGAAAACCAGGTGGTCCTAGCCGGTGGGGTGGAGCAGATGTCTCAAATTCCATATTTGCTGATGAAAGCAAGGTGGGGCTACCGGCTGGGGGATGACACACTGGTGGATTCAAATTATCGGGATGGATATTTTTGTCCGCTAGCTGATATGGTCATGGGAGAAACGGTGGATCGGCTGGCCGAGGAATACAAAATATCTCGCAGAGCGCAGGATGATTTTGCTGCGGAGAGCAATCAAAAAGCCACCGCAGCCTGGGAAAATGGCAGCTTTAGCGCGGAAGTTATCCCGGTTGAGGTTAAAGACCGCAAAACAACAACTCTATTTGCCCGTGATGAACGCCCCCGAGCGGATTCTACCGGGGAAAAATTAGCAAAATTGAACACGGTATTCCGACCTGTAGAGGAAGGCGGCACAATCACGGCAGCCAATGCCAGTGGAATCACCGATGCCGCCGCCGCAGTGATATTGATGCGTGCAGAGCTTGCCCGCACGGAGGGAATTGAGCCTTTGGCGATCATCAAAGGATTTGCCAGTACAGGCGTGGAACCTGCCCGAATGGGGTTGGGACCGGTTGCTGCTACCCGGAAAGTCATGTCATTAACGGACACAACCCTGGATGATTTTAATTTAATTGAAATAAACGAAGCTTTTGCTGCCCAGGTTCTGATTGTTGAAAAGGAATTGGCCTGGGACACGGAAATCCGTAATGTCAATGGCGGACCTGTTGCCCTCGGCCATCCAACCGGCTGTACGGGCGTCCGTATAGTGGTAACGCTTCTACACGCCATGAAAAAACGAAACGCGGAGTTGGGATTGGCAACTTTGTGTATCAGCGGCGGATTGGGCATGAGTATTGTCTTGCAGCGATGAGAAAACACAAACAACCTCATGGAAATATATTTTACAGGCGGATGCAAACAAACCATCCGCTGATCGTCAGTGGAGAGGGTGTTTATTTATATGATGGTGAAGGGAAGCGCTACCTGGATGGGTCCGGTGGCGCGATTGTGGTCAATATTGGGCATGGAGTTAAAAAAATCGCTGAGGCTATCGCTGCCCAGGCCAGCCAGGCGGCATATCTGCACGCCAGCATATTCACCAGCAGCGTCCTGGAAGAATATGCCAGAGCCCTGGGAAAAATCACCCCGCTGCCAGATCCCAAGTTCTATTTTCTGACCAGCGGAACTGAGGCGATTGAAGCCGCTATAAAACTAGGGCGCCAGATTCAGCTTGAACGCGGCGAAACTGGCCGATCAATCACAATTTCGCGCTGGATGTCTTATCATGGGATATCCCTGGGTGCCTTGGCTGTTTCCGGGAAAGAAAACCTGCGAGCCCCCTATGAGCCCATGTTTAAAGAAATGCCTCATATCCCGCCGGCTTATTGCTACCGTTGTCCATTTGGACTGAAAAAGGAGACCTGCCAGCTAGCCTGTGCAAACGCGTTGGAAGATGAGATCTTAAAACAGGAACCGAAAAATGTCAGTGCATTTCTGGCAGAGCCTATTAGCGGCAATACCCTCGGCGCAGCAGTTCCTCCTGATGGGTATTGGCCTCGGATACGGGAGATATGTGATCAATACAGCCTGCTGCTGATAGCGGATGAAGTGATGACCGGAATGGGCCGTACCGGCACCTGGTTTGGGGTTGAACATTGGAATACAATCCCGGATATTATCACGATTGGAAAAGGCGCAACCAGCGGATATTTCCCACTCAGTATTATGGCTGTAAAAGGGGAGTATGTTGCTTTAATTTCAAGGGGCAGCGGAAATTTTAATCATGGGGGAACATTTTCCCACCATGCGGTTGGCGGTGCAGCTGGATTGGCAACCTTAAATTATATACTTGAATACCACCTGGTTGTAAGAGCTGCTGAAACTGGAAAAATTATTAATAAACTGCTGCTGGAAAAATTAAAAAATCATCCTGTCGTCGGTGATATCCGGGGAAAGGGCATGATGTGGGGAGTTGAATTTGTCCGGAACAAGAACTCAAAAGAGCCCTTTGATCCCCGGTTTCATTTTTCACAGAAAGTAGTGGATGAAGCATTTAATCGGGGGTTGATCCTCTATCCAGGGAGTGGGTGCATCGATGGTACTGCTGGTGATCACTTGATGTTTGCCCCACCGTTTATCATTACTGAAAACCAAATCCGGGAGTGTATCGAAATCATCCTGGATTCACTCGAAGCGGTTGCGGGTCGCGGGTAATATATTCCTTGAATTCAGGGTAAAAAAATAGTCCTCGATGTTCAGAGGACTATTTTTTACAGATTGGCCCAGAAGCAAGTAGAAGTATCTGATAAAGGTCACGATTTCCGGCAGATCATTTAAAGGATATACCCTTCAGATTTTAGGATTCCAGCAAAAGCCTGATCGGCATCCTCAACGGCTTTGACCCGCCAGTCGTTATCCTTGGGAGCAAACATCTCTCCGAGTGCTCGCGCCGCTTGGGCCCGAGTTTTCGATTTTCTTGCCCCCTGACAAAAGACGCGGTTCTCGAACAGCATGGTGCGCATACTACGCAGGGCTGCCAGGGTAGAATCACCATAGGTGCCAAATTCAAAGGAAGTGGCATACAGTCGTTTTTGGGGAAATTCTTTTTGTTTCAGGGTGTAAATATAATCGATCATATCACCACGGAGATCGTAGAACTCATCCGGATTTGCCGCCACTACCAGCGGGTAATTGAAGCGCTCTTCAAATTCCTTCGATTTGCCAGTTTCAAAAACCGAGTTGACCAGGCTCATCTGGTAGTGGGGACCGTGCCCGGTGTGCATGTCCAGCAGCAGGATTTGCTGATATTCCTTCAGTGCTTTACGGTAGAAATTCATTACTGCCTGAGTTTCCTCCTGGATAGAATTACCTCCGTAGTGGATCCCAAGGGGATTGTGGTACTGGCCTAACAGGGAAATAGATCGAAAATTCTTTAAACCCATTTTTAAGGAATAGCGGAGCACCTGCAGAAGGAAGGCGATGTGACTCCAGTAATAATTCCCTAGGGGGAGGTGCGGATGCAGAATGGCATCAATTTCTCTACTGGCAGGGTTGTAATCAGGATCTAGATCAGTGGTTTGATAGACAAAATTCCGGTTGAGGTCAACATTGTTGGCATTGGTTCGCCGGCGGTTTTTCATTCCCCAGGGGTTCATAGCGTGGACTAATAGCAGCCCGGTATTCGCCGGATTAAGTTGGTCAAGATAATGTTCCTTAAACAGCTGCAGCATAGCAGAGCCAACATATCCTTCGATCCCGTGTTCGGCGGTCGTTAAAATCAGGATTTTATTATTCTCTTCGATGGCATTGGACTGGATCCAATCGATGGTCAGATCTTGGCTGCCCGAAAGACGTTGTTGGAAGAGTACAGCATCAGGCCAGCGTTTCCGCACTGCGCTTAAATATTGGCGGAAACGCTCACGGGATGCATCATACGTGCTTGGAAATAAAGCAGGGATATTTTCCATGGGCTCCAAATAAAGCAGCAGGATTATGTATCGTATTGATTCATGATTCGGAGAGTTGCCTCGGTAAATATTGCCACGCCAATGGGCATGCAGTCCTCGTCAATGTCAAACCTGGGGTCATGGTGCCGGCGGGTATCTCCCTCAACCTCGCAGCCCAGCATAAACATGGCGCCAGGAGCTTTCTGAAGGAAAAAGGCAAAATCCTCTGCCCCCATATCGAGTTCAGGCTGGTTTATTTTGTCCTCTCCCAGCAGATTGCCAGCAACCTTTTTAACCAGAGCAACTACATCTGGATGATTGTGCATGGGAGGAAAACCGATCTGGATCCTCAACTTATAATCCCCTCCCAGGGTGCGGGAAATTTCCAGGGCCTTTTTAATTTCAGCGTGGATTTTTTCCTGCACTTCCGGGGTGAAATAGCGGATGGTTGCTAACATTTTAACTTCTTCCGGGATCACATTATCTGCCACGCCGCCGTGGATTGAGCCGATGCTGATTACGCCAGAGTCGGAAGGCTTCAGCTGCCTGGATACGATGCCGTGCAGGGCCAGGATCACATAGCCGCTGATAAAAATCGGGTCAATCACTTCGTGAGGGGCTGAGCCGTGTCCGCCCTGTCCGATGATGGTGGCATACATGGTATCCACCCCGGCTGAAGCAAATTCGGTAGCGACCTCAATCTCACCCGTGCGGGTTGATGCATCCACATGTTGGGCCAGCACATAGTCAACACCCTCCATCGCCCCATCTTCAATCATTCTGGGAGCACCGCTGAACTCTCCATCATCGGTTTCCTCAGAAGGTTGAAAGAGGAAACGCACAGTGCCAGAAAATTCCTCAGCAGCCAACAGCTTGGCGGTGCCCATGGCCATCGCTACATGGGCATCATGACCGCAAGCGTGCATCACCCCGTCATTGGTTGACTTGTAGGACACCTGGTTGGCTTCCTGAATCGGTAGGGCGTCCATATCAGCCCGGATGGCGACAACCGGTTTTCCCTCTCCCAGTTCCGCTACCACGCCGGTTTTTCCGACACCGGTACGAACCCGGTAGCCTAAATCTTCCATTGTTTTAGCGATCAGCGCAGAAGTGCGCTCCTCTTCAAATCCCAACTCAGGATGCATATGGATATCCCGCCGCCAGGCGACCATTTCAGATTGAATTGTTTTGGCTTTGTTGAGCATATTTTCCTCGCTTTAATTTTAGTATTTTATTCCAGGTATTTTGCTAAAAATTCTGCGCTTTGACCTTTGCTTTTGATCTGATTTTCGATTTTTAAGAACGAATGCCCTTCATCCCTGTAGAGATGATATTCACATTCTTTTCCCAGGTTGATTAACTTTTCATAGGCCTGTTTTGATTCACTAGCCGGGCAACGCACATCATTTTCCCCGCATATCAACTGCACAGGGGACTGAATCTGATCTAAAAAGAAAAACGGTGAGCGTTCATGCCAGATATCGTTGTTGGTAACAGGATCCCCGAAGTTTTCTCTGTCCCAATGCTGCAGGTCTTCACGCGAGTTCTCATGGCTGGTAAACCAGTTCAGGAATGGAACTACAGCCGATCCTGCAGTCCATTTTTCGGGGAACTGGGTCAGGCAGGTCATTGTCAGATACCCTCCCCAGCTCCTCCCGGTGAGGGCTATTTTTTTTGCGTCAGCAATTCCTGCCCGTTCCAGGAAATCTGCCCCGGCAGCGACATCCGCTGTGTCCACACCCCCCAGATCAAAGCGATTGGCATTCATCCACTTCCGGCCGTAGCCGGTTGAACCGCGATAATTTGGCGCCAGTACCACCCAGCCCCGGCTGACCATATGCTGCACTAGCGGATCCCAGGTGACCTGGGTCAGCCAGTTGGGTCCGCCATGAATATAGATAACTGCTGGTGGTGGGTTCTCCGTTTGCTTGGGCCGGTAGAGCAGGGCAGGGACATCAGTCCCGTCCAGGCTGGGGTACCAAACTTCTTCAGGCATGGTAAAAGGGGTTTGTTCAAACCCAGGCGGCAGGGAATGGGTGAGCTGCCGGAACTCATTTGTCAAGCGGTTGAATGCCCACAGATCATCAGGATGCCGCGGGTTATCAAATACAAAGATGATTTGATCCTGGGCTGGCGTGAATTTTGGGGTATAGATCACTCCGGTTTCCACCTGGTGAGTGGAGATTGACCCTTCTTTCATATCCATCAGGGTCAGGTTGGTCTTAGGACCGTGACTGGTAACATAGGCCAAAAACCCATCCTCAGACCAATCCGGGCTTTCTTTTTCTCCCGGTCCATTTGTTAACCAGGAAAAAGATCTATTTTTGATCTCAAAAAGACCGATTTCAAACTTTCCCTGCAGATCAGAGGAAAAAGGCAGAGTCCTGCTGTCCGGGGACCAGCAGGGGTCCTTGGCGCTGATCTGGCTGCCATCCAGGCTGATAGGATAGGGATCACCACCATCCAGGGGCACAATATGAATCCAGCTGTCCTGGGCTTTTCCTTCAGAAGCTACTGCCAATTTTTTTCCATCTGGCGACCAGACTACCTCAGAGTCCGGATAGGGAATCCCCAGCACTTGTTGAGCTTCCCCTCCTCCTGACGGCATGACATAAGTATCAAAACATCCTCCCCGGTCAGAACAGAAGGCGATCTGCTGGCTGTCTGGCGACCAATCAAATAATGGCAAAATCGCATCGGGCGTATCTGGAGTCAGGTTCGTGTGAGTTCCAGGGTCTGGATGATATACAAAGATGTCATAATTCTCACTGCCATCCAGATCCAGCACGTATGCTATTGAATTGCCGTCGGGGCTCCAGCGGGGAGCAAATTTGGCTCCTTTGCCCTGGGTGATGATCCTGGGAGAGGACTTCCCTTTCAGATCAAGGCAATATATTTCCCAGCGACCGGTCTGATTCCAGGAAAATACCAACTGCGAACCATCGGGAGAAATATCAAATCCCAAGTCTGGATCAACATGAGGAACCTTCAGCAGGATTTCTAAATCCAGGTGATCTGGCATAGTTTTCTCCTCATTTAGTATTTATTTGTTGACGAAATTTTACTTTAGAATTAGACCTCATGATATGCGACCCAATGACCTTTTTTCACCTCCCGCCATCTAGATCTAGTGCATAGGCCAGCAGCTGACCGTTTGGACTCCAGTGAGGTGCGAACTTCGCTCCTTTTCCCTGTGTGATTTTACGGGGGGGAGCTTGTCTCTTAAGTTCGAGGGTGTATATTTCCCAGCGTCCGCTCCGGTTCCACGAAAAAGCCACCTGCGAACCGTTAGGAGAGATCTCAAACCCCAAGTCTGGGTCAACGTAAGGAACGTTCAACAGAGTTTTTAAATCCAGGTAATCTGGCATACTTACTTCAATTTAACAATCGTTGCAAGTGACCCAGTGACCAGGTTTGATTTCGCGCCATTGTGGGGTTTGCGTTTTGCAGTGCTCTTTGGCGTTGGGGCAGCGGGGATGGAAGCGGCAGCCAGCAGAGATCTGGTCCGGGCTGGGGGGATCGCCTTCAAGGATGATGCGCTTGCGCGCCCGCGTGGCGCGGGGGTCGGGAATGGGAACGGCGGAAA
>JBARSF010000069.1:0-3577 GCA_049644605.1 Anaerolineales bacterium | reverse complement strand
TATTTATGAAAAGCGCCCAACACAGCGTGCACAGCGACCGCTACGCGGCGCGTAACGCAAACCGTTAGTTCTTATATGTCAAAATGTAACCGAGTAGGAATAAAGCCGTTATCCGCCAGGTCGCAGGTTGGTCCCTCAGCTCTTAGCTTCGGGATTGAGCGATGGGCGGATGGAAATCGCCCTCGCTCTTAAATCCTGCCGGGCCCATCTTTTAGAGGAAGGTTTGGTGTCATTCCTATCAGTCAGATAATATTCTTGCTGAATTCCTGATCCTTTTGATCAATCCCCCCGCAATCTACCCTACCAGGCCTATATTGCACACGATGGATTAGCCCCTTGTGTTTTGAGATCGGATCATCCTGTGCTATATGACCTTGTCAAAACCGCTGCTAATTTTCATTATTATTCGGTTATATTAATAATCAGATTGAATTTCATAGCAGCGAAAACGCCTGTGAGAAAAAAATGAACAGCACAGATTATGACCGAATAATCGCCCAGGAACGAAAAATCCTTGTTTCAATTAAAGAACAGGGCGAAAAACTCATTCCTGAGTTTAAAAGAATAGCGGCTTCATACATCCGGGAATTGTCAATCAAACTCATGAAGAGCTATTTTAAATATCTACCAGAAGTAACCAGAAGCCTTGGCACCGAAAAGTTAGAAGAATTGAAACGAGAATTTACAGGAATTCTCGATTCATTGCCAGAACATACCAATAAACGGCTTGATGACAGCCAGATCTGGCTTCACCGGGAAGTAATCCCTGATCGGACGATCACCGATATGACGTATTCCTATCAATTTGAAAAGCGATCGAACAAATCCATGGATGAAGCGATCAGAGATTTGATTGGTCTGGTTGGCTCGATGTTAATCAAATATGGATACGTTCAGGCTGGCAAAGACTTTACTTGGAAAATGACCCCCGGCGGGATTCCTCAGTATGCAAACGATCTCCCATCACAAGGAATGGACCATCATAGGGCATTAAATAAACTCATGGAGCAATATAAGAATATCCTGGTTGAATATGTTTTTGCTATCCAGAATCTCAGGAAAGCAGAACAAGCCAAGAATTCAGCTCAAGCTGATGGACTTCGGGATTGAGCGATGGTTGTAATGAAATCCCCTTCGATCTTAAATCCTGCCGGGCCCACCAAAACCACAAAAGATAGGCTTATTTCATACTCGAAATAGCCTGTTTTTTGTTTATTCTATTCCCCATTAATTAATCTAAATATTGGTTGTTGAATCATCTCTATGGGCAATTTTAGATTATGATAAGAATGCTTATCAGAAACAATGGGAGATAATACATATTCTTATATCCAATAGTTGAAAAGCAAAAAATGTAATGCGCAAAGAGGATTAAATGAAGACATCAAAAAGAACAATAAGAATAATTTTACCGATATTTGTCTTAATTTTTGCCGTTATCGTTTATGTATTTATTTACGATACTTCAATCATTAATCCCACTCAAGAAACAACCGAAGAAATTGGAGAAATAGTAAGAACTATTTATGAAAACGGTCAATTCTCAGGTGCTGTTCTCGTAGCTGTGAACGGCGATATTATTTACAACGATGCCTTTGGCTATGAAAATATTGAAGATCGCATATTAAACACTTCTGACACGAAATTTAGAATAGCTTCGTTTACAAAACCTTTCACAGCCATGCTTATTCTTCAACTTGTTGAAGACGGAAAACTGCAATTAGATGGAAAACTCACCCAATACTTGCCCGAATTTCCAAAAGAAAAAGGGCAGAATATTACCATCCATCAACTTTTAACCAATACGGCTGGCATTACTGGCGAATCAAGAATTACAAATTTAATAGATATTGAAAAGGAATTTTATACACGCGAAGAACTGCTTGACATTATTGCTCAACAAGAACTTGTGTTTGAACCAGGAAAAGGAAGGGAATACAGCAATTTTGGATATGCTCTCTTGGGTTTAATAATCGAGCGAGTTACAGGAAAATCGTATGATCAAGTACTTGAAGAAAATATATGCAAACCTGCAGGAATGAAGAACACCTTATCGGATGTAACTGCACAACCAATTGAAAATCGTGCAGTGGGGTATACCTATGATTATTTCACCGGTCTTGAAAAAGCATCCTTTTTGGATATGTCATTTACTCTTGGTGCTGGCCATCTATTATCGACCGTGGAAGACTTGTATTTGTTTGATAGAGCCCTATATTCAAATAACCTCCTGACAGATGAGTCAAAGGAACTATTTTTCAATGAGTATGGATGGTTTTATCATCGCTATCCAATTGGAAACGGTTTAAAGAGAATTTTATCGAGCAGCCTGGACGGTAGCATCAATGGTTTTCAAAGTCATACTCAAAGGATTGAGAAAGATGAGGTTTTTATTGTCACGTTACGAAATGTAAAAGAACCTGTTTACGAAAATGAGATTGTAATAAAATGGCCAACCTTTATGGTGCCTAGAATACTAGCTGTTCTTTATGACGAACCATACGATTTCCCAAAGAAATCAGCCGCATTTACAGTTTTTGACATACTTGTTCATTCGGGACAGGAAGATGCAGAAAAACTCTATACCGAAATAAGAAATGAGCAACTGGATAGGTATTACATTGATAAAAATGAGTTTGTTTATTTTGAGTCAGAACTGATGAATGCAGGTATGGCAAATATGGCAAAAGATTATCAAAGAATTCACACAGAACATTAGATCAAAAGGATTTGGATCGATACATGATAAAACATAAAAAGCACTAGCATTCGGAACTGCCTATCTGTAAATTCATATATAACAAAGAAAAAACACATAATCCCACATGCACCTGAACTGCTGCGCAGGGTTGTATTCTGGGCGAAAATGCAACCTGAGTCTCTGGTCTACAGTAGTTGGGACAGTCCCGCCCACCAGCAGGTAATGCAATCGTTAGTTGTTTCGTTTACTTCATTTGTAGCCGACATGGAATAAAGCCGTTATCCGCCAGGTCGCAGGTTCGCCCTTCGGTACTTTACCTCAGGATTGAGCGATGGGTGATAGGTATTCACCCTCGCTCTTAATCCTGCCGGGCCCACTTTTCCCTTTATTTTCCCCCAAAGAATATTCCCAAATTAGTACCGTACAGGATATGGGCTTTGATCCCATAGGTTACAGGTTCGAATCCTACCGGGCCCATAAGATAACCTAAAAACAAGACTCCTTCGTACTGCTAGTAGGGCTTGTTTTTTTTTGCTCAAGCCCCAATTAATAATCATTAAGATATGTATAGGGAGAACGATAAATGTACTGCTATTCTAATATCATTTGTGAAAAATGTAATTATCGTATATCATAAAAATGTTATTTGTGGGAGATAGAACAGAGTTTTAAGGATATGTTATATTAAAGTAATGGATAAGCAAGCTGCTGATTGCAAAATGAAACGCTCATAAATGACTGGAAAGATCTTTCTAAACTATCGCAGAGCCGATTCAAAGGGGTATACCTTTGCGATATTTACTGTGTTGGAACAGCACTTTAGCAAAGAACAGATCTTCATGGATGTGGACACGCTGTTACCCGGGGTAGATTTTG
>JBARSF010000068.1:0-18444 GCA_049644605.1 Anaerolineales bacterium | reverse complement strand
TGGAGGAGAGTCGGCGGATGCGGTTAGCGAGCTTGGAGATGTGGCCGGAAGAGGCGCATTTGGAGAACGCGTATGAGGTGTGGTCGGACAGGCCGATGGTGAATGCGATAGGGCAGTTCGTGCTTGGATTGATGCATGAAGAGAGTCATTTGGAGCAGACAGAAGAGATAGTACGCCAGGCCCAGGTGGCACGTGGGCAGTAGGGGCGGAGCCGCCTAACAATGGCTGGAGCCGACCTGCGCTTCGCGCAGCACACATCGCGGCACCCTTGGATTTGCTGTTGCTCTTGTAGCAGGAGGAGTTTTGCATGACCCGCGCAGGCGGCTCAGCCTCTCCGTTAGTCAAAAAATGTGAATAAATTTTGAGAATCACATGAATATTAAGGGGGAAATTGAATATTTATTGATCTATAACGAAGAATTATCTAATTGATATGCACCCCACATGCACCCGAAAACGGATTTTAAAGCGAAATCCCTCAAAAATTGAGGGATTTTACTCGATGAGCGTGGAGGGACTCGAACCCGCAACCAATGGCTTAAAAGGCCACTGCTCTACCATTGAGCTACACGCCCCCATGCGCTGAAAATTCTAACACGCCCGGTTAATCAAGTCAACGGGTTGGCTTTTGAAATGATAAACATGATCTTGAGCTGAAACGTTTTAACGGAAAACATTCCAAAGTTAACATCTTACCGATCCTTTAGATTTGAACTAAATTCAAACGAATCCTGAAAACTGACTATAAAATTCACACAAAGGGCAGTTCCCCATACAACTGGGGGTTCGAATATGAAAAACACGCACATATAGGGGTAATTAAGTCTATCTGGCACATATCTTGCACCATAACAACCACGGCAGGTCATTTATTACCCTGCTAAAAGGCAGCTTAGCGATGAACCAAAAAACCCATCCTCACACTAAATTTCTCTGGTGCCCGGTCTGTATGGTGCACACCTACCATAAAAAAACCAGGGGTGAGTGGAAGTGCTTAAACACTGACCACCCCATTTTCCTTCGCCTGCGAGATGACCCCTGGATCGATGAGTACCGGGCAGCCAAGACTTCCCCCCGGGTTGCAGTAGAAAATGTTTAATGCAAAGCTGAAAATGAAAGACAGAGAAAAAAACCAACGCATTAAAATCCTGATCTCTGAATCCCTGAACAGCGAACTATCCAGGGCGGCAGAAAAAAGCGGGGTAACCAAATCCGCCTTCGTCAGGGTTGCCCTGGAGCGCGAGTTTGCCCTGGATAAAAAGCTCGATCGAGATATTCAAGCCCAAAACTTACCCCAGTTAATCAGTAATTAACGGCTTCTTAAAAACTCTTTTTGGAAAGGGTTTTCGCTAGTTAAAAAAAAGCGAGGTTGGTTAACAAATTAGGGACCCTGGTCCCAGGAGAAATGGAAAAGATTAACCAGGGATTATCGATCTCTCTCTCATTGGATAGTTAATCTCATTTAGAATGGGTCATTCCCATCCCCGGTAATCGCAGTAGAATTTTTTATCTTCCAATTCAACAAACCAGGAGTAATCCTTTTCTTTTACCTGGACGTCTTCCCATAAGTGGGAATTCTCCTGGAGAGCTTTTTTTGCCCGGAAAGTTGGCACCAGGAAGCTCTGCCACTTGACCTCTTTCTCATTTAATTCGTGTGCCCGGCAGGCCAGGACAGCGGCTATTTCTTTTGATTCCCGCTCGCTGAGCGCCGGGTCTTCCGCCAGTTTAATCAGATCCGGTATGGCATCGTTGGAGAGGGTTTTAATATAGTGGGTATCCAGGGAATCCTGGTTGGTTTTAACCCGCTGAATATTCTGGCGGGTGATAAGCCCGTCCACATTCACAAAGTTCATGGTCAGCACAAAACCCGCGATGGCAGCGGTGGTTGCCAGGGTAAAAAAGCGCCACTGCTGGAGAATTTCCAGGATCAGGATAGCCAGGAACAAGACCCCGATCCACAAAACGCAGAGGTGGGAGTAGGTCCGCAGCCGGGTAAAACCGTAGGCGGCTTCGTAAAGTGCCAGGCGCTGTAAAGATGAGACCAGGATCACGCCGATGAAGGCCGTTAGAGCGCCGGTCAAAACCGAAAAGGTAACCCGATCCCGCTTTTCTTTCCTTTTGGTGATTCCACTTAACACCACGATGATAAAGAGGGTGAAAAAAGCTACCGCCAGCAGTTCACCAAAACCACGTCGGGCATATTCGGAGTAGGTGTATCCCTGCAGGGAGATATTTTTTTCTCCCCCGAAAAAATATTTAAACTGAATGGTGACAAAGGAGAAAAAGAGCAGGTTAACGCTGCCCAGGATGATGGTGGTTTCTGTGGAACCCAGGAAACGCGGCGGCCAGGGCTGATCCACCCCGATTAACTTTTCCTCTTCACTCTTAAAAATAGCCTGCAGCAGCACACCCGCGACCAGGAAGGTCCAGATCGCAATCAAGGCCAGGCGCAGGATATACTCCGGTAATTTTTCCAGCCGCAGTAATTTTATGAGATCCGTCAGCCATTCAGAAAAGATCGGATCGGCCGCTGACAGCAGGGATGCCAGGATCGCCAGGACCGGCAGCGCCAGCAGGATCCCCCGCAGATAGGGCAGGGACTTTCTTAGCCCTGACCGTTTAGGCTTTTCTTCCCCGTTTTCTTCGTCCTCTTCTTCCTTCCGGGAGCTGATTAAGTTAAATGGAAGGGAAATTGAATTAACAAATATCCGGAAGGCACCCACCAGGTAATCGGCTTCGTTGTAAGCAAACCAGCGGCCGCCCCGGTAGGAGAGGGTGAATAAACCCAGCATCCCCACGGCTATCAGGTGGTTTAACGTCCTGGTAAAAGGTTCTTCCCGGATAAAACCCAGGGTGCTGAAAAGCAGAATGACCCCTATCAGCGGCAGGCTTTTATTAACCGGCAGCTTTTCCTCTTTGAAAGATAGGTAAACCAGGCCGGCCAGCAGCAGGATAATATGGAGGGTAAAGGAAATCCCGATCGGCTTATTCCAGTAAAAAAGGTCAAAACCCCAGCCAATGATCAGGGCGGTATACCAGAGAGTGGATCTGTTCTTAACCATACCCAACTCCTTTATTCCAGTGATGTTTAGTTGACAGGGAAGAAGTGATAATAACTTAGAATCGAACCAGCGAGAGAACCATGGCGAGGATTATAAAGATACCAATAATGCTCATAACAATTTTCTGGGTTCGTATTTGACGTTTATTGCGGGACATAAGGCTCCTTAACGATTGCTGATAAGTTCAATTGAGGCTCATTTTAGCACGATCGGCCTTTTATTCCAAATGCTTTTTGATAGATTGAGCGATTTTGAGAGTTATTGTTGGTATTTGAGAGAGTTCCTCCACACTTGCGCCCCGAATGTTCTGAATTGTATGGAATTTTTTTAATAATTCCCTGCGCCGGGCAGGGCCTATGCCAGGCACTTTTTCTAGGCTGGACTCCAATCCCTGGCGGGATCGCCGTTTGCGGTGGGCTGAAATAGCAAAACGGTGGGCTTCGTCCCGGGACCGCTGCAGCAGATGCAAACCAGGAGAGTCCTTCTTAAATTGGACCGGATAGGATTCACCGGGAAGGTAGATATCTTCCTGCCGTTTGGCTAAACCGGCAACTGTGATGGTATCCAGCAGGTCAAATTCCCGCAGCACATCTACTGCCCTGTTCAGCTGTCCTTTGCCGCCGTCAATCAGGACCAGATCGGGCAGGGAAGAAAAGGAAGGGTCTGGTTTGCCCCCCGGCTGGCTCTTTTCCTCCTGGGATAGAACCAGACGTTGAAAACGACGCCGGAGGACTTCTTCCATGCTGGCGTAATCATCAGGACCCTGCACGGTGCGGATATTAAACTGGCGGTAATGACCCTTTTCCGGTCGTCCATTCAGGAAAACCACCATACTGCCCACCAGGGCGGTACCCTGGGTATTGGAAATATCGTAACATTCAATCCGCAGGGGGGGTGTGCTGAGTTCTAGCTGCGTTTGAAGATCATCCAGCGCGCCCTCTGCCCGGGCCTGTTCGGATTTTTCCTGGGTCTTCAGTGCCTTTAGCATGGAAGCCGCATTTTCGGCTGCCATCGTGACCAGTTTTTTCTTTTCCCCTTTCTTGGGGATGATGAGCTCTACTTTTTTTCCACCTCGCTGGCTCTTTAACCACTGCCGGATAATTTTTGCCTCTTCTACTTCACGAGGTAATAATATCTCGGGTGGAATGGTTGGAGCTTGATCATAAAACTGTTTAATTACTTCGGATAATAAATCCTGGTCAGCTGTTTTATCGGTATTCTCGACCAGGAAATATTCCCTGCCGGTCAGTTTTCCCCCGCGGATAAAAAAGACCTGCACGCAGGCGTTGTTGTCCAGGCTGGACATGGCGATTACATCACTATCTGTAAATTTGGTAGAGATAATCCGCTGCTCCTCAACGATTCTCTGGATGGCATCCAGCTGGTCCCGGATCTGGGCTGCCCGCTCATACTTCATTACTGCGGAGGCCTGGTCCATTTCCACTTCGAGGCGGGATGTAATGGATTCAGTCCGTCCGTTGAGGAAAGCCCCCAATTCTTTGATCATTTCCCGGTAGCCCGCCTGGTCGATCCGACCAATACAAGGTGCCGTACAGAGCTGAATATCGTAATACAGGCAAGCCCGCTGATCTTCACCAGTAATGGTCCGGCTGCAGGTCAGGTAAGGAAAGATCCGCCGTAATACATCGAGAGTCTGGTTAACAGCCCAGACATTGATATAGGGACCATAATAGCGGGATCCATCTTTTTCCACTTTGCGGGTTACGGTAACTTTTGGGAAGGGATCTGCCCAGTGGATCTTGATAAATGGATAACGTTTATCATCCTTGAGCTGGACATTATAGTGCGGCTGGTATTCTTTGATCAGGTTCATCTCCAGGATCAGGGCTTCCAGCTCAGAAGCGACAATGATCCATTCAATATCCCTGATTTGGGAGACCAGTTGGGAGGTGCGGGGATTTTTTTGAGCGCTGGCATGGAAATAAGATCGGACCCGGTGCCGCAAGTTGACGGCTTTACCGATATAAATCACTTTGCCCTCAGAATCCTTCATCAAGTAACATCCCGGTTGGCTAGGGACTGAATCCAGGATATCCTGCAGATGTTGGGAGATTTCCATAGCAAAAAAATTGTATCACAGGTCAGTTTTGCCTCCTATCTGGATTACAAACGAGCCCAGCAGATTTACCCTTGCCCTCGCAAAGGAAATTTTCCAAAAAGGAAGATCATCCTTGAGAGGGATGTCATCCGGACCTTGTACCCTCTACCTGAAGCTTGTATACTTGGATTATGTTTTCAGCACCGGAACTACCAGGTTTTTCACGTTACTGGACTGTCTCAGAGGTAAACAGCTACCTTAAAGGTTTAATGGAGGCAGACAGCAGCCTGCAGGATCTCTGGGTAGAAGGGGAAATCTCCAATCTTTCCCGCCCTGCCTCGGGACACCTGTATTTCACACTTAAAGATCAGGGCTCATCCCTGCGCTGTGTGATGTGGAAAAACCGGGCTGCACTGCTGACAACTCCCCTCCAGGAGGGCACTGCCGTGGAGGCTCACGGGAACCTGAGTGTCTATGAACAGCGGGGGCAATACCAGCTTTATATTGATTTTCTCAGACCCCGGGGAGAGGGGGCGCTCTACCAGGAATTCCAGCGACTGAAGGCAAAGCTGGAGGGTGAAGGGCTGTTTGATCCCGAACGGAAGCGGTTAATCCCCCCCTGGCCTTCCCGGATTGGGATAGTCACTTCATCAACCGGGGCAGCCTTCCAGGATATGAAGGATACCCTGCAGCGACGTTATCCACTGGTCAAGGTCCTGCTGGCGCCATCATCAGTCCAGGGGGAGAATGCCCCGACGGAGATAGCTGCCGCTTTAGATCGACTTTACGAGCTAAAACCGGATTTGATCCTGATTGGCCGGGGTGGGGGATCCATGGAAGATTTATGGGCTTTTAATGATGAAAGAGTTGCCCGGAAGATCAGCGAATCTCCTGTACCAGTAATCAGCGGCGTGGGACATGAAACGGATTTTACAATTTCTGATTTTGTAGCCGATCTGCGGGCGCCGACACCCACGGCGGCAGCAGAACTTGCCGTACCGGATCAAGGGGAGTTGCGTTCCGGATTGGATGAATTAAGTACGCGCTTGGTGAGAGCAATCCAGGGATACCTTTCAGAACAGCGTTGGAAGATGGAAAACTTATTGGTGGGGATCACCCGTCTCTCACCCCTGGGGGAAATCAACAGCGGCCGGCAGCGCCTGGATGAATTATCCAGCCGGTTGGAACGGGCGATTGCTGTGTATCTGAAAGGGTCTCAAGAAACCTGTAAGTCTTTCCTGGCTCGACTTTCCGCGTTGAACCCGGAAGCTATCTTAAAGCGCGGTTACGCAGTAGTGACTGCGGAAGATGGATCCACTATCTACCGCGTCGGGCAGGTCAGCACCGGGGAACAACTTCAAGTTCGTGTGAGCGATGGTGAGTTTGAAGTGATTGTGGAATAGCGTAATTGAGGGACTTGGTCCCTCAAGCTCCGGGGGCCTGTCATATTTCCAACTCATATTTTCCTTTTACATTTCTCTAACTCATTTCTTAGATTGAACATCTATAATATTAAAATGAATCCAACCCCATGAGAGCTTTGACCATCTCTCAGGGGGTGACTCATAGAGGAAAATAAATGAATTTAGAGAAATATACATCAAAATCGCAGCAGGCCGTCTTGCGTGCGCAGCGCCTGGCTGAAGAATTTAATCATCAGGAAATTGAACCAATTCACCTGCTATTTGCCCTGCTGGAGGAAAGTGAGGGTGTTGTGCCCGCTATTGTTACCAAGGTTGCGGGTTCTATTCAGGGACTGCAGGAGGAACTTCGTAAAGATCTTGCTGAACGGTCAAAAGTCTACGGAGGCAATATCCGGGTCACCATGAATAGAAAAACCACCGACGTGCTTTCTGCTGGTGAGCGGTATGCCAGAGGAATGCAGGATGAATACGTATCAACCGAGCATCTCCTCTTGGGATTGACCGAGAGTCCTGAAGGACGGCGTTTAGAGCAATATGGGTTAACAAAAGATGCTGTGCTGAATGCCATGAAGGAGGTTCGTGGTTCCCAGCAGGTAACATCCCAGACGCCAGAGGATACTTATGAAGCTTTAAAGAAGTACGGTCGGGATTTGACCGATTTAGCCCGGAGAGGAAAACTGGATCCAGTGATTGGCCGGGACGAAGAAACCCGCCGGTTGATTCAAATTTTGTCCCGCAGGACAAAAAACAATCCTGCCCTGATTGGCGATCCGGGAACGGGAAAAACTGCCGTTGTGGAAGGGTTGGCCCAGCGCATCGTAAATGGCGATGTTCCAGAAGGGTTGAAGAGGAAAAAACTTATTCAGCTCGATATGGGTGCATTGGTTGCTGGTGCAAAATACCGGGGGGAGTTTGAAGAACGGTTAAAGGCAGTATTAAATGAAATTACATCAGCAGAAGGTGAGATTCTTCTCTTTGTGGATGAGATGCATACTGTGGTCGGTGCGGGCGCTGCCGAAGGAGCAATGGATGCCGGCAATATGCTTAAACCAATGCTCGCCAGAGGTGAGCTGCATCTGATTGGCGCTACCACACTGGATGAATATCGCAAATACATTGAAAAAGACGCTGCCCTGGAACGTAGATTCCAACCTTTGCTGGTCGAAGAACCCAGCGTGGAAGTAACGATCAGCATTTTGCGCGGGTTAAAAGAACGCTATGAGATCCACCACGGTGTGCGCATTACTGATCCTGCAACCATTGCTGCCGCAACACTTTCCAATCGCTATATTGCAGATAGGCAGCTGCCGGATAAAGCGATTGACTTAATTGACGAGGCGGCAGCACGATTGAGGACAGAAATCGATTCCAAACCCCGCGCTCTGGATGAGGTTGACCGGCAAATTATGCAGCTGGAGATAGAACGGGAAGCGTTGAAAAAAGAAACGGATAAGTCTTCCAAGGAAAGATTAAATGTACTGAAGGAGGAGTTGGCCAACTTGAAGGAAAACCAAAACCAGCTTCATGCCCGCTGGACAATGGAGAAAGAAGTCATCGGTGAGATCCGCCAGGTTAAAAAAGAGATCGATCAAACCCGGATTGAAATTGAAAAAGCGGAACGGGTAGCAGATTTGGAGCGGGTTGCACGACTACAGTATGGCACGTTAAGGGACCTGGAAGAGTCTCTCAAAGAAAAGGAAGAGCGCTTAAAAGAAATCCAGGCAGATGGCGCATTATTGAAGGAAGAAGTGGATGCGGAGGAAATAGCTGGCGTGGTTTCCCGCTGGACTGGCATCCCCGTCTCTCGATTGATGGAAAGTGAAACCCAGAAACTAATTCACATGGAAGAACGTCTTCATGAGCGGGTGGTAGGTCAGCATGATGCGATTCAGGCGGTATCAAACGCAGTACGCAGATCACGAGCTGGTTTGCAGGATCCCCATCGACCGATTGGATCATTCATTTTTATCGGACCCACCGGGGTTGGAAAAACCGAGCTGGCCCGTGCACTGGCTGAGTTCTTGTTTGATAATCAGGAAGCCATGGTGCGGATTGATATGAGTGAGTACCAAGAGAAGCACACTGTTTCTAGATTGATCGGATCCCCGCCAGGGTATGTTGGCTATGGGGAAGGCGGTCAGCTTACCGAGGCTGTCCGGAGGCGCCCTTATAGCGTGGTGTTGTTTGATGAGATCGAAAAAGCCCACAACGAGGTATTTAATACTTTGCTGCAGCTGCTGGATGATGGACGATTAACAGATGGACAGGGCAGAACGGTTGATTTCAGAAACTCAGTGTTGATCATGACCAGCAATATCGGCAGTGAAGCCTGGACCGGCCAGAATGAGGATTGGAGTGAGATCGAAGCCAGGGAGTATTCCCGGAAAGCGCTCCGGGCTACCTTCCCTCCTGAATTCTTAAACCGGGTGGATGAGATAGTTGATTTCCATCCACTCTCCCGGGATCAGATTTTAGAAATTGTCGGTATCCAATTGAACCATGTCAAAGCTCTTGTCCAGGCGCAGGGATTCTCGCTGGAAGTTTCCGAAGAAGCTCGGTATTACCTTTCTGATCAGGGATATGATCCTGATTATGGCGCCCGACCGCTAAAACGGACCATCCAGAAACAGCTTCAGGATCCCCTGGCTTTGGCAATCCTATCCGGTGAGTTTCGAGAGGGAGATACAATCCGGGTGGAAGCTGGAAAAGATGGACTTGAGTTTGAGGTAGTACTTGTAGGTGAGGTAGCTTAGCAGAAGGTGAACGATAGGAGGGATGCAATCCTTTTAAAGGATTGCATCCCTTGTTTTTACATCACTTCACCTTAAAGCTCATATACTCAAAATCCCAATCCTCAACGAATTCCTTGTAATCGCTTTGTAAATTGCTCAAGGTTGATGTCTGGTAATCATTAATCAACTCGAGGATGATAGATTGGTTCACAAATACTGGCCTTGTTAATCCAATAAATTCCCGATAACTCGAATACTTCCATTCTTCTGCCTTTGTTACCAACTTCGCTTTTACTGGATTAAGATGGATGTGCCTAGAAAGATGGAGGAGGTAACGCAGATCTTCCACGTGTTTTCGCTGATATCGCCCAGAGAAAAGATGTCCTTTGCGGTCGTAAAAATTGTTATATGCGACCACGTAAGACAATGCTAACCTGCGCATTGATGAAGGAAAGTCACAATTTTTGATTTGAACAATCAAATGATAATGGTTGGGCATCAAGCAATACGCTAGAACCTTTGCTGTATCGGGTAGATATTCCTGGATCTTGGAGATGAAGAAACGATAATTCTTTTCTTCATTAAATAAAAGGTTATCCGTGACTGCTTTGTTGTAGATGTGATAATAATGGTCTGGTATTAAGTGAACACGCTTTATTGGCATAAATATCCCCCTTTCTTGATGATTTAATTATACAGGGATGCAATCCCTTTAAGGGATTGCATCCCTGTATAATTTCTATAGTAATCCTAATGCACGTGCCCGTGATCCAGTTCCTCCTCAGACGCGGGGCGGATATCAGTCACCGTAATCTCAAAATTCAGCGTCTTTCCGGCCAGGGGATGGTTAAAATCCAGGGTGATTGTATCCTCATCCGCGGCAGTTATCTGGGCGCTGAGGATATCACCCTCATCATCTCCCAGGTCTAAAAAAGTCCCTACATCCAGGGGTACTTCCTCGCTGAATTCATCCTTTTTGGCCTCCTGGATGGATTCTGGATCATATTCCCCGTAAGCCTCCTCCGGTTGGACCACCACGTGCTTTTGATCTCCAATTTTTAACCCATATAACGCATTTTCCAACCCGGGTATGATTTGACCCATTCCCTGGATAAACTGAATTGGTTCCCCATCCTCCGTACTTTCCATTAATTCGTCTTCGATGATCAATGAATAATCCAGTGTGACCACCAGGTTATCTTGTATAGTTTGGCTCATATGTTCTCCTCTCAGAGTGCTTCAGCTGGCGGTTTGATGTCCTGGACAAGATACCAGCTCAGGTTCAGGATTTGGAAAAACAGGTGATAGGTTTGTTGTCGGAAATCCATCACCAGGATGTGGATTCCATCATCTGTTTCCCATCGCCGGCCGATATCCAAAATCTGGATCGGTTTGTCCTCAATAATAAATTCAATCGGGATCAGGGATCCATCCCGCCTGAACCTGGTCGTAACTTCAATCTTTTCCATCATTTACCAAGAATTGATACAAAAACTCCAGTGCGGTTTGAGCAATCTCCTTTTTATTCTCAATCCGGTTTCCCCCGGCAGTATGCTGGAGAGACCAAATTCCCCTTGGGGTGCTTAATCCAATCCAGGAGTAACCGACAGGCTTCTCCGGGGTACCTCCCGTTGGGCCAGCAATCCCACTTACGGAAAGACCGATATCGGAAGCCAATGCGTGCCTGACGCCCAGGGCCATTTCTTTCACTGCCTCTTCACTCACTGCGCCGTATTTTTCCAAGGTGTCCCAGGAAACACGCAGCAAGCGCACTTTGGCTCGATATGCGTAAGCAGTGATGCTTCCCAGATAATAAGTTGACGAGCCAGAGTTATTGGTGATCCTATGGCCGATCAACCCACCCGTGCAGGATTCTGCAATGGCTAAGCGCCATCCCCGTTCACGAAGGGCATTGCCAATTAATTGTTCAATATTTTCAACCATAGGAATCTTCCTTTGTTTTTTCAATTACCCAGAAATGAGACAATCCCAGCACCCTTAAAGGTGTTTTTTCAAGGGTGTAAAGAATAAAACGCAGCCCGCGTCCCAAACGAGGGAAGCGATAAATAATGTTATCATACCCACCAAAAATCACACTTCTGGCCTTAATTTCCACTGGCAGATCACGGAACAGTACATCCAGGTCTCTCCGGGAGTAGACCCGGACGTGAGGGGCCAATCGATTTCGCAAGGGGCGCGGCAGGTAATTTATCAGTGCTTTGTTGCCAAACCGGTATGTTCCTCGCCAGTAGATCCCATGAGTCTCAAAGGGATACCAGCGGTTGGGACAGAATAGGATCAACCTGCCCCCTGGCTTGAGCACGCGGATCATTTCCTGGATTGCCAGTTGATCGTCGACCACATGTTCAATCACTTCGTTGCTGAGAATCAGGTCAAATGTACCTGTTGGGAAAGGTAAATATTCGCCTGCGGCACCCAGGACCAGATCGGATTTGCCTTTAGAGGCATGTGCCCGCGGCAGATCAAATTCTGATCCAAATACTTTCCCCCCAAATGGAATTAAATATTCCAGATATAATCCAACCCCGCAGCCGGGTTCCAGGATTTTCCCCTTAATCCTCTCTCCAGCTGCATCCAGGATCATCTCCAGTCTGCGGTGCTGGCCGTCCCTCCAGACATAGGAAGGTTCACCCCGCTCAGCAGCCTGTTCAGAAGGTTGATAATCGGTCATTTTTCACCCCAGTGAACAGCAATCATTCCCAACATAAACCGCTTAAATAGAACCTTCTTAAATCCAACAACTGCCAGGTAGACTGCTAATTCTTCTGCCCAGAGAAAACTCTCTGTGGACTCATAGAGGTAAGTATAGGCTTCTTTGTTTCCTGTAAATATACCACTCAGCATTGGTATTAGATTGTACATGTAGAGGCGTATTAGAGGAGACAGGAAATCTTTTGGTCTCCTGGAGGTTTCCAGGATAGCAATTTTTCCGCCCGGTTTTAGTACCCGGTACTGTTCCGTTAGTCCCTGATGCGGATCGCTTAAATTTCTCACCAGAAAACTTGATACGACACCATCCAATGAGTCGGATGGAAAAGGCAGATTATAGCCATCCACGGCAGTCCAATCCAATTTGGCCTGGGGATTTCTTTTTCGCCCGAGTTCCATCATGGGGATTGTCAGGTCTGCCGCAAAGATTTTACTTTTAGGGAATTGTTCCTCTGCTTCTAGCGCCAGCATGCCTGTGCCACTACCAAGATCAAGCAGTTTCCCGGAGTGAGGTAGGGAAAGCTGCTTGATAGTATATCGCCGCCAGGCGTTGTCCCGCCAACCCGTCATCAAATGGTTCATCAGGTCATACCGCCGGGCGATACGGGTGAACATGACCTGCTGTTGATCCAGAAAATCTGGATCCAAACGGTCAGGCATACAGATTAGGTTTCCTGGACTGCCAGAGCATCAGCCTCTTGGGCAATCCGGATTCCTTTCTCTTCATCCACTCTGGTAAGCAGTAAACCGCCAGCGATGAAGAAGATTACGAGAGAAACAATACCCAGGCGGCTGTTACCCATCAGCTGGCTAACCAAGCCAAATATTAAGGGACCAAATATACCTGCGAATTTCCCACTGACGCTGAAGAAACTGAAAAATTCTGCCGATTGTGATTTGGGAACCATGCGGCCATATAGAGATCTACTTAATGCCTGGCTTCCTCCCTGGACCAGTGCTACTCCAAAACCCAGGATCCAGAAATGAATTGCCGAGCTCATAAAATAACCGCCGATGGAGATCAGGGTATACACACCCAGGCTGATATAAATGGATTTTTTTGTTCCAAGATTTTTTGCCAGCCATCCGAAGGCAAAGGAAAAAGGAATGCCCACAAATTGCACCATTAATAAAGCACCAATCAGATCACTTTGTCCAATGCCGATTTCGTTGCCGTAAATGGTGGCCATTTTTATGATGGTGCCTATGCCGTCATTGTAAAGCCAGAAAGCGAGCAGGAATTTAAACAACTCTCCATATTTTCTTACTTCCTTAAAAGTTCCTAAGAGACGTTTAAACCCTGCCTGGATGGGGTTGGATCCAATTTCACCCTCCTGGAGGTGGCGAGGAGGTTCGGGTACTCGCTTCCAAAGGGGGATGGTAAAGAACAACCACCAGACAGCCACGCTGGCCAGAGAGAGCCTGGTCATTAATGCCGTCAGGTGCTCTGGTGCTAACATAATCATTGCCAGGTTGATTGCCAGCAGGATGCCTCCCCCCAGGTAGCCCATGGCGTATCCCCGGGTTGAGACTTGGTCAATATCATCCTTTTGAGCGATGTGGGGGAGAAGGGAGTCGTAAAATACATTCGCACCGGCAAAACCGATATTCCCAACGATGAATAACACCGAAGCGAAAAACCAATCCCCGGAGGTAAGGAAGTACATCAATGCAGTAGCGGTAATGCCAATCAGGGCAAAGTAAGTCAGGTAGCGTTTCTTTTGACCCCGAAAGTCAGCGATAGCCCCGAGAATAGGACTGAGCAGGGCAACCAATAAGAGGGCGGTTGAGTTAGTATAGCCCCAGTACGCAGTAGCTTGGGTTGCCGTAATAGAAGGCTTCGCGATCGCAGAATAATAGATCGGTAAAACTGCCGCCATGATGGTAGTCGCAAAGGCGGAATTTGCCCAATCGTACATGCTCCAGGCGTTGATAATTTTTTTGTATTTTTTTTCATCCATGAATTCCTCCCGGGTTGGGAATTATTTGCACGTCCCATTATACGACAGAACGTTCCTGGTAAGGAGAAAATTATCAGTTTATACCAGGGGATTTACTCCGGCAGTTTAGGTTTATTTGAATTTTATTAAGGTTTTCTTAAGGGAAAGAACCCGTGTTGACTTGAGTGCGCCCTCATGCTATGATTAGGGTGGATTTATTATTTATTTTTATTATCTGGCTCTGCCAAACGAATCACCGGGACTTATTTTGCCATTATTTTTTTATTATCTGCCATTATGTTTTTTTCTTGATTATTGTTAGTAAATAGGCAGTATTGGCATATTAATATCTCTCTTGAATGGGATTGGTTATGGCGAGCACAGATACCTGGTGATCGCTATTTTTCTTTTTCAGGAGGGGTATGATGAGTTTTGATTTTATTTTTCGAATTGTAGGTATGGTGGTGTTCGGGTTATTGGGGGGATATTTTGGGGTCGACCTGGCAAGTGTAACCACAATTACGAATGAGGAGGGGGCAGTTATTTTTGGTCTGGTTGGCGCATTGTTTGGCCTGGTATTAACACCTCTTATAACTACGCGCCCGATTAAAACATTACGAAATTTATTATACCAACTGGATGCCAGAACATTAGGATCCGGATTAGCTGGACTTTTCGTGGGATTGGTGATTGCTGCTCTGCTGGCAATTCCTCTCTCCAGGCTACCAGGTATCTTGGGAGATGTATTCCCGTTCATCGGGGTCCTCCTGTTTGGTTATATTGGCGTGGCAGTATTTATCTCCCGCAGGAATGATATATTTTCCATTTTTGGTGGCAGAGTTATTACAATGGCCGATAAAGGGAGTAAAGGGGCAGATGCGGAAAGGGTTATTCTGGTTGACACCAGTGTGATCATTGACGGCAGGATTGCGGATATCGCCCTAACGGGGTTTCTGGTAGGAGAGCTGCTCATTCCCCGGTTTGTTTTGGATGAACTGCAGCATATTGCCGATTCACCTGACGGATTACGCCGACAGCGCGGCAGAAGGGGTATGGAAATCCTGGCAGATTTACAGGAATCCAATACCATCCCGGTCAGAATCAGTGATATTGATGTGGAAGGAACCCGGGAAGTGGACAGCAAGTTGGTGATCTTGGCCAGGCAGCTGAGCTGTCCCATCTTGACCAATGACTATAACCTCAACCGGGTGGCAGAGATCCAGGGAGTACCAGTATTAAATATTAATGAATTGGCAAATTCCGTGAAAGCTGTTCTGCTGCCTGGAGAAACTGTGGAAGTAAAAATCATCCAGGAAGGAAAAGAACGCGGCCAGGGTGTCGGGTATCTCTCTGATGGGACCATGGTTGTGGTAGAGGATGGCAAGGATTACATGAACGAAGATATTTCATCCATTGTTACCAAGGTCCTGCAAACCGCGGCCGGACGAATGATCTTTGCCAGACCAAATGGGGAATAAAAGTTTTAACGGGAACAGACAATGAGTATTAAAATCTACAATACCCTTTCCAGGAAAAAAGAGCCCTTTAAAACCCTCCAACCAGGCAAAGTGTCCATGTATGTCTGTGGACCTACCGTATATGACAAAGCCCATGTTGGCCATGCAATGTCGGCCCTGGTTTTTGATATCGTTCGCCGGTACCTTGAATATCGGGGATACGAAGTCCGGCATGTTACCAATTACACCGATGTAGATGACAAGATTATCCAACGGGCAGCCGTGGAAGGCGTAGATGCGCAGGAGATTGCCCAGCGTTATATCAACGAGTTTGATCAACACTTAAAAGATCTGAATATTTTACCCGCTTCAGCGTATCCCCGGGCAACAGAGGAAATCAACCGGATCATAGAAGCGGTTGCTGACCTGGTTGAGAAGGGCTACGCTTACCCCCTCAACGGGGATGTGTATTACCGGGTTGAAAAATTTAAGGATTACGGAAAACTGTCTGGACGGAAAATTGAAGACATGGAAGCCGGATTCAGAATTGATGTCGATGATCGCAAGGATCATCCCATGGATTTTGCCTTATGGAAAGCCGCCAAACCCAATGAGCCCAGCTGGCCCAGCCCCTGGGGAGAAGGCCGGCCGGGATGGCATATTGAATGCTCAGTTATGAGTCAATCCTGCCTGGGCGAGCAAATAGACATCCATGGAGGCGGTAATGATTTGATTTTTCCACACCATGAAAACGAGATTGCTCAAAGCGAAGCGATGCACGGGAAACAATTTGCAAGCTATTGGATGCACAACGGTATGATGCAGCTTTCAGGCGCTAAAATGTCCAAGTCAGTGGGCAACCTGGTCACTGTGGATAGCTTCCTGGAACAATATGAGCCCGGAATTTTGAGGATGATGATTCTGAATTCAAGCTATCGGAGTCCATTAACTTTTAATAAAGAAACGATTGAGCATGCGGAAAAAGCGCTGAAACGGCTCCGCTCTGCGCTGCGGCCAGCTTTGCCAAAAGATGATTGGAAAGAAGGCCCTCTCCCAGAAAAAGGGGGCCAGCTCAAAGAGCTCTTCCTGCAAGCCATGGACGATGATTTTAATACCGCCGGAACACTGGGGCATATTTTTGATTTTGTCAAGGAAATCAACCAGGCCAGAGACGAAGGAGCTGATGAAACTGCTCTTCAGAAAGCCCAAAGTACGCTGCTGGAACTGACTGGAATACTTGGATTGGAACTGGAAATTCCAGAAGTAAAGGCGGGCGATCCTGGAAAATACATTGATGTAATTCTTAATATCAATAACATGCTTAAAGATAAAGAAGATTGGGAAACGTCAGATTTTTTGCGCGACAAACTTAGTTCTGCGAACATCATTTTGGATGATATGAAACAGGGACAAATGGATGAAGTTCAAATTGATGATGCAACAATCTTCATCGACGCTGCAATTTCTATCCGGGAAAAACTTCGCGAGAATAAGGACTGGGAAGCATCAGATTTTATACGCGATGAGTTGTATTCAGCAGATATTATCTTGGAAGATACTGACCAGGGGACAGCCTGGCGGTTGAAATAACCACCAGGAACTAAAATATCAAGTTCTGATAAACACCCCACAGGATTAATATAAATGAAAGAGTGGATTTGGGGCAGGAACCCGGTCTTTGAGTCATTGAGGGCAGGTCGGCGGCTATTTTATGAATTACGGGTTGCCCGGAACCTTCAAGAAGACAAACGAGTAGCTGAAATCCTCCAATTGGCTAAACGAGCCAAGCTGCCGATTTCCCAGGTCCCACGCGATACCCTGGACCAGTTATCGGATCATCACCAGGGAATTGCTCTCCAGGTGAATGCCTATCCCTACGTTGATATCGCATCCATAGTGGAAAAAGCTAAACAAAAAGCTGAACCCCTGTTGATCCTGTTGCTGGATACTCTCAAAGATCCGCAAAACTTGGGCACGTTAATCCGGACCGCAGACGCTGTTGGTGTTCATGGCATTGTGCTTCCCTACCGCAGGACAGCCACGGTCACACCCGCAGTGGTGAGAGCCTCTTCAGGGGCGAGTGAACATATACTGATTACCCAATCTAACCTGGCCCAAACCCTGGCTCAACTAAAGGAAGAGGGGCTCTGGGTTATTGGCCTTGAAGGAGGAGCTCAAGCCCAACCGCCTGACCAGGTTGATCTAACTGGACCTCTAGCAGTTGTTGTAGGGAGCGAGTCGGAAGGCATGCGCCAGCTGGTCCAAAATTCCTGTGATTTCCTTTTATCACTGCCGATGCGGGGAAAGGTGGATTCATTAAATGCGGCTGTGGCCGGGTCAGTAGCCCTTTATTTAATTTGGCAGGCCAGGGGGTATCAAGGCGCCCGTGGATGAGTGGAAGTATTGACGATTGTCTGGAAACCTGATAAACTTTTGCTCTGTCGATGACGCCGGTTCAGTGCACCTTGCCTTGTCGTGCCTATCTGCTTCTGATATAATGCCTTGGCTTGAGTAGTACAAGTGAAGGCCCCCGGGCCGACGTAGCTCAATCGGAAGAGCAGTCGCTTTGTAAGCGACCGGTCACGGGTTCGAGTCCCGTCGTCGGCTCCTGATTATTGCCTAAAGAGCGATAGCTGTTAGTTTGATACTTTGGGCGGTTACCGAAGTGGCCAAACGGGGCTGACTGTAAATCAGCTGGCAAACGCCTACGGAGGTTCGAATCCTTCACCGCCCACTTTTTCGACCAGCTGCAGAGGTTATAAACTTCTGACAGCTTGTAGTTATGTAAAAAGCCAGCCCTCGTAGCTCAGGGGTAGAGCGCATTCTTGGTAAGAATGAGGTCATGGGTTCAAATCCCATCGGGGGCTCTGGTACTAGTCGGAGAATCCTTTTGAGAACTGTATTTTAAGGAGAGGAATTATGGCGAAAAAGAAATTTGAACGAACGAAACCGCATGTGAATGTGGGAACGATGGGACACATTGACCATGGGAAGACGACCCTGACAGCGGCGATCACAAAAGTATCGGCGATGCAGGGAT
>JBARSF010000067.1:0-125646 GCA_049644605.1 Anaerolineales bacterium | reverse complement strand
CTCTGTTTACGGACAGAGCGCTGCTGCAGACTGGGGTTCCGACGTTGTAGTTGGCTCCCTGGCGCACGGTGCCGTTGCCAATGAAACCTTCATGAGCGGCTTTGCCGACGTGATGGAAATCTTCCTGTCCAGCGGTAGTGCAACAGCATCCGCTGCCGCACAGGAACTTTGTGTGACCGCCGGGATTTGTAAATAGGTCACTAAGCTTAACCGGGGTGTTCACTATCCTCGAGGATAGTGAACACCCCTTTCCCTTGATTTACTCCATGATTTCATTTTCTTGGTATTATAGTGAAATGAGGTCAGCTTATGAAAAAAATCAAATTCCCCATTAAACGCGATCAGCTTATTGCATTTCTTATGCTTCTGCCATCCTTGATATTGATAGGACTTTTTGTGTATGGTTTTATCTTTCAAACCGCCTACAGCTCTTTAACAGACTGGGAAGGAGTCGCATTAGGAGTAAAAAAGAATTTTATTGGTTTGGAGAACTATAAGAACCTGTTTACCAAACTACTGGATGTCCGCTTCCGGCAGAGCCTGGTAAATACCCTGTTCTTCACTGTGTTTTTTATTGCAGGTTGTCTCTCTCTGGGATTATTATTTGCTATCCTGCTGGATCAGAGGATCCGTTATGAAGGAGTATTCCGGTTAATCTTTCTTTATCCTATGTCATTATCCTTTATTGTCTCAGGGACTGTTTGGCGCTGGTTGCTGAATCCCAAAGGGGGAATCAACCTGCTGCCAACCCTGATCGGTTTAGAGCCGCTGGAAATCAAATGGCTGACAGATCGAACCCAAATCTGGCAATTTGATTGGGTGCTGCTGCCAAAAATCTTTGGTTATATTTTGGTGGGGGTCATGATCTTGCTGGCACTCCATTATTTCAAATCAGGGCAAAAAGTAGGTGGGGGAATTGTAACCCTGATCGGTCTAGCCACTTTATTCTGGCTTTTATCAGGGCTAGCTGATCAACTACAAATACTGAACCATACGGAAATACACGGTTTTAACCTTGCTCTGTTGGGTATCATAATCGCGGCAGTCTGGCAGATGTCCGGTTATATGATGGCCATGTACCTTGCTGGTATTCGTGGAATCCCGGAAGAACTTCGTGAAGCAGCCCGGGTTGACGGTGCCAGTGAGATCAGAATCTACCGCGAGATCATTCTCCCCATGCTGAGACCGATCACTCTCAGTGCCATGATTGTTTTAGGCCATATTTCACTGAAGATCTTCGACTTGATATTTGTCATGGTGGGACCAGATAACGCCACCACAGATGTCCCCGGCGTATTGATGTTCCTGACTGCCTTCCGGGGCAATCAGTTTGCGAAAGGGGCTGCAATCGCTATGGTGATGTTGATTATTGTTGCGGTCATAATTGTTCCTTATCTGGTCAACACCCTTCGCACGGAGCATGAGTTATGATGACAAAAAAACCACTCAATCGCTTCTTAATTTATTTTGTTTTGATTGTTTTTGTGTTGATATTTTTAACTCCGGCGTACCTGGTGGTAATTACCAGTTTTAAATCCCCTGATCAGATTGAGCTCTCCCGCGTGTGGGAGCTGCCATCTCCCTGGTATTTTCTAAGTTTTGTTGATGCCTGGGAAACCTTTGCTCCCAACCTGAAAAACAGCGCCATGCTGGTTGTACCTGCCACAATCCTGTCAGCAATCCTGGGCTCTTTAAATGGCTATGTGCTCTCCAAATGGAAATTCCGGGGTTCAAATATCCTCTTCCAGCTGATGTTGTTTGGTATGTTTATCCCCTACCAGAGTATTCTAATCCCTCTGTTCCAGTTTTTAGACCGGGTGGGGTTATACGGCACTATTCCGGGCTTGGTGATGGTCCATGTTGTTTATGGCTTGCCCATCACCACCTTAATTTTCCGGAATTATTATGCAGAAGTGCCCACCGAGATGATTGAAGCAGGCAAAATTGATGGCGCGGGATTCTTTAAAATCTATAGCAAAATTGTCTTTCCGATCTCACTGCCTGGGTTTGTAGTGGTGATTATCTGGCAGTTTACCCAGATCTGGAATGAATTCCTCTTTGCGGTCACCCTGACCAGCGGTACTGGTAATACCCCCATCACTGTTGCCCTGCAAAATCTAGCAGGAGGAAGAGCTGTGCAATGGAATTTGCCCATGGCTGGCTCTATCATGGCGGCACTGCCAACTCTGTTGGTATATCTATTCCTCGGCCGATATTTCATCCGCGGCTTGTTGGCTGGATCAGTTAAAGGGTGATTCAACCGCAATACCGAACAAATATTTCGTTGATAAGATAACCTCAATGCAATCAGGAGTTTGCAGGGGCAAGGCTGGTTATCGATACCAGACAAGATCCCTTGATTGGGTAAGGAGTAAGAAGAATGAAATACCGAAGATTTGGCCGCACGGGCTGGCAGGTGAGCGAAATCGGATATGGTATGTGGGGTATAGCCGGTTGGTCAGGCTCCGATGACAAACAATCCCTGGCCTCCCTGCAGATGGCGATTGATCTGGGATGCACTTTTTTTGACACCGCCTGGGCATACGGCGAAGGTCACAGCGAAGCCCTGCTGGGCCAAATCCTGCGAGCCAACCCTGAGAAAAAAATCTACACTGCAACCAAAATTCCTCCCAAGAATTTTATCTGGCCCAGCCGGCGTGGGTTCAATCTGGATGACTGCTTCCCGCCTGACCATATCGAAGAATTTGTCCACCGCAGCCTCAAGAACAGCGGCCTGGACAGCTTCGACCTGATGCAGTTCCACGTCTGGGAAGATCATTTTGTGGAAGATGATCGCTGGGTTAAAAAGGTCGCCAAATTAAGGGAAGAGGGTTTATTCCGTGCCATAGGCATCAGCATCAACCGCTGGGAACCCTGGAACGGGGTTAAGACTGTTAAAAGCGGCTTTATTGACGCCGTCCAGGTAATCTACAACATCTTCGACCAGAACCCGGAAGATGAACTGCTGCCAGCTTGTGAAGAGCACGATGTTGCTGTCATTGCCCGGGTGCCTTTTGACGAAGGCACCCTAACCGGCAACTTGACCATGGAAAGCAGCTGGCCTGCCGACGATTGGCGCAGCAGCTACTTTGTACCAGAAAACCTTAAGTCCAGCGTGGAACATGCCGAGGCACTGCGCCCGCTCGTTCCCACCGGGATGACCATGCCGCAAATGGCGCTGGGCTTTATTCTTAACGAACCCCGGGTACAAACGATTATTCCCGGGATGCGCAAAAGCAATCACGTGAAGATGAATATCGCCGCCAGCGACAGCGGTCCCCTGCCAAACAAGCTGCATTCGGCGCTGCGGGGGCATCGTTGGGATCGGATGCCTACGGAATGGTCTCAATAGCAGAATAATCAAAATGGAATTCGATTACAAGGAACACTCCCACCGTCGATATAACCCGCTTACCGGTGAATGGGTCATGGTTTCACCCCACCGTACCAAACGCCCCTGGCAGGGACAGGTAGAAAAACCACTCCCGGAAAGCCGACCTGAATACGATCCCGGGTGTTATCTGTGTCCCGGCAATCATCGAGCCGGAAACCAGGTCAACCCTCATTACCAATCCACGTTTGTTTTTACCAATGATTTTGCGGCTCTCTTGCCTGAGGTACCTGATGCAGGTAATTCAGGGGACAGCACAATGCGCGCAGAAGGGGTCCGGGGGACCTGCCGGGTGATTTGTTTTTCACCCAGGCATGACCTCACTTTGCCGGAAATGGGTCTGCCGGCGATTAATGAGGTGATTAATCTCTGGGCGGATCAAACCCGTGAACTTGGCAAGCTGTACCGCTGGGTGCAGGTTTTTGAGAATAAAGGAGCCATGATGGGAAGCTCTAATCCGCATCCCCATGGACAAATCTGGGCCATGGATGCTTTGCCCAATCAAGCAATCAAAGAGGATCATAACCAGCGGGTTTATTATTCTCAGCACGGGCAGTCCCTGCTGATAGATTATTTACAGGAAGAATTAGAAAGTGGAGAGCGGATTGTCCTCCAGAACCAGGATTGGGTTGTTCTGGTCCCGTTCTGGGCAGTCTGGCCTTTTGAGACCTTAATGCTGCCCCGTAAAGCAGTGAAACAACTGCCAGATCTAAAGGATCAGTCGCGGGAGTCCCTGGTCCAAATTTTGAAAGACCTGCTGACCAAATACGATAACTTATTTGAAACCTCTTTCCCCTATTCCATGGGATGGCATGGAGCGCCATTTTTTGAAGCGGATATTTCTCACTGGCAGCTGCATGCCCATTTTTATCCACCCTTATTAAGGTCTGCAACAATAAAAAAATTCATGGTGGGATTTGAAATGTTGGCCGAAGCCCAGCGCGATTTAACCGCTGAAGGCGCTGCCGCGCGCTTAAGGGAGCTGCCAATCATTCATTACAAAGGTAGAGCATGAAAGTTCGGGAAAAAGTTTTAGAAGCGTTCAATCGTAAATTTTCAGGGGACCCTACCTGGATCACATTCTCACCTGGGAGGGTAAATCTGATCGGTGAGCACACCGATTACAACGATGGTTTTGTGCTGCCTATGGCGATCGATTATGCCACCTGGATTGCCCTCCGCCCCAGGAGTGATGCCCGGGTCGTCCTCACCGCCCTGGACCTGGATCAAAACCTGGATTTAGACCTGCTGGAGATCATAAAAGGCGAAAGCAGTTGGGAGGAATATATTAAAGGTGTGGCCTGGGCGCTGCAGGGTGCAGGATATACCTTATCGGGTTGGGAAGGCGTATTTTCAGGTGATGTGCCGATTGGGGCCGGATTGTCCTCCTCAGCTGCCCTGGAGCTGGCTTTGGCCCGGAGCTTCTCACTGACTTCTGGATTTGGTTGGGATCCTGCAAAAATGGCACTGCTCTGTCAAAAAGCCGAAAACCAATGGGTAGGCGTCAGTTCAGGGATTATGGATCAAATGATCTCTGCCAGCGGGAATAAAGACTTTGCCTTGCTGATTGACTGTCGAAATCTGGATACCAGGCAGGTCCCTTTGCCTCAAGACACCGGTGTTGTAATCCTTGATACGAACACACGACGAGGATTGGTCGACTCTGCCTATAATGAACGCCGGGAACAATCTGAAGCCGTCGCCCATCATTTTGGTGTAAAGGCACTTCGTGATATTACGCTTGAAGAGCTGGAAAGGGAAAAAGACCACCTGGGTGATTTGCTTTACCGGCGCGCCAGGCATGTTGTCTCTGAAAACGACCGGGTCCTGCAGGCCGTGGATGCTTTAACCGCTGAGGACGCCCGTAGATTTGGATCATTAATGAACGCCAGCCATCTCAGTATGCGGGATGATTTTGAAATTTCCCGGGAAGAAATGGATCAAATGGTAGAGATCGCTCAAGGTCAACCTGGGTGCTTTGGAGCCAGAATGACCGGGGGCGGATTTGGGGGATGTGCTGTGGCCCTGGTGGATAGAGAAAAGATTGATGATTTTATTAAGAATGTCACTAAAGAGTATCAAGAAAAAACTGGACTGGATGCCAGGATATATACTTCTTTCGCCTCTGATGGAACCAGTTATGAAACTGTAACTGGATAGAGATTAGGTACTAGAACATCTACCATATTTATAAAATTCAGATCGATTTCTGTCCGGCTCATTTTTCTTCTCTCATAATCCCTTCCAAAAGGACGGGATTTGTTATTATATCCAGAACGTGGGAACGTTGGTGATGATCAAGTGAGGATTTGTATCACATAACAGAAATCAAAAATTCATATATACTCATTAGAAACAATCATCTGGAGGTTATCATGGGAAAAGATTACATCCAGGAGTATATTAAATATTTCTCGGTTCAGACAGGGGGGGCGCCAGCCCAAGATAAATTGGAATGGGCAATCGGGGAAACTCTTTCGGAAGCAGACCTTAAGCTTTTTTTCCTCCTTCCCTACACCGGTTCCATAACCACGGAGAGACTATACAAGAGAGCAACCAGAGCCGGGTTTTCACAAGACCTCTATGAAGATAGCTTATATCGTCTTCATCAAGAAGGGTTCTTAATTAGCTACACGGGCGAAAAGGGCCGCGTGTATGAACGCGCTTTTGTATCTTTTACCGTTGAACAACAAGTCCGGCGCAGAAGAGGTACCTCAGTGGGGGCTGCCTATGGTGAATTCTGGGACGCTCTGGCCACATTAACCAACCAGATGCCTTCCAAAACACCTTACTTCCGGGTCACGCCTGTTGAGTCCTCCCTTTCCGGGAAGACAAAAAAGAATATCAAGATTGATATTGATATTCCTGATCCCCGGGCAGTTCTCCCTGTTGATGTAATTGCCGACATGGTAAGGAAAGAACCATTAATTGGTATCTCAGATTGTTACTGCCGGATTGCAAAAGAAAATCGGGGAGATGGGTCCTGCGATCATATCCGTGAAACCTGCTTTACATTCAACGAACTTGCCCAAACGCTAATAGAAACTGGTCTAGCCCGCGAGATTGATGCGGACGAGGCCACAGAAATCCTCTCTCAAGCTGAGGTAGATGGACTTATCCACAATGTCGATAATTGCCAGGGTCAGTTGAAAGCCCTCTGCAATTGTTGTTCTTGCTGCTGTCCAGCCATCGGCAGCTACCAACGCGGGATCCGCAATGTCAATGCTCCCTCACGTTATTTAGCTTTATTGACAATGGAGAAATGCACCAACTGTAGGGACTGTATTGAGATATGTCCAGTTGATGCTATTTCAGCGGGAAATGGTTATCCATCATTTAACAACGAAGATTGTATTGGATGTGGACACTGTGTAACTCATTGTCCTGAAAATGCAATCCGGATGGAAATACGTGAAAATCAGTTAAAGATCCCAAAAACAAACGATATCTTGTGGTCCACAATCAGGAAAGAAGCCGTGGTATCTCTTGTTAAAGGGAAAATTCTGGGAACAAAAATATGAAAACAAATACTGACATAAAGAATAAACTGCGGATTTCAAATTCACGGAAAGTATCCCTGGTGGCTATATTATTCATTTTCATGTTATTACACCAAACAGATAAGTATTTGATAGGTCCCTTAACCACTCCGATTATGGAGGAATTTGGAATAAATGAAGCTCAGATGGGCTTGGTATTCACGGGAGCGCTCCTGGTTGGGGGCGTATTCTACCCGATCTGGGGATATCTGTTTGATCGTTACGCCCGTCCAAAGATTCTCGCTTTGGCTGCCCTGATTTGGGGAAGTACTACCTGGTTATCTGCCATTGCTGGTAATTTTGGTATTTTTGTTGCAACCCGGGCTTCAACTGGTATCGATGATGCCAGCTATCCAGGCGCGTACAGTATGGTATCTGATTATTTTGAGCCCACTAAACGCGGAAAGGTAATTTCGGTTCTGCAATTAACAGCCGTCATTGGGGGTATCACGGGCATGGGTATGGCAACAGCGTTCCGGGAATCTATTGGTTGGCGGGGTGTGTTTTATATTACTGGCGGTTTGGGTGTGCTAACCGCGATCCTGATGTATTTTGGACTCAGGGAAGTACCCCGCGGTCAGGCTGAACCCGAGATGAATGGTCTCGAAAATGTCATTACAAAAAAATTCAACTGGAAGACAGTAAAAGAACTCATGAAAAGACCCACCATGGTTTCATTATTCGTTCAACAGTTTTTTCACGTTTTTCCATTTACAGCAATAAATTCCTGGTTCTTTCGGTATCTTGAGGTCGAGCGAATGTTGACTCCAGATAAGGTACTCCTCGCAGCAGGTGTATTTGCAGTAATGACTGCCCTTAGCGGATTGATCGCTGGATCATTAGGGGATTGGCTTTTTAAGAAAACTCCCCGGGGACGGTTAATAATTGCCTTAGTTGGCATTATTGGTCTAATGTTTGCGTTTACTGCTTTACTGAACACTCCCCTGAACGCTTTCACACAATTCTTAATATTCGAAGTTGTGGCTGGTTTCTTCTGGTCATTTGAGTGGCCTAATGCGGTTTCGACTGTACAGGATATAACCGAACCAGAAGTGAGAAGTACAGCGCATAGCATTATCGGTGTAGCAGAAACAGCTGGATCCGCTCTTGCGCCACTACTGGTAGGTATGCTAGCCGTTAATTCATCATTAAAAGATGCCATGCAAATCATAACACTAAGCGCCTGGGGATTAGGGCTTGTCATCCTGACCTATGTTCTGGCTGTAGTACCAAAAGATATCACCAGATTACGGGAAATTATGCGCCAGCGTGTATCTGAAGGATCATTGGAATAAACGCCTTTTGATGAAAGGAGTCTATTAAATGAAATGATGTTCAAAAAGTTGGGTACCTGAAAAATTTAATTTCGTTTAATAGGAACTTGATAATGTTGGAATGCCAACTATCTAAAGCATCAATCAGATATGAATCTATCGGAGAGGGCATCCCTCTCCTGGTGATCCACGGTTTTTCCTGCGACCATCACTATATCCAAAATGATCTGGAACCCCTTTTTGTGGAAAGAGCTGGATGGCAGCGAATTTATATTGATCTGCCAGGCCATGGTCAATCCAAATGGCCGGCGTGGATTTCCAATGAGGATCAAATCCTGGATTTGTTGTGTGAGTTCATCAATCAGGTCCTTCCAGAAAAACGTTTTGTGCTGGTCGGGGAATCCTGGGGAGGAGCTTTTTCATTGGGGATAATAAATCGCCTGGGGGATTTGGTCGATGGCCTGTATCTGACCGTTCCTTATATTAATCTTGAGGGAGGAGAGGAATCCCTGCCGGAGCACAGCGTCCTGGTGGAAAACCCTGCCTTCATGGACCACCTCCAAGCGGAAGATCCCGATTGGGCACCAGATTTCCTGGTTGTGCAGGATCCGGGCTTCATAGATAGGCTCCGGGAAGATATTTATAAGGTAGCAAAAGAAAATGAAAAGCAGGATCTCAAGTGGGAGAATATTTTTTATTCGCTATCCAATGATCCCAGTAAGGTATTCTTCAATAAACCCTCGCTGATCCTCACCGGGCGGCAGGACAGCGTGGTTGGCTACCAGAAAGCATTTGAGCTGATAGAGAACTTTCCCAGAGGGACATTTGCTGTCCTGGACCGGGGAGGACATTACCTGTCTCTGGAACAGCAAAATCTGATGCACAATTTGGTAAATGAATGGTTGGACCGTGTTGAGGAGAGCCGCGGTGATAAAATTTGAAATTATTCGACATTCATCAATAAATCTACCCTTCAAGCGAATTCTTTTTCTTAAGCGGACAGTAGCCCTTGGATTCTCCTCCTCAGGTCCCAAGCAAAATGGATCAATAGGCTCCTCTACCTCCGTCCATTTTTTGATATCCTTAAGGAGTATTACATAAGAGCTACCAACCCAAGTCCCTGGAGAAAATATGAACAACCAAACACCCCCTCAATCCTCAAACCTAAAAAACTCGGTTATCCCCTGGAAGCTCATCATCCGTTTTATATTCACAACTGTTTTCATGCTGGCAATCCTCTTTCTGGCTGCCGGTACCCTGGATTGGTGGGAAGCCTGGGCTTATGCGGCCATGACCATGCTGATTCTGTTGTCCAGCCGCGCCATCATGATCATGAAAAACCCGGATCTGGCGCTAGAACGTGGCGCCAGCGCAGACCAGAAAGAGGGAGTAAAACCGTGGGATAAAATCCTCATGCCCTTGACTGCCTTGTATCTTCCCCTGATTTCCTGGGTGGTGGCAGGGCTGGATGAGCGATTTGGCTGGTCGCCAGATCTGCCAGATTCCATCCAGATTGTTGCCCTGGCGGTGATCATCTTGGGCAGCTGGTTCGGCACCTGGGCTATGATAACCAACCGCTTTTTTTCATCTCATGTCCGCATTCAAACAGACCGCGGTCACACCGTCATCAATACCGGACCCTACCGGATTATTCGGCACCCGGGATACGCGGGGGGAGTCCTCAGCTGGCTGGCAGCTCCGGTCTTTTTCAGTTCCTGGTGGCTGATCATCCCCACGGTCCTGGCCATCATCCTGTCCATCCTGCGCACATATCTGGAAGATCAAACCCTATTGAAAGAACTGCCCGGGTATAAAGAGTATGCCAGCGAGGTACCTTTCCGTCTGATACCGGGAATCTGGTAAATTGGTTTACCTTATAAAGGGGGAAAATAACTTCATAAAGGTCACATCTTAAGCCCCACAGCAATCGGGACTTCAGCCTCATGACATCATAAACGTTCAAGGATATGCTCAAGGTAAATAACCAAGGAGCTATCCGATGAACAATGGTGTCATCCTACAAACCAGCGATCTTAGAAAAGAATTTGGGTCCGTCTGTGCAGTCGATGGTGTCAGCCTCAAGGTCACCCGCGGACAGGTATATGGATTTTTGGGACCCAATGGTTCCGGGAAAACAACCACGATTGGCATGATCCTGGGTTTGATCCATCCCACCTCAGGATCTGTTCATTTGTTTGGCCTAAAGGTAACATCGCGTAATCCCCTTCCCTTACGGCGTGTAGGTTCCCTGGTGGGTGCGCCTGCTTTGCTTCCTTATCTATCTGCCCGGAAAAACCTGGAATTATTCACGCGGCTTGATCCGGAGATCCAATCTGGACGAATTGCTGAGGTGCTCGATCTGGTCGGGCTTAAAGGGGATGCCGACCGGTTAACTGGAAAATTTTCCACCGGCATGAAACAACGCCTGGGTATCGCAATCAGCCTGGTCCATAATCCTGAATTATTGATACTGGATGAACCCACTAATGGGATGGATCCGACAGGGATGTTTGAGATTCGCAAGCTGTTATCAAGACTTTCCAGCCAGGGGGTAACTGTTTTTATTAGCAGCCATTTATTGCATGAAGTAGAACAAATCTGTGATCGCGTGGCGGTTATTAAAAAGGGTCGGATTATTATAGAAGGAAACGTTGTGGATTTGCTTGGTGAGAATAAAACTGTCAAGGTAAAGGTCTCTTCTCCACTAAAAACCATCCAACTGCTTAAGACTCTTCCTGGCTGTAGCGATTTAAAATCGAGCGGATATTATGTCAGCTTGTCGGGAATTCCTAGTGAAAGGGTTGTATCTCACCTGGTTGCTCATGGGATCATCCCGATTGAAGTACATACAAACTCAATGGATTTAGAAGATATTTACATGAAAGTCACTAACGAAGATTCGAAGGAGGCGAGCCATGTTTTGGAACCTATACTGGATTGAGAATCAAAAGAATTTTAAACGCAAAATACTTTGGATAGAGTTAGCCATGCTGATCCTCTTGGTGCTGTTGGTTTTTACAGGCCTTTATTTCTCAATTCAAGGCACACCTGATGGTGTAACGATCACAGATGGGGACCTTAAAAAAATCCCTCAACTGATTACCTGGCCGGGATCTCTGGCGTTTTCAGTTCGATTTGCAGCAGGAAGCAAATTGTTACTAATCATCTTTGTGGGGGCAGTGACCGCCTCAGAATATACCTGGCGAACTTACCAGGTATGGCTCAGTCGGGGTGTACCAAGGATTCTCCTGCTTGGGTCAAAATTTATATCCTTTTTCCTGCCAACTTTGTTGATTGTCACCGGAGCCTTGGTAGCAGGAGGATTAATCTCCGCCATCTTCAGTTTAGTTCTGAACGACACGCTCTACATTTCACAGGTTAATTTCTGGCATTTAGTATTAGATATTTTCCGAACATCCTATACCCTTCTGCCCTATGCGGGGATCACTTTTCTAATTGCTGTTGCCACCCGATCTGCAGTAGCCGCTATCGGAGGATGCGTGGCTTACGGGTTGATTGTAGAGAGTTTATTGGCCCAATCCTTAGCAATCCTGCCAGGAAGAATCAGTGAAGCCGCCAAATACTTACCATCCAACTTAATGCAAAGTGTCCTCAATGCCAGCTGGACACCACCGGCATTAATGGAAGAGGCCATCCCAGGGTTGTTAACTGCCAATCAAGCTGCGATAGGAATTGGGGTTATAACATTGATCCTGGTTTCCCTGGCATTGTGGGTGTTCAGCCGGCAGGATTTCAGTGGATAACACAGCTGGTTTGGCATAATTTAAACTCACTAGGATTATAGGAGGAAACTATGAATAGAATCTATCAGTCCCGCATTTTAGTGTTGATCACCTTGACCTTAGCAATTCTGTCGGTCGGATGTAATGGTAATACTTCCATCAATAGGGATTTCCGAATGAAGGTCCAACTTAGCCACAACGGACAAATTACCAGATCCTTTAATAAGTTTTATGGCGTTGAACAAGGAAGCCTGACGGTTGACAAAGGTCAGCGAATTGCCTTGAATTATAAATCAGCTTTACAAGATGGCAGTCTAATCTTCAAATGTCTGGATCCCAGCGGCATGGTTATTTGGGAGAAGTTCTTGTCGGAGAGTATTAGCGGTACCGATGAAATTGTCGCTGGATCCCCGGGTAGATATACTTTTCTCGTCCAGGGACAACAAGCAGCAGGATATATAAATTTTACCTGGGATGTTGAGTAAGTCTTTCATCACAAGTTCAATTAAGGAGGTCTATCATGGTTAAGAAAGTCGTTATTGCAGGATTATTGGGCTGGGTTGTATTAATAGTATGGGGGTTTGTTGTCAATGGGGTTTTTCGCTTCAATAGCCGTGTCAATTTGAATCAGATCCCGGATGACCGCCGAGTATATCAATTTCTCAAGGAAACTATCACCGAACCGGGCAGGTACATCATAAATCCAGAACTAACTGCTTCAGGATTATTTCCGGATGGAGATCCTGTCTATAGTATCCACTACAGCGGGTTAGGTCACGACGCCGCTAGAGAACTGATGCTGTTACAACTTGCGATATTACTTCTGATAGCGATGATTGCTGCCTGGATAATGTCGCTTTCTTCCCATAGGATGCTTTCGAGTTATCCTCGAAAAGTGCTGTATTTTATCGCGATTGGCCTGCTATTCAGCGGGTTCAGTTTCCTGACGAACTTTAGAATAGATAGGTATCCGTTAACTGATGCCCTGCTACTGGCAATCCACGATGTTAGTCTTTGGACAATCTTAGGATTGGTTCTTGCCTGGCGAATCACACCCGAACCAGCTTCTACCCCAGATTCACTAGCTGGGCATAGAAAACTGTAGTTGGAGCATAACCGATCAATAAAATCAATAATTCATTCTGAAATACTCAGAAAGAAATGGCTAGCAATATTCAGAACTTAGGGAAGGAAAGAATAATGGAAACTCAAATGAAACTTACCCCTAAATTGCGGTTTAAGGAATTACTTCACTCGAACAAGCTTGTCATTTTGCTTGAAATCATCTTTATCCTAACTCCAACCTATGTGGCTTTAACACTGGGATACCGGCCGGAAAGTGACTTCATAGCACTTGGTGGAGACCTGGTTCTTTTAGGTGGACCGTTAATCTATCTGGGAATGGGCATAACTATATTCTTGTTCTTCGTTGCAGCAGGTCTTCGAGGTGCTTCTTGGAAAACGTTTGGGGTACAACGGCCTGCTAAGTGGCTCCGTCTGATTCTCACAACGATTGGATTAGCACTCTTGATCATCGTAGCATTGGAATTCTTGGGAAATATACTCTCCCAGGTTTTTCCTCATGTTGATCCGCCGGGCTTGAGCCGATTTGCTGCCCTGGAAGGAAACCTGCCCAATCTGATCCTGAACCTGGTTTTTATGTGGATTTCAGCCGGATTTTTGGAGGAATTGATTTGGCGCGGGTACTTAATTAACAGGCTCTCAGATATCTTTGGCAAAACGAAATTAGCATCTGTAATAGCCGTACTTTGCAGCGTAGCCCTTTTTGGAATTGCTCATTATTACCAGGGTCTATCGGGAATGCTGGTGACTGGTGCTACTGGTCTCATTTTCGGTATTGCGTTTTTACTTGGAAATCGGAATATCTGGCCCCTGGTTATCACACATGGTCTAATAAACACGTTAAGTTTCAGCCTTATGTACTTTAATGGAATCTAAAAACACAAGGGAATCCATAGAACAAGCTCAAAGCTGACGGAAAACAACCGGGAATATGGATTTATAATTGTAATATGATCCTTCGTTTAAGAAAGTCATTCCAGGGTTTGCAATGGAAACTGACACTGAGCTATACGCTGGTTACGGTGGGGGCTCTGCTGGTCGTTCAATTAATTGCAACCGTACTAATCTGGATCATAGTTATGAATGCAAACATCTTTCCCAGGGCGTTGATTGCCGTCCTTAAAGAAGAGATTGGTCCCCAGATCGCACTCTTTTTAGATAATTCCGAACCGGATCTTGAAGGACTGACTGGGTGGCTTCAGGCAGCAGACTCCTCAGCTGGACTTACATTCCAATCACTGAATTTCCCGGTTATGAATGTAACGTTAAGTGATTTTGATAAGAATGTTAATTTACTTGTATTGGATCATGATTTACATTTTTTGGCCGGAATACCCTTATCTATCCAGCAAAATTATCAACCCATACTCGATCAGGCAGATCAGGTTATAGAAGCTGCCCGGTCCGGTGAAGATGATCCCCTCAAGATATCTCACCTGATTCCAAATGAGAGTTTAACCATCGCTACACCAATTTACTCCAAATCCCAACAACTGCTGGGTGTCCTTGTCTTAAGAACAGTGTATCCCCCCCGGGGACTCATGCTGGGGGTATTCTCTTACATCGGTGGCAGTCTGATCTTCTTTACTTTTGCCGCCGGAGCAGTAGGCACAATATTTGGTTTTATCACTGCTCGCGGATTAACGCGCCGGATAAACAAGGTCAGCAAGGCAACCGATCAATGGGCTGAAGGAGATTTTTCAACTTTTATCCAGGAGAACAAACCGGATGAGCTTGGGCAGTTAGCCCAGCGGCTTAATCGCATGGCTGAACAGCTTCAAAATCTATTGCAATCTAAACAGGAATTAGCTGCCCTGGAAGAACGAAACCGGTTAGCACAAGATCTCCATGATGGCGTAAAACAGCAGGTTTTTGCATCCGCTATGCAACTTGGTACAGCTAGAGCTTTAATGGATACAGATCCCAAGGCCGCACATAAGCATCTGGATGAAGCTGAAAAACTTGCCCAACAGTCCCAACAAGAACTGACTGGTATCATTCGAGAGCTGCAGCCAGCTTCAATAGCACAGAGAGGTTTTATACCTGCACTAAGAGATCTGATTAACGATTGGTCACGGATTAATAAGATACCTGTGGTAAATCCAATTGGAGAAATTTGTACTCTTCAAAATGATGTCGAACAGGCATTATTTCGTATTGTTCAAGAAGGGCTCTCAAATGTTGCCCGCCATAGCCAGGCTTCACAGGTAAAGGTTGAATTCTCTTGTACCCAGGAGGAAGCCTCTTTGATTATCTCAGACGATGGAATCGGGTTTGATCAATCAATGGTTGAGGATCAAAGTCTTGGACTCAGGAATATGACCAAGAGGATAGAAGCGCTGGGTGGAAAATTTCTAGTGGAAAGCAGCCCAGGACAGGGAACACAATTAACTGCTTTATGCCCGCTTAATCAGGGAGAACCATAATGAATGAAAAAATTACAATCCTTATCGTAGATGATCACGAACTCGTCCGGAGGGGAGTATGTGATTTTCTAGAGACTCAGGAGGATCTTATTGTAGCCGGTGAAGCCAGTACAGGAGATGAAGCTGTTCGACTGGCTGATCAGATAGTCCCGGATGTTGTTTTGATGGATCTGGTCATGCCTGGTGGTATTGATGGTGTAGAAGCTACAAGGAAAGTTAAAAATATCAGTCCACGCACACAAGTGGTCGTCTTGACTTCCTATCACGAAGATGAACATATCTTTCCCGCTATCCGGGCAGGAGCATTATCATACGTCTTAAAAGATATCAGCTCGATCGAATTAGCTGATGTAATAAGGAAAGCTGCCAGGGGAGAGGCTGTCATCAACTCGCAAGTTGCTGCCCGTTTGGTCAAGGAAGTGCGGGGTGGACGGGATCTATCACCAAATCCATTTACTGACCTGACAGACCGTGAGATGGAAGTCTTACTCTTGATAGCTGATGGATTATCAAATGCCAGAATTGCAGAGCAGTTAGTGATCAGCGAAAAAACGGTTAAGGGACATGTCAGCAATATCCTGGGAAAGCTGCACCTGGGAGATCGCACCCAGGCAGCGGTTTATGCCTGGCGAAAGGGCGTTGTGCGCCGAGATCCATAAGATACTCAGACCTCCATGGTCAATACGGCCTCTGAGTTAAGAATTGAGCTACAAAAGATTATTCGCATTGCAAGCATTTTAGATATTTCTCGACTGTAAATAACTCTGCGTTGATTGTCAATATTATCCATACGATTCATTTTCTCATTAACTATAAAGCCCCGCCTTTTGCCAGCGGGTCTTTATTACTAAATTGAATTGATAAATCAAATTAAAACATACACCAACACCACTACCAATCCAAAGACCATATGTCCCATCAATCCCCCCAGAAAAGCCATGAAACCTCCCTGGTTGGTCATCCACAGACCTGGAGCTTTCACATCACCATTCTTAATCCCGACATGAATGAGCGGAATCATAACCATGATCACACCAACAATAAGCCAATGCCCGGCACCAAAGATCAGTCCACTGAGCCAGCCCGGACTGCCGATCCCTAACGACCATAGGAAGGCATAAATCAGGGCAAACACCACACCCATCATCATGTACATCGTCCATCCCAGGACCCGGTTGGTTTTTCCAAACATGGTGCTGAGCAAATCGACAATATCCATCTTGGGCATGCCCATCATGGGAGCCATTCTCATCACTTAGCTGATAGCGATTGTTCCGACAATTCCTGATAATACTGCACTTAAGATATCCATAATAACCTCTTTTTGAATTGATTTAACCGAATGTGATCCTAAACCGATGTTTTTCTGACTACTGTATTGGCAAGATTCCTACCGATCACATAAAAGTGATCTGTAAATTAAAAGCAGATATGGTACTAAGTTATGTGGAAAATCGAATTTTATTGTTAAAATCTATTACATATATAGATTGGATCATGACCTCAATTATCAATATGCCCCTATCCAGATTGGCACCGATCAGTAATGCCACTCACATTGATACCTGGAGGAAGTCATGCCCAAGGTTTTGAAAGCATTATCCGTTGTATTTTTTATGGTTTTAGTGTTTGTGACAGCTTGCAGTATTACACCTGGATCTAAACCAACTGCAAGCATACCAGCTACACCTATTCCTCTTAAGGAGACCGTCGTTCCAGAAACAAAAAAGGAACCTGCTTTCGAAATTCAATATCCCAACTGGACCTCATTCACGAATGCCAATACCATTCAGGAGCTGGTTTTTGACCCGGAAGGATATTTGTGGGCTGTGGGAGATGGGGGAGCGGTTAAATGGGATCTCGAAGACGGAACTTACAAGAAAATCACCTCTGAATACGGTCTGGCTGAGAACCACCTAACTTCCCTGGCGATTGCTCCCGATGGATCGCTCTGGTTTGGGACAGATGCAAACGGGGTCTCCCGGTTTAATGGCCAGGAGTGGAGTGTATTCACGGTAGAGGATGGACTGATCAGTAATGCCATTCATGATATCGCCATTGATCAAGGCAATGGTATCTGGGCTGCTACACAAAAAGGTGCTTCTTACTTTGATGGCAGTAAATGGGCAACATATACAACAAATGACGGCTTACTTAGCAATATGGTCTATACAATCCTGGTGGATTCTAAGAATACCGTCTGGTTCGGTACCAATGCTGGATTATGCGCCTTAACAGGGGATGTTTGGACCTATTACACAATAGATGATGGTTTAGCTGGAAACCTGATCCGCTCAATCACAGAAGACTCTAACGGATCTATCTGGGTTGGCACACAGGATGGCGGTTACTCACACATCGATGGTGAAAACTGGGTGACCTTTACAGAATCTGATGGGCTGCCTTCCAATTGGATTTATTCGATAACAGAAGGCCCTTATGGGATCATGTGGATCAGCACCCGGGGTGGTTTAGTGCTTGATCACGGTCGCTATCTGGCAGAGTATGAAAACAATCTGGTAACCGGGAAACTTGTGACAACAGTAGTCTTCGAAGAGGACGGTGCTCCTGTGGTAGGAACAGCCGATTCGGGTATCTATCGGTTAAGTAAAGAGAAGGAAGAAGTCTATTTAACTCAGGATACTTTGACCAACAATAACATCAAAAATCTCGGGGTAACAACCGACGGCAGTATGATGACTGTGACTGAAGATGGAAGAATCTCAGTCTTCCGCTCAGATCACTGGGAAGTCAGCTCAATTGCTGATCCAAATAATCATCTCATCCAATCCGGCCCCCGGGAATCTCTGTGGTTCCAGCTTCAGGGTGGAGGTATTGAGATCTTTAATGGAGAATCCTGGAAGTCATACAGTTCTCCTGACCTGGCAGGAAATCTGATCACCTCGGTGACCAGGGCCGCAGATAAAAGTATCTGGATCACAACCAGTGAGAATGGAGTTTATCAACTTATTGGGGACCGGTGGACTCATTTCACTTCCACGGATGGACTCGCCCATGACAGAGTAACCTGCAGCGGTTCTTATCCTGACGGCTCTCTCTGGTTCGGTACCGAAGCGTTTGGGGTTTCCCGATACCAAGATGGTACCTGGACCTCCTATACCACAGAGGATGGTTTGATAGACGATGCAGTCTTCTCCATTTCCAATTCACCAGACGGGATAATCTGGTTTGGGACCAACAAAGGACTTTCGCAGTTTGATGGAGAAACCTGGACATCGTATGTCGGTGATGAAATCAGCGGAATTGGCGAACTATATCTCTCCAACGACCCTCATGGTGTTCTCTGGGCAGGGACTTTTGATGGTGTATTGAGTTACGATGGAAAAATATGGCGGGTTTATCCGCCAGAAGTTGGATTAGCGGGAGGTACCATCAGGTCCATCGCGGAAACGCCAGACGGATTCCTGTGGTTCGGCAGCCTTCAGGCAGGGTTATCAAGTTATCTGCCCGATTCGTTTACTACCCAGGGTTCGGAAGCTGAAGGGATCCGAGAATATAAAACTATTGATGTCCAAATAATTCATACAACAACCGGATCACCTAGTGAAGGATACCAGGGTCCGGAGTTCCTGCAGCTTGGAGATTATCAAATGGAGTGGTCTGATTCAAACGAGACCTCAGGATACCTGCTCTTCAGAGATCATCAAACCATGTTATCCATATGGGAATTCAGGCCCTCAGATAAAACTGAAATCAGCCAGGTAGAGCTGTATGAAGTCCAGGCGCCTTTTTATGGCCGGTCGGTTCCTGCAGGCGAGACAGCATTTGGAAAAGACTGGGGGGACAGTACAATCAGGGTGTCCGTGGGAGAGATTGTGCTGGCGCGGATTTACAACAAGTGGGATATCGTGTACATCCTGAAAATCGCGGACATCGATGGCCGCACAGTGATAGTAGACTACGGTATAGTGAAGATTGATCCCTAATTCCATGGCAGATATTTTCTTATCCATTCAAATTAATATTTTGTTAAATCTTAATAAGAGTTGATGCCATGGGCCAAAAAGGGTGAAGACTAATCGGCTTCACCCTTTTCACTCTGATTCATAGTTCTATTAGATTCCTAGTAATTTACTCCCCAATAATACGAAGTATATCCTCCCGGTATCTTGTAAAAGCGTCACTCCCCTTTTCGGTTATTGTGATCATGGTATGCGGGCGATTGTCCTTAAACTGCTTTTTGACCTTAATGTATCCTACCTCGTCCAATTTGCTGATATGGGCTGAAAGATTTCCCATCGTTAATCCAATTCGGCTGACAAGGAAAACAAAATCAGCCTTTTCCACAGCAGAGAGATAAGCCAGGATTTTCAGTCGGGCAGGTTCGTGCACCAGGCGGTTGATCTCGACATCCAAGTGTAGATTCTGATCATTTTTGTTGGACATCGTTAGTCTTCCAGGACTACAACTGGATATTTCTTTAGAAATCTGAACAAGACAACGATCCCTGTGATAAGGATAATCCCGCCTGCAGCAATTACAGCTATCAGGTAGGGATCCACAGCTACTATAGATCTGCCCAGGAATTCCCCGACTGTCATAGCCAGGAAAACCAGCAGCGCATACAGGTAGAACCGGTTTGTTTTTAATGCCAGACCGAGCGAGCTAATCCCCAGAGCCAGCACAAATCCAAACAGCGCCAGGGAAAAATCAAATTGCAGATCAGGACGAGTTCGTTTGCTAACCAGGTAAAGAACCAAAACCCCAGCTCCCAAGATCACTAGATTGGTAAAAAATCCAACAAATCGCTTTTTCATCTCCTGATCCATCTGAATGGAGCCAACCCTGGGAATCACCAGAGTCTGTTTTCCAAAATACCAGACCAGAAAAGGAATCAAACCCAGCAAACCTACCATGGCAGGTAAATCCACCAGCAGCAAAACACCAAAACCAAAGATCACCAGACCAACAGCTACATCGGCAAGTCCATCCTCTGAATAATACAGGTAGACCTGCCTTTTGATCTCTTTTAGATTTATACTTTCTGACATTTTCAACTCCTAGTTCTATATTACTACTCTACGTTTGTATGGCCATTATGTTTGTGCTACAAAGTTATTTGTCACATTTTACATTAACACAAGTCCCTTGTCAAGATGGAAAATTAAAGTGACTCTCAATTCTATTCACAAGCTATGTACACTACAGGCTCACAACTTGGTATAATGACACCAGGAACTCAACAAAACCTGTGAACATACCGAGGGTGTAGTATGGATGTCTCCAAAGTTGCCTTGATTCTGATCGTGTTATTTCTTCTGATCATCATCATGTTCGCCCTGACTGGATTGGATGTAAATAATCCCATGCCGGCAGTCGAGCGTATCATCGCCTGGGCAGTAGAATTGAACCGCTCAGTGAGTAGAATGCTGCGAGACTTCTTACTCTCAGTTAGGAACAGTATTCTGGAAAGCTTCCAGTAAGAACGTTTCCCCCATATATTCTGGTTTTTGTTAGGTAGTTTCAGGGAGAGAGAGACCCTGAGATAGGATAGGGTCTGGTTTATACAATCCCAAGGTCGTGTGCAATTCCTCCAACTCCAGGCCTGACCTGTTTTTCATGGCAGCCCGCCAGCGTTTTCCCAACATTCTAGATAAAATCCTGGGTGGAATAAGGCTTCCCGCCCAGCGCATTACCTGATTTAGGAAACCTGGCACAACAATGGTTCTTCCTGACAGGGCTTGATTCACCGTTATCCTGGCGACCCGCCCAATATTCTGCGTTGTCAGCTGCCCAATAATTCCCTGGGCTTCTATGGCTTCAATGGTGCTGGTGGTTGTGGGCAGACCTGCCGGGCACAAAACAGTAACTGTTGCTCCCTGGGCTAACACCTCGTCTTTGAGCGCCAGGGAAAAATCCAGCAGGAAGCGTTTTGAAGCCGCATAGGTTGCTTTTACTGGGATGGGGAAAAAAGCCGCCAGGCTTGATACAGTAATAATCCTGAAGGGCTGCATGGGATCCATGACTGCCAGTAGACTATGAGTGACCTCCAGAGTACCCTCAACATTCAACCGGATAATACCCCGGATTTCATCTCGGGATCGCTCCCGAAAGATTCCCTCTACATCCAAACCGGCAACGTTAATTAATCCGTGGAAGCGGTAAAACCCATTGCTGATTTCCCGGAAAAGTTCTTGACGGGAATCAGGATCCATTAAATTACTCTCTTGGTAACGAACACGAATCCCGTAAGTTCGCTGCAGCGCAGAGGCTAAGATTTCCAGCTGCTCCTCTTTAAGATCTGTTAAGAACAGATCCCACCTTCTGCGGGCGCATTCCACAGCAAACGCTTTTCCCAAACCTCCGGTAGCTCCAGTAATACACATCATGCTTCTCATAAATTACCTCTTTCTTTAAAAGATTTCCTTTCTAACGTCCATCAGTGTACAACAAATCCGATTGTTTGTCAAGCGCTTGTTTGAAATACTTGTTTCAAACACTTGACAAACAAGGGCCGGGCCGGTATGATGGTCTTTAATAAGGAGAGTTTTATGACTGAAAACAGCAGTAAAAAGACCTTTGTAATTACCGGTGCCACCTCAGGGATTGGCCTGGCCATCCTGGAAGGGTTATTAGAGAAAGAACTGAACGTGATTGGAATCGGGCGTTCCCCTGAACGCTGCACGCAGCAGATGGAACGGCTGAGAGAGACCTCTTCCCAGGGGAAAGTTGCCTATATCGTGGCTGATCTTTCCTTGCAGGCTAATATTCGTATGGCTGCCGGGGAGATAAAGAACATTCTGAAGGAGTGGGAAGCAGTCGGGTTGGATGGCCTGGTAAACAACGCCGGTACATTTACATTCTGGCAAACTTTAACCCCGGAGGGGTTTGAAACCCAATGGGCGGTGAATCATCTGGCGCCTTTTTTGCTTACCAACCTGCTGCTTCCTGTCCTCGGTAAATCAGCCGATGCCCGGGTGATCACTATCAGTTCCGGCTCTCATTATGGGGCCAAGTTGAACTGGTCCGACATTCAACAATTGGGAAGGTATAATCCTCTCAAAGCTTATAAACACACCAAATTAGCCAATGTGCTCTTCACCGCGGAACTCAATCGGCGATTGGGGCCCGATTCCCCAATCCGGGGAGTTGCCGCAGATCCAGGCTTAGTTAATACCGATATTGGTGGAAAAACAGATTCCCGGCTCGCAAAACGTATCTGGACCCGCCGCCGGAAAAGCGGCCTGCCAGCAGCTCAATCCGCTGCAGGCATTATCAAATTACTGCTGGATTCCAATTGGAAGACAAAAAACGAGATTTATTGGAAACATGGCAAATCCAAAAGGCCCAATCCCTTTGCATTGGATCAAAATCACGGCTGGCGGCTGTGGGAAATATCCGCCCGGATGACCGGCATATAACATAAAAGGATCTTAATGACCGAAAAAGAAAAATCAACTCAAGAAGCCATCCTGCTGGCTACTATTGACTGCATCGAAGAACACGGCATTGAGCACCTCACTACCCGCATGATCGCCGAGAAGGCCGGTGCCAATATTGCTTCCATAAATTATTATTTCCGGACCAAGGAAATTCTAGTCAATAAAGCACTGGAAATTACCATTATCCACATGCTGGAAGATGTGATTGAGACTATTGAAGATACCACGCTGCCTTTCCGGCAAATCTTAAAAGATGTCTTTTTTTATTTAATTGAGGGCGGTCGAAAATTCCCTGGCATAACAACTGCCCACCTGTACAGCCTTGTAGTCGAAAAGGATTTCCAATCCATCAGCGCCCGGTCATTCCGGGAGGCGTTTGACCGCATCCTTGGCAGAGTATTGGAGAACTTCCCGGATCATGATCCTGCCCGTCTTCGACTGATATTATCCAATATTTTTTCAACCATCATGTTCATGATGCTCACACCGGGTTTTTATGACCAGGATGAGAAGTATCAACCATCGGATACCGAGCGCTGCCAGATTCTGGCAGAGCATTATACTGAATGGTTTTATGCAATGGTATGACACAAACCTCGGATGGAATTGGGTCAACGCCAGCCCTGGGCACTTGAGCATAAGCAGTTTACTCAGAGCCCCGCCCCTTCTGTGAACTCAGGACAATCCTCGGGGCGATTAATCATTTTCTGAGATATCAGCTATGAAACGATCTCGACTGGAAAAAGTAGTTCTGATTGGCTCAATCTGGGGCATCATCGTTCTGATACTCGCTGCCCTGCTGGAACCCACTCCCGAAAACTTCACTCTGGCTACCTCGATTATTCTCAGCGGCTTTTATACCTGGTTCCTTTACCTGACCAGGCGAATCTGGCTTGCCAGATTATCCAAAACTCCTATCCGCAATTCGATCTTACTGGGGAGCATCAACGCCGTAATAATCGAAACGGTCTTCTTGCTTGTTGAAAAAGTATTTGGCGCCACGGGGGTAGCTGCCCATCCCAACTTGCACATGGATCTAGTAATGACCATGCCCTGGTATATCGGCATGGTGTGGATTTTTGTGAAAGTGCAAAAAACGGAGCAGTTTTCTCCTGCCGCTGTGCTGCTCTTTGGAGCAATCTACGAATTAGGCGCAGATGGAGTGGTCGGAGGGCAAATCATTCCCATGGTTATGGGAGAGCCAATCAACCTGATTACCTCCTGGTTTTTTATGCTGCTCCTGGCGTTCTGGCAATTTATCCCTGTCTACAGCTCGATGGTCCTTCCCCCTGCCTGGATTCTGGAAGGAATCCAATCAGAACCTCCCCAAGAAAAACCACGTTGGCGTCGGGGATTTCTGCCCCTGCTGTGGTTGATCCCTTTTACTCTTTATCTGCTTGTTCTAATTCTAATAATGGGTTTTCTTGGAAACTGACCATAACACCCTATCTTTAGTCCAATAACGGGGGATAACCCCCCGATAAACATTTCATTGACAACTGGTATTACCAGGTATATAATATATATAAATACAGGTCTTACCAGTTAAGGGACAATCCGGAAGGAGCAAAGGATGGGTGAACCCATTAAAGAAAGAGCTACAGATCGTGCTGAGCGACATCTCATAGAGGGGATTGTTAGCGGTGCGTTTCCCCCAAATACCGATCTCCCTGGAGAGCGGACCCTTAGCAAAAATCTTGATATTGCGCGTCCAGCACTCCGGGAGGCCATGCAGCGACTGAGCCGAGACGGATGGCTCGATATTCAGCAGGGAAAACCAACCCGAATCCGCGATTATCTTAAAAATGGAAACTTAAATATCTTGGCCGGGCTCCTTAAAGCTGATCCTGATCTGATGCCTAATCTGGTTCCAGACTTACTAGAGATGTGGCAATTATTAGCTCCTCAATACACTGCTTCCTCAGTAAGGCGTGCGCCTGGTTTAATTATTGATTTGCTGAATAGTTTCAACCGTTTGCCGGATAGTGCTGAAGCATATGCGGGGAGTATGTGGAAACTGCATCATATGCTCATCGCCTATTGCGACAACCTCGTTTACGGTTTAATCTTTAACACCTTTAAAGATTTTTACCACCAACTGGCGACCTATTATTACTCCAACCCTGAACACAGGGAAATGGCACGCAATTTATGGGAAGTGATGATCCCCAGCATTACAGCGCTGAAGACAGAAACTACAGCCCAGCAGGTTTTTACCTATCTTTCAACTACCGCTGAGTTTTGGAAAAATATCACCTTTGAACAATATCAAAAGGAGATATTTGAAGATCCCAGGCCAATAAAGGAAAAGAAGAAGAAAAAGACCAAGAAATAGAGCGATTTTTCATCAATCATAGATCATCCTGTCGCGTTAAGCATCTGATTGTTTATTGAAGGAGAAAATCAGTGAAGGTTCTATTGATATACCCGGAATTTCCAGACACATTTTGGAGTTTTAAACACGCCCTGAAATTCATCAGGAAAAAATCTTCCGCACCCCCCTTAGGATTATTAACAGTTGGCGCGCTGCTCCCGTCAGTGTGGGAGAAGCGGCTGGTTGATTTAAACGTCCGTTCTTTGACGAAAAAAGACCTGGGCTGGGCGGATATGGTGTTCATCAGCGGCATGACTGTCCAGCGCGATTCAGCCAGGCGAATCATTAATCGCTGTAAAGGGGAAGGAATTCCTATCGTTGCGGGTGGCCCCCTATTTACCATGGAGTACGATCAATTTGATGAAGTAGATCATTTTGTGCTTAACGAAGCCGAGATCACTCTACCCCCGTTTCTTAATGATCTCAAGAATGGGGAAACCCAACGGATTTACACCACTGATGACTATCCAGACCTCCGCAAGACCCCTCCTCCACTCTGGTCCTTATTAAAATTCCATCAGTACGATTGCATGCCACTGCAGTTTTCCAGGGGATGTCCCTTTAATTGCGATTTTTGTAACGTGACAGCCCTGCTGGGTCATCAACCCCGTACAAAAAGTGCAGAACAAATCCTGGTGGAGTTAGACGGATTGTATGAGCTTGGTTGGCGAAATTCAGTATTTTTTGTGGATGATAATTTTATCGGCAACCGCCGCTACCTAAAAGAAGCGCTGCTGCCCGCTCTGGCGCGCTGGAGAAAAGGAAAAATTGGTTTTTCATTCCACACCGAAGCTTCTATTAATCTGGCGGATGACGACGAATTGATCAGGCTTATGGTAAAAGCTGGTTTTAATAAAGTATTCATCGGTATCGAAACCCCGGACGAGGTCAGCCTGGAAGAATGTAATAAAAGTCAAAACGTAAACCGCGATTTGATGCGTGATGTAAAACATCTTCAGCGCTCTGGACTGGAGGTCCAGGGCGGTTTTATCGTTGGTTTTGATTCTGACAACCAATCGATTTTCCAGCGTCAAGTGGATTTTATACAAAACAGCGGAATTGTAACCGCCATGGTGGGTTTACTTCAAGCTCCTCCAGGAACAAAACTCTACGAACGACTAAAGAGAGAAGACCGCGTGTCTGGCGATATGTCCGGAGACAATGTAGATGGCAGCACCAATATTGTCCCCTTAATGGGAATTGAAAAGCTGCGTGAGGGATACCGTCATCTGATGGAGCAAATTTACACACCCCGTCAATTTTACAGGCGTGTGAAAACGTTTCTAAAGGAATATCAGCCACCAAAAATTAAGACACCCTTAACCTGGCAGCGATTTTTGGCTTTTTTCCGCTCCATTTATCATCTGGGTATAGTCAACCGGGAAAGACGATATTTCTGGGATCTGCTGCTGTGGACTTTGCGAGAGCGTCCTACCCTCTTCCCAACCGCTGTAACAATGGCGATTTATGGATACCATTTTAATAAGATCTGCGAACTGTATATCCTCTAAAATGATCATAAAACCTCACAAATATGTGGGGTTTTCTTTTAAATGAGGATAAGATTTTCCATAAAACTGTCCTCGCGAGGAGCGGGGGGACGAAGCGGTCTCCTTTCTATCACTTTTTATTTCCAGCGGACTACCTTAATAGGCTGCTTCTAAAAATAATCCCTTCGTTGATTCTATAATCCCAGCAATTCCGCTTCTTCCTGCATCGCCCGGAGCACCAAACCGATAAAGTTATCCAGCGGCAGGTTTAGGTTCTCCTCACAACTTTTGATTTTCTCCCGGTCTGCTCCTGCTGCAAAGGATTTGGATCCAAATTTTTTCAGGATCGACTCTACATTAACACCGGCTAGTTTTTCCGGGTGTACCAGGGCAACCGCAACAATTAATCCGGTTAGATCATCACAGCTTAACAAAGCATATTCCATGGCTGTAGCTGGTTTTAACCCAGTGTACTCATAGGCATGGGACTGGATCGCCCGGATGATTTCACTCTCCAAGTCTTCCTCGCGAAGGATTTCCGCCAGCAGAATTGTATGCTGGTCCATCCTGTCCTTGGTTTTTTCATAATCCGCATCATGCAGCAGCCCGACAATTTCCCACTTATCCGGATCTCCTTTCAACTCCAGGGCCAACCCTTTCATAGCCGCAGCAACCGCATAATGGTGTTTTCGAAGATTTTGATTGGATATGTTTTCCTTCAGGATTTCCAGAGCGCGTTCTTTTGTGATCATATATACCATCCTTGGATTTGGTCAGGTAACAAACGTAGATAATCGATATGATTACCTGTTCAATATAAAAAAGTATAACAGATACCCTGTTCAGGAAGGTCAAGCCCCAATCGAATCCAACTCAGCCGAAGGATGATTCTATCCCTGGTTGTTGACAAATCTTGAATATCGTTTACCTTATTAATATCCAGATCGGATAGTTCACAACAAAAAAGAAGGAGCATTATGGAAGAAAATTTTGCCCTTAAGGATATGTTTAATAAAGAGACAGTTGGCGTATTATCCCAAGCGCTCAGAGGGGAATATCCTGAGTTTCAAGAAGGTATATTTCTAAAAATGGTTTTTGGAGAGGGTTGGGATCAGCTTAAGCTGAAGGAGCGGGTTCGCCGGATTACACTCACTCTGGGAGAGATTCTCCCTCAGGATTATCCCAAGGCCTTGGATATCCTTAAAAGAACCCTGCTAAGACTCGGAGAACAGGGTTTTGAAAAGATGGTATTCCCGGATTTTGTGGAAGTCTATGGCCTGGAAGACTGGGAAATTTCGATCCCCACCCTGGAGTTCTTCACCCAACACGTCTCTGCCGAATTTGCCATCCGCCCTTTCATTAACCGCTATCCGGAAAAGACCATGGCGCAGATGCTGGCATGGGCCAAACATATTCACCCAGGTGTGCGGCGCCTGGCCAGCGAAGGATGCCGACCCAGGCTTCCCTGGGGGATGCGATTAACGCAGCTGGTATCAGACCCTTCCCCGATTCTGCCTATCCTGGAACTTCTCAAGGATGACGCCAGAGAAGAAATCCGCCGCAGTGCGGCAAATAATCTGAATGATATCTCTAAGGATCATCCGGATTTTGTCCTGAAAGTACTCCAGAGATGGCACGATCCCGAGGATGAAAACCGTTCCCGGCTGATCAAGCATGCTTTACGCACGTTACTTAAAAGCGGCAAACCTGAGGCATTGGAATTACTGGGATTTTCCAGCAGCCCTGAAATCCAGGTCACCAATCTCACCTTGGAACCGCAAAAAATTGCTATAGGGGAGAAGGTGAAGTTTTCTTTTGAGATTCTTTCCACTGGGTCAAACGAACAGCTGTTAATGATAGATTATATTGTTTATTTTATGCGAGCAAATGGGAAACAAAACCCCAAGGTATTTAAACTATCACAAAAAACCCTTCAGCCCGGCGAGCGGATTCAAATCACAAAAAAGCACACCTTCCAACCCATTTCCACCAGAAGATATTATCCTGGGAAACAGACTTTCCAACCTCAAATCAACGGACAGGGTTTTGGGACGGTGGATTTGATTTTGGGATAGCCCAAACCCTTCCCACACGCTCTGAGCCCCGTCCCTTCCCACACGCTCTGAGATTTGAATACTTAAGTAAACGCCGAAAGTACCTGCTCATTAAGCTGATCGAGGTCGTATGACCGAGTGAAGTCGAAATGGCGAATTGTCAGCAATGTCTCTCTTCGACTACCACCGGGAATACACCGGTGTCCGCTCTGAGAGTTGGTTACCGAGATAAATTCGGAAGTACCAACCCATAAAGCCTGTAGATTTCCCTCAGGACGATCTGGTCGAAATGGAATTTTTCCAGAATCCCCTACAACTCTCCCAACCACTCCAAATCCCCCTTCTTCAACAGTATCTTGGAATATTTAATCCCTTCCGCATCCAAATAAACCAGGAAATCAGCCATACAGCGCTGGAGCGCTTCCCGCATCTTTGGGTCTGGGGAGCTGTTCTCTTCCCACCACCAATTCTTAATCGTTAACACCCTGGTTTTTTTATCAAATTCAGGATCAAATCGGGCAACAAAACGATCCCCATAAAGAACAGGGAGCACATAATACCCATACTCGCGCTTCTTTTTCGGCTTATATACTTCCCACATGTAATTAAAATCAAATATCCGGGCCAGCGCTTTACGATCCCAGAGCAGATTGTCCAGGGGAGCGATGAAAGCCCCTTCCTGGATTGGTCTGTCTTTTTGTACTTTATCTAATAAGGGTTTATTTTCCTTTCGCAGGTAAAGTACCTCTCCGGGCAGTTCCTGGATTTCTATCGATAGTAACCCTCCGCTTTCCAGGGATCGCTCGATGATTTGCCGCCGCTGGGGACTTTTTACACCTATCATTCCTCCCCACTGTTCGCCCGCGTTAGGATGCGCCAATCCTATAGCCTTAATCCGCCGCAGCACATGCCAGGTTTGGTATTCCTCCAGGGTCTGGTTGGGATCAGGGGTTTTTAACAAGTCGGGAGGAAGTAAGTTTTCAATCAGGTCAAAATAGCGGCGGTTGTTTATCCGGTGATGCACACCCAGCTGTCCCATTTTAAACAAACCTTCTAAGGCTGCCCGGGATACCCGGGTGGGACCCCAGGCCCAGTCTGTTTTTTCATCATGTTTAAAATCCAATGAGCACTGGGGGCCATCCCTTCTGATTTGATCCAGCACGGTTGGCGCCAGGCTCATCACCACCCTGGAGGGAACAGCAAATATTTCTTCCATCCGCGATCGGTGTCGGGCAAAATATGGCCAATCTTCCACCAGGCTGAGTGATGCCATCTTATCCCAATTATCAATCAAGTGACGGTCTTGATAGAGCAGTTCATCCAGCATCCGGGGGCGGAAATCCCGCACCCGGGACTGAAGCACCAGATCGGGATTGCGGCCAACCACGTTGATAGGATCAAATTGAATCGACCTCACTTTGGACATAAACTCATTTACTCCCGCTTTTCCTTTCAGGGCGCGGGGAGGGTATAGTCCCTGGCAGGCCAATACAAGCCGCCGGGCGGTTTGTTTGTTAATAATGAGAGGGGGAGAGGATTCCTTATTTGAGGACATAAATAAATTCCTGGAAAAACCATTCCAGGAACTCATTGTAACATTTACTTTGGGAGAATATTTTATCTGGGAAAATCATTCCTACTAAAAAGTGCTTACCCCCCGGATGATTACTTTTTTTTGAAAGACCAAGATTATTTTCTCCCGATTATCAAAACTGGTTTCCCGGTTCCACGATTATCTTCCTACCAATCCATCTATTGATCAATTCATACCTGCTAAGAAGGCGGATAGGAGAGATTCTGGATTTTCCACCAATAATCATTCCAAACACAAGCCAGATCTTTAATATCCACCTTCTCAGCAGGCAGGAAATAATCTTACTCTCTAGTAAGCGGGATCTTTTCATCTTTCGTTGAGTTAGCCGCTTTACTGAATTTTGCCGGCAGATACCAGCATCCTGAAACCTACGGCGTGTGAGCTTTGCAGCTCACACGCCGTAACTAAGGAGGAGAGAACCAGGAGGGAATAAATCTTTCTCCTACAAAGCTTAGATGATCTGAAAAAGGATTATCTTACTGATTAACCAGGTGAAGATTAACAAAGGCCAAGCGGGCCTGTCTCTCATCTGATACAATGAAAACCAGCTGGAAAAGAGGAACCATGATCATCACTACCTGGAATGTAAACGGCATCCGAGCTGCTTTTAAAAACAAGATTGATCTCTGGTGGCGAGGTCATAACCCGGATGTCCTCTGTTTGCAAGAAATCAGGGCTCGTCCGGACCAACTCACCAATTCACAGCGGGAATCTCTGGAGGAACAGAACCCGGTCTGGAACCCGGCTGAACGCCCGGGTTACAGCGGGGTTGCCACCTTCACCAAATTTCCACCACGGGAGAGTATCAAAGGGTTAGGTATCCCCCGTTTTGATAAAGAAGGCCGGACCATCCAGACCGTGTTGCCGGGTTTTCGGATCTTTAACCTCTATATCCCAAACGGTGGACGGGATTTGTCCCGGGTGGGATATAAACTGGATTTTTACCAGGAACTGCTGGAAATCTGCGATCAGCTGCATCAAAAAGGCGAAAACATCATTCTTTGTGGTGATTTTAACACTGCCCACCAACCGATTGATTTGCGCAACCCGGAAGCCAACCAGGACAATACGGGGTTTTTACCCGAAGAACGGGCTTGGATTGATATCTACCTGGAACATGGATTCCGGGACATCTACCGCGATTTGTATCCCGACCGGGAACAATATACCTGGTGGACCTATCGTCTTAACGCCCGGCAGCGAAATATTGGCTGGCGGATTGATTATTTCCTGATCTCTGAAGGAATAGTTGAAATGGTTGAGGATGTGGTCATTCATGACGATATTCTGGGATCAGATCACTGCCCGATCAGCCTGCTGATAGACCCGGAATAGGGGGTCCCGGCACGGTTCATAAGGACTTGTAAAACTCCTTTGAGGTATAATTTTTTTATCAAAGGAAGTACTCTGGAGGCAGAATGGGAAACTCTCAAGGGAATATCAGAGTATTAATTGCGAAGGCAGGTCTAGATGGCCATGACCGGGGCGCAAAGGTCGTTGCCCGGGCACTCCGTGACGCCGGGATGGAAGTGATCTACACCGGTTTAAGGCAAACCCCGGAAATGATCACTGAAGCTGCCCTGCAGGAAGATGTGCAGGTAGTGGGACTTTCAATCCTCTCGGGAGCGCATATGACACTGGTTCCCAAAGTTCTTAAAATGCTGAAGGAGCAGGGAATGAAGGATGTGAGATTATTTCTGGGTGGCATTATTCCGGATGAGGATAAACCCAAGCTGACTAAACTCGGTGTAAATGGAATTTATGGACCCGGCACATCCACTCAAATAATTATAGAAGATATCCGCAACGCATGCCAGTAACCCAAGCGAAAGCTGTCCTAAACGGGGAGCGGCTAGCCCTGACCCGCACCCTCTCCCAGGTCGAAAACAACACTTCAGAAGGAAATCAAATCCTGGAGGAACTCTTTCCCCATACCGGGAAAGCGCATTTGATTGGTATTACAGGCCCTCCGGGTACGGGAAAATCAACCCTGGTAAATCGGATTGCTTTTCATTACCGCCACTACTCGGAAAAAGGCGATCCTCCTACCGTGGCAGTGGTTGCTGTTGATCCTTCCAGCCCCTTTAGCGGGGGCGCGCTGTTGGGAGATCGGGTGAGAATGCAGGATCTAATGGGTGATCCAGGTGTATTTGTGAGATCGATGGCATCCCGCGGATCTCTGGGGGGCTTAGCCACTGCCACCGCCGGGTTGGTACAGGTATTTGATGCCGCTGGTTTTGATATTATTTTGATTGAAACCGTAGGCGCCGGCCAGGCTGAGGTAGATATTGCCCGCCTGGCACATACCACAGTAGTTGTAGAAGCGCCCGGAATGGGGGATGAAATCCAAACCATTAAAGCTGGTATCCTGGAAATCGCTGATATTCTGGTTGTAAATAAAGCCGATAAACCTGGGGTAGATAATGCACTCAGAGCTTTAAGGAATATGCTCTTCCTGGCGGGACCTAAAAAAGGTGCCGAAATGCATCATGGGGAATTGATTCAGACAGGACTAGAGCCAGAAGATAACCAGGGATCCAATCAGGAATGGATTCCACCCATCATCCCCACAACAGCGACAACCGGAGACGGAGTACACGAATTAATTGATGAAATAGCCGCTCACCGGTTATACTTGACTGCCACCGGGGAGTGGGCTCTCAGGGAGCAGGCAAGACTTAAAAACGAACTGGAAAATTTGCTCCAGGCCGCCCTATTGTCCCGCTGGAACTCTTCTATCACTCCGACAGCAATAGAAAAAGTGTTGGAACAAGTTGTCAACCGGAAGATCTCTCCCCGTCATGCCGTTGATAAATTAATGAAAGGAGGGAGAAAATGATCATAGGTGATCAAATCCGGTTGAGGGCAATTGAGAAAGAAGATCTGCCTTCCTTTGTAAAATGGCTGAATGATCCTGAAGTCAGGTGGGGATTATCGCTGATCATGCCAATTTCCCTGGCGGAGGAAGAAGATTGGTTTGCCAATGTGTTAAAACGATCCCCCTTTGAACGTCCCCTGGCAATTGAAATCCAACCCGATCCAGAGAAAGATGACTGGGTATTTGTTGGTAATTGCGGTTTTTTTGATATTGACTGGCAAAATCGCCAGGCAGAAATCGGAATCCACATTGGCGAAAAGAGCTACTGGAACCAGGGTTTTGGAACCAGGGCCATGAAGCTGATGCTAAAACACGGATTTGGAAATCTGAATCTTCACCGCCTCTGGCTGCGCGTTTTTGAACCTAACCAACGTGCTATCGGTTCTTATGAAAAAGCCGGTTTTATTCAAGAAGGTAAGTTTCGAAAAGCCCAACACTTTGAAGGGGCTTATGTGGATGTTATTATTATGAGTGTACTTCGAGCTGAATGGCAGGATGCCTAAAAAAAGGACTTGATATGGCTCATCAAATTACTCAAACCAGCGGTATGTACGGTGAGATAAAACTGTATGCCGGGACCACCAACCCCGATATTGCGCAAGGTATCTCTAACTATCTTAAAATCCCCCTCAGCGGGAGAGATATTATTGATTTCCCTAACGAGAATATTTGGACACGCCTTCACCATAGTGTTCGGGGACAGGATGTATATTTGATTCAAAATACTTCCCGCCCGGTGCATCGCAATTTGATGGAATTGCTAATCATGTTACAAACCCTTCGGTTGGATTCGGCCGGTAGAGTTACTGCAGTAATACCCTATCTCAGCTATACCCGGTCGGATAAAAAAGACAAACCCAGAGTGCCAATCACTGCCCGCTTGATAGCAGATATGATTGAAATTGCCGGAGCAGACCGGTATATGACGATGGACATGCATGCTGGTCAAATTCAGGGATTCTTCTCAATACCTGGAGATGTGCTATCCGCCTTCCATTTGCTAAAAGATCACCTGGGGAAATTCATGTCCAAAATGAAGGATCCGGTTGTGCTGACAGTGGACCTTGGTTTTGCCAAAAAGGGGCGCAACTTGGCCGCTGAACTGGACGTCCCAATCGCATTTATTGAGAAAAGAAGAAGAGCTAAAATAAACTCAGCCGAAGCCTTATCCTTGATCGGTGATACTGAAGATCGAGATGTAATCATCGTGGATGATGAGGTGGACACGGGGGGATCAATGGCAGAAGCTGCCCACTTGGCGAAGAAGTGCGGCGCGAGGGGTATCTATTCAGTATTTGTTCATCCAGTCTTTTCCGATCCGGCAATCGAGCTGTTATCCAAATCCCCCATCACCCATCTGATAACAACTAATTCCGTCCCTATTCCACCGGATGGACTGAAGACCCTGAAAAAGAACCGGGTTGTGGATGTCCTTGACATTTCACCCCTTCTGGGTGAAGTTATCCGCCGGGCTCACGAGGGACGCAGCGTGGGCGAGATGTTTGACGAATAAGATCCATGCCAGAACTTCCTGAAGTAGAAACATTCCGCAGGTATCTGCTGCGGGGCAATGATGGTGCTCCTTCCATTCTTGGGAAAAGAATCCGGGATGCAGATTTGCTCTGGGAGGGCACATTAGCTGCTCCAGAACCGAGGGAATTCCTAGCGAGGATAAAAGGTCAATATGTCACAGGGATCGGTCGGAGAGGTAAAAATCTGCTTATCCATCTCTCCCGGGACACCCTGATCATTCATCTCCGGATGAGTGGAGAACTTGTTGTAGAAGAGCAAACAAACACACCCGGAAAACATTACCGGTTGATGGTAAATTTTGACGATCAATACCGGCTGGCATTTAATAACATTCGTAAATTCGGGCGGATCTGGTTAACGGATAACCCCCGGGAACAGCTTGCAAACCTCGGTCCGGAACCACTCGGTGATGATTTTACTGCGGACCAGCTCCATCTTTTACTCAGCTCCCGGAGCCGTCAGCTTAAATACCTGCTGCTGGACCAGAAAGTGATTGTTGGTTTGGGCAATATTTATACTGATGAAGCTCTTCATCACGCAAAACTTCACCCGGCGACAAAATCCAATACCCTGACGATTAAACAAACTGAGAGACTCTGGGAAAGTATCAGAAAAGTCCTTCTGGACGGGATTAAATTCCAGGGATCCAGCATTGATTGGATGTATCAAGGAGGGGATTACCAGACATATCTCTCGGTGTATAATTTAGAAGGAGAACCATGTAAAAAATGCGACACACCGGTTGAGCGGATAAAAATAGCTCAAAGAAGTACTTATTATTGTCCTACCTGTCAACCGCCTCCGGAATAATAAGGAGTCCGTATGCAAACCTTTCTTCTCGTTATCATAGTGGTTTTTGCTCTTGCGATCGGTTTTTTCCTGGGATTATTCCTGCTCTCCATGGATACACCATTGACAAAAAAAATCATTAATAAAGAATCTTCAGACAAACCAGAGGAGACCACTCTCACCGCGGAGGTGGAAACCTCTCCAGAAATACCAACGCCAAAGGAAGAAGTTAAGAAACCCACTCCGGGGTCCCGCTTGCTCCTCAAGGTCTGGAAGGAAGAGGGTAACCCTCCTGTGTATGAATTGGATGGTACTTACCTGGACAAGGAAAATCTCCCCCGGGAATTATTAAACGTCATCACAGTTCATGAAGAAGCGCCATCAGCGCCGGAAACAAAACCACGTCCTGCTGAGGATAAAATACCCCCCATTGTCCAACCCGAAGATGATCCAGAACCTGAGTTAATAATACTGAGTGTCATTGATGAAGTTAATGATATTCTGCAGAAAAAATTGACTGACTCCCCCCTGGCCGGAAAAGGGATTCACCTGATGGAAAATCACAATAAAGAGATCAGATTCTGGGTGGGATTAAATTCCTATGATGATGTGGACCAAATACCAGATCTTGAAGTACGCCAGATCATCGATGCGGCAGTCAAAGAATGGGAAAAAAACAGGGAATAAGAATTAATCGTCTGAACGGATTATTTCCCTGAATTCCTCGGTCAGCTTGGCAACCAGACGTGAGCGGAGTTTATCGGGCAAGAAAGCTGCCCGGGCTGCAGCCAGTACCCGTTCCTCTAATACTCCGATTGGCATTCCTAATAATTCTGTTACGGTTTGATATTCATTGGATAAATCAATACGGGAAATACTGGGATCGTCTGTATTGATGGTAACGTTTAGCCCCTTCTGATGCATCTGTTTGATAGGATGTTCAGGGAGGTGCTCTACGACACCGGAATGATGATTGCTGGTAACACAAACCTCAAAGACAGTTCCCCGATCCCGGGCCAAAGTAACCACTCCCGGATCCTCCAGAACCCGGATTCCATGACCGATCCGATCCGCCCCTAAAACCTCAATTGCCTGGCGGACATTATCAGCACCGCCCCATTCTCCAGCGTGTATCGTAACCCGCAATCCCTCTTTTTGCGCTACTTTGAATAACTCCTGAAAAGGCTCAGCCGAAAACTCCGCTTCATTTCCTGCCAGATCAACTCCGACAATCCCCTTGTTTTTCCTCGCCAGGGCAATTTCAATAACTTTTTTTGCTTGTGCTATGCTTTCGTGACGGTTAATGCTGGCAATTAAACGGACAAGAATCTTATATTGGGCAGAAGCCTCCTTGACACTTTCAATCACCCAATCTACTACCTGCCCCATCGGAAAACCTTCCGCCCGGCTGAGTGCTACCGGAGTAAATCTTAGCTCAAGATATCGAATATTATCCAGGGCTGCATCTTCAACCGCTTCCCAGGTAAGACGTTTAATAATTTCGGGGGATTTATAAAATAGGCGCAGCGTTCCAAATTTGGCCAGGAAATTTTCAAATGTATAAGGTTCCTGATGGTCAACTTGAACGAGGGGGCGCAAATAGCCGGTGTTTTTTACATCCAGATCATGAGCCCGGACAATTTCCATCATGGTCGGCACACGTAAAGAGCCTTCCAGGTGGCGGTGAAGCTCCACCTTTGGCAAACTCTTATAAAAATCAGCGGTGCTTGGAATCGAGGTATCCATCATAAGGTTTTCACCTTGATACCCTGAAATCAGGTTTTTTAATTGTACCTGATAGTGAAACTATCCACAAAACTATCTTCTCGCGGATGAAATGCCTTCGGTCGGATAATTAAATACTCTGTCTGCCAATCTTCTCTCTGGCATTTAGTCTAGGAGAGTTTTACTCCACAGCAGCCAGAATCCGATTAACATTCCTGGGCTGGAAGGTGAACATGCGGTTTACTACACCCATCCGCATATCCTCCATTAGCCGCTGGAACATTTCAAATCCCTTGGTTTTATACTGCACCAACGGGTCTCTCTGGGCATAAGCTTCCAAGCCTATCGCAACCCTAAGCGCTTCCATTTCAGTTAAATATTCTACCCAGAGCTCTGAGATGACGCGCAGGAATAATTCCCGGTAGATATTTGTCTGGGCCGTTCGGCCCAATTCATCCTGGACACGCTTTGTTACATCTTCAGGCAAGTTGGATATCATTTTCCCGGCATGTTTTTGGTAGACCTCATCACCTAAGGCTTCCTGAATTCCAGCTCTGAGATTCCCGTCCAGGGAAGAGAGCTGGATTTCTTTCAGCCGCTCCATCTCATTCATCCCCCAGGCATTTTGAATTTTCATCTGGGCAGATTCCAGATGGTTCAGAATATCCTCTGCCGCTTGTTCTTGATCCATTTTAAGTAATAAATCGGCAGTATAAAATGAATACCTTAATCGCTGGGTTCTGAGCCAAATTCGTTTATGGCTCTTTTTATCAAAAGCAGCCCGCCGACCTTCTGACATTAATCCCAGTAAATTAACCAGATCGGTTTTTGTTAGTTGTTCTCGCTGAATTTCCCTTAATCCCGCTTCAAGGCTCTTTTTTACTTTGGCATCTTCAGGATTTGTGAAATATTCTTCGTGACGATCATTAAAATGGTCCCGGACTGTCCTGTCCAGGTGTTCATATATAGACTGCCAATCCAACTCAGCAAGTGGGATCTCAGCCCCATCCAGGGGTGAACCAAGCAACCGTTCCACAGCGCCAATCAATCGTTTAAATTCCAATTCTTGCAATTGGGATTCCACCTGGGAGATCAGCTCCTCGCGAAGATCATCCCCTACACCTGCTGCCAGTTCTTTGATTTGTGGTGGCGTTAATTCAAACCGGATTCTGACCAGGTCACGGAGTTCATTAAAAAGAGCTTGTGGGTTTTGAACTTCTTCATTCCCAAAAGATAAACCATCCAGGAATGTATCGAGTGTTTCCAACCGCATTTCAACTTGATCCTGGTACTTGTTCTGGCGGTCTTCCCAGATCCGTTCTACCGCATCCAGGATGTAGTCACCTTCCGCTTCTAGGGCTTGTTTTCCCATTTCCATCAAGAGAGGCAGGACCTGGTCCTTTTTCAGGGATGGGTTTTTTCCCTGGATATCATTCAACATCAGCTGTATCGCATAGGATGGCACCTGTTCATCTAAGAATGTTAAGGTGGGTTGAGTCTGAGCCAGCCATCCCAGCAGCCGCCAGGTTTGACCGGCATCAGCTGGATTTCCATTCTCCCAGATTGTGCTCTCAACTCGGAGCTTTACTTCGGTCCTCAGCATTTCTAGAATATCGTCCCTGAGATCCTTTTTTCTGAAGATCCGTTCCCGCTGCTGGTAGATTTTTTCACGCTGCGTGTTCAGCACATCATCATATTCAAGCAGGTGCTTTCGAACATCAAAGTTAGCTCCTTCTACCCGGGTTTGTGATTGTTCTACCACGCGGTCAACCAGAGGATTTGCTATCGGCAGCGACTCATCAACCTGCAAGCGGGTCATCAAGGCTTCCATCTGTTGTCCGCCGAAGCGAGCCATTAATTCATCTTCCATGGACAGATAAAACCGGGAAGAACCCGGGTCACCCTGGCGTGCCGCACGCCCCCGGAGCTGGTTATCGATCCGCCTGGCTTCATGCCGCTCCGAACCCACTACATGCAAGCCACCCAACGCTTTCACCTGCTTTTTATCCTGCATATGCTGTAAAAAATAATTAATCTCAGTATCATAAATACCGTAGTCTTCTTCACTCAGCTGCTGAACAAGTTTTTCCTGTTCATCCATAGATAATTCAAAAGGATCCTCATATCCTGCCCGTGTTAAAACCCGGACGACATCCGTGGTAACTTCCTCCGCCAGTTCTCCCCCCAACTTGATATCTACACCACGGCCGGCCATACTGGTTGCGATCATTACAGCCCCAAATGCGCCGGCTCCAGCGATGAGCTGACTTTCCTCCGTATGCTTGCGGGCATTGAGCACATTATGCTCAACACCACGCTTTAATACCTGACCTAATCGCTCTGTATATTGCTGGTCCAGGTCTAAAATCTCTAATAACATCTGGAGATTTTCCGGTTCATTCATATTCAGTGCCAGGTCAAGATCCAGATCTTTGATCAGGTTTCGTAAATTTCCTACCTTTAACTTGTTAAGAGGGACATTTAATGGCTGCAGCTCAGGAATTCGCCGTCCATCCGGAAAACGATTGTTTTTCCTCATCCAGCTCTCCCGGATCATCAGGGTATATGCCAGGGTCCGGATGGAAGGACCGTCCAATCGGTTGGAAAGTTGGTCGGAATTCTCAACTGAAGTTGTTCCAACCAGCATGGGTCGGCCAATAATATGGAAAGTCAGGATTTCCTCTACAATTGCCCTTAATTTGGCTTCCTCACTGATATATATCAAATCGGAGTAATCTTTTCTTTTCCAAAAGAGGGGTTTTCGCTCTATATTGGTTTTATCTGCATAATACGTGTATTCAAATCCTGAATCCGGTTCTTTGGTTTTGAGTGTGACCAGCGAGGTATCATCCAGGGCTGCGTTATAGTCCAGGTTGGTTGGAATAGCGATCGGGTCCAGCCCATAAATCTCATTAAACTCCTCTGATTCTGTAACCGCTGTACCGGTCATACCAGAAAGTTTTTCATACATCCTGAAATAATTCTGAATGGTGATCGTTGCATAAGTCACGTTTTCACTCTGGACTTTAACATTTTCCTTGGCCTCAACAGCTTGGTGAAGTCCATCTGACCAGCGTCTTCCGGGCATTAATCGCCCTGTAAAATCATCGATAATGACTACCTTGCCTGCCTGGACAAGGTAATCCTTGTTCTTCTTAAAAATAAATTCAGCCCTAAGCGCCTGTTCTAAATATCCCAATAGTCGGGCTTGTTCTGGTGTGATGTCCTCTGGACGATCTGGATCTCCAAGCGGCTGCCCCAGTAATTCTTCAACATGCATTTCACCCAGTGGCGTGAGAGTGATATTCCTGTCCCGGATACTGATTTCATAATCTTCTTGTTTTAACCTTTTCACCACCGTGGACATTCTCCGGTACCACTCGGGGTCATCATGGGACGGTCCTGAAATAATTAGCGGGGTCCTCGCTTCATCGATCAGAACATTATCGACCTCATCAATAATCGCATAATGATGACCTCGCTGGACCCGTTCCTCCAATCGCATGGCCATATTGTCTCGAAGATAATCAAAGCCGAATTCATTGTTGGTCCCATAGACAATGTCTGCCTGGTAGGCTTTCTTTCGCAGGACCATATCCAATTGATGGCGATCTTCCTGGGGTGATTTATTCTCTAAATTCACCACAAAGGCTTTTTTACCGTGTTCAGTTCGGGCTGCCATTTGCAGTACCCCAACGTTTAAACCCAAATAGTCATATATCGGAGCCATCCAGCGGGCATCTCGCCGCGCCAGATAGTCATTCACTGTGACCAGATGGACTCCCCTGCCCACCGGGATATTCTCAAAGGGAGTGAAGGTCCAATCTTCCGGGTTATCTCCCCAGGTCATGCGGGCTTTGCTGATCCAGGATGGCGAAAGGCTTAGCGCATTCAGGTACAGCGGCAAAGTCGCACCAAGGGTTTTCCCCTCCCCGGTCCTCATTTCCGCCACAAAACAGCGATGCATGGCAATCCCCCCGATCATCTGAACATCAAAATGCCGCTGTCCAATTGTCCGTTTGCTCGCTTCCCGGACAGAAGCAAATGCTTCAGGCAGAATTTCTTCCAGCGTTTCACCTTTTGCCAGCCGTAAACGGAACAAATTTGTTTTGGCCTGTAATTCGCTCTCAGATAAATCTTCGTACTTATTTTCCAGGTCATTAATGACCGTAATTTCTTCTGAAAGCCCTTCTAATATCTTTTGATGGGGATCACCCCCCACCAGGCGGACAATTTTTCCAAGCATAGATTCACCTTATTTAACTCTTGAGGGCAGAAGGAAAACTGCCAATATTATTTCTGCATTTTCTTGAGCGATTATAGCATACGGGTATAAATTTCATCTAAGAACTAATTGGGAAGCAGCCTCTTTGTTAGAAGCCTAAAGCTCTGAATCAGGAGTAATGTTATAATTTTGGATTGTGAGACCAAAACCTAGTCCCCCGGATTCCCTCTCCCCTAATCAACAAATAGCCCGCGCCGCCGGTATTGTTACCCTGGCTTTTATTATCAGCAACCTTGCCGGTTTAATCCGTCAAATCCTGGTAGCGGATGCTTTCGGTACTTCAGACGCCATGGAAGCATTTAATGCTGCCAACAGGATCTCTGAGACCTTGTTTAATCTGGTCGCCGGGGGAGCGTTAGGATCGGCGTTTATCCCTACATTCACCAGCCTGCTTGCAAAAGAAAAACGCCAACAAGCCTGGAAATTAGCCTCATCAATCACAAATCTGGTCTTGATAGTCCTCACCCTGACAGCAGCTGCAGCTGCAATATTTGCACCCCAAGTTGTGCGGTATATCCTCGCGCCTGGTTTTGCGGCTGATCCTGCTAAAGAAGCACTTACTATCTCCCTCACACGGTTAATGTTGCCATCAGCTGTTTTATTTGGGCTCAGTGGATTGGTGATGGGGATACTGAACTCTCACCAGGTATTTTTTATCCCCGCGTTAGCGCCCTCGATGTACCAGATCGGAATGATATTTGGCGTCACGCTGCTATCACCGAAGATGGGTATTCATGGGCTAGCCTGGGGAGTGATCATAGGCGCTGCACTGCATTTATTCCTCCAGCTTCCTATCTTAGTCAAACAGCGAGGAAAGTATTCCTTATCTCTAGGACTGCGATCTCCTGGTGTTCGAGAAGTAGCCCGGTTAATGGGTCCCCGGCTGCTGGGTGTTGCAGTCGTTCAGCTGAACTTTTGGATCAATGTCCGCCTGGCATCTCTGCAGCCGGCAGGAAGTGTAGCAGCTATTCAATTTGCCTTTGCATTAATGTTGATGCCGCAGGCAGCAATCGCTCAATCGATAGCAACCGCTGCGCTGCCTACCTTTTCAATCCAAGTCGCAAAAAACAAGCTGGATGAAATGCGTCGTTCCCTCTCTACAACTTTAAGGGGGATTCTGCTGCTTTCCATCCCCGCCAGCCTGGGGTTAATCCTGCTCCGGAAACCAATCATCACCCTGCTCTACCAGCGGGGTGAGTTTACCGCGTACTCCACAAACCTGGTTGCCTGGGCGCTGCTCTGGTATGCAGCAGGGTTGGTTGGTCATGCTATGGTGGAAATTCTTTCCAGGGCATTTTACGCCCTGCACGATACAAAAACACCGGTCTTTATCGGCATTGCAGCTATGACACTAAATGTGCTTTTCAGTTTCCTGTTCTCAGCTGCTTTCCGCCGCCTGGGATGGATGCCTCACGGGGGTTTGGCACTGGCGAATACCCTGGCAACTGCACTGGAGATGGTAGGTTTGATCCTGGTAATGAGGAAACGCCTGAATGGGTTGGAGGGAAAAAAGATCTGGTCAGGTTTACTCAAAGCTGGCGTTTCGGGGGGATTAATGGTAATCGCACTCTGGATCTGGATGCCATCAACCAAAACCAGCTCCATTTTGATCCAGGGAGGGGGCGGAATCCTGGTAGGTTTGGTGGTGTATATCGCCGGTTTATGGATTTTGCGTACTGGTGAATTAAAACAGGTCTTTCAGGCAATCCGAACTCGCCTGGGATAAATCCTTTCCAGGCAAGGGGATGTTTCTTCCGTTCTTTATTTGTAATAAACTTATGGACTGATTAACACTTCAACACTGGAGAGGTGTTGAATTCCAGAAAATTTTCCATCCCTGGCTGATACTTGAACTCGAATCCAGGAGGATGAACCCACCTGGTAGGATACTTCTCCTTCAAAATGCCGATATCCACTGCCAATGTTTTCCTCCGAAACCTGGAGGATTTCTGATCCTACCATAGCACCATCTCTATCTATTAATTCAACAAGCAATTGATCCTGGGGCGCAACCCGCGTAAGCCCCTGAATTATCAACACACCCCCTTGAATAAGCGTGCTGGGAATTGGCTGCTGGATAATCAGGTTTTCATGAAGATCCTGGATGGCTTTAATTTCTGGAATTCCTTCTGACAGCAGCACCAGGTCAGTGCTCGTCAGCGCTGAAGTTCTGCCAAAACCATCCTGAGAACTAACCTCCAGGCGGGCTGCTTCGGCTTCTCCTGGTATCTTAAATATTACATTCATCACCAGGTGTTTATTCCTGCTCTGTTCGGCTTCACTCGAAAAAAGGTGCTCTTCCAGTAATCTCCCATCCTCCCCATTGAGGGCTAATCGATAGCTTATATCTTCTTCCTTTTCATTGCTGGGAGGAGCAAGATAGGCATGAAAACCGAATGGGGAAGTAACTCGTGACAACCGTCCTGGATTGATAAGCTGAATTTCTCCGGGAGGTAAAGGATCAGGCAGGGAAAGAGGTTTAGGACTGCTAAGGACCAGATCAATAGTCGAAGCAGGTGTGGATTCCAGATCAGGTGTGGGCGAAGGTTGAATTTCAGTAGGGGCAGGGGTTTGCGTGGAAAAGTCCGGGTTAGGAGTCGGTTGAGGAGCTGACGTTATTTGAATTAGGCCTTGATCAACCATTGCTTGAGCAGTAAGCGCAACCACAGTTGGTAGACGATCTTCGGGGATAAAAGTTGGGGGGTTGTTCGCAGGAAGGGCGCTGCAGCCTTCAGCGATGATCGAAATCAGGACAAAAATAATTATCAAACGAATAGCTGGTTTCATGCTGGGGGTTTTTGGGAGAACCCTAACCTTAAAGGGAGGAATCTGCTTCAAATTTTTCAATCACTGCTAATAGGTCAACCAGGGCAACAGGTTTCTCCAGGAAAAGTTGAGCCCCGGCGTTTAAAACATCGTTGACCAGATTGTCTTCCGGTAAAGCAGAAATCACCACGATGGGTATCTTTTTTTTCTTCCTATCCTTGGTCAGTTTTTCAATCAATTCAAATCCAGACACCTCCGGGATATTTAAATCCACAAAAATCAGATCATATTTTGTTTTCCGAATCATTTCCCAGCCTTCCAGGGCACTGGATGCCACATCGGCTTGATGATCCGCCAGGGAGACTGCCTTTACATAGGTTTCAAGGGCGTCTGTGTCGTCATCGACAAATAATATCCGTCCCACAAGTTCTCCTTCTTTCTTCTTTACTTCTGCCTTTCAAGTGCAGTTCTCTACCCGTTAAAGCTGGTAAATTGAACCAAACTTTTCATTTAAGTACTTTAAGTAGGGATCTGGTGTGATCGTTTCTCCTACTATCCGATTGACTAAATCCTGGGGTTTGAACTTTGCGCCATGGCGATGGACATGTTCCCGCAGCCAGGCCAGCAGTTCGCTGAAATCCCCGCTCTGGATCTGAGAGGATAGTACTGGGATATCCTCATTGATCTTTTCCCACAGCTGGTTGGAAACCAAATTCCCCAAGGAGTAGGTCGGAAAATATCCCAGAATTCCAATGGACCAGTGCACATCCTGCAGAACCCCATTGGCATCATTGGGTGGAACCACACCGAGGTAATCTTCCATTCGTTCATTCCAGGCTGCAGGCAGCTCACCAACCTGCAAGGTGCCCTCCATCAACGCGATTTCCAGCTCTAAACGGAGCATTATATGTAGATTATAGGTAGCTTCATCCGCTTCAACCCGAATCAGGGAAGGTTCCACTTTATTGATTCCCTTGTAAAAGGTGTCTAAATCCACATTGCCCAACTGAGTGGAAAACATTTTCTGGAGCTGGGGATAAAAATATACCCAGAAATCAAAGGATCTGCCCAATAGATTTTCATACATGCGCGATTGGGATTCATGGATGGCAAGTGAAGCGCCGCCTCCCAGGGGAGTTCGTTCCAGATCCGGTGAAACCCCCTGCTCATAAATCGCGTGTCCTGCCTCATGCAATGTGCTAAACAGGGCAGTATTCAGGAAGGAAGGATCCACTCGAGTTGTTATCCTGACATCTCCAACACCAAACTCGGTTGTAAATGGATGAGCCGCTTTATCTTGCCTGCCTCGATCCCAGTCATAACCGTAATCGGTGATTGCCTGGACACCAAAATCCCATTGTTTTTGTTCAGCAAAGGATTGGTGTAAAAAGCTATCATCCACTTGCGGTTTTTTACTGATTGCTTGTAGCAATTTAACTTGTTTGGGACGCAACTCAGAGAAGATTTGCTTAACTTCGTCAGTTTTCATACCCGGTTCAAAATCATCCAGCAGGGGATCATAAACATGATCATAGGGAGCAAAAAAATCAGCATATTGACGCCTCATTTCCACAATTTTTTGCAAGTGCGGTTGAAAATGAAGAAAATCATCTTTTTTTCTAGCTTCCTCCCAGGCACTCTGCGCGAGTACAGTGATTCGGGAAAATTCCGCGACGTATTCACCGGGGACCTTGGTTTGTTTTTGATACTCTCGCTGGGTTACTTCAATCAAACGTGCCTCATCTGAGTCAGGATCAAGGGACTCAGCATATGATTTCAAATCTTCCAGCAGGGTTCCAACTTCCTGTGATACAAACTTTGAATGCGCCAGACTGCTCAAAGTACTAATCTGATTGCCGCGGGCTGAAACGCCGCCAGGGGGCATATAGGTCTGCTGGTCCCAACGCAATACGGCTGAGGCGCTTTCCAAATCGGATACTTCAGCAAGGATCGATTTTAGTTGTTTTAATTTCTCTGACACAATCTTCTCTTTAAGTCCTTTATGAATATCTCATGACGGTAAAAAACCCTTTCATATCTCATCTGAGAGGGATTTAATCCAGATCGATCGGGAGATCAAGGGTATCTTCCCAATCTTTTATCTTACCACGAGTTATCGCAAGTAACTCCAGAACATCAAATATAGGACAACTCCATAAGCCCTGGATCCAGTGATTTAAATCAGTCCTCCGGCGTTTTTTTCTCAACCCTGGTAGTTTCAGAGAAAATCCAGTCCAGGAAGGATTGCTCACCTCCGACAACCGGAAGGGCAATAATTTCCGGAAACTGATAGGGATGCAGTTCTTGCACAATTGGAATCAGGTCTTTATCAATTAAATCAGCCCGGGTTTTAATCATCAGCAGCACTTCATTGTCATCCTGGATCTTTCCTTCCCAGCGGTAAAGTGAGCGTAAGCCCGAAAAGATATTTACACATGCTGCCAGACCCTTTTCGAGAAGCGTTTTGGCGATTTGCCCCGCTATATCAGGATCCGGTGCAGTTACCAGGACTAAACGAATTGAGTCACATTTGTCCATAATAGCCTCAGTGGGGGGGTAAACATGCTGGTGCCCTGTCGGGTTTTCTTGAGGCAGGATCCTTACTGACCTCTTCTACCAGATGAGAGCCGATAAAGAATATAATCCCCAGTATTTCCAAGGAGATTGCCCATGCGGATCATGTGCAAGATGATCTCAATTGCCTCAAATCCTTGTTTCCCATAAACCTCCTGGATTCGGGATTGGGATTCAGGGTCAGGTTGAGCATCATTTTCAGCCCAGTGTTTTGCGTAAGCAACTGCCAGTTTTTGCTCAGTGGGTATATCCCCAGGTATGATACCGGACAGATAGGTTTGGATTTCCACTTCAGAAATGCCAGCCTGAAATGCCTGGTGTATATGAAACCTTCGGCAGTAGCGGCAATCATTTACTTCAGTGACGGCCATCATCAAGCGCTCCTGAAAAGCCTTTGAAATCTCCTCCCCCCGGATAGCGACCTTAATGTTCGATCGATGCTTGAGGATAAAACGGAAATCTTGCCAGAGGGCTTTCAAGCTGGAATAATGCCGTTTGCGGAATTGAGGAAATTCAGCCACTTTTCCGACAGAGACCTGATATTTTTGATTAGCCTCTTCATAAACTTCGTCATTCATAGATATTCGGTTCCTTACCGGCTCCTTAGATGATAACAATAAATCTTTCTGAAAAATTCCCCTATATGATAACAGGAAGAGAGCAGATTAGGTATCCAGCTGGCCCGCACTACTGTGGCCAGGTTGCTGTATTCTAACCCTGTCGTGATATACTCCTGATATATCCGCAGATAACCTTGTCATTCAGTTCACGAACAGGGATTTTATGACATGTTACAGCAAAAGTTATGATTTACAGAAACCCATTAAAGATATAATTTAATTATCAGGTACAGAATTTAAAAATTTCAGGAAGGGCTGATCTTTAGGAGTAAAAAGCATGTATAAAATTGTTGCAAAAAAGATCCTTGCACCCAATATTACCCGGTTTTCCGTGGAGGCTCCTGAAGTTGCCAGATCCAGGAAACCAGGACAGTTTGTTGTTATCCGGGCGGATGAAACCAGTGAGCGGGTACCGCTTACAATTGTTGATTCTGATCCCAAAAAAGGCACTATCGATTTGATCATCCAGGACGCCGGGTTCAGCACTCATTGCTTAACCTGCTATAAAAAAGGGGATGGGTTTCTGGATGTGCTTGGTCCCCTGGGTAAACCAACCGATATGCATAACTACGGTACTGTAGTTTGTGTCGGCGGAGGGGTAGGAACTGCTGTTCTCTATCCGATTGCTAAAGGTTTTAAAGAAGCAGGGAATAAAGTCATCACTATTAATGGTGCCCGATCGAAAGATTTGGTCATTCTCGAAAAGGAGCTCAACAAAGTTAGTGACGAGCTAATCATCACCACCGATGATGGGAGCTATGGCATTAAAGGATTCGGCTCAACCGTTCTGCAAGAGATGATCGATGCTAAAAAGAAAATTGATCTTGTGGTTGCTATCGGTCCAACCCTGATGATGAAAGCAGTGGCTGAAGTGACCCGCCCTTACGGCATCGAAACTATCGCCAGCCTGAATGCCATCATGATTGATGGCACCGGAATGTGCGGTGGATGCCGGGTCACTGTTGGAGATGAAGTGAAATTTGCTTGTGTCGACGGACCTGAGTTTGATGCTCATCTGGTGGATTTTGAGGAACAGATAGCCAAACACCATTATTATGATAAAGAGCAAGCTTGTCAGATGGATCAAATAATCACCGAAGCTGATCAGGAGAGAGCCTAATGGCCGAAGAAAAGCGATCCCGGCCCCCCCGAAAAAAACCGGACCGCATCCCAAGGCAGTCGATGCCGGTTCGAGCTCCGAAAGAGCGCATTCAAGATTTTGAAGAAGTTACTCTTGGATTTGACGCTGAGTTGGCTCAGAAGGAAGCCCAGCGCTGTCTTCAGTGCCCAAAACAACCCTGTGTCGATGGATGCCCGGTTTCAGTGGATATTACCAGTTTTATCCACCTAATCTCCGAAGGTGATTTTATCGGAGCAGCCCAAAAAATCAAGGAAACCAATTTACTACCAGCTGTTTGCGGCCGAGTTTGCCCCCAGGAAGAGCAATGTGAGCAAGTATGTGTAGTTGCGAAGATTGACGAACCTGTCGCCATTGGCCGATTGGAACGGTTTGTGGCGGATTATGAACGGAATCAGGGCGCTGTTGCTCTGCCCGAACTTGCTCCACCCAGCGGGAAAAAAGTCGCTGTAATTGGCTCAGGACCAGCAGGCATCACAGTTTCATACGAGCTGTTGAAAATGGGACACAAAGTGACTATCTTTGAAGCCCTGCATGGATTGGGAGGAGTTCTTGTTTACGGTATCCCGGAATTCCGCCTCCCAAAGAAAATTGTCGCTGCCGAGATTGATACCATCAAAAAACTTGGAGCGGAAATTAAACTTAATATGCTGATTGGAAAGACCAGAACCATCGATCAATTAATGGATGAAGATGGATTTGACGCGGTCTTTATCGGTACGGGTGCTGGTCTGCCGATGTTCCTGAACCTGCCGGGAGAAAATCTGAATGGTATATCATCCGCAAATGAGTTCCTGACCCGAGTAAATCTCATGAAAGCCTACCGGGAAGAATATGTCACCCCGGTTAAGGTAGGTAAAAAAGTCGCTGTGTTCGGCGCCGGCAATGTGGCAATGGACGCAGCCCGGTCAGCCAAGCGTGTTGGTGGTGATGATACCGAGGTAAGCATCATTTACCGGCGGGCAAGAGATCAGATGCCGGCCAGGGAAGAAGAAATTCATCACGCGGAAGAAGAAGGGATCATCTTTAACCTACTGACTAACCCGGTACGATTCATTGGCGATGAGAATAATTATGTCAAAGCAACTGAATGTATAAAGATGGAATTAGGAGAACCAGACGATTCGGGCAGAAGGCGTCCAATTGCTATTGAAGGTTCGGAACACATAGTTGAAACAGACACCGTAATCGTTGCCCTGGGCACGATGCCCCGAAAATTTATCGCTGAAACCACACCGGATTTAAAAACCAGCGATTGGGGTACTTTCCTGGTTGAGGAAGAAACCGGAGCTACCTCCAAGCCGGGGGTTTTTGCCGGAGGGGATATCGTCACCGGATCTGCGACAGTCATCAAAGCCATGGGCGCTGGCCGGGTTGCCGCAGGGGCAATCCACGAATATCTCGCGGGAAATTGAAAAATACCTAAAATAGTGAAAAAAGACCCCGGGAAACCGGGGTTTTTTGGTTTCTGAAGGGGTGTTGGGAGAGCTGTTTCTTGGGCGCCTGCTGACTGTTCCCAGGCTAATATTTGAGGGGCAGAGTGGTATAATTATAGCAAGTGTGCTTCCTTACAGCAGCACACGTTTTCATTAATATGTAGCTAATAAATTAAGGATCTCTTTATGGATATTGGTACTGTACAATCCATCAACATTGATCAGGAAATGCGTTCTTCTTACCTCGATTACGCGATGAGTGTAATTGTTGCCCGAGCGCTGCCAGATGCCCGGGATGGGCTGAAACCGGTTCATCGCCGGATTCTGTTTGCCATGTATGACATGGGCATCCGTTCCAACAGCTCCTATAAAAAATCTGCCCGTATTGTCGGTGAAGTGCTGGGTAAATACCACCCGCATGGAGACAGCGCGGTCTATGATTCCATGGTTAGAATGGCTCAACCCTTCTCCATGCGTTATCCCCTGGTCGATGGTCAGGGGAACTTCGGGTCCATCGATGGGGACGAGCCTGCAGCCATGCGGTATACCGAAGCCCGGATGGATTCCATTTCTGAGGAAATGTTGTCGGATATCGACAAGGAAACGGTAGATTTTGTTGATAATTTTGACGGGTCTCTCCAGGAACCGGACGCCTTGCCTGCTCGGCTTCCCAACCTGCTTCTGAACGGCGCAGCTGGAATCGCTGTCGGCATGGCGACCAACATTCCACCTCACAACCTCAACGAATTGGTCGCGGGAATCAATCACTTGATCGATAACTATCACAAAATCGACAAGGTGACCATTGAAGACCTGATCAAGATCATACCCGGACCAGATTTTCCCACCGGGGGCATCATTATTGGTGATGAAGGAATCCGCCAGGCATACGTTACCGGGAGGGGAAGGATTGTACTCCGGGGACGGGCTCATATCGAGGAAATGGACCAGCCCGGACGCTTCCGGATCATTATCACAGAAATCCCTTATCAATTAAAAAAGACCACTTTGATCGAACGCATAGCCGGCCTGGTTCGAGAGGATAAAATTAAATCCATCTCTGATTTGCGGGACGAATCCGATCGAGATGGAATGAATATTGTTATTGAATTGAAAAGGACTGCTCAGCCGCGTAAAGTACTGTTCCAGCTCTATAAATATTCCGCGCTGCAAACCACTTTCGGGGCGCAGATGCTGGCCTTGATTGATGATGAACCCCGGCTGTTGTCTTTGAAGCAAGCTTTAACGATTTATATTGACCACCGGTTGAACATTATTCAGCGCCGCACACAATTTGAACTGAATAAAGCTGAAGCCCGGGCACACATCCTGGACGGTTTGCTGATCGCCCTTGCCAATCTGGACGAAGTGATCGATACCATCCGCAACGCAGCTGATGCGGATACAGCAAAAGTCTCCTTGATAGAACACTTTAAACTAACTGAGATTCAAGCCCAGGCAATCCTGGATATGCAGCTGAAACGCCTGGCTGCTCTGGAACGACAGAAAATTGACGATGAACATAAAGAACTGGTTTCCCGGATCAAAAACCTAGTAAGCCTGTTGAAAAGTCAGAAAAAACAGCTGAAAATTATTAAAGATGATCTGGCTGACCTGGTAAAGAAATACGGGGATGAACGCAGAACCGATATCGCACCAGATGCAGATGAGGAAATTGACGAGGAAGACCTGGTCGCTGACAGACCCATTCTAATCAGCATCACAGAGCGGGGATATATTAAACGGGTAATGGCCCATACTTATCGTTCCCAGAAACGGGGTGGAATTGGCGTGAAGGGACATAGTATGCGGGATGAGGACGAAGTGATGTCTTTGATTCCTGCCCGGACCCTGGATACCGTGTTGTTCTTTTCAGACCGTGGAAAAGTATATTCCTCCAAGGCTTATCGAATCCCGGAAGCAAGTCGAACCAGCCGGGGATTGCCGATCGTAAACGTACTGGAAATTGATCCGCATGAAAAGATCACTGCGATCGTTCCTGTAACTAACTTTAAGGAAGCGAAATATTGCACCATGGTTACAGAAAATGGGTTGATCAAACGGGTGGATTTATCCGAATTTGAGTCTGTCCGACCTTCCGGTTTAATTGCCATCAACCTCAAAGAGGATGATAAATTAGGTTGGGTCCGGTTATCAAGCGGTAAAAACGACCTGATGTTAATTACCCGTAAAGGGTATGCATTAAGATTTGAAGAAAAAGAGGTCCGCCCAATGAATCGTCCAGCGATGGGTGTAATCGGCATCCGGCTTCGCGAGAAAGATAAAGTTGTCGGTATGGATATCGTTGAACCTAAAGGAGATTTATTAGTCATCACAGAAAAGGGATTTGGGAAACGGACCTCTCTGGATGGGTATCCAAAGCGGAGTCGAGCGACGATGGGTGTGTTAACCGTTGATAAAAAAGCAATCTCAACTATTGGTGAAATTGCTGCAGCTCGTGTGGTCCAACCGGATTTAGATCAAATCACTGTGATCTCAGCAGAAGGAACCGTGATGCGTACCAAGGCTGAAAGCATCTCCCAATACAATCGGGTAGCACGCGGAGTATCCATCATGCAGATGCGGGAAGATGATGTAGTGGCTTCGATTGCCAGGTTCTCACAAACTGACCTGGAGAGTACAGCGGACGACGAAGAAAGTGAGGAGAATCAAGCCTAGCTCTCAACTGAAAACATTGGCTTCTGAAGAATAAAAAAACCACCCCATAGGGTGGTTTTTCTTTAATTCTTTGAGAAAATAATCAAATTGGCAGAGAGATTTTTCCCATAACCAGTAAACAAAAAGCGCTGATAATTACCGCAGTGAGGAACAAAAGCAGTGCCAGGACAAAACGCTGACCAGGAGTCATCCCCAGAAACTGAGGTTTGGGTTCGGGTTCTCCCCAGACCTCCTCTTCGGAGAAATCAAAATCATCTTCGAATTGGTTTCGGAAATCATCTACTGCCATACTGACTCTCCCTCGGAATTTCCATCCTTTTCCTAGTGTAGCTTATTTTCAGGATCTGTCAACCAAACGAAGCTGGATCTCCCCATTCCAGTACTTCCGCTCTTCCCCGGATTCTGATAACAAAATCAAAGCCCCTTCCTCAGCTAATCCCAGCAACTGCCCCCGATCAATCAGGTCTTCCCCGATTTTCAGGGTTACAGTTTCATTTTGATAGGCTAGTTTTCCCTGCCAGGCGGCTGTAAAAGACCTGGAGGGGAGCTCGGGATACCACTTGAGGAGTGATTCTAATACCCGGACTAACAGCTCCAAACGAGAAATTTCTTTCCCAGCTGCCCCTTCAAGGGAATCCGCCGGGAAATTCAGATTCTTTTCCTCGGGAATCGAACCCGATGAGACATTAATTCCAATCCCTATCACCGCACCTTTTAAGTGGTTTCCTGTCCAAAGTACATCCACCAGCACTCCACAAACTTTTTTTCCGTTTACCAGTACATCGTTGGGCCATTTGATTTCCGCGAGCAGCTGGTAGTTTTCACTTAAAACTTCAGCAACGGCCAGCGCGCCCAAGCCACTTAATTTTCCCAGGGTATCCGGGGAAATCCATTCAGGCTCAGGATATACAATCAAACTAAATGCCAGCGCTGCGCCTGCCCGGGTCTCCCAGGACCTGCCGTGCCGCCCCTGTCCGGCAGTCTGGTAATCTGCTAGTACCAATGAAAAAGGGGGCGCTCCATCCAGAATAAGCTTTTCAGCTACCTGGTTGGTGGATCCGACTTGTTCATAGAGGTAAATATCGCCCAGCGGTAAATCACTTAAGCGGTTTTTCCAGGAGGGTATATCCATGGTCCTATTGTACCTGACAGATGAGAGGGACTTAGTCCCTCTTTGATATTCACACTTCCTCAACCTCCAGAAAATAAAAAAAGGGACGGGAGATACCCGTCCCTCTCTATTTACTGGTGATGTTTCCTATTTACTATTCTTCACCGGCATACCGCCATTCTTGGGGGATGGAATCGGGAAGATCTTATCAAGTTCTTTCACATCTATGGTTTCCTGTTCAAGTAATTTTTCTGCCAGAGCCTCCAGTACATCTCGGTGCAGGAGCAGGATATCCTTTGCTCGCTGGTAGGCATCGCCAACCAGTTGTTTCACTTCGATATCTATCTTTTCTGCTACGGATTCCGAGTAATCCCGTTGTTCAGTGAATTCCTTACCCAGGAAAACCATCTCGTCTTTCTTCCCATAAACCATTGGACCTAATTCCGAGCTCATCCCCAAGCGTGTGACCATCTCCCGGGCCATATTGGTAACCCGTTCCAGGTCATTGGAAGCGCCGGAAGTTATGTCACTGAAGACGATTTCCTCCGCAGCTCTTCCCCCTAATAAACTCACCATATCCGCCAGGATTTTATTCCTGGAAACCAGGGTACGATCAGTTTCAGGTAAGATCAATGTATATCCACCAGCCTGACCGCGGGCAATAATCGAGATTTTATGAACATTATCCGCTTCCGGAAGAGACCGGGCAGTGATAGCATGCCCAGCTTCATGGTATGCAATAATTTGTTTTTCAACATCACTAATCAAACGGCTCTTTCTTTCCGGTCCGGCGATGACACGCTCGATCGATTCCTGGAAATCTGTCTGTTCAATGACTTTCTTTTCCCTGCGGGCTGCCAAAATTGCCGCTTCGTTAATCATATTTTCCAAATCAGCACCCACAAACCCGGGGGTTGCTTTCGCTAGGATTTTGAGATCTACATCGGGTCCCAGAGGTTTACCCCGGGCATGAACTTCCAGAATGGCTTCCCGTCCTCGCATATCAGGACGGTCGAGGATTACGCGGCGGTCAAAACGTCCCGGACGCAGCAGCGCTGGATCCAGCACATCAGGCCGGTTGGTAGCAGCGATGATAATTACATTGGTATCCGTGTCAAAACCGTCCATTTCCACCAGGATCTGGTTTAATGTCTGCTCCCGCTCATCGTGACTGCCTCCCAGTCCAGCGCCCCGGTGACGTCCAACAGCATCAATTTCATCTACAAAAACAATACAGGGAGAGTCACTTTTTGCTTTATCAAATAAATCCCGGACACGGCTGGCACCTACACCAACAAACATCTCCACAAATTCAGAGCCTGAGATGGAATAAAACGGCACACCGGCTTCACCGGAAACTGCTTTGGCAAGCAGGGTTTTTCCAGTCCCTGGAGCTCCCATCAATAGCAAACCTTTTGGTATTCGGGCACCAAGCGAGATAAATTTTTCGGGTTCTCGAAGGAATTCGACAACTTCAAACAGATCTTCCTTGGCTTCGGGAATGCCCGCCACATCATCAAAAGTTACCGTTGGGTTATCCCCGGTGAATTTTCTGGCCCGGGACTGCCCAAAATTCATTGCAGCTGAGCCGCCGCCCCTTGCTTGCCGGAATACAAACCAGAATAAACCAGCGATCATAATAAAAGGAAGAACGTAACCCAACACATTGATCACCCCAAACCAGGGGCTGGGGGGTTTGATCTCTATGATCACGTTCTCAGGGGTCAGTTGAGCCGCAGTGACACCCAGCTCTCTTAACTGCTGTACAAAAGTAGCATCTGGTTCTTTATGGGATATTCCTTCAGAGCCGTCCTGGTAGATCAGGTTTAGCTCATCTTCATTCACAACAACCCGTTTCAGTTTTCCTGTTTTTATTTCCTGGGCAACTTCCCCGATAGTCAAATCCTCGGTGTCAATTGCCTGCTGGCGGAAACTATAAAAAACCAGGATGATGATGCCCACAAAAAGCAGAATGTAAATTATCGATTGCCGATTATTTGTTCCAGAATCCACAAAAACCTCCGTCGGGCTCAAAAGCCCAGTGTGCACAATAATAACAGCAGGCACACGATGCTGTCCAGTATACCAAAATAGGCTTCATGATATAGAAGCAACGCCATTATACCAACCCCCTTGAGGCTTGAATATGGAACAGAGTACAATTAATAAGAATTTAACAAAGACCAATCAGGGCAGCATCATGGTAATAATCAAGGCAATCTGGCCTGATATCCAATGAAAAAGAAATCTCTCTTTAAACACTATTATTTCCATCTAGGAACTATATTAATCCTTGGATTTACCCTGGTCGCCGGTTGTACTGGAGAGGAATCTCCCTCTTTTTACGATACTCCCACTGATCATCCTGAAAACATCTCTCCCCCGGATCAAACAATCCAATCCACAGCCTCATCCCATCCAAAGCTAAATCCCCCACCAACCCTGGACAAATGGGATCTCTGGACAAATGGCACACAACTTCGCGGCGCGAATATCTGGCAGCGAATTGTAATCCCCGAACTGGATGGTCCGGAGTTCCTGGGATCTGAATATATCGGTCCTCCCTATTCCCAGGAAGATTTCAACCGCCTGGCAGCATTGGGTGCAAACTATGTGAATATCTCCGGACCAGGTCTCTATACAGAAGAACCTCCCTATCAATTGGATCTCCGGGTCCAAGAACATCTAGACCAGCTGTTGGAGATGATCCAAAAGGCGGATATGTTTGCTGTTATTACTTTTCGGACCGGTCCCGGACGAAGCGATTTCACCTTTTACAGGGATGGTGCAGGAGATTGGTTTGACCCTGATCTGCTGCGGGAATGGGTTTGGGAAGATCAAGAAGCCCAGGATGCCTGGGTAAAAATGTGGCAATATACAGCTGCCCGATACCGGAATCACCCGATTGTTGTCGGGTATGACCTGATGTGTGAACCTAACTCGGCTGGAATCCGTGAAATCTGGGAACCGGAAGAATTTTATGTGGATTATGAGGGGACAACCCTGGATTGGAACCAGCTGCATCCCAAAATCAGACAGTCAATCAGAGAGGTGGATTCTGAAACCCCGATCCTGGTGGGGGGAATGGGCTGGAGCAGTATCCGCTGGCTGCCTTACCTGGAACCAACCGATGACCCAAGGACTGTGTATATAGCCCACCAATACGAACCCCAGGAGGGGTATACCCATCAGGAAAATCCCTATCCAAAACACAGCTACCCGGATGAGTTTGACCTGGATTGGGATGGGATTTCGGATTCATTTAACCAGGAATGGCTGGATAATTATTTCCAGACCATTGATATATTTCAGGAAAGATGGGGGGTGCCGGTGGCTGTTAATGAATACGGAATTGTACGCTGGGTCCCTGGAGGAGCTGCCTTTTTAGACGATCAGTTGGCTCTCTTTGAGGCGAGGGGACTCAACCACGCCATCTGGATGTGGGATCCTTCCTGGGAGCCATGGACTGAGGAAGTGAATTCCATGAACTTCCGTTTTGGGCCAGACCCTCAGAACCAGATCGATCAACTCCCCAACCCACTGCTGGAAATCCTTCAAAAATACTGGGGCCGGAACAACCTCCAACCTTCAGATGTTAATCCCAATAATTAGTGTGCGTTTAATCCAAAGCTAGATTTAATCCATTTTCAGCCTGCTGATACCAATCACAATAAATGTGAACGGCTTCCCTCACAAATTTTGCTCCTCCCTCACGTATTCGTTCGTAATTGACCGCAAAGCGCGGATCCTGGACCCACCCATCCGCCAAACCGCGTAAGAATTCAACCTCACAGGTATAAAAGTACTTGTTCAGGTAGGTATAATAATCACCCACTGCGGCCTGCACATCAGGGTCATCCGGAGAAGCCCCAGGATTCTCAGTCACCATCCGCATGGTGATCTGGCCTCCTTCAACTTTTATCTCCTCTTTTTGGTCTTTGGTGTAGCTGGACCATTTCCGCTGTGATTCTGCATACTTGGGTGTATCTCCCCAACGCTCGCTAACTTCATCTTCATACTGGGTTTCATCAAATCCTTCAAAATATTCATTTTCAGTCATATTATTTTCTCCTTGCAGGCTGACGATGGTCTTTTCCAGAGTTTTTAACAATCGATTGATTCTTTTTTCCTGTACTTTTAAAGCAGATCGATGGCTTTCCAGAGCAGGTAAGCGCTGAAAATCGGGCCGACTTAAGATATATTCAATCTCTTTTAAGGGGACACCCAATTCCCGGAAGAACAGGATCTGCTGCAGCCTCAGTAGATTTTCCAGATCATAATACCGATAACCATTCTCGCCAATTTCAGCTGGGCACAGCAATTCCAATTGATCATAGTACCGCAGTGTTCGGGTGGTTACTCCTGCCAGATCAGCGAGTTCCTTGATTGTGTACATGGTTTCTCACCTCAACAGGGTCAATTGTACACCTTTACGCTACGTTAATGTCAAGTCCAAAAATAAAACTCAACCAGAAACAATTCCTTATTGCATAACAAAAACCGCCAACCCAGACAGTTAGCGGTTTTATCATAATTTCTTTGTTGAATTGTTTTATTTATTACGAAAATCCTGGATAATTGTTACCAGATCATCAACCTTGCCCTCTGAATATCTACCATCATTCCGCCAGAAAATGTTCCCTACCGGGTCAACCAAGAATAGGAAAATTGTTTCCTCAGAAGAAATATCTAAAGCATTCTTAAAGGTTGCTTTGTCCAGGTAAAGTGTGATAGTACGTTCCCGGGAAGTTTGGTCGGGAATCCCCGCCCGCATGCCTTCATTGATAAAAGTGCGGGAGAGAGTTGGTAATTTGTATATGGTCGGCAGTTCATAATACACTACCCCAAAGGATCTTTCCAATTCTTGGGCAGCTGGGATCCAGGTGTTTACATCCAGTTGCTGCTGCTGTTGGAAAGGTACTATTACCAAATTCAGGTCACCTGCAAAATCTCGTGGAAACTCAAATTCCTGACGATCCAGGTTATAACCAGAAACTACCGGAAAATGAGCGTCATCCCTTTTAATCACAAGCAGACTTTCTCCTACAGCAATCCTTGAACACAGCAAGAAGATTGCCAGAACCACAATTACTACCACTATCACCAATCCAATCACCATCTTCCTCTTCCTTCTCAATACCATATCATAGTTCCATATAAGGATATTCGTATCTGATAGATGGGCTCATTTATCTGAATCTTACTAGGATTGATACCTTTGCTTCGGCAGGGTATGCTTTTTTATACTATACTGAAATTACACCAAATCACTAATAATTTGGAGGGTTATATGTCACGCGTAATCCATTTTGAAATCCCTGCAGATGATCCGGAGCGCCTAATCAAGTTTTATGAAACTGTTTTCGGTTGGAGATTTGAAAAATGGGACGGTCCTATCGAATACTGGTTGATCATGACCGGTCCGGAGGATCAACCCGGAATTGATGGCGGTCTGGCTCGCAGAACAGAACCTGAAATCGGGGTTGAAAACACCATCGATGTTGTTAATCTAGATCAATCACTGGTTGATGTTGAAGCCCATGGGGGGAAAATCATTCGTCCAAAAATACCAGTTCCCGGAGTAGGGTGGATGGCATATATCAAGGATACCGAAGGCAATATTTTCGGCTTGATGGAGGAAGATCCAGAAGCTGCCTGATTATCTTGTGATTGGCTTGATTTAAGGGTCTTATCCAGGAATATAGGGCTTTTTGCCTGCCTGGTATGAGCCTTGATAAAAAAGGGACTCTCTGTAATCCCTAGTCAGTTCCTGAATCAAAAAACTCGCGCACAGCTTGTTTTCCTGACTCGTACAGCTGCTGGTATTTTTCACTACCCAGGTCGATCTCAAAATCAGTCGCAGCGATACCGCAGTCACTGATTTCTATCGTACGGTGCTGATCGACTGTGCTGGCTTGATAACTGGAAATCTCGTGGGAATGATACAAATTCCGAAGCGTCAGGGTTAAAAATTCCCATACATTTTTGGGGATCTCTGGATCCGCAGGACGAAGATCCTGGTCCGGGAAAAGGAATAATCCCAGGGTTTCCCAGTTCACGCCATCCCGGTAAGCCCAGGGTTTTCCGGCATATTCCGGTTGATCAAACAGGTGAACAGGGAAGTTATCATACAAACCGCCATCCACATAATAGTCTCCACTTCCGAAATTCTGCCCATCAAAACGCAGCGCTTCAAAAAAGATGGGAATGGAGATTGACATTCGAACCGCATCTGCAACAGCTACCTTTGGGGTGTGGTCAGCCGAGAACACTTCAGCTTTCTGCTGGGAGACATTGGTTGCCACGATATATAAATCCCGGAATTCGCGGTCTTTAAAATCTCGAAAGGTTGCCCGGGGATTGTTGTCACATTGTTCAGCAATGATCTCTTCCAACCAATGGTAAAAGTACTCACTTGAGTACCATCCATAATTCCTGAAAAATCTTCGGGAGCTTTCTTCCTCGGGAAACCTGAATATCTTACGGGCTCGTTTATCCGTTGAACTCTGGGGGACTTTTGAAAAATCCAGGCTGTTAAAGATTTCCTGCATTTCAGATACACTCAATCGGAAGCTCATCAGAGCAGCTGCAATCGCCCCAGCTGATGTGCCTGCCACACGCTGGATATTCTCCACTATCCGGTATTCATCCAGGATTTCCAGAGCTCCCATGTAGGCAATGCCCCTCACGCCTCCCCCTTTAAATACCAGGTTGCGGTAGAGATTCCGTTTAAATTCATGATCAATGACAGATCTGATCTTACTAATGTAATTAGGTAATGCCATAGCAGCTCTCACTTTCCTCTACCTATATGTACGAATAAGTGTCTTGTGTGTTGCAAAATAAGAAACGGTTTCCTAAAGGGAAACCGTTTCTCCTCGTATACCACAACAGAGTGTTGTTATTCTGATGCTGGTGCTAAAACCTTTACAGAAAGCTCCTTCTGGAATCTTGATCTCACAAGCCGGTAAATGGATTTCAGGGTTTCGATTATAGTAACAATCAAGGCAACTCCAAAAGCCAACCGGAAAGCGTGCATGCCAACTACTTCCCAAACTCCATCCGCGATTCCGGAAATTGTCTCAATGGTATAAAACAATCCAGACGCTCCTCGAGCCGCCAACCAGGCATTATGCCCCTGGATCAGCAGAGCCAGGACAGCAATACTGATCATATTCACGGCAATCTTTGCAAAACGGGTGGCTGTCCCCCAGCGTCCCTTCCAGAGCAGGAATATATCTAAAGTTATTCCAACAATAAGAGATACTTTAATCCAACCCAGGTATTGGATAATTACCGGATTGGGGTAAAACTTTCCCCCCGGGGTGGTCACAAAGCCTATCCACTGGGGGAAGAAAAACACCAGGACCAGGATTATAATGCTGAAAACCAGACCCACGATTAACTCACCACGTTTTAGATTCTCTTCATCGTTGATTTGGGGCAATGTTTGGGGATCCCAGGTTTCATCGTCTGTATCAGGTCTGACGTCAAAACGCTGCAGGATCATAAAGGTGATTACCAGCCAACCCAGCGAGACAGGAACGCTGTTCATCAGGGATCCGAGGATTCCCAAGATTGAATAAGATTCCCCAGCGATAAAAATCCCCACCCCCCAGGCCAGCAGCTGAGCACCCAGTACAGCCGCTACTACAATCCAGGCAATCATCTGGAACAATGGATATAATCTGGGTCCGATAAGATATTGTCCTTCCGGGAAATAAGAAGCGGCAACTTTCCTCGGTCGGCCGAAATCTTTCAGGAAGCCAGTCATTTCATCCTCGGTCGGTTCAGGGCCAAAACGATCTTCCAGGGAATCTACTACTGACGAGCGTAATTCTGCCTGAATATCAGTTCTATTTTTTCGCGGCAGGTGCCGCCCTACTTCATGGATATAACGATCAATCAAACTCATTTTTATCTCCTTCACTGGATACTTAATCCAATAATTTCTCCATAACATTTGTTAGATTACGCCACTCCCCAGCCAGATCCTCCAGCATTTTTGTGCCCTGGGAACTGATCACGTAGTAGCGTCTGGGCCGCGAGCCTTCCACATTCCACTCGCTGTTTAGCAAACCCTGGGTTTCCAACCTGCGCAGCAGGGGATACAAGGTGCCCTGTTCAATGTCCAGACCTTTTTCAGCCAGGCTGTTAATTAATGCATAGCCGTATTTTTCCTCCTTCAACTGGCTGAGCGCGGCCAGGACCAGGATACCTCTTCGAAGTTCCTGGGTTAGCTTGGTATAGACTTCGGAAATTTCGTTTTCTGTACTCATGTTACGCATTATACAATGTGTTACACAGTATTGTCAAGGACATAATATATCAATTTTTATATTATTCAGAGAGGAAAACTTAAAGATCTGGGAACAAAAAGCCCCTTTTCTACGTATTAACTACGTCATTTGTCAAGTACAATACCAAAATTGGAGGTCAACAGCAATGAATGTAAAAAATATAGTCTTAACCTTGATTTTTTCCACTTCGATTCTTCTAGCAACCGCCTGTACCGGTGGAGATCCCGTTCTCCCGGGTCCTGTTGAACCAACGGAACCTATTGCAGATATGGCAAACCCTGCAGCAGTTTATTGTTCTGAATTGGGTTATGTGATGGAGAGTGTAACCCGAAACGGAGGAGATGATGCGGATTGTATTTTCCCTGATGAATCACGCTGCGGACAATGGGATTTCCTATCCGGTCGCTGCGGTCAGGAATCATCCTACTGCAGTCAACAGGGATATAAGCTGTTAGAAGGATCCAATATCGGAACCTGTCAATTTCCTGACGGCTCAACCTGTAATGAATTCCTATTCTTCACCGGCGACTGTTCCCCTGGGGATAATATCCCTAGTGTCATTGAAGAAGAGCCTATACAAATTCTGGAATTAAATGAAGCGCGAGATTTTATCGCTTCATATTTTTCCGATCAATACGGTATAAAGAGCACAGAACCCTGGATGGAGCAGAATATCACACCCCAGGACGCAGTAGGTTCCTCAACCATTCGTTTTGTTTCTGGCCCACTAACGATCGTCATTTTCGCGGAAGCCGCAGCGCCAAGTCCGTCCGAATATACCATAAAAGAAGCCTCATACATCGTCAATGGTTTTTATTGGGAAGGCACTCTGAGCTTCGAGGGAGCGATAACTGAAACCAAGGTGCACATTCCAGGAACCATCCTTAATGAAGAGAATGCCAGGGATGCGGTAATGGAGCACCTCGTTGTTAACTATGATCTGCCAACCCAAGGAGAATGGATCGACCAGGGATTGACTCCAACGGAATCCGTTTCAATGAAAAGAGTCTACATATCCGAAGCTTGGGTTGTAACCATAGAATTTGAACCGTCTGCCCCCCTGGTTTCAACTTACCAGGTAACAGTCGACAACCTTTCAGAAGGCCTTCGCTGGGAGGGTGAAATCTCTCTTCGGGGAGAAATCAAGGAAATCAGCTATTTAGTAAGTCCATAGAATACGATTCGTATCTAGAAACAAACAATCCCCTGCAGAACAGGGGATTGTTTGTATTACCTAAATATATTTCGCTAAAAGAAAAATTACAGACAATTAGGATATTAGACTTACATCGATGATCCTTAATACATTGAACTAAACGCCAGGGAATTGATCCATTTTTTCTGCCGCAAAATAAGAGATATAAGAATTGTATAAGTTATCAATAGTGAAAGTTGCCAATCCTGGAAAATGTTATAAAATGATTTAGCTTATAAACTATTTATCTACTAAAGCAAAAACAAAAGAGAGTTGCTAATGGCACCCTACCAAATGGAAGCACTAACCCAGGAATTATTCCAGGTCTTAGGTCAGTTGAGACGGTTGAAATGGGAACAACCCCCCATACCGAGTATGAAATCAAGTGAATGTGAACTTCTGGGTTTTCTTTATCTTAATCTGGGGGCTGGGCCAAATACAATCGCCGCCTCGGAACTCAGCAATCAATTATACGTCACACCTGCAGCCATTACCCATCTACTCAATCCCTTGGAGGATGCTGGCTTTATCACTCGAGAAAAAGATCCGGATGACCGACGATTTGTCCTTATTAGTTTAACGGACGAGGGAAAAGAGACAGCAAAATCCCTTGTAATGGGAGTCGAGGAGATCCTTGAAGGATTAGTGAATTACCTGGGCGATGAAGAAAGCAATAAATTGATCCAATTAATTTCAAAAATGCTGGATTATTTTTCAATCCATCCTTTAAAACATAACTCTCTCAAATAAAAAACAGATAGTATATGGCAGAAAAATCAAACACACTAATAGAATTACATGATGTCGTTAAGACATACATGACGGGGAATGAGCCATTCTGCGCGCTTAATAATATTAACTTAGAAATCCGTCGGGGAGAATTTTTGGGCATCACCGGGAAATCCGGTGCCGGGAAAACAACCTTGTTAAATATGATTTCCGGTATAAGTGATTTAACTTCGGGAGAAATCATACATTTTAACGGTGAAAATGGAAAACCTTCCGAAGGGACACGGTTGAGTTCCCTTACTGAAGACAAACTTGCTTTATGGCGAGGCAACAATCTGGGCATTGTTTACCAGTCCTTCGAACTTATGCCAACCCTTAATCTGATTGAAAATGTCATGCTCCCAACTGACTTTTTAGGCCAATACCATCCTGAATATACCAAGGCAAGAGCGCTTGAATTATTGGATCAAGTTGGGATCGTGGATCACGCCTATAAAATACCTGCCCATATATCGGGTGGGCAAAAACAGCGGGTTGCCATTGCCAGGGCGTTGGTTAATGACCCGCCAGTCATCATCGCTGACGAGCCTACAGGAAATCTTGACAGTGTTACCGCAGAAACCATTTTCCAGATTTTTGAAGCGTTAGTCGAGGATGGCAAAACGATCGTGATGGTTACCCATGACGAAAGCCTGAGCTCACGGTTTACTCGTCGTTTACACATTATAGATGGTGAGTTAGGCGACCCGAATACAACCAGTTCAAAAAAATCTTCCGCGAAGACAATAAAACCCTCCTCAGGGAAAACTGCACCAATCACAAATAAAAATAACGGGAAAAACAAGGCAAACAATCACAAGGAAGACCCAACGCTGCCGGCAATAGTCCTCCGGGGGGTTGATAAAGTTTACGAAAATGCAGCAGGAAAATTTGTCGCCCTGAAGAATATCGACTTAGCATTGGATTATGGTCAATTTATATCCATCGTGGGTAAATCTGGCTGCGGAAAATCAACTCTGCTCAATATGATCACCGGAATCGATTTTCCCACAGCGGGTGATGTTACTATTGGCAAAGAGCATATTTATGAAATGAGTGAAAGTGAACGGGCGCTCTGGAGGGGGAAAAACATGGGTGTGGTTTTTCAATTCTTCCAATTATTACCTACCTTGTCATTGCTCGAAAACACCATGCTGCCAATGGATTTCTGCAATATTTATTCATTTACAGAACGGCCAAAGCGGGCCATGGAGTTATTAAAAATGGTCGGTTTGGAAGAACAGGCCCATAAACTTCCTTCGGCAGTCTCCAGCGGTCAACAGCAAAGCGCAGCCATCGCCAGGGCACTGGCCACAGATCCCGCCATAATTCTAGCAGATGAACCTACCGGCAACCTGGACTCAAAATCAGCAGATAATGTGCTTAACCTGTTCGAGGACTTGGCAGCTCAGGGAAAAACGATCCTGATTGTCACTCATGACCCCTCAATAACCAGTCGAACCGATCAAACCATAATCCTCTCCGATGGAGAGATTATTGATCAAACCATTGCCCGAGCCCTGCCCTATTTATCTCATCCCCAGATGATGGACGCCACCAAGAAATCAAAGAGAAGACTCTATCAACCCGGGGAAATTATTATTCAAGAGTCTATTCCAGTAGAGAATTTTTTCATGATCATCTCAGGCGAAGTTGAAATTCTTGTCAACACAAATCAACCCAACGAAATGGTCCTGAATACTCTTGGAGAAGGCAAATATTTTGGGGAAATCGGTCTTACCAAAGGAACCAATGCAACCGCTAGTGTTCGTGCTTCAACGCAAGGAGCCGAAGTTGCAGTATTGCCCAAGCAGATTTTTTCCACTCTAATGAATGACTCACCAAGCACCAGAAATGAAATCCAAGAAGTAGCAGATCTCCGGTTGGCAGAGAACAAACAACTCAGGGGGAGCATTAGATGAACGGTGATATAAAACCTAATTTCCTGAAACCCCGCTGGAGCAAAGTCTTTTCTGATCTCTGGGAAGATAAAAACCGGACAGGTTTAGTAGTAGCATCAATTGCTGTTGGTGTTTTCGCGATAGGCATGATCGTAACTGCATACATGATCCTGAAAGATGATATCAACACCAGTTTTGCCTCAACCAATCCAGCCAACATTGAAATCTGGACCGACCCATTTAATGATAATTTGGTCCGGGTACTGGAAGAAGTGTCCGGGGTTGACGAAGTGGAAAGCCGCTACATGATCACGGTCCGCGCCAGAAGAGGAACAGAAAGTTGGCAAAGTCTAAAGCTACATAGTATTGATGACTTTAACAAACCATACATTAATCAACTTGAAATTATTAATGGCACCAATATCCCCAGAAGAGGTGAAGTGATCGTCAGCGAGAATTTCCTTAATTACACTGGATTTCAAGTTAATGATGTTATAGAAATAAAACTTACCGATGGCACCTTCCAAGAACTGAAAGTAGTTGGATTGGTTATTGATCAAACTACCGCAGAACCAAATCCTGGGATTGTCCCCAATGGTTATCTCACCATAGACACTATCAGGTCTTTTGCTCTGGGAGAATATAAAAACCACCTACTTATCACCGCAGAAGGAGATGGTGGAAACGAAGGTTTAATCGCCTCCATTTCTGACGAGATAGAAGACACCTTTGACAGAAATCAGCTGGATATCTATCGTATTGAAGAGACTCTTTCGACTGAGCATCCCATGTCAAGTACCCTGCTGGCGGTAATCGGCATCCTGGGTGTCCTGGGTGGATTGATTACGATCTTAAGCAGTTCTTTGATCATCAATATGCTTAATGCCCTGTTAACCCAGCAGCTTCGCCAAATTGGCGTAATGAAACTTGTGGGAGGTCGGAGCGTTCAGATCTTAGGTATGTATTTGTCTCTAATCTCTGCTTATAGTTTGATTGCTCTAATTGTATCTGTTCCGCTTGGAACAATTGCCGGTAATGCCCTGGCAAAATATATTGCCTATATGCTAGGCGCTAATATTGGCGGCGAACAAATAGTTCCTGTTGCCATTATCATCCAGACTTTGATCGCCTTTCTCGTTCCCTTGGGGGCTGGTTATTTCCCTGTCAATCGTGGGGTAAAAATAAATGTCCGCCGCGCAATCAGCAACTATCGACCCCGCGTACAAACCAAAAGAAAAAATCTTCTAACCTGGACCGGACAATGGATCCAGTGGATCTCTCGACCGGTCCTATTATCTTTCCGGAATACCTTCCGCCAGAAAAGGAGATTGGTTTTAACGATATTTACGCTAACCGTTGCTGGAGGGGTATTTATTGGTGTATTTAACGTCCGCTTATCGATGAACAATATGGTCTCTCAACTATTACAGCATTTTATGGGTGATGTATCGCTTAATTTCAGTCAGCCATATAAAGTAAATCGGGTTGATAGTTTATTAAAATCATCCATTCCAGAAATAGAATCTGTGGAAGGATGGAGCGGCGCGATAACAGAAATCTGGGATGAGGATGATAACCGGGTTACTGGGCTGACGATCTCCGCACCATCTGAGGATTCTCAAATAGCGATCCCTGACATATTGGAAGGACGCTGGCTCCTGCCTTCTGACAAAGAAGCAATGGTAATCTCAGACTCCATTTATAGTATATACCCTGATCTTAGAGCTGGAGACAGGCTGATTGTAAAAATCCCAGGAATTCTCGAGGATTCCTGGGAGGTGATTGGAATTTTCCGCTTTGTGGATTTGTTAGGGGACCCTTTAGCCTATGCCAACTTTGACGTCATCAGCGAAAAAGTGAAGTTACCAGGGAAGGCCACATCATTCCGGATCATTACCGAAACTCACAATGATTCTGACCAGGAGAATATTGCTCAACAAATTGATAATTTCCTGGTTGATAGGGATTTTAGGGTTCAAAGTGTAGAAACTGGCATCAGCAGACAAGAGTCCGCATCTTCTGGCATAAATATTTTGATCGTCTTTTTATTGATCATGGCTTTATTGATTGCAGTTGTGGGGACCATGGGCCTGACAGGGACAATGAGCATCAACGTTCTGGAACGAACCCGGGAAATTGGCGTGATGAGAACCATTGGTGCAGTTGACAGCGTGATCATGCAATCCGTGATCATTGAAGGGCTGGTAATTGGGATTATCACCTGGATCCTGGCAATTGGTCTTTCTTTCCCTATCAGTGATGTCCTGCTGGATATTATCGGAGAAACCATGACAGGGTCGACCGTGGCATTAAAATTTAACCCTTATGGTTTGTTATTCTGGTTGGGAGTTGTGATCGTTCTATCAATTCTTTCCAGTATCCTACCTGCCCGAAATGCTGCCCGTTTGACGATCAATGAGGTACTGGCTTATGAATAAAGAACAATCTAGCAAACAGTTTGATTGGTATAACAGAAAAAGCACCCTGAGAGGTGCTTTTTCATTGATAATGATCGATCTAGATTCTTATTGATCCAAGAATTTCTTAATAGTCTCCTCTACCTCTTCAGCGGTTTGATGGATCCAGAGTTCGTTTGCTGGATAGTTATCATTTGTCATCACATGGACCGAGAATCCCTCCAAACCAAACAGGATGCCCCAGCCCTCATAGCCGGGCGCTCCGCGGGGAGTTCCCATGTAGCCCTGCTCAACTTGGAAACCACAAAATCCAAGATCCAGCTTGTTCATCACAACTGTGAAATCGCTATTTTCCATACTCTGGCATAATCTATCCATATTTTCTGGGGAGGTGATCCCGATCTGGACTGTGCGCTCACCGGGTTGATCAGAGTAGGCTCCAAAGCAGGAATATTCATTGAGGGTGCGAACCTCGCCACCGGAAGGCATGAAGTCACAAGGATCCAGTTGTTTTGGGTCGGGAGCGGGGGCTTTCTCTTCTGCCCCGGGTTCTTTTTCCGGAACTTCCTGTTTATCTTCATCAGGTTGAGGTTGATCTGCTTTCTGATCTAGGGGGCAGGCATCTGGATTGTATTTATAACCATCATCTGCCCAGTTCCTATCCCGGTAGATGAAGGTTTTCCGATCTGACATATAACCAAAACCATAAGCCCAAAGAGCCGGATCAATTGGACCTTCTTGCATGATCGCAGTTTGGTCACAAAAACCGGCATTTAAATCTGATCCTCCTGGTAATACGCTGTGCCGGCAGATTGCAACTGACCAAGAGTTGCATCCATTGGCCATATTGCAAATATCATAACAATCGTCGTGGTTAATGCAGCCTCTGTGCATACCACAATCATATATCAATGCCCGGTAGGCATAACCGGTGTTCTTCCCTTCTTCATCCAATTCACACTGATAATCGATGGAGAGTTTGTAGTTGTCCAGATCACAATCTGCCCCACAGGCTCCCCTGCATAATGCCCCACATGTGCCCACCTTGGTGATAGCATCACCAGGTTTAAAAATATCTGGCTGCGGATATTCCAGGGAACAATACCCATCAATTTAAATCAAGTTTGACAATATTTCAAATTGGTAATAACTGGGTTTGGAATTCTTCGTTTAAATATTCAGAGGTAGAATAAAGTAATTATCAAATTATTTTATTCAACATGAAAACATACAGCTCGGCTGCCATTATCAGATCCTCCAATCACGGAAAAAACATACGATGAATTCCTCCGCCCACCCTTTTACTTCTCACCCCCACCGAACCCTTATAGGACTTTCCATCCCGGTGCTGCTCTCTCTGACCGCCGAGCCATTAACTGCCCTGGTGGACACAGCCTTTATCTCTTCCCTGGGTGTAATTCCCCTAGCTGCGCTGGGTGTGGGCACCACTGCCCTTACGAGCTTGTTCTGGATGTTTAACTTCCTCGGTATAAGCACCCAGTCTGAGGTTGCTCAATCTTTTGGAAAAGGCGAAAAAGAAAAAGCCGGAAAAATACTAAGCCTGTCCCTGCTCTTGGCAGTCGGATTTGGGATCCTGCTTATCCTGGTAATAGGCCCAACTGCAAATTGGTTAGGGGGATTACTGGGCGCTTCCGGAGCGGTTCAGGAGAATGCAGTGCAATATATGCAAATCCGGCTCTTTGGCGCACCTGCTGTGCTGTTGACCCTGGCCACCTTCGGTGCCTTGCGCGGTTTGCAGGATATGCGGACACCGCTGTGGATCGCATTGGGAGTGAATGCCCTCAATATCGTCCTCGATTGGTTGTTGATCTTTGGAAACGGCCCCTTTCCTGCCATGGGCGTGGGAGGTTCAGCACTGGCGAGCACACTCAGCCAATGGCTGGGAGCGCTGGCAGGAATTATTCTGGTTGCCAGAAAAATAAAACTTTCGCTCACATTTCAGATGCGGGATGCAGCAAGGCTGCTGCAAGTGGGCGGGGATTTGTTTGTCCGCACCGGGATATTAAATTTATTCCTGGCCTACACCACCCGGGTAGCCAATAATATCGGGGCCGATGCCGGAGCGGCTCACCAGGTTATCCGGCAAGTATGGGTTTTTAATGCCCTGGCGCTGGATGCCTATGCCTCTACGGTGCAGTCGCTGGTGGGTTATTTTTTCGGGAAAGAATCCATTTCCTGGTCCAAGCAGGTGGTCCGGGTGGCAAATTACTGGAGTATCGGCACCAGCCTCGTCCTGGGAGGTCTAATGTGGCTGGGTCGGGACCTGGTTATCCAATTGCTGGTTCCGCTGAGCTCGATTAGCATCTTTTTACCAGCCTGGGCGGTTTCGTCCCTTAGCCAACCGATAAATTCGATGGCTTATTTAACTGATGGAGTACATTGGGGCACAGGAGATTACGCTTATTTGCGGAACGCGATGATCTTCACCTCTTTGGTTGGGATTGCTGGTCTGTGGCTATTAGAGTATGGGGGGAACGGGACTCTGGTCTGGGTCTGGGTGATGATCGCCATCTGGAACGGCCTCCGGGCCACATTTGGCATCCTGCGAGTCTGGCCTGGAATTGGAAACAGCCCATTCAGATCCATGATCGAGTGAGGAGCCAGGGATTACATAATCAGAAAACCCTACAAATTTGGTTCCGGGAAAGATTTTTTCAGGGCTTCAGGAGCCAGTTCCCGAATAACTGTTTACCCCTTTGGTCCAAACCCAGTATGCAAAACCAAACATCCCTAAACCTACCAAGGGGGAAAAATATACCAGGGGGGAAATCAGATCTGGCTGGAGAAATATCTGGGAAGGATAAAAAGCGACAAATCCGATCGGGATGACATAAGTAAACAATATCTTAAAAAACCCATCAAATATTGTCATTGGATAAGGGGAATATTCCCTTAAACGCCAAGCCAAATCCATCACCGGGTAGGAGTTATAAATCCAAAATGTTGAACAGGATGCAATGACCATGATGGATATAATCACCAGGGATGCACTGAACAAGGTTATCAGCAGCAGCAATATTCGTATTAAATTCCATTGAAGGGATAATAAATTGGAAGCATACACAAATAGGGAAATGCCCAGGATAACTTGCATCACCCCTTTGATGTCAAACATCTCTGAGGTGTAATAAAACATCATATTCAGGGGGCGAAAGTAGTACTTCAAAAACGTTCCCTGAATAACATGAAAGCGAAGCTGCCAGAAGTGATCAAAAAGGACTTGCATGGGTGAAATTGCCAGCAAGTAAAAGGCATAGATAAAAACCAGTTGATCAAAATTCCAACCAGCCAGTTCCGGGATCGTGCCAAAAAGAACCCAAAAAACGCCAACAGTTGTTAAGCTGGCAAATACCATTCCGATCGAGCTGATCAGGAAGTCATCCCTGTATTGCATTTTGGATTTAATATACTGGGCTTCAATCAAAAAATATAACCGGAAGTAATGTCGGAGTGTCCCCATATATTAGCCCCCACTCACCCGCAGGACTTTTATCGCCCGGGTGTAGAAGAATCGGGCAAAACTAAAAATCGCAATTACCCAGAACACCTGCACACCGAGCATTGCCAGGTATTCAGCAGGTGCCTGATTTGGTTCTGTGATCATCATCAAGGGGAGATGATACATGGCTTGGAAAGGCAGGAATTTTAAAATATTCTGGATTCCCTCCGGAAAAAACTGAAGCGGGATGAGTGATCCGGACAGGAAGGTGATGATGATGTCTTTGGTCGAACTGATGCCCCAGATCGATTCCGTATAAAAAGAGGTTAATCCAATAATATAATCAATGGTTGTGTTAAGTAAAAATGAAAATATCAGCGCCAGCGGAAAAAAGAGAAAACCTGGACCAGTAGTGATTGATATTCTGAAGACAAAAATCAGAAATAGAATGGAGGGCAAAGTCACAGAAAGCAGGTTCATTATACCAAAGCCAAGAGATTGACCCATCATCAGCAGCTGATAATCGACAGGTTTTACGAGGGACATAATGATGGATCCTTGGGTGATCTGGAATGATATATCCCAGTCTATCCAGGTTTTAAGCAGCACAAATATAGAGCTGGCCACAGTGACATATATGAAGGTTTGTTCAAACGTGAGGCCTTTGAGGATCTCGCGCCCTTGGTATATACTGCGCCACAGGTAATAAGCGATGCTCATATAGAACAAATTATTCAGGACAGCAAAAATAAATCCAGAACGATAGGCTAACCCAGCCTGGAAGGAACCCCTAACAACTGCCAGGTACGATTTCACAAAAACGCTCCCTCGTAAATCTTCTGAACAATATTTTCCATGGATATTTCCACTACCCGAATATCCTCCACAGAAAATTCTGTCATCACAAAATTAAGCACCTCCCTTAATGGGGCTTTCTCCTGGTTTATTGTGATATCCGTCCAGAATTCCTCGCTGGTAGCAAATTGAATAGCATCCTGTCCGGGAAATTTTTCCAGGACAGAGTTTTGCAACCTTGTTAGCAAGTCTTTACTATAATCATACAATTGAACTTTCAGTATTCGGTAGGAGCCAAAAAGCTGATTTACTCGCTGAATGGGTCCATCAAAGATAATTTTCCCTTTATCAATGATGATAATTCTCTTGCATAACGCTTCAATATCCCCTAGATCATGGGTTGTGAGAATGATGGTAATATTCCGAGTTTGATTAAGCTCTTCAATTACAGTTCTGATTTTAGCTTTTACGGAGACATCCAATCCTATTGTTGGTTCATCCAGGAATACCACCTTGGGATTATGCATAAAAGCCGCAGCGATATCGCAGAGCATTCTCTGGCCCAGGGATAATGTCCTCACCTGGATTGGATGAAGTTCCTTTAATCCAATCAGATCTTCAAACAATCCCATCTGCCCCACAAATGTCTGATCATCAACCTTATAGATCTCCTTTAAGACCTTAAAGGATTCAATCACTGGCAAATCCCACCACAATTGAGTCCGTTGTCCAAATACAACCCCCATTTGCTGGGCGTTTTTTATCCGATTTGTATAAGGAGGGACCTGGTTCACCAGAATATTCCCGCCGGTCGGTTTTAAGATTCCCGTCATCATTTTGATCGTGGTCGATTTACCAGCGCCATTTGGCCCAATATAACCAACTACTTCACCAGGATCAATTGAAAAGGAGATATCATCAACGGCTTTCACTATCCGGTAGTCACCGGAAAACAAATCCAGGAAAGCCCCTTTTAAGCCCTCTCTTCTGTTAAGGACTTTAAAATGTTTGCTGAGGTTTTGAATATCTATCAGGGACACGAGATTACATCACGTTTTCTACCGCTAAGTTAGGATTATATAACATTATCTCGAGGAATCGACCAAAAATAAAACCAAGATGATAAATCTAAGCCAAAGGATGAATTCAATATTCAAAAGATATTACTCGGATTATGAACCAAGAGGAAATAATGAACTACGGATATTTTGATGATAAAAAACGAGAATATATAATTACTGATCCCAGAACACCCACCCGGTGGATAAATTATATTGGTACATTAAAATTCGGAGGGTTTGTGGACCAGACCGGGGGGGCTTTGATCTGCAGGGGGGATCCGGCGTTAAATCGCATTACAAAATATATTCCCCAACTCCCCTCTTCCACCTTTAACGGGGAAGGAGTATATCTCCGGATAAAACAATCCGAGGGATATGATATCTATTCTCCTTTTTATGTGCCAACTTTGACAAATCTAGATCGTTTTGAAACTCACGTTGGTTTGGGATATTCTCGATACCTGAGTGAAAAAAATGGGGTCAGATGTGAAATGACAGTATTTGTTCCCCAAAAGGAACACGTGGAATTGCGGGATATTCGCATCACCAATCTCAATGACAAAATACTAGAAATAGATTTCATACCGGTAGTTGAGTATACCCACCCAGATGCACTGAAGCAGTACACTAATGCAGACTGGATTCCCCAGACGATGGTCAGCCGGGTAGAAGAAGAGGGGAACGGGCATAAAATTCTGAAACAATATCCCTTTATGCTCCGTGATATACGGGTAAATTATTTCACATCCAATCATCCGATATCGTCATTTGAGAGTGACCGAAAGGTATTCTTGGGAAGGAATGGTTATCACTCATTTCAGGATCCTGAAAGTCTGCGCCAGACTGATTTAAATAATACCCAGGCGAACCGGGGAGATAATATCGGTGCCTTGATGCATCACTTAGGAGTTATAAAACCAGGGGAGTCACGGAGAATTATCACCCAGCTGGGGCAGACAGAAAAAATCAATCAGCTGCCTGCAGTAGTCTCCCGGTTCAGAGATGAAAAGGAAGTGGATCAGGAATTTCAGAAGTTGGGAGAATTCTGGGAGGTATACCTCAACAAAATGCAAATAATCACCCCCAGTAAAGATATGGACCACATGATTAATGTTCATAATCCCCGGCAGTGTTTCATTACCAAGAACTGGTCCCGTTACCTGTCACTATATCAGCTCGGATTGGGAGATCGGGGGATTGGATTCAGGGACAGCTCGCAGGATGTGTTGGGCGTTATGGGATTCATACCGGAAGAGGCAATTAATCTGGTCCGGAATTTATTGAAGGTTCAAAAACAAGACGGTTCAGCCATGCACCAATACAATCCCTTAACCATGATTGGCACCACGGGCGAGGCTGAAGATGGCACACCTGGATTTTACAGCGATGACCATCTGTGGGTGATCCTCTCGGTAACTGCCTACTTAAAAGAAACCGGGGAGTTGTCCTTTTTGGATGAACAGATCCCTTATTATGAAAAAGATAAGGAGGGAAAACCGCTGGAAAGTGGTACTGTCCTGGAACATCTGTCCAGGGGAATTGAATTCACCCGAACCCATATCGGCGATCATGGGCTGCCGTTGCTTGGATTTGCGGACTGGAACGATACCGTAAACCTGCGTCCCGGGGCGGAATCAGTATTTACCGCCTGCCTTTATGGTGTGGCTCTGCAGGAATTGATAGAGCTGGGGGAATTCCTTCATAAAGACGATCTGGTTAGTCGCTGGAAAGAGGATTATGGTGAGATGAAATCCAGGATCAATGACGCAGCCTGGGATGGTGAATGGTATCACCGCTATTATGATTCCGATGGATCACCTATTGGATCCAAGACCAATCAACAAGGACGGATATTCACGAACGCCCAATCCTGGCCTGTGATGGCGGGGTATGCAGATGAAAGCCGGGGGAGGACTGCCCTGGATTCGGTGAAAAAATATCTGAATACAGATCACGGCATAAAACTCAGCACTCCGGGATATGACGGCTTTGATCCCCACAAGGGCGGTGTATCAACCTATCCACCGGGGACCAAGGAAAACGGAGGAATTTTCCTGCATGCCAATCCCTGGGTAATGATTGCTGAAACTATCCTGGGAGATGGAGACCAGGCATATCACTACTATAACAAGATCAATCCAGTCAACAAAAACGATCAAATCGAAATTTATGAAAGTGAACCCTATGTATACCCTCAGAATATCCTCGGTGATGAACATCCCCAGTTTGGATTAGCCCGCAATAGCTGGCTAACAGGGACAGCGTCCTGGGCCTATAATGCTGCCACAAAATACATTCTTGGCATTCAACCAGGATACCGTGGTCTGGTGATTAATCCCTGTATCCCCAAGAATTGGAATGGCTATAAAGTAAAACGGGAGCTGCGGGGTACTGTTTATAACATCGAAGTAAATAGGGCCTCTTCAACTGCAGCCGAAACGCCAAAAGTAATCGTTGATAAGGAAGAAGTCATTGACGGAATAATCCCATACTTCTCTGATAACAGGACTCATCATGTAGAGGTAACTATCAAGAAGAAATAAAACTTATCAGATCAAAATGCCACAAAAAAAAACCGCCCAACTTTCCTTGTTGAGCGGTTTCTTGATTAATTCTTAGGATAATCTAGTATTGGTTATTTCCAACTACATCAAATTGACTGTTGTACAACTCGGCGTAAAAGCCGCCCCGCTCCAGTAGGTCATCATGTTTCCCCTGCTCCACGATATCCCCTTCATTCATAACCAGGATCCAGTCCGCATTGCGGATGGTGGAGAGCCGGTGGGCAATGATAAAACTGGTGCGGTTTTTCATTAAATTATCCATGGCTTTCTGGATTAAAACCTCGGTCCGGGTATCCACGGAGCTGGTGGCTTCGTCCAGGATCAACATGCTGGGATCCAGTACAATTGCCCGGGCAATGGTCAGCAGCTGCTTTTGTCCCTGGGAGATATTGGTCGCTTCTTCGTTTAAGACCAGGTCATATCCATCCGAAAGAGTCCGTACAAAGTGATCCACGTGGGCTGCCTTGGCTGCCTGGATGACTTCCTCATCCGTCGCACCAGGTCGTCCGTAACGAATATTTTCCATGATGGTGTCGTTGTAAAGCCAGGTATCCTGCAGCACCATGCCAAACAGGCAGCGCAAATCTTCCCGTTTATAATCCTTGATATTGTGCCCGTCAACCATGATCGCCCCTTGATTCAGGTCATAAAAGCGCATCAGCAACTTGACCATGGTGGTTTTACCAGCACCGGTCGGACCAACCAGGGCAATCTTCTGCCCGGGTTGGACATCAGCAGAGAAATCATTGATGATGATATCCTCCGGATCGTAACCAAACTGGACATTCTGGAAAACCACGTGGCCTTTTATCTCATCGGGGTGAACAGGGTTTTCCACCTCAGGGATTTCCTCTTCTTCATCCAGAAACTCGAAAACCCTTTCTGCAGCGGCAGCGGTTTGTTGAAGCACATTGGAAATATTGGCGATCTGTGTAATTGGTTGTGTAAAGTTATTTACATACTGGATAAAAGCCTGGATATCTCCAACCGTGATGGCTTTCTGGATAGCCAGGTATCCACCCAGTATTGAGATACCAACGTATCCCAGGTTACCTACAAATCGCATGATCGGCATCATTAATCCCGACAGGAATTGTGATTTCCAGGCAGAATTGTAAAGCGTGTCGTTAAATCCCTCGAACTTTTCCACACTTTCCGCTTCGCCATTAAAGGCTTTCATAACCAGGTGCCCGCCAAACATTTCTTCCACATGTCCATTAACATGTCCCAGATACTCCTGCTGCTGCTCAAAGTACTTTTGAGATTGGCGAACAATCAGGATCACAACTACAGAAGAGAGGGGGATAATCAATAAGGCCACCAGCGTCATCTTCCAGCTGATTGTCAACATCATAATCAAGACCCCGATGACGGTTACCACCGAGGTGATGATTTGAGACAAACTCTGATTCAAAGTTTGGTTGACAACGTCTACATCATTAGTAATCCTGGAAAGAACTTCGCCCTGGCTGGTATTGTCAAAATACTTAAAGGGCATTCGGTTAATTTTTTCAGCAATATCTTTCCGGAACCGGTAAGTGATGTCCATCGAGATGCCGGACATTATCCATCCCTGGATATAACTGAACAGTGTTGAAGTAAGGTATAAACCAAACGTAATCAGAATGATTCGACCAATAAAATCAAAATCGATACCTGGACCGCTCCCTGTGATCATCCCTAACACACCTTCGAATAATCTAGTGGTTGCCCGTCCCAAAATCTTTGGACCGGCAATGCTAAATATTGTCGAAGCGACGGCAAATAACATCACCACTACGATACCCGTTTTGTAGGAACCGAGATAATCAATCAACTTGGACATGGTGCCCTTAAAGTCTCTGGCTTTTTCCCCTTTCATCATGCTCATATGTCCACCTGGGCCTCCACGTTGGGGACCTTCCCGCATCGGCCCTGGTCCTCGGGATGGGAGTGCGGTTCTTTTTTGTTCACTCATGCCAATTCCTCCTCGCTCAACTGCGAAGACGCAATTTCCTGGTAAGTTTCGCAGGTTTTCATCAACTCTTGATGGGTTCCCTTTCCAACAATCTGACCCTCATCAAGAACGATAATCTGATCCGCATTTTTTACTGTTGCCACACGCTGGGTGACAATCAACACAGTACTTTCACCCGTCTTCTGTTTTAGTTCCCGCCGCAAGGTAGAGTCAGTTTTAAAATCCAGGGCAGAAAAACTATCATCAAAGATATAAATTGGTGGTTTTTTCACTAAAGCACGGGCGATTGCCAGGCGCTGTCTCTGGCCGCCTGAAACATTGGTCCCCCCCTGGGATATTTCCGAATCTAACCCATCCACTGATTCAAAGACAAACTCACTGGCCTGGGCAATTTCCACCGCTTCCTTGAGCACATCAGGGCTGGCATCTGGATCTGCATACAGCAGGTTGCTCTCAATCGTGCCGGAAAATAAGGTGCCTTTCTGGGGTACAAAACCAATCGTGTCCCTGAGATCACTTTGCCGTACATCCCGGATATCAATCCCATCCAGGAAAATACTACCCTGCGTGACATCAAAAAATCTGGGTATCAAGTTAATGACAGTCGATTTCCCACAACCTGTTGAGCCGATAAAAGCAGTAGTCTGCCCCGGTTTTGCAGAAAAACTGATATTTTGAATCACATCATCCTTGGCATCCGGATACCGGAAAGAAACGTTACGGAATTCGATTTCACCCCGGACGGGTTCCTTAAAGGTTTTTGGAATCTCAGGATCTTTGATCTCAACTTCAGTTTCCAGTACATCGGCAATTCGATCTCCAGAAACTGCAGCCCTGGGTAAAAAGATAAACATCATTGACATCATCAGGAAAGCCATCACAATCTGCATGGCGTACTGCATAAAAGCCATCATATCGCCCACCTGCATGGTTGCTTCAGCAACCTGGTGAGAGCCAACCCAAATGATAGCCAGGGAAAGTCCACTCATGATCAACATCATCAATGGCATCATCGTTACCATCACCCGGGCTACGAACAACCCGGTATCCATCAGATCCCGGTTGGCTTTATCAAAACGCACCAATTCATTATCCTGTTTGTTAAAAGCCCGGATGACCATCATGCCTGAGAGGTTTTCCCTGGTTACCAGGTTTAGCCGGTCTATCAGATCCTGCATCAACTTAAATTTAGGGACAGCAACAATAAAAACGATGGTGATCAAGCTCAGTAAGACAACCACAGCCAGGGCAATCAACCACCACATGCTGGCGCTTTTTTCAATCGCCCTGATAATCCCTCCAATCCCGAGAATAGGCGCAAAGAGAACCATGCGCATCATCATAAAAATCACAGTCTGTACTTGGGTAACATCGTTGGTTGAACGGGTGATTAAGGATGCGGTAGAAAATTTACTAAATTCCGCGCTTGAAAAGCTCTCCACCTTTTTGAAAACATCCTTTCGTATCTCCCGGGCTGCTCCAGCTGCAGTCCTGGAAGCCAGATAGCCCGTTACAATCGTACTTGCACCGCCGATCAGGGAGATTAACAACATGGTGCCGCCGATTCGGAGAATATAATCTCTTTGGATTGCCCCGGCATCCATACCCAAGGCCTCATATTCTGCCTTAACGGCTCCCACTGCCATCTGGTTGACCATACTCTCGCCCAGAGTCGTGAACATTTCATTCATTTTTGCGGTCAGTTCAGCACGCTGTGTTTCCGGCATCATGCCCAGTGCCAGGAAGATATCCATGCCTTCCGGGATCCGGGAAGGATCGAACTCAAAATCCTCTCCAAACATAGCCGCCGCCGAGGGGTCATCCACCATCCCCTGGATGCCAGAAACAGCCACCAGCGCTTTACCCAGAACCGGGTTCAGTTTATCTACTTGAGATTGATCCAGGTCACCGAGAATGTAGATCGCTTCATCCTCTAGTCCCGGGTAGTCTTCCAAATAGTTATCCGCATCTGTTGTATCCGGTGTAACCAGCAGGTAAGCTTCAAGGACCAGATCAGAATCCTCTCCGTCCATAAAAATCAGCAGCTTTTCCATTTCAGTCTGGCGGATCGCTACCGGTACAGCATTTTCTATACCATTCTGCTGGATGCCGTTATTAACTATCCGGGAAAGATAATCCGGTAAGGCCAAATTTGCATTGGCCTGGATAAAAAGAAAGGTGATCGACAAGATGATTAATAGGATATAAGGTTTTAAATATTTTGTTAATCGTCGCATAATGATGATTCTCCTCTAGTTGGACAACCCCATTTTATTTTTGTAAGGGTTCTTCGAGTTGATTTGCTTTGTTGATCATGATATCCAAAGCAGTAGCAATTTGTTCTTTTTCTTCAGCGGAAAGATTTTCTGACAGTTCATCGAGCCAGCCTTGTCTGGCATGAGTGCCTTCTTCAAGAACCTGGCAGCCCTTTTTTGTCAGAACAATCTGTTTCACCCGTCGATCATCTGGATCTTCTGTACGTTGGATCAAACCTTGCTGCACCAAACGTTCCAACATCTGGCTGGACGCCGCACTGGTTACACCCAGGTGTTCACCCAGATCAGTTACCCCAGCACTTTCCCTGTTATGCAGGTGGAAAAGCGCTCCAATCATAGACATGGACAAACCGCTTTTACGGGCATAATGAATAAACCTGCGCATCGAGCGGTGCATAAATAATTCCAGCCACTCCTGGAAGGTGGATTTAAAAGGATCTGTTTTTGACATATTTCACCCTTCTTAATAGTTAAGAGAAGTTAATTATATAGCTAACTTAGATATTGTCAAGGGGAGAGTAAGTCTTCAGCAGTTATTAGCTAAATTATCTTTTATGGATCCTTCACTGAGTTCAGGATGACAAAGCAGCATAACTCCACTTATTGCTTTTAGGGGTCAAATCGATTGTAGGGGCGACTCGGCGAGTCGCCCTTTCCCCCTTTTCACCATTCCGAGCCTGTGAATTTATGGGTTTTCCGGGCAATAATGGACGATATGTTATCTCATTTCAGGAATAATGCTTGTTTATCGATTCCCGTTTCCCCAGGATCGCGTGTGTCTGTTCCAACTCCACCGGGATATTAATCTCCTGGGGACATTTCTCCAGGCACTCACCGCAGCTAATGCATATCAATCCGTTGCCGTTTGGATTATCAAGATCCAAGGACTCTTTTCTACCTACCAGTTTCTTGTACGCCCGACGAGTCTGAAAACGCCGCATCCATTTTTGTTCCAGAGAAACGTTATTTAATATAGCAAAATTTTGGGGAATATTCACCCCATAGGGACAGGGCATACAGTATTCACAACCCGTGCAGGGCACCAGGATTTTTTCTTGGTAGATCTCTGCTAATTTGTTAATGACGTCCTCTTCTTCCCGACTGAGAGAATTGATTCCTGAGCGGTCCGCAGAGTCGCAGTTTTCCACTACCATTTGTATATTGCTCATTCCGCTTAACACTGTAGACACTTCAGGGCGATTCCATAAAAATTGCAGCGCCCAATCCACGGGAGTACGCTTCTTCCCGGCTGAGTGCATGATACGTAGCGCCTCTGCCGGCGGACTCGCTAACATACCTCCCTTCACGGGTTCCATAACCACTACAGCAATCCCTTTGCTGTGGGCATACTCCAAACCATCTGTGGTGGCTTGAATGCCAGTATCCATATAGTTATATTGAATCTGGGTCATATCCCAATCGTAATAATCAATGATCTCTTTAAACACAGGATAGGTATCATGGAATGAAAACCCAATCGCTCGAATGCGGCCTTGGCGCTGGGCTCCTTCCATTTTTTCGATCAACCCCAGTCGTTTTATTTTTTCAAAAGCCCCTTTATTCAGGGAATGGAAGAGGTATATATCCAGATATTCAGTCTGAAGTTTTTCTAATTGCGCATTCAGGTAGCGATCAAAATCTTCGGTTCTCCTCACCATAAACATCGGCAATTTAGTGACCAGCTTCACCTTCTCCCGATAGCCATCTTTAAGGATCTCACCAACCACTTTTTCACTTTCACCCAGATGATAAGGCCAGGCAGTATCAATATAATTGATCCCCCGGTTTATGCCGTAGCGAATGATACGCTTGGATTCCTCCAGGTCTGCTCCCATCAGGCTAAACCTGCGGGACGGCAGTCGCATGCAGCCAAATCCCAGCGCTGAAACCTCCCAATCCAATGACCCCATTTTGCGATATTGCATTGATGAAACCTCCATATAATTTGCGTATTATAGCAGGGCTTATGAAAATGGGAAGATCTTTTTCTTCACAATTTTATTCGGTTGAGAAAGTACCGAGAGAAATTGTCTGGACGTGTCTAGAGAGAGGGGTTATACTGAAATCATCATTTAATCATTCCCTTGTCTTATTACAACTGCATATCTCAGAACCCGACAATCATAAGATTGTATGTGTTGTTTAAATAACAGCAGGGGAGGATTTAGTATGGAAAACCAAATCGAGAGCGGCAATTCAGTTCAAAAAACCTGGCGTAAAATCGTAAACAACTACCAAAATCCGGACATTCGCAGAAGCATCTGGCAGCTGGTCAACACCCTGGTGCCTTTTGTAATTTTGTGGATCCTGATGATCTTGATCATTGATTATTCTTACTGGCTGGTACTTCCTCTGGCGTTTCTTGCCGGCGGATTGGTGGTCCGGCTGTTTATCTTCTTCCACGACTGCGGGCATTTCTCCTTCTTTAAGTCCGCCAAAGCCAATCACCGGGTGGGATCGATTCTGGGCATCCTGGTATTTACTCCTTACTATCAATGGCGTCAGAGCCACGCTGTGCATCACGCCACTGCCGGCAACCTGGATAAACGCGGCGTAGGCGACGTCTGGACCTTAACCGTGGAGGAATTCCTGGCTGCTCCCTGGTGGAAACAGCTCTTTTACCGGGTTTACCGTAATCCGCTGATCATGTTTGGGGTTGGTCCTCTGCTGTCATTTTTGATTCTTAACCGGCTGCCCAGTAAAAAGTTTGGAAAAAGGGAGCGGAACAGCATCCACTGGACTAATCTGGCCCTGATTGTGTTTATCGCTTTGATGAGCTGGGCAATTGGATTCAGGAATTTCTGGCTGATCCAACTCCCGGTAATCTGGGTAGCTTCTACCGCCGGCGTCTGGCTTTTTTACGTACAACATCAATTTGAAGGGGTTTACTGGGAACGAGCCCAGGACTGGGATTTCCTGAAGGCTGGGCTGGAAGGAAGTTCATTTTATAAGCTTCCTAAAGTCCTGCAGTGGTTCACTGGCAGCATCGGTTTCCACCACATCCATCACCTCAGTCCCCGCATACCAAATTATCTATTGGAAAAATGCCACCTGGAAAATCCCATTTTTCAGGTCAAACCAATTAAATTGTTGTCGAGTTTCAAATCTCTCACCTTCCGGTTGTGGGATGAGAAGAGGCGCCAGCTCGTTAATTTCAAGTACCTTAAACTTTACAGGTCCGAATCGGCCTTCCTCGGCCCATAACTCTTTCCGGCAGACAAAACAGACCCTTGACAATAACGATTAAATGGGTAAAATTACATGACATTATTTGCATGTTATTTATTTCATGTAATTTTTATCATTCCTTCAAGGTTGATTTTATGAGCGATCCTAAATGGGCGTTTATCACCAATCACGCCGCAGTGCTAACAATACTAGATGGTGATGAGCATTTAACAGCACGGGAAATTGCATTGGAATTAGGCATCACAATCAGAACAGTCTATCGAATTATCCAAGATCTTGAGGAATCGGGATACATAAACAAGCGAAAAGAAGGCAGAGAGAATCGCTACACCATCAACAAAACCCTTCCTCTTCGTCGAAACAATCAGCTGGAAGTCCAAGTCCACGAACTCCTTCAATTATTTTCAATCAATAAATAATCTGTGATATTTCAGCAGAAAAAAGAAAGAGGAATAGAGTATGAAAGCAAAAAAACATATCCTTACCCTGATTGGCTTATTCCTATTGAGTAGTTATGTTGTAAGTGCATGTACATCCAAAACGGATACATCCACCCCCACTCTCAGTGTTGAGGAAATACAAACCCAGGCCGTAGCCACATTCTCTTCAGGCTTGACCCAAACGGTGGCGGCTTTACCTACCATGACTTCTACACTCACAACAACGAGTACTCCCACAGTAACAAATACACCCACAAAAACGCGGGCAACAAGCACAAGTGTTCTCCCAACCAGTTCCTGTTACTCCCTCGCTTTTTTATCTGATGTCACCATTCCCGATAACACAAACATGGTGCCCGGGGAAAAATTCACCAAGACCTGGCAAGTCAGGAATAATGGGTCATGTGCCTGGGATACTGGGTTTAAACTAAAATTCACGGGGGGAAATTCACTGGGGGGTACCGCGTTAATTCTTACCAAGGATGTTAAACCCGGCACCACAACAGAGCTCTCCATTTTTATGACCGCCCCAAATAAGCCCGGTATTTATCAAGGCAACTGGAGAATGTCCAATGCCGATGGGGTGTATTTCGGTGATGATATGTATGTCATTATCAATGTCGCCGGGAGCACCTCAACAGCGACCAGCTCTCCCTCACCGGAGCCCTCTACGGCTACTGCTACTGTTACTGCTACTGTTACTGTGACTGAAACCGAGGTCCCAACAGATATTCCTACCCCGCCCTAGAGGAAGGACATTTATAAAAAGCTTATCTCTTGGAACGGTGATCTTATCCAAGGGAACAGGTTGTTTATCGGTATTAAAACAACCTATTGATTCTGGTGTTTGATAACCGCGGATAAGAAGATAAGATCACCGGACGGAAGACATGAAATATACAGGATTAGTTTATGTTTAGAAAATCCCAAAATAAGCTCGCTCAAATTGATCCTGTTCATTACCTGTCAATCGATAAGCAGGCGATATTTTACATTTTGATTGTGATAGGAATATACTGGATAACCAGTTTATATCGGGCAGTAATCAGCTCCCTGGTCCTTGGGATATTACTGGCTTATCTCCTGCACCCCTTGGTGGTTATTCTGGCTAAAAAATTACACCTGCATTCCCGCTTATCAGTTGGGATTGTGTTTGTCAGTTTTCTCATCTTTATCCTGTCTGTTACCAGGTTTTCTACACCAATCCTCCTAAAGCAAATTAGAATCCTAACCAACGATTTCCAGGTAATATCAAATGAGCTGATCGGTTTACAGCCGATATTGGATGAGCTTGTAGATATCAATATTCCCCTGGAAGAAATCATTCCCGAATTGCAGGATGAGATTAGTCAATTTCTGGTTCCAACCAAACTCTTCCGGATTATTTTAACCGCCACTGACAACCTAATCTGGGTTATGGTTACTTTCATGACTTGTTTTTATTTATTACTGGATCATTCAAAGTTAATAAATTGGATATATCATATTACCCCCCATTCTATGAGGGACCATGTGCGGCTGATCCATAAAGAAATCGATCTGGTATGGAGAACCTATTTACGCGGGCAATTATCTATGATGGTACTAATAGGTTTTTTATCAGGATTAGGTGGCGTCGCCGTGGGATTAAAAAACGCATTAATTATTGGTGTGATAGCAGGTATTTTGGAACTGATCCCTTCACTTGGGCCTACCATTGCTACATTTATTGCGGGCATGAGTGCCTGGACTCAGGGGTCCCAAACTCTTGATCTGTCCAATTTTTGGTTCGCGATTCTTGTCTGCAGCACTTTTATCATCATTCAAGTTCTTGACAATACCATTCTCATACCCAGAATAATGAGCAAACGGATGAATCTTCATCCAGCCCTGATTTTTATTGCGATTGTTAGTACCTTAACACTGTTTGGGGTACTCGCTGGTTTGATAGTGATCCCGGTAATTGGATCGTTTGTAGTTATTATTAGATATACCTTTCAACATCTCTATAGTAACTCAGACGAAAAAATGCCGCCAGGACAACGCCAGCTATCAAGTCAAAACCGATTAACTTGATTTACAGTTTTAAATCGCTCACCTGCCGCCTCTGGATTGAAAAAAAGCGCCAGCTAGTGCATTTCCGGCAGTTAAAGATACATCAATCAGAATCTGCTTAATCTAATCTCTGAAGGTTCCATTTCCGTGTCTCCATCAAAACCGCTGACTCTGGTTGGTGGTTGTTTGTTTTTGAAAAGTAACAATAAATTTTATCAAGTTAAATTCAGTTGATGGAATCCAAAAAACATAATTCATGAAATTATCCCCAGGATCCGCGTTATCTTAAATATATCGCGGGTTTGGTCATTTTTATAGCGGCGGGGTTCTTGACAGCTGGTGTCATCCAGGTTATTATGCAAGTAAGTACTTGCGTACCAAGAGGTCCGGATATGAATCAAACCAAACCTTCCCCTAATCCAGAAAATACACGCACTCGTATCATGGATGCGGCCTCCCAACTCTTTACCGAGAGAGGCTTTGCCGGTACCACCACCCGCGCCATCGCTGACTTAGCTGGCGTCAACGAAGTAACTATCTTTCGTCATTTTGGGTCCAAGGATAAATTGGCCAAGGCGATCATGGACCAGTTTGGGGGACTGGCAATCGCGGAAGACCTGGAAGATTATTTAACCGGGGATTATCACCAGGACCTGACCCTGATCGGGGGAGTGTTGATGAACGTGATGACCGAACGGGCAGACTCGATGCGGATGGCCATCTGTGAAGCGGGTAATTTCCCTGAATTCCGGCAAGTGGTGGCAGAAAATCCCCGCCAACTGAGGCGTATGCTTGCCAGATATTTTCAACGCCATATGAGCGCAGGGCTGATCGAACCAGGCCACCCGGAAGTCCTGGCCCAGGCCTTTCTGGGGATGTTTTTCTCTTATGTTGTATTAAACAGATTCCTGCTGGATTCACTGGATCCAGAAATCTCGTCAGATGAGATTGTGGTTCAATTTGTCAGTTTATTCGTTCAAGGAACTTTGGTCACCCAGGAGTAAGTCATGGAAACAAGAACAGCAATTGAGGCAAATTCGGTCAGCCGGCGTTTTGGATCCCTGGTTGCGGTTGACAATTTATCCTTCCATGTCATGAAGGGAGAGATCTTTGGTCTGCTTGGTCCGAACGGAGCAGGAAAAACAACCGCTATCAACCTGATCCTTGGTTTATTAAAAACCCATCATGGTGATCTTCGGGTGCTTGGGTACGATGTCGCTTCTCAAACCAGGCAGGTTTATCATAAGGTTGGGTATGTCCCACAAGAGACCAATTTGTATCTGGACTTGAGTGCTGAAGACAATCTCTGGCATCATGCCGCGCTGTACTGCCAGGATCTTAAAAATGTTCGGGGGCGAATGGAAGAATTGCTTCAGTTCACAAATTTATGGGAGCGCAAAAATGACCCGGTAAAAACCTACTCCGGGGGAATGAAACGGCGGTTGGCATTGGCTCGGGCACTGCTGCATGATCCCGAGGTGATCTTCTTTGACGAACCCACATTGGGTGTGGATGTCCAGGGCCGTTTTGCTTTATGGGAGCATATCCAGGAACAGCGAAAAGAGGGCAAAACCTTTGTGATTTCAACCAACAACATGGTGGAGGCAGATACTCTTTGTGATAGGGTTTTGATTATCGATAATGGTAAGGCTATTGTCCTGGATTCTCCAGAGAATCTGAAAGCAGGGATGCGCTATGATGTGGTCTCTCTCCGCACAACTCCGCCCATAAAGGATCCGGAAATATTTTTCAGCAGCTACCCAGTCCAGAACATCAAGCGCCCCCAACCCGATGAGCTCCGATTTGAAATGCAGAATGCAGAAACCAGGATCACCTCCCTGATTGATGAAATCAGTAAAACATATCAACTCGATTCAATTTTGATAGCTCGTCCATCTTTGGATGATGTCTTTTTGTTCCACACCGGTCGGGCTTTGCGGGAGTAATTCCATGAGGCGATTTCTACTACTGTTGATCAATGAATTCAAAATGTCTCGAACAGCACTGGTTGTGCATATGATAGCTGTTCTCCAACCTACCCTGATGTATCTGTTAATGGCAGTCATCATGGCTATCCCAGTTTTTGATATGTATGTCGTACAGCCAAAATCAGAACTTGGGAATGATTTTATAGCCGCCATGGAAGAAGTTGGTTCTCCAATCGGACCGGACTATATCAACCCTATTCTGATAGACAAAGCTGATCCCGGTCATCGCCAGGTGATAGAGATAATCGACCTTGATGGAAAACCCACGGCTATCCAGCGATTTGGATACATTGACAGCAACCTGGTAAAAAATCTTCGCAACCGCCTTACAGCAGCATTGCTGGTATTGTGGAACACCGAGCTTGGAAACCAGGCTGTTTCCGTAACTGAACATCCCTGGCTGCCGCAGGATGTGTCCTACACGGTTTACTTTGGCATGGCAATGATTCCACTGGCGGTTTACCTGGCGGCTGCTATGATTGGGGGATATTTGATGGCCCAGGAATTTGAAAAGGGAACCATATTGGAATACCGGCTTTCTCCGACACCTTTTCTCCTGCTATTGGCTGCCAAGCTCACCCGTTTATTGCTGACCGGCCTGGCGGCAGGAGTTATTTTATATATAGCCCTGGGTTTGATGACAGGAGTCTGGGCTAGCTCTACCCTGGCTGTCTTCCTGGTACTAATTCCACTGATAATTATTGCCGCCTGCATCGGAATAACAGCCGGACTACTGACCAAAAGCAGTTTACCCTCATTTTTGGCAGCGCTTGCCAGTGCCTTTGCCTTCTGGTTGATCGGCAGCGGGTTTGGGTTGGCTGCTGGTTTCTCACCGGTATTTGAACGCATCAGCCGCCTGATTCCAAATACGGCGGTGATTGAAATGTTATTCCCATACTTTTACTTTGGAAGGCAGGTGGCAGCTCATCCACTCGGGGCAAAAATTCAGCTGGGCGGGTATTGTTTGGCGTTGCTAATGGTAGTCGCATTTGTGTACCGCAAGCAGGTGTTGAGGATGAAGAGGTAATGGGATGAGACGAATATGGATTCTCTTCAAAACCGAATTTAACGTTTGGCGGCACGATCCAATTACGGCAATGGGCGGTGTGATCCCTTGCCTTTTTATCTTGATCGCCTTTGCCCTGCTGTTTGGTGGACGATTATCCTTTAAAATTGCGGTAATCAACAACGATCGGGGGAAGTATGGCCAGGTTTTGGTTGACACCTTTGATGAGGTCATCTCGCCCCTCGATAACCAACCCTACTACGCCGTCCAGGAAATGGATCCAGCGCTTGCCTGGCAGGCATTTGAAGCTTATCAAATTGAAGGCATCTGGGTCATCCCGGAAGATTTCTCCCAAAAAATCGAAGCAGGAGATCATCCTGAATTTGAGATGCACTTCATGAATTATAACGATGACCGGGCAAAAAACCACCGCATTTACTCGGCTGAGGTACTGTGGGGATTTTACCGGGAAATAGGCTACCCTGACCCACCGTTGATGAGGGCGGAAGAATATCCCTTGCCGGAGATGGTTGACTGGGTATCGATTATTTCGATTGGCATTGTGCTGTTATCGGTTACCTTAGGCGGTATATTCAACATGTTTATTCTGACTTATAAAGCGCAAATCGGGAAAATAACCCTCGAATTGGGCCTCTCGCCGCGATCTTTGGCCTGGGTATTGATCCCAAAAACCATCCTGGCTTTGTTTTTTGGTCTAGTTACTGGCACTCTCTTCCTGGTTATTATCCGCGTCTGGCTGGGATTCTGGCCCGGGGGATACTTGTGGGCTTTCTACTTATTGGCCGGGTTGGTAGCGGTTTTTTGGATTCAAGTTGCATTGGTCTTTGGACTGGTAGCTCAAAATTATATGGCCGGAGCAATTGGATCTGTCCTGGGGGCGATGATCATCTTTTTTATCGGTGGAGGACTGTCCATGGTGCGGGCTCATAAAGACGCCGTGACCTGGATTGCCTGGCTGTTCCCCAATACCTATGCTGTGGACCCTATCCGGGATTTGGTGTTGTTTAATACCTGGCCGGTGGATTTTGGATCAGTTTTGATTAAGCTAGCAGGTTTTGCAGCTGCTGCTTTGTTCGTGGGAAGTTTCTTCTCGGTCCAAAAAATACGGCGGCTAGGTTAAGCGTGAAGAATTGAAACCAGCGAATCCGTATTCCTGAAAATCTATGGATTATTTTCTGTAATTAATCTCCCGTAAATTAAAATACTCGGAGTGGCTGACTTATGATTTAGCAGCCGGGTTGTATCGTGCCGGGCGAATATCCCCACTTCAGCAAAATGCCGATCGCGGCTATCCCCATACTGCCATACATCACCATCCGAGAAACATCAATAATTACCTTGTGATATTAATCTCCATGGTCGCTATATCAGAATAGATGAGGAATTATATAAATATAACATTGATTGTATATATATAATACAAGCAACTATATGATTTAAACTTGAACAATGATTGGGTATCAATCAAAGGAGTAACCCATGATAGTAGGAATAATCGGAACAGGATTAGTAGGTGCAACGGCAGCTTATGCACTCATCACCCGAGGTGTAGGACGGACGATTGTTCTGGTAGATCTGGATCGGGACCGTGCTCGGGCAGAGGCAAACGATTTACGCCACGCAGTGCCTTTTGCCAATCCCTTACTAATTCAAGAAGGAACCTATGCTGATCTGGTTGGTGCAAAGATTGTGATTATCTCCGCCGGAGTAAGCCAAAAACCAGGAGAAACCCGTTTGGAACTACTTTCACGCAATGCAGAGGTTTTTCAGGCGATCATTCCCCAGATACTGGAAGTTACACCGGATGCTATTTTATTAATTGCCACCAACCCGGTGGATATCATGACTCACCTAGCTGCCCGTTTTGCTCAGGAGAATGGAGTGCCCTCCAACCGGGTCATTGGTACTGGCACAACCCTGGACACAGCTCGTTTCCGATCCTTACTCGGGGACCATTTCCAGGTGGACTCCACTCATGTGCATGCCTATGTGTTAGGAGAGCATGGAGATTCCGAGGTAGTGCCTTTTTCTCCCATTACTATCGGAAACGTGCCATTACATGCCTTTTGTGAGCAGTGGGAAATCTGCCTGGATGAAGATGACAAAAAAAGAATAGACCATCAGGTCCGCAATGCAGCTTATGAAATTATCAATGGTAAAGGGGCAACCTATTATGGCGTCAGCAGCGCAATTGCTAAAATAGTGGAAGTAATTCTGGGAGACCAACGGGCAATCTTGACCGTTTGTACAAAATTGGAAGAAGTGGCCGGTATCAAAGATGTCACATTATCTCTGCCCCACCTGGTTGGAGGATCTGGAATCCTTAATTCCCTCCAGGTTCCTCTCGCGTTAAACGAGCAAGCCCAACTTCACGAAAGCGCCAAAATCGTCAAAGAGTCAATTGATCTATTAAAGTAAACTCGGGCTTAACATGTTAATCTTAACAAAAGTCATTAACAAATTACACTGAGCGGCTTCCTTTTATAAATAGAAAATTTACCAAATCGGACACTAACCTAAATACTGGATTCCAGTTAATTCCTCAGAGATTTCCCACAATTTTCGAGCAGCATCCAGATTATGAGAAGTCGGATTGGACTTTACGACAACGGGGAATCCAGAGCGTTCGCCTGAACCATCAGGGCCAAAATACTGCCCTCCAATTACAGACGAATCAACTGCGGCCCGGATGCTGGGCAAAGCACCCATGGCAGCACTTTGAAAAAACACTCCCATTAAGGGTCTAATTGGTTTTAGAAACCAGCGTTGAAAGAAATGATCTGCCAAACTTGTATTCGAAATTCCTGGATGAGCGGCGATAGCGATTACTTCAGCATTTCTTGCATCAAGACGTCGTTGAAGTTCATAAGTAAAGAGCAGATTAGCTAGCTTTGACCGGCTGTAAGCTTTCTGTGGATTGTATTTCTCGCCGTTCTCGTACATCAAATCGGAAAAATTAACCTCGCCGGTATAGTGAGCATTACTGCTGACATTCACCACTCGGGACCCCGGTGTTTTCAGTAAATAATCAATCATTAACCCGGTCAGGGCAAAGTGGCCCAAGTGATTTATGCCGAATTGTTTTTCAAAGCCATCTTCAGTAGTCCCATGGGGCACCATCATAATCCCTGCGTTGTTCAATAAGATGTCCAGCTTATCATAATTAGATTTGAATGTTTTCACAAAATCTTGAATTGAATTAATACTGGCCAAATCCAGTCTGATAATCTCAGCCTTGGCCTGAGGGAGTTCAACTTGAATCTCTTTCAAGGCATCCTTTGCCTTGTCCAGATTACGGCTGGCCAGGATAACATGAGCGCCACTGCGGGCAAATTCCCTGGCCGCTTCAAAACCAATCCCGCTGTTCGCACCAGTAACGATAACAATTTTTCCGGTCAAGTCTGGAATACTTTCATTTGTCCATTTTGAATTCATAATTACCTTTCATTCCTTATACATTTATATTTGCACTATTTGGTGAACTTGTTCAGTAGAACTTGGTTCTTAACATTCTGGAGCATTTTCTTTCCCTGAAGGATCTCATCACCATTGACCGTATGGGGCAACCCCGGGTAAGTCTCAAACGTAACCCCAGCCCCCATTTGTTCAAAGGTAATTGCGGCATTCTTGAGTAACTCATGGGAGATCCAGGGATCCACATCGCTGCCGCCAATGAATACCGGCATATGTTTGAACGAACCTGGAAGTTCTCGGGTTACACCTGGTGGACCGATCAAGGCGCCACTAAAAATAAATAAACCACCATAACGCGCAGGATTGCGTACAGCATACTCAGCTGCCAGGCAGGCTCCCTGCGAAAAACCACCCAATACAATCTGCTGGTCAGAAAATCCTTCCAACTGAGATTGATAAACTAGATCTTCAATAACCATTATCGCTGAAGAAAGATCCGGTTCATTAACATCCAAGGGACCAAAGGCAGTTTGGGGATACCAGCGATTGTCGGCGGCCTGGGGAATCAAAAAACGAGCTCCTCCCACCTGAAGGGAATCAGCCAGTGAAAGCATGCTCTCGGCTTTAGATCCCCTTCCATGAAGAAGGATCACGATCAATTGTGCTTCTGGGTAATCAGCCCCAAAAGTAAGGACGGGGTTTCCCTGATGGATTGCTGTATTCATTGGATCTTATCCCGGAATGGGTATCAACCCAGCCTCGATTTCTTGGCGGCGATCTTCCAGGAAAGGCGGCAGTACCAATTTTTCGCCCAGATTATCCAGTTCTTCATCAATGGCAAATCCAGGACCGTCCGTCGCGATTTCAAACAATATACCCGGAGTTACTCGGAAATATATGGATCGGAACCAAAAACGATCAATCAGGGGGCTGATAGAGAGATCATGTTTAGATATATGGTCCTGCCATTTTTCCTGGGTCTCAAGGTCATTGACCCTGAAGGCAAGGTGATGAGTCCCACCAGCTCCCAACCGAGATCTATTTTGATCCGGTTCTTCAACCAGCCAGATCTCAGTTCCCGGTCCGCCCGTTTTTGTGGTTGAGAAAATTGTGACAATGGACTTTTTATCGATCCAGATAGCTTGGGATATGAGTTGAAAATTTAATACCTGCCTAAATAACCCCTCCAGTCTTGTGAGAGAAGGAACTGATAACACGACACTAAAAAATCCCCGTAAGGCATACTTATTCGGGATCTCCGGATGCTCCCAGAGTTCTCCTTCGAACACTGTTCCCTGATCATTCACCAGGTATAATTGCTGTCCTTCTGGATCCTCAAATGGCAGCAATTCCCTGCCGGCGAAATCAAGGATCTCTCCTTTATTAACATCATATTTCTGAAAACGTTCAAACCAGAAGTCCAGGGCCTCTCGGCTGGGTACTCGAAATGCTGTTCCTGCGATCCTGTCAGTGCCAGGGATATTCTGGCCAATATTCGGCCAATCAAAGAAGGTCATGTCTGTACCCGGAGTGCCCAATTTATCCCCATAAAATAAATGATAAGCAGAAGTATCATCCTGGTTGACCGACTTTTTAACCAGGCGTAATCCCATCATCTGGGTATAAAACTCTACATTTTTAGTGATATCAGCACTAACTGCTGTGACATGATGAATACCATTTAAATACATAAATTCCTCTATAGTAGTATATGGTTACCGCATTATAGATACATCAAGATAAGAATTTCTTACCGAAAGAATTAGTCCAGCAAAGGCTAATTGGAGTAGAGAAGAGCGAAAGTATTATTCCATGAAAAGCACAAACACAGAAATATCCATAGTACTTCAAGCCATCAAATTTCGCGCACTCATCACCCTGTCGGCAAGATATTACAACAAAGATTCCAGATTCTCCCTGGTAATATTGGACACTTCCAGATGTGCTTTTTCCAACAGATATAACAAAACCGGAAATTTACTCCCCCATGGCTCTTTTAAATACCACACCCCTTTCCAGCCGGGGATGAGTGCGGACGAGATCCGGGATGGAATAAATAACATCTCCACCGCAGATATCACAGGCAACAGAATATTCCGGGAAGAAAAACGAAATCAAGGGGGAGAGCACAATCCAAGGACGCGCCAGCCCGTATGCCCTGAGAATTCCAACAATCCTGAAGGCAAAAATCAAGCCAACTCCAATAATCACAATAATAACATTTCTACATAAGATTTGTTTTATCCTGAGAGGGGTAAATTTTACGAAGGGGTGAATGGCTTTTAAAGGGCAAACAACAGGATTGATAGGATTAAGTTATTTGAGAGTGCTGAATCGATAAGATTGTACAAGAGCAAGTCAATATTATTCGGCTAGGAGGGGATCAAAACACATATGACTCATAAACTTTCTGATCAGATGCTTTACCGCAAGAACTTGAAGGCAAAGGCAGATTCCGAGTGCTCTGTTCTTCTATAACTGTCAACAAGTTGATGATCTGGTATAGTATGGGGTAAGTCAACGATATCGATCAGGACCGTAAACAAATCTCGAAAACTTTTACTGGTAGAGGATAATAAATGTTTCAATGGATGCAAAATTACCCCCATTTTCTTGAAAATCTATATAACCTGTTTGAAGTCGGTCTAGACCCTCTTAAGAAGTGGTTTAAACCGGGCGGCCGGGGCGAACCCTTTGTCATCACCCTCGAAAAGATCGGGAAGGGGGCGGTTTTCAACTGCGAAATGTGTGGACAGTGTATTTTGCACAGTACCGGCATGACCTGCCCGATGAACTGTCCCAAACATTTACGAAATGGACCCTGTGGTGGCGTACGCCAGGATGGCACTTGCGAAGTAAAACCCGATTTGAAATGTGTCTGGGTCGAAGCCTATCAGCGTTCGTTGAGAATGCCTCTTTATGGTCATCAATTTGCTGCCCTGCAGCCTCCCATGAACAACCAATTAAAAGGATCTTCCTCCTGGATCAATATGTTCCATGGGCTGGATCAGGATTTGCCATCAGGTTGGGTTAAGACCAAGGATATTCCTGTAAAGCTGATAAAGGAGGATCATTATGCAAGCAGAAAATAATTCTCCCTGCAGTCGTTTGGAAGAGGTTTTGCGGGCTGGTCATTTTGCAGTCACAGCGGAATTAAACCCCCCAGACAGTGCTGACCCTGAAGATGTATATCGCGCTGCCCGGGTGCTTTCTGAGGTCTGCGACGGTATCAACGCGGTGGATGCTTCTGGCGCTAACTGCCATATCTCAAGTGTAGCCATGTGTGCTTTGCTGACCAGGGCCGGGTATGAGCCGGTGTACCAGGTATCCTGCCGGGATCGCAACAGGATTGCCATCCAGGGAGATATGTTGGGTGCAGCAGCCATGGGGGTGCTGAACGTTTTATGCTTAACGGGAGATGATGTCACTGTCGGTGATCAACCAGAAGCCAAACGCGTATTTGACTTCGACTCGATCCAATTACTGCGGACAGCCCGGATGATGCGTGATGAAGGAATTTATCTGAGCGGCCGAAAGATCACCACCGCTCCCTGTTTTTTCCTGGGGGCAGCCGCCAATCCTTTTGTCCCTCCTTATGATTGGCGACCTCAGCGGCTGGCTAAAAAGATTGCCGCAGGCGCGCAGTTTATCCAGACTCAGTATTGTTTTGATGTACCTCAATTTAAGGAATATATGGCAAGAGTAAGAGATCTTGGTTTACACCAACAAGCTTTTATACTAGCCGGGGTTGGTCCCTTAAAATCAGCTAAAGCAGCCGAATTCATCCGCACTAAAGTACCTGGCGTAGTCATTCCGGATGAGGTTATTGAACGCCTGAAAAAAACACCCAAAGAGAAACAGCAAGATGAAGGACGGGAAATTTGCGTAGAGCTTATCCAACAGATCAGGGAAATTGAGGGTGTATCAGGGGTTCACATCATGGCTTACCGCCAGGAAGAGTTAGTGGCGGATATTGCTGATCAAGTAGGATTATTGCCAAGACCCATCATTTAGGTAACAAAAAGATGCTCTTACGAGCGTCTTTTTTAGTAGCGGGGCCAGGATTTAGGAGCGAGAGCGCACTCCTCTCGCGCTCGCCCTATCGCGGCACGTGTGTGCCGGGGCGAACCTCACACCTAAGCTAAATTCGGGGAATTTACGGCACAATGAGGTTGCCTTTAAAAAAAAGATACATTGGGAAACGTCAAGGAACACTGAGATTGCTCTTCTTCATGATCAACTTTTGGAGAAAAAACCAGGGATAGATTTTGATTATCATGTCGCAACCGCCTTAAATGTTGATTGCAACGCCGGATATAGTTCACGATACAAGGGATAAATATCCTCATAAATAGACTGATTTACCCCTGGCTCGGTTGTGCCTGTAGTTTGGATCGTTTTATCACAAGCTTCCTCCACGCTACGGAACACTCCAGAACCTACAGCCGCCAATAGAGCTGCACCATAAGCCGCACCTTCTTCAGTATTGACAGTAACTATCTCCGCTTGGAATACATCCGCTAATATCTGTCTCCAGATTGAGCTGCGAGCTCCTCCCCCGGTTATTCGTACCTGAGAGATATCCTCCAATCCAGTGCTTTTCATCAGCTCAAAACTGTCACGTAAGCCAAATGATACACCTTCCAGAACAGCCCGTGTCAGGTGTGGGAAGCTATGCCGTATTGTTAAACCCACAAAGGCAGCGCGAGCCAGTGGATCTGGGTATGGGGTGCGTTCACCCGTCAGGTATGGTAAGAAGAAAAGACCATCGCTTCCAGGTGGGATCTCTACAACTGACTCTAGCAATTTTTCAAAATCTGTTTCAGGCGCAAACGTGTCTCGATGCCAACGCAAACTTCCAGCAGCTGAGAGCATGACACCCATCAAGTGCCATTTTCCAGGTACGGAGTGGCAGAAGGCATGCAAACGTCCTTCAGGCTCGATGTAAGGATTATCAGTGGCAGCAAAAACCACACCAGATGTACCCAGACTAAGCGAAACCACACCTGTACGCACAGCGCCTGTCCCAACCGCGCTTGCGGCCTGATCCCCTCCGCCACCAAAGACAGGTATGCCTGCCGGTAAGCCTAGTTTATCAGCCACGGCAGGGGTCAGTATGCCTGTGACATCCGTCCCTTCGAAGGTTTGAGGTAGGTATTCAACCGGGATATTAAGCGCAGATAACACTTCAGATGACCAGTCGCGTTTGGCCAGGTCGAACAAAATCGTGCCTGAGCCACCCGCACGGTCACTGGCAAATTCACCGGTAAACTTGTAACGCAGGTAGTCTTTTGGCAGCAAAATATGTCGGGTCTGCTTCCAGATCTCGGGTTCATTTTCCTGTACCCATAGGATCTTTGGAGCGGTAAACCCGGTCAGCGCATCGTTGCCCGTGATCTGGATCAGTTTCTCTCGTCCTAGTTTGAGACGAATGGTGTCACATTGTGTGCTAGTACGCTGATCATTCCATAAGATCGCCGGGCGCAGCACGTCGTGTTTATTATTCAATAAAACCAGCCCGTGCATCTGTCCAGTCAGGCCAATACCCTTAATAGTTGCGGTATCCACCTTGGTGTTGGCGATTACCTTGTGGATGCTTTTGACAGCGGCATGCCACCATAGAGCTGGATCCTGTTCAGTCCATAAAGCCTTGGGGGTTTCGTATGAGTACTCACTCGAAGCCACACCTTGTACCTGCCCATTCTTGTTCATCAGCAGTGCTTTTGTGGCGGTGGTAGAGGTATCAATGCCAATAAAGTTGGTCATATCTCACTCCGATCTAAATATTCAACACTTACCTGCATTATGAATTTATTCTCAAGACTGTTGGGGGCGGCGTAAAACTACCAAATCTTTGTATTCATGACAGTACTGTCAAAAGCATGGGATCTAACCTTGGTGGGGATCATTAGACAGTACTAATAAAGCAGCATATTATTTTTGTGATTACTTATATTACACCATATGTAAAAAAAAAATATCCAACCTAATGGGAGAAAACCTGGCAAGATTTTTGGACGGTGGGCAAAGATCCACCTTGCTCAAACATTAGACTTCTATGCTATATCTTTAAATTGGATCTACGAGGTTATTCTCCTCCTTAGAGTGCTGTCAATATATCTTCAAGGAAGAGCTTACCTGCCTTAACATCTTCTTCCCAGTTTTCTTCAACCTCACGCTCAATAGTTATCGCGCCATCGTAACCTAGCTCTGCCAACTTTGCGAGAATTGCTGGAAGATTAACCAGTCCCTGCCCCAATGGTTTTTCAGAGCCAAAATTACGGCCTGATGTTGGGTACTCACCATCTTTGGCATGTACAGCTCGAACATAAACGCCTAAAGTATCAAGAGCATCCCTCGGGTTTGCCGTACCATAAGCCAGGAGATTCGCTCCATCAAAACATACCCCAAGATTTTCAAGTCCCACATCCTCGATTGTGCGGAGTAATGTGAATGGGGTTTCTTGGCCAGTTTCCATCAGGAAGTTTTGTCCATTCTTGCCACAGTATTCTGTGATCTCTTTTAATCCATTAATCAACCCTGGATAATTTGGATCAGAGGGAGATACTGGGATAAATCCCACATGCGTCGAAATATTGGGCACTCCGACTTTTAGTGCGAAATCAGAAGACCGCTTGAGGGCTTCCAAGCGAATCTCCCTGGTCTGAGGAGGCACCAACCCGATCGTGTCGGGACCTTCAATGAAGTCCCATACATATTTCCCCGGTAAGCCCGCCCAGATTGCTGTGATCTCAACACCAAATTCTTCACAAGCTTTACGAAGCTCATTCGCGTTCTCATCGATTAACCAGTTAACATCCCAACACGCGATCTCACAGGTTGGAAAATCCAGTTCTTTAACTCCTGATATTAATCCGTGGGGTGTATCATCCTTCCAGTTCCTAAGGACCCCAACTCGCATTTTAGTCATAAAGAACCATCCTTTTCATTTTTCTCCTTTCCATACAGAATAATATTAATCAAAGGATCAAACGATATTATTTCCATCGATTGGTTCAAGCCCTAACTTGTAAAATTCATTGGGATTGTTATATAACCAATCCGCGGCCAAACGTACTGCAGCATCTTCATTGAAAAATTCTTTCTGAACAAAGTCATAAAGCACTTTTGAAATCACATAACGGGCAATTTTGAGATGGGAAACACTGTATGCTGGTGTATCTCCATACATTCGACTACCATAGTCTCCACCAAATCCGTGGACTTTTGAAGTAGGTGCTGTGAAGATAGAGCGTTTGAGTATCTGCTCAGCATAGATTGGATCTATGGTGTAGAGCCAGCAGCAGTTCATGGCAACGTTCGGATAGTTCTTTAAGATAAATAACATATCATCAATGTAAGGCCAATTGCCATGAAAGAGATCAAACTTAACTTCTTGATGCAGTTCTAACACTTCTCTAAGGAGAACAGCATTTGCTGTGTCTACTCTGTGGTAATTGCGAGCAATATGTCCTGTGTGTATTTGAACAGGAAGATCAAGCTCTCTAGCAAATCGTAAATATTGGTGAAAGAGGAAATCATCTAATGGTTTCGCCTCTGGCCAACCTAAAACAGTCCGCGGATCGGTTAATAAACGATTAAATATTTTCTCGGCTTCATGACGAGGTACAATATGATATTCAAGTGACCGGTTATATGCACTCTGATCTTTAATGCCAATTGCACCAAGCTCCTTTGCCTTTGATAATACAATAAACACACTCTCCAAAAATTCATTCAGAGAGGTAATGTGCTTATTTGCCCAACTTCCGATTCTTTGCATCCCTTCCCAATCTCGACTACTTTGAGGATGATGTGCAACCACATGGAAAAGTGGAAGTGATATCATTATTCGAAAGCGATCAGGGAAGGTAAAGTCGCCTCGTATGTAATCACCGAAATCACATTGTTCTCGCCCTAGAGGATCACTAATAATTACCTGGATTCCCGCCTCATCCAGCATTGTCCAATAGTCAGATTCGTTTTGAAAAGTCGGTAATCGATCGGATATGCGCTTTAATGCTCCAAGAGACATCTCCTCCTCTTGGAAAAAATCCTGCATGATCAGCTTAGTTATCCAAGCATTGGCAGTATACTCAACCTTTTTCCAGATTGGTTCAAACACTGGCCATTTTTTTTCTGTCGGTATTTCAGGATCCTGTAACATTTGAAGGACTACATCTTCTACTCCAATTGAAAAGATATCATTCTGCAAGTAGTCCAGTGTAAGAGCAGTGATTGGCTCATTGATCGGAACATGAAATTGAGGACCCACCATATGCTCGTGTGTGTCTATCACAGGGAGTGATGAGACACGGTTAAGGATTTGCTCGAAATCTTTTGATTGGTTTTTGAACATTTACGCAACCTCCGTAGAATAGGATCCTCATTCGAAAAATCTGTCTCTACATCATAATGTTCAATGATAGTTTACGAATCGTGTGATCATTATCCGTGAACTTCCCCTACCTCTGCTTGTTGATGGTCAGATGTAATTCTCTCCTATAGCAGTAGTATTTTACTCACTCGATTTGTAACGAATCCGTCCAATAATTAACTCCTGGAGAATAGGGAATATTCGCAGATCCTAAATACAATAATAACAGAGGAGTGTCGGTCCTCCTATAGGGACCGCCCAAGAATTAGGGAAAGTAACGCCATTCGGACTGGAACAGCATTACCAGCTTGCGTAAAATATTTCGCGGATTCATGCGCATCTACCTCTTTGGGCAGTTCTTCAGTCCTTGGGAGAGGGTGCAGAATGATTGCGTTTTCTTTTAGGCGTTTCATTTTCTCTGAATCTAATATCCATTCCTGAGGCATTTCCGGACGTGTATCGACGGTTTCAGTTCTACCGATATGATAAGAAGGAGTTTTTACCCCTTCCATATAAATTACATCCAAATCATCCAGTATGGAGTCTAAGGATGAAATCTCTTCAAAATCAAGCCCGGTTTGTTTAAATTCATCAAGCCATACTGCCGGCATGGATATATCCGGAGGTGAGATGAAATAAGCTTTTGATTGATAATTAGCCAAAGCCAATGGCAATGAGTGAAACACTCTTAAATTCATGTCACCTACAAATCCAATTTTAAGATCATCAATCGTTCCTTTCTCACAGCGGATCGTATAGAGATCAAGGAGTGCCTGAGTTGGGTGTTCATTATCTCCATCCCCAGCGTTTATTATTGGTACATCTGTGATCCTCGCCGCATCTTCTGGCGCCCCGTTTACCGGGTGTCTAATGACAAGAACGTCAGCGTAATTTTCCATCATGCGCGTAACATCGTGCATGCTCTCCTTATAATAATCCCCGATTCTCGTGGTCTTTGGATCAACAAAACCGACTACGGATCCACCAAGTCTCCTCATGGCACTTTCGAAACTTATACGTGTCCGTGTGCTAACCTGGAAAAACATTAATCCCAGAATGCTATCATTAAGCATATTGCATCGAGTGCGATCCTTGGCAATCTTTTCCATTTTTTGTGCCAAATCAAATAGTTCTTCAAGATCTGATCTTTCGAGTCCCTTAGTGGTGATAAAGTCTTTTCCATAATAGCTATTCATTCCGATTAATCCTTTGGGAGTCCATTAGGGGGACGTCACATTAGTGATATTTGTCTTGCCTTCAACGTCTTTATGTTTTCCCGTTAGGGAAATTATCTTTACTCAGCCAGATGACATGCAACAAAGTGATTTTCCGAAATTTTTCGCCATTCTGGAGCTACGGACTCACATATAGACTCAGAAAATCTACATCTCGGGTGGAATCTACACCCACTTGGAGGATTAAACGGACTAGGCACATCTCCTTCTAATATTATCCTCTCATGATCACGATCTTGGTCAAGAACAGGAACCGCGGACATCAAAGCTTGAGCATAGGGATGTTTTGGAGCTGAGTAAATCATATCTCTATCCGCTAATTCCACTAATTGCCCCAGATACATCAAGGCTATTCGGCTGCTCATATATTGAACGACGCTGACATCATGCGCTATGAACAAAATGGTTAAACCAAGCCGCTCTTGTAAATCTTTAAGGAGATTCAAAATCTGCACTTGCACCGAAACATCTAAAGCAGATACAGGCTCATCAGCTACCAATAATTTCGGATTGAGAGCTATCGCTCTGGCAATACCAATTCGTTGGCGCATACCTCCGCTAAACTGGTGGGGATAATATTTTAGGTAAGCACGGTCCAAACCTACCTGCTCTAATAGCTCATCGATCCTCTTATCACGATCTTTGCGACTAAGATTATTATGGATATCCAGTGGACTCTGGAGTATTTGTTTTACGGTTTTCCTGGGATTTAATGATGAATACGGATCTTGAAATACCATCTGAAACTGTGGGCGGATTTTCCTTAATTCACGGCCTTTCAGGCTTGCGATATCCCGGCCTTTAAATAATATTTTGCCGGCACTTGGTTCAATCAGCCGAAGGATTAAACGTGCAAGTGTTGTTTTTCCACAACCAGACTCCCCTACCAGTCCGAGCGTTTCTCCTTCATAGAGCTGTAGATTTACTTTATCTACAGCTTGAACAGCTCCCTTATTAAAACCCAACAATCCTTCTCGTCCAATATTAAAATGTTTCTCAAGGTTAATGATCTCAAGTAACGGTGCATTCATACCTTTACCATCCAACAACATACCTTATGATTAGAACCGACATCTACTAGGGGTGGTTTCTCAATTTCACATTTCTCCATAACTGCAAAACACCGATCCTTGAATGGACAACCCCTATCATCATCCACAGTTAGCACAGGTGGAGCGCCGGGTAAGGACTTGAGTTTAGAGAACTTACCTACTCTTGGAACACACTCTAATAATCCCTGAGTGTAGGGATGGAGTGGTTTTTTTAGGATGTCAAATACCTCAGCTGATTCAACAATGCTGCCAGCATACATTACATTGACTCTGTCACAGATCTCAGCGACAACACCGAGTGCATGAGTAATATATATAATGGACATTTCTCTCTTTTTCCTGGTTTCGCGAATCAGATCCAGAATTTGCGCCTGGATGGTTACATCTAAAGCTGTTGTTGGTTCGTCAGCGATCAATAATTCGGGCGTACATGCTAATGCCATAGCAATCATAGCTCGCTGGCGCATACCGCCACTAAACTCGTGTGGATATTCATTTGCACGAATCTTTGGGCTGGGTATTTTCACCTCGCCAAGAATTGATTTTGCCGAGTCAATTGCTCGCTTCCAGGAGGTTTTTTTATGAAGTACATATGACTCTGCTACTTGTCGACCAACGGTCATCGACGGGTTGAGTGAAGTCATAGGGTCCTGAAAGATCATTGAGATTTTATTGCCTCGAATGCTTTGAATTTCAATTTCATCAAGCGAGAGCAGATCAATATCGCGAAATTTTATTGAGCCATCAACTACTCGTCCAGGGAATGGAACTAGCTGCAGCAACGAAAGCGCTGTTACGGTTTTTCCACTCCCAGATTCTCCGATAATCCCCACAATCTCCCCCTTGCGAACATCAAAACTTACACCATCGACAGCTTTGAGTTGCCCTTTCTTTGTAAAGAACCAAACTCGCAGATTTTGAACATCTAAGATCGTATCGTTAGAATCAACCATGCTATGTACATATTCCTTTAGTTTTTGAGTCTTGGGTCAAGTACATCGCGGAGACCATCACCTAGAGTATTAAATCCTAGGATTGCTATGAATATAGCCACTCCTGGAAATATGGCCAGCCAAGGTGCTAGATACATAAAACTCTTTCCGATAAATAACATTTGCCCCCACGAGGGTTCTGGTGGCTGAGTGCCCAAGCCTAAGTAACTTAATGACGCTTCCATTAAAATCGCATAGCCTATCGCAAGTGTAATCTGAACAATCGTGACTGGCATCACATTGGGTAAAACTTCAGTGAAGATGATTTTAAAATCGGACATACCTTCTGATTTGGCAGCCTCGATATATTGCTCATTTACAACCACCAATGCCGCAGATCGCACAATTCGCCCAAATATTGGAATGAAAACAATACCAATAGCTACCATCGCGCTCTTCTTTCCTGGACCCAACACGGCAAGAATGATTATTGCTAAAAGAACTGCCGGAAATCCGAAGAGAATGTCGAAAAATTTGGAAATAATGTTATCAATCCATCGACCCCAATAGGCTGCAATCAAACCTAGAGGTAATCCAAATGCTAATGCGATGCTCACTGCAACTATTGAAACCTGAATCGCTGTCCTAGAGCCATAAATAGTACGACTGAATAAGTCGCGGCCGAATTGGTCCGTACCCCATAAATAATCCGTGGTTGGCGGAGTTAAACTAACGCTTGAGTCCATTTCTATAGGAGAAAAGGGAGCGATTGAACTTGAAAAGATTGCAGCAAATATTACACCCGCTGTAATTAATCCACCAAAAATAAGTAAGATATTTAAACCTTTAAGGCGATATATCAAACCTTGGAGTTGGGGATAGCGCTTTATAAGAGGTGTATGATGATTACTATTGTGAGTTTGTAAGTTTGTCATCAGAATACCTACATATCACCGAGGCGGAGTCTGGGATCTAAATATGTATACATAATGTCAACAACAAGGTTAATAGTCATAAAGATAAGAACAACCACCATGGTTGTGGCTTGTAACACAGGATAATCTCGCTGGCTGATAGCGTATAACGACCAGGTTGCAATTCCTGGAATTAAGAATACTGCTTCCACGAGGAATGCACCTCCGAAAATATAACCGGCTTCCATACCAATAACTGTTATAACGGGTATAAGAGCATTTTTTAATACATGACGCCTGGTGATGACACTATCGGGAGCTCCTTTGGCTTGAGCTGTCCTGACATAGTCTCTCCGTAGGACTTCAATAGTAGATGTTCGAGTTACTCTCATAATTACTGAAGCAGAAACCACCGCTAACGCAATCACAGGTAAAATTAAGTGGCGAAGGTTATCTGTAAGGCTCTCGCTTATCCTCACATATCCCGATGGCGGTAAAATCTGCCGCTGTACGGCGAAGAATAGAACAAGCATTGTCCCAAGCCAAAAGTTTGGAATCGATAGTCCAGTCAATCCAACCGTTGACACAGAAAAATCTACTATTGAATTCTTTCGGTTCCCGGCTATTAATCCCGCCGGAATTCCAAGGAGAGTCGCGAGGGCAATTGATAAAGCCGTCAATTCAAGCGTTACAGGCAAACGCCGGTACATTTCCTCCTTGATACTAACACCCGTAGTTAAAGATATTCCAAATTCCCCAGAAAAGAAATCTTGAACCCAGATGAGGTATTGTATGTAAAGCGGCTTATCAAGGTTTAATCGGATACGATAGGCCTCAATGGCCTCATCAGTCGCATAGACTCCCAGGGCTACAAAAGCAGCATCTCCGGGGATAACACGCATCATCACAAAAACCAGTACTGACATTAAAATCAGTATTGGTATCATCCACAGTAATCGACGAAAAACATATCTCAGCAAAGGGTGACTCCTCTGTAAAAAAAAATGCGATCCTCGGTTCTATCAATAAAACCGAGGATCGCCTATAGAACGTCGTCTATTCAGACAGATAGGTATGTCGGAAACTCTTTAACATCCCCGTGGGCATGAAATCGAAGTCATTGACGTTATCCCAGTGTATCATTAACCATGGGACGTTTACACCCGCAACAATGGGCGCAGACTCAAGGATCAATTTTTGAACCTCGTAGTAGATCTCTTTGCGTTTCTCTGGGTCTAAAGTGTTGCGACCCGCCTCGAGCAGTCTGTCAACCTCAGGATCTGAAAAGCCCTGAGAATTCCAACCTTCTCCTGAGTGGTATTCTGGATATAGAAACTCGTCCGGATCCACAAAAGGTCCACCCCATCCGCATTGCTGTAAATCGAAATCCTGAGTTCCAAAGACAGCATCAAGGAATGCCCCCCACTCCATGGTGATGAGTTCGGCATTGATTCCAATTTTGGCTAAATCAGCTTGATACATTTCTGCAGCTGCCAAGTGCCAGGGGTATTGAGGAGAAACCTTAAACGTTGTATCGAAACCATCCGGATAACCCGCTTCAGCCAACAGTTCCTTTGCCAGCTCGATATTTGGCTCACCAAAGTATTCCCGTCCAGAATTTCCACCTGTCCAATCTGGAGTAATATCACCGTTGATGGGTGATCCATAGCCAAAATAGGCACTATCGATTAAGGCATTTCTATCCTTCGCGAGCGCCATGGCGTATCGCACCTTAGGATCTGTAAAGGGTTCTCTGGTTGTGTTTATCCCTGTGTAATTCCATGAGCATGAAGTAGTCAGAGGAGTGCCCACAGCACCATCGAGTGCCTCCAGCATTCCCATGTCCTTCGTCGATACAAACTGAAGGAAATCCACAGTATGGGTCATGAACGCGTTCGTTGCAGCGGTCTCGTCTTCTATGAATCTGATATCCAAACCATCTAAATAGGGAAGGCCTTCCATCCAAAAACCATCATATTTCTCAAAAACTGCCTTGTTCTTTGGCTCATAGGAAGTCATGATGAAGGGGCCAGTGCCGTTCATTTCCGTTTGAAGTTCATCAACAGTTGAACCAGCCTGAACAATACTCTGAGCTGGTGAAGCGAGATGAGCCCAGAATGGTCCCATTTCAGTGTTAAAGACGAATTTTACTGTATAAGTGTCAACAGCTTCAACACTATCCAGGTTTTCAAAAACTCCCATTCGAGGTGAACCAGTATCAGGGTCCTTGATCCGATCGAAGGTAAACTTGACATCCTCTGATGTGAGCTCTTCCCCGTCGTGGAATTTAACTCCCTGCCTCAGAGACATGGTAATTTCTAAATTATCATCCGATACTTCCCAGTCTTCCGCAAGAGATGGGACGATCAACATGTCTTTATCATACTCAACAAGCGTATCATACGACAGTTCGATCATAAGGAAAGATGACATTGAACCTACAACAGCAGGGTCGAACCCAACTGGATCTGTTTGATAAGCTGCTATTAACACACCACCCGATTTAGTATCTTCAACTACGGGTTCTTCTTCTGTGGTCGCATCTTCCGTAGTCGCATCTTCAGAAGTATCAGCTGGGGGAGCGGCCGGTTCTTCAACAGGAGTAGTGGGTGCACAAGCTGACAATATCACGGATGCTGTAAGGACTGCTAGTGTGATAATGCTAAGGACACTTATTCGGCGTCTTCTAGTTGAAATTACTCTGCTTTTCATTTTTTGATTTCCTCCTCACCTAATAGAATATTAACAAAGATTCTTTCATGAATATGGTTAGTTTGAAGTATGTTGTATACTCCCTTGGAAATCTTGATTTATGTCGACAGCACCTCCTTTTTTTAGCAAATCTGTCGGTTTAATTATCTGCAGTGAATTTAATCAACTTTTTGAATATAGTTGTAAGAACTTCCTTCGTCAATGGCTAATAATCAGGTATTAATAGGAATATATTTAGGTAGGATCTCTTAATTTCCACACAAAGTCCCAACTTAATTGTTAAGGACTCAATACCTGAAAGAACACCTCATTTCTGATATGTAAATTTCTAAGAATACGTTTGCTGTCAATCCTAATATATCATACGTTACAAAAAAGTCAAGTTGGACTTGTTGGGAATTGATGCGATTATTTTTCTCTAATTTCTATATTTTTGGGGAGAAGAAGATTAAAATCTATCTACGCCACGTCATTGGGGTTGCGAATGGTACTGATCTGATAACTCCAGATGCGAAACTAATACTTTACCTTTCAACTGACAATTCTGCAGACAATTTCATCGTTATATCCAGTTATTACCCTAATATATCCAATCAATACCTCATCTAAGGCCGAATTTCCTGTATCCACAAACAAAGGTTTTCCACGAAGTGCATGGATTTTTTCCCTTGTCGCAACAACGATAATATTATTTTTCCCCACACGGCGGATAACTTGGTGGCTCAGTTGTTGATTTCCGCGGCCAAAGATATAACCTTGTCCTCCGATGGGGGAAACAATAATCTTTGCTGATCTTCCTTCAAGAACTTGGAGTAGTTGTGCCTCATTAGCGTCTTTGATAATTATTTCTTTTCCAAGTAGTACATCAACACCAACCAAGGTTTTCGGTAGGTCTAATTCAGTTGTTATTGCCTTTGTTGTGGTTCCGGGACCGACCAGATAGATAAAATCATCTCTCAAGTTTTCGACAATACAACGGGCAATAGCTCTCATGCTCTCTTTTTCAGTTCTACTACTAGCTGTTTTAAGCCCTTGAAGAAACCTCCGTTGATATGGGATTGTTAAATACCCATAGAGTCGCGTAGATACAAAACCATTTCGCAGAGCATTTTCATCGATATCCATAACCTCTGCTTCGCGCAAAGCAGTGGTTTGATTGGAAAGAAATGAGGCTGTCAATACACCAGCATTACGCGGGCTAGAAGCGAACACAGCTGAGTGAATCTTGACACCGGTTGGTAATCCTAAAACAGGTATTCCCTGTCCTATCGCCGAGTGTATATCCCTTGCTGTGCCATCTCCACCAGCAAACAAGATTAGCTTGACGCCATAACGCAGTAAATCTCTAGCAGCTTGCCGAGTATCACCAGCTGTAGTTTTTTTAATATCAATTGAGCCAATAACTGTATGCCTTAGACCACTTCGGCTTGCTGCAAATTCACCCATGGTCCCGGGATAGGTAATTATCTCGAATTGAAAAGGCACATGATTAATTTCCTGAAGGGCGATTATTGTACGATTTTCTGATTCGGGGATAGCTCCAAGAATCAAGGCTTTCTTCTGGATGGAGGCCCCATCGCTTCCCTTTAAACCTACTTTTCCCCCAATTCCTGCGATTGGATTAACTATTAATCCGAGCTGAGGGATAGGTTTGTTCATCATTCCGAGGGTTTTAGATTTGAGCTAAGGGTATGATTATCCTCAGATTGCTTGTCTTTGATTTTTCTTTGATAAGCCCTCCAACTCAATGCGGTTTGGGACAAATCATCTAAGACAGATGCGTTAACTGCATGTATCGTACTTTTGTGCGGTGCCTTTCTAATAATTTCAGGGTTTTCGTATGCCTCATTGGATATCTGTTCCATAATTGCCGCGAACTCATCAAGTTCTTGTTTTGTGTAGGATTCTGTTGGCTCGAGAGTACACGGTTCAGGAACTAAATAAGGGTGGTGGCTTGTGAAATAGTAAACACCATAATCAGCAGCTCGCCGTAAAATATCTTCTGTATGAATTTCTGTGTCTTGAGTTAATTCCTCCCAACTGTACCTAACCTGTTCAATTCTGTATTTTCCCTTCGCATAAGGCATGTTAATGCCTCTCGTCTTGAGTAATTGTTTCATAAGATAGTTATTATTCAGGGCGGCAATTTCAGCAACCTCTCGGAGACCATCCGCGCCAAGACTCATAACCCATGCATAAGACTTTAACACAACTTGTGGAACTCCATAAAATGACCTTATTTTGCCAATGGAATCATCCCGGTCGTAGTCCAAGGAGTAGTGTGTACCATCAAAATCAATTATTGGAACAGGGAGAAATCTTGCGAGTTCGTCACGTACTCCGACTGCGCCAACAGCTGGTCCTCCGCTCCCATGAGGCGACGAGAAGGTCTTGTGAAGGTTAAAATGGCAAAGATCAAATCCTGCCTCTCCAGCTGATGTAATTCCTAATACTCCGTTCGCATTTGCTTGATCGTAAAAACATAAGCCACCAACATCGTGAACAACATTTACAAACTCATCAATCTTAGGGTTGAAAATCCCTGTATCTTCTGGATTTGTAATCATTAAGCCGGCTGTACGCTTTGAGACAATCGCTTTTAACGCCTCCAAATCTGGATAGCCATCACTGTCTGGATACAAGGTCAGTACTTTATATCCGGCTGTTTTCGGACATGCAGCATCTGAGGGATGAGAAAATATTGTGGTAATGATTTCATCTCTTTGATTATGTTCGCCCCGAGATTCGTGATAGGCTCGAATGATTGAAGCACAAGTGTAAATTGCAGCAGATCCCCCTCCTGGTTGTAGTGAAAAGCGATCCATTCCTGAGATCTCACAAAGAATTTGCTCAAATTTGTACATTATTTCAAGGATACCTTGTACAGTTCGCTCATCTTGGAGTGGGTGGATATCAACCAACTCCGGTAGTCTCGCCAGTTGCTCATTAATTTTGGGGCTATACTTCATCGTACAAGTCCCATGGCCCAAGTCTGTGACGAAATCTGTACCTAAGGTCTCTTGCGAGAGCCTAAGAAAATGCCTCAATACCTGGGCTTGCGATAATTCCGGCAGCTTGGGCGGTATATCTCTGCATAATGCTTCTGGAATTTTTGTATAAACATCACCGATTTCTCTTGTGATCTCCTCATCAATCTCGGGCAATAGAATGCCTCGCTGTCCTTCATTACTCAGGTCGAAGATTATTGGCTCATTCCATTTTGCTTGATGAAAACTCCTAAATCTCGCTGGTTTCCCTGATTTCTTGGTTCTGTCCTTTATTTCAGTCATGTTAGTTTGTAACCTCCTTCAGTGCTGTTACCAAGCGGTCGATATCTTCCTTGGTATGAATTTCAGTTACACAATAGAGCGCGCTATGGCCAAATTCGGGAAAATCATCTGTCAAGTTTATCCCCCCAAATACCTTATGCTCTAGCAGAGCATCATTAACTTCATCAACCGCCATGCCAGTATCATTAAAATTGACGACGAATTCACTAAAATGTGGGGCTTGGAAAATTGGCGTCTTAATTCCTTTCACTTGATTGATTTTCTTCATCGCATAGTATGAGTTTGACATTATCCCCTTACCAAGATCCACCATTCCCTGGGGTCCCATCAGCGCTAAATAAACACCGGCTGTAATTCCCCATAAGGCGGCACCTGTACCAGTCCATTCTTTTCCTTCTTCTCTCACTGCAAAATGGGTTCTCTCGAATGACACATCACCAAAACCGTACTCTCCCTCCACTGAAGTTGGAGCAATTCCAAATAACCTGGATGGATATTCCGCAATGAATTTTTCATCTTCATGGGTGGCAATGAAACCAGCCATACCTCCTCCATAATTCATGTGGATACCTAGTGACTGAATATCACCACATACAATATCTGCTCCGTACTCTGCGGGGGGTGTAATCACCCCAAGAGAAGACGGATCGACCCTGACCACATTTAATGCCCCTTGTTTATGGACGATTTCTGAAATTTCTTCACCTTGAGTTTCTATGAAACCCAGGTACGAAGGATTCTCATAATAAACCGCAGCAGTATTTGAATTAACTACTTGTCTTAACTTATCAATATTAAATTGACCCGTTTTGAGATCGAATTCAATAAATTTGATACTTATAGCTGGTTTGCAATAATCTCCAAGTTTTAGCACCAATTCTTTACTAACGGACTTGGGTATAATAATTTCATTTCGGCCGGTGATCCGGCTAGCCATGCGAAGGGCGGTTGCAGTCGCCTGGTACCCGTCATATGTAGGTAAACTTACCACGTCCATACAAAGGAGTTCAGCCATCATACTGAGATACTCAAAGAACGCCTGATGTTTTCCGTGATCAGTATAGACACCGCCATCATACGCGGTTAAAAATTCTCCCCTCTGGTTCACTTCATCACATATTGCGGGGACGTAGTGTTGATAACATCCAGCACCTAAAAAACTTAGGTATTCCAGACATGTGGAATTCTTTTTTAAAATGCTTTCAACATGCATTTTTAAAGCATACTCGGATATGAAAGGATCAGGTAAACTCATTCTCCCCTTAGTCCGAAGCCGCTCTGGAATATCTTCGTAGAGCTCCTCTATTGTTTTTGCTCCGATTTCAAGAAGCATTTGCTCTCGAATGGATGATACTGAATTGGGGATGTAGGGATGGATTACTTTGTTATTTTCTTTCATTCTCCGCTCCTCAATAAATATCTACGCCGATCTCACGCGTCGCATAATAGTTTATAGGTTTCTCGCGTTTATTAGAATTGCCCATATCTTAGAAGTTAATGCATAGTGGGATACCTGGGATACTGTTGCGTTGATATGGGATATTGGGAAGTAACCTTCGATCCAGTTTATAAGCCTAGGGTTGTCTGAACCGAGAAGTTATCTGAGGATTTTTCGTTTTTTACGGCATCATAAAGATATAATCTGCAAGAGCCTCAACCAGGGGATCGGTATCATGAGCACAAAAACCAAAATGTAAATGACGAGTCCAACCCTCGGCATATTTAAATTTCCCAGATAGTTTTCCTGTGTTCAACGAAATTTCTCGCATAGATTCTACAAAGGATGTCATCTTTTGTGATTCATTCAGCCATGGTTCTTGGCTCTTATGGCATGCCAGCATTCGAGCTTTTACCTCAATGACACTTGTGATGTCAACAAACATCTTTGGCATAACAATTCGCATCATTGGATCCAGATTACTGTGCGGTTGACCATGATATACTGCAATATCTTGAAAGACAGGAGCTATGGGAGGATCTGTTGGAAAATAAGGCATACTACGGGCGAAGGCTGCAGTAACAGCCAGGCGGGCAGAATTCTGATGATCTTCCATGTAATCACTGTATGGTTGTACCAATAATATCTCTGGTGCTACCTCTCGAATAATCCCGGCAACTTTTGTCAATAAATCCTTGTTATAGAAAATTTCGAGATCATCGCAAAGACTTTCATGATAAACTGCATCAATTAATTTTGCGGAGGTTATAGCCTCTTTCCGCCGGATCCGGATAATGTCTTCTTTTGAGTGGATGGTTGTTCCACAAGATCCATTAGCGATTGTTAAAAAATGGCACTCATATCCCGCCTGCTTGAGCAGTACCATGGTACCGCCCATTAAGAATTCAATATCATCAGGGTGAGCTACAACCGCCAATACCTTTTTTACCATAATGATTACTCCTTATCTGATTGCTGCATCACAGGTACCTAATGCACTTCGGAGGAAATTGAACTTGACATTCGGGTGCTCAGCTAACAGGGACATGGGTACAGAAGAATCTGCAAGGTGTTTTGAGATCATTAATGTGGTCAGGCGCATGCCAAATGGATTGTCATGCATTCCTCCATGCCAAATTGAAACTTTTTCTGCCTTCCAGGTTTCAACGGGTCCAACGGAAGCTGCAAAAGGCGATATATTCTGAACAACTCCTCCCCCAGATGTTCGAGCATTCTGCATTATTGTCAGGGGATGAAGTTCAATAACCCTGGTAGTTAGTTTCCGATATTCGGCTGGTGATGGGGGTTCGTCTTTGTATTTTCCTTCCCGCTTTACAGGATCATTAAAAGCCCAATGCTTGACTTCTCCTTGCCCTCCTTGGATTACCAGGCAGCGAGCCAGGTCCCAGCTTTTGATATATTCAGAATTATCGGTACTCGGGAAGTAGATATTTTCTGGAGGCATGCGGAGCTCTGGTCTGATCCGGTTGATCCACCCCTGATAATTGACTCTCTGAAAGCTGTATGGATATTCTAGGTCTACATCTTTTCCATCCACAACCCACTCATCCATCCCCCAAAAATAACAATGTCTAAGATTCAAATCTAAGTCATTAACTATCCGGGCTACTAAAGGCATCTGTTCAACTGGACCAGCTGGGCCACATATTCCAGCTGGCTCATTTTCTGTAGCAGCTTTCCAAGAAGCAACATATTCTAATGCCTCGGCCAGGTAAAATTCCTGAACTGTATCAAAGATCTCAATGGTAAAACCTGGCCGGGAAAGCGGTTCCAGATCATCCGCGTCAAGATTTGCAGCATCATCAAGAATTTCCCGATCTAAAGTTGTGTAATCCCACCATCCTGGGGCAATATTGCTTATAGCTCTCATGGGCTTCCTTCCTTTATTAAGCCTTTATCTCAGAGTGAGTGTAACCTATTGAATTTATCAATTATCCAATCCATCAAGGATTATATGAATACGTTTGCGTGCAATCCTAACATATCATACGTTGCAATCGGTGTCAATATCACTAGGCTTTAATTGGGCATCGATGCGTCAGATCTAGCGATAGGAGTATTGCGGAATATGAGAGTTGGTATTGGGTGAGAGGGAGTGAATAATGATTAATTAATTTTCTCAATCAGTATTTTCTTTATTGAGCTTGTAATCTTAATTGCCTGAAATTCACAAACTAGACCTTATGGGTATTTTGGCGAATCTTCCACAATATGAGCTGGCCTCTGGAACATTTCTAAAGACGAAGATCCAACATTGTCTAGTATTGATCCCAATCTTCCAGCCCTCAGTAAATTTGGATCCCTCCGATCTGAAGTGCCCAAATAGATATTTGTTATGATTCACTATTGATACTGGATTCTTTAGACATCAAAATCACAATTGTTAGGATAAGAACCAGACAGGACCTCTCCCGCTATTCTTCAATGGATACAATGGCTCCAGTTTCAATCGAGCGGCGAGAAGCTTGTGCTACCTGAACAGCCAATCGCGCATCGGCTGCAGTAATATAAGCAGGTTCTCTATCTTTTTCGATGCAGTCAACAAAGTATTCAAGTTCAAGTTTAAAACCATCATCCGTGTCTGTGGGAACTTGTTGTCCTGGTTTGCCAGATTCAAACATTAATAGATGTGACTGTGGTTCACCAATTTCAAAGCTTGCACCGCCCGCTCTGAAGTAATATTCAATCAAGCCATTGTCACACAAAACCCTAAACCCAGTAGTGAATGGAAAATCCATGGGCATAGCGAAACTTGATTCTACGGACGCCTGAACTTCTGGATAATCTAGCAATGTCATCACATGATCCCATCCACCCGTTTCACCTTTTAGGCCAGTGGACATCACTCTTTTTGGTTTTCCAAAGAACCAATTACACAAATCTATGTCATGAATTTGCATGTCCAGTACTGCTCCACCAGATACCTCAGGATCGCGGAACCACTCTGCCCATTGGGGAGTATTTGAATTTCGGTACGTTGTTGTTTGTATAGGAGTTCCCAAACGACCGCTCTCCAAAACAGATTGAATGGCGCGATATTCTGGCGCAAATCGCGCCACATGGGCCACCATGAGAAAACGTTCAGCTTCTTTACTCGCGGCAATCATCTTATCTGCCTCACTCACGTTTAAAGCTATCGGCTTTTCTACAATCACATGTTTACCAGCCATCAAAGCCTTAATCACGAACTCAGGGTGCAATGGAGGAGGTAGAGCAATGTCAATAAGGGTCACCAATGGATCGTCTAGGATTTCCTCGAAATTTATGATTCCAAGACCACCCACTTCTGACGCAAGGGCTTGAGCCTTATTCTCAATCAAATCACATATATACTTGATCGTAACTGAAGACATCTGCGAATATACCCTGGTATGTGTCGTTCCCATGAATCCTGCACCAACAATTCCCACAACAGTCATTTTTCACTCCTTGTTATATGTGTTTGAGGTTTTAACGAGAGAAACCTCTCTCGGAGATCCATGTTTGGTTAAATGATCACAGAAAAGACGTTGAGGCTCACGCAGCATATATGTAGGTTGTTTTTACGGTACTTTCAATCCTAACCAAGTGTTATCTTAATAAGTAATATTTATAACATCCAGGTTTACTTCATAGGTGCCGGTCCCGTCGAGCTTCTAACGATCAATTCCGGTTCCGACAGGAATATTCTATTCGGAGGACTACCGCCTTCAATAATATCCATGAGAAGCTCCAGTGCTAATGCACTCATTTCTTCAACCGGCTGACGGATTGTTGTTAATGCGGGAGTAACAAAATTTACCAGATCAATGTCATCAAATCCCGTGATAGATATATCATCGGGCATCTTCATACCCGATTCAGTTATCGCTTTCATAGCTCCTAATGCCAAGACATCATCCGCGGCTAGTATTGCAGTAGGTCTGGATGATAATTGAAGTATTTTATTCATTGCCACATAACTTGTTTCAGCGCTGGAGCCCGCAATCTGTATCCAATCAGGTTCATCGGTGAGATTCTCCCTGCGTAAATAATCAATGAATGCCATCTTGCGATCCAGATTATCCCCTAACCAACCACCGTCAAGAAACCCGAATTTCTTATGCCCGAGATCTGCGAGATGATTGAGGAGCAATGTGATGCCCTTCTTATTATCAACGTTGACCGAAGAAACTTCTTGCATTTTTGAACCTCGGCACATTGCGACAAAACCTGGATAATCTTCAATAATTTTTTTGATGGTTTCTTCGTCGTTTCTTAAATCTCCGATAATAATGATGCCATCGTGTTGTTGGCTAAACGTAGAAATCAATTTATGGGCTTCAACCGGATCACTGTGCGCGGGGCCCAATACAACCCGGTAACCCAATACATTAGCTTGTTGGCTTATCTCCGAAATCAATTTGGAAAAAAAGGGGTCTGCGATTTCTCTAACAATTAGCCCCAACATGTACATTTTTTTCCCACGCAAGGCACGTGCATAGGGATTGGGTGCATAGTCCAACTCATTAACAGCTGTGCGAACTCTTTCTTTGGTTTTCTCACTAATGAAATCTGTTCCTGTATTATTCAAGACCCTTGAAACAGTACTTTGAGACACTCCAGCAAGTTTAGCAACATCCTTTGCGGTTACTCGATTTTTCATTTTCAAAATACCTCCTCTAGTGATTTTCCACCCTTTACCAGTCCTGAACACAAGCCTTGATACCTTGCGTGGAGCCTCGAAAAGGACAAGATCATCCTTGGTCTGGTTAAATAAATACGATTTCCTGCACTCCTTGTACGGTATTCGTTTGCGACAATTGCGATATTATAATATCATACTAAACTAGAATGAAGTAGTTGATCGTTGAAATCTCACCAATAGAAGTATAGGAACAAACTTGCTGCGTAATTCAGGTTATATTTGCAGCCTTGTTTATGGACATACCCACTATTATTTTACATCAGGAGGAGTTTTAATGTATGCGAACATTAGAGGAAACAAAATCTATTTTGATGTTGAGGGACTGGGATTAGTGCCCCTTAACGAAAAGATGGTAGAAAAGAGAGTTTGCTTTCTTGTCCACGGAGGCCCAGGTTTTGACCACACCTGCTGGAAGCCAACAATCTCTCCCCTCGCGAACTACACCCAATTAGTATATTTTGATCATCGTGGCAATGGACGCTCGCAGAGAGGACCCCTCAAGACATATAATCTCGATAACAATGTAGATGACCTAGAAGCCCTCCGCGATTACCTCGGCGTAGAGCAAATGATTTTAATTGGATGGTCATATGGTGGCTTTGTAGCACTGACATATGCAACGAGATACCCCGAACGGGTGTCACATTTGATTGCCTTATCAACCTCGCCGTGTTTCAGGGAATCTCGACGACGCGCACAAGAGATCGCAGCTGAACGAGCAGATCCAGATCAGCTACGGCACATGCCGGCTCTCTGGGAAGGTCAGGTTGATAGTCCCGATCACATGCTCGAAATGTATAAAGACCTCACTCGGCTTTATACAGCCTGGAATAAACCAGGGGATCCCCGGCTTGAAGAAGAGCCCAATTTAAGAGCAACACTGAACCAAGAACCACTCAATTATGCTTTTGGAGAGATGCTTGAGAATTATGATATCCGACCCGAACTTCATAAGATCACTGCTCAGACCTTAGTCCTAGCGGGTCGTCACGACTGGATTACTCCTTTAGATCAATCTGAAACGATAGCTGAGCTAATTCCTAATGCACACCTTGAGGTCTTCGATTACAGTGGTCATTTTGCAATCACTGAAGAGACAGAGAAGTTTTTCGGAACGATCAAAAGCTTTCTGATTGAAACCGGAGGTGTTCCGCCAGTAATTGCGGCTAACGTTAAATGAATTAATTATCACCAATATAGAAAATGGACTGATTCAATTTCTAATTCCAAGAGCGGATGAATGAAATAAATAGTTGATATGGTGATAAGAATCCAAAATCTTTTGGACTGTTCCTATGGATAAACTTGAACTTAAAAAAATGATTTGCCAGTCGATAGAAACACAAGCAGATAAAATCATTGAGATTGGGACCTACTTGTTAAATAACCCTGAGCTAGGCTTTAAAGAGGTAAAGGGAGCCGCTTGCGTCACCAGGGAATTTGATAGACTCGGTTTAAGTTATCAAGAAGGATTGGGCATGACTGGCGTAAAATCAATTCTACCTGGAAATTCAAAAGGTCCAACGGTAGCTATCCTTGGTGAATTAGATGCATTGATTTGCCCATCCCACCCCTATGCAGACACTAATACGGGGGCAGCCCATGTGTGTGGCCATAATGCCCAAGTGGCGTCTATGTTAGGTGTAGCTATGGGATTAATTGGGACTAATGCAAGTAAATGGCTCTCAGGGAATGTCGCTTTCCTTGCCGTACCAGCTGAGGAGTACGTAGAGATTGAATACCGCAAGCAACTTCGGGAGAACGGAGAAATCGAATTCTTTGGCGGAAAACAAGAAATGATACGGCTTGGTGTTTTTGAGGATATTGACATAGCTTTGATGGTTCATGCTCAACCAAATGACACCGGACGAACATTTTCTGTGGGGGGATCTTCCAATGGATTTATAGTTAAATCAGTCAAGTTCCAAGGAAGAGCCACACATGCAGGTGCACGCCCAGACCTAGGAATTAATGCCCTCAATGCAGCAGCCCTTGCGATCCTGGGGATTCATTCACAACGTGAGACTTTTCGTGACGAAGATTCTGTGCGTATACATTTCATCCTGACTAGCGGAGGAGAAATGGTGAATATTGTTCCTGACGATGTTCGCATGGAAATCTTTATTCGAGGGAAGACAATTGAAAGCATAGAGGATGCCAGCAAAAAGGTAAACCGGGCATTAAAAGGGGGAGCTTCCATGGTAGGAGCTCATTTGGAATTATCTGATTTGCCCGGCTACCTACCAATAAATGAAGAACTCGTTGTGAACTCTATCCTTAGTGATAATGCGAGGGAATTTCTTGGTGAAGAAAACGTAGCCCCTGGGGTCCATAAGAGTTGGTCGACAGATATTGGAGATTTATCTCATATTATGCCTGCTGTACATCCTTATATTGGTGGTTTTAGTGGAGATGCTCACTCAGATGGCTTTCAAATTGTAGATGAGGAGATGGCATACATCATCCCAGCTAAAATCATGGCGATGACACTAATCGATTTGCTGTACGGTGATGCAGAACTTGCCAAAAATGCGATCAAGGAATATCAACCAAAGTTTACGAAGGATGAATACCTCACATACCTACGTAAGCAAAGATGAATTCTACTCCTTGTTACAGGGTTGGCGGGTGTTTGTCCCCAAAAAATCCGCTTTGGCGGCCGAATTCATACGCAGATAAGTAACTGGTATAGTAATTCCGGATGGGATTATCGATCGGCTCTCAAAAAGAGAAAGCAGGAGGAGGGGCGCAAGATCTGTGTTGAGCTCATCCAACAAGTCATGGAAATCCCTGGGTTTCATATTATTGCTTATCGCCAGGAGGAATTGATTGTGGAAATCGTTGAGCAATCCAGATTCCTTCCCTGACCTATTAGATCAGTTTCCTACTTTTGCATTCAGCCCAGTCTAACCATTTTTCTTTAACTTACCGAGAACTCGATCAGATGCTAGTTTGCCGGTCAGGATTGAAATAGGAAGACCTGATGGACTGTATGTCCACTGGCCTGCCTGTGTTATTCCGGAGAGTGGCGTCTCAGTTGAACTGAATATTTTGGGTAGGCGGTTTTCTGCCGGCATGGGATGGTTAGTAAATGACCACCCAGTAATTGCTCCATGGGTGTTGGCTGTTCTTCTTTCCAGGGTTAGAGGTGTCGAAGAGAATTTTTGTATGATAGATTTTTTCATGCCGGGGTAGATTGAATTGTCCAGCACATTAATAATTTGCTTCTCACTTAATAATTTAAAATCCTCATACCAGCCCATCTCCTGAATTTGTTTGGTCAGATGGTAATCAAACAACAAACTGATTATCAATCCAGTTTTACCTGGTGGTGCCATACTGCTGTCTCTCAAGACCGGGATGGAGATTTCGTAGGTTGTTAAAGAAAAGAATAACTCCAGCCATTTTTTTATTGAAGTTCGATCTTCATTTATCGGAAGGGGACCTGCAGCTGATTCTCCCAAACTTTTTGGTGTATAGAAGAAATGTCCGCTGGATATATTGGAGAAATAATCTGGATTTAGATCCACAGCCAGATATACGGTGAATACAGAATCATTTCCAACTTTATCAGTTATTTCTTCCCGTCGATTTAGGAACGTGTGTTTTTCATCAGGATCAGAAAGATGATCAGAATTGATCAAGTGATATAGTGATTTGAGATCGGCCGCCCAGATCAGCTGTTTGTAATAGTATTCATTTTTGTTAGCGTCCACGAGCAATTTCTCTCGTGGGTTGATTGTCACTATTTGGGTATCAGTTTGAATAGTTCCCTGGTTTTCCCGAATATAATCTACCAGCGCTGCGGGTAATCTTCCTGTACCACCAAGGGGATAGAAATAATCAAGATAAATCTTCAAATAACTCAGAGCAAAAAATGCCGGGGTGTCTGTAAAAAAATGCTGGGTGATGATATCAAGCAAAGCCTGGTTCTTGGTATAGCGTTTTAAGAAGCTTACAACTGGCTCATTTAGCTTGTTAATTTTGGGTACAGTAAAGGCATATTTCACAATCCAGGGTAAAATTTTTTTAATGAAATACTCGCGATCTTCCACAGGATCCAGAAATGCAGGATTGTCAATACTGTACTGGACTTCCATATAATCCATGATCTTTCTTATTTGGATGATTATTTGAGAGATTTCATCCCTGTTTTCAGGAAAATAGGAGTTTAGTAGGTTATGATACGCTTTGAGATCTCTTTCTGAAAGAATTCGTAAAACCTGATCCTCCTGACCAAGGGAGATCTCATTCTTAACGAATTCCAGATCCAATCCTAACTGTTTGAGCATTGGAAATAGAACCCCCGAGTTCTCCAAAGCCCGGATCCCCCCATCATAAATAAAACCGTCACGTTCAAAGGTGTTAATCAATCCCCCGCATTTTTGCTGTTTTTCAATCAAAAGAGGTGAACAGCCAGCTCTGGCTAGATAAGCTGAAGCTGTTAGACCAGCTATACCTCCTCCCACAACAATCACATCGTGCGCCATTGATCCTCCTTAAATCAGCAACAAATAAACCTCAATCTGCAAGTCCAACTAACCTTTCACTAACTTCCCAGACGCGCTTGCCAAGCTCCCGATCAAGCGCATGCCGGGCAGGTTTTTCTTCAATAGTCTGGTTGAAGAATTTTCCGCTGATCTCTGCCATTTCCGGGGCGGCGATCAGATAATAGATAGCATCACCTGATATCTCGGGACCTTTAAGAAGCGGGAAGAGCAAATATCGCTGATACCACTGGTAAAGCAGACCATTATTCATCCCAATATTGGTTGCTACGGCTCCAGGATGCATAGCATTAATAGTAACTCCGCTGCCATTCAGCTGGTCAGCTAAATCCCAAATTGTAAGCAGCTGGGCTACCTTGGAGGCACCATAACCCTGCAGGCCTTTATAACGGCGTTTAGCCCAGGTGAGGTCATCCAGATCGAGGCCCCCGAAACGATGTCCCTGGGAATTAATATACAGGATTCGGGCTGGCGAACTCTCACGCAACCGATCCAACAAGAGTCGCGTAAACAGGAAAGATGCCAGGTGATTAACACAGAACACTTTCTCAAAACCTGCCTGGGTCAGTTCACGCCGCGTATTATGCAAACCCGTATTATTGATTAACACATCCAGATGAGGATTCTTTTCATGGATAATGGAAGCGGCTTTCCTTACCTGGTCGAGATTCAGAAAATCAGCCTGGACCAAATCGATTTTTATTCCAAATTCATGCTGAAGATCAGCCTTCACAGCTGCTGCTTTTTGAAGATTTCGGCAAACAAGAATCAGTTCAGCTCCTCCCTTGGCTAATCTTTTGGCTGCTTGGTATCCAACCCCGGAGGTAGCACCCGTAATGACGCAGATCTTTCCATCCATGCCCACAGATGTCCTTTTTTGTGGTTTTCGGGCATTGGCCATGAATTGGAGCTCTTCAGGCAATTCCATCCTATATAACCTCTTTATCCAAAATATCGGTGCATAAATCTGCGGTAAGGACGATGAAAATAGGGAATATTATTAAAGATATCACCCCAAAGGTCAAAATAATCTCTCTGTTCAATGATCCGGTTATCATCAGTAACTGTCAGTTTTGTACAACCAAATATTGGTGTGCTGGGCCACTTTTTGAAGATCATCTGCATTTTCCAATCAAATATAAAATGTTGCCCCTCTTGAGCAATGGTAAGGATATCCATGGTCAACTGCTCACAACGATCCGTGAGTCGGTTGCACAAAGCAATAAACTCTTCCTTGCCTTCTATTCGTTGCACACTATCCTGGAAGATGATCTGATCATGATAATAAGGAAAGAGATGCGACCAGTCCGGTTTTCCTTCCTGATTGTAGGTTTTTGCCCATAGCTCTTTAATACGGTCAATGGTTAACGGTTCTAGGACCACTTTATCAGTTTCATTGTCCATATTTATCATTTACCTTTATTAAATTGATTGGATTGAATCTATATGTTAGAACACAGGATATGCTGAAAGTTGTCTCGATATTATAGTCCAGTATTGGTATTATTAAAGTTGATGGACTCCATTCTATTAATTTCTACTTCATATTTATTTGGTTCAATACCGTTCTCTGTCTGGTTGGGAAAGATTTTCCTAGGACTAGATGTGCGCCAATATGGAGATGGAAACCCAGGCGCTACCAATGTATTTAAGGCAGGCAATTCACTTCTTGGGATTATTGTACTGCTTTTAGATATTACCAAAGCCGCACTTCCTGTCGGCTATTGTTATTATAATCTCAATATCCGCGGCACACCCATGATTATGATAGCCCTGGCACCTATCCTGGGCCATATTTATACTCCCTTTCTAAATTTTAAAGGAGGAAAAGCCCTGGCTACGGCTCTGGGTGTCTGGATCGGATTAACTATCTGGAAAGCTTCGCTGCCGGCGGTACTGGGGGTGGTGATCGGAGTTGCGGTGTTAACAACCACGGGATGGGCAGTGATGATTGCCATGGGGGGAATTTTGATTGTTTTACTGATCTGGCCGCCTGATCCTTTGGTGTTCTGGGTTTGGGCAGGGGAAACAGTCCTGCTGGCCTGGACCCACAGGACTGATCTGGTTCACCTACCCCGGATACGTCCCTGGATCCATAAACTCATTCATAAAATTGGGGGGGCGAATCCCCATGGTTAATTATTTAACCAATGACTTAATTATTCATATAATATTCTTTCAGTTAGCGGTATTGGTTATAATTCTGACGAATATAATCATTACCAGGCGAGCCAGGAAGCATCCTGACCCAAAAGCTTTCCCCCACGTTTCAATTTTAGTACCAGCCCGGAATGAGGAAAAGAATATCGCCCGCTGTGTCCAATCTCTGCTCAACCAGAATTATCCATCATTTGAGATTCTGGTCCTGGACGATCAATCTATCGACCATACCAGATTGATCCTCGAGGAAATCACTAAATCCCACCTTGAGTTAAAAATCCTGGATGGCCAGCCGGCTCCCGGAAATCAGATCGGAAAAAATTGGGCCTGCAGCCAGCTTTCAAAGGTCGCAAACGCTGATTTTCTATTCTTTACAGATGCGGATACAATTCACAAACCAGATACCCTAAAAGAAGCAATTATCACCCTGTTTGGTGAAGAAGCAGATCTAATATCTGGTTTTCCGCAGCAGATTTTAGGTTCCTGGGGTGAAAAGCTGCTGGTACCTTTTTTCTCTTGGGCGATTCTAGCGTTTATTCCCCTAGGGTTGGCATATAAACTTCGCTCACCCATATTATCCAGCGCCGTAGGCCAAATGATGCTCTTCCGACGGGAAGCCTATCAAGCTATTGGAGGACATGCTGGAACAGGTTCATCTATTGTTGATGATTTAGCCCTGGTAAGAAAAATCAAGGAAACAGGATTTCGCTGGAGAGTTGTATATATATCTGATTTGGTCAGCTGCCGAATGTACCAGAATAGCCAGGAAGCTTTTTATGGTTTTTCAAAGAATCTATTTGCTGCTTTTGACTTTCGCCTGCTGCCGTTTACGTTTGCTTTCCTGTGGCTGGCAGTCATGTTTCTGTTGCCGCTGGTTGTTTTCTGTTTGTTGATTATCGGGCTCACACCCCAAGCCCAACTTAATTCTCTGATATCCTGCATAAGTCTTTCTATTCTGCTGTGGCTGATTCCATTTCAATTTTTAGGAATCTCTCGGATTCTTTCCCTTCTTTATCCCATAGTTATTCTCGCAAATCTAGCAACCGCCATCCTGTCAGTATGGCGGAGCCTTACTGGAAAACTAACCTGGAAAGATCGGGATATGCCATTAATAAAGTGGAAATTGTTCTAGGCCATGCTCATTAGGAAAGAACGGAATTATTACTTGAGTATATCCATATAATGAGACTATCATACTCCCCCTCATCAAAAAGCTGACACTTCGCAAGTGTCTCTTACCAGTAGTGGGGCCAGGTTTTTAGATCGAGAGCGTGATCCGCTCGATCTTGCAATCTCCTGATGCCGGAGGCCGAGGGGCGAACCAGATCCGAAATTTAGAAGAAAAAAGACGCTCCATCGAGCGTCTTTTTAAGTAGCGGGGCCAGGATTCGAACCTGGGACCTCCGGGTTATGAGCCCGACGAGCTGCCACTGCTCTACCCCGCGTTAATTATAGGTTGCCGATTATAGCATGGCAAAATAGCCCAGTCAAGGTTTTGTGTTAAAGAATAAATCCCACCAAACCCGGAACAGGTTTTGCGGCTGCTGGGTGACTGTCGGAATCAGGGTTGGAACTACCGGGGTACCTTCCACTGGCACCACTGCGATGCGATGATCACCCTCCCGGATCCAGCGGCGGTTTTCATAAGCC
>JBARSF010000066.1:0-2782 GCA_049644605.1 Anaerolineales bacterium | reverse complement strand
ACTATTGATCAAGATTACTCATTTTTCCTGCTCAGTCCATTTCCAAGCGTACCAAATCGTAACGAGGTTAAACACAAGGCCCACAACGATCAAGAACTGATCATAATATGATGGATAACCAGGCAATCCAATCAGATTGATAGCCAAGAATAAGATGGCAAGGATCAAATTCATCCAGCGGTTTGTTTTATAATTCAGTGTCAAACTCAGGAAGACCATTATTATCGGCATCACAAAAAGTACTGCTATGCCTAAATATAGTCCTTGTGAGGTTTGGGCTCCAGCCATTTCACCAGGGACAAAATCCCCACTGAAGATCCTCATCACATCACCCAATAGGTAAGTTAGCATCAGGGCTATCCAAATCGCCGATAGCTTTAGCTGTGTCACTTCAATAGTAATTTTTGACTTGTCAGTTTTCATGGTTAACCCTTTCATCGATGATCAATTATTGATTTTGGTCTGAGTTGGAACTACTCTTGTTTATCCATCAACTCTAGAACATTTTCCGGAGCGCCATATTTTTCGTACACAATCGCGTTCATCGATCTCTCCTATCCACCTCATGATTGGTATGCCAGGGGAATTCGGACATGTCAATCACATTTACCAACATTCAAATTTCTTTTCCAACGGGCACCGATAACGACACAGGATGGAAATCAGGTCGCTATCGGGCTCATTGGCAGTTGCTTAGGCTATTTAGACCACTTCCAGGCTTGCCAGACAATCAGAATATTAAAGAGCAGATAACCTGCTCCTAAAAGGTATACCCACCCGAATTGGGCTTCGGAGATAAATACGATGTTGAATACCGCAAAAACCAGGGCCAGGATGATGTTGGCCCACCGCATGTATTTTGCCTTTCCTGCCAGGGAGAAATAGATCATTAATGCCTGGATCAATGCCAGGGGCACTGCGACAAACAACAAGAGGTTGTTGTCAATAGGCTCATTCATTTTCTGAAGCAGGGATGCCATATCGCCGAAGGACCAAAGCAGGAAGTGCCCTGTCCACAAGGCCGCCAGAATGAACTTCACATTTACCTTCACGTCTTCGAAAATTGTTGCGTTCTTATTTTCTGTATTCATTTTTTATCTCCATTTATTGCTAAGTTATGAACTGCTTGACAAATGTTTTACCCAAATTACCGGTTGTTGGATTTCAGACTCTCAGATTTATCACCTCTTTTTGATAATTTATATCCTCATGGTCTAGTTTGATTTTCAGCGCAGATCTATCCGATTTGTCTCCGGTTCTTTAATTATTTACTTCCCTATAGGCTAACTTTCCCTTGGTGATAACCACCAGGATCACTGCGCCAATTACCTGGACACTTAATACGGTCAAATATAATGATTTTTCTATCGTGGGGAGATGGGTTCCTTCCTGCGCTGCCCTCAAAGAGGAGTCGCTCAAGAGGATGGGTGCCCAAAAATCTATCGCAGCGTGCCAAACAATACCAGCAATCAAGGCGCTGGCCCTGGATTTGTTATACAACCAGGTCATAAAAATCGAGTTGGCGATTGTTCCCATTGCATAGATGGGAATAAATATCAACCCTATTGAGGCTGTTAATGCCCCCACAACACCGAGGGGGGCAAAAAAACTGGGCAAATGCCAGAAACCCCACAACAGGCCTATTATCAGACTTGCGGTCAAGGGTCCAAATTTATCCTGTAATTTCGGAAGTGCAAAACCGCGCCATCCAAATTCCTCTCCAACTGGCCCATTCCAGGGCAGGAAGACGATCACTAAATAAAGCGGAATTAGAGCTAACTCTTCCCGGATCATGATAAAAGGAGGTGCTTTTCCACCCAACAGCATGTAAACAGCCAGGCCGCCCAGGTACAGAAGCGCCGGGCCAAATAGGGCGGAAAGCCAAACTCCCAAATTTGATTTCCAGCGCCCAAAGGGACGAAGCAGATCGGCAAAACCGCGTTTACCACCAACGATCAGCACAATCAGGATCGCTGCCAGGGAAGGTCCCATCGTCATCACCTCTGGGGCAATGCCCGCATACCACGGGAACCAGCTAAATAGAAAAGTTAGGATAAAAAAGATACCAATTTGATAGGTGTTGATAAATTTCTTCATAATTTCAATCTCCAATGTTGTCTATCCTAATTATTATTTAGAAAATCCATTTCCCGCTCTCAAGCCAGTCCTAGCACCAATCCCAGGATCAAAAACAGGAAGAATATACTTTGCCCGGAATGAGCGATGATGCCAAACCAGGAAGATTTAAAAAGCCTGCTGGGTAAAGAAAAGAACAGTAAGCCGCCAAGGGATAACATGCCCCAGGGTTGATGCAGATGATAAAGTCCAAAGAGGATCCCATTGGCTACCCAATCCCACTTTCCGAACACCTTTTTCATCCGGGGAAGGAGCAATCCTCTGAATAAGAGTTCCTCACCCAGAAATGTGTTGAAAATTGCGGACACGGCGAATAAGACGAGCACACCCCAGGCGCCAACCATCTGGCTGCGTCCGTCAGGGGTTTCGAGAAAACTGCCCAATTCCCAACCTGGCGGTTCAGCCAGGAAAGGAAAGATCCTTGTCCAGGCCTGGCTAACATATCCGCCCAATTCCATCTCGTACAAAGCGGTAATGAGCAGCAGGGGGATGATCCACCACCACAGGCGTTTAGACACTTTGCCTGTTTTCGGCGACTTGGGTGCGCCCAGCCATAGTTTCTCTTTCAGCTTAGACCAGCGAATATCGCCGTTTTCTTTATAGATGAGATACAAAACCATCACGAACTGCCAGATCAGCCCCACTG
>JBARSF010000065.1:0-1664 GCA_049644605.1 Anaerolineales bacterium | reverse complement strand
GGTAGTAGCGCTGGACCTGCTCCCGAGCAAGGTTCTTGCGGTAGGAGTCGAGATAAGCACGCTCCCGTTTAGTCAATGTGCTGTAATTGAGATCAAACCAAGTATCTACCTGGTCCCGGGAAAGTAGATCGGTCTCATCGCGCAGGACAGCTTTATGTATATCCTCAATGGTTTGATGCACTAGGGTACCGAACAGGATCGGGCTCTGGCGGTTGGGAGCAAATTCCAGCTCCCTGATAAAGCGGTACTGTTCGGCGCAGTTTTCATAGACGGATAGATCAGAAGTAAAAGAGTATTCCCTTTTCAGGTTAACATCCTTGATCTCATCCAGAGGAATGTTAGCTGGTTTGAATTTTGGATCCCGACAAGGTGGAAGACCATCATAATAATCCAGGAAATACTTGGATGGATTTTTACCCCTGCCTTCCCTGACCTCATCAGCTGTCAGTGCCATGATATTTTGAGCCCGGGAGTAAGCGGTATAAAATAACCGCCGAAAATCATAGTATTTGATTTTCTCAAGGGGTTCAAAGGGTGGTCTTGAGAGGTAGTTATGTTCCAGTATTTCATCCAAATCTGTATATTGTTTCCGGGGTACAGTCCACAGAGAACCCACAATCACCACCGGGTATTCCAATCCCTTGGACTGGTGTATGGTTAGGAAAGACACGCTCCCGCTGGGGGCGTATTCAGCTTCGTCCTCGTATTCGTCCAAGCCACCATCCTGCAAATAGCGAAAGAAATTATTAAACAGATACCGCAAATTCCTCTCTAAAAAATCGGGGGTTAACACATTAATGTTATGCAAAAATTCGAACTTATTAAGCATCTGGGAAAATAGCCCCAGATTCCTCATCGCTCTGCTGTGAAGTAAGGTCTTATTCAAATCACTTTCCGCTAGATACCTGCTGAAAATTGGGAAACGTAACAAACGGTAGAATAATCCTAAAAAAGCGTAGTCGGGACTGGTAGTTAAATTTAGGTGGATTTTAGCGTGGGCTTTACACCACTTCAACATATCTTCGTTCTCTGGTTTACGGAGCTGTTCCGCAAAATCTCCGAAGCATTCCTGGTCGTAATACTCCCAGATGTCCAGGTGGGCTTCCTTGTTCCATTTGCGGATTTCAGAAAATTGGGGGAATAGGAATATCAAGGCCCCAATCATCAATCGGATTTCTTCCCGTTCGAAAAACTGGTTGGAGCGGGGGGAGTAGACCGGGATGCCTTTTTTCTCCAAGAAACGGGCCAGTCGTACGTTTCGATCAGTTTTCACAGAGCGCAGCAAAAAAGCCACTTGGTTCCAGTCTGTTAGATGACCGTCATCTCGAAGGGAGAGGAGAAAATCCAGCACCTCCTGCTGCCATTTTCTTTCACTATCAGCGCCGATACGCAGGACTGTTGGTCCCTCAGGAAATTCCTTGTCTTCTGCCAGGATTTTTTTCTGATGTCGGAAAGTAGTTCCGTCCTCGGTCCAGTTTTGATCGGTGATCCACTGATTATAAAAATCGATTATTTCCGGATGGGAACGGTAGTTGGTGGTCAGTTGCACCTCGGCACACTCCCCAACTTCGAACTGATCTTTGAATTGGAGGATATTCCGGATGGTGGCGCCGCGAAAGCGGTACAGCCCCTGATCATCATCGCCCACCACACAAAGGTTAGGA
>JBARSF010000064.1:0-223446 GCA_049644605.1 Anaerolineales bacterium | reverse complement strand
CTGACGTTGTCGCCTTCTGGCAGACCATTCGTGTCCCCGAACCAGATGTCAGGATACTCGGCTGCGACTTCGCTGATCGCATCTGCGTACTCACCACCGTGACCAATGATCATGTCATACCCTTCTGCAGCATAGTTGCGGAATGTCTCAACTTGCTCATCCGGAGTAACGTCTTCGCTGTAGGCGATTTCTAAGTCAGCTTCTGCCTCTGCTCGCTTGAGGCCTTCGAATCCGAATTGGTTCCAGGACTGGTCATCAATAACACCCGGGAACACTACGGCAACTTTCATCTTCGCCTCAGGTGCAGCCTCTTCAGGAGCGGCTTCTTCTGGAGCTTCAGTAGGTGTGGGTCCACATGCCGAAAGAACCATTACCATCGTGAGGACGAGAGCTACTATAAACCATTTCTTCCAATAGTTATTCATATCATTTTTCTCCTCTATTGTTAGGACATATACCATTTGTGGTTACACCAATGATTGTCACTATTAAAAGATTAAGTTACATATCGCCTCCTATTTTTAAATTTTCAAAATTATCCAGCACATTGTGATTCCATTCTCAATCAAAACTCCTGACTGGCTATCTGACAGATCGTATCTACAACCTGTTCTGCCAATTTCTGCCCTTTTTCACGTGAAGCGTAGGTAGCTTTGTAAAGCACACCAGATTTTGGAATAATGTCCGCTGGCGCCGGGAAGATCGAGTACGCTGGTTTGCGTTTACTCTGATCGTCAATGATCTTATCCTCCCGAACCAGTTCTGGCGCAAAATACTGCATCAGCGAAGTCTCAGTAATAGCCGCGTGTTCCGTATCCCAGCCAGGAAATCCAGCTTCCGCAAAAATTTCATCAACCAATTCCTCCGAAACCAGGTCCCACCAGCAAAGGGTCACTACTTTGGCACCGTCTACTTCATGGGCAAATATTTCCACTGCTTCATTCACAAAGGCTATGTTTTCATAATGCCCATTAAGCATAAGGAAATCTCTCCCACCATGGCGATATGTCTCTCTCAGGATGTCTAGCATCAGGTGTATCAATGTAGTACCATTGAGGCTTGTTGTTCCAGGAAAAAGCTGCCCGCCTCCGCTAGTAGGATGTGATTTATACCCATAAGCAATTGTGGGCAATATAACAGCATCTGTTTTTTCTGCTACCATTTTTGCCAAGCTGGATGGGATTACCACGTCAACATTCAACGGCAGATGCGGTCCGTGTTGTTCCAACGAGCCGACGGGTAGAATAATTAAATTATTCGTAATCACATCCCGGTACTCTTCCCAGGTCATATGTGCTGCTAACATAGCTTATTCTCCTTCAATTTTTTCTCAATATTTGATTAAGATAGTTTCAACACTTATCCAGGCCTTGGTAACTGGTTGCTCTGGTTTTAGAATCCCTCGATCTGATTCGGGAAATAATCCTCCAAATCACCTTCCCGGTATACATCCACCGTGGTGCAGTGCAGTGAGCCGCCAAATGACACAACCTTATCATAGGGTACGGGTACAACCTCAAAGCCCAGGTTGGTGAGCTGGTCAATGTATTTTGTTTCGTGGGCTTCCACGCAGATCGTATTCGGTCCCAGCGAGAGGGCGTTCATAAAAATTGGATTTGGCCCTTTGCGCGGGGTTCCAAACGCATCCAATACTTCTTCGTAATCATGGGTTGGCTCAACGGTTTCAACGACTTCCCAATCATTCATTTCCAGAAGCTTCAAAGCTTCTTTGGTCACAAAAGGTCGGGTGGGATTGTGGACTACCAGGCCAGGACGAAGGGGCATCATGATTACATCCAGGTGGTAAGCATAAAAGACATCAGAAGTCGTTCCGAACTGGATATCATGTATGCGGATTCCTTTGGGGCCGAAGTAGCGTCTAAGCCAGTCAATACCGGCGTTGTTGGTCACACAGCTGTGGTACCAAAAGATATCTTTCCCCATGCGCATAGCACAGGCCCCATCCCACATCGGTTCTATATCAGTCAAATTGAAGCGGTTCTCTTCCATGCGCTTGCGCTTCTCCTCATCTGACCATTCGTTGTAGTACTTGTACCAGTAGTTCCTTTCATAGGAATCGTCTGTCAAACGGGGTTTCGGCGCGGCAGTCCATAGGAATTCTGGATCTTCCATGAAGTAGCGCTCAAATATGGGACGGAGGTTCAGGTACTCATACCAGCGCTGGCGCATCGTTCCGGGAGCTTCTATAAGTTCATTTCCAATGGTCATGAAGAGATCGCGAGGGGAGGAGGCACTTCGGAAATTGGGCATCGTCCAATCCGGAGTACTATTGCCAAGTCCTGCCAGATAGGCAGGATGCACATCTACTCGATCAACGATAATTCCCCGGTCAGACAGGATCTTCTCAAAATTATCCATCTGCTCCCGCGCTTCATCCACCATTTCCTCGGGATACGGTCCGTAGGTGCCCAGGGGATACCCACCCTCAGGTTGATGGGAATATATACCTGGCTCTGGCCCGGAGATGTGCGTTCCTTCGGGACGGCCTAGGATAACCCGTTTCAGGGGATCCCACTCGTTCCACGCATTTACAATCTTTGTCATATTATTTTCCTCCTGAGTCCAAACTGTCCGGATTAATATATTTAGTTTTACGTGGATACAAACCAAAAGCCCAAAATTATCAACACAGCCGATAATTATATTCTTAAGGGGATACCAATAATTCCACAAATAAACTTTGATGCTCAAAATCTCGCAGCTTCACGAGATCTTGTTTAAGAAATTTACTTAATTACCCCAAACTCAAACGGCCGTTCATACAGATCAAGCCCAATAAAACTCTCAATGGTGAGAATTCCAGGAATTTCCCTGAGTGTTTCAATAATAAATCGCCGGTACTCTTCCATATTCTTGCCAATATAGTGAACAAAAAAATCATACCGCCCGGCAACCATGATCACGTTCGTAACTCCCGGAATAGCAAGGAGGTTTGATGCCACTTGATCAATATTTACTTCATCTTTCAACCGGATTCCGATAATGGAAAAAGCACTGTACCCAATCTTGTATGGATTCATCACCAAAATAACATCCATCACGCCGGCTTCTTTCATGCGATTTATCCGGTTGCGTATGGTGGCGGTTGTCACATCCCATTTCTTGGCGAGGGGGGCATAAGAAAAAAAGGCATCCCGTTGAAAATTTTCCAGGATCTCCCGATCCAGATCATCTAGAGGGACAACCTCTTTGTGTTCCGGTAAATTATCCGCTTGCAGAATTTTTAAAATCTGTTTATCCTGTTCCTCTTTACCTTCGGATTCCATTCCCATGTTTTCCTGAGTCATTTTTCTGATTCCTCCAATATAATGCTGACCGGTTTCGACAATTAGCACATACTCAGGGGCATTATTGGTGCTTTTTTTGCCAAAAATTACTCCTTGGGTTTGATAGTCTTAAGGATCAAAAATCAAATTTTTCAGCCGCCAAGGTATTTTTTTCTACTAAAAAAAGGGCTTTATGGCATATTTAATCAATTTGTTAATTATATCAGAAAAATTTCCGCCGTGTTTTTTTTCCTTTTATGAAATTTATTGTGTCCATTTTTTTTATTACAGAAATTTCACGCCTGCAAGTGATAATTGTCACATTTTTTTTGTCTATGTCATTATTAAGGGACGATAATTTTAATGTGAAATCTTTTTAGGGGGAAAAGCGAACTCCTAATAACCCCGGAAAATCCAGGGATCAGGGACTTAACCGGCAGTCCTTATCCGCTCATCCATACCTATTTACACCGGATTGCCCAAGTGATAATTATACGGATTGGGTTTGAATTAGAACGGGAATTAACCAGGATTAATAATCAGAGTGAATCATACCTATGCTTCTCTGAAAAGGAATGCTTTCCGGTCTTTCCTCTAAGAAAGCCGTGGTGATTTTTTGAATAGCGGAGTTTAACCGGTCACCGAACTGTCTGCAGGTATCGATATGGAAAGATTGGTCTTATTTTGCCACCAGCTCTATCGCATCCGTGGGACACACACCCACACACAGTCCACACCCATCACATTTGAGGGTATCAACCCTGGCGAGGTCATCCTCAATTCGAAGTGCCTGGAATCCTCCCGAATCGCAGGCGGTGACACAAATCCCGCATCCATTGCACAAATCTTCATTGATCGCTGCCAATAATTGTATTGATAGATCTATGTCTGGAAAAGACCTGATTTTCGGCAGCGCTTTCCCCCTGATATCTCCCGGGGAATCATATCCTTTTTCCTCCAGGTACGCAGTGAGACCGGTGGTGAGTTTTTTTATGATTTGAAAACCGTTCCACATCACAGCCGTACAGATTTCAACAGCTGAAGCGCCAACAGCAAAATACTCAACTGCATCCTGCCATTTTTCCACGCCTCCGCTGGCAAAAATATGGATTGGTAGATCTTGAGCAACTTGAGCAGCTTGCGCAGTACACCGCAGGGCGACTGGTTTTAACGCTGGACCTCCATAACCACCGAATATTCCAATACCGCCCACTGTGGGCAGCGGGCTTAGCGTATCAATGTTAATACCTGCCAATCCAGTTAAACTGTTAATTGTAGTCACCCCGTTTGCCCCCGCTTCAGCAGCTACTGTAGCTTGTTTCACGATATCCGCGTTAGGGGTGAGTTTAACGATCACCGGCAGATCAGTGGCCTCTCTCACCCAACTGACTGCCAACTTTAGTGCTTCTGGATCCTGTCCAAGTTTTTCACCCCTTTCCCCTTCAGCGAAATTCGGACAGCTCACATTCATCTCGTAACCATTCACCCCGTGTTTTTCAAGCTGTTGAACGACTTTCTGCCATTCCTCTGGGTGCCCGCCCCCCGTAATGCTGGCAATTATCGGGCGCCGGGGATAGGAATCACGAATTAAGTCAAGTTCCTCGGACCAGCGGTCCAAAGTCATATCACTGAATAATTCAATATCAATCATGCCCCTTTTATGACGGCCTGTTTTAATAACCTGCACCCTGGGACTGGGGTGTTTGGTAGGTTCCAGGGCGATGGTTTTCAGCACCGCCCCCCCCCATCCCGCTTTAAAGGCTTCCATAACCATCGCTCCTGTGGCAGAGGGTGGTCCGGCGGCCAGAAGAAATGGGTTGGGAAACTTGATACCCATCAAGGTGGTTTCTAAACTTGCCATACTTCTCTCCTCAAAAAATTGGCTTTTATTGGTTGATTTTTTGGGGTGTTAAGCGGCCTTCTTTACCCTGCGCCGCTGAAAATACTCTTAGCAGTGCAGGGTATAATCTTTGGATAGTTTTAAATATCATTATTCCCTAAAAGCCAGGCATTTGTTTTGGGAAATAATCCTCAAATGTTCCTTCCCGATATACATCCGCTGTACCGCAGTGAAGTCCGCCACCAAAAGGTGATACTTCATAAAAAGGAACTGGTATGACTTCAAAACCATTTTGATCAAGCAATTCAATTACAGGTGTCTCGCTGGCTTCCACACAGACGGTTTTTGGATCAAGCACCAGGAGGTTAATATTGAGCCAGATACTGCAAAAAGTCATCGGTCTTTTCTCGATCAGGACCGATTTGGGAGCTACAAGGATTTCCCAATCATTCTTCTCAAAAAATTCTCTCTGAGGCTCTAAGGCTGGTCGTCCAGGATTAAACATCACTAACCCGGGACGCAGAGGCACAATAGTAGTATCCATGTGCCAGGGCAGAAGTTCTTTATATCTCACTGTATGTACCCGATGGTCAGGATAATGGCGCTGCAGCCAATTGATCCCTGTCTGATTAGTAACCATTGATTTTTGAACAAATAAATCTTTGCCGCAGCGCACAACATCCGCAGCGTCAAATAGCGGCTCGACCTCGGTGGGTAACCACTCACTCTTAATTGACTGTTCCCACTTTTCCTCTTCGCTTAATGCATTCCATTTTTCCCAAAACCCTTTTTTATAGGTTTGCTCTGACAAGCGAGGCTTGGGTGCCGCTTCCCAGTTGAAATTTGGATCTTCTTTAAAATATTTCTCAAGCAGGGGGCGGAAGCAGAGATACTCAAACCACCTGCTGCGATAAGACATGGTCGCTTCTAAGATCTCGTTGCCGATAGTGAGTAATAAATCCCGGGGAGGCATACAACCAAACATTGAGTCCTGTTCCCAATCCGGTGTCTGGACTTTTTGGTTGAAATCAATCGGGGTAGGACGGTCGACACGGATGCCCCGCTTTTCAAGCATGGCGGCAAAATCATCCATCTGCTCATTAGCCTTATCTGTCATTTCTTTCGGATAAGGTCCATACTTTCCATCGGTGTATCCCTGTTCAGGCCAAACGCGTTGAACGGCAATCTCTGGCGCTTGCACCATCGTTCCATCAGCGCGGCCTACAATGACATGCTTAAGGGGATCCCATTCATTCCATGAGCTTACCTTGATTTGATTGGTTTCTTTGATCATCAGTTCTCCTCCTTCACGACTAATAATTCAACTAAATAGTAATAACTTCAGGTCGTTAACATTTGTACCCGTTGGTCCAGTAAGAATCGCATCATCAGTCCGTCTAAGCACTTCTTTTGCATTATGGGTCTTTAGGTTCATTTCAGGGTCCAGCCCCTTATCTACAGCCATCTTCATCGTGCTCCCATCCACTAAACCCCCGGCTGTATCAGTGGACCCATCAAAGCCATCTGTATCAATCGCCGCGATGACTACCTGGTCCAGACCAGCGATCTCCAGGCTGGCGGTAAGCGCAAACTCCAAATTCGGTCCTCCGTCTCCTCTGTCCTCCTCCCCAATTGTGACCACATTCTCTCCTCCCCCAATCACGGCACACGGTGAGCTCAGGGGACGTCCAAAGTTTGATATCTCCTGGGCGATGGAAGCAAAAACCGAGCCCGCTTCTTTTGCCTCTCCGGTGAGCATCGAGGTTAAGATCATCGAATTAAAACCAAGTTCTTTTGCTCTTTGATCTGCCGCGACGCAGGCAGCGTCTCCCGGAACGACAATAAATGAATGCAGCGGCATCCCTTCAAAACTCTTGGGTGTTTCCTGGTCCTTTCCCCCTTTTCGAAGATATTCAGATGCAGAAGCGGGAAACTTTTCCCAGAGATCAAGTTTATCCAACACATCCCGGGCACAATCAAAAGTTGAAGTGTCTACAACTGTGGGACCGGTGATATAGTCCAGCGCATCCCCAACAACATCAGAAACGGTGAGGTTTATTAAGGTCGCTGGCAGAATCTCCTTGGCCAGCAATCCGCCCTTAATTCGTGATAAATGTTTGCGCACAGCGTTGATTTGTAAGATATCCGCGCCGCTGAGCAGAAGAATTTCATTAACCCGCTGAAGATCCTCAAGGCTGATTCCTTCAGCAGGATATGCAAGAAGAGCTGAACTTCCGCCTGTTATCCCGGCAATGACCAGGTCTTTTTCAGAAAAGGAATTTGCCAGATCAAGCAATCCTTTTGCCCCCTGGTAGCTATTTTCATCCGGAACAGGATGGGCAGCATAAATCACCTCTGTTCGTTCCAGGTCTGCCACATCCCCGTGTTTTAATACAAACAAACCTCCCGTGATCCAATCGCCCAGAATATCTTCCAATACCCCCGCGATTCTCCGGGAGGCTTTTCCGGCTCCGATGATGAACAAGCGTTCATATTCCTTTAAATTGAATTGTAAATCACCAACAAAAAGCCGATCATCATCAAGACGGACCAATTTCTCAATCGCGGTATAAGGGTCTGCCGCCGTTAAGGCATATTCCATAATATCAACAGCCGCCTGGCGCAGTTTCACGTTTCCGTGGCCAGTTAACCCCTCAGCATTTTGGACGTAAACCTCTTTTTGGAGGTCCACAATTCCTCCTTATACGGGCCGGTGGAAGTTTTTTCCGGCGTAAACCGCCTTTGAACCCAATTCTTCAGTGATGCGGATAAGCTGGTTGTATTTGCCAGTCCTTTCGCTGCGGGTGGTTCCAGTCTTAATTTGTCCAGCGTTTAAGGCAACAGAAAAATCTGCGATCGCGGTGTCTTCTGTTTCCCCGGAACGTTCCGAAACCTGGACCCCATAGCCTGCCTGGTAGGCAAATTCAGCCGCATCCAATGCTTCCGTTAGTGTGCCAACCTGGTTGGATTTCCATAAGATAGCGTTTGCAGCTCCAATTTCAACGCCCTGTTTGATGAATTTTAGATTTGTTGTAAAAAGATCATCTCCCACAATTTGCACGCCCTCAAGTTTTTCAGTTAAGATAGCGTGTCCCTCAAAATCATCCTCCATGAGGGGATCTTCAATGGAACCCACCGGATATTTGGCGCATAAATTTACATACATCTCGATAACTTCTTCTCGAGACATCTCCTGCCCTTCCATTCGGTAGACACCCTTCTCCCAATCATACCAATGGCTGGCGGCCGCATCCATACCATAGACAATTTTATCCGCGTATCCAGAAGCCTCAACCGCCTTGGCTAATGTTTCCATAGGCTCGTTAATTCCGGTCATTGGAGGTGCAAACCCCCCTTCATCACCAACATTCACAGCGATCTTTCCATACTTTTCCACGATCAGGTCATGAAGGATAAAATTGATCTCATAACAGATCTGCATCCCATGTTTGAGATTTTCAGCGCCAATCGGCATGACAATGAACTCCTGAATTTCAAGATCATTGGATGTTAACTTGCCGCCATTGATCAAGTTCACCAGAGGAACCGGGATCACGTGCGCGTTTGAGTTAATATACTTGTACAAAGGCAGCCCGGAAGTTTTAGCTCCGGCCCTGGCCAGGGCCAGGGAAACTCCAATAATCGCATTTCCGCCCAGATTCGCTTTGTTTTCTGTTCCATCCAATTCACAAAGCAGTTCATCAACCTTTCGCTGGGCGGTTGGATCCAATCCCAACAGCTCAGGCTTAATCACCTGATTAACTTTCTGGACTGCTTTGAGCGTGCCATGACCGCCCCATCTTTTTCCCCCGTCGCGCAATTCCACTGCTTCTCGTTTCCCGGTAGATCTGCCAGCCGGCACATCAGCTCTTCCCGAAAATTCCCCGTCCACCCAAATATCCACCTCAACTGTTGGGAAACCGCGGCAGTCAATAATTTCCCTTGCTACTAGATCTGTAATCTTACTTGACATTCTGGATACTCCTTATTAATTATTAACATGTTATTTTTGAAATATAAATACTCTTTATATTCCAAATTTACGCCCGATGAATTCATTCTGTGAATCTTTTTCCACCAATGAACCTAATCATATCACCAGCCTGCCTCATTGTCAACAGTTCTACTGTTTACAATTTAGGGGTCAAAAGAATTCTTTCCCATTCCTGTAAATGTCATATGCGTTGATTTGTTGCCAATCTAACCCCTGTTCTCCTGGAATGAACCTGTGCTGAGAAATGTTTATTGGATTTAAATATCCTTTCTGGCTTAATCTAACGTTCAATCCTGATAGAACTTTTCCCTATCAGGATTGAAATATATAGCATCTTGATCGTTTGAGAAAGAAAAATGATTTAGGAAATTTTCACTTCGGACAAAGGGGCGTTTTTAGTCTGAAAGTGCTCAATAATCTTATTCGAAGCAACTTCAAGGTGGCTTCTTATCAATTCAGTTGCAGCCTTTTCATCATGATTGCGGAGAGATTCGAGAATGTTCTTATGATCAGAGATTCCTTCCGTAAGGTCATCATAGAGTGTAGTCTGAACAGCCACGTATCTTTTTATCTTAGTATTGATTCCTTCAAGAGTATCTTTTAATAATACATGATCCGCCATAGTCCAGATCTGGGTGTGAAATTGAAAATCCAAAAGAGTAACTTCTTTGGTATCTTCTTTTTTAGCAGCAGCAAACATAGCTTTCAGAATTTCATCTAATTTTTCGATATCCTCCTGGGTTCCGTTTTTTATCGCAAGTTTTATAGCTTCGGTTTCTAAAATACATCTTAAGGAATAAACTTCACGGATATTGCGCTCTGATACATGGGTAACAAAACTACCCTTGCCGGGAAAACTTTCAATCATCCCCTCAGTTTCCAGGATGCGTAAAGCCTCCCTTAGAGGGCCCCTGCTAATACCCAATTTTTGCGACATAGGGATTTCTACAAGGTGCATTCCAGATGGAAAATCGCCCGTTATAATAGACTCTCGTAATATATTGGCAACTTCAATTGCTAAATTTGATCGATCTAGTTCTCCTAGTTTTTCCAGAGACATAAACCTCTCCTTTTACTTAGTTTTCCGTAAAGAATTTCTATTTCCTGGTTAGTTCTTCTGGTCCCAATAGATCGAAGTTTAACAACAAAGACATCAAGATTATCCAGGCTCACTTATTTAGAACGAAGAAATTATGCTCTTAAACTCAACCGGGTACTGCTATCTACAATTATCTCATATCCTGGAATAAATAAATCGCATCTCGTCCTTAATACAATCTCATTTTTGAGCTTTCCAATTTTATTCCAGTAAATCTCCCATATGCTTCTTGGGTATGCAGTTCGGGTTTATATAGTGCGGAGCTTGTCCTATACAGTCTTTGCGAAAACCAAAGAATGGCAGTCTAGTGGTATAGTGATGATTAATCAGTGCTGCAGGTGTGACATAGAAGACTGCAGCACTGAAATAGTTAGTTCTAGGGTTCTATTTTTTATGCCTCGTTTTTCTCCCTGAGGGTCGTAGTTTTTGGAGAGATGTTTATTAAAACATCTCTTGATCTAACTTCTACTCAACAGGAATCTCATCAAAACGCGCATCCATATCTACGCCTTGCTTTCGTCTTATCGATCGGGCAATATAATACCAAATTGCCCCGGCGGCAAAGACAACAATCCACATCACCGCAGCTTGCGGAGTATACGCCCCGTATTCAACATCAACAATGGCTCGGTAAACGATCCATCCCATAATTACAGAGCCGATCAAACCAGTGATGGTCATTAACGGAATGCCTGCAATCTCGATTCTCGCGGGAGATGTTTCATAAACATCACGCTTGATAAATGGGAATATTGCCGCCACGAATGTCGTTACAAGGAAAACAATACCCATTGGCACTAGAATCGAAACAGCCGAGAACCAGTTGGTGAATGAGAATATCGCCAACCAGAAGATAGCAATAACTCCCACTGTCAGGACAGAATTTGCTGGCGAATGGTGCCGTTTATTGACTTTGGAAATCCAGTCAGGGGCCATTCCATCAATACCCCATGCCACCAGGCCGCGTGTGGCATAGATCGCAGTAGAAGCAGCCACATACATCGTCAGGATCGTAAATGACACATTGATGATAATTGTTAGCAGGATATTATCAGCCATAATTGAAGCCAAGCTGTTTAACCAGGCATATGGCAGTGGGAACTTTTCTGGCAGCACATTGCTAACCCATCCGATAGCCAGAATACCCTCCTTCCCGATTGACAACCGGGCCAGAAGACCCGTTAAGAAGATAAGTATTCCACCAAATATCTGGGCTAGAGGAATCGCGAATAACTGACCCCGAGTGACATTTTTGATCTCTCCGCTGAAGGAAGTAGATAACACAGCAAAGAGGAAGGAAAATGCTGGCCAGATCACAAAGAACATAGTCATTTGGGGAGTAATGCGTGGATTCAGGTCAACACCATCAGCTTGGGCATCCAAAAGGACTTGTTGATAGGCACCTGCACCAGTATATTTATCAAAATTCGCCTGGAAATCAAATACTCCTGTAGCGCCAAGTACCAAAACGACCAGAAATACTACATAGCCAGCCAAAGCCAAACTGAACAGCCATTTTTGAATCTTGAAATAAGTTCCCATTCCAAGATAAAGTTGGTAGCTGAATAAAAGGATCATAGTCGTTCCAACCACGAACCATCCCGTCGGACTATCGAACCAGAATCCCAACTTGACCAGTTTCGCATTTCCAAGCTGCAAGCCCAGAATAGTAAGCAGTGGCGATAATCCGAAGGTAGCAGCAAACGCACAATTTTGCCCGGTTCCAAATGCCTGCCAGAATGTTTGACCAAAGCTGGCAACAAATCCAACCACCGGATTCGTAGCCCTTGAAAGCGGAACATATTCACCTCCAGATCTGGGGTAGATTGAGGTGAATAATCCATATGTAATTCCTTCAAAGAGAGCCGCTGCCAGGGCGATAAAGGTCGCGACTTCCATTTGGGAACCTGGATAAAATACCCAAAAGGCTACATTAAATAATACAAAAGTGACGGCCAATTGAACCAGACAGTAATAAAATGTGTCAAAAGTGCTGATTGTTCGAACCAGACCCGAACTAGCCCGGGCAAATATCCCGCCAGCAACTTTTTCGGTAGAAACCTCAGACATTTGAATATCCTCCTAATATTTTGTTTTGTGGTACCGAATTAATAGAACGTTCTATTACCCTGTTACAAGGTTTACATTGAGTAATCCCTCCTTCTCGTCTAGATCAATAACCGCTCCTCTTAATAAACCTTCTGCATACTCACTGCCTGGATTCACAATGGTTGTTCTGCCAATTTTCTGAATCCCTGCTGATTCATGAATATGTCCGTGCAAACCTAACAGTGGTTGGTATTTTTGGATAGCTTCACTCACTGCGCTGCTGCCAACCGGGATCATTTTAGGAGTGCCTGTTGGATCCAATGTCATACTCAAATCTTCTGATAACTCAGGGGCTTCATCAAGTCCAGAATCATAAGGGGGAACGTGAATATCAAAAATAGCTCTATCCAGATTGTTAATCTGTTTTGCCAGGTTATCAATTTTTATTGTCAACTCTTCTTCACTAATATCCCGGGGGCAATCCCAGGGCGTGATGTTGGCATTACTTAAGCCAAGCAATTCAAAACCTTCACCCAGGTCAATAATTTTCCCATCATGGACCTCAATAATCTCGGATTTTTCCAGGATGTCATCCACTTCCATAATGTCGTCATTCCCGGCAGAAATGAAACAGCGTACATTCTGACCCTTTAAACGATCATCTGCCATTTCAGTCCACTGCGCCACCCTCTCTAAAATTAATTTTCTAAACAGCTCATCCAGGCGAGCAGGATTATTCTGATATTCTTCATATTCTTCTCCGGTTACATCAATTGCATATTGGCCTGTATTGGCGATTTGCCCCTTAAGAATTTCTACGTCTTTTTCTTTTTTCAGCTTTCTCTTCCTGCCCATAAAATTGGCTTCAACCCGCCCTTTTGGGAAGTGAATAATGGGTACTATGAATTTACCGGTGATATCTCCCCCAATCATGACCACATCTGCGCTGTAATATTTCGGAGCGCCTAGAAATTTTCGCCAACATTTTTCAGAACCGTGTAAATCAGACGTGTAATAAATCCGCATAGATACTTTCCTTTTTCTATCATCTATGAAGTTCTTAATAACAATCGGGAAGATTAAGAACAATGTATTGAATTGTGAATTGATTACTTCGTTCAATAATAAACAACATCTATTATGTACGCCTTATAATCCGTACCAGGCAGTTGCTCCACCATCAGCAACCACGACTGATCCTGTCATGTAAGAAGAAGAATCTGAGGCTAAAAATAAAGCCACTTCGGCAATTTCTTTCGGGTCTGCGAACCTTTTAAGTAATACCGGTTCTTTCTGTACATCCTCCAATTCTTGGGGGTTTTCAGCTTCGTCAAACCAAATCCGCAGCATTGGTGTCTCTACAGGTCCTGGCGCAATACAATTAACGCGGATCCCGTGCTGTGCGGAATCGATAGCTATGGCACGCATCATATTAATTAATCCCCCTTTTGAGGCGCAGTAAGCTACATCTTCGCTGGCTCCCACCGTTCCTAATTCTGAGGCTGTAAAAACAATCACTTTCCCATTTGATTGGATAAGCGCAGGAATGCCATATTTTGCTAAATAGAAATTGCCGCTCAAGTTGATATCAATTGTGCGTTGCCAGGTTTCTAGTGAGGTATCAGGAGCTGTACCGGTCAGGAGAATACCAGCGTTGCCAAAGAGTACGTCCACCCGTCCAAAATGCTCGACAGTCTGCTTAACAAGATTTTCAACCTGCTCGGGTATTGAGACGTCCGTTTTAACAAAGAACGCCTCACCGTTTCCTTCTTCCTGAACTTCCTTGACCAGGACTTCCCCGGCTTTCTCGTTCCGGGCACCAATCACCACTTTGGCTCCTTCCTGACAAAATAATTTCACTGAGGCTCTACCGATACCTGAAGTACCGCCAGTCAGGATAACGACTTTGTTATGCAATTTTCCACTCGGCATAATTTACATCCTCTTTGCTTAAGAATTAAAATGATAAAAAGTTCTTCCCACCAGAAATATCATTGATGAATATTCTGGACTTCACTTACATCCTGGTACCACTTAACTCGTGTGCCAATCTTCGCGCGTAATTTCCAACGCAGGCTCTTTGGTTCATTCTCCATGCGGCTCAACAAATCAGCCAATTTCACCTCAACGCTCTCTCTAACCTCATCGGAAATCACATCGTATCGGCCAACCCAATCCTTCAATTTCCCCAGGTTTGTAGTTGCTGTATGACAAAAACCCCAATCATCACTCATAATCTTTAGGAAATAGTCGATATCAATTAAGTCACGATCTCCTGGGCCAAAATCATGTTCTGCTAATAGCACAATCAGGTCCTTGATGTCTTTTTCATTAATTTCCTGGATCTGGAGTTTGCTGAGAAACAAATCCACAAGGCTGATTGTGGGGTAATCCAATTCGAGACGCCCGAGAAAGTTTATCGTATGGGACATGGGTAACTGGTCAAAAAAAATCTCTGCCATAACTTTGGTTTTTCTGTGATGGTAAATAAGCCGCTTGATCCCATATTCCTGACTGTAAGCAACTGAAGGATCCGGCTCGTAACCAAGTTCAATGAACATACGATCTGCTTCATTTTGTTCTTTTGAATAGCCCATAAAATCAACGTCGTGAGTGGGTATCCTTTCCAGGTGATCAAGCAATTCAATATGCCTTGTTATATGTTGACGAACGGCCAGGTGGCCTAAAAGGCGTAATGTCACACCCTGTTTTTCACCAATTTCAACCAGCCCCTTTCCAAATTCCAAAAACTGTTTCATGTCCACAATAATATCTCCAATACTTGGTAAGAAATTTGAAATTTTGGGTGACCATCTAGAATACTGATCAAGATATCTTATTCAGTCCTACTTGAACAATTTAATCGGCATTGAGTGTTCTTTCTTCGAGTCTTTATTACAGGCGAATAAACAATCTCTGCAGTAAGGATTCGATTACTTTTACACTCCACACAACATAATTATAATGAAATCATTGGACATTGTCAACAATTACATTGTAGACAACCGGTGTTTTTTCCAACACTTCACACTATACAAATCCTTATAGGATCATTCTGGAGTCTTTTTCTGCTGCCAACTTTATGATTTTTTTATGGGTTCCAGGCAATTTGTCCGGGTGGTGGCCAACAATTTCATCACTTGCTGCGTTGATGTTGAATCCTTTTATCCTCAGTCACACCAGCAACGCCGAAGGAGTGGTCTCCAGAGTAATTGCGAAATTTTAGATTATTTCTGAAAAGGTCGGGACTGCTTCAAGCAAATACTATCAAGATTTCAGACACTTGAGGATCATTTTATACAGTTGATTCCAGTGGTAAGGTTATTCCAGCTTGAGGAATCACACAGACTGCCTTTTCTCTCTGAGACGCTGGCAATCGACTCACAGCATCTGTTACAGCCTGTTCAATTGTTGAATAGTATTGGACCCCCATCTGAGCTGTATCTAGCTCTGTCAAACCATCAGAGACAAGCACGAGATTAATACGCTCTTTGAGCGCTCCCAGCTTAACACTTTCCGCAGCTAATAATGGAAATTCAATTTCTTTCATCTCAATTTTTTGTTTTAATTCTTTCCGATCTCGACCAATATAGCTGGGAAATACCGGATAATTGCTATTCCCCTCTGTTGCAGCTGTCAGGAGTATTAAAGTTCCACCATCAGCGACCACAAGGTCGCCACAAAAAGCTCCTTTAGTACTTTGCCAAAGATCCACATCATAAGGGTAGCTATTTGTGACTACAACCTGATAGCGGTGAGGAAATGGTACACCAAAAACTCTTTTTGAATAAACTACACCTTGCCTATGAGCTGCCACCGGATCACCAGCCACGCATTGGTAAATCTCTCCATTAAGAGTCACTATCACATTTATAATAAAATTCAGCGGCACTCGCTCTACCACAAAACGCTCCAGGTGTTGGCGAATCGGTGTTTCCACATTCCCCAATGGGTTCTCATTAATAAAAGCGCCAGCAGCATGAAATGCATTAACGGTTAACGAACTGCATACTCCGGGTAAGATGATTTTTGCTCCTCCACTAAATCCTGCATCGCTGTGAGGAGTAATCATCCCCAATCCAATTCGAACATCTGCCTCAGCAACTACTCTATTAACCCAAGCAGGAATACCGTTAGAAGAGGTACCCAAAAAGACCATCTCACTCTGAAGTTCACAAGGAAGATTTACGATTTCATATTCTTCCATGATCTTATTTCCAACTTTATTCTTGATTTCCAGTTCAGTCATCAGTCTGTGGGTGCCAAGAGCAATAACAATTCGAATATCGCTCTTCTGGACTCCGGCCGAAGTTATATGCTCCAAAACAATTGGTAGAAACTGAAATATGGGGGTCTTGCGAGTATAGTCATCCACGATGATAGCCACTTTTTGTCCTGGTCTGACAATCTGAGACAATTGCGGCGATGAGACAGGGTTCTTTAGAGCATTACTCACAAGGGTTTTAATATCAGGGGCGGGCTGAACGGGTTCTGGAACAAGAACTTGTCCCAGCCATCGATTTGGGATTTTGATTGATAATTGCTTTTTCCCGTATGGAAGAATGATGGTTTTAGTGTTTCTCGTATCCATAACTTTCATCAAATAGACCCAGATCTGATAAATCGCCCGGAAAATATATCAAACCCGGATCATGCTCAACACAATGGATGCTCCTGATTGCTATCCCAAAAAAACAATTAAACTTCACAAATAATTGGGAAAATTTAAGATGAATAAAATAAATATTAAACCAAACACTAAGTTAACTGTTTGGGATGCTCTTGGCTACCGTCTCTAAGGCTTGATCAACTACATCCTCTGGTGTATCTAACATGCCCCTGAATCGAATTGATTGTTCGCCGCACTTAATGGCCAATAAATTATTTTCATACATAAGATCCAGCATTGAATCCCGTTTTTGCTGATCCGGCAAATCAAAAGCGAGCATAAGCCCTTTGCCGCGCACGTTGCTTATTACTTCTCCCGATTCAGCCGCAATTGCATCCAATCCATCCAGCATTTTTTCGCCCATTCGGGCAGCGTTTTCAACAAGATTTTCTTCCTCAATAATCTCTAAAATCCTGGTACATCGAACCATATCTACCAGATTTCCGCCAAAGGTTGTGCATATCCGGCTGGATTCCTCGAAGACATTATTTTTAACTTCCTCGATACGCTTGCCCACAATGATCCCGCAAACGTGGGTTTTTTTACCAAAAACCAGGATATCCGGTTCAACATCATATAATTGATAAGCCCACATTTTCCCGGTGATACCGATTCCGCTCTGAATCTCATCAAAAATGAGTAAAAACTCGTGTTGATCCGCTAGCTTACGGAGTGTTTTTAAGAACTCGGGCCGGAAGTAATTGTCGCCCCCTTCCCCTTGAATGGGTTCAATGATCAAGGCAGCTATATCTCCTTTGTATTGATTTACCGCCATTTCGATCTGAGTATAGGCAATCTCTTCAATTATTTTGACCTGTTCTATGACCTGCTCCGAGATGGGAAATTTCAATTTGGGATTGATAATCCGAGGCCAGTCAAATTTCGGGAAATACATGTGCTTGCGCGGATCGCTGGTATTCGTCAGTGAAAGAGTGTAGCCCGATCGTCCATGAAAAGCCTCTTTAAAGTGGATTACTTTTGATCCCAGACCATGATAAAGCTCAAGCGCTTGATCTGCTCCACTTGTTTTTTTGATATGATCCAGATTCTTTCGGACCTTCCAATCAAAGGCCGCCTTTAACCCGTTTTCAACCGCCAATGAACCACCACTTACTAAAAAAAGATGGGGCATAGAATCTGGCATCACTACCCGGTTAAAGGTGTCAACAAATTCAGCCATAAAAGTGGTGTAAATATCACTATTGGATGGTTTATGAATCGCTGATAAGGTTAATTTCTCTAAAAAGGAAGGATCTTTTAGTTTAGGGTGGTTGTACCCAAGCGGATTGCTAGCAAAAAAGGTGAAAAAATCGATATATTCACGACCTGAAAGTTCATCAACAAAAAAGGCACCATGGGATTTTTCCATATCGAAAATTATGGGTTTACCGTCCGCGAGCATATTTTTTGAGATGATCTTGTGAACATTGGCTGATTCCATTACTTTTGTCTCCTTAATCTGCTTTAACTAATAAAAAAAAGCTGCCAGTAGCCTTGTTATTATAGTACAAAGTAGGTCTAATTAACCCTAAAAATATATCAAGATAAAAGAGCCATTTAAGGTGTATGCCAAAAGGCATTAACAGAGAAAAATGAACTCTTTCAAGAAAAAAGCCCAGTTTGAATTAGATTTTGTGAAAGAATAAAAAAAGACTAATCCTGACTTCATGAGAGAATAGCGTCCATCTCAATCCTCCCTATCGACAGGATGACAAGGATTGGTTAATATGGCAAAAAAACCATCTCTTATTGAAACAAGATTACATTCTTCAGGAGCGAGCTCTAAAATTCAGCGGAGAGTATTTAATTCCAGGGAGATACAATTCCGCCGAAGACTATCTTCAGCAACCATGATATTTGCCTGTTTAAAATATTCTGCGAGGCAGGAAATATTACTTTTTATAATATCCAAATCTGCCCATAAAAATGGCCTTTCTAGATTCAAACCAAATAAATATTTAGGGGGCATTCACCATCTCCAGCTGGATTTATCCCTGAGAAATTACTTTATCCAGAATCTGCACAACCTGATCAATCATTTCATCGTTGATCCAATAGTGGGTCACAAGCCGGATTAACCTCGGACCTGGAGTATCAATTTTTACTCCCTCCCTGGCAGCCTCTTCAGCTAACTCCTCAGCCGACCACCGGATGTTTTCATCAATTGTAAAAAAGACCATATTGGTTTCTGGAACACCGGGAGTCAATTTTAACCCATCAATCTTAGCAATTCCCTGGCCCAGTTTTTTAGCCCGCGCATGATCTTCAGCCAATCGGTCTAATAAATTCTCCAGGGCATAAATTCCAGCAGCGGCGATGATCCCAGCCTGGCGGGTACCTCCGCCCAGTTGTTTCCGGATCCGGTTTGCTTGAAAAATGAACTCCTTCGATCCGCAAAGCATTGAACCAATCGGGGCACACAGCCCTTTACTCAGGCAGAACATCATTGAATCCGCCTGTTTAGTTATTTCTTTCACATCTACCCCTAGTTTGACGGAGGCATTAAAAATTCTGGCTCCATCTAAATGGAAAAGGAGATTATGCTCACGTGCTATCTGGCTTACAGTGTTGAGATAATCTTTTCCTAAAACCACCCCCCCACAATTGTTTTGTGTATTTTCTAAAGTGATTAATTTTGTCTGGCTGTGGTGGGGGTCTGCATCAGACCAAATTGAAGACCTGATATCCTCCAAATCCAGGGTGCCATCGGTTTGATTTTGAAGAGGGAAAGGCAGTACACCACCCAGAGCAGCGTACCCGCCGCCTTCGTCGAGGTAGACATGTGACTTGTTGCCCACAATCATCTCCTGGCCGCGGTTGCAGTGAACCATGATGGCAATTAAGTTTGCCATCGTGCCAGATGAAACAAATAGGCTGCTTTCCATGCTTACCATTTCGGCAGCCAATTCTTGAAGCTGGTTGACTGTAGGATCTTCACCATAAACGTCATCTCCCACCGGGGCCTGAGCCATCACTTCACGCATCTCAGGGGTAGGTTGAGTGACAGTGTCGGATCGCAGATCGATAAAGTTCATTTCATTTCTCCCATGATAAATTATTGCTCGATGTATGGCACGGAGAGCGGTCCAGCAGGAAGAACAGCGATTCGCGTTTCGGAACCATATTCATTGATCAATTCACCTACCAGTGCCTCTATATTGGTACACGGTGCTGCAAATGCCAGGCGGATTTCTTCATCAGTTAGACCACCTGAGTAAATATGGAACGAGCAGCGTTTACAGACTTGCGCCTGAAGTTGAACATCCCATTGATCTTGCATCATAAATCCCGGGGACAGGATATGATTGAGTACTTCTTCAGGGGAATTGCCTAAAGATAAAATATCCTTATATTCCCCTGATTTAGGCAGCCCTTCGGCACATTCGGCCGCCAGAATAATCGCCCCTCCATCTTTCACTATCTGGTTGGCAACAACCATCCCTTTCACGGACTGGTACATGCTAATATCTAAAGGATAACCTGCAGAAGTGCTGATGACGATATCAAAAGGGTTTGATACAGGAATCATTGCCGTTTGTTTAACAAAGTCCACTCCTGCCTGGTGAGCCATTTCCAAGTCACCGGCAAAGACACCTGTAATTTCCCGGTGTTCTGTCTGGGTGATATTCAACAGAAATGTGGGTTGGCTGAGTAATGCAGTATCAAGCATGTCTTCCCAGATAGGGTTTCCAGCTGTCCGAGTAAACCTCGAATCTTTATCACCAATCATCTCTGGGCTGTGGTTTGAAGTGATCGTCTCATAACCGGATATACCGGGCATTATCGCTTTTGGTCCGCCGCTGAAACCTGCAAACAGGTGGGGTTCGATAAACCCGGTGAGAATTTTCACTGAACTATTCATATATTGCCGATTAACCAAGAGATCATGGCCATGTTTTGATATTCCAACAGAAACCAGATCCGCTTTGGAATGGCAATCATGTTGAATTACTCGATAAGTGCTGAGGAGATCCTTTCCCAGAATTTCGATTAACTCTTCCTGTGTGTTTGGGCGGTGTGTGCCCAGGGCGTTTATCAAGGTGATATTTTCTCTGGGTACAGCCCCAAGTTCTTCAAGTAAAATCGGGAGAATGATCTCATAGGGCATTGGACGGGTAATATCACTGAACACAATTGAAATCGTATCTTCCGGAGAAATAAGATTGCGCAGAGGCTGGGCACCAATTGGGTTCCGTAATGCTTGCCTTAAAGCTTCTGCCGGGTTGCTTTCGAGGCTAACGGGTTTCGGCGCGATAACCGTAGTCTTATCTTCCGGGAGGTTAATATTAAGGCCATTCTTCCCATAGAGTAATTTAATCTTCATGAGATATCCTTAAGTTTGGAGATATTGGGGTAAAAGATTTACTGTATTCTCCACATCATCTAAATCTACCATTTCATAAGGGGAGTGAATGTATCGACAGGGAATGCATATATTACCCCAATCGTACCATTGGTAAACCGCACTCGCGAGCCAATTAAACCGACCGGTGGTATTCCACCAATGGGTGCAAACCGGGCAAAACCCTGGTCATCCATAAATTTCACCGCGACGCCAATTTCATCCATATAGGCGGCAATAAGATTTTTTTTACCGTTCCCTTTTTTATAGGCGACTATATTGCCCAGGGTATCTACTTAGATTTAATCAACAAAAGATTTAACTTCTTCCTGAATCAAATCCCTTACTTGTCCTTCTGAATCTGTTGGCCCATAAGCCTCAACAAGTATTTTTATCAAGTTTTCCATCTTAGTTATTCCTTTATAATCGAGGCTTCTGCTGCAAGATTGAGACACTTTAATCCATTTTTCAGGTCCTCTGATGTAGGCCAGCCAAATCCAATCCGCATGTATCGCCTATCCATCTCAAACCAATGTCCGGGGCCTACAAATGTTTGGTATTCATCATTGAGTACTTTGTAGAAGGCTTCTATATCCATGCCTGGATTTTCTTTTAACCTTGGGAAGCACACAACGCCCCCTTTGGGCGCGACCCACTCAAAATAGGGATTTTCTTCTATCCAGGAATTAAGAATTTTAAGGTTTTTGTTGATATGGCTGATGATCTTCGAAAGATGGTCCTGTTTATTAAATAAGTATTGTTTGGCCAATTCTTCGTCTATGACAGATCCGCAAATAAATATCTGTTCCTTGGCTGCTAAAAATGTTTCCATCAAGGAATCATTTTGGCATATCAACCAGCCGATCCGGATTCCTGGGAGGCCGTATGACTTTGACAGGGAAGAAACGCTGATAACATTTGGACTTAAGCTTGCCGCAAGCGGCGGTAAATGCTCTTGAGCCATATCCCGGTACGTTTCATCAAAGACAAGCATGCACTCATGGGTTTCCGCCAGGTGAATAATACCCTCTAAATCGTTTTCGTTGATGATCATACCTGTTGGGTTGTGCGGGGAAGTGAGACTTATCAGTTTGGTATGCGGCTTTATTAAAGATTCCAATTTATCCAGATCTATTTCCCAGTTTTCTTCAAACTCTAGTGAGAGGAAATCAATATTGGCTCCAATAGCCCTGGGCGTTTCGATATTTGTGACGTAATTTGGGTGTAAAACAACCGCATGAGTTCCTTGTCTTAACAAACAGGTGTTAACAATAAAAAGGGCAGACGCAGCCCCAATGGAAATTAACACATTATCTTTTGAAATATGCTCTTTATCCGCCGTGATAATCTCTCTCAGCTCCGGATTGCCAAGGTGATCTGTATAACAAAATATCAGGTCATCGATCTGACACCCAATCTCACTCCAGATGGCATCTGGCACAGAGCTTTCGGTCAGGTTGTATTTTATTTTGTCGTATCCATATTGTTCGGGCGATTCAATTTCGATTGCGGAGCGACGATAATTTAGATGGCCCCTGATTTTTTTTTCAGGATAAGCCGATTTGTTAGATGTGTCTCGTTTAAGCATTTGACACCTCCTTAAAGATTAATGTGAAATTTAATGGTAAAAAAATCAATTCCCTGACTGCTGCTTAATTTATGTTGAATGTAACCTAATTTATGATTATATAATACTCAATTCGTTAGTGACATCAACCTTCCTGGGCGATTTTTGGAAAGAACTGGATTAAATGCCTAAGCGAGTTTTTACCTGATAACTGATTTTTTGCGGATTATTCATCAACCATGCCCGGAAGGAAAATAGCACCCCAGTTTTCCAATAAATCTCAAATTGTACCAGGACCACTGTAAGAAAAAAACGATTGAATTAATTAGGATATCTCAGATAAGGGAGTTGTCAGGAACCTTTTGTTTACCATTCATTAGGGGTTATGGCGATACCGGGTAGAGCTCCCCCTCTAATACCCGGCTGATCTAATATACCCCGATCCGCTTCCGAAAAAAGTCTAGGTGTAACTTGTTACTCTCCGCTCTGAACCGCGGGAATCAAGGGCCTAAACGCCGATTGATCTGAATCGGGGCAATCGGGATGATTGCTTTTATCTCCCCCTGCCTATCACAACAATAACCTACCGGTATTTTCAAAACTAAGGAGCAACTGCAGGCGCCATCCAACCTGTGACTCCAGCGCCCCACCCCATATAAGAAGATAGCCACATTAAACCAGCCCCAAATGCAAACACAACAATCATTGCCAAATAATCGCGGCCTTTCAGACTGACATCTTCAAGATAGGATCGTTTTACTGGTGCACCAAAAGCCCTTGACTCAATTGCTATATCCATATCATTTGTTTTGCGCAGCAAAGATAATAGCAGGGGGATAAAAATGGGGAGATATCCCTTGGTAATCTTCTTCCACAGATTCATCCGGGTGATGTTATGCCCCCGCAGCCGCTGCGCTTCTCGGATTTCATCAAAAACTTCCTGGACGAGAGGTACCAACCGCATCGCTGTACCAAAAACAAAGATAAACTTGAAGGGAAGTTTCAAGGCAGCCAGAGCTGCCATGAAAGGAGAAACAGGTGTGGTCATCACCAGGATGGGAATTGCAGATGCCACAGCTAATAACTTAACAGCCAAAGTTAATCCAAATAAAGCACCTTCAAGCAAAAAATCTTTTCCAATTAGGCTAAACAAGATCGTGTATTCTCCCGTAGGGTGCCAGAAAAATCCTTGAATTACGATCATCAAGATTCCCACTATGGCTACAACACCGAGTAAAATCTTCAGGTTTGAGAAGGGAATTTTTCCTATAAACCATATAATAATATTGAACAATAATACGGCTAACATCACGATCATATTAGCTGAAACAAAAGCGACAATCCACAGAATGCCAAGCATGAACATTTTTGTCAGGGGATTCAGTCTGTGAACGGGTGTATCTTTCTTAATAAAAGTGAGCAGACTCATTTGTCCTTCTCCTTCTTCAGGATTTGACATAATTCTTCAACCGCGAGTATCTCCCCTGGGACACCAAATTCCTCAAGGCTTTGAGCAAGTTGTGTGATTTGGGGGGGCTCAATGAACGTCTCCGCAAGTAAATCCACCTGCTGGAATACTTCCTCTGTAGGGCCATCTACCAAGATTCTGCTAGCGCCCATCACGATCAAACGTCTTGTATATTCAGCGATTAAATCCATATCGTGAGTGATCATGATGACAGTACGCCCACGTTCGTTTAGATTCCTGGCGATATCGGCTAACTCCCTCCGTCCTTTGTAATCCTGTCCTGTGGTCGGTTCATCGAATATGAGGATATCCGGATTCATTGAGACCACCGCTGCCACTGAGAGCTTACGCCGGTCGCCAAAACTTAGGTTGAAGGGGTAAATCTCTTTGAACGCCTCCAGCCCGGTTGCCGCGATGGCATATTCGACCTGTTCCGCAACCTCTGCTTCAGAGAAACCCATATTTATTGCGCCAAAGGCAACTTCCTCTTCCACACTCATCGCAAAAAGTTGGGCGTCTGGATTTTGTAATACTAGCCCGATTGTTCGCGCCATCTCCTCTACGATTTCCTCGGAAATATCCTTACCATCAATCAATATTTTTCCCGATGTGGGTTTAAGTAATCCGATAATATTTTTTACCAGGGTTGTTTTTCCGGCCCCGTTCTGTCCGATAATACCTACAAATTCTCCCTTACCTACACTAAGAGAGACGTCCTGGAGGACATTTACTTTTGTTCCAGGATATTGGAAAGTAACCCGGTCAAGTTCTACATATCCTTCCCCAGGCGCTGGATTTTCAGATGTTTTTTCTTGATCTGTTAGGGTGTCCCAGACGATGTTTTTCCCTTTCAGGAATTTTTTAAGTTTTGCACTGGTTTGATCCAGATGAACAGAGAAATCTGTTATTCCCAACTCAGATTTCATTTCCCATTCCACGCGGGTGATGGCAGGTACCTGAACGTTGATCTTGTCCAATAAATCTACTTGAGAGAAAACATTTTCTGGTGGACCTTCGGCAACGATTTCTCCTTCGTTTAATACCACCACACGATCAGCAAATTTGGCGGCATAATCACTCTTATGGGTACTGATCAAAACGGTCATGCCCAGTTCTTTATTGAGGTCTCGAAGCACAGAAAAAACTTCTTGAGATCCAATCGGATCTAGTTGAGATGTGGGTTCATCCAACACGATTATATTGGGCTGCATGACCAATGATGAGGCAATTGCCAGACGCTGCTTCTGTCCACCTGATAATTGTGCTGGCGGCCTGTCAACAAAATCCTTCAGTCGAACTACATCGAGGATCCAATCAATCCGTTTGATCATTTCCTCCCGCGGGACGCCAAGGTTTTCGGCTGCGAAAGCCACCTCGGAACGCACATCGGATGTGAACAATTGAGCTTCGGGATCTTGAAGAACAATACCCACATGCAGCCCCATTTCATAGACATGATGACGGCGGGTGTTGAGCCCCATGATCTCAGATTTCCCTTTGATTCTCCCACCTAGTACGTTAGGGATAACCCCATTCATGTGTAAACAAAGGGTAGTTTTTCCTGCGCCGTTGGGACCCATGACAACCACATATTCCCCTTTTTTAATAACCAAGGTGACGTCTTTCAGGGCAGGTTGATCCTGTTCGGGATAAGTATATGTAAGATTGACCAATTCTATTGGATTAAGTGTTTCAGTTTCAGGCATCTTTTTACCTTTGATGCTAATAATATATGTGAAGAGGGAAATGAAAGGAGCGCTTCAACATCAATTTGATTGTTGTTGCAGCGCTCCTCGGTTCTTTGTTTTATTAACCACTCACGAAATTATTCTTTATTCTTACCCAAGAAATAAGTAACGGCAAGTACGACTGCGCCAATTATGCCTCCAATCCAAGCATAGGTGCCGTAATTGGCGATCCCGGTATCCTCAAAAGCATAGGCGCGACCCATATCAGGATCATCGGGGAATATCTCAGCAAATTGCAAGCCTGATATCAAAGTAACTGCCGCCCAAAGAATCAAGACCACGGCAATGAATTGAAGGACCAGAACCCAAGTATTTCGGGAAGATTTTTCATCCGACATTTTTTTCTCCTTTCTCCTTACTAATCAGCGTCAACGCTTAGTTCATCTACAAGGCTGCCAGGCACTCGGCGAAGTTTTGCTCGCCATAATGCTCTGAACACGAATAGGGCTAGTATGGCTGATCCGACCCAGTCAAGCACGTAGGTGGGAATTGAGACCCAGTTATCCACAATCGCCCAATCATGGGGCCATTCGAAGATATAGTAATATGGCAGCGACCACAAGGGCTGCATTGAGCTGCGGTAAATGAAGGCATACAAGAGCAGTGAGATTGTCTGCAGCCAGATAGGTGAACCTTTTTTAGCCCATTTGTGAAGAAAGTTTGTGGTCAAGGGACCGAATATCAACCATACAACAAACGCGATGAACACGTAGGTCCAGGAGAGTGTATACCCTGGCTCAACAGGGGCATCAAAGCCGGCTGATGCACCCGGTATCCGATATGGGAAGAAGGCAACTAAGGTAAGGTTAACAATCCACCAAACCAGGAAGACCCAACGCATTTTCTTGGTCATCAAACCTGCCGCGAGCCCAAAAATAGCGCCACTTAGGATAACATCTACCAATCCCAGTGGGAATGCGCCTGGAGCAATGAACATCCCAATCAAACCGCCCACGAAAGCTGCGATCGTTCCCGCCCAGGGACCCAATACCTGACCGGCCAGCGGCATAAACAGCCCGGAAGCTACCGAGACATATCCACCGCCAGTCACATAAAAGTAAAAAGGTATGATTGTTGTTACAGCACAGATGGCTGCAAACAATGCCGTCCAGGAGATCGGAGCGCCAGCTATGGACGCCGCTCCTCCTCGTTCGAATTCTTCTTCGGCTTCTGGTAAAAGTTTCTGTTCTTCAGACATGTAAAACCTCCTTGGATAGAATCGGGATGATATTATTGCATGCTTACGCTTAGATTATTGCATATAGTTACTTCATTGTCAATAATAGTTGACAAATATTACTTTTCTTGATAAGGTTCATATAAACCAATACATAAAGTAGGATCTTGTCAGATTTGCAGGAACCATCCTCACCAATTTCTATGTTCGCTCAGTTGTAAACTAATAAACATTGTGGTAAAAGATAATATTCAAGACTCAGGGAATACCTCTTTCCCGGTAGGTTTCTTATTTTGCAACACTGAACAATGAGAACATTTTTTACCAGAGTTGTTATTAATGATAGTTATGGAAAATAATACGATGGCTGTCGACTCAAACATCACCTTAGACGAACTTGATTTGACTATCCTTTCACACTTGCATTCTGATGGCAGGAAGTCATTTTCCGATATTGCCAGAGAATTAGGTGTAGCTGTAAACACAATCCGCAACCGCGTTAACAAGATGGTTGATGATGGAATATTAACTTTTATAGCCCGCGTCACTCCCGAGAAGGTAGGATTTCATGCCTATGCAAATATCCTGATCGCAGCAAATGCGAACAAAGTTGAATCCATTACAGAAGAATTATTAACCTACCCGGAAGTTTCTTTTATAAGCCTGATCATGGGGCAGTTCGATATCTTGCTGGATGTCATGTGTTATGATAACCAACATTTAAGCAACCTGATCATGGAACGTATCCGGAAAATACCCGGCGTTAAGCGTACAGAGACGATGATGATAATCAAGGTGCTTAGATGGGATACTCCAGATATTATGACTAACAAAGAACACTGGGAAAATATAAAGAATCCCATGAATAATTCCTAATAATCAAAAGACAATTTAATAACAAAAAAACATTCAGCCTAAGCTGATTGTTTTTTTATTCAAAGATCTTGTGATATCTATTCTTATATAAACGCAATGTCATTCATCGAAGTTTGTGTTAGAACACTATCAGTCCCTTTATATGTTGGATCAAAAAAAATCATAAAACTCCATGCCAAGCTAAGGCGTTCTCCGCAGCATCAATATGTGCTTTTAATACATCTTCGATGTCCTGATCACTGTGTGCCGCAGATATAAAACCATCATGAAACCAGGCCACATGAACCCCATAGTATCGCAAGAAGAGCTGCATATCAAAAAGCGCATCCTCAAGTTGTCCACCAAGATCCCTTGGTCCAATTACGGGCAAGGGTTTCATATGTGTCTGGAAGAAAGATCCAAGTCCGGTCATGCTGGCAGGCAGATTCTTTAACTTCATATATTCATTAAAACCATCCCGCAGACGGCTACCTTTCCGCTCTAATTCTGGATAAATCGTTTCTTTGTTTTCCACCAGGTAATCCAGCATTGCCAGACCAATGGTGAGTGAGAACGGATTTCCACTATAGGTGCCAGCAACCGAGATTGAAAACTCGGATTGGGTCACCTTATTCATTATTTCCTCCGTAGTACCTACCGCCCCTAAAGGTGCCCCTCCGCCAATCACCTTTCCGTATGCTGCCAGGTCTGGGATTACTCCCCAATATTCCTGAGCGCCGCCCAGTGCCATCCGAAAGCCAGTTTTTACTTCGTCAAACATCAGCAAAACATTGTTGTTACGACAGATCTCTTGGAGAGATTCCAAAAATTCTTTTCCAACGGGTAAGGATCCATTCCCAAATATCGGTTCCACCATCACCCCCGCCAATTCATCAGCGTACTCCTCAATCAGGGAAAAAGCCGATTCGTCAAACGGCAGAATTAAAATCGTATCTTCAATTTCAGCGGGTATACCATCGGATTCACTCACTGGATTAGGACGTTCAATTGGTCCACTTATTTTCGGATTACTATTAACAATGACGTTCCACTGAACATAGTCATGCCAGCCATGATATGCCCCTTCGAATTTGGCGACCCGCTTTTTACCAGTATAGGACCGCATTATCCGTACCCCTTGCATGGTCGCTTCGGTGCCCGAATTACATAGCAAAATCCTCTCTGCACAGGGAATGCATTCAATTAACCTGCGGGTGTATTCAATTTCCCCGGGATGCGGTGTACAGTAAATCAAAGCATTATTGGCTGCCGTCCTGGTAGCTTGAGATACAGCTTCGGGTTGGTGGCCCAATAACAGCACGCCATACGCTGTACTGCAGTCAATATAGCGATTACCATCTACATCCCAGATATACGCCCCTTCCCCCTTTGCTGTATAAAAAGGATAAGGTTTAAATTTTCTTGCCACGCTCAATAATCCGCCAGGCACAAATTCTTGAGCTTCATTCCATAGTTTTCCTGAATTAGGCGTGCGGTTTATCAACTCCTGCATTAATTCTTCTCGGGATCTAAATGTGGTCATGATCTGCTCCTTGTAGATAAAACTACCATAACCCTGCAGTTAAGCTAAAATCAATCAACAATAATGTGCCAGGGATTAAACCTGCGGCTTCCCCGGTAATATCAATCCTCCAATAGGAAGAATATCAGAACAGTAACCGGTATATCCTCTCCGGTCTAGTATCCAGGAATCTGTATTGGAAAGTAGTCTTCGAAATCTCCTTCTCGGTAAACATCCGCGGTCGCACAGTGCAAACCGCCCCCAAATGCAGCCACAGCTTCAAAAGGTATAGGAATAACTTCAAAATCCAAACTGTTGAACTGCTCGATTTGGGCTGTTTCGTGAGCTTCAACACAGATGGTCTTTGGATCAAGCACCAAAACATTCATCGACAACCAGATACTGCAGAATGACAGAGGGAGGTAATCCTTAAAGTGCGGTTCTTCACAGGCAACGATTTCCCAATCGTTTTTATAGAACAGCTCCTTCATCTCTTCTCTGAGGGGTACCCGTTTCCGATTGCTGATCGCCAAGCCAGGACGAACGGGAATAAATGTGGCATCGATGTGCATTGGACCGGGTTCCTTAAAGGTAACTTCATGAATCCGGTGGTTCGGGTAATGTCGTTGCAGCCAATCTATACCGGCTGCATTAGTCACCGTGGAGCGCTGGACAAACAGGTCCTTGCCAAATCGTCCAATATCGGCAGCATCAAAGAGGGGTTCTTTCTCAGTCAATCCCCATTGTTTCTTATAGGTATAATCTTCCAACTGTTGTTCGTAAGTTTTCTTTTCAAACTCGGACCAGAAATCCACAATGTAGGATTTATCTGTCAGTCTTGGTTTAGGGGCAGCTTCCCAGCGGAAATTTGGGTCATCTTTATAGTATTGTTCCAATAAAGGTCGATAAGCCAGGTATTCAAACCAACGGCTCCGTTGAGACATGGTGGATTCAAGGATCTCATTTCCGATAGTCAGAAGTATATCCCTGGGTGGCATCACACCAAACATGCTGTCCTGTTTCCAATCTGGCGTTTGAACAGCCTGACTGAAATCCAGGGGGGTTGGACGGTCAACCTTTATTCCCCTATCTTCCAGGATTTTTACAAATCCATCCAACTGCTCGTTGGCTTTTTCCTCCATCTCCTTAGGTAGGGGACCATAGGTTCCCAAGGGAAAACCGTACTCAGGCCAGTCCCTCTGGCAGGCCGGTTCAGGGGCCTGGACCATCGTGCCATCTGCGCGGCCAACAATGACGTGCTTCAGCGGATCCCATTCATTCCAAGAATTCACAATGGTTTTTTGTTTTTGGTTTGTGGTTGAGTCAGTCATTTTTTCTCCGTGAATGAACAATATTTAGTACCTGTTCAAGGGATTTGATCCCAAATAGTAATCTTTCTTATTATATATATCTTGTAAAACTATACTCCACAGAATCTAGTTGGCATTTGTTTAAAACTGAAAATCAATTAATACTCACCAAATTATTTAATTACCTCAGATTGATTATGAACTACATTTATAAATTTACCAAAAGAAGTAAATATTGTCAATAATTGATGTCTTCTATGTCATATTCTGCAATAAATATACTTTTACAATGAACGAATTTCATTATTTTGTGAGATCCGGCAATTGAAGTGACCAATCTCCACTATGGGGTCTTTTTCAAAAAAAAGTCAACAGCAGTTCAACGAAAAGCAAACAGCTGTCGGCCCTGAGTCATTGTCTTTATAATGTTTTGGTGCGGCTGTGGAGCAGATGTTTATCGCTGTATAGCAGCGCGGATGTCACCTGCATCCAGCTGGTGGTTTTGTTATTTTGTCACTGGGGATGAGACCATATCAGTATCTCCGCCTGCCGGTCACACTTGTAAGATGGGATCATTAATCATAAAAGATTGATAAAACAAAAGATTAATGCTATAGTCAAAATAGAACGAGTTAACAAATAAAATAATATTGCTTACCCAACTCAATAAACCATTTCTTTAAACACTGCTAAAAACTTTAGCAGTGTTTTTATTATCTCCGTTGTTATAAATAAAAAGGAGAAATTACCATGAATGCCTATCAGTCATCTCCGGTAGAAGAGAAGCCCACCCGCAATGATCTTATAGTTCTGGTGTGGATCATCATTCTATTTTTCAGCGTTCCCCAAATTATTCTCAACTTATTTGGCGTGGAATCGCCGGTAGGACCAATCGGTCAAACCTGGATGGGATGGCTCAAGGTCATTGTATTAGCCGGGTTGTGGATCGTATCCTGGCTGTGGCCAAAGTTAAAACCATTAGGTGGTTTTTTTCTGGCACTGTTAGCTTTTTTGGTGGCAAAAATGTTCCTGGAGCCATTTGTCTTTGAACGGGCATTTTGGACGAACTGGCTGGAAGAAAGTTACTGGGGTGTCTGGGTCATGGCTGACAGAATCCAGAAAAGATTGATTCCGGTTGCTCTGATGGCTTTGACTTTGATCGGCAGCGGGATTGGTTTTCGGGAATTATACCTGGTTTGGGGAGATCCTAAAGCACCGGCATCACCAACCCGCTTACTGCAAGGGAATAAAACCGAACCCTGGAATCTGGTCATCCGGAGATGGCTGCCCTGGTTTTTCCTGATCATAATTACAGTTCTGTGGTTTCAGATCCGACCGAATTTTGATCAATTTTCCCGGGCTTTGATCTTTCTCCCGGGTATTTTCATCGCAGCCGTCATTAATGCCTTCGCTGAAGAGTTTATCTTTCGCTCAATGATCTTGGCTCGTCTGAAACCGGTCGTTGGACCTCAGGGAGCGATCTAGATGGCTGCCGGTCTCTTTGGGCTGATGCATTATTTCGGCTCTCCTGGTGGAGTATTTGGTGTGCTGCTGGCAGGATATCTGGGCTGGTTGGCCGCTAAGAGCATGATTGAAACTCAGGGTTTTGTGTGGGCTATGGTAATCCACACCCTGGGTGATTTTGTCATTTATCTTTTTTTTGCTATGTCAGTCTGAAGACCAACGAGTTCCCGGTAAAGACTATCTCTTTATAACGAGTTGGGTCATTTTTCATGAAAAGCTCACAGAAAACCGCTCGATAATCAAATCGAGCGGTTTTACCTATGTTGAGGTTTTTCAGGTTAGTTGTGGATTAGGCTGTTCTTGATATGTAGAATCTATTTTCCTTTTTTTGCCTTCTTGGCTTTGCTCTCTACCATGCTCTGGTAGACCATGAAGAAAGCAAACCCTGCCAGGCTTACCCATCCCGGCCAGTCACCTATACTGGTATATAAGGAAGGTTTACTCGCCAGGGTGACGTCTGTGATAACCACTCCGCTTTCCCCGTCCGGTGTCCTTTTATCAGCCAGGATCTTGCCATGGTTATCCGTGATCATGCTGTAGTATCCCCGGTCCGCGTCCACCACCGGCACCTGGTTCTCTGCCGCACGCATGACAAAGTGGGTCCAGTTCTGCTCCGAGATGCCCACCGTGGTGTCGTAGGTTGGGATCGCCAGCAGCTGGGCGCCATCCTTGGCGGACTGTCTGGCGGAATCCGTAAATACTCCATCCATGCAGATAATCGAGCCTAATTTTCCATAGGGTGTGTCGTTAACCAGGGAAGGACCTGCAGATACTGTACGGGGCTCTCCAAAGGCATGCTGCTTGCCATAGATCGGGGAAAACTCACCGGAAGGGCTGATCATTACTGTCTCATTGTGCCAACCGATATCATCGTGATAAGCATAGGTGAAAAACATGTGGGTATTGGTTTCGGCCGTGATTGCCTGCAGCTCAGCGGTGTGCTTTTTCTGGGGGTCAAAACCAAATGCCATTTCGGGGACATAAACCACCTCAGCACCTTGATCTGCTGCTTCCCGGGCCAGCTGGCTGAGCAGGGACAATCGTTCCTCCTGGCCTTGATCATCTACCTGGTGTCCAGGACCCTCCAGGTCCATCTGCAGGGCGGCGACGCGAACAGTCTGGGTGCCCTCCGGAACCTGGTTAAAAATTACCAGGCTGAGTACAATCCAGGCTGCCAGGACCGCAATAGTTCCCAAAGCCCACTTGCGGGTGGCGCCCCCATCCACGGAGACAACTCCAGGGAGAGTCCATTTTTTATCGATCCAATGCATGATCAGCATTGCAAGGGCAAAACTGACCAACGTGACCAGCAGACATAAACCGTAAACGCTGAAAATCGATACCGGCTGGATCAACCAGGCCTGGCTGGCCAGGGGGTTGGCGGAAAAACCCATCGTCCCCAGGAAGGGGATAAAGCTGCGGATCATTTCAAATCCCACCCAGGCAGCCAAGCCCTGTAAAATGAACCACTTATATCCGGTCAGCTCATGGAATTTTCTTTCTGAACTGGTGAAGAAGGTAATCACTGCAACGATAACTCCCATATGCTTAAGCCAGATGGGCGCATCCGGAATGCCGAAGATCCGATACAGGAATGGCCACAGCCAAAGGCCGATGGCAATCGTAGGCGCCAACGCTGCCCACTTTCTTGGAAACAGCCGGTGTTGGGCGATTAAATAAGGCGTGGGTGCGATGAAGATCAGCGGCCAATAATTGACTGGCGGGAAGGCCAGATAAAAAAATGCGCCGCTGATCACAGAAAGGACAATTCCTAAGATGATGTTGTTTCTTGTTGGTGACTTCGATTCTGAATTTTCAGTTTGGTATGTTAGAGTTTCAACCATTTTTTCTCCTTTTTAGTCTGATTGCTTTTCTAACAACACCAATAAAATCCACGGATGGAAATTTCAGATTTTAATGCAGGTTATAACAAAATGGAGAGTCATATTTACCATAAAATAAGTACTCCTCTATAGATTAAACATTGAGTTTATATACCCGCCAATCCCTTCATTTTTTCCTGATTTACCAGTTTTCCATGACTGATCACCTGATTTGGCTGCGCGTGATACCGCAAAAGGTCAAGGACGTTATCTTGCCCCAGGACGACCAGGTGGGCTGGCGCGCCAGGTTTTAGTTCAAAACCCTTTAAACCCATGGCCTTCGAAGCATTAACCGTAATCATGTCGTAGAGGATTTCCATTTCCTCACTAGTAGTCATCCAGAGCAGGTGGGAAGCCAAAAAAGCCACCTCCAGCATGTTGTTCCGACCAAAAGGATAATAGCCATCGGAGATATCGTCTTGTCCCAGGCAGACCAGGCAGCCCTCTTCCTGGAGTTCTTTAACCCTGGCATGGAGCGGCCCGGTATGTGGATCAGTCACCAATCCCATATTGGCTTGTTTAAGCAATGCGGCCAGCTTCTGCAAGTAGGGTTTGGGGTACAGGGCCTGGGCACGGGCATGGTGAGCTAAAACGCGTCCCTGCCATCCTCGCTGAATGGTTTCAACAGCCATCACTTCCAGCGAGCGCAGTCCGGGGTCGCCAGCATCATCGACCAGCATGGAAACATCTGCGTCAAATTTTTCGGCAATGTCAAAGATTACTTTTACATGCTCGTTTATATCTGAATCTGTGTATTCAATCCAGGGAATACCGCCAACAACATCAGCGCCGGTTTCCATGGCCTCCACCAAAAGATCAGTCGCTCCTGGTTCGCGCAGGATGCCGTCCTGGGCAAAGGCGACGATTTGCAGGTCAACGATATCCTTAAATTCCTCTTTCGCTAGGAGGAGTGCCTTGACACCTTCCAATTTGGCTTTGTTATCCACATCCGCAAAAGCCCGGATGTGGGTATTGCCGTGGAGAGCGGCCAGGGCCAATACTCGGCGGACATTCTTTATGATCCAGGACGCATGGTAATCATCTTTGACCCGGGCGGCTTGCTCAATGGCGGTCATAGCCTTTCCCATGCCTTCGCCGTGGTAATCCTTTAAGGCAAGCTCATCCATCATTAACAGGGTGTAGACTTTGCAGAGGTGCAGATGGGGATTTGCATACGACTCTGTAACCAGGCCAGCACCTGCATCCAGTTCGATCTCCCCATTCCCGGTTATGTTTTCTTTAACCTCAACAATTTTCCCATCGCGGATGGCAATTTTAAAAAGTTTATCCCCCTGGTGTCGTAATCGAGCTGACCGTATTAAAATATCAAATTTGGGCATTTTTCACCTCTCAAGATTAGTTTGGAATCTACCGATAAAACAATACCCTGACCATTACCCCACTTAAGTTAAAAGTTGCCTTCTTTATGATTATATCTTACACGATATATGCATGAGGTAAGCTATACTTTTCGACTGCATGGATTAAGATTTTCATTCTTTACGAGGTATTCCATCGAATTTTATTGCTCCCAATGACGATTAGTATAGAAAAAAAATAACGGGAACGGCTGCACCGGTTCAGTATCCCTCCCCTGCCACCCATAAGAAAATCCACCCTTCTGGGGTGGATTTTTTATCTCACTGCTTGAGCGCTTGGTATTCTATGAGCCTACCAGCAAGGTTCCAGGAGAGTCTGCTTTCTATTGTGATAAATTATCCAAATTTATAGGACACTCCAAAACCACCACGCGGGTACTTCCACGATACATTCTGGTAGGGGCAAAGTAAACGGCAGGTACCGCATTCGATGCAGCTTTGGACTGCAATTTGAACGGTATTGCCGTCTTGCAACCGGTAAGCGCCAACCGGACAGAAATCAATGCAAGGCTTCTCGACACATTCCTGACAAACGACAGGTTCTATGATGGCAAGGTGCAGTTCTTGCTCATCCGTGAAGTACTTAAGCGACATTAAGATGTCATCAATATATACTTCCGGTAGATCTTTCCTGTCAACTTTTTTCATTTTATCCATGGGTTAATTCCTCTCTTTAGATACCGATAACTGCCCGACCAAATGAAACCATATCGCCAATTACTTTAAACACCGGCCGCCGATTCGTTAGTGATCGTCCAATGTCTTTATATAGTTGTCGTTTAGATTTTCCAAAACCAGTGAAGAACATTCCCAGTGCATCATTCAAGAACGCCGGGTAAATTTCCATGAATTCGGGATGTTTTTCCAGGAATGAAGACATTTTGCGGTATTGGCGCAGATCTTTCATGACAAAGCGCTCATTTAAGCGATCTTGATAATTGGAGAGTGTTTTTTCCGAGAAATCGCCTTTACGGTGCGCTTCAACCGCTGTCAGTGCGGCTTCTTTGCCCGCTATGATAGCCATGTTGGTCCCCTCCCAATGGAGGGCATTCACCATCGCAGCTGCGTCACCCGCTACCATTGCTCCATGGGTGAATAACTTGGGCATTGCGTTCCAGCCGCCTTCCGGGATGAGGTGAGCGCCATATTCCATCAATTGGCCATCTTCGATAATCGGAGCAATCGCTGGATGTTCAAGATAACGTTGGAGCAATTCGTAAGGCTTGATGTGTGCTTCTTGGAGGGCATCGATTGTTACACCAACCCCCAGAGAGATTGCATTTTCAGCAGTGTAAAGGAATCCCAGACCCGGCAAACCCATCGAAACATCGCCTATGACAGAAATAGCCATTCCGTGATTCTTGCTGGGTAAACCCAGACGAGCATTTATCGTATTCCCTGGGATCGAGATTAACTGCTTAACACCCAGAGCAGCCGCAGAGGGTTTGATATCATGATCGATGAGGCCCAGTTTCTGGGTTAGGATGTTATTGACACCTTCGCAAATAATGACTACCGGGGCATATACATCACCTTGCGGACGGTCGGTGGAAACACCAATCACTATCCCATTATCATAGATGAAATCTGATACCAACGTTTTTGGAATGATGAATGCTCCCTCTAATTCAGCTTGCTCAGCCCACCAGGCGTCAAACGCCGCCCGCAGGGCAACATAAGCATCAATTGGTTGGTTATTAATTTTACCGCCCTGAACCGTAGCTTTTACCATCCCATCTTTGGATAAAAACCAGAACCCTGTTTCGGTGACCGGACGCTCGAGCGGGGGTTTTCGGTCCCATAGATCTGGATAAATTTCCTCCAGGGAGTGAGTATATAGCGCTCCACCAAAAATATTTTTCCCGCCGGGCTTTTGTCCCCGTTCGATAATGGCCACTTTCAGCCCATTCCGAGCAGCGATAGCCGCTGCCGTTGAACCAGCCAAGCCAGCACCTATGACTACTACATCATACTTAATTTTTTCATTGCTCATTCCTGGGCTCCTTTACGGGCGCGGATTCTTTCAATCATCGTGGGAATCACATTGTATAAATCCCCTACAATGCCCACTGTAGATACCTCAAAAATGGGGGCATTCGGATCCGTGTTGATTGCCAAAACAAAGTCCGAATCCTGCATTCCCACCTTGTGCTGAATAGCGCCGGAAATGCCAGCGGCAATATATAATTTGGGACGGACAGTTTTTCCTGTTTGTCCTACTTGGTGATCGTATGAAATCCAACCGCCATCAACACAAGCGCGGCTTGCCCCTACAACACCATCTAACTCATCTGCCAATTCTTTAAGTAAATCAAAACCTTTTGGATTGCCCAAACCTTTTCCCCCGGAGACAATCACATCAGCATATTGAAGATTTACAGAGGAGTCCTGATCAGTGATGAATTCAACCACCTGGGCCGCCATCATTTCCGGGGAGATTTCAATGTCCTCCCGGATGACTTCACCTTTCACATCTTTTGTTTGGGGAGGAATTTCAAAAACACGCGGTCGGACAGTTGCCATTTGAGGATGATGATCCTTACAAACGATGGTGGCAATGACATTCCCACCAAAAGCGGGCCTAGTAGCAAGAAGTAATTTCTTTTCGCTTCGTTGGATCGTACCCATTTCCAATTTTGTGCAGTCAGCAGTCAGTCCAGTTTTTAGGGTGGTAGCAACTGCCCCAGCCAGATCTCGGCCCATGGTCGTGGCTCCGATTAGGAATACTTCAGGATTGTATTTATTTGCCAACGAGACAAGGGCTTCCGTATAAGGTCTATTGAGATATTGTATAAAGGGCGGCGCGTCAACCACATAAACGCGGTCTGCGCCAAATTCAATGACTTCCTGCGCTAAGCTGTCAACTTTATGACCGACCAGAATGCCTTCCACAACGGCTTCCTCGTTGCCTTCAACCAGTTCATCAGAGATTTCTGCTGCCAGACGGCGTGCTACACCGAGCAATTCACCAGCCACTGGATGCATTTTCCCCTGGTTCTGTTCGATAAAAACCCAAAAACGTCTGGTCATATCATTTCTCCCATAACGAGGCTACACTGCTGTTGGACAACATTTTTTCAAGTACTATATCTACCGTTTCCGCTAAACCATAGTCGTTGACGCTTATCGTTTCCCCGGGTTCGTGTTGTTCTGGTGTGCCTGATTTTGCGACCATCGTTGGAGAACCCTTTAAACCAATTTGGGCTGCATCATACGCAATCGGTTCATCAGCCGTCCAGGTTTCTGGCTGATAACATAGGGAAGTAATCAAATCAGGGAGTGCAGCATAGGGAATTTCAGCAATTTCCTTTTCACAGGTTAACACGGCAGGCAGTGAAGTCTTGATAATCTCAGTGCCTGACTCCGTCTTGCGTTCAATCAGCGCGAACCTTTCTTCCAGATTGATTTCTCTGATATTGACGGCATATGTCACAAGAGGAAATCCCAGGCGAACAGCAGCGCCTGGTCCAACCTGGGCTGTATCCCCATCAATAGCTTGTTTGCCAAAGAAGATTAAATCAATCGGATCATCCTTGTGAATTTTTCGGATCGCTTCAGCAAGAACGTAGGATGTTGCTAGTGTATCGGATCCAGAGAATTTACGATCAGAGATCAGGACACCGCGGTCGGCACCGATTTCAACACATTCCTGCAAAGCCATTATCGCAGCGGGTGGTCCCATCGTAATAGTTGTGATTTTGCCGCCCAGTTTATGTTTCCACTCTGCAGCTGCTGCGACAGCATGGGCATCATAAGGGTTGAGGATTGCAGGAACACCTTTCCGAATCAGACTCCCAGTCTCTGGATCTATCCGGATATTGGTTGTGTCTGGTACTTGTTTTATGCTAACCAAAAAGTGTGACAAGGAACACCTCTCTAAAACTAGATTGCCTTGAAAAGTTCACAAAAGGTTATCTTAATATACTTTATTTATTACAGCAAGTAGAATCAGTCATATTATTTTAGACATCTTTCCTGCTCTGGTCAGGCAGGTATGCAAATATGATCATGGAAGCCAATGGATCTGCATTACTAGAGGCATAACTATCTCCTGATAGGCGGGATAACTTGTGCTTACCCTACCTCCCCACTCCTGGATTAAGTCTGGTCACTATGTTCGGTTTTCCCTATCCAAGCAGGGGGCGGCGGGAGCGAGTGGAATTATGCTCGGAAGCAGCATCTCCTGGAGAACGGCATCACCAGGTGGGTTCCCCAATATCAGCTCTTGGAATACCCGCCCCAAAATGTGTTCTTGGGCAACGAGCTGGAAATCCCTAAAACTCCCCTTGACAAATAGTTCTCATTTGATATACTTCATTTTGTTTGAAGTATATAAGCGCTCAGTTCGCATGTTAAAAAGGAGTACCCCATGTTTTTTGAAAGAAAAACCAAAGATCCCAGCTTCCTCAAGCTGATCTGGTTCCCGGTCACAATGATAGTGAGTTTTTTTGGAATTGCTTCACTGGCTGGATTTGGACCCGCCTTCTACGTTATTGGAGGGATGTTCTTTCTGGCTTCAGTGATGCCTTTCATCACCTTCTGGAGGACACGGAATTCAGGGTACCTGGCAGTAACCCTGTACTTGATTTTTCTTTTCCTGGTTTGTGTCAGCGCTCCCCCAGCGATCAAGGATAAAAGCCAGGCAGGATTAATTCCTCTCTACCTGGCTGGTACATACATCACCATGCTGGTGGTAGCTTACCTGACATTCAACAGGAAGCTCAGGTGGCGGGGGCAGGAAATATTTGAGCTGGCTGCCCTCCCGGTGGAAGATATCGGGGATAGTTTTACTCCCCGCCCCCGCCCCACCGGCCAGGTACCCATCAGCAAAACCGAGATGATCCGATTTGTTGATTTTGTGACCAGGAATCTGATCGCCTTTGCCTTCCGGGAGGAGAACCGGGTAATTTTTGTTCTGGCTCTGCCTGGAAATGACACACCCTATTTACTCGGTCTGAAAAAAGATTATCTGGCGGATACCTGGGTGGCGATTGATTACGACGGCAATATTTCCGTTAACATCACCGAGGAAGATTATTTATTATTCAAACAAGACCTCGATTTTGATCAACTCTGTCAATCGCTTGGTAACGTGTTTGTCGAGTTTTTAGAATTATCCAAAAACGGCCAGGATTCCCAGGTCATTGACAGGATGAATGCACTGAGATTACACCCTTTCCTGTAAGTCGAGGTGCCGATGAATTATAAAATTGCTGCAAAATTGAGTGCATCCCTATCCAAAGAATACGCGGAAGAATTTTTTAAGCTGCTGGTAAACTATCAGGATATATCCGCCTCCGAAGCTGCTTCCCGGTTAAGTTTACATATTAAAACAGCTCAGGATTTCCTGGATGGGCTGGCCGAGCTCGAGATCGTTAAAAAGACTGAAGTTTTTGAAAAGAAGCGGCCCTACTTTCGTTATACACTAAACAAATCCAAGATTTCTCTTGAAGTGGATTTAACCGAATTCGAAAAGGAAAACCCGGGAGAAGAATTGGCAAGATTAGTCCGGGAGATAAAAGATAATGGGGCGAATTTTTCAGTTGCCCGCTCTGGAGATGGCTTCAGTGGTGTCACAATCTGGGAAGGTGCGGGGCGAGAGCGCCAGGAACACAAGATCAGCCTGACCACCCCCCAGGGAAAATTCCTGTTCCACTTACCTTTCCCGCAGGCTCGGCCGCTTTCGATTGCCGACATCATGGACAAAGCTGGAGTGGAACCAGATTACTCAACTGAAATCCAGAATATTGTCGATGAACTGATCCGGCTGGAAGTAATCGAGGTTGTCTGAACGGCAGGGAAATATTTACGATCTCTGAGGGATGCTGGCTCACACCAAGTATAGAAAAATCAATAAAATCCGTTAAATCTAATAGGGAATAACAAAACCAGTTCGGGATCCCTTCCATACCCGGCATGAAAAAACACTTGATATCCCTATCAAGTGTTTTTCCATTTCGTAATTTATCTGATTGTTTATTTCTTCTTCTGGCTCTTCGGGACTACCACTGTCGCGCTTTCCACAGTCAGGTTTCCGCAATCGTCTTCTACCTGGTAAGTGATGGTGTACACGCGGCCGTTCTCACTGTTTCCAGACCGTTCCGCACGCAGCTGGAAGGTGTAGTCATCAATGATAACGATATCATCCGAAGTATGCCCATCGCCCCCATCATCATCTTCTTCACTGGAGGTGACGGAAAGCAGGGTCACAACCGGATCGATATCAAAGTTGTCAGCTGCAGTTACAGTTGCAGTGACTTCCACGTATTTATGGTTGGCCGGCCAGAGGGTATCGGTGGAGAGTTCAATCTCCAGGGTTGGCGCAATTTCATCACAGACATCCAGGCCGATTAACACCGGATCATGATCCGAAGAGCGATAAGCATCCGGAGCATAGATTGCATCTTGAGCGGGTTGTTTGTAATTCATATCGTAGTCGATCAAATCTGGTTCATCGGCATTGATATGCCAGACCGTGGCTCCAGAGACCTCGGAAGCCAGTCCGCCGTTCGCTAGCGCCAATCCGTGGTCAAGGTAGCCCAGCTGCCCGTCAAATACATAGGAGTAAGCGTCCTCCCCTACAAACTGGAACACCAAATCGCTGTACTCACCAGCAATCAGGGCGTCAATTGGATCTTCCTTATCATAGGCATTTAAATCGCCTATTATCAGGAAATCGGCATCCCCGCTCCCAGTCGGGTCAGTTGCCAGCCAATCCACCATGGCTTCGGCAGCGGCCGTGCGGGTCAGGTTGCAGTTGCCCTGCCCATCCCCAATATCTGGGTCACCGATATCGTCACAAGGGGAACCTTTTGACTTCAGGTGATTTACCACCGCAGTGAAGATTCCGCCGGTAGTATTATCCATAAAGGTCTGCGCCAGAGCCGGGCGGTTCTTGGTATCTATAAAACGGGGATCCACGGAAGAATCCAGGACAGCATAATCGCCTACTAGGGATACTGCCGCGGGTTTGTAAATGAAGGCAACCTTGATCGCGTCTCCGCCGATATAACCAGTATCTACATAAGCATAAGTTCCAGCGCCCGCAACGGCATTGAGGCCGCTAACCAAATTTGCAACGGCTTCAAATTCATTGTTTTCAATTTCAATCAAACCAACCACATCCGCATCGATAGCCAACAAGGCCGAGATGATCTTATCGCGTTGGCGTGTGAACTCTAAAGCAGTGTCCGCCCCGCGGCATTCCATATCTCCGCTGGGACCACAGATCCAAGCACCGGTATCAATGGTCGTGAAGTAATTAAGCACATTAAAGCTGGCAACTGTTAGACCTCCGCCCACGGAGTCAGGCGCTTCAGGGCGAGGATTGGCGTTTACATAGTCCGCCCCCATGGTAGGTTGAATCTTATATTCTCCATAGGCGTAATCCACTACCCCGGTTAGATTGTTCAGGATATCGCCGCCCCGGAACAGGTTGGCTAGATTAAATTCTGCCCCATTCGGGTGTCTGGCGGGATCCGGGTTGTACCAGGTTCGGCCGTCATCAACTATAATCCTGCCGAGAAGGTTATCTACCAGTGCCTGAACCGCTTCCGGGGAACCGGGCTCATAGAGAGCGGTCGGCTGGAATTGGCGGCTGGTCGCCACCACGATTTCGCCATAGTAATCAAAGTTATAATATTCTGTGATATAGAGCGACTGCGGGAAAGTGACCAGCATGCCTTCGTAGATTTCAAGATCACTTTCATCCGTCAGCGGCAGAGAAACTGGCGTAGGAGCCACACTGTCAAATCCACACAACCAAACCTGGTCAAGATAGGTAATTTCGGTTAAGCCGTATTGCTCCTTCACATCCCCCCGAACCCTGACATAGTCACCCACATTTACATCAATATATGTGCTGTAGTCGTATACAAAGATGCCATCCGAGGTGGAATCATTATCATCTCCAGATGGATCCTGAATGTTGTACCCCCTTAATCCACCATACTGGAAGTCGCTTACTACAACACCTTCAGTAACTACTTCGCTGTAAACAAGGGGGCTGGTAAAACCACTCCCCTGGATATCATAAATCGGGGTGTAGGGATCACCGCACATTTCGGTTGGTCGGATTCCTGGTGAACCAATTTCACCTTCATTGCCAAAAGCTGGCGCACTAACGTAACCTGTAAATAACGGTGTTACACCGCCATCTGAACTTGTAGACCAGTTCACTCCCTGGTTGTTATCCGCCGTCAGATCCGTCAGGTATATTGACTTATCCCAAGGATCAGGGAATCCGGGACCATCATAATTCACGGTATCAATAGCATTGGCATGGATCGCATGATCACCGGCATAGCTGGTATAGTTTTCCCACAAGCTAACCATATCACCACTGTTGTTAAGCCCCATAGCAGACCAGTGGTAAACAGGGATCAGGTTGACTGTCCCCCAGGCTGCCTGGAATTCAATCGCTGTTAAATCATCCGCGTTATAGAGGACAGCCTGTTCACCGGGGGCTAGCGTGCCGCCAGTGATATTTGCATAAGAATGAGGGGTATTGTTGCTATCATCAATCACATAACCTGCTAAATCAATTGTTATATCATCGGCATTGTAAATTTCAACCCATTCCCAGTCATCCTCAGGGCTGTCGGGGTCATACATGATTTCAGTGATAATGATCTCCGGGGGTTCAACAACCACCAGGTCTTCAACATCAAACCCGAAAACATAATCCCCATCCATAAAGTCGGGAGGATCTTCCGTATCCTGATCTGTAATCTGGGCAGCCAGGACTGTAACCGTGCAGGTTTCGCTGTTATCAAAATCCAGGTCAGGATCAAGGGTAAAGGTCGTTGGTCCACCGCTGACGGCCACGGTATGTGTTCCGCTAACCGAACAAACGATCCCAAACCAGGGATCAACAACATTCACGGCTTCGCTGAAAGTGATCTCAATATTGGCATCCACAGGGATGTCTACAGCACCTGCTGATGGGGTTGTGGTCGTCACCGAGGGAGCAGTCTCAACAGCACCATTACAAGATGCTGTATGTGTTCCAAATCCATCAAAGGTGTCTTTTGCATATCCATCCCATTCCAGGGCTGGATCAAAAGCATTAGTACCATCCGTATCACCGGAACAGACAGTTTCTTTTCGTCGCAAGGTATGGTCCTGTGTGGTGACACTCCCACTTCCCCAATAATAACCAGGATCAAAACCAACCTGCCCGATAACATCGACCACAGTCGTGCCATTCTTCAGAACCAGCGCGTCATCGCCATTAAAGTTTATAACGTTGCTGGTGGGATCTATTTGATCCGCTTCCGCTAAGATGGCAGGATCCGCATCTTCATGGGCAATCACAAAAACATCACCATCGGCCAGTGTGCCGACCAGGGCAACGGTTTTGGAGGCTGTAGCCGAGCCATTGGTATACAGCTCGATGGTATAGGTTGTTAAGTCAACTTCTGATCCAGTTCCGTTATAAATTTCAAGAGCTTTGTTATAACTTGATCCTTCAATATATTCCGAGAAGAAAATCTCTGTTGGTAAAGCAAAGGCTTGCGCCACCGGAAAGGCAATAAATAACAAAATAACAATCAGCACACTGTTAAAAAATACCTTGAGGGGGATATTCCGAGTCATCTTGTTTTCTCCTATTAAATTGTTTGTGAACAAAAATTACAAAGTAAGTGAATCTCAACTTTAGGATTTACGTCAAAACAAATCTCCCCCATCAGGTAGAAAATGTTTTCCTTTTTACCTCCTGGTTATTACTGGATTAATCATTAACTGGCTTGATTTTTATTCTAGAGCAGACCTAACAAAAACGCAAGGTCAGTGACCTTAAAATCTGATTTCTTAAGATTAAAAGGGGAAGAAACTCATACAAACCTCCAGGGGGTAACCCGAAATTTGTAGTACCCTTTCTCAGTTCCCTGGTGTAAGTTCTATTATTCATTCCTTCTTGCTTCTCATGAGAGGGAGCTTATCTGGAAACGTCTGCCTTTATACGGCTTATGAGCTGTCAACACTATTCCCATGAACAGCAACTATCTTAAATAGGGATGCAATCCCTTAAAGGGATTGCATCCCTATTTACATATATGATTACGGAAAAATCATTTAACATTTCCAACCATTTGATGTAAACTCAAGTATTCAATCCACCGTATCTATAACGGAGAATAATTTGAAGCGTTTACCGTTTTACAGTTTTTTAGCTGCCAACGCGATTTCCCTGATCGGCAACTATCTCACCATGATCGCCGTACCCTGGTTTGTATTGGAAACCACCGGCAGCGCAGCCAAAACCGGATTGGTTGGTTTCTTCACTGCCCTTCCCTCAGTGATCGCGACATTTTTTGGCGGGACAATTGTTGACCGTCTGGGCCATAAAAAAATGAGCATCATCTCGGATATCGGCTCCGGGGTGACAGTGGCTTTGATCCCTCTTTTGTATTTCACAATAGGGCTTGAATTCTGGCTGCTGCTGACCCTGGTCTTTTTTAGCGCCCTGCTGGATGCTCCCGGGCACACTGCCAGGGCATCTCTGCTTCCGGATTTAGCCCAAGAGGGTGGGGTAGATCTGGAACGGGCAAATTCCCTCCAACAAGCCATACAACGAGGTTCTATCCTGATTGGTCCGGCGTTAGCGGGTATGCTGATTGCCTGGATCGGCACCAGCAATGTGCTCTGGTTGGATGCCGGAACATTTGCCATCTCAGCCATATTATTTGCGCTGACAATTCCGACTGTCGATAAAAAACCTGTTTCTGAATCGAAATATCTGGATGACTTAAAAGAAGGACTCCAGTTTCTCCGCCAGAATCGGTTATTGCTCTCTCTGGTGATCACCGTGGCGATTACTAATTTTCTTGATGCCCCCTTGTTTTCTGTGGTGCTGCCAGTCTACGCCAAGGAGATCTTTGGTGACCCAACCAAGTTGGGCATCATCATTTCCAGCTTTGGCGCCGGGGCGTTGCTGGGCACTTTGATTTTTGGTGCGATAGGTCCCCGATTACCTCGCAGGCCAACCTATGTGATTTCCTTTTTTATGTTGGGGCTGCCTTTTTGGGCTCTGATATTCACTCCTCCTTTCCCGGTAGTGGCAGGGTTGTTATTCATCACCGGTGTGATGTCCGGTCCTATCAATCCCTTAATCATGACCGTGGCTCAGGAACACATCCCTCCGGAAATGCGGGGGCGGGTATTTGGGTTGTTGTCGGCCGGTGCTTTTGTTGCCGCTCCTTTAGGTATGCTGCTGGCAGGTTATTTGTTGGAATATACTTCGATCACAATAACAATAACGGTAATTGCTGCCGGGTACCTGCTGGTGACTGCCGCCCAGATCTTCAACAAAACGCTGGTGGCTATGAAACGGGGCTGAAACCCGGTATTACAACTTCCTGGGGAGTTCCTGCTCTGGGCGCAAAAAAACAAATTGACCGGAATCCAAGCGGGGATAATGAAAATTAACCCCTTGAGCCTGACAAATGCTTCCGTAGTATTTATAATCTTATTTCGAAAAGAAGACCATCTCATGCCTGTCTCTAACCGGGGAGGGTAGTATGCCGGGAATAATTTGCGCTATTCGGGGAGGTCCTGCCAGCCAGCCAACCATCGATAAATCCATCGCCCTGGCGAAAGAGAGCGGGCAGACGATTTTTTTCCTTTATGTAATCAATTTGGATTTTTTAGCCCATTCCGGCGGCGGCAGGATTGGCCATATCGCTGAAGAAATGGAGGAGATGGGTGAGTTCATCCTTCTAGCAGCCCAGGAACAAGCCCAGAGTGAATGTCTAGAGGCGAAATAGTCAACGCGGAGGGGGAGGTGATCGAAGAGATTATCCGTCTTTGCCTGGAAATAGAAGCCGAGTATATAATCCTTGGCCGGCCAGGAAAGGGGACTGAGGATAATCTTCTGGATGAAAATGAATTTCAAGCCATTGTTAATCACATCGAAGAAAACACTGACGCTGAAGTAGTTTTATCTTCCTGAAACAGGAGCTTTCATGCGGATCAGGCACGTCACAATACTAGTAATCTTTCTGATCCTGGGTGTTGTGATCTTAATGGGATTTGGAGACCGGACAGCATCTGCCAAGTCTCCTGGGGATGAAAATATTTCCCACCTTACCATCACCGTATCAAAAAGAGGCTATAAGACCAGTCAGATTCAGATCAATGATGACCAGTTGATCTGCGAAAACTCTATTTGTTATGCCAGTTTCATGACTCAAGATAAAGCCATCCAGCTTGCCCTGGACTGCGGAGGTCAATTAGTTTTTTTATGTGTGGTCGATACCCACTTCATCGATAAAACCAGCGCTCCCATTGTCGTTGATGTTGAAGGAGAAATATCCAAGCGGGGTGAATTTTTATTATTAATGGCGAAGGAACGAGCTCAAAAAGGTGGACTGGAAGCTGCCACCATTCTGCGGGAAGGCGAAGTGCGGGATGAGTTAACCAAGGTTATTGAAGAAGAAGATATCACCCTGGTAGTTTTGGGAAAACCGGCTGGAGAAAGCAGCTTCTTTGAATTAAGCGCTCTGGAATCTTTTGCAGCGGAATTGGAAGAGGAAACGGGGGTAAAGACAATCATTGTCTGATGATCAAAGACAAACAGGAGTTGGTTATCAGCCACACACGATCACCATACAGAAACCGCTCTCAATTGAGAGCGGTTTTATTTATTATTTCCCCAATGCGGGTTATGGCGTGGAACTATCAGTTGACTAGGGTCAGGGACCAACAACTTTTATTAACACATAAATAGGGTATCTATTTTCGGTAAGACCAAAGTGGTGTCCACCGGCGTTTTTAAACGCCCAGTAACCTTTATATTTCCCTGGTTCCTTTGGCGCAGTCAAATCAATAGAAATCTCTATGGTCTTACCCGGCGGAACCGGAATAGTAACCATTTTCTGGCTGGAAGGACCGGACATTTTTTCTCCGGAATGAAAATAGATCGTGTAATCCGTATCCCAGGTGCAGGTACCATTATTCTGTAATCGCCAGGTCTTGGTGAACTTCTGTCCCGGATCCAGGGTAGTATTATCAGGAATCGTGACATCTGCCAGGAAGGCAACTTCGTTACAACCAAGCGGAGACCCGGTTTCTAAAATAGCCAGGTCTGTTAGGGTTTCGGTTACCGTGGTAGTTGGCATGGTGGCTGTGGGTTCCGGGGTTGGCGTTTTGCTGGGCAGAGGGGTTTTAGTAGCTGTACTGGTTGGAACCATCTCTGCTGTCGCTTTAACCACAGCAGCTGTCTGGGGTAATTTTGCCCCAGAGATTTGATTGTTATCCCCGTTAACACGAATAACAAACAGGACCAAGAGCACAAGCAAGGATCCGGCCAGGAGAAAAATAGGTATCAGACGGAATTGTTCTTTCAAAATACATTACTCCCTTCCATATAATTAATTATCCCAAATAATACCAATCCAATCAAGCTGATTTTATAAATGGTTGATCATTTCGCTGCTCGAAGGCGTTGTTTTCATGAAGCATACGGTCAAAGTAACTGTGAGCCATATTTGTTTTCAGGAATAGCTTAAGCAGCGGACCCAGGATCAGGGGATAACGCTCTGGCTTGGTTATCTCCTTGAGGATATCAGGGTCCAATTTTCCGGTTTCCGTTAGACCTGCTCCCAGGGCTCTCAATTTATCAAACAGCCCCCGTGTAGCCTCTGCCGGCATGAGCCGGATGCCCTCACCATTGCCTTTGATTATCGTGCCTAAATATGGGGATCCCAGCCGGGAAGCCAGTTTTGCCAGGTACCGTTCCACATAACGGGAATGCAGGGCTTCCGGAAATCCGGACTGAACCAGGAAACCGATCGGGGGATTGTATTCCCGTTTAAGCAGCGGTTCCAGGGTTTCAATAAAGTCCTTTACCAATCCCGGCATTCCGTCGGTATAAAGCGGAAATCCCAGCCAGACACACTCCGCTTCTTTGAAAGCCTGTACCTGCTGATCACGATCCTTCACGCGGACCAGGTGATGGATCTCATGCTCACCCCCAAAACCTTTCATAAATTCCTCCAGCATGATGGGGGTATTGCCTTTTTTACCGCGCGGGGAGCCGTTAAATGCAGTCATCTTTTTAGGCGGCTGTACCTGAACTCCGGGGACAGGTCCGAGCCTTCGGTGATAAAGATGTCCCCCCTTCCGCGGGTTGAGAATCTTTTGGGACAGGTCCTCAACCGGCAGATCAGTTGTTTCCATAAAGTCCAATTTTGATTTAAAGTTTATCGCTGTCCGGGAAAAGATCTGGGTGATGATGCCCAGGTCATTTTCATCGGTATCGGTTTCTTTTTCCACCAGCATGCCAACGCGAGGATAACGCGCATACCTTTTCAGGTGATGGGCTTCATTCTGGTCCACCACCATGTAAGGGTGAATCAAGGGCAGATGTTTGTCAAAAGCCATTTTCATCAATGCTGTTGGAAAGCCCAGCTTAAGGGGCGCGGCCCAGAGTGTAAAGTCGGAGTTGATCACTGCTCGATCCATCTCTTGAGAGGCTTCATCCGCATCACACATACCGGGGGTCTTGGTCCAGCAATCAAAACAGCCGATGCAGTACTTAAGTGATAACTCGCGCAAATTTAGCTGTGTTACTTGATGGTTTTTAGATTCCAAACTAGATTTCAAGTTTTCCAAATACTCATCAAAAGATGAAGGGGTAGGGTTACCATTAAGGATGGTTATTTTCATTTTTAATTCCTTGAATTCTTTGTCATTGCAGGTTGCTGGTTACTTCAACCCCTCTGTAATGGTCTTTGCCCAAGCAGTGATGGCATCCCAATCCCGAAAATCTCCTTCAGGAGATTCAAAGTTATTCATGATCCATTTCTCAAAGAAGTTTAGTTTGTCATTCCTCAAGACGCCATGGAAAACCCTTATCCCTCGGGGTTGGATTCGATCAGCAATTTCCTGCTGGAGAGGTGGGAAATGCCACCCATCTAATAAATCAACTGGATCTCCCTCTCCAACCGGTCCGCTGGAAAAGAACCACACAGGCAGATCGGCGAGAAACTTTTCATTTCTCTTAAGAAAAGTCACGGCATCCTTTTGCCAGCGGCCGTAATAAACAGCGCTGCCCAGCACAATTACATCATAGGTGCCTGGATCCCGCACCTGGTCAGCAGGAAACACATCAACAACTAGACCTGCATCACGAATGACATTACCAATCTTTTCAGCAATCTCTGCGGTAGCGCCTTGTTTACTGGCGTAAGCCACTAATACCTTTTTTTCCATTCCTTCCTCCGAACTTTTTATAACTTCAAACCCAATAAGTATACCGCTAACCCCATCGAAAAGGTTATTAAAAATGGCGAAATCTGGTGAATCGTTAATACCAGCCTGGTCTCCTCTTCCTTAATACTCATCACGGCACCGGTGGCAAACATCGTTATCACACAAACCGCAGCGGCTCCAAGAAGTGCGATCACCAGCAGCGGGAATTCTGCGAACGGATCCAGTCTGAAGATCAGAATCGAGCCAATAATCACCCCGCCCAACGCGACCAGCTTGTGGATATTAAAAAGTAATCCATTATAAGGCTTGCCTGTACGGCTGACCCAGAAACCAAATCCAATTGTAATTACAAACAATACTCCAACTGGCAGTAATTTTCCTGCGATGCTCATCTAAATCTCCTGATGTGTTTCAGATATTTATTGTTTGAGTTGGGGTAGTGCCTTACTGCACTTTTTAGAATTGGCATAAAGGACAACCCCACCGGATAGAAGAAGCAGCTCCAGGGCAATGCTGGCAATCAGGCCAGGACCAGAGGACCACGTACCCAACCCAACCTGGGGTGAGTTTTTTAACAGCAGGTAAAGGTCCGGTGGATGAACAATAAAATCCAGGACCCAATGACTGAAAACCACCAAGCCAACAACTAAACTGGTTTTTTCCTCCCGATAAATCAGATATACGATTCCAGCAGCCAGGGTTGACCAGACGACAGACATAAGCAAGCTGTGAGACCAGGGAATGGAACCGGGTTTAATGATTTGAACTCCCTCACGAAGAGTGGTTCTGGAAATGGCAAAACGTTCCAGGCCTATAGCCTCAAAAGCAAAACTTAGTAAATCCAGCAGCTCACTGGCTATCATCATAATCCACAATGGCGCTGTTGATTTTGTGGATTTGGCAGCAAAGGCAACCCCAAAATGGCCTGGAGGTCCCATAAAACAATCCTTAGCTTTATTATGGTTCTCGAACCACCACACCTCGCCAGAAGAGTGCGGTAGGTATAAATCCAATGCATCCCATAATCAGGAGGGTGATTACATCCATGATTGCGAACGGCTGATCTGTAAGGGCCGGAGCTAGAATTAAAAACAAAATCAAACCAATAAAAAGGCTGCAAGTGACAAAAAGCAGTCCAAGGCCAAGGGTATACCCAATGGGTCTCTTACGTAGCAAGGCGATCCCACCGGTAAACCAAAGTGTTGAAACTACCATATCTGCCAACGAGACAGCATTCTCCCCCAATGGGGGAATTATTCCTTTCATAAGACCATCAATGATCTGATAACATGCCAGGAGAAAAAACCCCGCGCCGAAGATGATCAACACCCAGGCGGGAATTTTTACAGGCACAGTTGTTTTTAACTGCTCCTTGACAGCATTATGATTTACCGAGCGAAGATAATAAAATAGTGTATACGAACTTAACAGGACCAGCCCAAGGTTTACCAAAGCAAATAAATCAAAAGGTCTGCTAAAAAAGTATGCCAGATAGTTATAGATAACATAAATCAGGGCACCGGGCAGCAGCATCCAACCCAGGTACCTTTCCCGATTTATTAACCAGATGGATACCAGGAAAATTGGCAGGCCAATAATGATATTAACCAGATCATTCGCTAAAAAGGATTCAACCATTTTCCGGTCGAGATATACAACCTCTGGAAATATTAGCGAAACTGCAGATAGAACAGTCATCATAACCCCGGTGATGAGAGTCAATCGCTGGGTTAGCATTTGGTTGTTTCTAACGGGGAAGCTGGAAGATTGGTCTGAGTCCATTGGTTTCTCTACCTTGTGATTCTGATCTAAATAATTTTCAACCCTGATGCTTAACTAATGTTATATATAATACGGAATGGTAGTCAATTTGTTGTATTATAAGCAAAATCGTGAGACATAAATCCGGGAAGTGCTAGGTAGGGATGAGATTATTAGTATCAGGAAGTTGGGATATAACTATCAATACGATCCCCCAGACCAAGCAGGATTAATTAGCTGATTAGGCTGGAGATACTCCAGTTAATCGGTTTTTTTCGTTTTTCATTATGTATCTATTCCCTTTTTGGTTATTAATCCGGGCGATGAATAATGTTACACTATAGATATTCTAATCGAATCCCTTAAATATTTATCATCTGAAAAAAGCGGGCGGAAATAACTCCCAGCTCAATTTTATTCAGCGGACGTCAAATAAAAAGATCAACGAGGAAGAGATGAAAAAATACCTCACTTTACCCTTGGTTATTCTCTTACTAATCCTTTTGGCTGCCTGTGGTTCAAAAGGGTCATCTTCTTCCCCAACCTCAGAAAATCAGACAGGTCAACCAGATGAAGCGCTGAGCTCATCTTCTGATCCAACCCCTAACGTAATCGTTGAGTTTGAAAACAATATCCCCGATATTATTTTCCACAATGGGATCATCCTGACCATGGAGCCATCCCAACCCCGGGTAGAAGCAATTGCCATCCAGGGTGAGCGGATTCTTGCTCTGGGGTCTAATGAGGAGATCCTGGAACTGCGTGTTCCAGAGACGAACGTAATTAACTTGTTGGGACTCACCCTGACACCGGGATTCATTGACAGCCACTCCCATCGACTCCAGCAGCGATATAAATGGGGGTTTTCTACCCTAAAAGAAGCAGTCCAGGAAGCCCTGTCCCAGGGATGGACGAGTGTGGATGAACTTTACATAGACCAGGCAAATCTGGATGAGATGCTCGCGGCTGATCAACGCGGCGAATTGCCGCTGCGGGTAAATGCCTATCTGCTTACAAACGACTTCGGCGGAGCATCTCTGGGTGATTGGTATGAAAACTATCAACCGGGCCAACAGCTGAGTCCCCATTTACGGGTTGCAGGACTTAAAGTATTTATTGATTACGATTCCGGCCGGGAACTTTTCTGGACCCAGGAAGAATTAAATGAACTGTTCAGCCGCTACCATGCTGAGGACTGGCAAATTTCAACCAAGGCGATCAGCATCCAATCCCACGAACTGGCATTAAACGCTTTCGAGTATACCCTGGATGGTAAGACAAACGAGCTTTACCGGCATCGGATTGAACACTCTGTTGGTGTAAATGATCAGCAGTTGGCTCGCATGGTTGATATGGGGATCATTACCTGCATTCAACCCGGTTTACCGGGGGTCATGTCCTACGACCCCGATATTTACCGTATGGCTGATGAAAACGGGGTCGAAAATGTTTTCCGCTGGAAAGATTATTATCAGAGTGGTGTGATTATGGTCGGCAGTCCCTTAAATCCACCTCAGGCATTTGATGAACAATTGCTTCCCTCGCACATCTCCCCCACGGGTGTTATCTACCGTGCTGTTACTCAGATCGGACCGGAAAACCAAACCCCAGAACCCTGGATGCTGGACAATACCCTAACAGTTGATCAGCTGCTGCCTTTGTTGACCATTAATGGCGCTTATACAACCTTTGAAGAAGATTTTAAAGGAAGCCTGGTACAACCCTCTTACAGGCCATTAAGGCGGTAGTCCCATTGGATTCGCAGGTTGAATTCAACCCCACTGGTGAATTCAATGGCATAGCTGATGTAGGTATTGTCGTAGTTGGCGAGCAACCATATGCTGAAGGGGTTGGTGACACGCGCAGTCTAAATCTCTCACAAGTAGATAGTCAGGTTATTAATAACATGCGCACCAACAGCAAGAAATTGATTGTCATCATCCTCTCTGGGCGCCCCCTGATCATAACAAAGCAATATCAGATGGCGGATGCATGGGTAGCAGCCTGGCTACCAGGCACGGAAGGCGAGGGCATGGTTGATGTTCTGTTTGGTGATTTTCCCTTCACCGGGAAACTTCCCTATACCTGGCCGCGTACCAATTACCGATTAATTCAAGCAGCTCGGACAGCCTGACTGGCTGCTCTGCACCGCTGTTTCCATATGGTTACGGGCAAGATGAGGCCGGCAGCCAACCCATTGAGTGGTTGGATTGTCCCTGATATCAGAACACAAAAAAATCCGAGAGGCTTATGTGAACGACGAAAAGCTTATATTTCCGAAAGACTTCATCTGGGGAGCTGCTACCGCATCTTACCAAATTGAAGGCGCCTGGGATGAGGATGGAAAAGGCGAAAGCATCTGGGACCGGTTCAGCCATACTCCGGGCAAGGTAGATAATGGCGATACCGGCGATATTGCCTGTGACCATTATCATCGCTGGCAGGAAGATATCACACTGATTAAAGATCTTGGTCTGAAGGCATATCGTTTTTCTCTCTCCTGGCCGAGGATCCTGCCCACAGGTCAGGGTAAGGTTAACCAGGCTGGCTTGGATTTTTACAGCCAACTGGTGGATGGATTGCTGGATGCGGGTATTGAACCTCATATTACTTTATATCACTGGGATTTACCTCAAGCTTTACAGGATGCCGGTGGATGGCCAGCCCGTTTTATTGTAGATACTTTTGTCGAATACGCAGATATTGTCAGCCGCGATTTGGGGGATAGGGTTAAAAATTGGATTACGATAAACGAACCCTTTGTCAGCGCTTTTATTGGCTACTATGAAGGACGCCATGCGCCCGGTATTTCCGACCTTGGCAAAGCCGTAATTGCTACCCATCATCTCCTGCTCGCTCATGGTCAATCCGTACCGATTATCCATCAAAACAGTCCTGATTCTAAAGTCGGTATCACCTTGAATCTAACAACAACAGAGCCAGCCTCTCCCAGTATCCCGGATAAAAAAGCTGCTGTTTATAAGGATGGACACATCAACCGCTGGTTCCTTGATCCCCTGGTTGGACGAGGATATCCCGGGGATATGGTTGAAAGTTATCAACAGAAGATGGATTGGATTCACCCGGGTGATCTGGAATCTATTGCTGTACCTATTGACTTCCTTGGTGTTAATTATTACAACAGAGAAATCTGCAGATCTGCTGATATATCCGAAGAAGATAATCATCCTCAAACAGTGTGGCGCGGGGATGAAATCACAGAAATGGACTGGGAGGTCTATCCAGAGGGTATCTATAAAGTATTGGGGCGTCTGTATTTTGACTATGCTTTCCCGTCAATTCTGGTCACTGAAAACGGAGCAGCTTTTCCGGATCAAGTGATTAATGGACAGGTGGACGATCCAGAACGCCTATCCTTTATCAAACGGCACTTGATCATGGTTAATAAAGCAATCCAGGCCGGCGTACCGGTGCAAGGATATTTCGCCTGGTCTTTATTGGATAATTTTGAATGGGCATTTGGGTATTCCAAACGATTTGGGATCGTTTATGTCGATTACCAAACCCTGCAACGAATCCCGAAATCCAGCGCGATCTGGTATCGACAAATCATCGCTGACAATTTTATTAGTGAATAGGCATGAAATTATGGGACAGCAATATGAGGAGCGAACCACTGAGCAAATCTGGGAAGAATGGTATGAACCATATTTCTCTTTTGTTGTGAACAACAAAGATGTAATCCGCGCCGTGGTATATATCAACACCTACTGGGATTCCCAGGCCCTGTGGGGGAAACCCTACCCTACTGGGTATTGGGGTGACAGCCGTGTGCAGGCCAACAAGATCATACCTGAGTGCTGGCTGGAGGCAATCAATCAGGATTTCTGACTCATGTCATCAGCAGATCTATTTAAAATACTTGGATATTCACAGGAATAATTTAAAGGAAAGATAGAGGAATCAATGGCATCTATCAAACAGCGTGTAAAAGATTTAGTATCTCAAATGACCCTGGATGAAAAACTAGCCCAGCTTGGTTCTTATTGGATGTATGAACTCCAATCTGAAGGAGAATTTGATCTGGGAAAAGTTAAGGATATGCTTGGTTTTGGTATCGGACAGATCACCCGGGTAGCCGGTGCCACCACCTGGGAACCGGTTAAAGCCGCGAAAGTTGGCAATCAGATCCAAAAATTCCTGGTCGAAAACACCCGCCTGGGAATTCCGGCCATCCTGCATGAAGAATGTTGTTTTGGCGCCAAAATGCTTGGTGGATCTATGTACCCCCAAATGATTGGATTGGCTAGCACTTTCGAACCCCGGCTGGCAGAAGAAATGACCCTGGCTATTCGTAAACAGCTGTTAGCTGTTGGCGCACGTCAAGCGCTTGCCCCGGTATTGGATGTTTCGCGGGATCCACGCTGGGGTCGAACCGAGGAAACCTTTGGGGAGGACCCAACAATGGTCAGCCAGTTCGGCATGGCATACATTCGCGGACTGCAGGGAGAAACTTTGAAAAAGGGTGTAATGGCCACCGGGAAACACTTCATCGGTCACAGTCTGTCTTCCGGAGGTCAAAACTGCGGACCCGTCCATGTCGGAAAGACCGAGCTTTATGATATATTTCTCGCTCCATTCCAGGCAGCTATTCGGGATGTGGGAGTGGCATCGATCATGAACTCTTATCCTGAATTGGATGGAGAGGTAGTAGCTGCTTCCCGAAATATCTTAACCAATCTACTCCGTGACAAACTTGGATTTAATGGATTGGTGGTCTCAGACTACGAGGCCATCATCATGATTCACAATTTTCACAATTCAGCCGAAGACAAATCCACCGCAGGAAAACGGGCACTTGAGGCAGGCATTGATGTTGAACTGCCCACTGTAGCCTGCTATAGCGATCCCCTAAAAACGGCACTTGAATCCGGTGATGTTTCCATGGAGTTTCTGGATCTTGCAGTAAGCCGTCATCTCCAAAAGAAAATTGAACTGGGTCTCCTGGATAATCCCTATGTAGAGGAAGGAGATGTCCTGAAGGTCTTTGAAACACCAGAAAACCGGTCGCTCGCGCGGGAGATAGCTTCCCGCAGTTTAGTCCTGTTAGAGAATGATGGGCTGCTGCCGCTGAATAAAAATATCAAAACCCTGGCAGTTATTGGACCTAATGCAGATAACAAACGCAATCAGCTTGGTGATTATTCCTACGCCGCTACTGTCGAGCTGTTGTCCTTCCAATCACCCCCCGATTCCTCATTTGTTAAGGTTGACCACGATCATATAGCCAAACATGAAGTTCAAGTGATCAGTATCCTGGAAGGCATTAAAAAGGCTGTTTCTCCTGAGACAAAAATTCTTTATGCCAGAGGTTGTGATAATCTAGATCCAGACAATTCTGAGATCGCTGCTGCAGTAAAAGCAGCCAAGGGGGCTGATGCTGTAGTTTTAGTTCTCGGAGATCACTCCGGGCTGGTACCAGACTGTACATCAGGTGAATTCAGGGACAGCGTGGATCTTCATCTGCCTGGAGTACAGGAAGAATTGGCAGTGGCAATACTGAACACAGGCAAACCTGTTGCGGCAGTACTGGTGAACGGGCGCCCCTATGCCATCCCCTGGTTAAAAGAAAGTGCCAGTGCCATTCTAGAAGCCTGGCTGCCCGGCGAAGAGGGAGGCGCTGCTGTCGCAGAGGCTCTCTTCGGTGATACCAATCCCGGAGGCAAACTGCCGCTGACATTCCCACGCCATGTCGGCCAGCTGCCTATCTTTTACAACCATAAACCCTCAGGGATGAAGTCCCACTGGTATAACGATTATGTATCCGAAAAAGCCACCCCGTTGTTTGCATTTGGACACGGTTTGAGTTACACAACCTTTGAATACAGCGACCTGGTCGTTAACCAAAAACAGGCCGCTGTTGGCGAAGAAGTAAAAATTTCCCTCACTATCACCAATACTGGAAAGGTTCAGGGTGACGAAGTAGTCCAGCTTTACACCCGGGATGAAATTGCCAGTTCACCCCGCCCGATGAAAGAACTCAAAGCTTTTATCCGCCTGGGGTTGGAACCCGGTGAAACAAAAAGTGTGACCTTTAACCTGCCGGTTAACCAATTGGCATTTTATGATTCCGACCTGAGCCTGGTTGTTGAACCGGGTCAAATAATCCTGATGGTCGGAAGTTCCAGCGAAGATATCCGCCAAATGGGCAGAATTGAAATTATTGGCGATGAAAAAACGGTCATCAAAGACCAGGTTTTCGTTTGCCCTGTGGAAGTGAATTAGGAGATTTTTATGGGTTTTAATAGAAAATTGGGTCGATCTGAAATTGAGGTCAGCGCCCTTGGCATGGGCTGCTGGGCTATTGGCGGCCCATTCTGGGATGGTGATACACCGCATGGCTGGGGCGAAGTGAATGACGAGGAGTCCATTCGAGCTATCCACGCTGCCTTGGAATACGGCATAAACTTTTTCGATACTGCAGATGTATACGGTGCCGGTCATAGTGAAAGGGTGCTGGCTCAAGCATTATCCAATCATAGATCGGATGTTGTCATCGCGACCAAGTTTTCGAATGTGTTTGATGAGAAAACCAAACAAGTGACCGGGTCTGACGCCTCCCCTGAATATATCCGCCAAGCTTGCGGAGCGTCTCTGAAACGCTTGAATACAGATTATATAGATCTCTACCAATTTCATGATAACGGCTATCCAGCTGACAAGGCAGAGCCGGTTCGAGATACACTGGAAGATTTACTCACAGAAGGAAAAATCCGGGCTTATGGTTGGAGTACAGATTTTACCGACCGTGCCGAGGTTTTTGCGCAAGGCGAGAACTGCGCCAGCATCCAACTGCAGCTGAATGTATTGGACGACAACCCGGAAGTGATAACCCTGTGTGAACAATATAACCTGGCAGCAATAAACCGCGGACCATTAGCCATGGGACTTCTGACAGGAAAATATACGGCAAACACCAAACCATCGTCTGATGATGTCCGGGGTGAAAATAGCCCCGAGTGGATGTCCTATTTCAAAGGTGGCAAACCCAGTCCTGAATGGCTTAAAAAGATGGAAGCCATCCATGAGATTTTGACCAGCGGAGGACGCACACTTCCCCAGGGCGCTTTAGGCTGGTTGTGGGCTCGAAGTGAACAAACTATCCCTATTCCTGGATTCCGGACAGTAGAGCAGGTTAAGGAAAACTGCCAAGCCCTGGATTATGGTCCTCTGGGAAAAGATCAAATGCAGGAAATTGAATTAATACTTAAGCGGTCCTAGCTGATTTATCTTCTTCTTATTCCTCCCTAGGAACCCTCATCCCCTAACGGGGATGAGGGCAGGAGGGAACTTTATTAAACAAGGAGTACGAGATGTCGGATTTTAAACCAAAACCAGAACATAAATTCACTTTTGGATTGTGGACTGTCGGAAATATCGGGAGAGATCCCTTTGGTGGTCCGGTACGAGAACCCCTGTCACCGGCGGATCTGGTCCGCTTGCTTGGAGAAGTGGGTGCCTATGGCGTTAACTTCCATGATAACGACCTGATCCCGATTGACGCTTCGCCATCTGAAGCAAAAGTCATTAAAGAAGATTTTCAAAAAGCGCTGGATGACACAGGTGTAGTAGTACCGATGGCAACTACAAATCTATTTGGTGACCCAATATTTAAGGACGGCGCCTTCACATCCAATAATTCCCGGGTTCGGGCATATGCCCTTCAAAAAACCATGAATGCCATAGACCTCGGCGTTGAATTTGGTGCCAGGTTCTATGTCTTTTGGGGCGGGCGAGAAGGAACTGAAACCGACTCATCCAAGGATCCAGCGGAAGCGATTAAACGCTCCCGGGAAGCCATGAATTTCTTATGTGAATATACCCTGGATCAGGGATACGATCTGAAATTTGCCCTGGAAGCCAAACCCAATGAACCACGGGCAGATATTTATAATCCCACCACGGGGCACATGCTGGCTTTTATTGAAACTCTCGATCACCCTGAAATGGTGGGCGTGAATCCTGAAGTCGCCCACGAGCACATGGCAGGCATTAACTTTATGCACGGGGTTGCACAAGCTTGGGAAGCAGGAAAACTATTCCATATCGACCTGAACGATCAGTATCCAGGACGATATGACCAGGATCTGCGTTTCGGCTCTCGGGATATCAAAGCTGCCTTTTACCTGGTAAAATTCCTGGAAGATGTCGGCTACGATGGCTCCCGGCATTTTGATGCCCACGCCTATCGCACTGAAGATTACGAAGGGGTTAAAGATTTCGCCCGCGGCTGCATGCGAACTTACCTGGCCCTGAAAGAAAAGGCAGCCAAATTCAACCAGGATAAAGAAATCCAGGCCCTGCTGTCCGAGATCAATGCTGATGATGGTTCAATGGCTCAATACTTTGGGAAATATAGCAAAGACAAAGCTGCCGCGTTAAAATCACAGACATTTGACCGCTCAGCGATTGGATCAAAAGGTCTCCAATACGAACGACTTGACCAACTAACGATAGACTTACTGCTAGGTCTCCGTTAACCCAACCAAGGAGAGATACCAAAAAGTACCTCTCCTTTATAGTAATGTCTATGAAAACTACAAAATACCTTAATCATGATTGTGTTTCGTTAAAAAATGAATCATTGGAACTGCTGATAACCCAATCAGTCGGTCCAAGGATCATCTCCTTGCGTTTCCAGGGAGGAGAGAATTTATTTGCCGAGCTGCCCGATCTGGTCTTTGATAGTTTCGAAGATGAGATTTATTATATTTACGGCGGTCACCGGTTATGGCATGCTCCCGAAGCCATGCCCCGGACGTATTATGCCGACAACCAGCCGGTGGATATCAGCTCAACTCAGGATGGTCTGCTGATAAGACAACCGGTTGAAATCCAGACCGGAATAGAGAAATCTATTCAAATCTCACTTGTGGAAAATAAACCCCAGGTTATCCTTCACCACACATTAATCAACCGGGGTGTATGGCCGATCCAATGTGCTCCCTGGGCAATTACCCAGCTGAAAAAGGGAGGGGTGGCAATCCTGCCCCAATCAATCGAACAGACAGGATTTTTACCCAATCGTTCAATAGCAGTTTGGCCTTATACAGATATCAATTCCCCGCATATCCAGTGGGGCAATCGATATATTCTAATCCCGACGAAAATGAAATCTCCCTTTAAAATCGGTTTTCCAAATCCCCACGGCTGGCTGGCTTACTGGAACGAAGGAACTTTGTTTGTCAAACGATCAGCCTATCACCCCCAGGCAGAATACTATGATTTCGGCAGTTCCAGCGAGTGCTACAGCAATGGTAATTTCCTGGAACTGGAAACCCTGGCTCCAATCAGTACCCTGGATCCTGACCACTCGGTCACTCACATCGAAACCTGGGAGATATATGGTGAGGTGAACTTTCCTGAAAATGAGGACGCCGCACAGGCAATAATAGAAGAATTAGAACTGGAATGAACATAGCTATTTTGGAAACCTAACAAGTTATAAACCTACCAACTTAGTCAACTAAAATAGACCATTTACTTTTGGCCAATTCAACCAAAACCCTCTGCGAAAGCAGATCGCAGAGGGTTTTGGTGTTTTTGAGATAGTTTAGTATGGATACGATTTGTTAATCACCCCGCCAAACTGAAAAACATGGGGCTGAAATAAGGGATCAGCCAGATCACCCACACCAGGACGCTGAATTTATGGAAATTCTGAATAGCATGTTCATCCTTCCGAATCAGCACCACCGCTGCCCAGGCAGCATGAATAAACATCAGGATAATAGCGATCAATCCGGATAAACCATGCACATCAAATGCCATCCCGCCCACAAAGCCTAACATCATCCCTGTTCCCCAGGTATCACAAATTAAACCCAGAACAAAAAATACCAAATGCCAGGGCTTAAGCCTGCCTTGAAACCGCTCACTCCAGACCCCGATGGAATAGAGAACCAGCGCCGCTGTGATAATAATACTTGCCGAAGAATCCATTCTTTGCTCCTTAAGACCAATCTGTTGATCAAATGATTTATTGAATATCCCGACTACTATACCATATATCGCCACGGTAATCCTACTCCTCCCAGGTTGAAGGACCAATTGATTTTCCTCATCATTAATTTGCAATTCCATCTAAATTTTTATATAATATAAACGAACGTTCGTTTTTATACCAACGAGGTGGTTATGGAACCTGAAAAAATGACCAAAGGAACGCGCGCCCGCAACGATATTATCGCCACTGCCCATACCCTCTTTGCCGAACAGGGTTACCACGGCACATCCATGCGCCAAATCGCTGAAAAAGCCGGGATCACCCTGGGTGGGATCTATAATCACTTCTCCGGAAAGGAGGATATTTTTCAATCCCTCATTATCGAATATCACCCCATCTCGGATGTTGTGACTAAACTGGAAAACATCCGGGGATCTAACGTTTCTGAAACGGTTCACTTTGCCGCCCAAACCATCCAGTCAACCCTACAGGAACGTGGTGATTATATTAACTTGCTCTTTGCTGAATTGATTGAGTTCCAAGGAGAGCATATTAATACGGTTTTTGGAGAGGTTTTTCCCCAGGCAGTGGATATATCAGGGAAACTCCTCGAAGGAAGAGAACTGCGATCTAAAAATATTCCCTTGATGTTCTTAATTTTTATTTCGCTCATGTTTGTTTTTTTTATCTTCAACCGATTTATCAACCAGCGCTCGGTGGGGAAGTTAATCAAACTGGACCTAAAGGAAGCTGTTCATTTATTCCTGTACGGAATCACGACCGATAGCGAGGAGGGCAGGATATGAATTCCCGTTTGGTTTCCTTGATTAGAAAAGAATTTATCCAGATCTACCGCGATCCGCGCACAATGGGTTTAATTGTGCTCATCCCCATCATCCAGTTATTTCTGCTGGGGTACTCCGCCACCAGTGATGTCCGCAATATTCCCCTGGTGGTTTTTGACCAGGACCGGACCCCCGCCAGTCGTGAGCTGCTGGACGCCTATCGGGCAGCTGACTATTTTGCCCTCAAGTACGATGTGGATTCAGAAAATGATCTTCGACAGCTGATTGAGAATGGCACCGCAGGGATTGGTATCATCATTCCTCCTGATTACAGTATTGAGATCAGCGGAGAAGGTCAGGCTCATGTCGCTATCGTCATTGATGGTTCTGATCCTTCAATCGCCACCACCGCCCTAAACGCAGCCCGATTAATCGGTCAAAGTTACGCCTCTGATATTCAAATTGAACGACTCTACCGCCGCGGATTGGTCGTAAGTCAGGATCAACCCTTGGAAATGCATACTGTGATCTGGTACAACCCCGATCTGATCGACGCCTATCACATGGTACCGGGCATTATTGGTATGATCCTGTTTTCTATAACTGCCATATTAACTGCCAATGCTGTAGTCCGAGAACGGGAACGGGGCACTATTGAGCAGCTGATTGTTACTCCGATTCGTCCCTGGGAATTGATTGTAGGAAAAATCATCCCTTATGCTATCCTGGCGCTGTTTAATACCGTTGAGGTCCTGGTATTGGGGTACTTATTCTTTGGCGTCCCTATCCGGGGAAGCATTTTCTTAATTCTCCTTTTATCAGCATTATTCTTAACCTCTTCCCTGGCAATTGGGCTGTTAGTTTCCGTGATTGCGAACACCCAGCAAGAAGCCATGTTGACAGTCTTCATGACCCTGCTCCCTTCAATTTTCTTATCTGGGTTCTTTTTTCCCCTGGAAGCGATGCCAAAAGTACTCCAGGTCATCTCCTACATTTTCCCTTTACGATATTTCATGACCATCATCCGTTCCTTGCTGCTCAAAGGTAGCGGGATACCTGAATTAAAGAGTGATGTACTGGCATTAACATTTTTTGCTACGGCGTTAATGGTTCTAGCAGCCACACGGTTTAAAAAACGCCTGGATTAACTGGGGTAAACACACGGAGGATATTATGGCAAAAATTGAAAATATCAAGAATCATGTAAAAAAATATGGTCCCCTGGTAATTATTGGCATCATTGTCATCGGTGCAATATGGGTCTTATTCCTCGCAAAAAGAGACAACAGTGGATTAACCGCCTCTGGAACCATTGAGGCAGTCCAGGTGAAAATATCTCCCCAACTAAACGGTCAGATAAAAGAAGTTCTGGTTAATGAGGCAAACCAAGTAAAAGAGGGGGATCCTTTAGTTTATCTTGATCAGGCTCAATTGCTTGCTCAAGTTAACCAAGCTTCAGCAACCCTGCGTCAAGCCCAGGCAGCTTATGATTTATTGGTATCAGGAGGATCCCCAGAACAACGCGCAGTATTGATAACAAAAGCGGAGATGGATTTACTAACTTCAGAACAATCCCTGGAAACTCTATATGATAATGCTGCTGCTGTTTCAGCGGAAGCACAACACAAGCTTGCCTTAGCCAGGGAAAACCTAGACGATGCTCAGTACGATTGGATCATTAATCAACCCGGCAACCGAGCCAGTCCTGAAGAATTCAAATCTGCCAACGCCAAGGTAGTTCTGGCAGAACACAAATTAGATAAAAAACAAAGGCAATTTAACAATGCCAAAGGCAAAATAAATAAAGCAAAAGCTCAAATTGCCCTCACAGAAGCAATTGATAATTATCAATCTGCCATCTGGTACTTGAATTGGCTGGAAGACGGAGCAGATGAAATTGAAATGGGACTTCTGGACGCTGACGTGGCCCTGGCCGCCGCCAATCTGGCAATTGCTGAAAGTGAATATGAGGAGGTAAAGTATGGACCGGATCCAGACCTACTTGCTCTCGGTGAAGCCAATCTTGCATTCGCCCAGGCTCAGCTAAATCTGGCAAAATCCGGGCCGGGCGAGGACGAACTGGCAGTTGCCCAAGCGGGGATAGATTCTGCCGCAGCAGCCCTTGAACAGCTGCAAGTGAAGCTGTCTATGACAGAGATCATAGCACCAGTGAATGGCACCGTTCTTTACCGATTAATTGAACCAGGCGAACTGGCTGTCGCCGGATCACCGGTAATTACCCTGGTCCAATTAGATCAACTCAGTTTGACAGTATATCTTCCTGAAGACAATTACGGAAAAGTAAACCTGGGTGATGAAGTAAAAGTCAGGGTAGATTCCTTTCCTTCCCAGGTGTTTATCGCAGAAGTAATCCGGATTGCCGATCAGGCAGAATATACTCCCAGAAACGTTCAAACTCAGGAAGGCCGGCGGACAACCGTGTTTGGGATAGAGTTGATAATATTTGATGCTTCAAGTAAATTAAAACCCGGCATGCCAGCTGATGTAACCTTTGAATACTGATCTTTGATGTAGTGAAAATGAAAACAAATATTCTGGTTGATCTTCGGGATGTAAAAAAAAGTTTTGACTCGATCACCGCAGTGTCAAATCTCAGCCTGACATTAAAACCTGGTGACTTGTTGGGTTTAACCGGTCCTGACGGTGCGGGGAAGACCACCTTGATTCGCTTAATGGCAGGAGCTATGACCCCGGATTCAGGAAAGGTGATCATCAATGGATATTCAATGGAGACAAACCCCGATCAAGCTCGGGAAGGCTTGGGGTACCTCTCGCAAAACTTTTCCTTATATGAGGATCTGACAGCCCTTGAAAATATCCGTTTTTTTGCAGAAGTACGGGGACTTACGGCCGAGCTTTGGCGTCCACGGGCGATGGAAATCCTTTCCTTTGTCGGGTTAATTGAGTTTAAAGATCGCCTGACAGGAAATCTATCCGGTGGCATGAAACAAAAATTAGGTCTGGCTTCTGCCCTGGTTCACCAACCTCAACTGCTGCTGCTGGATGAGCCGACCAGGGGTGTGGATCCAGTCACTCGCCAGGATTTCTGGCAGTTGATTTTGCGAATTGTGGCAGAAGAGGGTGTGGGCGTAATCGTCAGCACACCCCACATGGACGAGGTTGCCCGCTGCCACCAGGTAGCGATGATGAAAGATGGACAATTTGTCTTAAAGGGATCAACACGAGAGCTGCGGTCTTCATTAATAAATCGGATTATAGAAATTCCTGGTATAGGTAGAGCTGTGGATCGGGAAAAATTATTTGCTCTTCCTGAAATTGAAGATATTCAGTCTTTTGGGGAAAATTTACATCTTCGGATCAGGAAATCTTCTCCGGATATGATTCAAAAGATCAGAAAGTTATATCCAGATAGCCAAGCTCGCCAGATTAAGCCCACCCTGGAAGATGTATTTATCGCTTTAATGGAAGAAAGAGGGGAACCGAATGCCTGAACCGGTCATAAAAACCAACCTGCTTACAAAAAAGTTCGGGGACTTCACAGCTGTCGATCGGGTCACATTTACGATGAACTCGGGAGAAGTAGTCGGTTATCTTGGGCCCAACGGATCTGGGAAAACTACCACTATCCGCTTGCTGCTGGGATTGCTGCTGCCTACCTCAGGGGATGCAAAAGTCCTGGGTTATAATCCGGTTTTCCAAGCAGAAACCATCCGCCAGCAGGCTGGGTATATGTCCCAGAGTTTTGGTTTGTATGATGATCTCACGGTCTGGGAGAACCTGGTTTTTTACGCTGGTGTTTATGGAATTTTGGATCAGGAACATCTGCAAAACACACTTGCCCGGGTCTCAGCAGAGGAAATTAAAGGAGAGATGGTCGGCTCACTCCCAGTTGGCTGGCGTCAACGCCTCTCTCTTGCGGTAGCAATTGTACACAAACCCCAGCTGCTATTTTTAGATGAACCGACCAGTGGAGTAGATCCAACAGCTCGGCGTTTGTTCTGGGATTTAATTTATGCCCTGATAGATGAAGGGATAACCGTTTTAGTGACAACCCATTATATGGATGAAGCAGAGTACTGCCAAAAAGTAGGCATTATGCGTGCTGGGGAGTTACTGGCAATGGATACTCCCCACAGGCTGCGGGGGGAAGGTTTTTCTGGTAAAGCATGGAATATCCATGTAGAAGACACCCTGAAAGCCCTCGCTATCCTGGAAAATAACCCGGGGGTGCAGCGGGTCAGCCTGGCGTCTGATTTTATCCGGGCAATAACAGATCGGACCTTCAAGAAAGGCCAGTTGTCAAAAATTCTAAAGGATCAAGGCTTTCAGGAATTCCTTGTTGAGGCTTCAGATCCAAATTTGGAAGACGTATTCCTTTCCCTGGCCCGGGGGTAATCCGGGGTGATGGGCTTGATAAAGAATAGGACAAGAGCCAACTCAAATCGATTCCAATAAGATGAGACCACAATAAACAAAAACCGCTCTTCAAGGGCGGTTTTCGTTTTTATCTCACTGATAATCCATTGTGTTCAAACCAGCATGCTCCTGGCCAATACAGTCTGTCGCCGATAAATACCGGCCAGGACGAATAAAAGGGCGAACAAAGTCAGGATGCTGATCGTTCCTGCCAGGAGATCGGTTTGATTATGCATGAAAAATATCTTAAGTTCTTGCCATGCCAGCAGAATCTCAACTCGTATCCGGGCAGACCAATAGGGAGATCGAGTCACATTCTGAATCAAGTCCAGGAAAAAACCAATAATCACTGCCAGCAAAAAACTAAAGAAAAAATCTATCCACGAAAACCTTAAGCCTGGTTTAAGAATTGGGGATTCTATCTGGTTCATGATCCCTATAAATAATCGTTCAGGCACAGGCTCCTGGGGAAAATCCCGCAGTGCTTTGTCTACAAGTTGATCGATAGCACGTTCCTGGTCGTTCATAACCTTACCCATTCCTCTTGTAAATGGTATACCGCCTCTTTTAAACGCTCCCGGGCTCTAAAAATACCTGTCTTAACAGTGCCTAGCGGCAGATCGAGTATTTCAGAGATCTCTGCATAACTGCAGCCTTGCTGATAGCGTAGCATCAGTAAAATCTGATATTGACCGGGGAGGGATTTTACTTGCTGCTGTACAAAAGCGATGGTTTCCTTCCCTTCCAATTGAGCAGCTGGATCCATATCCGGATTGGTTTCAACCAGCTGAACCTGTCCACTCCCTTGTTCCAGACACCCCAGTTCTTTTCGTAATTTTGGCAGCTGGTTGTAACAAATATTCATCACAATCCTGTACAACCAGGTGCGGAATCTGGCTTCCAGCCGGAAGCGTGAAAGCGATTTCCAGGCTTTCACAAAAGCATCCTGGACAATATCTTCCGCATCCTGGCTGTTATTTACAGATCGCAGAGCAACGTTATAGGCGAATCGCTGATGCGCCTGAACCAGCTCTGCAAAAGCCTGAGTGTCGCCTGCCTGTGCCTTGTGCACAAGATTTCTTTCAGCCGCTGAATTCAATATCAATTCTCCTGCTTTTTAGACCAAATATTCCTGAAAAAGTTTCAGAAAATATTCCAGATTTGATAATTTTCATCATCCTGAAACTTTTTCCTAAAAACACTGTCTAAAGGAGTGATTACTAAAATGGAGGGTAGTATGAAAAATAAATGGTTGTATATTAGCATCTTGATTGTAGCCGAAATATTGGTTCTGGCTGCAGTCGTATTTGTTGTCTGGCAGGGCGTGACTGAAACAAATTTGGGGGCTTTTAGTTTTCGATTTAGCAATCCAGATTTATTCTCAGCCGAATCAGAAGAAGAATGGCAGTTCGAAGCCGGAGAGATATCAGAACTTGTTCTCGAGTCCAGCGGGGGTGATGTGACTATTGAAGGGTCCCGGTCTGAAGAAATCCTGGTTACTGCCTACAAAACAGCCTGGCATTCCACCAAAGCCAAGGCTCAAGCAGAATTGGAAGACCTTTCGGTAACGGTTACCCAGACTGGGAACAAGATTGTAATTAAGTACCGGCGGGAACCAATCATGCTCTCTATTGGACCACAGCAAACAGATACAGTTGATTTTATCATCTCGGTGCCGGAAGGATTAGAAATTGATGCCCAAACCAATTTTGGAGATATTAGCATAACCGGAAAACTTGGTGATGCTATGGTTTCCACAGATTTTGGCAACCTCGACCTTTCTGGAATCCAGGGAAATCTCGAAGCTAAGAGCAATAGCGGAGATATCACCACCAAGGGAATTACCGGAGAGGACAGCCGAATTAATATGTCTTCGGACTTTGGAGATGTCACTCTCGAAAAATCAGATTGCAGCTCAGTAGAAATTCATTCCAACAGTGGCTCTGTGATACTGAATGATGTGGATGCCACAGAAAAGATTGATCTCTCTAGTGATTTCGGTAAGGTGGAGTTCACCAAAGGATCTGCGGACATCCTAGCGATGGAGACTAACAGCGGGGATGTATCCCTGTCCGGGGTTAATGTTGTACGTATAATTACCATCCGCAACGGATTTGGCGATATCGTCCTTGAAAAGGTATCCGCGAATACCTATGACCTGGATACAAACAGCGGACAAATCAACCTGGGAGTAGCTGGAGGTTCCATCCAAGCAGTCAGTGATTTTGGTGATTTGGAAATCAGCTCTACTGGACCAGCAACCCTGGATATTTATACAAATAGCGGCACAATCGAGTTTTCTGGTCCTCTAGGTATGGGTCCACACAGCCTGGTGACTGATTTTGGTGATATCAGCATGTACCTGCCCAAAGATACTGCAATCACCTTTGATTTGGAAACCGATTTTGGGAAATTGAAATCTGAGTTTCCCATCACTCTGGAAGGGGATGGATCACAAGATCACTGGCGAGGTACGATCAACGATGGGGGAGCTGAGTTGACGGCCAATACGAACAGCGGTGATATTTCATTTGAAATATTCATCCGCTAGGGAATTGTTGAGGAATTAGGAGGTATCTCTATGAACATGATAATAACAATTGTTGGGTCGGTAGTGGTTTTTGCGGTCGTATTCGGTTTCGCAGCTTATACCCGGTATTTACAGCACAAAGAAACCATGGCGCTGGCTGAAAAGGGCTTACTCCCGCCAGAAAAAACCCTGGAAAAAGGGAAAGTATTATTCCGGTGGGGGTTGATCTTTAGCGGATTGGGATTAATTCTGGTATTGGTTATGATTCCCTTTGCCTGGAATAATATCTGGATTTTATTCCTGTTAGGACTGCTTCCCCTGGGATTGGGACTGGGATTAACCTTGATATACGTGATTATGCAGGAAAGCCCTCCACCAAAAGATGCAGTGAAGGCTGAACTGGAATAAAGAGGAACACGCTGGAAGAAAAAGGATCCGTAATCCAATAAGGTTTACGGATCCTTCTATTTAAGAAATAAACCGGAGCACTTTATGATGCTCCGGTTCTATTAGGAGGATTTAATCGTATTATAGTCTTTTCACACATGCTACTGCTTTGAGCCGGCCATGGCCATTTCAGCGCAGCGGCACTGCAGCTGGTACCCCCACCGAATCAGTCGGGATCCCAGAGAATCCAACAATCGAATGCTCCATCTGGTGATAACTGGCTCACAGCGCTCATCAGACATCCGTACTCTATGAACCTCCAATGCTTGGTTAATTTCATCCTGTCGTTCTCGGCGTACTACGTAGAATTCACTCTGGGTCAACATGATTAATCTCCTTTTTCATTTTCGATAATAATTTCTTCTGGTCCTGTATTCATTCCATCTTTTCACCTATTTGGTGAACTTTTATTTTGATCTCTCCATTATCCACCTCCGAAGAATTCCCTAATCACACAGTAAAAATGCTGATACTGCCCGTAAAGTATCCTGAATCTTGTTGGTATTCAGGGAATAACATTTAGCTCCCGAGCAGCGCCGTTCTGTCAGATAGCCTGTGGCACTCAATTGCTTCAGATGCCTGGAGGCTGCTGACTGGCTGAGCTGTAATCTTTCCATAATCTCCTGCGACCGCAATTCTCCTTCTTCCGCCATGAGCTTTAGGATATGCAGGCGAACATCATCTGCGAGTGCGCTGAGTCGGATGGTAATTTCATTCCTGCTTAAATCCGGCGCGTGAATTTTTGTATCTTTAGGAAGCCGGGCTCCGAAAATCACACCCAGGGTGTTTTTATATTTGAATTTACCCAGATAAGGACCCACATGGGCGCTGGGGACAAAAACCAACTGATTGATATCTTTAGAGCTTAGATCCCAGTATTCCTGATTCAGGTCCTGTTCTGTAATGTACTTGGCGGCTTCCTCCCGGCTCATATTTCTAAAATCAATTTCTCCAAATGCCATCACTGCATCGGTCAGCATGGGTTTTACTCGTTCCCATTCTTCCTGGAAGTATTCTTCCCACAAAAATCGCAGGTGATTAGTTATGATCTGCTGCATCTTTTCCGGATCATTTAACAATTTGTGAGCATTTTTTTCTATCTCCGGAAAAACCTGCTCTTCTCCAAATCTATTCCGCAAAAACTCCAGGAAAAATTCAAAATCTTCTAGCAATGAGTCCTTGGTCCCTTCAATCAGCTTCCCGGTTTTTTCACAAGGTTCAAAAGTGAGGTAAAAGTCCAGGACCTTGTCCCGCAGAACTAGCGGATCACTTTTTTCCAGATGCGCCAGAAAGGTTGGAAAGTCCTTCCAGAATCGGGTTGGCACCACAGCGAAATGGACTCCAATAAGCACCAACTCATGGGTGGCTTTTTGTTCTGCCGTGAGGGCGCTGATTGTCTCATAGATCCAGGGATTGAGACCGGATAGCTCCTCACTTCTCACCATCAATACCATGCTGTGTATGATGGTCTGAACAGAATCAAGCCGAATATCCACTGTGGTTGCTTCTGGCGTAAATATAGCATCTGGTTTAGGCATCGTTTCTCCTATGTTTCTGACTTATTCGGGTTACCCGCTGTATCGGGTAATACTCATATCGTAACATGGAAAAATCCTTTGTCAAGTCCTTTTTTAGGGTTTTTTTGCCCAAAAACCAATATTCACCTGATTTCCCCTAGGTTTCCCGCGGATAAATCAAATCTGGGATTTGGTAATGAGGAAATTATTCTCTCTCTGTTAGATATAATTCCCCCTCTGGATCAGGTAAATAAATACCCATTTACAAAAAAAACGGCCTGCTAGAAAATAGCAGGCCGGAACTTTAGACAGTCAGTTAACAAACAATTATTGGATTACGGTTACAAACGCGTTAACATCCCCGATTTTTTTCCGTTTATTAGGAATTATCCATCAGCTCAAAAAAGGCTTTTACCACACCCGGGTCAAACTGCTTGCCAGACTGGTCTTGCAGGAATTTGGTTGCTTGCTTTTTTGACCAGGCTTTCCGATAAGGGCGATCGGATTGTAAGGCATCCCAAACATCAGCCACAGAAAAGATTCTGGCTGCCAGGGGGATGTCTTCTCCGGAAAGACCCCTGGGATACCCGGAGCCATCCCAGAACTCGTGGTGACAATAGGGAATATCCAGCGCGGGTTGTAAATATTCGATTGATGAGAGCATCTCATAGGCGAAGGCGGGGTGTTTCTTCATCAGGACCCATTCTTCATTTGATAGTTTGTCAGGTTTTAATAAGATTCCATCTGGAATCGCCATTTTCCCGATATCATGAAGAAGCGCTCCCCGCCGGATATGGGTTAATGCTTCCCCCGTTACTCCCATTTTCCACGCTAAATTTGTGGTCAGCGTTACCACACGCCGGCTGTGCCCTTCGGTATCTCCATCGCGTAGCTCAATAGCCCTGGCCCACCCTTCAATTGTGGCGTCATAAGCCTGAACAATTTCAATATTGGATTTCTCCAGATCGTTAAACAGATTAAGGCGGTCAATTGCAATTGCCGCTAGCCGTGCCAAGGCATCCAGGAAGTTTATCCACTCTGCGTTAGGATCCAATCTGTCTCGATGAAACACTTCCAAGACACCAACAATATCTCCTTTAGCGATTAATGGGGTAGCGATATAAGTAACAAAATCTTCCTTCTTAAATAAAGGGGCTTTCAGCAGACTGGTAGGTTGAGTTTTTAAATCTGGGATGTGGAGCAGGGCGCGATTTAAGGCCACCTGCCCAGCCAGACCTTCCCCAAGCTTCAGAGAGGTTCGTTGCAGGAAATCTGTGTGGAAACCATGCCCAGTGACATAATCCAGGGTTTGTCCCGCTTGATCAAATAACAGCACACAGGCTGCATCTACCCCTAAGGTGGTGATCAGCTGACCGATCAACACCTCCATTGTGGACTTGATATCGACGCTACCCGAGATGGCCTGGTCAACTTCTCTCAAGGATGATAAACGAGATAACCTCCTCTGAGCATCTTCGAATAAGCGGCTGTTTTCCAGGGCAATTGCCACCTGGTTCCCCAATAATTGCAAAAGCCTGCGATGGTCATGGGTATAAGCTTGCGCTTTATAGGATTGCACCGCCAGAGCGCCAATCAATCTATTACCCACAAGCAAAGGTACTCCCAGCCAGGACCGGATAGTTTTTCCTTCTTGTTGTTGTTGTACCGGCAGCGAATCTGTTTCTACATTCCCAATCAGTAAAGGAGTTCTTTTGCGGATAATCCAGCTTAATAACGAGTTCTTTTCATGAGGGGATATTCGCATTCCCTCTACGTGAGTCTGTCGTATGCCAATTTCTGTAGCATAAGATACCTGAATCATTTCCGAGGCGGGCACATAGGTTGCCAGGATAAAAGCATCCAGTGCAAAAAGCTGCTCAACCCGCTCATAGAGATGTTCAAATAACATCTCAGGGTGGAGTTCCTGTGTTAGAACGAGTGCTGATTCATAAACGACCTCAATTTCCTGTGTTCTACGTCGGTGTTCCTCAAATAATCTGTTATTTTCAAGAGCAATCACAGCCTGATTGGCAAAATCAAGAACCAGATCTGCATCACGTTCTGTATATTGGGCTGGCAAATAATGATCTAGCGCGAGAATTCCAATCCGATTGCCTTTAATTTCTAATGGGACTGCGAGGTAGGACTGGACCCTCTCTGAGTCTGGTCTCTCTACCCATTCCTGGATATCATCTTTGTTATCCAGGACAATATTCTTGCCCTCAAATAAAATCTGATTTATTAGTTCATTCTGGTTGATATCAATAGCTGTCCCGATCATTCCTTCAAATTGATCAGTTCCTTGAAAAGCTTCAACGACGATTTTTGATCCTTGAACCAATTGGATGGAAGCAGAGTTATAAGGAACCACTTTATGGAGAGCAGTTAAAATCATGTCCAATAATTCTGGCCGGTCCATCATTTTGTTGATTAATAATCCGACTTCTCTGAGCGTTTCCGCCTCTTGCCTCCGCAGCTGTTCTTCTGTGAATAATTGGGCGTTTTTAATCGCAATCGCTGCCTGGGTAGCGAAAAGTTCCAGCATATCAATATCACCAGGCGATAATTCTTCTGAAATATTGAGAGCAATTTCCAGCACCCCTAATATCTCCTCTCCCCAACAAACTGGAATCCCGGCCAGATAATATTTACCAACAGGTGCCCAGTTTTCCGACCGTCCTTCCCATTCAGCGTAATTTTTTACGATGATTGTTTCTTTCTTTTCCCATACTTTCCCCGACAAACCCTCCCCGAGGCGTATATCGGTATTTTCTGGCAGTTCATCAAATCCTATGTAAGCCAGGTATTCCAGGATTCCCTTCTCCGGGTTGTGAATACTGAAGCCACTCGCCTTCGCATCGACAATAGATCCCGCTTTTTCAGCGATGGAATGTAACAGCTCTTTTAGATTTAATTGGCTAACAATATCAAGTTCCACATCCCTGAGTGCCTCAAGCTGTGCTTTCCGCTGGAGAATTTCCCGCTGGCCTTGGCGGCGTTCAAAGATAACAGCAAAATGATTGGCAATCGTTTCGATCGCTGCTGGAAACTTAACCTGTTCATCCTGTTTTACAAACAGGACTAAACCCCCAATAGATTTTCTGCCGAAACCGAAGCCCACAATGTACGTCTTATCGACACCCGCTAAACGCTCCGCGGATTTGCAGACCGATCGTGGAATCATACCCCGAGTCAAATCATAGAGACCATTTGGAACTTGTTCTAATTTCCCGCTTGTGAACAGCCTATTAAGTTCCTCGTCTAACTTGGAATCAAGCACATTCACCTTAACATCTTTTGGTTTGGCCCCAAGCACCTTATATATCCGGTCCGCAATTTTTCCCAATCCTGTCACCCCCCTGACCCGGATGGCATTAACTTCGGGATCAAACAAAGACACCACTACATATGACTCAGGGTTTACATCATGGATCTTCTCTGCCAGGTGCTGGCAAATTTCATCAAGATCATCAATCCTGCTTCCTTCTACAAACGTTCTATAAATCAACTCCAACTCGCGGATATTTTTCTCACGCTCCTCTTCCGCTTGAATTTTCTGGATGATTCCACTCATCTGACTTGCAATGGAAATGAAGCGCTCCTTGTCTCCTTCCTGGAAAATATACGGGAAGGACATATCGACCAATCCGGTAAGGTTTCCAGATGTTAAGAGGGGCGCGATTACAATTGACTGAACACCCGAAATTTTATGAATTTGAGGTATGAGTTTGGCGATTCCTTTCTTTAACGTCTCAGGTAAAAATGTTGAAGCTAAAAATTCTTCCGTCATTCTCTGGATTACTTCATGATCTTTCAGAATTTGTGCTTCCCCAGAATTCATAATTTCTCGGAAAACGCTATTCTTCTCTAAGAACATCTCCAAACTGTCAGGGATCTCAGTTCCTATTAATCTTTCCAATTGTTTCCGAAGGTTGCTTTCTAAAAATTGAATATTTACCCGTAGATGATTCCCATCATCACTTAATTGATATACTGTAGTATTGTTACACCTGAAGATACGCTTGGTTTCCTGGACGAGGATTGCATAGATTTCCTCTAGCGATTTGCCTTGATTAGCAGCCTCATTGAGAGTATTTATTAGTGCTAGATCATCCATCTTCTGCGTCAACTGTTTTTCAGCTTGTACCTGACTGGTCATATCCCGAACAGTAGCCTGGATAAAAAATCCATCATCTAGATCTACCCTGGTCAATTGAACTGTAGCAGGAAATTCTTCTCCTGTTACCCTTTTATGTGTCCAGGGGAAGAAATTGGAGCCTTTTTCCAAAACAACCTGGATCATCTCCTGGGCCTTCTCTTTTGAACTCCGACCATCTGGCTGGAACTCAGGAGATAACTCCCAGGGTTTATAAGTCAGGAATTCCTTTTCATCCTTCATTTTGAACATTTTAACCATAGCTGGATTTCCCGAGTTAAAAAGCCAGCTTGGCGGGGATAAGGTCATTATGGCATTATAAGAGGTTCTAAATAACCTCCGATACCGTTCCTCACTGCGTTCCAACTCTCTAGAAGCCAGTTTGTTATCCGTGAGATCCACAGCAATTTGCATCCTGACTAAACGCTGGTCCGTCCAATAAATTGCGCGATCATAATTCCGGTACCAGCGTCCGTTCTTCGGATTTTGATCCTCCCAAATCACGACTTCGCCAGGTTCACCCCGTTCATTCACAAGGGAATTATTTGTACAATGGGAACATTTTTTATCTTCGTTCCGGAAAACCTCAAAACAGGATCGATTTGTAAAATTACCTCCGAAATCCTCGATCATTTTTTTGTTCATGTAGAGGATTTCAAAACTATCCATATCGGCTACATACACATGAGCATCGATGCCTTCCAGTACCCGGGTCAGAGAGTCATGGGCTCTCTCGAGGGTTTCCTCTGCCTGTTTGCGATCTGAGATATCTCGAGCGATTCCAAGAACCACGGATTTATTGCCAAGCTTTATGGGATGGGTAGTAATCTCCACCTGCATCAAACTGCCGTCTTTTCTGGTTATAACAAACTCATCCGGCCCTGTGGATTTCCCCAGGAGATTCTGGGCCAGGAGTATGCTCGCTTTTGGAATTTGACTTTTTGTAATCAATCCCGCGGTTAAGAAACTCTTCCCGATTAATTCTTCCCGGTCATATCCAACTATTTTCTCTGCCGCAATATTCCCATCAATAAAATTTCCCTGCAAATCACTTAGATAGTACCCGTCAGGAGCGTATTCGAATATGGTTTGGAATTGCTGTTCGCTAAACTTTAGGTTCTCGGCATATTGGGTTCTTTCCAGCGCCAATGCCACCTGGAAAGTAAAGGATTCCACCAGGTCTGAATATTGAAGAAGGTTCGGGCCAAGTGAAAAGATATAAAAACATCCCATTACCTGCTGGTTGCCTTCCAGGCCAATGGAATAGATATCTTTTAATCCAACCATTTTTTCTAATTGGCGGCTTATCGCTCTTGGCATCAGGCTGATGGCAAATTCTTCCAGGCTAACGGAATGCAAATAAAGCTCCCGCTTACTATAGGTATCCTTATACCTTTCATCTATCGGAAATAACCTATCAGTTTTTTCTCTACCGATTAACCTAAAGACTTTGGATAACAAGGAGTCTTCAATCCCATAGTAGCCTTCCAGCCGCAGGGTTGACTCATCCACCTTGGTCAGGGTGGTAACGATACAATCCCCTAATTTCTTTCGCAGCTCCTGTCCAGCGGTATCCAGAATATCTGGCCAATGGTTAATCGACAATAATGTTCTACCCTGATCAGCCAGCCACTGGAGATCCTCCGGGGCCATTTGTCGACCTATGACACCAGATTCTGGTTCAGGCTCACGGATTTCCGTTAAGGTCCAGATCGTTTGTGAGACGTAACCGGTTTCATCTTGGAGTCCTGCTCCGGACAGCATTATCAGGATTTCTCGCCCATCCTGGCAGTGCAATAATATTTCACTATCAAGGCTGGTTTTATCTTCCAGTATGGATTGGTATGATTTTTTAAATTCCGGGAGATGTTTGGGAGAGATTAACCCTTCCAGGTTGTGACCCAGAAGGTTTTCTTTCGTATGACAATCAAGCAGGTCAAGCACTTCTTGATTCAGGTGCTGGATTTCCCCCTGATCGTTCAGAATCAAAACAGGCGCTTTAATATGATCAATTAAATGGCGATAGGTTTCAGTCTTCATAATAAGTATAACTTCAAGACCAAATCCGGCTGCTCGGCAGCCTTAATTATTCAGACAATAAGTGACCCTATTATTTTACAGTGAAGAGGAGTATTCAGTCACCCTTTTACTTTACTGTTCTGTTAGCTGCCGCAAATTTTTTTATTTTCCAGGGAGATGAATTACATACCATCTTAACAAATAGAGTCGGATACTGAAAGCCTTGGCAGGAGCCATAGAGCTCCCAAGGGAACTAACGGATCTGGTAACCAATCCCCTGTTATTCATCAACGATATTCGACCGTATTATGGTATAAAATCCCTAGGCGGTAATTCAAGAATTGCCGCGAGGAGTCAAAATGACCAATCGACAAAAAACAATGCTTGTAGTCTCCCTGGTATTGATATCCACCTTATTACTTTCCGGATGTAAGGGATCCAAGGCTGATAAAAATCCTCCACCCATTCTCTCTGTTGAAGAGGGGAACGCGGAAGAAGGAGATGCCTTTATCGGTGTGCCGAATCCAGCTTCATTTTACTGTACTGAAATGGGATATGATTTAAAGATGAAGGAAACTGAAGCTGGCACCCAGGGAATTTGTGTCTTCCCCGATGGAAGTGAATGTGAGGAATGGGAATTTCTGGCGGGCCGGTGCGGGGCTGTGTTTTCATATTGCCAGAGACAGGGATACACAATCAAACCTGGAGACAGCATTGGGACTTGCGAATTCCCCAACGGATCTTCCTGCTCAGAATATGAACTTTTCATCCGGGAATGTGAACTACCCGAATAAAACAACTGCTCCCTGATCGGAATACGCCCGACAGATCCTTGCCAGACCAGATAACCAACCCGACAAGATGTGATAGAACCAGGATCATATATCTTGCCAGATTTGCGTTTTTCCCCAGACCAAAGGAGAATACCCCATGGCTTCAAAAGAATCTACCCCTAAGCAGGAACTGCAGCAAATTATTAAATCGGCTCAACGACTGGGTATCGAGTTAAACGAAGCGGATGCCCTGCAGTGGCTGACTGCAATATCTGCTGCCCAAGATCAAGATGAGGTAGTTTTTGATGAGAGGACAGGTGTATTCGGTCATAAAGTATCTATGCTGGATTTCAGTACGGAGGACTTAGCCCATTTTAGAAAACTGGGACAGCTGGTTGAATTCTTAGATATTCCAGGTAAAGTGGAGACTGCCTTAGCGCTCTCTGGATCAGCCGCCCAATCAAAAATTCAGACTTACCCAGGTGATGCGGATTATTTTGAACGGATCAACATTATCGCTGACAGCCGGGAGAAATCCTGTCAGGTACTGGCTGAATTGATCCGAGATAAAGCGCTCTCATCGGAATCTGGTCCTACGTTCCAATTGATGGAAGTCCGTTTTGGCTCCTATCCCACAGAGGTAGTTGTTGAGGACCGGACGTATGATGCCGGCAGCTCAATATCCTGGACTGTTGACCAAATCAAAGAGGGTCAAATTAAAGGGCATTCGCCCTCGGGTGACCCGGTAATTATTGAATGGTTTGAGGTCGCCGGGGATCCTGGATGGTGCAAACTGGACTGGGTGGTTGCAGATCCCATCCGCAACGAATTGGTAAACGCCAGTAATATGCTGGATGTCACCTGGGAAGCTCCGGATGGTTCAATTACTCCGCTGGATGGTTTTTTAGATCCCTATTTCCAGGAGATCTACCTGGAAGGTGATTCAATTCCAATCTTTTCCAAACTCTCCCAGCATGTCTCGGCGAATGCATTGGATCAATATGTCAGTCAATTGGAGAAAGAAGTAAATAAATATCTCACCAAGGATATTAATTATGGCAAGGCTGCCAAACGGATGTACAACATCTTTCGCTTAACCGGCAGGTACGGTGAAGCTGCCTTGATCCGGGAGTTATTTGACGAGCCATCCTCGATGTTATACCAGGTTTGGGCGCTGATCCGGACGATGGATGAATGCAGCTATCCTGAGTCCAGTATTCCTGTAGACAGCGTTAAAGGCCAGGCAGACCAACTGATCCTGGAAGTGATCCGCGCGCTGGAAGGGGATGAGGAAACCCTGGTCGTTAAGCACCTTTTACAATTAAGAGATGCCCTGGAGGACCAGAAGGAAGGGCAGGAGTTGACAATTAACGTAGAAACTGCCCGGGCTGAAGTCATCAACATTGTTAACAACTTCTTTTATGAGAAGTTAACTACGATCCCGGAAGTAAAGAGTTATATGGACGATATGGGGGGATAAAGTAAACCTTAATAAAAATTACCGGAAAATCAGTGCTATTTATGCTTACTTGCTTTTCTGGGAAAAAACGCTATAATATCCAGCAATTAATCAAACGTAGTGACCGGGACGAGTAGCGGATGTAGTCCTCAACAGGGAAAGGAAGTCAAAGACTGGAAACTTTCTTGGAAGACCATCCCCGAAAACCCCCCGCGAGCGGAAACCTGAACCCTTTGAATGGAAGTATGGTGAGACGGCTGGCCCCGTTACAGGCCCCAATGAGATGAGCTGGTTGACCCTTGTGGTTCTGGCTCAAATCTGGGTGGAACCGTGAGAAACTCTTGCCCCAGTTGGCAGGAGTTTTTATTTTTGGAGGTGTACTATGGCAAAAGAAAACTATATAGGATCCGAGCTGTGGAAAATCAGGCATTCGGCTGCTCACGTCATGGCTCAGGCAGTACGTGACCTCTTCCCGGAAGGAAAAGCCAAAATTGCGATTGGTCCTCCCATAGCGGATGGTTTTTATTACGATTTTGACTTGCCCCGTGCTTTAACCCCGGAGGATCTGGAAGAAATTGAAAAACGAATGGGGAAGGTCCTGGCCGAGGAACATGAGTTTGTTCGCAGAGAATTACCGGCTGAGGAGGCGCGGGAGATTTTTAAAGACCAACCCTATAAACAGGATTTGATTGACGGTTTAGAAACTGGCGGCTTTGACGAATACGGAGAACCACTGGATGAGGAGACAGTCATCTCGGTTTATACCCATGACGATTTTGTGGACCTGTGTCGAGGGCCCCATGTGGAGAGCACCAAAGACCTGAATCCCAAAGCTGTTAAATTACTGAACGTCGCCGGCGCTTATTGGCGTGGAGATGAACGAAATCCCATGCTGCAGCGAATTTACGGAACAGCCTGGAAGACAAAAGCTGAACTGGATGATTACCTTCAAAAACTGGAGGAAGCGAAACGGCGGGATCACCGCCGGTTGGGCAAAGATCTTGATCTTTACAGCACCAACCCAGAAGTTGGGAGCGGCCTGATTCTCTGGCACCCCAATGGAGCCTATGTGCGCTACAGGGCGGAACAATACTGCATGGATGAGCACTTGAAAAACGGGTACGAGTTCGTTTATTCGCCGCATATCGGAAAGGCCAATCTTTGGGAGACCAGCGGCCATTTAACCTGGTATGACGATTATATGTATTCCTCTTTGGATATCGACCAGGAATCGTATTTTCTTAAACCAATGAATTGTCCCTTCCACATCATGATCTACAAAAACTCCCTGCACAGCTACCGGGATCTTCCTCTGCGCTGGGCAGAGTGGGGAACAGTATATCGCTATGAGCGCAGCGGTGTTCTGCACGGCATGATGCGGGTTCGCGGGTTCACTCAGGATGATGCTCACATCTTCTGCAGCCCCGAGCAAATGCCGGAAGAGATTGACCGGGTTCTGAATTTCTGCCTGCACATTCTGCGCGGTTTCGGCATTCATGATTTCCATGCCTATCTGGCTACCCGCGATCCAGAAAAATCAGCCGGGGAAGGAAAGCTCTGGGACGACGCTACTGAAGCCCTGCGAGCTGCCCTGGATCGGGCGGAGCTGTCCTATGATATTGACGAAGGCGGAGCCGCCTTTTACGGACCAAAGATCGACTTAAAGATGATTGACGCGCTAGACCGGGAATGGCAGCTAAGCACCATCCAATTTGACTTTAATTTGCCCGACCGATTTGATCTGAACTACATTGCTGAAGACGGAAAACAGCACCGACCGTATATGATTCACAGGGCACTACTGGGATCGATGGAGCGGTTTATGGGTGTGTTGGTTGAACATTATGGGGGTGCGTTCCCGCTTTGGCTGGCACCCACCCAGGCAGTTTTAATTCCGATAACGGACCGCAACCTCCCCTATGTGGAAAAAGCGGCGGAACATTTACGAAAAGAAGGCATCCGTGTAAAAGTGAATAACAGCAGTGATCGCATGAGCGCAAAAATCCGGGATGGGGAGAAATTAAAGATCCCCTATATGCTGGTTGTAGGAGACCGGGAACAGGAAGCTGGCACAGTTGCGCCCCGATTGCGTTCCGGTGACCAACTGGATCCGGTCAGCATCGAAGATCTCCTGGTCAGAATGGCGGAGGAGATAAAAAATCACCTCTAACACAACCAAAATGAGGCAGGGACTCCTCTGCAGATTCCCTGCCTTTTCTCATTCCTCCGTTGACGTTTTTCCCTTATCTATGGTATTATCGAAGTCTAGGTTCAGACAGAAAAGGAGAGAACAATAGGAAAAATTAACTACTGGGCGAACGATCGTATCAGGGCTCGCGAAGTTCGACTAATTGGTCCCAAAGGGGAAAACATTGGAGTAGTTCCGACAGAAGAAGCCCTATCCATTGCGAAGGAAGCCGAGTTAGACTTGGTAGAGGTAGCTCCCAATGCGAGTCCGCCTGTTTGTAAGGTTATGGATTTGGGAAAATTTCTCTACGAACAGGAAAAAAAGCGCCAGCGAGCCCGCAAGGCACAGAAGACTGTTGAAGTCAAAGAAATACGCCTGCGGCCGAAGACTACCGACCATCACCGCACCTTTAAAGTTCGTGATGCTCGAAGATGGCTGACCAGCAATAAAAAGGTAAACGTTCGGATTCAGTTCCGGGGTCGGGAAGTGCATTACCCGGAAATTGCTCTGGAAATGCTGGACCAAATCGCTGAAGAACTCAGTGATGTAGGCACAGTAGAACAAAAACCTTCCCGGGAAGGCTATTCCATGCTGATGGTAATAGCCCCTGAAAAAGAATAATACTTCCTTTTCTAAATTCTTCAGAGGTTTATGAGGTGGTTTACTTCCAACCGAAACCACCTTCCTTCTGTGTGTCCAATTAAAAATTTAGAAATCAATAAATTAAGGTTGGATAAACTAGTATCGCAGCTGCTGGGTGCGGCAACAGGTGCTTTTTCAAAACTGAATTAGCAACCGGCGCCCAGGGGACTGCAGGAGAGAATAGAATGGCACGAGTAAAAACAGGTACAAACCGCCGGCGACGGCATAAAAAAATAATTAAGATGGCAAAAGGTAATTACGGGACTAGAAGCCGTCTTTACCGCCGTGCAAACGAAGCCATGTTGAAGAATCTCTGGTATGCGTACCGGGACCGCCGCACAAGGAAGCGGGATTTACGCCGGTTATGGATTACCAGAATCAATGCTGCCTCCCGTTTGAATGGCCTCCCCTACAGCCGCTTTATTTACGGATTGAAGGAAGCAAAGATTAACTTGAATCGCAAGATGCTAGCTGATATGGCTGTCCGACACCCGGAAGCATTTTCACAAGTGGTTGAGAAGGCCAAAGCAGCCATCCAATAATTACTCATTCAGACAAGAAAAGGACAGGGTACTCCTGTCCTTTTTCCTTTTAATGCTACAATCGATTCTGAAAAGTTATTTATACCTTTCATTCTTGGTCTAAAAATAAAATTCTGGTCGAGCGGTTTATGAACAAGCTCTTGCGGGAAATCATCCTACCTTCAGGACTTACCTTTCAACAAATTCAAGGTGATATTACTCTGGCAAACGTAGAAGTTATCGTTAACCCTGCCAACAACCAACTGATGCACGGTGGTGGATTGGCCGCTATCATCGCCCGAAAAGCAGGTCCGGTTCTGGATAGTGAAAGCAAATCCTGGGTCCGCGAAAATGGCCCGGTAAGCCACGGGGCTCCAGCCTATACAAGCGCCGGTGACCTGCGCTTTAAGCACATCATCCATGCAGTAGGCCCTGTTTGGGGATCGGGTGAGGAACACGCGAAGCTTCGGGACGCTGTTCAGGGATCTCTGCAGCTGGCTCATGACCTGGAATTAAAGTCCCTTGCGATCCCGGCAATTTCTACCGGTGTTTTTGGCTTTCCAGTTGAACCGGCAGCCAAGGTTATATTGTCAGCCATTGTCGATTTTGCAGAATCCAATCCTGACTCTTGGGTAGAGACTGTCCAGCTATTCGTATACAGTGATCAAGCAGCGGCAGTTTTCTCCGCAGTCTGGGACCAGGTTTTAATATGATTTCTTCCACTCAAAATCCAAAAATTAAGCGCATCCGACTTCTGCAAGATCAGTCCAGATCCAGGAAAAAGGAAAACGCTTTTGTAATCGAAGGTGTACGGCTGCTTGACGAAGCAGTCAAAACCCGCCAGATCCCTGAACTGGTAATTTACACGACCGATCTTGATAGTCGGGGTCAACAATTGGTAGCTGCCCTACAAAAACAGCGTGTTCCCTGTGAAGAAGTCTCACGGGAAATTATCAAAGCTGCCAGCGACACAGAATCCCCTCAGGGAATTCTGGCTATCTTGCCGCATATATCGCTTCCAGTACCAACAGAGTCAAATTTTATAATGATTGCCGATGAAATCCGCGATCCAGGAAACCTGGGCACCCTGCTGCGGACCTCAGCGGCAGCCGGGGTGAATAGTTTACTGGTGTCCCCCGGTACCGTAGATCCATTTTCCCCTAAAGTTGTTCGAGCTGCTATGGGCGCGCATTTTCGACTGCCGATCCTGCCCTGCTCCTGGGAAAAGATCCGGGAGATCACAGAGGGACTGACGGTATTTGCATCAGATATGAAAAAAGGCACCCGGATCTGGGATGTTGATCTAACAGCTCCCCTGGCAATAATTATCGGTGGCGAAGCCCGCGGTCTGGGAAAAAATGCCAGTGATCTGGCTGATCGCTGGCTCCACATTCCGATGAGTGGGGGCACCGAATCGTTAAACGCAGCAGCGGCTGGAGCAGTCCTGATGTTTGAAGTCCACCGACAACGCACGATGGAACAAGTCGGGAAAGCCCATTAACCTGGAAATAATAATAATCCATGTCAGAACAACCACTGCCCATTAACCAAATACTCCACGGGGATGCGGTCCAGGAAATGAAATCCCTTCCTGAAAACTCGATTGACCTGATCTTCGCCGATCCTCCCTACAATATGCAGATTAAGGGTAATTTATGGAGACCGGACTTCAGTAAAGTTGATGGTGTAGATGATGAGTGGGATAAATTTGAAGATTACCGCGCCTACGATTCCTTTACAAATGCCTGGTTAAAGGCCGCTCACCGGCTGCTAAAAGAAGATGGTGCCATCTGGGTCATCGGCACCTATCACAATATCTACCGGGTAGGAAAACTCCTCCAGGATTTAGGATTCTGGATTATCAACGAAATCATCTGGGAGAAAACCAATCCCATGCCAAATTTCCGCGGTGTTCGTTTTACAAATGCCCATGAGACGTTAATCTGGGCTAAAAAATCAGCGGAATGTAAATACACAATTAACTACCATGCCATGAAACCCTTTAATGATGGCAAACAAATGCGCAGTACCTGGACCCTTCCAATCTGCAAAGGAAAAGAGAGAATCCGTGTTAACGGTGAACGGGTTCATTCCACACAAAAACCGCTTGCCCTGCTGTATCGGGTGATTCTTGCCTCAACAAATCCGGGCGATGTGATACTTGACCCGTTCTTTGGAACAGGCACAACCGGGGTCGCCGCCAAAATCCTTCACAGGAACTGGATCGGGATCGAAAAAGATAAATCCTATATACCCATTGCGCAGGATCGGATAAACCAGGTTCAATCAGAAGAGTATTCAGAGAAAACTTTTGATATCAAGGACAACAAACGTCTGGCACCCCGGGTACCTTTCCCCCGTTTGCTGGAATACGGATTAATTAAACCGGGACAAGTCTTGTATTTTAATCAAGATCCAAAAATAACCGCAACCGTGAAACCAAATGGTAATTTACACTACAACGGATTTGAAGGCTCAATCCATCAGACGGCAAAACATATCCTGGGCGGGAAACCAGGGAATGGTTGGTTGTATTGGTTTTTCGAGAACGAAAATGGGAAAATTCTTACGATTGATACCCTGCGGGAAATCATTCGAAAAGATCAACAGCCCCCCCCTGAATAGTTAATATATCCAGCAGCACAAATATACAAAAGCCATCCTGAAATCAAGGAAATGAAATATGAAAATACGATCAGTGACTTTATTTGAGAATCCAGGAGATCCAATCCAGGAAGAGGTTCTTAACATTTCCGAATCCTTTTCCGGAAAGGCAAAGAAATTATTTCAATCCGCAGGTTATGAGGTCCAAACAATTCGGTTGGCGACTCCCCCTTTTCCAGCATACCTGCGAGATATTAAAACTGCCCATGTTTTGTCTTACGCGGAAAAATTGGAGCGATCTTATAAATCTCTCGGTTTTGATTATATTTCCCTGGGTCCAGCTCTCCCATCTTCCCCAGAGAGTTACTCAATAATTCCGGATCTGATCCAGGCTACCAACGATACATTCTGCTCTGGTTTAATGACTGACTCTCAAAATGGGGTCTCATTAAATGCGGTCAGGTCCTGTGGGAAGATCATCCACAAACTTGCTCCCCTTGATCGGGATGGTTTTGCCAACCTGTATTTCGCCGCCCTGGGCAATGTCCCTCCCGGTGCTCCTTTTTTTCCAGCAGCTTACAGCGGAGATGAAAACCCGATATTTGCCATAGCAGTCGAAGCTGCTGATCTGGCTGTAGAAGCATTTTCTGGAGCCCCAACTTTTACTGAAGCCCGGGATCAGTTGATTTCATCGATTGAACGACATGGAAAGGAATTAACCCGGGTTTCCCATGATCTGGAAAAATCTACCGGCATCTCATTTGGCGGGATTGATTATTCGCTTGCCCCTTTTCCAGCAGACAATCTCTCCATAGGTACTGCCCTGGAGGAACTCGGTTTAAAACAATTGGGATACTACGGATCTTTGGCAGCTGCCGCTTTTTTGGCGGATATTATTGATCGGGCTGACTTTCCACGGACCGGGTTCAGCGGGTTAATGCTTCCCCTGCTGGAAGATGCCATCCTGGCAAAACGAGCCGCAGAAGGCAGCCTTGGATTAAAGGATTTGCTGCTGTATTCCACGGTCTGCGGTACCGGATTAGATACAATACCGCTGCCTGGAGATATTTCAGCGGATCAGCTCTCCGCAATCTTGTTTGACCTGGCAGCTTTATCCATGCGACTGAATAAACCACTGACCGCCAGGTTAATGCCGATTCCAGGAAAGAGTGCAGGGGATCCTACTACATTTGATTTTCCATTCTTTGCCAACAGCAAAGTACTGGACGAGGGGGTGGAAAGTTTGTCGGGTCTCTTCTTAGCCGATGGATGGCTGGATATAAAACCGCGAGGGTAAATTATTGCGGAAATCAAAAACTTCCCCGCAAGGGGGCTTTAAATTGTATCAAGCCCGTAGGGGCGAAGTTTTTAACCGGGTGATTCATCGCCCAGCTCGGAATGATAAAAGTGGAGTTCTAATATTTTGTCATCCTGAGTGAAACGAAGGATCTCTTAAACGATCAGTATTCTATGCCTCTCGAAGCAATTTAGTTTGTCTTGCATTTTCACCGCTTTAGGGATTCCTTGCTCTGCTCGGAATGACAAAAATGAGCTCTCATCCTAAGCGCTAGCAAAGGATCCCTGAAACGATCAGGTTTTGATACCTCACTGGGCAAATCAAGGTATTATTGCTTTTTCATCTCATTAGGGATTCATCACTGCGTTCGGAATGACAAAAACAAGATCTCAATCTGAGCCCCGTGAAGGCAAGGGCCTCTGCGAGTTATTTTCCCCCAATCTTTAGCTTAAACCTCCCGGACCATTCCCCGGATATACTCCAGACGGGCTGTAGCCAGTCCGGGGAGTGCCTGAAGGGCAAAAAAAGGACCGCTTCCCTCAATCACAAGCGAGGAGGAAACATTTCCATACAAAGCCGCCTGAAGGGGATCAAAAGTGCGCCTGTATCCGGATAAAAAACCCCCACAAAAGGCATCCCCGGCCCCGATTGGATTCTGAACCCGTGCGGGATAGGCGGCAATATCCCACCGTTTACCAGAAGCTGTATCATAAAGGTACTGACCATCCGCGCCTCTCTTAATAACCACCATGTCACATCCGTACCGGCCTAGATCAGCAGCCATTTCCCATAGATCAGTGGATTTTCCCTGATAAAGATTAAATAAGTCCTTGTCGGATGGAATAAAAGCCGTCAGCCCTGTAACCAGGGCTGGAATATCACCAAAGTAAGCCGGATCCATATAAAATGAAGCGGGATCAAGTGTAATCGTCGAAAATCCCTGATGCCTTAAAACTGCCGGAAGGAGATTATGGGACAGGTAGTCCTGGGGGCATAGATGTGCCCCCGTTGCAGTTAAATAACTCTGAGGTATATCGGCTTCCCGGATGGATGAGTCTTTGGCTGTCCTTCGATTGTCAGGGATCTGGTTTTGAGAAGTATATCCAATTAAACCCAGAGGGAGAGCCATCCCCAGACGGGAAAAGTGAGGAACAGGATCATTTACCTGGCGGGATTGGTACCCCTGATGAACATAACATGTTCGGAGGTCTATTGTTTGGGGGAGAACCACTACACCATCGATATTTATTCTCTGGTTGGAAAATTTTTCTAACCAGTCCTGAGGAAAATCCTCTCCAACGCGGGTCAGAATTCCAGGAGATTCTTCTTTTTCCCAAACCAGATATCCTGCAGCCCCATAGAGAGCATTCCCGCCAGGAGCATCCATGACCCAATGATCATCAGCAGACAGGGAGAATTCCCGTTGGAACTCCCCGATAAACACATCCCGCGGAGAGGGATTATTTGGGGACATATCAGATGATTCTGGCTGGTGTGAAAACGTTAATTGCCAAGGGAGGATATTTGCCTTAAAAAGGCAATGATGGATCCCCCAATTTTAATCCCGTCCCCGGCAGTCAGTTGGATTTCTTCCCCTTCATCAATCCTTTTCGACAGTAAATAGCCTGCACCGGCGCCAGTTATGGCGCCCAGGATTGCCCCGAGGATAATATATAATCCGTAACTATTTTGTTGCTCCTGATTTTCATCGGTCATAGATCAATACCACCTTTTATTTATCACACGGATCTTTCATTCAATCTTGAATCTGGTTTTTTTTCTAAATAGAAGAGATCGAAATCCTCCCAGTATAGCCGCCGGATTTATTATCGGTTTCACAATAATGTCTGAGATTTTTACTATCAGGTCACGGAATTTATTTATATACTCAAGTATCCGGCTGGAAATCAAAGGAAGGCCCTGAATGATACGAATCACCAGAACAATTAACCCCACCAGAACAACCAGGAAGATTAAGGAAAAAAACACTACTGGTATTACAAGCAGCACGGTTGATATTTCAGCAAAGCGGGAGATATTACCCGCACTTACCCGCAATACGATCCAAATAGCCAGGAAAAGGGTGACTATGGTTCCCAAGATAAATGGAACAAAGATCTGCCAGAAACTGGATCCTGCTGGTAATATTTTTTTGTCAGCCATGGTATCGATATTGTAGCATGGAAATTGACACTCAAGATTATGGGAATATTTAACCGCATCTGGTGAAGACAGCATACTGATTGAAAGACTATTCGGATCACTGTAGAGATGAAATATCGCTACTTCCTTAAAAGAGAAATCAGCGGTATAAATACCAAGTAACGATGCAAACACGACGGCAGAGACGCAATGTGGATGGAAATCAGGAATATCTAGAATGGTGTGTTTTTATTTATTTTGGATGATCATCACTTGAGTGATGTCTTCTTTTGAATACACATATCAGCCAAATGAGTAAGTCTTATTTTATAACTGGGAAGGTTTTACTAAGTCAACAGTCCCTCCAATTAGATTCAAGAACTTTTTATGATTTGGATTATTAGCGGGCCAACTTGCTCAGGAAAAAGCACTTTCCTTACCAGCCCTGCCACGAAGAAGTATACTGATATTTCTCCTTCGGCGCCGGTTTTCTTTCCACGGCATTTAACTAAGCAGAAAATTGTTCCTGACTTTGATTATTATTACCACTACAATACTCTCCGGATTGCCTACTATTTATTCCAGGAAAATCTCCTCAGATCTGATAATTACACAAATTTTAATGAACCATTGTGGTTACAGCTTCTATCCCAAAAAAGCGGGAAAAAAGCTATCGTTCTCGTGGCCAGGCGATCCGTGATCGAAAGAAGAATTACAACACGGACTGATAGTGAACCAAAAAAAATACGGCGTCAGCACAATGTGCGTTTTCTACAAGAGCAAAATATGGCTTTTCTTGGATATGTGAATCTGGAAACAGTCTACCAAGAATGGTGTGAGGAACTCCGAAGGTTCCAGATCCCTTTCACACTTATTGAAAGTCGAGAAGGATTGTTTTTACCTCTCCAGCCTCATCAGATCAAGGGTTTAGATTCAACATAATTGCACCATTATATTCTGTGAATGACTGCAACTGAATATTTTCCATCACTGAGGATGGACAACTGTGATTGAAAGAACCTTATCTTCCGAGAAAAGAGACCGTACAATTTTTCAGGGGTAAGACCCTATGAATATTAAATCCACAGATCTGCTTTTTTCCAATAAGTTTGCACCTGTCACTACAAATTTGGGTTTTATTAAGGCCGATATTCAATCTGTGGTAGATGAGTTCCAGACCTGGATTAAAGAGATTAATAACCAGCTTGACCACCAGATAATAATTACGGATTCCAAAATTTCTGGTGACCTCGAATCAGTTTTTCGCTGTTTATTGCCCCTCCAAAGGTCAAACAGCGATAAATATTTATTTATCCCCACAGCTAGCGACTGGACAGCTGTATGTGATAATGGCTATCAAGGCACAGATTCATCATCACCAGGTTATCTTGCCAAGAAACTAAACTGTTTAGCTTTATGGATTGTTGCCCGACCACATACAGTGAAATCATTAGGGTTTAATCGCTTAAAAAGACGGAGCGCATTAATTTTTGAACTATACGGCCCCAAGCAAACAGAATGGTTAAACTTAATCCGCCAGATACGACTTGAATATACATTTGGGAAATGGGAGTTTTCTGAATTTGGAGAATATTTACCTTTCGAACATATTGAAGAATATCAGGCAAATAAAGTAGAAAACAAATTTTCATTCACAACTTTTTGTTACTACTTGCGTGAACTCGGCCTGAGTCCTTATTCAATTGAGTATTATCTTCCGACAGAGTCAAACTCTGCTCACCTAATTCAACTGCAAAGGCGTGAGATAATCCAAGGAACCAGTATATCCCTTCAACAAGCAAGAAAACTTGCTGGTATCAATAATCGGTACTCTCGGTCCTGAATATGTATACTCGTGCGATAGTTAAAACACCAGGGAAAAGCATCGTTGAGGGCTTAACAACCGCCGTATTGGGAATTCCAGATTACCAAAAAGCCCTTAACCAGCACCGGGAGTATATCGAGGCACTCCAAAATTGCGGGTTAGAGGTTTTAGTTCTGGAAGCAGACGAAGATTATCCCGATTCCACCTTTGTAGAAGATACCGCTCTTCTCACACCGCAGTGTGCCATCATAACCAACCCCGGGGCTCCCTCCCGAAAGGGAGAAACAGCTGCGATGATAGAAGTCCTTCAGGACTTTTATACGGTGCTGGAGAAAATTCTCCCTCCGGGAACCGTTGAGGGGGGTGATATTCTGAAAGTTGGGACCCATTATTATATCGGTCTCTCTGAGCGGACCAACCTAAAGGGTGCCCAACAAGTGATCGAGATCCTCAACGAATACGGGCTGGATGGATCTATGGTTCAACTGGATGATGTCCTGCACCTAAAAACAGGAATCTCCTATCTGGAAGGAAATATCATGGCCGCATGTGGTGAGTTTTTATCCAAGGCTGAATTTAAGAAGTATAAAATCTTAGCGATTGCTCAGGCGGAGAGTTATGCGGCCAATTGCCTCTGGATAAACGGTACAGTGCTGGTCCCCCAGGGCTTCCCCCAAACTCAAGAAGCCATTGAACATGCCGGATACCGGACCAAGGCTGTGGATGTCTCCGAATTTCGCAAAATGGACGGCGGATTAAGCTGCCTTTCCCTGCGGTTCTAGATCGGAATGATACGGGGATAAACAATAAGGGGATCCTCAAGAGTAGCCAATTGGGTTAAACTCGACTATTCTTTATCAATCCCGGCTGGTGACAACTGATCCCATTTTTTATACACTGAATTCATGCTAGCACGCGTTTACTCCTGCGCCGTGCTGGGGCTGGAGGGGGTCTTAGGTAAAGAAGGAGTAGATTATTTCTACAGAGTGATTAAGCGTCCTTTATTCATTAAATATATCCTCCAATCTGGGAATTGGACCATATAATAAACCCGCTGCATGCAAACGGTGCTCTTCTTTTTGCAGATAGGTTAAAAATTGAAGATATTTCTCATCCTTATCAGGAAATAGTTTGAACTTCTCTATGAGTTCCTTTATGCATGCAATATATAGAGAAAAAGGGTCGGCATCACATAAATGCAACTCAAAATCATGCCCGTTTGGATTTTCAGCCCTATATTCCGCCAGTAATAATTCCAGCTCCTCAATGAATAAAACCTGCAAAGGTGTGTTTTCACTGATTTCTAATATGGGGGCAGGGGATACCAGAATACATTCCGTTTGCATTTCTTTCACATGGATCGTTAATTGTCCACCAAAAGAGAATGCTTCAACCTTTTTACCTTTTCTATCCTCCATAATTACCTTTCCCCCACAAATGCGGTAAGAATTCTCAAAATACCAGGGATGAGAGATTTTCAAACGCTCTAGTTCTCCGTTCGGTTGTTCTGCTATTAGATAAACACGCAGAACGTCGAAATGTTTTCCTGTTGGCATGTCAGAAATAAAAATATCCAGACGAAATTTATCAGTCGGATGACCTAATGCCGGATAATGGTATAGATACCCAATTTTCGGTAAATCCTGAGAAAATTCCTTACCCATGGTTAACTCCAGTAAATTTACAGTGATAGGTTATTAAACAATATATCTTCCAGTTGTGTTTTTCTTGTAATTTTACTACTTTTCCCTCCAATCCAAACAGCCACCTTCCACTCCAGACCAGTCCAAAACATTTGACTAATTTTTGTTTAGAAGTGTTTGCCCTTCATTATTTGTTTTCTATAGGCAGACTGGAACTCTATCGATAGCTTGGAAATCATATGTTTTATAATGATATCGAATAGTGTCTCATAGAAAAGGAAGGTCAAATGATATCGTCCACCAGCTGGTTGATCTGGGCATTACTATCCGCTGTGTTTGCGTCGCTCACTGCCATTTTTGCCAAAGTCGGGATCCAGGGAGTAGACTCAGACTTAGCGACTCTGATTCGAACAGCCATTATCATCATTGTTCTGGCAGGCTTCGTTTGGCTGACAGGAAAATGGAGCAATCCTTTCCAGCTGTCTACCAAAACATGGGTGTTCCTCACCCTCTCCAGTTTAGCGACAGGAGCTTCCTGGGTTTGTTACTTCCGGGCCCTTAAAATCGGTGACGCATCAAAAGTTGCGCCTGTAGATAAACTAAGCCTGGTTCTGGTCGCTGTGTTTGCTTTTGCGTTTCTGGGAGAACGCCCCTCCCTGCACGAGTGGGCCGGCATCGCTATGGTTGCGGGGGGTGTGATCGTACTCGCGCTCAAGCTGTGAAGAAAAACCAGCATGAGAATATATGTAATCATCAGTTCAAGAATATAGAACTTATAAATCAATCGCCCTCCATTAAAGAGAAATACGGAAATATTGAATATTGGGGTTGATTCTCTTTACTCTACCAGCTCCTCCCCATCCATCGTGAATAACCTCTAAATAGTAAGTGAAAGGTAAATATAACTCCCCCCAAAAAAACAAAAACATGTGCATCATCCTCCAACGCCTGGGGACCCTTTTATGTATAATATGATTACCGTGTTCTTGATATATCCGGGTTTTATCAACTCAACCTCAAGAAACCTGCTGTTTATGATCAACTCACTGAAAAGAAACAAAAATTGAACTCGCTTTCAAGGAGAAATGAATGTCCGATTTTTTTAAGATCTGGCTTAACGAACCTCTGATTGTAAAAATCATCGTCGGTCTGATTGGCGTGTTCATCATCATCGGTCTGGCTCATCTGCTCCAGAGAAAACTGACCAAATCCATCGAAAACCCAGATCATCGCTACCGGATACGAAAGCTGGTTGTTTTCCTCGGATATCTATTTGCTGTGCTATTTCTCGCCGGAGAATTCAGCAATCAGCTGCACAGCGTCACCATCGCTTTAGGTGTGGCCAGTGCCGGGATCGCTTTTGCTCTCCAAGAGGTGATTGTCAGTATCGCTGGATGGCTGGCGATCTCTTTCGGGCGCTTTTATAAAATTGGGGATCGGATTCAACTCGGTGATACCGTCGGGGACGTGATTGACATCGGTGTTTTTTCCACCACGCTGATGGAGATTGGCGCCTGGATCAAGGGAGACCAGTACAGCGGACGGGTGGTACGCATTGCCAATAGTTTTGTCTTCTCAGAACCGGTCTACAATTTCTCGGCTGATTTCCCCTACCTGTGGGACGAGATTGTTCTGCCAGTCATGTACGGCAGCAACATCCAGGCGACCAGGAAAATTTTGCAGAAGGCTGCCGAGCAGGTGGTTGGTAAACACATTGAACCTGCGAAAGCCCATTGGAAAAATATTTACAACAAATATCGCCTAGAACATGAAAGTGTTGATCCGGTCGTTACCCTGACCGCAAATGATAACTGGATTGAGTTCACTCTCCGATATGCTGTGGATTATAAAGCCCGGAGAGGCACCAAAGATCAGCTTTTCGAAAGCATCCTCAACCAAATCGAGCAAAGCAACGGTCAGGTTAAAGTCGCCTCCACCACCCTGCAGCTGGTTGATCTGCCGGTTGTTAAATTAGATATCCCCGACAATAAGGCAAAGCCATGAAAAGATTTTTTCACAAACCAAGAACAGTCGGATATGCCCCAGGTTCACTGATCCCCAAAGAAGAACCGGATCAACATCCATTAAAACTCACCCTTTTTGAGTACGGTCCGGAAATGTCAGCAGCTGAGCAGCAGGTTCAGCAACTATCAGATTGTGTTCCTTTTAAAACCCAAACCGCAGTGAACTGGCTCAACATCGACGGCAGCCACCAGGTGGAACTTCTGGAAGATATCGGCCGGCGGCTCGAGATCCACCCCCTGGTCTTGGAAGACATCCTCAATACCAACCAGCGTCCTAAACTGGAAGACTATGATCAATATCTATTCCTCGAATTGAATATGCTTACCTGGAGTGAGGAATCCTCTCAGGTCGAGGCAGAACAGATCAGTCTGCTTCTGGGGGAAAATTATCTGGTCACATTTCAGGACCTTGAGAAAGATGTGTTCGATCCGGTCAGAAAACGCATCCGGGAAGGAAAGGGACGGCTAACCAGCGGCGGCCCAGGTTATTTGGCTTACTCGCTGATTGATGCCGTTGTGGACCATTATTTTATCGTTTTGGAAAACCTGGGGGAGCAGATCGAATTTCTAGAAGAAGAACTGGTCACCGATCCTGATCCCGGCACGCTGCATGCCATCCATGATCTGAAACGGGAGCTGATTTTCCTACGAAAATCGGTCTGGCCGCTCCGGGAGGTAATCAGCGCCCTGGAAAGAGGAGAATCACCGCTCTTTCAAGAATCTTCCCTGGTATACCTGCGTGATGTATACGATCACGTCATCCAGATCATCGATACCATCGAGACTTTCCGGGAAATGGCTTCCGGAATGCTGGATATCTACCTTTCCAGCATCAGCAACCGCATGAATGAGGTCATGAAGGTGCTGACGATTATCGCAACCGTCTTTATCCCGCTTTCCTTTGTTGTCGGTTTGTATGGCATGAACTTTAAATACATGCCTGAGCTGGGCTGGAAATGGGGCTATGGCATGGTCTGGGTTGTGATCATCACCATGGTAACTGGAATGTTGGTTTACTTCCGCCGCAAGAAATGGTTATAGAGGCAGGGAAATTATTGGACTATTCCAAATCGGGAACAACAAGAATCAATCTCAGAATCACCTCCAAGGAGTATCTATCCTGGGAGTTACTAATGGTTCTGATCATCCAATGAGAAAAAATCATGATTTATGAACACCACACCCAACCCCTGCTGCCGAAGAAACAATTTTATACCCGGCTGCTGAAACATACAGCCGTGTCTTTTTCTTTATTGGTTTTTTCCCTGGGCCTCGGCGTACTCGGCTATCGTATCCTGGAAGGATTTTCCTGGATCGATGCTCTCCTGAATGCTTCCATGATACTGGGAGGTATGGGGCCGGTTAATCCGCTAATCACTATCCCAGGAAAAGTATTTGCCTCTATTTACGCGATTTTCTCCGGGGTGATCTTCCTGATTGGCGCCGGCGTTATCATCACCCCGGTCGCCCATCGGATCCTTCACAAGCTGCATTTGGAGGAAGACCAACTTTAAAGAAAATTCATCCTTGAATCAGGTCGATTTGTAGCATATAAACAAACCAAATTAAGGATAGGTTAATTCAATGAACATATCAGAATATGTCTCCCAGAAAGAAGTCCAGCGTGTCTGCCAGGATCTAGGAATCCGGGATTGGACCCAGCTCACTGAAGCGATTGTCACACTGGAAGAAGCCAAGATCATCCAACAAGCCGTAGGTGGAGAAGCGGAGCAAATTTCCAGCATTGAATTTCAGCAGGGATTGGAAGTTGAGCTGGAACACGGAACCCAATTCCCGGATGCCAATGTGACCAACAATCATCCACTGCTAACAGGAATGATAGTCCTGGCTCACCTGAAAGAAATGCTAGATTATTACGCCCGCTTGGAAGTCGCGGAACTTGAAGGAGATCTACTGAAAGCTTTTCGGGGAGGCAATCCCGAAAAGTTATTTCAAAAATACAAACAAATGCTTCAAGCTCGAGCGGATTTAACCAGGAAGGAAATCAGCCAGACCATATGAGTTCCGGAGCACTACTGCGGTAGTCCGGTTCAATACCAGTCCAATAGTTGAAACATCCACCAAGATCTCTTTAAACTCAAACCCTACTGGCCGGTGTGTTCTCCTGAGCCATTCTGGGGTTGGGGGGGTATGTCGGAATGTAGGGACCAAGGTGTATGTCCTGGCGTTTTAGCTTGAGTCTGGTATCTGGCTGAAAAGTACAAAGGAAATCTAGTTGAACAACGGGAGAAAAGCGAAAAAGATCATACTAAGATCGATAAAGGCAGGCATAGGAAAGTTACATCATCTTCAAGGTATTTCAGTAAATACTGATCTTACTCCATGAGAAAAACCGCTATCAAAACATTTACAGAAACATCATTCTACAACGTAATGATGTTTTCGGGTTTTTGGGCTGTGCAAATTTTTGTTACCAAATTAGGTTTTAACTCCGGTGCACAAGTTCTTACTTTCCAAACCCTTTCTATCCTGACAGCCCTGTTGATCTTGGCGATCATAATTTTGCCAAAATATGGCGTTGAGTTCGGAAATCTATTCAGGCATCAGAAACCCCTGTATTGGAAGCTATTTTTTGCCAATGGCATTCAATCGGTGTTGGGAACCTGTTTGAGTATCATCGGGATTTCCCTGACCGAGGCCATCAATGCCGGTTTTTTAGTTAAGCTTGCAACCGTGACCACAATACTCTTTGCCTGGCTGATTCTTAAGGAGCGATTATCCCCTCTTAAAATTCTGACGGTTATCACCATGCTTTCTGGGGCTTATCTGCTGACAACCAGAGGACAGATTCTTTTGCCCAGGGTCGGCGATCTATTCATACTATCCGCTTGTGTGTGCTGGTCGTTGGGCGACGTCCTGGTTCGTAAATACTTAAAAGCTCAATCCGTCAGGGCTGATATCGTGACTTTACAAAAACCTATCGCTGGATTGCCGGTGATTTTAGTACTAGTTGGGATCTCGGTATGGCACCCCGTTATCTTTGGGAAACTTGGGCTGATTATTGCATGCTGTAAGGCACCTCTATCTTCATTACCTTATGCCTTTGGAAATGGATTATGTCTGGCGATAACCTGGATCTATCTCAACCGCACATTGGAAGTATCCAGCGCCTCCTATATGACAATGATGTCGATGGTTACCCCGGTGATCGTCAGCCTGTTGGCAATATTCTTTCTAAACGAAACCGTGATCTGGATTCAAATCGTGGGAGCCGGGATGATCATCTTATCGGGTGTGGTGATTTATTTCAGTGATATTTCTCACGAATAATCCTGCTTGAAGAATAAACTTAGCTCATTAAAAAGAAATGCTGGAGGACTACTCCCACCTCGAGACCATCGAACTGTATGGTGATTCCCTGACAGCTTTCCGGGGTAATAATCCTGGGAAAAAAAGCAAATCTTCAACCAATTGCTTCATATCATGTAAATTAATCCTCCCGATATCCCACTTTCCCATTGACATTTCCTCCGCCTCCATCTACACTTAATTTATGCTAGCGCGCGTTTACTCCTGCGCCGTGCTGGGGCTGGAGGGGGTCTTAGTAGAAGTCGAAGTAGATTTCGGCACCGGTCTGCCCAATATCATTGTGGTTGGATTACCGGATACCGCGGTAAAGGAAAGCCGCGAACGCGTCCGGGCTGCCATTAAAAACATACCTGTTAAATTCCCCCGTAAACCAATTATCATAAATCTGGCGCCAGCCAATGTGCGCAAGGAAGGTCCTGCTTACGACCTGCCGATGGCGGTGGGCATCCTGATCACAATCGGCATTATTCCTCCCGGGGCAGTGGATGATATGATCATTGTCGGAGAGCTTTCCCTGGACGGCACTACCCGCCATACACCGGGATTATTACCGATGGCTGCCATGGCCCGGGAAGAAGGCTTTCAAACCATCTGTGTGCCTGCAGAAGATGCGGCTGAAGCTGCTTTGGTCCCGGATTTGCGGGTCTTGCCGGTTCATTCTCTGCAGGATTTGCTCCAGCATTTGAATGCAGCCGAACCGATCACTCCTTTTAAGAAAACACCCATCACTGAAATGCCGGTTTTGGAAACCCAAACCGATTTTCAGGAAATTAAAGGCCAGGAGCATGTTAAGCGAGCCCTTGAAGTCGCAGCGGCCGGGAATCACAATATGCTGATGAATGGACCTCCGGGGGCGGGAAAAACCCTCTTATCCCGTTCTCTACCGGGGATCATGCCCCGCATGTCGATCGATGAAGCCCTGGATGTTACCCGGATCTATTCTATTCTTGATCAGCTTCCCACAGACACGCCGCTCATCCAGCACCGCCCGTTCCGGGCGCCCCACCATACCATCTCCCATGCTGGTCTGGTGGGCGGCGGCTCCTGGCCTCAGCCGGGTGAAATATCCCTCGCTCATCGGGGCGTTTTGTTCCTGGATGAACTCCCGGAATTTGGCCGCCGGGTGCTGGAGGTGCTGCGCCAGCCGCTGGAAGACAAAAACGTTACCATCAGCCGCGCTCAGGGTTCTCTCACTTTTCCTGCCAACTTTATGCTGGTGGCTGCTATGAACCCCTGCCCCTGCGGATATTATGGCGACCCGATAAAAGAATGTTCCTGCTCCTCAGCATCCATAACCCGCTACCAAAAACGCATCTCCGGTCCCCTAATGGATCGGATTGATATTCAGGTTGAGGTACCCCGGGTAGCGTATGACAAGCTTAGCGACAGCCGCCTGGGAGAACCTTCCTGCCAGGTAAGAGAGAGGGTAGAACGTGCCAGGAAAAGGCAAGAGAATCGGTTAAGGGATTCCTCTCGATCCTCTAACGGGGATATGGTACCGCGTGAAATCCGGGAATTCTGTCCTCTGGATCCTGAAGGCAAATCCCTGCTGCGGACAGCTACCCAGCAGCTGGGTTTATCCGCCCGGGCTTACCACCGGGTGTTAAAACTGTCCCGGACTATTGCCGACCTGGCAGATGAAGAACAAATCAGATCCATCCATCTCGCAGAAGCATTGCAGTATCAGCCAAGAGATGAAGGATAGGAAATATTTATCCAAAGGATTTGATTATCGTATCACTGGATAAAGCTCAATAAAGGGTACCGTTTCCGTTTGTAACCATAAGTAAGATTTTCCTTCTACCCCTCATCGAGAGTACGGATGAGAACTGTTGTGCAACATACAGGAGGTATAAATGAATAACCTATTTTGGGTATTTCAAGGATTATTAGCAGTAATATTTTTAACAACCGGGGCTATGAAACTGCTCCAGAAAAAAGAAGCCCTGTCAGATAAATTAGGGTACGCTGATGATTTCACACAGACCCAGTTATATGGTATTGGCGTCTTCGAAATCTTGGGAGCTCTCGGATTAATTCTGCCGAGATTAACAGGAATCCTTCCCTGGTTAACCCGGGTGTCTGCTGTTGGTCTAGCATTAATTATGGTGAGTGCATTTTTTACTCACTTAAGACGGGGTGAAATTATTCCCATGGGAATTGTTAATATCGGCATATTCAGTTTGGCGATATTAATAACCATTGGACGTTTTTTATAACATTAATCGGATCCGCTTTTATCTGAAGCGTGGACCTTTATTCTTAACATAAAAGGAAACGGTTTCCAGATTATATAGGTATCTGGAATTGAAAAGTAGTGCTAGAACCTAATTCCGATTCTACTATTATTGTTCCCCCCAATCCCTCTATAACACGTTTAACAATCACCAACCCAAGACCAGTGCCACGGATACCAGTCCGCTTTGCGTTGCCTGCCCGGAAGAACTCGGTGAACAAGTTTTCCATATCCTCCTGGGGAATCCCAATTCCCGTATCTTGGATCCGGCCAATCAGTTTGCCATTTCTGTTCTGAAGCCCAATAGTAATTTCTCCCTGGTCAGGTGTATATTTTACGGCATTGCTGATCAGATTACACCAAAGACTTTTTATCTGCTCAAGATCGGCAGTGATCTCCGGAATATCCTCATCCACCTTCACCACCAGGGTAAGCCCTTTTTGTTTGATCTCCTCCTCGAACTCGTTAAGGACCTGTTCCAATACTATCCCCATCTGAACCAAGACGGACGGCTTAGATTCAATAATGTCCATATGCCCCAATTCAAGCAAATCATCAATTAGTTTTCGCTCTTCTTTTGTGCGGGCAATGCACTGCTCGAGTATATCATTCTGGTTCTCCGGGGTTATATATCCCTGTAAGATCAACTTAAGATAATTTTCAACTGCTGCAACCGGTGATTTGAGTTCATGTGTGACCAGGCGAATAAATTGACGTTTCGACTGATCTAATTCTTCCAGGCGTTTTTTCTCCTCGGTCAGTTTCATTGCTTCGGCTTCCATCAGTTCAGCTCTCTTTGCTTCCAGCGAAAGCAAGCGTCGCTCCAACCCCTGATTGACTGCCAAAAGCAAGGCGTCCACAGAAAATGGTTTGGTAAGGAAATCGTAAGCCCCCTGTTTGATGGCTGAGACCGCCATCTCAACTGTTGCATATCCAGTGATAATAATGCAGATGATTTCTGGGTCTACAGCGTGAATCATGCTTATCAAATCCAGACCGCTGATTTCAGGCATCTTCACGTCAAGCAAGACCAGGTCAAAACATTTTCTTTTGATGAGTGCAAAACCAGATTTTCCATCTAGGGCGATCTCAACCTGAAAGCCCTCCGGTTCCAGGGCGCGTTGTATGCCTTCACAGATCCCGATTTCATCATCAATGACCAACAACCGACTTTTTTCTTCCATTAACTTTCCCCAGTATTCTCTTTCACCCGATCAGGGTCTCATCTCTACTATTATCTTCGTCGGTTCGTTCAGACAGGATGGTTTCAGGCTGTCTGATAGGAAGCTGGATGGTAAACATGGCACCCTTGCCTAATTCACTCCGAACGCTGATTTGACCCCGATGCATCTTAATAATCCCATAAACAATAGATAATCCCAGACCTGTACCTTTCCCAAGCGGTTTGGTAGTGAAGAACGGCGCAAAGAGTCTAGCCTGATTTTCTGGAGTAATCCCCTCCCCTTCATCCTCGACCTCAATAACAACCTGGTCGCCCTCTCCCCTGCGGGTCCGCAAGATTAGCCTTCCTCCCTCCGGCATAGCATCTGCCGCATTGGACATTAAATTACTAATAACAGCTTGAAGCTGGGTTTCATCCGCCTGGATCCATGGCAAAGAAGGAGCAAAGTGGGCTTCAATATCTACCTGGTCATACCGATGATGGTTTTCTTCCAGGGAAATCACACGCCGAATAAGTTGATTCAGGTTGATCTCCGCTGCATCAACCTGATGCTGGCGGGCAAAATCTAACAAGGAGGCAACGATGGTTTTACATCGTTCTGTTTCCCTGACAATGGTATTGATATCTGTGCGAGATTGATCATCTAATGATTCTTTTCTGAGAAGTACCTCTGTGAACAACAGCACTGTCGCCAACGGGTTGTTCAATTCATGTGCAACACCTGCCGCTAATTGACCGAGGGAAGCCAGTTTTTCTGACTGCACCAGCTGTTTTTGCGTTTCCTGAAGTCGATCCAGCATATCGTTAAATGAAGCGGCTAACAGCCCCACTTCCCCTCCGGCTGTGGAAGCCACTCGGGCCTCAAAATTGCCCTCTCCCACTTGCTGACTGGTCTTAGAAAGAGTTCGCAAATCCTTTAACGGTCTGGTAATTAACCGGGAAACTGGCGTGGCGATAAGGAAAGTTAACAAAATGGTGATTCCTGCCACTAATGAAATTTGCTGCCGGAATGTACTGAGGAAATCAAGAAAAACAGCTTGGCGAGCTCCTACATACAGAATGCCAATTATCTGCTCCTGATGATTATAAAGCGGTTCATAGCGTGTAATATAATTCTCATTGACAACAAAGGCTGTGCCGACATATTCCAATCCGTTTTGGAGCACAACCTCGTTAACATCCTCCGAGACCCGGGTTCCCACTGCCCGTTCCCCCCTCTCTGTCATTACATTCGTGGAAACCCGCAAATCGCCAAAGAATATTGTTACTGTATCAATTTTTGCGCTATCTTTAATGGCATCAACCAGCGTAAAATCATTATTGAACAAATGAAAAATTATCACTGCTCCAATAATTCTGTCTTCCTCCCGGATCGGAGCAGCACCAACAATCCCCAGCCCAGCTGACCCCTCCCTGATATCAAACGGCTCTGGAGCCGCTTTTGTTGTATCCAGCAATGCAATTCGCGCTTGATCTATCAGATCGGTTTCCTGGAGGATTTCCTTCGGAATTACTTCTGTCGAAGAGATTAACGTTCCAGTCCGCAGTACTTCTTCAATAACTTGAAACCCCGACCAGCTTATCCCCTGACTGAGAAGATATTGCTCCTGATCGGTGGAACGAGTCACACCAGCAATCAACTCACCCTGGTCATCCAAAATTACAGCCACGCGATTGCCTTTCAGCATTCCATCGATCAGCACTGTTTGAACTTTACTCTCCAGTTCTCTGACTGCATCCAAGTCTCCCGCGCGGGCATCTGCAAAGTAACTATCCACTGTTTTGGAAAGAGCCAGCTGGTTTGCTGATTTCGCCAGATCTTCCATCTGAAATTGGTAGAATATTTCAGCAGTAAGGATATCCTGCTCGATGCGCTCATCCATCGCCTCTGCCAGGTATGAAGTAATTGCATTTGAAATCACCCAGGTCCCGATCCCAATCGTGATGGCAGCCACAAAAGTAAATGAGAACACAAGGGCCGCCTGGAAAGGGCCGCTATATAGATCTTTGAGATAAGTCAGGATGGACTTCATTTAAGATCCGCTCTCACCGGGTTCTTTTACCCTGGTGTCATTTTCTCCAGTCCCTTTTAAGTAAAATCAAGATAAGATTCTACGAATTTTTTTAATTAACTTGTCTGGGCTAATTGGTTTACTTAAAAAGGCATCGATATGAATATATTCATCCGTGGGAAACAATTCGGCATAGTCTGTGTTGGCAATTGAAGTTACCATCACAATTGGTATCTCACTGGTAGCTGGATCTATATGCATCTTCCGGCTGATTGAAACCCCATCAAGAACTGAATCCATCATCACGTCGAGGATGACCAAATCCGGCTTTTGCTTCAGAGCTTTCAGGAAACCTTCATTGCCCCCGGCAGCGCTTTTTACTTTATATCCCTCCTTTTCAAGCACAATCTGGGTTGCATTCACAAAATCAGGATCATCATCAACAATCAGGATTTTAGACATAGTTATCTCCTATACTAAGTTCAGGCTAGGAACCAAACATGCTTTATGAACAATATGATGCTCAAACTCCGGTCGGAAGTATTGAATTGCCGAGCGGACCGGATTGACCAGGCCAGAGCCCATGGGGCAAAAGGTGTTTCCATCAATCCCTTCCACCAGGTTCATCAATAATTCGATATCCCCTTCGATTCCTTCACCATTCTTAATGCGATTCAGCGTGTCGAATATCCGCTGGGATCCAATCCGGCAAGGCGGACAATGCCCGCATGATTCATGGGCAAAAAACTTACTCAGACGTCGTACGGCCTCAACCATACAGGTAGTTTCATCCATCACAATGACTGCTCCGGTCCCCAACGCAGAGCCTTCTTTTTCAAGGCTCTCAAAAGCCATGGGTACATCCACACGCTCTCTCGGTAGAATTGGCGTTGAGGCGCCCCCGGGAATAACTGCCTTTAAACTCCTTCCGTGGGGAATACCGCCTGCAAACTTAAAAATAATATCCTTTAAGGAGATGCCCAGTGGAAGTTCGTAATTTCCCGGTCGGTTTACATGTCCGCTAACTGAAAATATTTTTGGACCCTTGCTTTCAGCGGTTCCGATACCAGCAAACCATTCCGGACCCCGTTCAATAATATGGGGGATACAGGCCAGGGTCTCAATGTTCTGAACCAGGGTTGGCAAGCCGAATAGACCCACGTTGGTTGGGTAGGGAGGTTTGTGCCGCGGTTCCCCACGTTTTCCCTCCAGCGACTCCAGCATGGCTGTCTCTTCCCCACAAATATAAGCTCCCGCCCCTCGGTGGACAGACATATCCAGATGGAAACCAGAGCCTAAAATATTCTTCCCTAAAAATCCGTGTTCATAAGCCTCTGCAATTGCTTTAATCCAGCGCTTCACGCCCAGGAAAAATTCTCCTCGTATGTATACATAAGCCCGATTGGCACCCACTGCATAAGCGGCAATCATCACTCCCTCAATCACCTGGTGAGGATCCCGCTCAACAATTTCCCGGTCTTTAAATGTCCCCGGTTCTCCTTCATCCGTGTTCACTGCAACAATTTTCGGGGTTTCATCCCCCTGGGGCATAAAACCCCACTTAATTCCAGTAGGGAAGCCAGCACCGCCGCGACCACGCAAACCGGAACGCTTTACCTGATCGATGATTTCCTGGGCTGTCATAGTTAATGCTTTGGGAGCAGCTTTGTAACCACCGTGGTCAAGATAAGTGGCAATCCGTTCAGAACCAGGCCGATGAATATTTTGTGTCAGAACTGGTTGGAACTCCTTTAAATTGGAAGAGATTGGGTCTGCCCTGATCATTCGCCCTCTTCCCGAAATTGGTCAATTAAATCTGTTATACTCTCCTGGGTCATGTTTTCATACAGCTCATCATTAACCCTTAAGGCAGGAGCGGATCCGCAGGCGGCAATGCACTGCACCACTTTAATAGTAATTTTTCCATCTGGTGTTGTTTCCCCGGGTTGGATACCCAGGTAATCAGCCAAAAAATCAATGATTGGTTCAGCGCCTCCTGCCAGATAACAGGACAGCCCCTCACAAACTTGGATATGGTATTTCCCCTGGGGCTCTAATTTAAACAGGGTGTAAAAACTGGCAGTGGACCGTACATGTCCAGGAGATAATGTTAGACGTTTGGAAACCCGCCTGATAGCCTCCGGGCTTAACCAGCCAAATTGTTCCTGGGCAAGGTACAACGCAGCCAGAAGTTTTGCCTGTTGTTGTGGATTGGCAATCATTAGAGGATACTGGCGTAAATCATACTCAAACATTGTATTTGACCTCTTTTTGCTTAGATCAACTTACCTTAAAGCCCCCCTGGCAGCCTTGTTTAAAAACAGGTTCTTCCTGCCAACCATTGATTAAACTGTATCAAACAGGTGTGATAAATCTTGTGAGAAAACCGTGATAGATTTGTGACAAGAAGAGAGTAGGCGCCTAGGATAATGACGTTTTATCTCTTTATTGAAATGGTCCTTGAGATCAAAAAAACGTTATCCAAGGATAACGTTTTTTTAAGATTATATTGAGTCCAACTATCAGACTGCTTCAACTTTTACTGCACATACTTTATATTCCGGGATCTTCGCTACAGGATCAAGGGCGGCTATCGTTAATTCATTGGCAGAAGCTTCCGGGAAATGGAAATTGGCAAAGACCATACCAGGCGGTACCCGATCAGTAACCATCGCTTGCGCTTCGATGGTTCCCCTCCGGGAGGATACCCGCACTCTTTTACTGCCATTTAATCCCATTTTCTCTGCATCCAAATCATTAACTTCGATCAGGGCTTCTGGATATATCTCCAGTAATCCCTTTGACCTGCGTGTCATCTGTCCCCCATGCCAGTGATAAAGCACCCGACCTGTGCTGAGGATCATGGGATACTCTTTATCCGGCAGCTCTGCCGGCGGTATATGCTCAATGGGATTAAACTGACCTTTTCCTCGGGAGAACTGTCCCACGTGCAGGATCGGCGTCCCGGAATGGGCCGTGTCCTTGACAGGCCACTGCAGCGTTTCCCCGGCTTTTAATCGCTGATGGCTGACTCCAGCATAGATAGGTGTCAGGGCAGCGATTTCATCCATGATCTCCTCTGTATTTTGATAATCCCAGCCGCTGTATTCCCCCTCGTCAATCTTGCGATTACCTTCAGACAAGATTTCTTTTGCCAGCTCAGATATTATCCACCAATCAGTACGGGCAACTCCTGGCGATTTAATTGCTTTATTGACCAATTGAATCCGGCGCTCAGTATTGGTGAACGTTCCATCTTTTTCAGCAAAACTGGCCCCGGGAAGCAGAACATCTGCATAAGGGGCAGTTTCAGATGGGAAAATCTCCTGAAGGATTATCAATTCACAGGTCTCTAGGGCTTTACGGATATGGCTGGTATCCGGATCACTCATAATCGGGTCCTCACCCAGCACATAAAGCGCTTTCAACTTTCCCTCAGCAGCCAGGGGCATCATTTCCGTCACCGTCAAGCCAACATCCAGGGAGAGATCATCCGCAGATATACCCCAAGCTTGGCTAAATTTTTCTCGCAACTTCGGGTCAGTCACTTTCTGGTATCCCGAGTAGACATTGGGAAGACCGCCCAGATCACAGGCGCCCTGAACATTATTCTGACCACGAAGGGGATTTGTCCCTCCACCCGGGACTCCCATATTCCCCAACAGCATCTGCAGGTTTGCTAAACTCATTACATTTCCAACGCCGGTTGTGTGTTGGGTAATGCCCATTGCCCACAAGACTGAGACCGGTTTATTCTCACCCAGAATCTTTGCAGCGAGCTGTAGATCCTCAATCGAAACGCCGGTAATATCCGACACTTTCTCCGGTGTATATTCCTTCAGTACCGATTTAAAATCCTTGAATCCTTCTGTTCGGCTCTTGATGAACTCCTGATCCTCCCAGCCGTTAGTGAGGATGATATTCATCAATCCGTTCACAAGAGCGATATCCGTACCGGGTTTATGCCGCAGGTGAAGGGTTGCAAAATCTGTTAAATCGATCTTTCGGGGATCAGCAACAATTAATTTAGCACCCCGCTGGCGGACTGCCTGACGGATGCGCATACCAATCACCGGATGCTGCTCAGTTGTATTAGACCCAATTACCAGATAGGCTTCAGCAGAATCTGCAATATCCTCGATGGAATTGGTCATCGCGCCCGAACCAAAAGCGGTGGCCAGACCGGCCACTGTAGAAGAGTGTCAAAGCCGGGCACAGTGATCTATGCTGTTAGTTCCCATCACCTGCCGGGCAAGTTTGTTCATTAGGTAATTTTCTTCATTCAGGCACTTCGCAGAAGTTAAGAAACCGATGCTTTCCGGACCATGATCATCCCGGATCTGGCGTAGCTTTCCGGCAGTGATCCCCAGAACGGTTTCCCAATCAACTTCCACCCACTGCCAGGGGTTGTCTTTCAGCTCGGGTTTCCGTTTCTTCGCCGGGGGTTTCTTTTTTCCATCCAGTAAATATTTCCGTACCCGGGGTTTTTCCAGGCGGTCAGGATGGTGGACAAAATCATAACCAAAGCGGCCTTTCACACAAGTCCAGCCGTGATTGGATGGTCCATCCCAGGCTGAATCGACCTTAATGATCTTATTATCCTTCACTTCCAGAATCAACTGGCAGCCTACGCCGCAATAGGGGCAGGTAGTTTGAACCCTCTCCACCTGCCAGGGGCGACCTTCACCCAGGGACAGTTTTGGCCACAGCGCGCCAGTGGGGCAGACTGCCACACAACTGCCGCAGAATTCGCAGGGACTATTATCCATGGAGCTGTCTGGCCCAAAACCGATATAAGCACTGAATCCACGGTAAAAGACGCTGATCGCCTCAACCCCATTAATTTCACTGCAAGCCCGGACACATCGACGGCAGAGAATACATTTGTTCCTATCAACCTGTATAAATGGATTGGGATCATTGACTGAAAAATGGTGTTTGGTCCCCTGATAACGGTCTTCGGACACATCATACTCATACGCCAAATCTTGCAGTAAACAATCTCCGGCAGCTTCGCAGGTCATACAATCCAGCGGGTGATCGGAAATCAGCAGCTCCAGGTTAAAGGTCCTGGCTGCCCGTACACGGGCGCTGTTGGTTTGAACATTCATCCCTTTGGATATTGGAAATGTACAGGCAGGCTGTAAAGCCCGCTGTCCCTCAATTTCCACCAGGCAGATCCGGCACGCGCCCTCCGGGGTTAATGCTGGATGATCACATAGGATGGGTATATAGATATCTTCCTGCCGGGCAGCTTGAAGAACAGTTGCCCCTCTTTCTGCCTGGATTTCCTTGCCATCAATGGTAAAGGTTACTTTTCCCATGATTTGGATGTCTCCTTCTATTACGCCGGCTCTAGTACATTAAGTTCATGTTTTCGTTTGACAAGAACAGCACCGAGATTGCAGGCATCGTAACAGGCGCCGCATTGAATACACTTGGCTTGATCAATAACATGGACTACTTTCTTATCCCCAATGATCGCTTCCGTTGTGCAATCTTTCATGCATAATCCGCAGCCCGTACAGCGGTCTGGATCTATCACGTAGGTAAACATATCCGCACAGACACCAGCTTCGCAGTAATTTTCGTTCACATGGGCTTCATATTCTTCTCGGAAAAACCGCAGGGAGGCCATGACCGGGCCCGGAGTGAGCTGGCCCAGAGCACACAGGGATCCTTCCCGCATAAATTCGGAAATCCGTTCAATTTCATCCAGATCTTCCAGTATTCCCTCCCCGTTGGTAATTCTCGTCAGCACTTCCAGCAATCGCTGCCCGCCAATCCGGCAGGGAACACATTTTCCGCAGGATTCCGCCGATGCGAAAGTCAGGAAGTAGCGGGCAAATTCCACCATGCAAGTATCCTGGTCAACAACAATCATGCCCCCGGAACCCATCGTAGCTCCGGCTTTGGTAAGAGAATCAAAATCAACAGGGGTATCCAAGGCCTCTTCAGGCAGGCAGCCCCCCAGGGGACCGCCGGTTTGGACAGCTTTAAATTCCATCTTATCGGGGATTCCACCGCCTATATCAAAAATAATCTCCCGCAGGGTTATACCCATGGGTACTTCAATCAATCCAGTATGTTTAATTTTCCCGGTCAGGGCAAAAACAGCCGTTCCGGTTGATTTTTTAGTACCTATGCTGTTAAACCATTCCGCACCGTTCACCATAATCTGGCTTGCGATGGCAAATGACTTGACATTGTTCACATTGGTTGGTTTTCCCCATAACCCGGAAACCGCGGGATAAGGTGGCCGGGGACGGGGTTCTCCCCTTTTTCCTTCGATAGATGCGATTAAGGCGGTTTCCTCTCCGCAGACAAACGCTCCAGCGCCCTCTTTTATCTTCAGGTTAAAAGTAAATTCGGAACCGAGGATATTTTCACCCAGCAACCCTAATTCATAGGCCTGCTTAATAGCAATTTTCAGACGGTCAATCGCCAGGGGATACTCCGCCCGGCAGTATATATACCCTTCCGAAGAACCTATGGCATACCCGGCTATTAATATACCCTCCAGCAAAGCATGCGGATCCCCTTCTAAAACCGAACGATCCATAAAAGCACCGGGGTCTCCTTCGTCAGCATTGCAGATTACATATTTTGGATAACCTTTTGCTTTCCGGCAAAACTCCCACTTTACTCCAGAGAGAAAACCCGCCCCTCCACGTCCGCGAAGTCCTGAATCCTTGATCTCTTCAATAACTTCATCCGGGTTCATCTGGAAGAGGGCTTTTTCCAGGCCTCCGTACCCTCCGGAAGCCAAGTAGTCTTCTATACTTTCTGGGTCAATGATTCCACAATTCTTGAGAGAAATACGAACCTGTTTCTGGTAAAAAGGGAGCTCTTCATAAGCGGGGATTCCTTCCACAGATTTTCCATTCCCTGATGAGAGCTGACCATAAATCCAGCGCTTGTTATATTCTCCCTGCACCAGGTGCTTTTCAACGATTTTCCCCACCATTTTGGGCTTTACCTTGGCATAGGTAATACGGGGAAGACCGGGCTGCTGGATATCCAGCAAGGGCTCATTATGGCACATCCCGATACATCCTACATTGATAACTTCTGCTTTAATTTTGTGTTTTGCGAGTTCAGCCTGGATTTCCGCAGACACCTCATTGGCACCAGCAGCAATACCGCAGGTTCCCATACCCAAAATTATGGTGGTTTTATTTTCTTCCCGGTCAGCTTTTTCCACTCGGGCTTTATCCCGCAATTCTCTCAATTCATCGATGCTCGTTAACACCGGCATAAGAATCTCCTATCCTGATTATTAATTCAGTTCCTTAATTTTGTCAATCAGTGAATCTGGAGTAGTATTGCCAACCACCTGCTCATTTACCAGCGCAATTGGCGCCAGACCACATGATCCCAGGCAGTATACAATTTCCAGGGTATATTGATAATCCGGGTCGCTTCCCCCAGCCTCAAGATTGAACTGGTCTTCCACTGCCTGGACCAATTTTGGCGCACCGCTCACATGGCAGGCAGTCCCATCACAAATGTTGATGATATGACGACCGCGGGGTTCCAGGTTAAATTGGGCATAAAAAGTGGCCACACCGTACAGCTGACTGATCGAGATACCGCTTTTTTTCGCAATCGCAGCCATGGCTTCTTCCGGTAAATAGCCATAGAGATCCTGCGCTCGTTGTAAGATCGGAATTACAGCACCTTTTTGCTCCCGATACGCAAGCAGAATCGGTTCAAGCAATTCGACATTAATGGCTTCATTGCCCATGCGTTTCTCCCTCATAACATATTTCAGAGATTAATAATACCCAAGACTACTGGTACTTTCAAATCTTGACTTCAATAAATAATTACCTATCTGCTTCTGTCCCATACCCTAAACGTTCTGGATAAGAGTATACCCTCAGTTTTCCATGACGGGCATAGCCGACCAGAGTTATTTTCCAAGCCTCAGCTAATTCGACTGCCAATGAGGTAGGTGATGTGCGGGAAACGATCAGCGGACAACCCATCAACGCCCCTTTTCGGAGCATTTCAGATGAAATCCTGCCCGTTGTGAGTAATCCTCTGCCAATTGTTGGAATCCCTTCCAGTAAACAAGCTCCCCGGAGTTTGTCTAACGAATTATGCCGACCGATATCCTCAGCGACCTTAATTATTTGACCATCCTCCAAATCCAGCAATCCGGCTGCGTGTACCCCCCTGGCTCTGGCATAAAGGCTCTCTTTTGTCTGAAGATTATTAAACGCCTGCAAAATTAGATCCGGGGTAGTGCAGGTTTTAATTTGTATTGGTTCAATGGAAATCCGGGGATCATCATAGGTGATACCGCCGCCGCACCCTGAGGTAATGATTATTTTGTCAGGAAAATCAACTTTCCGATTTAGTAAAACATCAACGCAGCATCCCTCGGACGTAATCCGTAGGTCTTCAATTTCCTCCACATCATTGATGATGCCCTCATTCTTTAAGAAACCAACCGCCAACCAGTCCTGGTTGAGCGGTGTCCCCATTATAGTAGCTAATTCGTGTCCATTCACATAAAACGTGATTGGCAGTTCTTCAATAACTTCACCCTCTTCTTCTTGCCATTTACGGTAAAAAGTCCACCAACGTTTAGATTCAGCACCGCGATTCTCCATCTCAACCTCAGTGAAAAATACAGATAACTACCGGAATATCCTCAATCCATAAGGGACAATCGAACATGGGGCGACCCTTCATCCAGACAGCAGCCGCCCCATAGTTATAGGTTTGAAAAACGACCAAATTTAAATTAACCTTATGACAAACCGACTACTTCCCCTGTTTCGAAATCAATATCAATTTCGTAGTAGGCAGGTCGAGTGGGCAAACCGGGCATGGTGCTCATTGATCCCAGTAGTGGATACAGGAATCCGGCTCCGACGGAGGCACGGATATCCCGGATGGGTACCATAAATCCTTTTGGCCGACCTTTTAGTGTATCATCATGGGTCAGGCTCAAATGGGTCTTAGCCATACACATGGGCAGCTCATCAAAACCCAGCTTGGTGTAGAGTTCCACTTTCTTTTCAGCCAGCGGCTCATAGGTGACCCCATCTGCACCGTAAATCTCTTTGCAGATAATTTCAATCTTGTCTTTGATTGAAGTTCCTTCCAGTGGATAGAGGAATTTAAAGTCACTGGGCTGTTCACAGGCTTCAACCACGGCATTAGCCAGATCAACTGCTCCCTTTCCACCCTCCATCCAGTGCCGGGTGACAACCGCATTGGCAGCACCAGCCTTGATAGCCGCCTTCCTGACCAATTCAACTTCGGCTTCGGTGTCATCCTTAAAGCTGTTAACTGCAACCACGGTAGGAATACCAAACTTGAGAGCGTTCTCAATATGGGCTTCCAGGTTCGCAATTCCCTTTTCCAGCAGCTCCAGGTTTTCTGTTACATAGGCTGGGTCCAGAGGAGCACCAGCTGTGACTTTGGGTCCACCGCCGTGCATCTTTAAAGCTCGCACTGTAGCGACCAGGACAACTGCATCGGGGATCAGTCCGGAATAGCGGCATTTGATGTTAAAGAATTTTTCCATCCCGATATCCGCGCCAAAACCGGATTCCGTCAACACATAATCCGCTAACTTCAAGGCGATCTTATCAGCAATGATGGAGCTGTTCCCATGGGCAATGTTGGCAAATGGACCAGCATGCACAAAAACCGGTGTCCCTTCCACAGTCTGCATCAGGGTGGGCTTAATAGCATCTTTCATGAGCACAGTCACTGCGCCTGCCACACCCAGGTCATCCAAAGTTATAGTCTCCCCGGCTTTGTTGGTGGCAACTACCGCACGTCCAAAACGTTCCCGCATATCTGCTAAATCAGTGGTCAGGGCCAGGATCGCCATTAACTCGCTGGCAACCGAGATATCAAAACCTGTCCGCCGGGAGTGTCCACCCTCTTTCGGACCTAATCCGACTTCAATTTCACGCAGATGGCGGTCATTGGTATCAACAATCCGGCGCCAGGTGATGGTCTCTGGGTCCACATCGAGACGGGCGAATTTGCTGATTTCTTCTTCGGTCAGGTCATCTGGATTGGTTTTGTTTATACCCAATTTTTTGAGTCGTCTGAACATAATGGGTGCAAATTCGCGTTTTCCATTTTTATCCAGTGGGCAGAGACGTCGGAAAAGTGCTTCATCAGTTTGTCGGCTTTCATGGTACATCCGGGAATCTAGCGCCGCGGCCACCAGATTGTTGGCGGCGGTGATGGCGTGGATATCACCCGTTAGGTGCAGGTTAAAATCTTCCATAGGGATAACCTGACTGTATCCACCGCCGGCTGCGCCGCCTTTGATTCCAAAAGTTGGTCCCTGGCTGGGCTGGCGGATGCAGGTAAATAAACTCTTTCCCAAATGGGCGCCTAAAGCCTGACTTACACCAACCGTGGTGGTGGTTTTCCCTTCACCAAGCGGAGTCGGGGTAATGGCAGTCACGTCAATATACTTACCATCCGGAACATCCTTCAGTCGTTCCAGGACATCAAGAGTAACCTTGGCTTTGTACTTCCCATGCAGTTCTAGCTCATCTTCCAGAAGCCCGATCTCATCGGCAAGCTCTTTGATAGGCTTCATGACCGCGGCATGCGCGATATCAATATCTGATGGAACGGGATCTAAAAGTTCCAACGGAGATGGTGTTACAGGCTTTTTCTTAAAAGTCATCAGTTCTCTCCTTTATAAATATATTCAACAAGACCAAACAACAGTGATTCTTTTATTTTTCGTTTGCAAGTTTCGCGGCCCGGACAGTATTGCGAAGCAGCATAGCAATCGTCATCGGTCCTACACCGCCTGGAACTGGTGTGAGATATCCTGCAACCTCCAGGGCTTCCTCGTAATCTACATCGCCTACCAGGCGGTAACCACGTTCAGTGCTGTCATCATCCACTCGATTTGTGCCCACATCAATAACTGCGGCTCCGGGTTTAATCCAATCCCCTTTAACCATCTCAGCCCGGCCAACAGCAGCGATCAGCACATCCGCTTCAGCGCATTTTTCCTTCAAGTTCCGGGTGCGGGAATGACAGATCGTAACAGTTGCATTTTCCTTTATCAGCAGCAAAGCGGCTGGCATTCCCACAATAAAGGAACGCCCAAGGACAACAGCATTGGCTCCTTCCAGTTCTACGCCAGCATTCTTTAACAGATAAAGAACGCCATCAGGTGTCGCCGGCACAAATTGAGGATCACGCCCTTTCTGTGCTAAACGTCCAATATTAAGGGGATGAAATCCGTCAACATCCTTATCAATACTGATTGTGCGCAAAACACTTTCGTCATCAAGACCATCGGGGAGCGGAAGCTGGACCAATATCCCATGGACTTCAGGGTCATCGTTCAGTTCTTTAACCATTTTCTCAACCTCTTCCTGGGTTGCGGTTACAGGAAGGACATGACCAATGGAACGAATTCCAGCTTTTTCACAAGCTTTGTGTTTCATTCGAACATATACCTGAGAGGCAGGATTTTCTCCTACCAGAACGGTCGCCAATCCCGGAGGGTTTTTACCTTCCGCCACCATGGCTGCTACGTCAGCGGCCACAGCGTCGCGAACTTCCTGCGCTACAGCTCGCCCATCAATTATTTTTGCAGTCATAAACAACTCCCTTTGTTAATGAGAATTTACTTCCGATAGATTGTGAACATCAGAGGAGATCTTCCACTGGCAAACGCCAACAAACTAAAAAATATTATTACGAAAAAGGCAGAGCTTAGCAAGTTATTTTCATCACCATCTTCCCGCGAGATGGTAGATCCATTTTATCACCTTTTAGGGGGCGTTTTTTGGTTCTTCCAGGACCTTTTTAGGCTTTATGGTGTTTGGTTTTGAAATTTGGCGTCAAACGGGAGAATATTGCTAGGGGGTGATAATTAACGTACAATTAATGTTGGTTGAAAACCATTGTGTTAAACCGGGATAATTCCATGTGTTTGGAGCATATAAAAATCTCGACGGGATGTACTCCTTCCAGATATCGTTTTATATTATGGAATGATCTTTCTTGTCCATTCACAGAGTTTAATGCTAAATTTCCAATATAGCGTTTGATTTCTGAGTACGATAAAATCCGCTCAGGAACATTTCAACGATCCACTACCTACCCTGGAGGAATTCTCATGTCTGACCGTAAAAAAACCACCATCCGGACCCTGTTTGACAAAGCCGGTAAGGGAGAACCGATCTCCTGGCTAACAAGCTATGATTACCCCACAGCATATTTTCAGGAAGAAGCTGGGGTGGATATGCTGCTGGTTGGCGACAGCTTGGGTATGACCATGCTGGGCTATGACGGAACTCTACCTGTGACCATGGATGATATGCTCCGACACACCCAGGCAGTTCGACGGGGCGCTCCGAATGTGTTTCTGGTGGGGGACATGCCATACATGTCCTATCAAGCCAGTACTGAGTCCGCGGTATTAAACGCTGGTCGTTTCATGGCAGAAGCCAGCTGTGATGCAATTAAACTGGAAGGCGGCCATGTCATGGCAGACCGCATGCGGGCGATCGTTGCCGCGGGGATTCCAGCGGTTGGGCATCTAGGATTAACCCCGCAGAGTGTCGCTGCCATCGGTGGATTCCTGGTTCAGGGCAGGGGTGCTGCCCAGGCCAAGGAAATCATCGACGATGCCAAAGCACTTGAAGAAGCAGGCGCATTCTGCATCTTGCTGGAAATGGTACCCGACAGGGTAACCAAGATCATCACAGAGCGGGCAGAAGATTGCCTGATCATGAGCCTGGGCTCCGGTCCGGACGCCCATGGCCAACTGTTGATCTTCCATGATATGTTTGGTCTCTATCCTAAATTCACACCCAAGATGGCAAAAGTGTATGGCAATGCCGGGGAAGTACTCCAGAATGGGCTGATCCAATATAACAAAGAAGTCAAGGACAAGACTTTCCCCAAGAAAGAAAATTGGTTTACGATCAGTGATGAGGAGTATGAGCAGTTGCTCGGGATGCTGTAGGTCAGTGTTCAGTATTCAGTGTTCAGTATTCAGTATTTTTTAAAAATTAGAAGCGAGAGGTGGATATTACATTAAATGACAAAACTTCCCTATGTGGATAGTTACAAAGATTTAACAGTTTACATTAAAGCACGAGATCTCTCTAAGGAGATCTTTAAAATATCAGTTGATTTTCCTGCTGTTGTTTCTTATTCGTTGACCAATCAAATCAGAAGATCATCCAGGTCCATAGGAGCACAGATAGCAGAAGCAGGGGCAAAACGTTCATATAAAAAGCACTTCATTAGTAAACTTACTGATTCGGATGCCGAAGTAAACGAAACGGAGCATTGGATAGATATCGCATTTGATTGTGGTTATATTACTGATGAAACCAAGCAACAATTAACTGCCGCTTGTCAGGAAATTGGACGTCTGAGTGGAGGTGTGATTTCCAAAGCAGATACATTTTGTGAACGTTGAGTTCATCAAGCTGAGACAGATATGACCGCTAAACTTACTGAAGAATAATTCACTGTTATTAAAAATTGAATACTGATCACTAAATACTGCTTACTTATTTACCAAACAAGGGAGAACCCAAAATGTCCAATATACAAAATCGATTAAAGATTTCCCCTGACAAGTTGGATGACATCAACGCAATCCTGCTAAATCCAGAGATGGATGTCATTAACGATTTTCTGGAAGTGGTTGCTAAATACGGTACGCCGGAAGAAATCAACGCCAAGGCTGAACGTGCCCGGGATCTGAAAAACTTACTGGCAGTCGTTAAAAAAACTGCTCCAGAATATCTTAAAGATCTGCAGTGGCTGGAGGAAAAGCGCGATCAGGGTGTTTTTATCAGTGTGAAAGATTACCGGAGGAAAATCCTGGGTGATGAAGCTGACAAGATGGATTTTGCGGATGATTTTGCTGTCACCCTGGAAGTCAGTGCCTGCCAGTATTTTCCCTGGGTGCGGATGATAACCGAACATGCCCTTGAACATCAAATGCTCCTGCCGGGCCGGTTTATCCGGGTCCGAAAAATGAAAGAGCAGGAAGAGGACGGCGACCTGGCAGCCTTTGCCGCAGCGATGCAAATCCTGGGCGCGAGCTATGTGGAAACCCTGGATACCAAGGGAACTGATGGCTCAAATATCCATCTTGGCGGTCCGGCAACCATTACCGGGTATTTTGGCGGCATTGGACAACCCAACCAGCATGCCCTAAAATGGCTGGATGAATATCTCTACTATTACACGACTTATGGCATCCGGCAGGTACTGAACATCAATCCCGGCACAGTGCTGCTGGGATATATGCTCCATCGGCTCGGGGTGGATAACGAGTTTAAGATCTCAGTTTATATGGGCAATGACAATCCTTATGCTGCTTTATGGACTTTGCTAGGCGCAAAATTGTTCACCCGTGATGACGGCACATCTCCCCTGATTGGTTTTAACTGGAGCAATTCCGTTAACAACCAAACCATGGAGCTAACCGCTCAATTCCGCAAAGAACTGGGGTTTGAAGATATTGTCCGTTTCGAACACCATATCACTGAAACCTATAAGAGTATTGTCATTCAACCTTATGACCGACGGGATGAGCTGGTAGAAATCGCCGACCATGTAGCAAATATCTCTGCCAAACATGAGGGCGGAGATCCGGAAATTGACCAGACCAGGGATCATCCTTCCGATATTCTGGATTATTTCCGGGATAAGTCAGAAATCAAAGAAGCAGGAGATTGGGATGCGCTGACCGGGAACTTCCTGGATAAATACCTCGCTCTTAATCATACTGCCAAGGCGCTGACCGAGAACGGTTTATCATTCCTGGCGGCGCCAAATTTCCACCGCTGATGTGGGCAAATGCTGCCCTGGGTACATCTAATCACCGAAGAACATCGTTACCTAAGGTTTTAATATAACCAATCGCCAGGAACTATTTTGATTTTTCGCATTCCGGGTAATCACATAAGCGGCAATTTCTGTATCGCATTTTTGTCTCACTGCTCGATAAATTAATTCCTGACAGAGTACCCATCCAAAACGCAGGAGGATAGTATGAAGGTGATCACATCTGGTAAAGGAAAAATGCTCCAGCCCCCTGATCTGAACAGCTTCCGGGAACATAACAGGACCAAACCCAGAGGGTTGATTGACAAGCGGATGACAGAAGCTGAAGCCGTAGGGAAGTTTATCCATGATGGAGATTACATCGGCACCGAGCTTTACGGCACGGTTCGCTGCCCGCAAAGCCTGGTTAATGAAATTATCCGCCAGGGGAAAAAAGATCTCTATGTAGCAGGGCAGGGTGTATATGAGCTGGATTTGCTGCTTGGGGCAGGATTGATTAAAGCGCTGGACCATACCTACATTGGCATGGAGGTTTACGGCATATCCAATTGCCTCCGCCGGGAGGTGGAAAGCGGTCGGGTAGAGCACTGCGTGGAATGGAGCAATGCGGCCATTGCCTGGCGGTTTAAGGCGGCAGCCATGGGGGTTCCGTTTTTACCCGTCCGGTCCATGTTGGGGACCGATACCCTAACCTACAGCGCAGCCAAGGTGGTTGAGGATCCCTTTACCGGCATTCCTGTCGCTCTGCTGCCAGCCTTGATCCTGGATGTGGGTTTAATCCATGTTCACCGGGCGGATAAATATGGCAATTGCCAGATTGACGGGATCAGCGGTTTTGCGTTTGAAATGTCCAGGGCTTCCAAAAGACTCCTGATCAGCGCTGAAGAAATCGTGTCAACGGACGAAATCCGGCGTCAGCCGGATCGGACCATGATCCCTTATTACCTGGTAGATGCGGTAATCCATGCTCCCTTTGGATCCCATCCGGGAGAAATGTGTTATATGTATGAGAGGGATGAACCCCAGATAAAAGCCTGGGTGGAGGCCTCCAAAGATCCCGAGACAACCCAGGCCTATCTTCAAAAGTATATCTACGATCTTAAAGACCACCAGGCATACCTGGATCTGATCGGTAAAAAACGCCTGAAAGAACTGCAGGACATGGTCCCGGAGGCTTAATCATGGCAGAAACCACCTATAACCCCAATGAATTGATGATCTGTACCGCTTCCCGCTTGATGGAGGATAATTCCACCGCGTTTATTGGTACCGGAATTCCCATGTTAGCTGGTGCTTTGGCACAAAAAATGCACGCCCCTAATTTAGTGAGCATTTTTGAGTTCGGTGGGACAGGTGCCATCCTGGAAGAACTGCCGCTGGCAGTGGGAGAGCGGCGCACCTTCCATAAAGCCCTGGCTGCCTCCGGCATCCTGGATATTGTGGAAACTGCCCAGCGCGGTTTTGTGGACTACGGCTTTCTGGGGGGAGCCCAAATTGACCCCTACGGGAACCTGAACTCAACAGTGATTGGCGATCATGACCACCCTAAAGTCCGTTTACCGGGCAGCGGCGGCGGCAATGACGTTGGTTCTCACTGCTGGCGGACGATTGCAATTATGAAACACGATCAAATCAGGTTTGTAGAGAAAGTTGATTTCATCACCACCCCGGGTTACCTGACCGGGCCTGGCGCCCGCGAAAAAGCCGGTTTGCCTCCCAACACAGGACCTTACCGGGTAGTGACTACCCTGGGTGTGCTAGGTTATGACGAGGAAACCAAGTGGATGAAGCTGCTTTCAACCCAACCTGGTGTCAGTGTAGAGGAGGTGCTGGAGAATACTGGTTTTGAGTTGCTTCTGGCGGAGGAAATCTCGGAAAATGATCCACCCACCAAGGACGAACTTCGCATTTTGAGGGAAGAGGTGGACAAAAACAAGTTTTATATCTGACAACTATACCTAAATGCTGTATTTCCTAATCCAGTGTATAATCTGCTTCAGCACTCGTGAAATCAATCACGAAATACAATAGGAGTAATCGCAACAATTGAATCCCAATGAAAGAAAAACAGGCAGTTAAGGAAGCATTCACTGAACTTGCACCCCGCTATGAGGAAGTTCTTGATGATGAATTGAGTACATTCTGGGGCTTGAGTTATCAAGCATATGTTAATTTGCTTGTAAAGCGAACTGATATCTCAGAATATCAAAAAATCCTGGACATAGCTACTGGAACGGCTATGATCCCCCGCAAAATTATTAAGAAAAATATGCCCGGGGTTCATGTTACTGGATTAGATATCACTGAATCCATGCTTCGTCAGGGCAAACACGCATTAACAGCCCCGGTATACCAAAACAAAATTAGCCTGACCTGCGGAGACGCGATGGCACTTCCGTTTGCCGCGGAGTCTTTTGATGTGATTGTAACGGGATTGGCAACACATCATATGGACATCTCCCGCATGTTGAATGAAATAAAAAGAACCATAAAAAAGAATGGGACACTATCCATGATAGACGTTGGGGTTTCTCCCATTTGGCATACACCAATAATAAGTGGTCTAGCCAGAGTATTCGTGTTCGTATTATTTCTTTTTAGGGAAAATATAACCCGTGCTTATGCCGAGGCAGCTGCAATATCAAATGTGCTGACTGCTGAGGAATGGCAAGAAGCTCTTTTAGAATTAGGATTTAGCGAAATCATCATTGAAGAAATACCGGGAATACACAGATGGCTGCCTACTCCCCTGGAAATAAGGGCTACGTTTTCATAAATTTTTTAAAGGAGAAATCATGCCTGACACAAGAACACTTGTAAAACAGGGACGAACTGATGAACTCTGGACTAAATTTTGCGGTTTCTTTGACCTCAATCCAGAAGAATTTAGGAAAATACAAGAAAGACTCTTACTTGAGCAAATAGGTCTACTCGGAAATAGCCTGATGGGACGCATGTTATTAGGAGATGTAATTCCTACCTCAGTTGAGGAATTTCGAAATGTAGTTCCCATTACTACCTACGAGGATTACAAAGATTTCCTGGATGAAAAAAGGGAAGATGTTCTTCCAAGAAAACCATATGGTTGGTCTCGTACTTCTGGACGATCGGGGGAATATAAATACAAATGGATACCATATCCGGAAAAAATGTACGATAAGCTTGGTGAAATCCTGCTAGCCACAATGATTCTTTCAACCTGCTCTCAACGAGGAGAGGTTAATATTGCGTTAAGATCTAAAGTCCTCTTAGCTACTGCGCCTCCACCTTATGTGACCAGTTTCCTAAGTCGCTCAATTAGAGAGATGATCGACGTTCGTTTTCTGCCCCCTCTTGAAATAGGGGAAGAAATGGATTTTGCAGAACGGATCAATATTGGTATTAAGATGGCAATGAAAGATGGGTTAGATTATTTCTACGGAGTATCTAGTGTGCTAGTAGCCATTGGGGAAAGAATTGAAAAAGGTTCAAGTGGTGGATTCTCTCCTGATATGTTACATCCATTGATCCTATGGAGATACTTAAAGGGATTCATTTCTTCAAAAATTCAAAAACGCCCAACCCTGCCTAAAGACCTATGGAATTTAAAAGGCATTATGGTTGGAGGCACAGACACAGATATTTATAGAGAAAAGATTGGATATTACTGGGGTAAGGATCCAGTAAACGGATACGGCAGCACGGAAGGCGGAGCAATGGCTATCCAAGCCTGGAACCGAAAAGGGATGACTTTTTCACCTGAAACAAATTTCTTGGAATTCTTGCCCCAAGATGAGCTGCAAAAAATTGAAGAAGATCCGGATTATCAACCAAAAACGTTACTTTATGATGAGCTTGTACCTGGAATTTATGAATTAGTATTTACTAATTTTCATGGAGGTATATTTACGCGGTATAGGGTCCGGGACATGATCGAAGTTATTTCTACAAGAGATGATGAGGTAGATATCAATCTCCCACAATTTAATTTCTATTCTCGATCTGATGGAGTTATCAATTTAGCTGGGTTTGCTTACTTAACGGAGAGAGATATCTGGGGAGCTATTCAAGCGACAGGTATTGAGTATACCGATTGGGTCGCGCGCAAAGAGATCATTGATGATAAAGCACATCTCCACCTTTTTGTGGAACTAAAATCACCTAGAGATCATGAGTATGATCAGATAAAAAAGAAGATCAAACAATCCTTATGTGATGTCAACCCAGATTTTGCTGATTTAGAGAGTATGCTTGATTATGATGCTCTAGAACTCGAGTTATTAAACCCTGGCGCATTTGGTGCCTACATGGATTACCAGCAGAGTCACGGTGCTGATTTAGCTCATACCAAGCCTCCCCACATGAAGCCAACAAAGAAGCAGCTTGAAGTATTATTGAAAGACAAAAAGATGAAGGCGTAATGACCTGGACCATTGGTACTATCATACCAATCTCGGCAATAATTCTTTATGCCGGATTATATCTGGTTGTAACCACCTCAAAGCCTCAAACGGCAGAACGACTAACTTTCCGTTGGTATATTATGGCAATGGTAATCTGGTCAATATCTGCTTTCTTGGTATTGGCAAATATCCCAGAGACCACTTTCTGGTTTAAGTTTATGACAGCAAGTGCTCTCTGGGCAATAGTCAGCAATTTCCATTTCGTAAATCATTTTTTGAAGTCTGAATTAATATGGGCTAGATACATCACCATTTATGGGGCTATAACATCAATAATAAGTATTTCCACAGACTTAGTTATCAAATCAGCACATATTGAGCATGGTTCTGTTATCTATGAGTTTGGTCCGTTCCTGAATGTACTAGGCATAACTTATCTACTTTTATTCTATATCATATATATTCTGATCAGAGAATATCGGATAACAGAAAATAATACTCATCGAAATCGTCTACGCTATTTGCTTCTGGGTAACTTTATTATTATTTCAGGCACATTTATTAATTTTACTGACTTAGGAAAATATCCTATAGACATCGCGGCAAATGGGGTATCTGCCATACTTATTGCCTATGCTATTCTTCGCTATCAACTTTTGGATATCAGACTGGTAATTCGACAAGGTATGTTATATTCAATTCCTACAATCATTATCGGTACAACATACTTCTTGATCATTACATTATTTCAGAGACTTTTTGATATATATTCGGGAGTTAGTATTTTCCTTCTCTCATTTGGAGTTGCAGTTCTTACCGCTTTGGTGGTTGAGCCCCTCCGGGAAAGAGCCCAGCACATAATAGACCGTATGTTCTTCAGAGAAAAATATGATTCCGGTCAGATGCTTCAGACATTATCTGGAAATGTTGCCTCGATACTTGATATTTATAGAATTACAAACACGATTCTTGTTGAAATCTGCTCTACATTGCATATTCACAAAGCTTCGTTCTTCTTGGAGAATGAAAGAAGCGGTAAATTCCAATTAACAACGCAGTTTGGTCAAGAGAGCTCGCAAAATATTGAGTTCAGGAAAGGGCATCCATTAATTTTATGGTTATATTCCCAGGATGAACCAATTTCCCGCGACGATTTAGATCTTCTTCCACTTTTTCATTCACTCTGGAAGAGTGAATGGCAGGATTTGGATAATTTGGAAGCAGAGTTATTTATTCCAATTAAAGTCCACTCTAAACTTGTGGGGTTATTAGCTGTGGGATCAAAGAGGTCAGAACAAGCCTTCAGCAATGACGATATTTTGACTCTTTCCACAGTAGCAAATCAAACCGCAGTAGCAATTGAAAATGCCCGTTTATATACCGCTGAGCAAAACCGCCGTAAAGAAGTTGATACTCTCTACAAACTGGCTCGCCAGCTTGTAGCATCAGATGACCTTAAAATAATATTAAACAGCATCGCCCGACATGCGGCAGAGAGCATACAGGGGGTGTATTCCCGGGTCTTGATCCGCAAAGAAAACGGGGATTTTTTCTGCAGGGCAATCCATCCAGAATACAATTTCGCTGAGTCCTTAAGGTTGGGTAAAATAGAACCCTTGGTCTCTGAACACTATTACAACAGAATCCTTCAACATGGGCAGCCAATAATTATCAATAAAAACGACCAGGATTTACAGGAAGAGGAAAGCCAGGCTCTATTCCTGAATAAAGGAAATCACCTCTGTCTCTCCCCATTAAAGGGGGTTGATGAGCCGTTTGGTTTGTTGATCCTGGGCGAGATAAGGGCAAATGAGAGAGAATCATTCAATGCTACAGAACTACAACTGGTGAGTGCAATCTCAGATCATGCCACCAGTGCAATTCAACGGGCGATACTGCATGAGCAGCTGGAGGAAAATTTCCTTCAGACAGTTGTTTCCCTGGCAAATGCCATGGATGCCCGGGACAGCTACACCGGAGATCACAGCCAAAGGATGGGGGATTTGGCAACCCGTGTCAGCCAGGCGATGAATCTTTCAGCAGCTGAGGTTGATACGATCTATTGGGCTGCGGTTTTACATGATATTGGCAAAATCGGTATCCCAGATAAAATTCTCAAAAAACCGGGTCCGCTAACAAAAAAAGAATGGGCGGTCATAAAAGAACACCCTCTGATTGGAGCCCAGATCGTTGCGCCTGTGAAATATCTTGCGGCTGTTTCGCCCATCATCCGGTCCCACCATGAAAAGGTTGATGGCAGCGGTTATCCTGACGGATTGGACGGGGAAGTTATTCCCCTTGGATCCCGCATTGTATCCGTAGTTGATGCTTATGTTGCTATTCGGGATGAGAGAGTCTACAGGAAAAGCCGCACTCATGAAGAAGCTATTGCGGAACTGAGAAGATGCAGCGGTACTCAATTTGACCCGGATGTGGTTGATGTTTTCTGCAAAATCATCACTGGTTAATAACTTTTTCTTCCTGGTTTCTACCTAGAGTCTTTTTATCTCCTCCAACAGTTCAAGTCCATTTCAATTTGGATTGCCTTTAAGTTACAATCTGGGGTATGAAAAACCATTCCTCATTAATTCCTTTTTTTAATCCCAAAGGCGTAGCTGTGATTGGCGCCTCCCAGGACCCAACCAAGCTCGGATACGGACTCGCCAATAACCTGCACCGCAGCGGCTATAAAGGTGCCATTCATTTTGTTAACCTGAAAGGCGGCACTCTGCTTGGAAAGCCGATTTATAAATCAATCCTCGAAGTCCCGGATCCGGTTGATCTGGCCGCCGTTTTAATCCCGGCCAAATATGTGATTCCAACCCTGAAGGAATGTGGGAAACGGGGTATTCGGGCAGCCATCATCGGTTCAGGCGGTTTTCGAGAAATTGGAACTGAAGGCCAGGCCCTGGAACAGGAAATGATTCAAGTTGCCAAAGAGGGTGGAATCCGCTTACTGGGACCCAATTGCATCGGTCTGTTGGACACTCACCTCCCAATTGATACCACCTTCTTGCCGCCGCCCGGTCCTACGCCAGGAGACGTTGCCTTTCTTTCCCATTCAGGTGCCATTTGCGCCGCTGCAATTGATTGGGCCAGGGGTCAAGGTTATGGTATTTCAAGATTGGTCAGTTTAGGCAACCAGGCAGATGTCTCTGAAACGGATTTATTGGCTCCTACAGCCGAAGACGGACACACCAATGTAATTGCCCTCTACCTGGAAGGAATAAAATCCGGCCGCCGGTTCATCGATGAAGCCCAATCTGTTGTACCGTCAAAACCCATCATTGCCCTCAAAGTGGGTAAATATGAATCCGGCCGGAAAGCTGCCGCTTCCCATACCGGCGCACTGACCGGTGAGGAAAGCACCTACAACGCTGTCTTCCGCAGGGCGGGCGTAGTACGGGCAGAAACCAGCGAGGAATTGTTTGATCAAGCCCGGGCTTTGGCCTGGTGCCCACTGCCTGCCGGAAACCGGGTGGCCGTACTGACCAATGCCGGCGGACCCGGGGTCACTGCAGCAGACGCCCTGGAAGCTAGGGGTTTAATAATGGCTGAATTCAGTCCAGCCACAATTGAGGCATTAGGGAAAGTATTGCCAGCTGCGGCCAACCTGCAAAATCCAGTAGATATGCTAGCGGCAGCTGGCCCGGAACAGTTTGCAGCCTGTCTGCAGTCTATCTTAGATGATCCGGGGACAGACAGCGTGATGGTGATTTATCCCACTCCACCCATGCACACCGCAGGGGCAGTTGCCAAAGCGCTTATTCCAATAATCCATCAAGCTGAAATACCTGTTGTGATCTCGGTAATGGGAGAACGCTTGATCCAGGAAGCCGTTGAACACCTCAGGGCCGCGCGCATTCCGGAATACCGCTTCCCTGAGAGGGCAGCCGCCGCCCTGGCCGCGCTGGTTAAGCGGGTGGAACTTCTGGAACACGCGGCTGCAGCCCCAGTACTCCGCCAGGACGTCCAGATAAAAACTGTCCGGCAAATCCTGTTGGATCACAAAGAAGGCAATCAATTCACGGCGGCGGAAATCCACCAAATGCTGGAAGCCTACGGTATTCCTACAGCAAAAATGACTCTGGTAAAAAATGAAGAGGGAGCGGCTGTTGTGGCTGCTGAGATGGGAAAACCGGTTGTGCTGAAAGTTGCTTCACCAGATATCAGCCATAAATCAGATGTGGGCGGTGTACTCTTAAATCTAGCAGATGAAAAATCTGTCCGGGGAGGATACCGGGCAATTCTGGATCAAGCAAAAGCTGCCCATCCGAACGCTAAAATTGAAGGTGTTTATGTCCAGGAAATGGTGCCCCTGGGGCAGGAAGTGATCGTGGGGGCTGTCCAGGATCCTCAATTTGGCCCAGTTATGATGTTTGGCTCTGGCGGTACTGAAGTAGAAGGGTTAAAAGATCTGGCATTTGGGCTGGCTCCATTAACCGATCTTGAGATCGATATCATGCTCAGTAAAACCTGGGCAGGAAAGAAACTGCTTGGTTTCAGGAATCTTCTCCCTGCTGATATTAACACCCTCCGGGATGTCTTAATCCGATTAGCACAGCTGGCAAACGACTTCCCTCAATTTTCCGAGATAGAAATTAACCCCCTGCGAGTATTTCCTGATGGAAAAGGTGCCACAGCAGTTGATGTCCGGATTCGAGTTGAACCCAACGGACAATAATTCCAGGACTACTTCATTAATTTCCAGGGAGGAATTTTGAAAAAACTGAAAAGGGGGTTATTTACAATACCTTTCCTGCTGCTGCTCTGTTCCTGCTCTCAATCAACGCCGCCGCCTTCCACAGCCACACCCACACCCATTCCTTCCCGTTACAGCAAGATTTCTGAGACCGTGGAAAAAATGGGACCCGACAATGATCAGCTGCCCCCCGTGCTGCACAGCACAGAGTGGGAAGAACCCATCCCGATGCCCGGTCTGATAAATACCCCCGGAGGTGAGGATTCGCCATTTATCACCCCGGATGGGAAGGATTTTTATTTCTTCTTCACACCAGATGTTTCAATTCCGGCTGAAAAACAGGTCCTTGATGGTGTAACCGGCATTTATCAATCCCGGTGGGTAAATGATTCCTGGGCAGATCCAGAACGGGTTATTTTAAATGATGATTTAGCCCTTGACGGCTGTCCTTTTGTGCTCGGTAATCAACTCTGGTTTTGTACTGCCCGGGTTGTTTATACCGGATTACACTGGTTCAAAGCGTATTATGAAAATGGTGCCTGGGGATCCTGGGAACTCGAAGATTTTATCCCCCTCTATGATGTGGGCGAATTGCACATCACTGCTGACGGAAAGGAACTTTATTACCACTCTTCCCAGGGGGGTGGACTAGGAGCAAACGATATCTGGGTCAGCAGAAAGGAAAACGGCAGCTGGGGAGAACCCCATAATCTAATCCTGGTAAACAGCCAAGAAGATGACAGCAGACCCTTTGTCTCTGAGGACGGTCAGCAGCTCTGGTTTACCAGGACATACCAGGGCTACCCGGCAGTATTTTTATCGTACAAAGAAAATGGCATTTGGCAGGAACCAATATTAATCGTCTCCCAATTTGCGGCAGAACCCACCCTGGACAATGCTGGAAACCTATACTTCATACACCATTTTATCTGGGACGGAGTAATGCTGGACGCAGATGTGTATTTGGCTAAAAAGAAGTAAGGATAAAAAGGATTAAAACTAAGAATGATTTTCTTGGATATACGACTTTAAATATTCCCCCGTATAGGATCCAGCCGTATTGCATATTTCTTTAGGAAGACCGGCAGCAATCACCTCCCCGCCAGCGTCTCCTCCTTCGGGGCCCAGGTCAATGATATAATCAGCGACTTTGATAATATCCAGATTATGTTCTATGATTAATACTGTGTTTCCTTCATCAACCAGCCGCTGCAATACCTCGATCAGCTTATGCACATCTGCTGCATGCAATCCAACAGATGGTTCATCCAGAACGTAAAGGGTTGATCCAGTTGAGCGCTTGGAAAGTTCCCGGGAAAGTTTAATCCGCTGGGCTTCCCCTCCGGATAATGTTGGAGAAGCTTGTCCAATCCGGATATACCCCAGACCCACATCCTGCAGCGTCTTCAACCGGCTCATCATAGCCGGAAAAGCTTCAAATACTTCCATGGCTTTATCTATGGTCATGTCCAGTACATCAGCGATATTGTATTCCCCTTTAAAACGTACCTGGAGGGTTTCCCGGTTATATCGATCGCCATGGCAAACATCACATGGGACATATACATCCGGGAGAAACTGCATTTCAATTTCCAGCTGGCCGTGACCACGGCATGCTTCACAGCGGCCCCCTTTAACGTTAAAAGAAAATCGACCTTTCCCATATCCCCGGATCTTGCTTTCCGGTAAATCGGAAAACAGGTCCCGGATATGATCAAATAACTTCGTGTACGTTCCCGGATTAGAACGCGGCGTGCGGCCGATCGGGGATTGATCGATATTCACGATTTTGTCGATATATTCAATGCCTTTTATCGCATCATGGTCACCGGGTTTGGTTTTAGCCCGGTTCAGTTCCCGCGCCAGGGCTTTGTAGAGAATCTCTATCATCAGGGTGGATTTTCCTGATCCGGAAACTCCGGTGATGCATACCAATCTTCCTAAAGGTATAGATACATCAATATTTTTCAGGTTGTGTTCTCTTGCTCCCAGGATCTGAACTGTTTCCCCGTTCCCTTCCCGTCTCTTCTCCGGTACCGGGACTTGGAGTCTTCCAGACAGATATGCTCCGGTTAATGAATCGGGGTGCTTAAGAATTTCATCAATCGTTCCCGCAACCACAACCTCTCCCCCATTTTCCCCCGCGCCTGGTCCTAAATCCAGAATCCAATCTGCAGTTTCAATTGTCTCTGCATCATGTTCAACTACCATAACCGTGTTTCCAAGATCCCGCAATCCTTCCAGAGTCCGCAGCAGCCTCCCATTATCCCGTGGGTGCAAACCAATCGAGGGTTCATCCAGTACATAAAGTACACCCATCAGGTGAGATCCAATCTGGGTTGCTAATCTGATGCGCTGTGCCTCTCCGCCGGACAATGTTCCGGCAGAGCGGCTCAGGGTCAGGTAATCCAGGCCAACATTCACCAGGAATCCCAATCGTTCTGTCAACTCACGCAGTACCCGATCGGCAATGATTTGCTGACGTTTATTGAGGGGGGATTTAGATCCTTTTAGCCGATTCACCCATTCAAGTGCTTTCTGGATCGGCCAGGTGGAGATTTCAACAATATTAAATCCATCGATGGTGACAGCCAGCGGCTCTGGCCGAAGCCGGGCGCCAAGACAGGTAGGGCAGGGATGGTCGTTCATATACCCCATAATACGGGTGCGCATGTATTCGGATTGAGTTTCCTTAAAGCGCCGTTCCAAATTGTTGATTACGCCCTCAAAAGCACGGTAAAATTCAAATTCTCTGCCATCTTTATTTGTATATGTAAGTGGTACTTCTTCCTCGCCCGTTCCATAGAGAAGCAGTGTTTGATTCTCTTCCGACAACTCAAGATAAGGTTTTTCAAGATCTACCTGATAAGTATCTGCAGCGCCAACCAGCATCCGCCAATAATATCCGCCCTGGGCTCTTGGACCTCCCCATTCTGCCGCATCTATGGCTCCCTGGTTCACAGAGAGCGTCTTGTCCGGGATTAACAGATTGACATCCACTTCAAGTTTAGTGCCTATCCCTTCACAGGAAGGGCAGGCGCCATGAGGTGTATTAAATGAGAAAGTTCTCGGTTCAATCTCCGGAAAACTGCGTTCACATACCGGGCAGGCCAGGTGTTCAGAATAAGTGGTGTGTACTGGCTGGTCAGGGTCAGTCACATCATAAATGGCCAGATAGCCATCACCGTATTTTAATGCTGTTTCAACGGAATCCGTCAAGCGGGATCGGAAGTTATTTTGTTCCGTTTCAGTTTCAAATTTCTGAATCGCCAGGCGATCTACGACTGCTTCAATGGTATGCTGCTGGTAGCGCTCAAGCTGAATATCTTCCTCCAGGCGTCTGATTTCACCGTCAATTCTTGCCCGCACAAAACCAGATTTCTGTATTTCCTCCAGAATGCCCTGGTGATGCCCTTTTCTGCCCTTGATCACTGGCGCCAGAATATTAAAGCGGGTACCTTCGGGAAATCCCTCGATGTGATCAACGATTTCCTGAGCTGATTGGGTTGTTACCTCGCGGCCGCATTCCGGACAATGGGGTATACCAGCCCGGGCATACAGTAAACGCAAATAATCATAAATTTCTGTAACAGTGCCAACTGTGGATCGGGGATTTTGGGATGTTCCCCGTTGATCGATGGAAACCGCGGGAGATAAACCTTCAATATAATCCACATCCGGTTTGTCCATTTGCCCTAAAAATTGCCGGGCATAGGACGAGAGAGATTCAACATAACGACGTTGACCTTCAGCAAAAATCGTATCAAACGCAAGCGATGACTTCCCGGATCCAGAAAGTCCGGTGATGACCACAAATTTATCCCGTGGTATTTCAACGGTAATATTTTTCAGGTTATGTACTCTGGCACCAACAACTTTAATCTTGTTTTCCATAGGTTAAAACCATGCGGTAGATGTGGGCCTTTATTCTGGGAATCCTTATGCCGGGTAAAGACTTAATTTGCTCAGAGATTATACCAATTATCCTTTTTAACTGGATTCAGAAGAATGATTTATATACAAACTTCCTATAAATCTACCCCAAAGGGGGATTCCCTTTGAGTCCTTTTTCGGGGGAAATCACATTAACTCACCTTAAGCTGAGACACCGGCTGGAATGGTAAACCGGAACTATGATTATTTCAGAGATTGAAGTATAATCACTTTTTGCAGGAAAACCTGATTTAAACGAAAAAAGGAGAGCCAGCAGGAGGCTTAATGAATATCACTTGGCACGGGCATTCTTGTTTTCGATTGACTGAAAGGGGAATGGCAACAGTCGTTACCGATCCGTATAATCATAAAAAAATCGGCTACAACGAATTAAACTTATCGGCAGATATCATTACCGTCAGTCACAATGACCCCGGACATAACCATACAAAAGTTATCCGAAAGAGAAAATCGAACCAACACATCATCACCGGACCTGGTGAATATGAAATCGGTGAGGTATTCATCACCGGAATCCGCACCAACCACCAGGCTAAAAAAGATGATCTGCGGAATGTGATGTATATTTTTGACTATAATGGGGTCCTGGTCGCGCATCTGGGAAATTTAAGCAGGGTTCCCAGCCAGTCCGATGTAAAGTCTATTGCCGGGGATGTCCATGTCGCCCTGGTACCGGTCGGCGGTGGGAGCAGTCTAACCGCATCTAAAGCAGTGGAAGTGATCCGCATCCTGGAACCAAGTTATGCAATCCCTATGTATTACCATACAGAGGAAAGCAAACTAGAGTTGGATCCCCTGAATAAATTCATCAAGGAGATGGGGTTGGACAAAGTTGAACCTCGTCCCGATCTGAGCATTACAAGCACCCGCTCCAGCAATGAAACCAACGTGATCGTTCTTGAATATGCCCAGGGATCCGAATAAAGGGCACCTGCATGACTGTAAAATTACTCATGAGTTGGGATATACTGCCCAACCGGGAACAAGAATATTTCGAATTTGTGATCAGTGATTTTCTCCCGGATATCAAAGAATTAGGAATAAGTCCTGTGGATGCCTGGTATACCATGTATGGTGATCAACCGCAAATAATGGTTTCTGCCAAAACCCAGAGCCAGTCTGCTCTTAATGTGGCGATGGCCTCAAAAGATTGGCAGCGATTATTGGAAAACTTACTGAAATTTGTAGAAAACTTTTCTTATAAAGTGATCCCCGCTCGGACAGGTTTTCAGTTATAATCGAAATCCCCCCTTATAAGGATGTTTTGTGGATAATTCCAAACACAGGAACAATAACCTTCGTCTTAAATTCGGTATAGGATTAACAATCGCCGGATTCCTGATTTTTATTCTTGGTGCAGATCCGGGGATCTTTAACCTGGATCGCAGTCCATTTGTTGGATTTGTACAAACAGCCACTTTTTCTATAGGTCTGGCAATGTTGTGCCTGGGAGGTTTTATTAGCTTAAAAGCCTGTCAGGACTCCGATTGCCAACAATCCCTTGCCCAGGATATCGGATTGCGCCTGGTGGCAACTGGATATTTAATTGCGCTTGTTTCCGGCATGGCAGACGTGTTTGGTCTTGGTACTCAATCCTTTCCAGAATTACCCTTTTTTGGTCCCTGGCAGGCAACGGGTGTCGTCGTGGGAGAAATTATTATCGCTTTTGGTTTCCTGCTCTATTTGCCATTTCCCACCTCCCGGCCTGAAGCTTGACAAGGCAATATCGAACGAGTAAAATTGGCGATGCATTACCCAGGGAACTCTATCAGGCCGAGATAGCTCAGTTGGTAGAGCACTTGACTGAAAATCAAGGTGTCGCCAGTTCGAGTCTGGCTCTCGGCACTTTCAAGCGGGCGTAGTTTAGTGGTTGAACGTCTCCTTGCCAAGGAGAAGGTCACGGGTTCGAATCCCGTCGCCCGCTCTTTTTCAACCGATGGCTGGTGGCAGATGGCTGACACAAAACAGCCAGATTCCATCAGCTTCTTTATATCAAGGCGACGTAGCCAAGTGGTAAGGCAGAGGTCTGCAAAACCTTTATCATGGGTTCGATTCCCATCGTCGCCTCTTTTGTTTTAAAGGCAATCACCTCATCGGCTGCCCACGGTGAGGTGATTGCTTATCTAAGGAGGAGAAGAAATGGGGGTTTCCCCAATTGGATTCCCAAATTTTCTTACTTACTTGCATAGTATCTTAAATAATTCAAAACCAGGTTATCAGTTTCGTTAGCTGGGGGGGGTAAAAACAGGGTTTCGATGAAAATCGGAACGCCAATTATTGTCATTCCGAACGGATTGAGGAATCCATCAAGAGATCAAAATGCAAAACTAGCTTGCTTTGACCAATAAGGTGTCGAATTCTGATCCCTCTATGGATCCTTCGTTTCACTCAGGATGACAAACACGCCCTCTTGTCATTCCGAACGGATTGAGGAATCCATCAAGAGATCAAGATGCAAAACTATCTTGCTTTGATCAATGAGGTATCGAATTTTAATCGTTCTTTGGATCCTTCACTACGCTCAGGATGACAAACACGCCCTCTTGTCATTCCGAACGGAGTGAGGAATCCATCAAGAGATCGTAATGCAAAACTCTCTTGCTTTGATCAATGAGGTATCGAATTTTAATCGTTCTATGGATCCTTCGTTTCACTCAGGATGACAAAATAAAAGAACGCTTGATCTTATTCCCTAAAATATTCTGTCAGCCAGGGGAGAGAATCCAGGTCTAAGTACGAGCTGAGAAGAGCAAAAAAATCTTCCCCGGATACGATTTGATCTTTGTAGGTTCCGGCATATTCCCTCAGAAACTTTAAATAACTCTCCTCCCCCATTGCATTTCTGAGGTCATTCAGGAACTTTGCGCCTTGCAGATAGGTGGCATTTCGGTAAGCCAAATATTGATCTGAAAACTCCCTGAAATCATAAATTGAACGATTGATAACACCAGATGGTTGATAATAATTTACCCGGGTCGCCCACCACCAATCCACGGATTCCGGGTAAAGTTTCTCATAATAAATCAATTCGCTGAAAGTGCAAAAAGCTTCGTCCAGCCAGGGCTCTAGGGCCTGATCATTGGTTATCTGTCCATACCACCATTGATGGGCTGTTTCATGAGCTGCTATGGTTACCAGATAACTTTGCTCGGATCCACCATAGGTATCAAAGAACCCCCGGCTTTGAAAATATAAACCTTCATATTCCATCCCGTGATTAAAATCTGCTTGCACCATCGACAGGCTGGATTGGTTGTAGGGCCCGTATAGATCAGAATATAAGGCTAAGGCCTCTACAGTGGTGTCAAAGGCAGCCTTTCCGGGGATCTGGTAAGCGGGAAATATATAACCGTATACCTTCGTACCATCAACTTCATGTTCCAAAACCTGGTAGTCAGGGCTGATTGAAAAGACAAAATTCCGTCCATCCTCCAGGGTATAGGATCGTGGATCTCCCTCCGATAGAATGGCTGAACTGGCTGCCACTACCAAATCTGGACCATTTACTATTTCCAAAGAGACCTGGAAGTCCGCCGCCGGGTAAACCAGATACTCTCCAAAAATCCAGGGATCGTGCACTATCCATCCTTCTCCAACCAGATAGGGCGGAACCATGGGGTACCAATCCACCAGGTTAAGCTGCAGTGCTGTATACCCAAACGGAGAAGGTCCATACCCTTCCCGGGCATTTTGGATTGGCAAGGCCAGTTGATATTGAATGGTCAGTTCCCGGGGCTCTCCCGGCAGCCAGGGCTGCTCAAGCGGAATGGTTAATCGAACACCATCCAGGGAATATCCCTCTATCGGGATTTTCCCCTTCCAGGATATATCCTGAATCGAGAATATATTCAGCCAGGCGTTGGGAGGCACAACCAGGAGGATTTCCATTAGCTCCTGGTGGGCAGGATGAGGAAGGAGAATATGCTCTTCTACAAAAACTTTGTGATTGGTATAGTCCAACTCGGCTGAAATCTGATATTGAATTTGTTGTTGGGTTGGTTCGGCTGTGCTCTCTTCTGAATCCAGTGTTGAGGAAATCTGGGTTGAGGGTTCCTGAGTCACAGTTGGAGAGGGTAAAGTATCTGGTGCTGCGGTGCTTACCAGTCCCGGATCGTTTGTTGGGGTTGATAAGGATTCCCTTGATGTGCAGGCTGAAATCACAATCAGCAGAAAGATCAGCAGCTCCAATCGTAAAAATTTAATCATATTTTTGAAACCAGGCTTTGGTAACATTGCCCAATCTTCCATTCCAGACTCTAGTTATCCGGGGTTTCCAGTTTTAAATAGCTGATTACTATTCCAGCTTCCTGAATTAAATCAATCTCCGGGGGAAGTTGGTGATCTTCATTAACCCGCTGAGTCAGGCGAGTTACGGCAAGCTGAATTCGCTCCGGCAAAACAACTTTATCCTGAAGCGTTATCAGCGTCTGGAAGGCATTATTCGAATTCTTATTTTCTCCCTGGGGATCCAGGAAAATCTGGGCTGCCGCACCCGCAGCGCGCCGCGCACAGACACGGGCTCTTCCTTCATTTCCTTCCTTCCGTGATTGTTTAGCGAGGAGGAGTTCTTCCTGGATTTGAACTCGGGAGTTTACAGGGTTCATGCACAGGATTATACCGTAACCAGAAGCCTTGGCTGGGCGTTGGAGGACGAACCCGCACCCCCTTATCGTTTTTTCATGGCATTCCTGGCAAGTCTATCGACCCGCTCATTCTCCTGGTGACCTGCATGCCCCCGTACCCAATGCCAGCTTACCTGATGCTCAGAGATCGCCTGATCCAAAACCTTCCACAAATCAGCATTTGCAAGAGGTCTGGTTTTCCCTGGTTTACCCCTCCGCCAACCCAATTCTTTCCAGTTTTGTATCCATTCCGTGATGCCCTTTTTTAGATATTCGGAATCAGTGTATATATCAATCTTACAGGGTTCTTTTAGTGCCCGAAAAGCTTCCACGGCGGCAGTAATTTCCATCCGGTTATTGGTAGTTGCCTTCTCAGAACCGCTTAGTTCTTTAACATGATTTCCAAATTGGAGCAAAACACCCCATCCGCCTGGTCCAGGATTCCCTGAACAAGCTCCATCAGTATAAATCGTCACCTGTGGTTTAGCTGCCATGAATACCCTTCTTTGTATTGTGTTTGGTAAACCTGTCAATCCGTTGATCGAGAAAGAGGACGTTCCCTGATCGCATTTGATGATATTTATTCCTGCGAGTACTTCACCAAGTCAGCTGCTGTTTGATCAAGCACCAATAGCAGGTCTGATATATCCTGAGGATTTTCTCCAAATAACGCTTCAAAAGCATCACCAACAGCCTGGCGGACAATTTCCCAGGATGGGTGAAGAGGATCTACCATACCATATCTCAGTAAATTTATTCCCTGAGTCCAATGTGGATTATCAGTCTGGTACTCTTTTAACAAATACAGGGCATCTTTCCGGGTTGGGTAGGATCCGCTGTATTGGATCCACTGCTTCTGCATTTCAGGGGATGTAAGATACTTTAAAAATATCCAGGAAGCCAGCTCTTCTTCCGGGGAGGATCTGAATATCACACCAGATTGAATGCTGGATGAAACAGCTTTATTTCCATCTGGTCCTGGAAATGGGATCATAACCCATTCATCGGCCTGTCCGGTTTGGTTGGCAGTAAGAGCGATTTGATCCATATTCTGGGAGGAATTCATGATCATTAAAGCTTTCCGTTGATTAAATTTTTCAAATTCTATCTCCTGCGCCATCGGGTCCGGGTATCCCGAAATCATATACCCACAACCTTCCTGCCCTAACCCAATCCAATCCAATGCAAAGTCAGTTACCTCCGGAGATGAGAATTGAAATTTCCCTTCCTCTGTATCTAAAATTGTTCCCTTGTAGGCATATATCCAAGAGGTGATATTGGCTGAATCTGGGTAGATGATCAAACCTCCTCCTCCATCACTTGTACCATCGCTAATACCCTGATATTCCCGTACTGCAGCGCAAGCCTGCTCAAGCAGTTCTGCGGACGTACCGGGAGGAATTGAAAATCCCAATTCTTCTCCCCAGGTCTGGTTATAGAACAAAACCTGGATATTTTGCGTGAATGGGAGACCGGGCCGCACATCATGATTTAATTTGAACGGCTCAATAATGCCCGGGTAAAAATCTCTCCATTCAGCAACAGAGAATCCCACGGCTGGATCCTCCATAAACACTTTCAGATCAACTGTTAAATCCATCTCATACCACCCGGCAAGAAAGAGTGTGTCGCTAATCATTACATTCGGCACAACTCTATCCTCAAACGAGGTTTCGATAGAATCCATTGGATCGAGTGTTAAACCCTGGTTAACTGCCGTGACCTTGATTCCGTATTCATTCTCCAGGTTAAACTTTTCAACAATGGCATTCATGCCTTTCCTCGGTTCATCCAAATCCCATACATACCAAAACTCAAGCTCAAGACCATCCAAATCAGACCAGGGTATCCCTACGGGATCCGGACCAGGTGTCCCAGCCTGATCCGCGGACGCGCTGATGGCTGTTAATGTAGCGGGGTGGATGGTTTTTATTTGAGAGGTAGGGGTGGATATGCCTTGACCCTCACCAAACAGGGTGTCACAGGCAGCCGCTGTAAATACCAAGAGAATCAGTAGTGTAAATAACAGGGGATAAATCTTGTTTAATTTCATGGGGTGTTCCCTGGTAAGCTGCCAAAAAAGAACCAACCCTATTGTAACAAAAAGCAAGGTACATGAGTGTACCTTGCTTGTGAAATCAGGCTGCCCGACAGGATTACTGGAGGAAATTCCAGGGATTTACTTTGGTGCCCACGTAAATCATCTCAAAGTGAAGGTGAGCTCCGGAGGAGTTTCCAGTGGATCCCAGTCCGCCTATGCCCTGACCCTGATTTACACTTTGCCCGCATCCAACACTGATGGAGTTAAGGTGGGCATAGAGCGTCTGCCAGCCATTGCCATGATCAATCACTATCAGGTTCCCATACCCATAGTTGCTCCACCCGGCATATACTATGACGCCATTGTCTGAAGCCCAAACTGGATTCCCAACACTTCCCGCGATATCAATCGCCGGGTGGTTTGCGCCGGGATTGTAATCATAACCGGAAATCCAACGTTCCGTGGTTGGCCAGATAAACACTCCAACACCTACAGAACCCGTGTATATCGTTCCGCAGTGTCCAGGTCCATACGTAGCAGCAATGGCAGGATTATCACGGGTAATTGCAGGAGGACCATAATCAACCAATTCCCGCTTACCGTTCGGGACAATCAACATCTGCCCCGCTTTAAAGGATGGATTGTCAAGATTAAAATCGTAAATATCAATCTTATTGCCAGGCCACTGGATAATATCCAGCGGATCAACACCATAATATTCAGCGACTTTAATCAGGCTTTCTCCCTCTCGCCATTCATGATAGGTCCCATTGACCGGGAGAATATTTAATTTCTGATCGGGTTGAATAGTGTGCGGGTTATCCGCCAATGTATCAAAATTTCCCCATAAGACAGTTTCCGGCTTTAATCCAAATGTTTCTGCAATGCCAAAGAGCGAATCCCCTGGTTCTACTGTGTACACTAACACATCTACTCTCGCCCTGGTTGGAATGGAAGTATGGATTAAGGCAACCCGCTGGATCCCGTTCCTTAAACTGATCTGATCAACAATAAAACTGGGCATTTCCAAAGATCCCCCAGCGGCCTGAGGTTGTTCCTCGTCCGACCCGTTATCAGTAGATCCTTCCGCAAAAACAGAAAAATTGCCCGGACTATTCTGATAGTTAAGATAAAATGCACGAATGCCGATCACAGCAATCGCAACCAATAGTAACACGCCACCAATAGTGGCTATTCGTTTTCCATTCTCCCCCTCAGCTACACCCCCCAGGATATCTCGGAAAGTGGTTAATGGACCTTCTTTTTGTTCAGTTAGAGGATAATCTGCCGCATCTTCCCTCTGATCGTTATCCATGGTTTTGCTGCCTCCGCGACAACTATATCACCAGCCCAGAATAGCGTCAAGCAGGGCTGTGTTGTTCTAATAAACTCTTAATAAGGGTGCGGATTGAATACCTCCAGGAAGAACTTTAGTCATTTTAGATTGAATGGCTTGTCCGTTCCCTCTCTCTGTGGCACAATTAGATGGACAATTTTACTAGAGGTAACCATGTCCCGTTGGACCCTTTTTTTTCTTGTATTGCTGCTTGGTTTAGGCCTGGGCTTACTCTATGGATGGGTCATCAACCCGGTAAGCTACCAGGATACCACCCTGGATACGCTCAGAATCGACTATAAAACGGATTACACATTGATGGTTGCAGAGGTGTACCATCAAACCAATGACCTGGATTGGGCAATGAACCGATTAACCCTATTAAGGGATAAATCACCCCTGCACAGCGTTGATGGAGCTTTAAAATTCGCAGTTCAGGCTGAATATACCCTCTCGGATATGTTCCTACTGCGGGATCTACACAATGCCCTGACGGAGAATAATTAATTCAATGGAACCAAATCGCAGCAACTGGTATATACTGACGGGTTTAATCCTTGGTTTAATCCTTGGTTTGGTCTATTCCTGGGTAATATCTCCGATTTCCCAGGTGGATACGCATCCAGACTCTCTGAGAACGGATTATAAAGATATTTACCGATCATTGATCTCCCGGGCTTACCAGGCAAATAACAACCTTCCCCGGGCGGAAGCCCGGCTGGACTTAATGGGTGATGAGGTGCCAGCCCTGGCCCTGGCTGCCCAGGCACAGCGGTTTCTGGCTGAGGATGGAGATCATGAAATGGCAAAAATCCTCGCCAATCTTTCCGCCGCACTGCAAGCAGCTTCTAGTCCAAAAAACACCCCCGTTCCACCCACCGGGACGCCAGAAGATCCTGACAGCCCTTCAGATTCTAGTGTGGAACCAGAGGTCAATGGGAACAATACCTCAGATCACACGATCACCCCCGTCCTGGAGCCTGCCAGCTCTCCAACCCCATCTCCCACAGAATCACCTCCCTTTATTCTCCAGGATTCCACTCCCATCTGTGATCCTACTCTGGGTGAATCGCTCATTCAGGTGATCGCGACCAATGGCGCCGGAGAAGGCATTCCAGGTGTAGCCGTTCAGATCTCCCTGGGAACGGAACCAAAAGAAGTGTTTTACACGGGTTTAAAACCGGAATTGGGTCTTGGTTATGCTGATTTTTCAGCTGAACCGGGTTTAACCTATCAGCTGGAAATCCCGGAAAGCGGTTTAATTGTTTCTGAGATTGAAATCCCCACCTGTCAGAACGAATCAGAGGAGTCCTACTGGGGCAGCTGGGAGATCTACATCACCCATCCTAACTGATGGGATCCTCAGCCGTACTGATCCCGATCCAATAATGATCCGGAAGAATTTTTTCATTCTTTAATACCAGGATTTTTCCTATCTTTAAGGAATCCTGTTTTGATGTTTTTGTTTCCCCGTTTTTCCCAACCTTTTCCCCTTTTACCATTTTGGGGTGCACATAACAAAGATTAGGATTTTTTCCATATTTCTTTTGATAATACCTGGCTGCCCTTTCAACCTTACTGGGTACACTGGTCTTCTGATCATTGTCAAACCATAACATGCCGATATCCATTAAACCCTCCCTGCCAGGATTTCCCCGAATCCTTGACTAAAATAAAGTAGAACGTTTGTTCTGTTTTATTATAGCCGATTTTTTCCTTTTTACAAGAGGAAATACTTAGTACTTTTTTCCAAAATTTCCTCCCCCCCATTCATCTACTGACAAACCCGTTTATAATAGGTGCATGGTTAAATCTTATACACAATACATTTGTCAGGAATGTGGGTATACCAATCCACGTTACCTGGGACGCTGCCCCACCTGTGGGAACTGGGATACCCTGGTTGAAGAACAAGTTGAAAAAGCCTCCCCATCAACCACATCATCCTTCTCCCGTTTTAATGCAACATCTGTGCCGCGGCTGATCCAGGATATCCAGAGCGACGAGGAAAAACGGATTCAATTAAAACACGCAGAATTTTCCCGGGTGCTCGGCGGGGGTTTGGTTCCAGGATCCATCAATCTGATTGGTGGAGATCCGGGGATTGGAAAATCAACCTTGCTGCTGCAAATCGCGCTGGAACTGGGAGAAAAAATCCGGGTATTGTACGTATCCGGGGAAGAATCTGAACAACAGATAAAAATGCGCGCTGACCGGCTTCATCGGGACCAGACTGGTAAACCAGAGACACTGCCGGAGAACCTGCTGTTGGTTACAGAAACCAACCTGGAAGCTATCCTCGATCACGCAGATGACATTAAACCGGGCTTGTTGATCGTTGACTCAATTCAGACCAGCTATCTCCCTCAACTGGAATCCTCCGCCGGATCGGTTTCTCAGGTCCGGGAAAGCGCCTCTCACCTGAGGGAATACGCCAAACGAACCGGCACCAGCGTTTTCCTGATCGGCCATGTCACAAAAGAAGGAACTATTGCCGGACCGAGAGTCCTGGAACATATCGTGGACACAGTTTTGTACCTGGAAGGGGACCGTTACCAGGCCTACCGCCTGCTTCGGTCAGTTAAAAATCGTTTCGGAGCCACATCGGAAGTAGGCGTGTATGAAATGCAGGAAGGCGGGTTAATTGAAATTTCCAACCCGTCTGAGGCATTTTTAGCGGAGCGCATGGTGAACGCCCCCGGGTCAGCCATTGCTGTAACCATGGAGGGCACACGTCCCATCTTGGTCGAAATCCAGGGATTAACCAATCCAACCACATTTGGCAATCCCCGCCGGACGCCCAATGGGATTGAGTTTAACCGGCTGCTGCTGATCACGGCGGTTCTCAGCCGACGGGCAGGCATTTCGTTGACCGACCAGGATGTGTTTGTTAACGTGGTTGGCGGATTAAAAATTAGTGAGCCCGCAGCAGATCTGGCTGTAGCGGCAGCCATTGCATCCTCTGTCAGGGACATTCCGGTAAAAGCGGATACGATTCTAATTGGTGAAGTTGGATTATCAGGTGAACTGCGCATGTCCAGCAGGATGAGCGACCGCCTGGGCGAGGCTGCCAAGCTGGGGTTTAAAACAGCGATTATGCCCCGCAGATTAAGAAGCGGTGGGATTACCTGGCCAAAAAATCTTTCTGTAGTTGAGGCTCGTTCCCTGCATCAAGCCCTGGAAGAAGCGTTGATTAAAAAATAATGCCGGAAAAAACACTCGGGGTTCAATGGGGGAAAATAAATGTCGAAGGTTATCTCATTTTGGCACCGATGGATGGATATTCCAGTTGGCCCTTCCGCTCTCTTTGCCGCGATCTGGGGTCAGCTATCAGTTATACGGAATTTGTAAAAGCCGAGGATGTGTTAAACCGCCCTCACTATATAAAGAAAAAAATATTCTTTACCCAGGAAGAGCGTCCTGTTTTTTTTCAGCTTTACGGACATGACCCTGACAAGCTATTAACCGCCGCCCTCCACCTGCAGGACAGGGAACCTGACGCAATTGATATTAACCTGGGCTGTCCAAATCATTCGATTGTTAATCGGGGCGCCGGGGTAGGCTTAATGCGGACGCCGGTTAAAACCGCCCGAATTTTTAAAAAACTCAGCAGGACACTTGAAGTGCCGGTAACTGCAAAAATCCGTCTGGGTTGGCAGGATTGCCAGAATCAAATCCTTATCGCCAAGATAATTGAGAAGTATGGCGGATCCTTGCTGGCCGTACATGCCAGGACCAAGGAACAGGGACATCACGGAGAACCAAATCTTCCAGCGCTAGCTGAAATCAAAGCCAGCGTTGAGATCCCGGTGATCGGAAATGGCGGTGTAACCCAGGTAGAGGATATTCAAAATACAAGAGAGCTCACCGGTTGTGACGGAGTGATGATTGGCCGGGCGGCGATTGCTAATCCCTGGATCTTTTCCCGACGTAATCGGGAAGAAATTACACCAGACCAGGTGCATTTATTGATGCTCAACCACCTGGAAAGGTCCTTATCCTTTTACGGGCAGGAGCAGGGGCTGATCCTGTTCCGGAAACATGCGGCAGCCTATCTGGCACCGTATCCACTTATCGCGGAAACAAAAAAAAGGCTTCTGACAGAAACTCAATCAAAGTTATTTATCCAGCAGTTGGGGGAAATCTTTGCCGCTCTGGAAGAATCCTAAATGTGGTCATGCCCCTCAGTGTCATTCCGAACCCTTCGACTTCGCGCAGGAGAGCCTCCGTGAGGAGTCTATCAAGAGAACAAAACGCAAATTTCCTTGATTTGATTGGTGAGGCATCGAATTCTGATCGTATTAGGGATCCTTCGCTGGGGCTCAGGATGACAATATAAGAGGATTCCACAATTAACAATTAATATTGCTATATACAAAAGGGCGACCCGATGGGTCGCACCTACTATTTACCCTCTTCCCTATTTTCCGGGCGTTTTTGATTCCCGATTCCGACTGCATTACCGCTTCCAATACTCCAGCCAGGTAGACGGTTGGGTTGTCCCTTCCTGCCCATCCTGGCGGCTGACCAATGACAAATTCGACTCCAGCAGGGCGAGATCCTCGTCCGATACACCATGCGACGATTCTGGTATCCTCTTTAAATGGGCATACAACAGCAGACTGCCGCCTGATACCAAATGGCTGGATACATAGTCAGCATAACGATTGATATCGGACCCTGACATACTGTGAAAACAGCCGATATCAAGTATTAAATCGTACTGATCAAAGGCGGGTTTTATTTTCAACATATCCCCAACCAGAAACTCTACCTTATTCGTTAACCCGGACTGGCGGGCTTTGCGCCTGGCGGTTCGGATAGCCTGGGGGATATAATCAATCCCGGTCACCTGCCAACCATAATTTGCCATGGTCAGGGCATTGGTCCCTGTACCGCAGCCTAGGTCGAGCGCGTGGCCGGGAGCTTTCTCCTCCAGGAAAGCATAGAGCTCTGGCGGAGTAACCCCGGTATCCCAGGGCGGATTATTAAAGAAGTACTGCAGGGTAAAAAACAACTTCCTCAACATGGGTCAGAGATCTGTATCCAAGTATTCAGCAAGATCATCCAAAGCCTGTTCTCGACTTTGAAAATGAACTGCATTTAACCCGGCTTCCCGAGCCGCTTCAATATTCTCGATAAAATCATCAACAAAGACCATTTCTGTCGGGTCCTGGTTTAACCTATTGATAACAAATTGGTAAATTTCCGGGGCGGGTTTTGCCAGCTTTAGTTCCGCTGAAATAAATATATGGTCAAAAATGCCATCAATCTGCCAGACTTTTTCCAGATAGCCCCGCAAATCATCCCAGGCGTTGCTTAATAAGGCCGTGGAATACTCCTCACGCAAACCTTTAATAAACTCCACCAGGTGGGCATCCAGTGAATCTCCACCCCAGAATTCATCTCCAAAAGTTGAAAAAGAATCGGGGGGGAGATTTAGTTTTTGCAGAACTATACTTTTATGTTCATCGGCGGTGATCTCACCCCGGGTGGCCTGGTTAGCGCTTTCTATCCCATAGACAAAATTACTGAGTTCCTCGTAAGTTATCCCTAATTGTTCCGCCAATTTCTGGCGGGGCTGGCGATTTTCAGTTCTAACTAATACGCCGCCAAGGTCAAATATCACAGTTTTTATCATAAGAGTCCCTTACTGATTACTACCCTTCAGACAGTTCTAGTTCATTAATGCTCAAGTCTTTCCCAGGCCGGAGCTCTTTTTCATACAAATCAAATTGCCACAGGACAAACATGCCTGCTTTACGATACAGGTCCGTCGCTCCCGTCAGGGATTCTGCATCCACACCGAGATCCACTTTTCTTTTTTCGCGTTTATAAAACTCACCAAAGGCATGCTGCAGCAGTGCCAGGGCAATACCTTTCCGGCGCCAGGGACGCTTCACACCCAGGCTGGAAATATACCCGGCTTCCTTGTCCTCTAATCCGTATTTCCGGCATAAACAAATCCCGACAATTTCCTCCCCGTCCAGAGCCAGGAACCATAAACCAGGATCATAGGATTCATCCTTGGTCATATGGTGGGTAAACTTTTTATAGGCTTCTTCCGGTGCCTCTTTGACAAAACCGAAATGATCCTGGAATACTTCCTCGTCAACCTCAAAAACCGTGTAGGCATCAGTCTCAGGATTATACAACCGCATGGTGATGCCCTCTGGCCAAACAGGCTCCGGTGGTTGTTCATCCATCTCCACTCTCATCCGGAAGCTATGCCGGATTTGTTTCATACCTGCGGCAAGCTTTGTCTTCCGGGAAGATTCAATCACATGGGCGGAATGAGACCGCATGGCAACCCGCACATCAGGATCCACGCGTTCAAGCGCCTCCAGGGATCTTTTTTCCGCCCAATCCAGCAAATAAGATTCCAAACCTTGATTCTCGTAGTCCGGGTCAACTGCTAACCAGATATACGGGAGGACCGGCGGATCAGCATCATCCCACACTTCCACATGGGCTACTAGCTTTCCATCCTGATCTTCAACCAGGTGAATGCTCTTTTTTATGTCAAATCCAGGCTCCCGATAATAATTTTGCAGTAGTTCTAGGGAAAATCCCGGCACGCCATGATAGTGGAGTGATTTCTTCTCCTCCACTTGATGGATTTTTTCGATATCCTCAAGTCCGGCCTGGCGGACAATATACTTTCCAGATGAGATTTCTAAGATTTCTTTCATTTTTTATTCTTCCTTATTTTATCCTGTTTCCAATTCTACTGTCTTATCAAGGGAGGGATTGGGTTTTTCATGATTATTCCTTAGTCCAATAAAACCCAGAGTGGCGATTATGCCCAATATAGCGCTTCCATACCAGACCCAATTGGGATCCCCATTATCCATGATTAAACCAGCCAGCAGGGGACCAATCATCCAGGGGATCATCCACGAGAATCCCATTACACCAGAATACCGGCCTCGCATATCTTCTGGAGCAGCCTCTCCTACATAAGCCTGGGCAACAGGGATAATAACCATTTCTCCTATGGTAATAATCACCATCGCTAGCATAAACAACACATAAGCTGACACAAAACCATACATTCCAAATCCAATCACGTACAAAAACGATCCTAAAGCCAGGATCAACATTGGTGGATACTTGGAGATCTTCCTGGTAATCATAAATTGGAACAGGACCACCATTCCAGCGTTTAAAGTCATCAACCAACCATATCCGGCTTCCGGGATTCCATGCACATCACGCAAGAAAACAGAGAGCGTGCTGTACATTTGAGAATAAACAATGGTTGCAATGGTGGAGATGATTACAAAAAGCATAAACTTGCGGTCTTTTAAAACCTCCCGGTAACCAACAAAGGTCTCTTTAAATCCTTTCTTCACAGCCTCTTCCTTCATCTCCGGACGGCTCTCTTTGATTACCAGATAGACAATTAAGGCTGTAATTAAACTGGTAATTGTATCCGCGACAAACAGGATCAGGTAGGAATAGGAGGCAATGAATCCACCAATCGCAGGGCCAATAGCTACTGCCAGGTTTGCAGCGACCCGCATGATCCCAAAACCTTCCGTCCGTTTTTTCTCCGGCAGAATATCGGTAAGCATTGCCTGATGAGCTGGTTCGGCTGCAGTGGCAAATAATCCAGACACCACACCCATGACATAAAACCATTCCAGCTGCTGGACCAAACCCATTGCCAGGCTGGTTAGGGCGCTGACGATCAATCCCATAATAATCATGCCCTTCCTGCCCAGGTAATCTGTCAGGGCGCCCCCAATCATCGTTCCAACCATATCCGCGATCGAAAACAGAGCGAACAACAATCCAACTTCTGTCATACCAACCTGGAAATGCTTGGTTATATAGAGCGCAAAAAAGGGAAAAATCATACCTCCGCCAACCCGGTCAATAAAGTTTGAACCCACAATGACCCAAAATTGACTGGGATATTCCCGGTAGATTTTATTTACACGCTGAATTGAATTAGCAAACAACATTTTCTTCTTCCTTGTTTTGATGGTCTGCTGCCCGTTAATGAAAACAGGCCGCGGTGGTTAACCCGTGACCTGATTCGTTTAAGAAAAAAGCCCCGGGTAAGTGGATTCCCGGAGCTGAAGATATGTCAATCATCAAACAAGCTCAAGCAGAGGGAAACCTCCCTGATCGTTCCGCGTATTCGCAGGAAAAACCATTTTTTACATTGAGCAAGTTCATAAATTCCCTCATTTCTATAACAACGGACGTAAGTTTAACACCAGCCCGATATCTGGTCAAGAGGAAGTTTCAACACTATTCAGTTTGGACACTATCCATGCTTGATGGCCAATGTAAGGATCAGCAGGATTAAATCCGGGCTCAAGAATAATTGTCGAATTGTACGTGGTATGATATTGTTTTACTGGAATTTCTAGCCTGTAAAATGTATAGGAGATTTGATGGGTACCATTCAAAATCGCACCGAAGCTTCTGCCTGGCAAAAAAAATATGACGCGTTAGCTCCACGAGTTGGAGATCCTGCGCCAGATTTTACACTCAGCGATATTAGTGGCGAAAATTCCATCCAGTTAGGCGATTTTCTAGGGTCAAAAGCTGTAGCCCTGGTCTTTGGCAGTTTTACCTGACCGCCCTATGTTCAGGGGACCGTGAGTCTCCATTCTCTTTACAAGGATTTTGGGGGTCAAGTTCAATTCATCAAAGTTTACATCCGGGAAGCTCACCCTGTAGATGGCTGGTGGTTTGGGAAAGGTTTAATGAGCACCCTGTTGAAATTATCCCGGTCAAAAGCATCTCGCAACTTATCTGACCCAAAAACCATCCAGGAACGCCGGGCAGCAGCCGGTGATTGTGAACAATCCCTGCAATACGGCATCAAGACCTATGTAGATGAAATGGATGATAGAGTAAACAAAGCCTATGCTGCTTGGCCCACCCGCCTATACCTGATTAGCAAAGAAGGAATGGTCATTTATGCCGGCGGATTAGGTCCTTTTGGATTTAAACCAGCTGCATTAAAGCAGGCCATTCAGAATTACATCGCTAAGGAATAAACCCGTGGACGAATTTATCATGAACGAAGATCAAGCCCCATTGAAAAGACGGGCGGACGAACTCCGCGCAGATTTACTCACTGCGGATCGAAAGCAGCTTGCTTTTGTCACCGAAACCGAATACCAGGGTGAAGAAAATGAGTCCGGAACATTTGTCTTTCCGTACTGGAACCGAAATATAGCTCTCTCCGGTGCCGATTTTATCGCCCGGGACCCCGATACCTCAGAACCGCTGCAGCCCATTCATCAAGCAATGATCTTGTATTATTTCTTTACCTCAAAAGGATCTCCTGCTTCGGGGGGATGGATTTCATTCTCTGAACTGGCTGATGGGCAATTTTACAATAAAGCTTTTCAGGGTTATACCGCAAACAAATTGCTGCAATATTTTAATCAGGATTACGGGGCATTTGAAAAGAAATGCCAGGATCTGTGTGGAGAAAAAACCAGCTTTGGTGATGGAGCATTCCGATTCCAAATACTCCCCCAGTTAGCGATTCTGGCAGTCTATTGGAAGGGGGATGATGAATTTCCACCTTCTTACAAGATACTTTTTGAAGATACGGCCGATTATCATTTACCAACAGACGCCTGTGCAATACTGGCCAGCATGCTAACGGGAAAACTTCTGGCATAATAAACAAATCAGAAAAATGCTGTTTATCACAGCGAATTTGAGGAGAAGTACATGAAAATTGCGATCAGTGGAAAAGGCGGTGTCGGAAAGACAACTCTCTCAGCTCTTCTGGCTCAATACTACGCAGACCAGGGAAGGGATATTTTAGCAGTTGATGCAGATCCATCTCCCTGCCTGGCAGGCGCACTGGGTCTTCCTGAAGATCTGCGCGGAAAACTTCATCCTATTGCAGAAATGGATGCCCTGATCGAAGAGCGAACCGGCGCCAAACCAGGAACCTCGGGCGGTTTTTTCACCATTAATCCCCGTGTGGACGATCTCCCGGAGCGCTTTAGCGTCACGCACCGGGGTGTTCGCCTGCTGGAGATGGGAAGTGTTGACCTGGGCGGAGCAGGCTGTATCTGTCCAGAGAGCGCCATGTTGAAAACGCTATTTACCCATTTACTATTCAGAGATGATGAGGTATTAATCATCGACATGTATGCCGGAGTGGAACACCTCGGCAGAGCGACGGTAGATTTTGTAGATGCCATGATTGTGGTCGTAGAACCCACCCAGCGAAGCCTGGGAACAGCGGGCCAAATCAGAAAATTATCCAACGATATCGGGTTAAACCGGCTCTGGCTGGTTGGAAATAAAGTCCGAACAGAGGAAGAGGTCTCCTTTCTTGAGCGGGAATCCCCGGGGCTTCCCCTGCTTGGCACACTACCAATGGACCTGGGTGTACTTGATGCAGACCGGCTGGGTGAACCGGTTTATGATCATGTGCCTTCTCTGAAAAATGCAGCCCAGGAAATCGCTCAGAAATTATTGGAACCTTATCCCGAGGGGTAACCTAGAGGAGCAACACATTTATGACAACAACAATTGCCTTAGCAGGAAAAGGCGGTACAGGAAAAACCACTGTCGCTGCCATGATCATAAAATACTTAATTCAGAAACAAAACTCTCCCATCCTTGCCATTGACGCTGACCCAAGCGCAAACTTAAATATGGTATTGGGTGTTGATTTGGATTGGACTGTGGGAGGTATCCGCGAGGACATGTTAAAACAAGTCCAGGGCTCAGTTACCGCCGGCGGAGCTGCCAGGGGAAGCGTTGCTGGAGGTATGTCTAAACATGATTATTTAGATTATGAAATCCATTCTGCGCTGATTGAAAGCGACCGCTTTGATCTGATCGCCATGGGACGGTCTGAAGGACCCGGGTGTTATTGTGCTGTTAACCACAACTTAAGAGACATCCTGGACTCTCTCAGTGATAATTATCCCTATGTAGTTATGGATAACGAAGCCGGTATGGAACACCTCAGCAGGCGAACCACCCAGGATGTTCAACATCTATTTATCATCAGCGATCCTACTCAGCGCGGTATTGTAGCTGCTGAACGTATCGTGGATTTAAAAGATGAGCTTGAAATTAATGTGGAGAATTCCTATTTAATCCTAAACCGTGTGCCTGGTGAAATTCCCGCCCCTCTCCAGGAACAAATCAAGGGCATTAAAGTTCCCTTCCTGGGTCCAATTCCTATGGATGAAAATGTGATGAATTATGATTTTAATGGAACCCCGCTGATAGAACTGGAAGATGACTCCCCGGTTTACCAGGCTGTTTCCAGTATGCTGGATCAAACTTTAGGACTTTAAGGGTATGGTGGGTAAAAACTGATTATTGAATCAAAAAAGGGTTTTGCTTTCGAAGCAAAACCCTTTTTATTGATTTATTTCTTTTTCTCAGACTTCACTCTTGTTTTAATTAACCCCCAGTAAATCATGGAACCCGCTACCCCAATCAGGAAAGCGCCCTCCGCACCGCGAGACAGGTGCTTAACCATCAGCGCAATAAAAATCAGGAATACGCTGAACACAATGCTTTGCATCTGCCAATTCTTTTCCGGCTGCCCAATCACATATAGCGTAAACCAACCCGTGATCACACCAAACAATATTAACCCCAGGATCTGTAGAAATAAACCAATTACATACATCACTTGATCAAATTGTCCTATAACTGGATCCATTGTAGTAATCCTCCTTTGGATTGCGGATTTTCCAGTCCGTCAGTCAGCGGGTTCTACCTTAACCCCTGGGAAAAATTGATTAATCGTCCCCTGCACCCATCCGTTTAGTGTCGCGGTAGAAAGCGGACATCCGGTGCAGGCTCCCCCAAGTTTGACTTTTACAATTTCATCTTCAAACGAAACCAGCTCAGCAGAGCCTCCGTGGTATTGTTCAATGTAAGCGCTAATACTTTGAATGAGATGACCCATTTGTTCAGCCCGAAGATTTTTTTCAACTTCTTTCATCTTCAATATCCTCCGGATTAACTATGATTCAAACCCCGATGGAGCAATTCAACAACTTTTTCGTGTGTGCCCCGCAACCGCTGGGCAATCACACCAGCCAGACGGTTCAGTATTAGTATACCCGTTTCCGGGTGTTCCTGGCATAGATTCTTTAATTTATCCCCTTCCATCCGAATAAAAACCCCGCCTTCAGTACAGACTGCGCTGGATGTATAGCTTTCACTTCCCAGGGCAGAAGACCATCCAAACACACCTCCCCGGTCTATTTCTGCAACGGACAAAACAGGGCCATCTTCGGGATTAAAGCGAATAGAGACTTTTCCCTCCAGAACAAAATAAAGGAAATTTGCTCTGTCTCCCTGGTTGAATATCACCTGGTCAGTCTGATAGTTAACATCTTCGATCAACGGTTGTAAAACATTGATCTGGTCTTCCGTAAGTCCTTCAATTAACGCAAATTGCTCCAGTAAATCCTTGCTCATATGGTTCCTCGTGATCCTGGCAATTTTGATTCCCAAAATAACCCCCAGGGCAAGATTCGGTTTAAATATTCAATTATTGATTAAATATACTCAAAAAAGGAGTTGTTTTTTAGTGGCGAAGCTCACAAAAGAAGGGACATTAATCACCCTTGTTGATCAGAAACGATTATTCCAAAGTCGTCCGGGGCAGGGCGCCGGTTTGAACCGCCCATAAGCCAGCATAGATCCCTTTTAACTGAATCAGTTCCGTGTGGGTTCCCTGTTCACATAACCTGCCATGATCCAGAACAAAAATCTGATCAGCATGAACTATGGTGGAGAGCCTATGAGCTATGACCAATGTTGTCCTGTCACGTGTAATCCGTTCTAGTGATCGCTGAATCAGGGCTTCTGTTTCATTGTCCACTGAAGAGGTTGCTTCATCCAGTATTAAAACCGGGGGATTCTTTAAAACAGCTCTTGCCAGGGATATTCTCTGGCGCTCTCCCCCTGAAAGTTTCTGTCCTCTTTCACCCACAACGGTGTCATATCCATGGGGAAGTGAAACAATAAACTCATGAGCTCCAGCAGCCTGCGCTGCCTGGATAATATCTTTCTCCGCTGCTGAAAAAGTGCCGTAGGAGATATTATCCCGGACTGTCCCATGAAATAAAAACACGTCCTGACTTACAAATCCAATTGCTTTTCTAAGTTCCTTGAGCTGAATATCCCTGAGATCTATTCCATCCAGGGTAATTATTCCTTTTTCCAGTTCGTAAAATCGGAGCAGCAACTTTACCAGGGTGCTTTTTCCCGCACCGGTTTGACCAACTATCCCTATGGTTTGTCCTTCACTAATAACAAGGGAAAGATCCCGTAAGACAGACCCTCCCTCGCTGCTCTCATATTCAAATGAGACTTTATCAAATCGAATCTCTCCGGAAACATTCCGGATTGGCAAACTCTGTTTCCCTGATTGAATCATTCTATCGGTATCCAATAAATCAAAGATCCGGTTAACAGAAGCCATTGCCCGTTGGTATAGATCCAGGGTGTCCCCCAGGCGAGTTAAAGGCCAGAGCAATCTTTGGGTGATAAATACCAGCATGCTGTAGAGACCCACATCCAGGGCTCCTTCCAGCGCCAATCGGCCTCCAAAGATGGTAATGGCAACAAAACCCGTCACAATAACCATCCGGATCAGGGGTACAAAAGCCGAACTTAATTGAATTGCATCCCGGTTGTAATCCCGATAGCTGTCGCTTAAGCCTTCGATCCGATCTCTCTCATACGCTTCAGCAGTAAAGCTTTTAATGGTAGCCACACCATTAAGGTTGATGGACAATTGACTGTTTAAAAAGCCAACCATTTCCCGGACTCTTGCATAGCGGGGCGCAAGTTTATCTTGAAATCGAATCGAACCCCAAACAATAAACGGCATGGGTAATAAAGCCATCCAGGCGACACTTGGTGCTACGCTAATAAATATCCCACCGATAACGAGCACGGTGGTTGTCACCTGCAGGATGTCATTGGCCCCAACATCCAGGAAGCGTTCCAGTTGGTTAATATCGTTGTTTAAAACCGACATTAATCCCCCAGTGGTTTTATCTTCATAATATGCCAGCTCCAGGGCCTGGACATGTCCATAAGCGTTTACCCGCAGTTGGTGCTGGAGCGATTGGGCGATATTTCGCCACTTCACAGCATAATAATATTCGAACAGGGATTCAAAAACCCAGATTACCAGGGTTAGAGCAGCCAGGACAAGAAGCTGGATCCGGGGATCCGGAAAACCCAAGCGGGCAATGAGAGAGTTTTCCTGCTGAACAACAACATCAACCGCTGCCCCAATTAAAGCCGGGGGCGCTAAATCAAAGATCTTGTTCAGGATAGAGATAATGGAAGCCCCTATGATCTTCCCGCGAAATCCACGGGCATATTTCCAGAGCCGGAACAGCGGTTGTTCTTTTTTCTTCATAATTCTCTCCATCTTGAAAAAAGCACCAGGGAAACCCTGGTGCCCGTCATACAGAGTTACTGGTTTTTATCTAGCCTCGCATCATCAAGCCCGCAGCGCGGCGTCCGATTTCCACGGCAAAATTGGTCCCCCGGTCCCAGGGATAAACCTGACTCATGCTCGCAAAATACAATCCAGGAAGCGGCGTTTCTAGGGGAGGAATTTTCCGGGAATGGTTCAATTCGGGAACAGGTTGAGCGTACTTCGTTCGGTATAACCAGGTTTTTTTCACCCAGCCAGGTTCAAATTTCGGATTTATTCTCTTTAGAGCTGGTAAAAATAGATCCAGCAGCTCTTCTTCCGAGATGGAGAAATACTCATGATCGGGATCTCTGTAATCTCCGCAATAGACAATATGGTCCCCTCCGAAATATTCAGGAGAAAGGTAATTGGTATGTTCCACAACTGCCAGGAAGGGAAACCCCTGGTCTTTGGGTATGTTGTGCCAGTAATAACCTTGTTCGGAGAGCTGGTTTTTTAATGCCAGGGTCAGTACAACTGCACCCAGACTCTTGAGGTTCCGCAGTTCTGCATGATAGGAGTCCGGGAGAGAGGGTACCATCTTAGAGAGCAAACCCGGGGATGTTGTTACCAATACCTGGTCAAACTTCTCCTGGGAATCATCGGTTGTTACAACCAGGTCTTCAGAAATACCATTCACGGGGGTGGATAAACGAAGATCCACACCGCGTTGTTTCAATTCATCTGAAATGTCATCTGCAAAAGCCTGAAAGCCCCCCTGATACGTGCCGAGCCTTGAGGTCCGGGCATGAAACCTGGCCCACATCCAAGCCATATTAACTTCCTTGTAATGCGGTCCGAATTTGCCCTTCAGCATCGGTTCCCACATGGTTTCATATACTTTGTCACCAGCCCACTTCCGCATCCAGGAATCTACCGTGGTTTTTTCCATCGGCTGCCAGTTTTTTGTCAGGCGCAGATATAATCCGACCAGTCCAAATCGAATTTTATTTAAGCCCCATCCCAGACCAGGGAATAACAATGCCTGGATTACGGAATCAAAGGGATACCAGTTGTCTTTATATAACATTACTGTGTAGGGGCGGGGAAAGTGGACTTTATCAGATAGTCCCAATTCGTTTATCAACCCCAGCATATGCTGATCAGAAGCAAACCAATGGTGGTAATAGGCTTCTACAGACCAATCCCATCCTGGTTCCTTAAAACCAATCGCCAAACCTCCTGGGCGGTCATTGGCTTCAAATAGCACTACATCATGTCCGGCGCATGCAAAATCATATGCGGCTGATAAACCGGTATAGCCCGCACCGATAACAGCAATCTTCATGAAAGGTTCCTTTTATTAGGGATTTTATCCAAATTGCCGGGCAAGGCGTCCAGCCAGAACCTGGAGTTTTAACCACTCCTGGCGGATAATGTACAGCATCGCCAGGGTGCGAAGCCAGCGCACTTCACATTGAGGATTTGCGGCCAATTGCTCAAATACTTCCAGCGCTTCATCATCCGTTCGTCTTGATTTTGAATATTCATGAGCCAGCTGGAGTAAGTATGATGCTCTCTGTTTTTGCAATCGAGCAGCCACATCAGCTTGTTCACGCTCTCTTTTCACAATGTCTCCAACTCGCTTGACCGCATTATTCAATTGATAGACAGTAAAAGGTTTAACCAGATATTCCCTTGCACCCACATTCATTGCTGATCTGAAAGATTGATTATCATCCTCCGCGGAGATTATGATACAGGCCATCGTTGGAAATATTTTATACATCTCCTGGAAGGCTTCAAACCCATTCATCACTGGCATATTAATGTCCATTAAGGCGATGTCAGGTTGGTGCTTTTTAGCCAACTCAACCGCTTCTCGTCCATTATGGGCAATGGCGACGATATCAACCATGGGGTTATCAGCCAGCATTAACCGGGTATTCCGGCGTGTTTCCAGGACATCATCCGCAATGATTACTCGATAGGGTGATTTCTTTTCTGCCTGGTTCATAGTCAGTACTCCTTATTCAAGACAGTATCCCAACTTCAGAGTATGTCTTTCAGTTATTATAACGCCTAAATCAAGCCTCTTTATCAGAATCAGGGGTTGTATCAAGGATTTTTCCGCCCCGCCAGCGAATACCTTCCTTCAACATATAATACGCTCCCAAGACTGTTATCGGTACCCAAAGGGCAGCATGAAGAACAAGTGTATATCCTGCGGCGATCCCCTGATCCACCCCATAGGCAGTTAATACGGCAATGCCAGGGGCATCAAACGTTCCTACATATCCCGGTGCGGAAGGGATTGTGGTAGCCAGGTTGACTATTCCATTCATCAGCATCAAGGCAAAAAAACTAACTTGGAAATCAAACGCCTGCATTACAAACCAGTACTTTCCGGTTTCTAACAGCCAGATCACAATTGAGGTTATTAAAACCATAATTGCTTCTTTGGGTGATCGGAGAGATTCCAGGCCATTCAAGAAGCGTCCCACGATGTCTCTCACTTTCTCCTGAAATCTTTCCGGTAGTAAAATCTGGATCAGTTTTCCAATCACTTTATCCGCCCGGGTTGGAAACATTGCGGCTGCCAAGAAGACTGCCAGAGCACCTAAAAAAGCGACTGATCCCCATATTGCCAAGGTCTGGATATTGCCAACAAATCCTGAAGCAGTGGTCAGCGTTGCCAGTTCCGGGAGATTCAAGAAGACAAATCCCAGCATGACCACTCCGTCAAAGACACGCTCTACAACAACAGTCGCCAGAGAGGCAGAGATAGAAATATCCTCTTTTCGTTTTAGGACTACAGCCCGCAGAATTTCCCCGGCCCGGGCGGGATAAATATTATTACCCATATAGCCAATGGCTACGATAGGAAACATAGTTGGCGTGGGAACCGCTTTAACAGGCCGGAGCAGGTAATGCCAGCGCCAGGACCTAACCCAAACACCCACAAAATATACGGCTACTCCTGGCAGCAGCCACCAGTACCGGGCGGATTTTAATGGTTCCCAGATTTCACCTATTCCCAAACCCCGCAGTGCCAGGTACAGAAATCCAGCGCTCACCGCCAATCCAACCCAGAATTGCCAGCGTTTCATGGCTCTCATTCTACCATGAGATTAACCGCAGTTTTTTTGCCTGTCAAACCTGTAAAATCAGCGATATTGACCTTACAATGGGACCCGTTTCGCGAAACATCCCCCCAAGAATATACAGGAGCGGCGCCTTCGTTGGTCCGACCTGTTATGAATGACCGAGCTGATAACAACGCCCCCGGATCTTTCGACTACAACCAACTCCTCGACTTCACTCGGAGTTTGGTGTCCGCTCAGGACAGGCGGGGTTTTTTTGATTATCAAGCCCGATAGGGCGCGGTTTTTAGCCGGGCGATGAATCGCCCGTCTAATTGATTATTTGTCATCCTGAGTCCTTCGTCAAGCTCAGGACAGGCTTCGCGAAGGATCCATAATGCGGTCAGAACTCAATACCTCACAAAGCAGGCGAAGGAAGTATTGCATATTGATCTCTTTATGGATTCCTCACTGCGTTCGGAATGACAAGAAAAGAGGTTTCTATCATTGTCATCCTGAGATCTTCGGCAAACTTTCTTCAATTTCACTCGAGATAGAGCAGGGCAGTTAAGTCGAAATGGGGTGTTCACTGAAAATCCTCTCTTCGACTTAGCCTGCCCTGTGCGGAGTTGAAGGGCTCTGAGAGTTAAAAACTTGGTCTTGAAGGTGAGCCAAAATAGTGAGTCACAAACCAATCCAAACATGTCGTTTATAATTGGTTTGATGAAATGGAAAGTGGCTGTTCCCATAATATTGTTGTTAGTGACAGCTGGGGTAATTACCTTCTGGCAGCTGACTCCCCGGATTGAGGGGTTTTCCCCAGCCGAAAGCGCTCTGCTGGGTCGAAAGCCCCTGAAGATTCTATTTTCGCAGTCTATGGACAAAACCAGTGTGGAATCACACTTCAGTTTGGATCCACCCCTCTCAGGGGAAATCACTTGGAATAATAGCCTGAACGAGTTATCTTTCATTCCCCATAAAACCTGGCCGGCAGGGGAATCCATAAAGGTTCTAATCCAATCGGGCGCTAAATCCCACCAGAAGCTGCCCCTATTAAAAACGAATACCTGGACGATATCCGTCAGACCAACACAACTCGCTTACCTGTGGCCCGCTGATGACAAGAGCAACTTATATCTTGTGAATCCAGAAACCGGAGAGTTTCAAACCATAACTTCAGAGGAGTCTGGGATCCTGGACTTCACGGTTAGCCCGGATGGATTAACGATCCTGTACAGCCTGGTAAAAAAAGGGGGAGAGAGTTCAATTGTCTTTCTGGACCGTGTGACAGGAATTGTTACTCCAACTGTAGAGTGCTCTTCAGGAGTATGCCGTTCTCCCCAGATTTCACCCGATGAATCTCTGCTGGCTTATGAATATCTACCCCGGGAAGCGGGTGTTCAACCCGGAATCCAGATCTTTGATCTGGAAACGAATACCCAAACTCCCCTTGGAAATTCAGAAGAATATCTTGATAATCCTCTCTGGTCACCATCCGGCTGGATTTCCTTTTACAACCACACGCAGCAGCGTTTTGAATTTTGGAATCCGTATACATCCGAGGGACTTTCGTTTCCAAATGAAACCGGCGGTGATGGTACCTGGTCAGCTGATGGGCGATATTTTGTATACACGGAAATCCCCTTTGTCAGCGAAACTCTAGCTCCCAGGCATCTGCTGATGTATGACCTGTTAGAAAATCAGCAGGTTGATCTCTCCATTGGAAATTTTTTTGAGCATTTAAACCCCAGTTTTTCTCCTCAGGGTTTAATTCTGGCCTACGGCAGGAAATCCTTGGATCCGGATGAATGGTCACCCGGGCGTCAATTATGGATTATGGATATCGATCAGGGTACAAGCAGCGGGCTTACATCCGCTGGAGATTATCATCACTCTTCCTTTTCCTGGCACCCTGAAGGAGATCAATTGGCTTATGTCCGGTACAACCAGGCAACACTCTCCGATCCTCCGGAAATCTGGGTGATCAACCGGGATGGAACAAATAACCTGCGGTTGATCATCAATGGTTTCTCACCAACCTGGATTCCATAAGGACATGGATAAAATAGACCTGATCCAAAAAATAAAAGAAAAAGCGGTTCAGCTGGGGTTTCCTCTGGTGGGCGTGACCACGCCCGAGCCCCCTGCCCATCTGGATTTCTTCCGGGACTGGCTCCAATCCGGTTACCAGGCTTCTATGGATTGGATGGCTGCTGAGCGCTCTCTTAAAAGGCGATCGGATCCCAGGAAAATCCTCCCGGAATGCCAATCTATCCTGGTTTTGGGAGCCCCATATCCAGCGCCGAAGGGAAACCTAAAGGGTGGAAATATAGCAGCTTATGCCCTGAACCAGGATTACCATGACATCCTCGTAAAACGCCTCCAGGAGCTGGTGGAAGCGATAGAGGAATGGGTCGGCACAGCTGTGCCCAACCGTTGGTATGTGGATACCGGGCCGGTGTTGGAAAAAGAATTGGCCATGCGGGCCGGTCTGGGCTGGATTGGAAAAAATTCCATTCTCATCAATCAAGAGTATGGATCCTATTTTTTTCTTTCTGAAATCCTTCTGGGCATAGAACTGATTACTGACTCACCGATTACTGTTCAACATTGTGGGAACTGCACCCGCTGCCTGGATACCTGCCCAACCGGCGCATTGCAAGAGCCCTACACTCTGGATGCCAGGCGCTGCATCTCCTATCTGACCATTGAACACCGGGAGGAGATCCCTCTGGAGCTGCGTTCTTTGATGGGGGATTGGATTTTTGGCTGTGATATCTGCCAGATCGTCTGCCCCTGGAATAAACCCGGCGCTGAAGCCCCCTCCATCCTGGAGGAGCTAATCCCGAGAGAAGAACTGGTTGATGTTGATCTGATCAAAGAGCTGGGACTCAGCCAGGAGGAGTTCAGCAACCGCTTTAAGGGCAGCCCGATCAAGAGGACCAAACGCCGGGGGTATTTGCGCAATGTCGCTGTGGCCCTGGGCAATCAGGGGGAAGAGAACGCCATACCCACCCTGACCGCTGCCCTTGAGGACGAGGAGCCATTGGTGCGGGAAGCGGCTGAGTGGGCGCTTAAAATGATCCATAAGGGTTATTAAATCATTTGACCGGAGACCGATGAAAGAGGACCGGGATTGGGAGAAAGTGCCAATGTGAGGGGGTGATATAGAGACTTGGAGGAAACATGAAATTTAAAATGAGTCCCAACATCGCTGTCAGGACTGACAGATTTAATAAGGCAATGGATTTTTATTCCAGGGTGTTTGGTTTCCAGAACCGCTCCTCGGATCCAGATCTGGGGGATTTTGACGCCAGCCCTTTGAATATGTTCCTGATAAAGGACCAGGAATTGTGCGGGGTTGTTTTGGAGTTATTTGTGGATAACCTTGAAAAAGCCCGGGAGGATCTCGTCATTAACGGCTGCGAAGTTATCCGCTGGCGTGGGGTAGGTCAGGACTGCTACATCCGGGATCCTTTTGGGGTAGTGTATAACATCTGGGAGTTATCAATGGAAGAAAAATAGGGGGGAAAAGAATTTCCAAACCAACTTCCCTGGAGCATTTGGTCAAAGATCAGCAGGGTGCGGTGAAGCTGGTTATATGTTTAACGTTTAAGGTTTAACGTTTATGAAGGTGAATCTCCGCTTATGGTTTACTGGGTTGCTGATAGCTGCACTCGAAATAACCTCAGTGAATTCCTGGATCATTTTCCTCTTCATAAACAAATATGATCCCCAGGCTAGCAGCACGATCGTTGGTCCAAATGCCACCTTCATATAACACGATAACAAACCGCGGCATGCTCCTCACAATCGTTCAATTGGACGTCCCAACCCTGACCTGCCCCCCAAAACCTGATCCAAGTACAATGTTACAGATCAGGCAAAAGGAGACAGGCAATGGCAAGAAAACGACGCTACTCAACCGAACAGATCATCATAAAGTTGCGGGAAGCTGATGTGTTGATGAGTCAGGGGAAAACAGCAGAAGAAATCGCCAAGATATTAGAAATCAGTAAACAGACCTATTATCGCTGGCGAAAAGAATATGGGGGACTGGATATGACACAAGCAAAAAAACTCAAAAATTTGGAAAAAGAGAACGCCCGATTAAAATATCTGGTCGCTGACCTATCTCTTGATAACGCGATCCTGAAGGAAGTGCTCTCAAAAAAGTAGTTAGCCCGGACAGGCGGCGGCAAGCGGTCAAACAGGCAATCAATGCAATGGATATTTCAGAACGTCGAGCCTGCCGGGTACTGCAACAACCAAGATCCACCCAGCGCTATCAAAAAGAGGTTCCCGAAGATGAGGAGCTGTTGCGGATGAAGGTTATTAAGTTAGCCAGTGCGTATGGGCGCTACGGATACCGGAGAGTGACTGCCTTGCTGCGTAATCAAGGATGGATCGTCAATCACAAACGTGTAGAGAGGATTTGGAGAGAAGAAGGCTTGAAAGTCCCTCAAAAACAGCCAAAACGAGGTAGGCTGTGGCTCAATGATGGCTCAGTGGTCCGTTTGCGTCCTGAGTTCCCAAAACACGTATGGAGCTATGACTTCATGCAGGATCGCACGCACAATGGTGTGCCTTATCGAATTCTCAATGTCATCGATGAATACACGAGAGAATGCCTGGCAATCAAAGTCGCCAGAAGTTTAACCCACAAGGAAGTATTAGAAGTGCTAACAGATTTATTTCTCGAGCGTGGTGTCCCGGTTCACATTCGTTCAGACAATGGATCAGAGTTTACTGCGAAGAAAGTGCGTGAATACTTATCTAGATTAGAGATCAAGCCTTTATTCATCGAACCAGGGAGCCCCTGGGAAAACGGATATATTGAATCTTTCAACGGCAAAATGAGAGATGAATTATTAGCGGGAGAGATTTTCTATTCACTCACAGAAGCTCAAATCATCATTGAGCAATGGAGGTGGCATTACAATCAGATTAGACCACACAGTGCATTGGGTTATACTCCCCCAACACCGGCAGCTTTCATCCCACTCACTTCACAACTTCAGCCCGCTGGTGTAACATAACAACTGGTACTAATTCTGGGGGCAGGTCACCTCCCTATACTCAACACTCAATAGTTAATCGGGAAGACTTTTTTCAAGCACTGCGTCGAATCCATGAAAGGGGATTCGCGATTTCCAAGCAGGAATTTGAAGAAGGGATAAATGCTGTGGCTGCTCCAATTCTTAACCAGAATAATGATCCAATTGCATCGATCGCTATAGCCGGACCATCCTACCGCCTGACCAAAGATCTAATGTTAGAAATTGGACCAGTCCTGCAAAAAACAGCTGGGGATATCGCTCAGGAAGTAAAATTTGTAACGAACAATTTCTGAAATCTCTTTTGTTTAGCCTTCCGAAGCAGATTCCAAAATCGTCTTCCTTTTTTTAAGAAAAGAATACCCCCAGGCAAACAGGAAAAAGCCCGTCGCTACCAATACGATGGCCGGGCCAGAAGCTACGTTTACATAATAAGAAAGATATAGTCCAATCACTCCGGAAGCGGAAGCTATCACAGCTGCCAGGATCATCATTACCGGCAGACGTTTAGTCAGTAAATAGGCAGCGGCAGCTGGCGTTACCAGCATTGCTACCATCAGGGCCACCCCCACAGCCTGGAATGAGACCGCAATGGTCAGGGCAATTAACACCAGCTGCAGATATTCAAAAACCCGGGTAGGGATCCTCAATGTGGCCGCCAGAGTCGGGTCAAAGGTCAAGACCAGGAATTCCTTATAAAAGGCGATCACCAGGAACAGGATCAGAGCGCTGAAGACTGCAATGGTGATTAGCTGGTTCCCGGACACCCCCAGTACATCCCCAAACAGGAAATGGGTCAAATCCACGGTGTAGCTCTTTACAGTGGAGATGATGGCGATACCCAGAGCAAACATGCCCGCAAAGATAATGCCGATAGCGGTGTCTTGTTTGATCCTGGCGCCTTTGCTGACCGCACCAATCGCCAGCGAGACCACGACCGCTGTTCCGGTCCCCCACCAGAAGAGCGGCTCCCGGGCGCCGCCAGTAAGTAAATATCCTACTGCCACACCGGGTAAAATCGAGTGTGCCAGGGCATCCCCAAAAAAGGCCATGCCCCGCACTACTACATAAACGCCAATCACAGCGCAAACAATGCCGGTCAACACCGCCGCGGTGAGACCCCGGACCATAAAGGAGTAGTTCAATGGTATCAGAAGCAGATCAACGATACTCATCATAACCTCCTTCACAGCAGTCGTCCCCCACAGCCAGGGTGTCAAATTCCCCTTCCACAAAATGCAGGTGCCCTTGGTAGGCTTTCAATAATAAGTCGCGCGTAAAAACCTCTTCCGGAACCCCGAATCCCAACAATTCTTTATTCAATAGCATAACCCGGTTAAACTGTTCGGCTGCCAGCCGCAGGTCATGCATTGAGATCATCACAGTCACGTTTTGGATCTTGAGTGTTTCCAGAATCTCAAGGATCTTTTCCTGGGTCGGCACATCCAGGCCATTAAAGGGTTCATCCATCAGCATCAGTTCCGCTTCCTGGGCCAGGGCCCGGGCAATGAACATGCGCTGTTGCTGCCCACCGGATAGTTCGCTGATCTGGCGTTTAGCGTAGGCAGACAGGTTCACAAAATCAAGTGAGCGCTGAACCACGTCCCAGTCTTCTTTCTGAGGCCACAAAAAAGGACCCATCTTGTTTATGCGGCCCATCATGACCACATCGGCCACCGTGGCCGGGAAGGTCCAGTCCACCGTGCTGCGCTGGGGTACGTAAGCAATGCAGGTATGGCCGCCAGGTTCATGTCCGGATACCTGGACGACACCTTCACCTGGATCTAAGATACCGGCAATCACCTTAAAAAGAGTGGTCTTTCCAGCCCCGTTGGGCCCCACCACAGCCACGGCAGCGCCCGGCGTCAGATCGAAGCTGATCCGGTCGAGCACCATCCCGGTTTCATAATGAACTGTGATGTCCTGCATGGCCAACAGCGGTGCGTCCTTTTGATGGGGGGCATAACGCCGCGAAAATGATTGTTTGCGAAAGGTATTAATCAGGTTTTTCATGTTACCTGCCTATTGCAGCGCCTTCACAATGGCGCTTACGTTATAACGCATAAATGATAGATAAGTCCCGGCCGGTTCGCCGTCCGACAGCGAGCCAAAATAGAGCGGCACCAGCTCCACCCCGGTTTCATCTGCCACCCGCTGAGCCAAGCTGGGATCATAATCCACACCAACAAAAATGGCTTTGGTTTGATGTGCCTGAATCGTGTCGATCAGCTCCGCCAGCTCCATGCCAGATGTCTCCGCTTCGGTAGTCAGGGCCGGGATAACAGCCCCGATCTGGACCAGTCCGTACTCCCGCGCAAAATAGCCCAGGGTAGTATGGTCTGTCACCAGCTCCCGCTGGTCTTCAGGGATCTCTCTGATCTGCTCCCGGATCCAGGCATCCAGCTCCAGCAGCTGCCCTTGATAGGTGTCTAAATTGGCCTGGTAAAGGGCTTTGTTCTCTGGATCCTCTTCCGCCAGGATCCGGGCGATGTTTTCAGTCCAGATCAGAACGTTATTGGGGTCGAACCAGACGTGAGGGTCCTGGCCCATCACGGCATCCATGGAATCCTCTAAACTATGGTCATCATCCTCTTCAAGATGCCCTTCTATCATCAGCGGCGTGATGCCCTTAGAGACCACAATCACTTCTGCTTTTGTATCCGAACCGGACAGCAGGTCCTCCAGGAAATCCTCCAGTCCGAAACCATTAGCCAGGATCAAATCAGCCTCTGTGACCGCCACCATATCCATTGGAGCGGCTTGGTAAGAATGAGGGTTCTGCCCTGCCGTCAGCAGCGCAGTAATATCTACGTTATCTCCTGCGATGTTATTCACCACATCACCAATAAAGGTTGTAGTGACCACAACCTGGATTTTGCCTTCCTCCGGGGATTGATTTCCCTCAGATGACCTTCCGCAGGCGGAAAACAGCATTACAACGACAAAAAATAAGCCAAAACGGAAAGGTCTTTTCCAAATTCCTTTCATATACAAAATTCCTTCAAGCCCTAATCCGAGCAGCCGCTGCAGATTCCAAATAACTGCAGCCAGTGTTCATCCACCTTATACCCGGTATTTTTCTCTATCATACTGATGTACTCAGTTATCTCTTCATTACCTTCGATCACCTGCATCTGGCCGCAATTTCTGCACAGCAGCAGGTGTTTATGACCATCCACCGTAGGCCAGATTCCATGACATCCCTCGGTCTGGTGAATCTGCTGGATTAAGCCCAACCTGTCCAGCATCTCCAGGGTGCGGTACACGCTGGCTATTCCAGGAGACTGATCCAATTCTAGAGATTTGTGGTAGATCTGCTGGGGAGTTAGGGCGGTCTCGCTGGAAACAATGATTTCCATCACCTGGCGTCGAGGTCGGGTTACACGATAACCGCGCTGGTGAAGTAAATTCTGCCAGGAGTCCAGGATATGATCCACAGAGGTTGTTTCCATAAAAGTCATCCTTATTGATAATAATTATCATTATCACTTAGTGCATTATACCTGGGGATCTCCCGCAGTGTCAAGAAGATTAACGAAGCCTGAATCTAGTTTAAAATAAATCCAAAGTTACTCTGAGCACCTATCCCTTCGATTTACCACCACTACTCTCAGGATATTCTCACTCTCCAGGGATGTTAAAATTTTTTATAGTCTCCTGGATAAATGGTAGCTTAAGCATCGACCTCCGTCGATGCTCGGTCTGAGCGCAGCCGAAGACCCAAATTCGGGTCTTCAGTCCCCTGGAGTTTAATCAAGATAAACAGGAAATCGCTTCGTCACCCTGAGCGGAAACCTTGTGGCAACAAGAGGATAGTCGAAGGGTTCCTCGCGATGACAGTTCTTTGGAAAGCCTCACCCGTCCCCGGGTAAGGTAGCGTGGGCAAACGAGTTTAAATAAAAAAAGCCGGACGTGTGGTCCGGCTTGGGCAGTACTTGATAGGCAATTATGGTTCTGGAGTTAAAGTCGATATTGATCCTGGTGTGCCGGCAGGTGTATTTTGTACTTCATCCGTGGGAGCAGGCGTTACCAAGTTCACCCGGACATATAATACCTGTCCTGGATAAATGGCGTTGGGGTCTTCCAGATCGTTATCAGTCAGGATAATCTCAACTGTACTGCGCAGGGCATAGGCAATTGAGCCTATAGAGTCTCCCGGGCGCACCATATACTCTACCCGGAAACCCGGCAGCACATCGTAGGGGATGGGCGATGGTGTCGGCACAGTTGCGTCTGGAGCCGGGACAAAAACCTCGTCACCCACAAACAGAATCGGGTTGGAAAGATCAAGATTCAGGCGGTCTTCCCCGGCGTTATACCACAGCAGTGTAAAGATTGAGATATCGAATAGTTCCGCAATGGAAGAAAAAGTATCGTCTTCTTCCGCTATGTAAATAACTGCCCCGGAACGGGTCGCCGTCGGGCTGGGCACCTGGGTATCCGTTGGGACTACCTCTGTTGGCGTTAAGGTGATAGTAGCGGTGGGCGGTACCGGGCTGGGCGTAAAGGTAATGGTTGGCGTTGGTGTTTTGGATGCAAATATGCCCCCAATATTTGGTTGGGTGCCTGTCAACCAGAATATTAGAAATGCAGCCCCAAGAATGATCAAAAGTCCTGTACCGGCAAAAAGCAGAATGTTTTGCCAGGACTGATTTTTCTTTTTCCGATAAGAGTTAATAATCTCTTTGGTTGAGTCCTTGTTACTCATACAAATTTGTCCTTCCTGTATTGAGCTACAATTTTACCACCTGAGCATTCCAGGAATATTAAGCTCATTTTGACTTCTGTGGTAATTATTCAATTTAATTCTACCTTAAATTTTTTTAGGGGGGTGGCGATTACCCCCCATTCAGGGCAGAATTCAGCGATGGATCGAGAGAGAATCCCAGACTGCGAAGTTCTTTTCAGAATCGGTGTTGGCAATTACCACTAAAAATATCTTTACGGTATCCCCCTTATAATCATCCAGGTCTATTTCAAAAGTTTTCATGGCATCATCACAGACTTCACTCCACTCCCCGAGGGTTACCAGGGTTGAGGGATCACCCCCCACCATGAGTTTTATTTTAAATTCCACATCCCCGCTGCCGCAATTACCTCCCGGATTTAATGTCAAGCCAACTCGACCAAACAACAAATCACCAGCATTCACCTTATAATCCGGGAATCGTCCGATAATATATTTTCCAACACCCACGGGGGGATAGGTGGCCAATAGAATTCCCGATATTCTTTCCCCTTCTAAATTTAATTCATTTTCCAGAGCAACATAGGGGTCCTCAGAATCTCCTTGGTGATCAAAGGTAAGGATCTCGCCTCCCAGGTCAATATAATCAACCGGGATGGAACCAAACCCCCAAGCAGCGGAACTGGCACGGGTATTAAAATCAAACATCATCCCGGCTCCTTCCACAACGTTAATTTTTACCCAGAAGGCTTTGTAATACTCGCCCACACCAAATCCTTCCCCCTTTACGTTGCGGAGCATCCAATCTCCCTGGTAAGTACCCGTTTCCAAAGGAGCGACCAGGTTCACAGAGACATCCAGGGTATCGCCCGGCTGAATCGTTTTTGAGGTTAACTCCTGAGATGATGGGCCACCCATGGCATCTCCGCTCTCAAAATACAGCAGGTACCCTATCGTCCAGGGGCAGGATCCAGCGTTCAGCAATCGCCAGGTTTTTTCAAAATGCTCCCCAGGCGCCAGATCCATATCATCTGGAATCGTAACATCCTTTATAAATTTGACCTGGTCACAAGGCGCCGGCGGATCTTCGACATCACTCTTGGGTGTCAGGGTAGGGACAGTAAAAATAGCTGTGGCCTCAGGCAGGAAAGTCTTTCCTGGTAAGACAGTCTCTAAAGGTTGTGTGGATTGTGGGCTCTCCAGACCAGTCCCAGTTTGCTGAACTGAGACAGTCATAGCGGCTTCGGTGTACAAAACACCTGGTTTGGTCTCAGGCTCAGGATTCTTCTGAGGCAGGTTGCAGGCGCTCAAAAGAGAAATCAGCAGCAGGAAACAGGCCAGGAGCCATTTTTTCATAACAGGTTTACCCAAGAATAACGTGGTTCTTATTTTTATTGTACCCAAAACTCCCCCGTTTTTCTGTGAAATCCATTCACCAGCTTCAAAAACCATTAATCTGGAATTTAACGGGGTTTCCCGGGTTACTTATCGATTTTGGAAAATATCCAAAGAATACCGCAGGTAGGCATCAATCGGGTAGGAATACGCATCCTTCAGGTCTACCCAGAGGTATTCCTGGGCTTCGTCGTTTAATTGAACTTCCTGATCATTCGCCTGGACAATAAAATCAAAGAAGATAAAATGCCGCTGTTCCCAAAAACTTGGATCGTAAATAAATTCCTGGTAGCAAAGAAATTCGTGATTTACCACTTCTAGACCGGTCTCCTCGGCTACTTCCCGCTTCAGTGCATCCACCAAGGTTTCTCCCAGCTCTACATGACCGCCAGGGATAGTATATTTTCCCTTCCATTTATGCGTTTTCACCAGGAGTAATTTTCCTTCCGGGTTAAAGATCAGTGCTCCGACGGTTGGCTCCGGGTATCGTTTCTCTGAATTCATAAGCTTGCCTTGTCTATTCGCGGGAAATCCACATTTGATTGTTTTTGGTAATCAGCTCACTTTGATATCTAAATCCCCTTCATTTGGGCGAAAGGATCCCTGCATCGACCAGGGACCAGCCCAGGTTATTGTCACCGGTTCAACCTGTCCCAACAGGTTCCGATCACTTTCTACAAAAACCAGCTTATTGGTAGGAGTGCGACCGCGCCAGCGCCCTTTGTTCTGTCCCTCAAAAAGGATCTCAACCGATTTCCCCAGGTATTTTTGGTTTATCTTTCCAGCAATCCTTTCCTGTAATTCTTCAATCAGCCGGAATCTGCGCCATTTTTCCTCATCCGGGACATCATCCGCCATCTTGCGGGCCGCCACCGTGCCAGGGCGAACGGAATAGCGGGCAAGGTGAACCACATCCAGTTTCAATTCCTTGAGCAGGTCATAGGAACCCTGGAAACCCTCCTCAGATTCACCCGGGAAACCTACAATCACGTCCGTGGCAATGCTCACTCCCGGTATTCGATCCCGAATTTCCCCAACCAGCCGCCGGTATTGGACGATGGTATAGTCTCGCTTCATGTTTTCCAGAACCTGGTCGTCGCCAGCCTGGTGGGGAACTTCAATATGGGGCATTAATTTCGGCAGTGAGGCAACTGTATCCATTAATTCTGGGGAAAACCAATTCGGGTGAGAAGTTAAAAAACGGATCCTCTCTAAACCATCAATATCATGGACCAATCTCAGTAAAGCTGGCAGGGAGGATTTCTGCGGTAGATCCAATCCATAGCGGTCAACAATTTGTCCCAGCAGGGTAATTTCTTTTACCCCCTGAGAAACCAGCGAGCGGGCTTCATTTAGGACATCCTCAACCGGCCGGCTGCGTTCAATACCCCGCCGATAAGGAATAATACAGTAGGTGCAGGCATGGGAACAACCGAGAACAACCGGAACAAAAGCTGATATCAGCTGTGATTGATCCGCTTCTGGAAGTTTCAATTCTCCATCCATGAAAGCAAACCGGCGGGAGGTTGCCTGCTGCTGCCAGGTTTTGGTTTCCTCCTGGGTTAGAAATGCCATCAACGGTCCAGGGTCAGAAGGAGGGGAAAATACATCCACGTGGGGAAATTGCTCTTCCAGGTCCTTTGTCCCTTTGATTCCCACTAGACAACCCATGACATTGATCACCGTATCGGGCCGCTTTTTCTTAATATTCTTAAGGGAACTAATCCTACCCACTGCGCTGTCCTCGGCGCTTTGCCGGACCACGCAGGTATTTAAAACGATCACATCCGCATCTTCAGCCTTCGGGGTTGGCGAATAATCTAACCCTTCTAACGCTGAAGCCACCCGGCGCGAATCGGCAACGTTCATCTGACAGCCAGAGGTCCAAATATGGTATTTCATGGATGCCATTATAACGATTCAAAAAGTGTAGTCAAGCACGGAGAGGAAAAAGAAAAACCTGGACCTGAGCTTAACAAGTATCGCTCCTCAGGACAAACCGGCTCATCCCAGGGAGCGACAAGTATAAATATTGACTTTAAAATGGTCTCATTCAGATTAATCCATGGTTAAACCAGCATCCTGAATCAAGATGCGTTCCAGTGCCATCGTATGACTGCAGCGTTCTCGAGTCTGGAAAAAATCACAATCACATGCCCAATTCCCATCCTTGAAAGAGACCTGGTGAGTGTTGTTTTGTCCTTGAAACGTAACCGATAAAGTATTTATCCTGATTCGTTCTCTTTCACTGGCGTATTGTTTTGATTTTTGGATTTTTCCAATCATTCCAGAATCCATATAGATACCTCCGCGAGGTGAAAATAAAAAGCACGCAGCCTTAGCATGCGTGCATTACATCCTTGAAAACATTATTCTATTTGAACTAGCGCTTCCCATAATGGACCACCTTTAATTACACCCCAGTATACGCCGTTTCCTGAATAAAGTCAACAATCGTCACCCAGTGAACACTAAACCGGGATTTCCCGCCAGGATTCAAACAAGATTTCCCTGCGCGACTCTTCCCCCGTCTCCATGTCTCCCTTCAGTTTTTGTATTTCATCCAGATCAACGTTCGAGACGGTTTAAACCAATGGGTTTCCAAACTTAAATTTGTTTTCCGTTTTGGAAAATTTAACCGTAGGGAACGTTTTAGACCCGGGCTGTTCATCCAATAGGGCAGAAAAGCATCCAGCAATACACCCTCGGTTTCCGCAGATGAAGCAATCCAGATCCAGTCTGCATGGGTTTTGGAAGACTGCCAGGAAACCACACCGATCAACTCATCCCGGGCTATCACGGACCACTGCCGGACTTTTGGGTCAACCAGAAGAAGTCTCGCTAATTTCCCAGACAATCCCCCCCGTAAGTACTCAGGCCTCAGTGGTAAATGCCAGCGCACCTCAGGAGGATAATTATTTTCCAGCCACTTTCTTTGGAGAGACCAATGCCTGGCCCGGTGGTCCTGAACTGAAAATCCAGGTACGTTCCAGGTAAGGAATTCGTGGTTGATGTCCTTGGGATTTAATATCCAGGTTGTCCGGCGGGAAATTTCCTGAAACCCCTGCCTGAGATAAAGATCCACAGCGGCTTGATTGCCTTCATCTACTTGAAGCCAGATACCGTCCAACCGGCGGGGAATAAGAAAATCCAACGCTTCCCGAACCAGGGAACGGGCTATGCCTTTGCGCTGATAATCAGGATGAACAGCTACATTGGCTATCATATAGTAGTATAGCCCCCCGATATGATATGGAACCAGACTCAGATTTCCAATAATCTCGCCATTCTCCTCCCAGACATATCCCGTAAACGGCATGGAAATCTGGCCCGCCATCTGGAAAGCCCATTCCTGGAAGCGCTGGCTTCGAGCTGAAGAGCGCATTTTTCGCAGCAGTGCCTCTCCATCAGGTGTCAGGCGGTCTGCAAAACAGAGTTCTACCAGGTCTGAAACCGGCAGCAGGTCTGACCGAACATCAAAGGATCGGATCGGAAGAGCGCTGGTTTTATTGGCTAAACGCACAGTCATGGGGTTGATTTTACCACCAGGTGGAGATGGGAAAACATGCAAAAATAAAGGAGGGTTTAGATTACCACTCGAGGGAGGGCAGCAGCTCTCCCGTGTAAGGTACTGTCATTAAGAGGGTAGTTTTTGCTCGAAGCAATCTCCTGAAAAGCGGAGAGCATTATTATCCGTTATCCCATCCTCGGGACGACAAGATCTTTTAGAACCTGCGTTCAACACAAAATCAACGCCCGATGACGGGCGTTGGAGCAGAATCGGATAATTAAAAACGCTGTGGTTGCCCCCCCATCAAACCTCAATCACGATCGTAACCGGACCGTCATTGTGGATTTTTACCAGCATGTGGGCGCCAAATTCCCCCAGGGGGGCGGACAAGCCCAATTCTTCCAGACAGGAAGCAAAATAATTTACCAGGGGTTCGGCAATTTCAGGAGGAGCAGCATCTGTGAAGGATGGCCGGTGCCCTTTTCTGGTATCTGCGTAAAGTGTAAATTGCGGCACCACCAGTACTTCTCCCTGAATATCCAGCAGGGACAGATTCATCTTTCCATTTTGATCCTCAAATATTCGGAGATGGGCAATTTTTTGAGCCAGTTTTTGGGCTTTCTCCCTGGTATCGTCTGGTCCGACACCAAGCAGAATAACCAAACCCTGTTCTACAGCAGATACAATTTTCCCCTCTACCGTAACATTCCCTTTTTGCACCCGCTGGATGACCGCTTTCATGGCTTAATCTCTGGCAGCGTAAAAACCAATCGCTTTCCGCACTTCTCCCATGGTCTCAGATGCAATCACCTTCGCTCTTTTTGCCCCCTCAAGCAAAACATCTTTCACATAATCGGGGTCTGTTTCATATTCCGCCCGTTTGGATCTGAATGGTTCCAGATGTTTATTAAGATTTTCCGCCAGTTTGCGTTTACAGTCCACGCAGCCAATCTCAGCCTTGCGGCAGTCCTGGTTGATCTGGGAGATCTCCTCAGGTGGGGAAATAATCTTATGCAGAGTGAAGACATTGCAGACATCTGGATCGCCGGGATCATTCCTCCGGAGACGCTGCGGATCGGTGACCATTTGCATCACCCGCTTTTCCGTTTCCTCCGGCGAAGCTGCCAGCTCGATGTGATTGTTAAGGCTTTTGCTCATCTTGCGCTCGCCGTCGATGCCTAAAACTTTAGGAATCTGGGTAACCTTGGCGTGGGGTTCCACCAGGATATCTGTCTCGTAACGATAGTTAAAGGAACGGACAACTTCCCGGGCAAATTCCAGGTGTGGAATCTGGTCCGTGCCTACCGGCACTGTATCTGCTTTATAAAGAAGAATGTCAGCTGACATCAAAACCGGATAACCAACAAGCCCATAATTCACATTATCTGGATTGTCACGCACTTTTTCTTTAAAGGTTGGCAAAGCGGTGAGTTTTCCCAGCGGGGTCACCATGGAGAGGATCGTATGCAGTTCCATGACTTCCTGAACATGCGATTGGACAAAGATGATGCTGCGATCTGGATCCATGCCGGCTGCCAGCCAATCAAGAGCCATTTCCTGGGTATTGAGTTCAAGGTCATTTGTGGTCTCAATAGTTGTTAATGCATGGATGTCCACGATGCAGTACACACACCTGTAATCTTCCTGGAGCGCTACATAATTTTTTATCGCTCCCAAATAGTTGCCCAAATGCTGGCGTCCGGTAGGTCTGGCGCCTGAGAATACCCTCCCTTTTAAAGCGGTCATTTACCCCTTCTCCTTAAGATATTCCGTGAACAAAGTTAGTATTTCAGGAGGTTCCGCATGCCGTCCGTTTTCAAATTTGGAATAAATCAATTCATCATTCACAGTGATTTCATATCTCCCATTATCCCCTGGAATCAAGGAAATTTCAGAGATACTGGCGACATAATCCTTTAAGAAAGCGCCCATCAAACTGATGGCTCTGGGTAAATAGTTTCAAGGGACGCAATATTCAATGGATATCTTATACATGGAGGCTTTTCTCCCGGGTGGTTTTATTTTTTCCAAAATAGTATATCACAACCCCTTCTGGCAGGATTATCCGCGGGGAAAATCAAACCGTTTCCAAATCAGATTGGATCTCTGCTCCAATCAACCTCATGTGCTACAATCGAAGTGGAACCATGAGTAAATTGACAGATATCCGTCCCTCACCTTTAGCCGGCCGCTGGTATCCAGCAAATCCAGACAGATTGGCTGAATCTGTGGATGCTTTTATCCACCAGGCAAAAATTCCACCCATTCCTGGAGAGATCATTGGCATTGTTTCTCCTCATGCCGGACATCTCTATTCAGGACCCGTTGCAGGGCATTGTTTTGCTGCCCTACAGGGACTCAACCCGGATCTGGTAATCATCCTCTCTCCCTACCACCAGGCTCACACAGCTGCCATCCTTAGTACATCTCATCAAGCTTATCAAACTCCTCTAGGAATTGTGCCGGTGGATCTGGACAGGGTAGAATCCGCTGCCCAGGCATTAAGGGAGAAGACTGGAGTTCAGCTCCAGAGAGTAACAAATGATCAAGAACATGCAGTTGAAATCCTGCTGCCGTTTTTCCAACGGGCGCTGCCAGGAGAATTTCAAATCCTGCCGCTCATGATCCGCGACCAGGATTCGTCACTAATGCAGGCGTTGGGAGCCACCCTGGGGGATCTGATTACCGAGCAGAATGCTCTATTAACTGCCAGTACTGACCTTTCTCATTTTCATCCCGCACAAAAAGCTCAAACACTCGATCAAACCATTATCAACCATATCAAATCCCTAAATCCCGAGGGTCTATACCAGGCTCAACAGCAGGGCAGTGGGTCCGCCTGTGGTTTGGGCGCCTTAGCCGCCGTGATTTGGGCTGCCAAAGCTGGCGGTTCGGTCACTGCGCACCACCTGTGTTATGCCCACTCCGGGGATGTAACTGGGGATAACTCCAGTGTGGTTGGTTACACTGCAGCTGTCCTTTCCCGCGCATGAAACCCCCAGGAGATTATCCATGATTTGGAACTTTCTTCTTATTCTCCTATTGGTTGCCTTAAACGGTTTTTTTGTAGCGACAGAATTTGCTGTGATTACTTCCCGCAAATCACGGATTCGCTTATTGGCCGAAGAGGGAAACGCCCCGGCAAAGCAGGTGCTGATCTGGCTCGAAAACCCGCAAGCCCGGGATCGGCTGATTGCTGCCGCCCAATTGGGCATAACAATTGTTAGCCTGGCGCTGGGCGCAGTGGGGGAAAATACATTTGAAGCTTTGCTGGAACCGGTGTTTCATTCCCTGGAAATACCCGTCCAATGGAGTCGAATTGAGCCAATCCTTACCGCGCTTCCACTGGTGTTTTCCTTGATTATCGTTACCAGCCTGCATGTTGTGCTGGGCGAGCAAGTTCCCAAAGTAGCAGCGCTGGAAACACCGGAGCGGATGGCAATCCTTTCCGCAAACCCTATGAAGTGGTTCAGCGCTGTGTTTACCTGGTTTATCAATATTTTAGATTGGGCGACCCGAAGCGTATTAAGTTTGTTCGGTGTCAAAAGCACTGGGGGCAGCCATTCGATCATTTATACGGTTGATGAATTAAAACAGCTCCTGAAAGAATCTGAGGAGGTAGGTACCATTGAATCTCCCCAAAGGGAAATGCTGGATGCCATTTTTGATTTTTACCAGTTGCTGGTTCGCCAGGTGATGATTCCAAGAACAGAGATTGTCGCTCTTACTGCTGATACGCCTCTGGATGACAGTATCCGCATCGCAGTTCAAACCCGCTTCTCAAAGTTTCCTGTTTATGAGGGAAATTTAGATAACATAACCGGCATAGTTCATATTAAAGACCTACTGCGTGCCCAATTGGTGAAGCACAATAGTAATCTGACCGCGGGTTCTCTGATCAGAGAACCCCTGCTGATACCGGAGAGCAGCACAATCAGGGCATTAATGGGTCAGTTCCAGGCTCACAGCCGGCATATCGCAATTGTCCTGGATGAGTATGGGGGCACGGCTGGTTTAATCACCCTCGAGGATACTCTGGAAGAAATCGTGGGGGAAATCAGCGGCCCCTTTGACGAAGAGGTTCCGGAAATTCAGCGGGTCAATCAAAATACTGTCCTTGTAGACGGGTTGACAGCCATTGAAGAAGTAAACCAAGCCCTAGGAACCGACTTCAACGATCCAAATTATGACACCATCGCTGGATATGTTTTAGGTCTGCTGGACCACATCCCAGTCCAGGGAGAAACCATCATGCTCACCAGGGGCATTCAGCTGCAGGTGATGGCGATGGACGGGTTGAGAATATCCAAAGTCCGAATTCAGGGTGTGTGATCTCCATGCAGGGTTCTGAGAGAAAAATCCCCCACTATGCCCGGATTGCAGTAAATGTCCCTCGGGTCCAGGGAGTGTATGATTATCATCTGCCCGAACCCATCCAAGGGGAGCTGAAAATTGGACAGTTGGTGACCGTACCGTTTGGACGGCAGACTGTTCAAGGGATCATCATAAAATTTCCAGGGACTCCGGAAGTCCCTCAAACCAAAGCCATATTAAGTATTCTGGATCCTCTGCCGGTTGTCACTCCCTTCCAGATTAAACTCGCCCAACAGATCTCCCAGGAAACTTTCTCCCCCCTGGGAGTCACCCTGCATGCCATGCTGCCGGCTGGATTAAGCGTCAAGGTGGACAGTGAATACTATTTGACAAAGCGCAGTCTGGCCCTACTGGAAGCTGGGGAACCGCTCCTGCCAGAACTAACGCCAGCACAAACCCGCTTGTTGGAATTAATGATCGATCGGGGCTCACTTCGGGGGCGGCAAATCAACCGCGCTCTCCCCCATAAGAACTGGAGGAAAACCGCTGATGCCTTAGAGCGCCGGGGAGTGATCTCCAGTAAATCCACCTTAGGTGCTCCTTCTGTAAAACCAAAACTTGAGCGCCGGTTGAAATTTATCAGTGAACCCGGGGTTGCGATGGAGCAAATGGATACACTATCCCGGGCAGGGTTTCCAGACGCTCTGGCTCGAAGGCAAGCTGTCCTCAGGCTAGTAATGGACAGCCAGAGGGACCTGTCACTTTCTGAGATCTATCAAAAAACCGGTAGCAATCTTAACGATATCAATCAGCTGATACAACGGGGACTGGTCCAAATCCAGGAAATTCCTGTCCTGCGAGATCCGCTTGAAGAAGTACAGGTAGTTCCAACTCATACACCACCATTAACCGAGGATCAAAAAAACGCCTGGGACTTGATTAAAATCTCATTTGATGCGGAGGATCCGATCCCTTTCCTCCTTCATGGCGTCACGGGGTCGGGAAAAACAGAACTATACCTGCGGGCGGTTCAGCAGACCTTAACACTGGGAAAACAGGCCATCATCCTGGTTCCCGAAATTGCATTAACCCCTCAAACGGTGAGCCGGTTCATGAGCCGCTTCCCCGGACGGGTGGGCGTGCTCCATAGCGAGCTCTCCCCTGGAGAGAGATATGATACCTGGCGGCTGGCTCGAGAGGGAAAACTTTCCATCATGGTTGGTCCCCGCAGCGCTCTTTTCACCCCATTTCCTGATCTGGGATTAATTGTGGTGGATGAATGCCACGACGACTCCTATTACCAGGGCGATATTTCTCCTCGCTATCACGCCGTTCAATCCGCAGCTGCCTTTGCATCCTTCACCCGATCTGTATGTATCCTTGGCTCTGCTACACCTGACATCACCAGCATGTATCGTGCTTCCCGGGGAGATTGGCAATTGATAATGCTTCCAGAGCGAATTCTCGCACACAAAGATTCGATCCAGATCCAGCTAAAACTATCAAAATTAAATATTGAAACCCCGCGTTATCAACCGTTAAATGAGGACCTTCAAATGGCGGAACTGCCGGAAGTGAAACTTGTTGATATGCGGGTTGAACTTAAAGAGGGCAATCGATCTATCTTCAGCCGTTCTTTGCAGGATTCGTTATTTTCAACTCTGGATAAAGACCAGCAAGCGATATTATTTTTGAATCGGCGCGGAAGCGCAACGTATGTATTCTGCCGGGATTGTGGATATGCTCTGCGATGCCCCCGTTGTGATACCTCCCTCACAACTCATCGAGCTGATAACTCTCTCCGCTGTCATCATTGTGGGTACCGGAGAAATATTCCCCGGACGTGTCCATCCTGCGGAAGTAATCGGATACGCCACCTGGGAACCGGGACTGAACAAGTTGAATCAGCCCTTCAGGAATTGATGCCTGGCGTCCGTACCATGCGCTGGGACAGGGATACCACCAGGAAAAAAGGAGCTCATTGGGAAATCATGGAGAAATTTTCTTCCCACAGGGCTGATGTGCTGATTGGCACCCAGATGCTTGCTAAAGGATTGGATTTGCCGCTGGTAACCCTGGTGGGAGTGGTCTTGGGGGATACCGGCTTGCACCTGCCGGATTATAGGGCCGCCGAACGGACATTTCAAGTGCTCACCCAGGTAGCAGGCAGGGCAGGACGCAGCCCTTTAGGTGGGGAGGTTATTCTACAAACATTCACACCGGATCATTATGTGATCGAGGCTGCCTCCCAACACAATTACCGGGATTTTTACCAGCAAGAGCTGGAGTATCGACGTGATCTGGGATATCCACCATTTAATAATTTAGTCAGACTGGAATTCCGGGCAGCGGATCCTAAAAAAGCAGAAGCTGAAGCTCAAGCTTATGCCGCCGTTCTGGGGGAGTGGATTAAAACTGAGGGATACCGGGCTACCCAGTTGGTTGGGCCGACGCCGCCTTACTTTACCCGCATCCGGGGGGAAACACGCTGGCAGATCTTACTGCGGGGCCCCAACCCGTTGAATCTAGTAAGGGATCATCCTCCAGGTCCGGACTGGATCATCGAAGTTAATCCTCCGGTAATTCTCTAATTAACAATCTATGGATTCCTGATAGGTTATCCAGAAAATTGTTCCTGAATGATAAATTCCTGGTTCTTATGGTCTTTTTCAATCTGGGTGCCTAATATAAACTCCACTCAGCAGCCCATCTTCAGACTGAATAACTTCCCTAGGAATGGAGGCTTGTGCACTTCTTATAATTGGTGAACTTCTTTTTTATACCTCCGGCACTGAAGTAATATTAGCTCCTGATAGATATTTGATAGAATACAGTTATAACCAAAGGCTGTCCTGACTGCATCCTAGTCATCCAGGATGATCCTGGAATCACCAACAGTCTTCCCTGAGGATTGGCCTCCGGTAAAACAAGCACGAAGATCTTATTTTTCTAACTATGAGGTGTGCATGCAGTTTCCCGATTCAGATCACAGGGACAATCAAAAACCAGGCGGATTGTTGCCTTTTAGCGGCGCTTTTATCCGGAAGGATGTTCAGAGCTGGATCATTCAAGTTCTTTCCAGGGGCGAATGCTGCTCAATGGTTGGTCCAAGTAATACTGGTAAATCCCTCCTGTTAAGAATGCTGCTGGACCACTCAACTCGTAAGATATCCTGGCCTCCGGAGGAAACTCCTCCTCTGCTGGTTTTTATCGATTGCCTGGATTGTGCTGGAGAAAGTGAGCTGGCTTTTTATGAATTGATTCTCCGAAGAATACACCAAACGATGGTCCAAGCAGATTTTGAAATGGAATATGTCGATGAATTACAAGATCTCCGGGCTGATCTCCTAAATGCGAATAACCCTGTTGAAATCCGGGCGCATTTTGCCATTGGCATGCACACAATTGGTTGTATCCCAGAGATAAACCTGGTACTGATATTTGATGAGTTTGATGATATTTTCCGAACCCAATCTCCCTGGCCATTTCGCCAATTGCGTGCGATCCGGGATACACTCGGGAACCGCCTCTGTTATCTAACTGCTACATCACGCTACCTGAAGGATCTACGGAATGACACTGAAACCTATGAATTTCGTGAACTGTTCCAGATGCATACCCAGGTACTGAAATCTCTATCAGTAGCAGATCAGCAAACCCTCCTGGGATACCTGATTACAACACATCATTTAAAGTTGAACACTGACCCGCAGAATATCGTTCTGCACCTGGCAGGCGGACATCCGGGATTCCTGACGCGGATTGCGCTGAGCATTCAACAGGAAGGGATAGCCGAGGAATTATCAGACATGCTGACAAAATCAAACTTAAGTAAAGCAGAAGGAGAGATTTGCCGCAGATTACTGAGGGTTGAACCGCTGCGTGATGAATGCCGGCGTTTATGGTCGGAACTAGAGTCCCAAGAACAAACTGGCTTAATGCAATTGGTTGAAGATAATTCTTCCGGTGTCGATCCAGTTATATCAGAACGCCTTATAGGCAAAGGTTTACTCATATCCTGCGTTGATGAATCAACAAAGATCTTTTCACCGCTTTTTCAATCATTTCTCATACAAGAAGCCACCTATTTCCATCACCGCGGACCCCAGGGTGTTCAATGCAACGAGTTCACTGGCCAGATCTGGGTCGATGGAAAAGAAATCACCTTTCAGCTCAGCGATCTACAGAGAAAATTAATCCGCCATCTCCACTCTCAAAACGGTTCAACCTGTACCCATCAAGAAATCGTCACGGCTGTCTGGGGAGCAGGGGAAGGTGTGTCGCCTGGAGCAGTCTACGAATTGGTAAAAAGGGTTCGGGAAAAGATAGAAAAAGACTGGAAAAACCCCGCTTACTTGTTAACCGTTTCGGGGGAAGGATACCGTTTAGAGCGTCCTGTCTAAAATGCTAATCCTGCATGATCTGTTCTCAATCATTCTACAATCAACGAACAGAATGTCTAACCAACGGAGTCCGTTGGTTAGTTATGTGTTATTTCTGGGTTGTGAGTTGCGACACACAATTTTTGAATCGATATAATATAAAAACTAAAAATGAGATATAGTTTAGAAGTGGAAGATTGGGATCAGATTTCCAATCTTCCGGTGCTTATATAACGTATATTAGGTTCAAATCAATCAACCGTTGAAACTCTTCTCAACATGGCAATTTGTTTGATGGCGATCATTGACAAGGAGACGCTTGCTGCCTGGTATGAAGACCAAATTCCCCCAGCAAATAGCTTGGGTCAATAGCATGGAGGATTATTATGTCTAGACTTTTAAGAATGGCATGGCGCAATGTGTGGCGCAACTGGCGGCGGACAGTGATCGCCGGGATCGCCATCGCGCTGGGACTAACGCTCATTCTCTTTTTTGATGGCATGCTGAACGGGATGGACGAGTCCCTTTACGGCAACACGGTCAGGCTACAGGGCGGTAATGTGCAGGTGCACGCACCGGGTTTTCGTGAAAAGGCGAGCAGCTTGCCGCTGCTGCCGCTGACCGACCCAGACCCCATGGTGGAAGCAGCGCTGGCCCAGACAAACGTGATCGCCGCGTCGCAGCGCATCCGGACAGGCGGCATGATTAGCAGCCAGGAGGGAACCCTATCAGTTGCCATCACCGGTATCGAACCGGAACGGGAAGCGCCAGTGAGCATGATTGCGGAAAACATTATCCAGGGCCGCTGGCTGGAAGCTGACGACGAAGACGTTTTGCTCATCGGCCAGGCGCTGGCTGAATCGCTTGAGGTGAGCATAGGCGACCGCGTCACAGTAGTAGGTCGCGCAACCCACCAGCAGATGCGCCGCCGCACGATGACCATCGTTGGCATCTACGACATTGGGATGTCAGATATAGAAAAGGGCTTGGTTTACATCTCGCTACTTGAAGCGCAAACGCTCTTCGATCTGCGGGATCAGGCTACCGAGGTTGCCGTTTACCTCGCCCAGGTCGGGCAGGAACCGCAGATAGTCGAGGCGCTAAGGGCTGCCTTGCCAGGTTACGAAGTAGATGCCTGGGACACGCTGGATCCCACATTAAAAGATCTGATGGAGATGGAGGATCAAATCATGAGTATCTTTGGGCTGGTTATCCTGCTGATCGCCGGCGTTGGCATCCTCAACCTGATGCTGATGGCGGTATTCGAGCGCACGCGCGAGATCGGCCTGCTGGCGGCGATGGGGTTGAAGCGTCGGGAAACCATGATCCTGTTCCTGCTAGAAGGAGTGATGATCGGGTTGGTGGGTGCGCTGGCCGGCTGCGTTCTAGGTGGGACTATTGGCGCCTACTTGGGACGAGTCGGCATTGATTGGGCAGCCATGTATGGTGGAATGGACCTGAGCGAGATGGGCGACATGATGGGACTGATGGGTGATCGGCTCTACGTCCGAATTGGGATAGGCGTGCTGGCTCGACGGGCGCTCACCGTCGGTATTATATCGGCGCTGGCTTCACTCTACCCGGCCTGGCAGGCTTCCAGGCGGGAACCGGCCGATGCCCTGCATTATGTTTAATGTATCGTCCGGCGACCCAGCTGATGGGCGATCATTTTTTATAGTTGGTGATTAATAAGGAGTGCAATTATGTTCAGACTCTGGAGCATAGCAATTCGCGACGTGGGACGCAACAAGCGCCGCTCAGGATTGACGCTGATCGCAATCGCTTTGGGATTGGCGCTGGTTATCGCGCTTCATAGCTTTGAAATGGGCGCGATGGAGGGTTCGATCGATAACAACATTCGCGTGCAGAGCGGCCACGTACAGCTGCGGTCGGAATCCTACGAGGAGGGTAAAGTCAGCCTCAAATGGGAGGATCTGCTGGATGATCCCCAGGGATTGGTCTCCCGGGCGATGTCCCTGCCGGAAGTGCAAGCGGCAGCGCCGGTGTTGTGGGCTGGCGGCATCCTGACCACGATCGAAGACTCGGTCGGCGTGCGAGTGTACGGCATAGACCCACATGCCAAGACAACGGCGACCTTTCGGGAGGATCTGGTTGGCGATTTCTTGACTCCTAATGACCGTAGCGGCGTCCTCATCAGCCAGAGGTTGGCCAACAACCTGGAGGTATCAGTAGGTGATGATATCAGCCTGCTAATCAACACCTCCGGTGAACAACCAGATGAGACGACTTTTACCATCCGCGGTCTGTACAACACCGGCCTTCCGGGCTTTGACGGGTCAACGGTCTTTTTACCGCTGGCCAAGGCCCAGGCCTTCACTCAGGTGGGAGAGCGGGCCAGCGCTGTCGTGGTGCTGCTGCACGATCAGGAAGATGCTGACGCGGTTGCGGCTGCCCTCAGTACCTCGGGGTTAACCATAAAGACCTGGCGCGACCTCAACCAACTGATGCTGCAGGCCAGGGATTCGGCGATGGGGATATTGTACATATTTTATTTGATCATTCTGGCCATTGTCGCAGTCGTCGTTTCCAACACCCTGTTGATGTCTGTCTTTGAGCGCACCCGGGAGATGGGCATCCTGGCTGCGTTGGGGTTAAAAGGGCGGCAGATCATGACCATGTTTATGCTTGAGTCAGCCACGCTGGGAGCGCTGGGCGTCATCCTGGGCGTGGTGCTGGGATCGTTGGGAGTATATTATCTGGCCACTGAAGGTATTCACCTTGGCGATATGGCCAGCCAGGTTTCTACAGAGTTATCTTATGGTGAAACAATGTATGCCAGCTTCCAATGGTCGGCTACGGCGGTTTTATCCGTTGTTTGCTGGGTCATCACCATGCTGGCCTCGCTCTACCCGGCCTGGTTCGCGACCCGGAAGGAGCCCATTGATGCGCTGCGAGCATTTTAACTTGAGCTGGGCAAGGAATCTCGCCCACATGGAGGATTAATATGGATGTTATCAAAATGCAAAACGTAACCAGGTACTATCAAGTTGGGCAGGTCGAAACACCCGCTCTGCGCGGCGTTGACCTGACAATTGAGGATGGTGAGTTCTCAGCTGTGGTCGGACCGTCAGGGTCGGGCAAGACAACCCTGCTGCAGTTGATGGGCTGTCTGGATAAACCAACCGGCGGGAAGGTGTTCATTAAAGGGGAGGATGTGACCCAGCTCAACGCAAGCCAGCGGGCTGACCTGCGGAAAGGAACCATCGGCTTCATCTTCCAGTTCTTTGCCCTGATCCCGGGGCTCACAGCCTACGAGAATGTAGAGATGCCTTTGCTGCTATCGGGGGCAAAGAGGGACGAACGGCGAGATCGCGTGCAAGAGCTGCTGGAGGCGGTGGGTCTCTCTGACCGGGCCCATCACCGTCCAGATCAGATGAGCGGCGGTGAGCAGCAGCGGGTCGCCATCGCCAGGGCGCTGTCCACCCGTCCGGCAGTGGTGCTGGCTGACGAGCCAACAGCGAACCTGGACGGCGATACAGGACGCCAGGTGATGGAAATCATGGAGCGATTGAACAAGGAGACGGGTACAACCTTCTTCTTTGCCACCCACGACCCGCGCGTACTCCCTTTCGTTCACCGTAAAATCGTGCTTCGGGATGGGTTGGTTACCGAGAACGACAAGCACCCCGATCAGAGTAACTCTTGAGAGGTGGAATATGACTCATAAACGATGGATTGTGATTATTTTGATATCAATGACGGTATTGGCGAGCTGCAGCTCTCCGACACCAACTATCACGCCGGTTATCACCGCCCCCTCAGCAACAGCTGCGCCAGATTTTCATCCCTCTGGCGGCGGGGTGGTTGCCTCTGGTGTGGTCGTGCCAGCCCGGCAGGCAAATCTTGGCCTGATAATACCGGCACGAATCAAATCGGTGGATGTGGTTGAAGGTGAGGTCGTTGAGGAAGGACAAATCCTGTTGCAGCTGGCAGGGCGTGAGGGGCTGGAAGCTGCAGTGGCAGCGGCTGAATACGATCTATTAAGCGCTCAACAAGCGGCTGGCATGGCGCTGCCTCAAGCGAAACTCGACTGGGCGAATGCCCAGGATGCGCTGGATGATGCGGAGTATCAGTGGAATGTCAATCAACCAGGTAACCGGGCTACGGCATCCGCCTTAAAAGATGCCCAAGCAGATGTGACGATCACTGAGCAGAGACTCACGCAAGCCAGAAAACAACTAGCCAGCGCTGAGGGCAGGATGGCTAAAGCACAGGCTCAGAGCGCATTGACCGATGCAGAGAGAGCCTATTACCAAGCCGTATGGCTTCTCAATTGGCTCCAGAGCGAGCCGACTGTCCTCGAACAAACTCTCCTTGATGCGGAACTTGACTTGGCAAAGGCAAGATTAAATAATGCTGAGCGAGAAGTGGAACGTCTCGAAGGTGGTTCGGATCCGGATGCCTTATCTCTGACAGAAGCGCGCTTGAAGATCGCTGAAACGCAGCTGGCCGCAGCGCGTTCCGCACTCGCAGAAAGTGAGATCCGCGCCCCTTTTACTGGGACGGTTGCAAGTGTATTGGCGAATCCTGGAGAAGCAGTTGTCCCGGGACAAATCTTGCTCACAATGGCGGACTTAGATCATCTTCAGGTTGAGACCACTGACTTAAGTGAGCGGGATGTGAATCTGGTTAAGATTGGGCAACCTGTACTGGTTTATATTGAAGCATTTGGAGAAGAAGTTGAGGGACAGGTTGCTAAAATCTCCCAACAGGCGACAACAATTGGGGGGGACATAGTATACACGGTCACAATTGACCTTGCAACCCATCCGCCGGATCTGCTATGGGGAATGAGCGTGGAGGTGGAAATCGGTGATTAAAACAAAAACCAGCTGTTTTTGGCTTATCGTTTCCTAGTCCAAATACAATTGCACCCGAATATCAATCACCTATTCAGGAAATTCGGCCTATATATAAATCATCCTCTGTTTAAGATCTATCCAATTCCACTCACTAAAAAAATGCTCGTAAATTACGAGCATTTTTTTATAAATATGTCGCAGGCTGTAAATTATTTGCAGCGATTCACAAAACTTTCAATATGCTCCAAGACTTGTTCTCTCTTCTCATACTTGGTTGCATAGAACATCACACGAACCCGCTCCCGCCAGTACCGAATGCAGAAGCTGAAGCTCGCGCCTATGCCGCCGTTCTGGGGGAGTGGATTAAAACTTAGGGATACCGGGCTACCAGCTGGTTGGGCCGACGCCGCCCTACTTTACCCGCATCCGGGGGGAAACACGCTGGCAGATCTTGCTGCGGGGCCCCAACCCATTGAATCTGGTACGTGACCATCCGCCAGGTCCGGACTGGATTATCGAAGTGAATCCGCCGGTGATACTCTAACCAAGGAGAGTGGTAATGAGCGTCTTGAGGGTTCTTTCGATGGACTCAACCTGGAGTAAGTATTCGTCCTATCGCTCATCAAAATCCATTATCTTTCATTAATTAACAAAACCTGTTATATCTTGGATGGATTTGCGATGAGTGTCCATAAAATACTCTCAATCTTGGATAGTTATTGGTATTTTAATATTCAAAATTAATCCAGGTTCCTCAATACTTCAAAACAGGGATTGGATTTGAAGTGTTTTCTTTAGACAGGAGACGATGTACAAAGAGCTGATCGGTCCATGATATGAAATTTTGACTTGATAAGATCGCGAATATTTGTTATAAATAAGATGTATAACAACTTTATAATTTGTTATACATCTGAGGCAAATATTGTCTAAAAGAAATTCTTTAGTAGAAATCGTAACAAATGATCTCAGAACAAAAATCAAAAAAGATACTTTTTCTGGTTATCGACTCCCATCAGAACCAGAGTTAGCGCTTAAATTTGATGTAAGTCGAAATACAATTAGACAAGCCCTAACATCCCTCGAAGCAGAGGGAATTATCAATCGCAAACATGGAGCAGGAACTTTTATCAGTCAGCACGTAATCAACATTGGTAATCGATTGGATGAGGTTTGGGATTTTGAGGAGATGATCAAGAATTCCGGGTTTTCTCCAAGTATTCAGCACGTTGAACTTTCCTTAATTGCTCCTTCAGAGCTTGTTACCAACAAGCTATCTTTATCAAAAGGCGATGAAGTTTTACGAACCGCAAACATCTTTCTCGCTGATGAGATGCCTGTAATCTACTGTGTGGACTATATTCCAGCAAGAATTATCCGTAGTGCCTATGAGGAAAATGAGCTCTACGGTCCAGTTTATGAATTTTTAAAGAAGCGGTGTCATCAGCTGGTTGAGCAAAATATTACTGAAATATTATCTGTGATTTCAGATAATGAATTGAGTGAATTTTTATCATGTGCTCCTGGAAGTCCTATTCATTATTTTCGAGAATTAGCCCTTAACGAAAACGATGAGCCGATTATGTATTCTGATGAATACTATTGTCCTGAACATTTCTCTTTCTACATTGTCCGAAAAATGATTTATCCCTGAGATAATCTCTTTATTAGTTATTCTATTTAGCACTAGTCTAATTTATCCGTTTCTAATGAATTTTTGTGATTTTTTTAATCAAATCGATAATTGGAGGTTCTTTACTTTTAACCAGATATGCAGCTTTGATCGTATAGTTATTGTGAAATATTGTTGTATCTTAAAAATTAAACAAATATACCAACATTTCTTTAGATAATTTATCAAATATTGTGTACACGTAAATCGGAAAATGTTATGAGTAAAGGAAAAATAGAAATATTAAAAAACGCCATCTATGATGGAGATAAGGAGACTTCAATTCAGGTTGCAGCAGAAGCATTGGCCGAGGGAACAAAAGCATATTCAATTCTCCACGAGGGCTTAATAGCCGGCGCTGATGCTGTTGGTCATAGCTTCGAAACAGGTGAAATTTTCTTGCCCGAATTAATGCGGGCAGGTAATGCAATGAAGGCAGTGATGGGGATTATTGGAACACAGCTGAAAGAGGAGTACCTTAGCGGGGAAGCAGTTAAGGAGGGAACCGGAGTCGTAGTTATCGCTACTATACAGACTGACCTACATGATATCGGCAAGAACATTATCTCTTCTATGCTGACCGCATCAGGGTTTGATGTGTTTGATATGGGGGTTGATGTCCCAGCTACAGAAATAATAACTAAAGCTCGCGAGGTAAATGCTGATATTATCGCCTGTTCTGCATTGCTGACCACATCTTTACCATATATGGGTGATTTGATTTCTTTGCTGACAGATATGGGGATCAGGGATCAATATAAAATTATGGTTGGAGGCGCTCCTGTTACTCCGGAAATTGCCTTTGATATCGGAGCTGACGGTACAGCCGATAATGCGATAAAAGCTGTTCAACTAGCCAGAGATTTAATCAACAAAATATGAATCTGAATAGTGTAGCAGAGGAATAGCAATGATGATTGATTATTTAGATCTCCTGGACAGAGCTCAAAATGGCATCTATATCCCTGAGGACGAATGGGATCTTGAAAAAGTTGCCGATACAACCCAGGAGATTGTCCTAAAGTTCAACCTATCTTGGGATAGAGAGAAAGTTATCACAGACGACCCTGGATTAGCTGACGCTGTTTTTGAGGCCGGATTGGAGTTAGCTGAAAGAATTGGTTGTTACTCTCGGTCGACGCAACGAATGATACAGTTTAGTCGAGATGAATTAATCTCAAGCATGAAATCCATGCCCAAGAAGCTGGTCATGGGGGAAGGTAAAGACACGAGGATTCTTTTTCCCCGTGAGATTTGTGATGAACGGGCACCCATCGTATGGGCAGGAAATCCTGGCGCTCCCCATCCAGAGCATCTGTTCCTGCCAAGTGTTATCAGCTGGGCAAAGGAGCCGATAGTTGACCTAATTACCTGTGGGAGCTTGGCTGAAGTTAGTGGGCACCAAGTTCGTACAAATGACCCAACTGAGATTGTAGCTACTCGTCGGGAACTTCTTTACTTACGACAAGCTTTGAAAATTGTTGGGCGTCCTGGCATGGGTATGCTGGCTGGACAAAGCAGTGTCTCAGAATTAGGCGATCTGGCGGTCGCGCATCCGGATTATTTACGGCCTTGTGATTCACATTTAGTCCCCATGCTTAATGAGCTTAAGGTTGATAATCGCAACATAGCTCGCGTAATAAACTCTCTTGAGTACGGGATGCTAAACGCCAATTTAACCTGTGTCATTGTTGGAGGTTTAGGCGGGGATGCTCCAGGATCAGCCGTAGTCAACGTAGCATCTTTCCTGCTGGGAAACCTGGTTCATAAAGCAGATTATCAAATACTACATCCTATTCATATCCGGCATGTAGCAACAACTACCAGGAGTGTATTATGGGTGGAAAACATCGTTCAACAAGCATTCAATCGTAATGCTCCATGCATTATTGTTACTGATATCTATCCAAAAAGCGGAGCATTGACAGAAGAATTACTCTTTGAAACAGCTGCGAACGCCATTGTGATCACAGCAGCCGGCGGTCACTTAGAAGGAGTAGGATCAGCGGATGGATTATTGCCAAACGCAACAGGTCTGGAATGTCGATTAATGGGTGAAGTAGGACATGCTGTAGCAAAATCAGGATTTAGCCTTAAAGATGCAAATAATTTGGTTATTCGATTAATTAAAAAGTATGAACACATTTTTGAAAAACCAATGGACAACAGTGGTGTTAGATTCGATGAGGCTTACAATCTCACGTCAATAAAACCAAAACCAGAATGGTTAAAAATGTACGAGACTGTGAAGGCGGAGCTTCAAAAAATGGGTTTGGATATAAATTAATTTAGAAAAGGGAATTATTATGCCAAGGATGGATAAAGGTTTAGCGTTCATGCTTCAGTATGAAAATGTTGCTCATTATGATAAAGGCGTTGTCAAAATATTGGACCGCCGAATTTATCCCCGAGAAACAACTTATGTAACCTGTCACGATTATCACCAGGTGGCTCAAGCGATAACAGATATGGTTACACAAAGCGGAGGACCTCACATGGCAGCTTTACAAGCCATGGTGATGACAGCATATCAGGTTGAGGATAAGGGCAAGAAAGAGGCGAAAACAGTTTTATCTGATGCTGTTAATACACTTGGTAAAGCCCGACCAACAACATCAGAAGGAATGATCGGAAGTCTCCAAAAGGTCTACAATTATGCTTGCGGGATATTGGATAATGGGGGGAGTTTAGGTTCGTCAGTTCAGGAATTTGTTTTGGATCGGATTAATCAAGGTTACAGCCGTTCCCGATCTATCGCAGAATACGTTGTAAACCTCCTGCCTGCAAAACCAACAATTATTACGCAATGTTTTGCAGAAACATTGATTGGCTTTATTCTGCTCGTATGCAAAGAATCGGGGAAGGATGTGAAGTTGATTTGCCCTGAAACAAGACCCTACTTACAGGGGGCAAGGTTAACTGCGAGCGTTGCATTTGATATGGGCATTGATGTAACTGTTGTTACTGACAATATGCCAGGCTACCTAATTTCACAAGGGATAGCGGATGCTTTCATCTGTGCTGCAGATGTCATCACCCTTGACGGGCATGTAGTAAACAAAATAGGCACTTTTCAAATTGCACTGGCGTCACATTTTTACAATATACCGTTTTATGTTGTTGGAACACCTGAGTCCAGGAACCCCACAATCGATACTGTGACAATTGAAGAGCGTAATTCAGAAGAAGTCCTATATGCGATGGGAGTTAGAACCGCAAAGGAGGGCGTGAAAGGTTATTATCCAGCATTTGACATAACTCCTCCTAATCTTGTGAGCGCTGTGATAACTGAAAAGGGCATCTTCTCCCCACGAGATTTGGTTAGGCATTTCAAATAGAGGCAGGAAAAAGCAAAGTATTGCCATTAACGATCCGTACTATGGTTTGTTTTATTTGCAGAGCAGAGGTTTGCCATGTTGATGATTGAAGAGAGAGAAGCCCTGGTCAGGTATGGGAAAAGACTTCTAGAATCCGGGTATGTACTTGGTTCAGGTGGAAATATTAGTCTTATAGATCGCGCTGAAGGTTTAGTTGCTATTACCCCTTCGGGTTTACCATACGAGAGAATGAATATCGATGATATCGTATTGCTCGATTTGGATGGTAATACTCGCGAAGGCCACTTGGAGCCCTCCAGTGAGTATCAACTTCATTTGAGTCTACTCGCGCAGCGTCCAGATGTTAATGCAGTTGTGCATACACATTCTCCTTTCGCAACAGCGGTTGCATGCCTCGGATGGGATTTACCATCTTTCCACTACCTGGTGGCTGTTTCTGGGATCTCTATTCCTTGTGCGCCATATGCAATCTATGGCTCGCAGCAGCTTGCTGATAATGTGTGTAATGTGATCGGTAATGGGAAAGCTGTTCTTATGGCAAACCATGGTCTCGTGGCTGTAGCTGATACGTTGGCTAAGGCATTCGAAATTGCTGAAATTGTGGAGTATCTCTCGCGCGTTTATCTCCAAACACGGGCTGTAGGCCATCCCCAGCTATTGAGTGAGCAGGAGATGACCCAGGTGATGGGCAAATTCGATAGTTATGGAAATCAGTAGGGCAAGCTTGAGAGGTCTGGGTGATTACAGGACTTAAAAACATGCCGGTTTTTGAAAATGCTTTGAAGCGCGTGGAGGCATGGACTCCCCTGTTGAAGAGATAACAGATGATTCGCGTGCCGGTCATTATTGGTCTTGAGGTAAAAGAGCTTGACGGTTTTATTGAAACAATGGACCCAGATGGACTCTTCTTATGGATCAACACTCAGGATGAGCAAGATGAGATCGTTATCCTCAGGAGGTTAGAATTCTGGAAATGAAATAGAGTAACTCGATATTTAACGGGATCACACCCAAGTAACTTATGAGCAGCAATGGGGTAAAATAATTTATGAAAGTGAGAGGATGTTAAATGATGAAAAAAAAGTCCCATGATGGCGTTGATTTGAATAAAGTAGCCTCCCATGTCCTGGTTGTTGGTGATCCCCAACGCGTCAATGATGCAACCGATTTCCTTGAGAACATAGAGCCCCTGTGGGATGGGCGAGAATACCGGGCAATTAATGGAAGTTATGCCGGAAAGAATATAACCATATGTTCCCATGGGGTTGGGGCGAGTGGGGCGGCCTACATTTTTGAGGTTTTATTTAACGGGGGGGCAAAAACAATCATTCGAGCCGGAACCTGCGGCGCGATGGTCGCCGGAGTTCCCGACGGGGGTTTGATCATTGGAACTGGCGCCATTCGGGCTGATGGGATTACGGCCGCTATGGTACCGATGGAGTTTCCTGCTATTGCTGATCGACACGTTGTTTCGGCACTCGAGCGGGCCGCTGCAAATCATGGATACACAGATTTACCCACTGGCATTGTGATTACTGATGGACTTTTTTTCCCTTACGAATACCAACCTTCCCACCTTGATCTTTGGCCTAAGTTGGGGGCAGTGGCCATAGAAATGGAATATGCAGCCCTTCTCATCCAGGCGAGCATTCATGGCGCTCGAGCAGGCGGAATATTCACCTCGGATGGTAATGTTGCAGAAGAACCCGATCCATGGGCTGTGAATCCAGATAGAGACGTCGTTACTTCAGGTAAAAAAATCATGCTCAAGATCGCGATTGAAGCTCTTGCAGAATTGGATTAATCCTATGACATCATCTTCCTCCCCACTACCTATCTCGATCCGAGATCTTACATTCCAGTACAGGATTCGCGATGAACCAGCCATCAAGAATATCAATCTTGATCTGCACAAAGGTGAGCTGATGCTTATCGCAGGCACAAGTGGTTGCGGCAAAACCACCTTAATGCGCTGCATCAACGGCCTTATTCCACGGACATACCCTGGTTCAATTGAGGGCGAAATCAACCTATTCGGTAGATCTGTAAACACAATCGGTCTCGCTGAACTATCCCAAACAGTAGGCACTATCCTGCAGAATCCTGAGCGGCAGATAGTCTCGGGTTTTGTTTTGAATGAGATTGCATTTGGACCAGAAAACCTGGGGTTGGAGAGAGACGAGATCCTGTACCGCATAGATGAAGCACTTGATTATTTAGGGATTTCCGATCTCAAGGATCGTGAGACATTCACTCTGTCTGGTGGAGAAAAGCAGAAAGTAGCCCTGGCAGGCGTAATGGCTATGCGCCCGCAAATCTTAATCCTGGATGAACCATTGGCTAGTCTGGACTCTGCTTCATCCCATGAGGCACTTCTTCTTTTCCGCAAGTTAGCGGATGAAGGGATTTCAGTAATGCTGGTCGAGCACCGTATTGATGAAGTATTATCGATCAATCCAGATACCGTGCTTTACCTTGAAGAAGGAGAGGAAGCGTATTTAGGTGACGTAGCTGGTTTAATGAAAACAGCGGATTACCATAAGATGAAATTACCAGCGGAGATCGTGATGGATCGAGCCAGGAATGACCCTCGCCCTGTTTTTAACCCGGTGGTCGGCTTATCCGGTCCTGGGGAATTCGGTGATGAGCTGCTCTCCATGGAAAATGTCAGCTTCCGATATGACGAGGATTTGCCATTTGTGCTCCGGGATATCAATTTAAGGATTAACAAGGGTGACACCATCGCTGTTCTCGGACCCAATGGGGTGGGGAAGACTACATTGGTAAAACACGCCCTGGGTCTGCTCAAACCCACAGAGGGACGAGTACTGCTGGAAGGGCTAGATACCCGCGAAGCTACAATTGCTGGATCAGCCAAAACAATTGGTTATGTATTTCAGGATCCGGGTCAAATGCTCTTTGCGCCAACGGTTGAAGAGGAACTCGCTTTCGGACCTGAAAACCTTGGACAATCTGACACGGCGATCAAAGAAAATGTGAACTGGGCTATACAAACCGTCAATATGGAGGAATATCGAGATTCCCCATCTCTCGCGTTATCACACGGCCAGCAGAAAAGAGTTAGCATCGCCGCAATTTTGGCAATGCGTTCCCGGATACTGGTGATGGATGAACCCACTGCAGGTCAAGATTACTGGAATTATCGGACATTCATGGACTCGATTTTGCAGATGCCAGGTTTTGATGCTTTAATCTTCATAACCCATGATCTGGATCTGGCTGTTACATACGCCACGAGAGTTCTGCTGCTGTCGGAAGGGAAAATTGCGTCCGATGGACCAGTGGAGCAAGTATTAAAGGACAAGGAATTACTACACAAGTGTCGAGTGCTTCCAACAACATTACTTGATCTGAATATCCAATATTTATCCGATACCGGACGATTTATGCGCGCCGAAGAACTCGCTCACCAAGTGAGGTCAAAATCACCAAGTTAAAAAAAGGAGGTGCTTATAGATATTTATTCCAGATTCACAATTGCTGCTGTTTGAGTGATATCAAGAATTATTTATTCTAGAGGAGTTACTAATGGAGAAAAAATCACTTTGGGCTTTTGGCACGAGAGAAGTAGTGTATGCCGCGATTGGTGCGGCGCTCTACGGTGTCTTTTCATGGGCAACCAACTTTATTGCATTGCCGTCAGTTGGCCAGATATCTCTTCGTCCAGCGTCCTGCATCCCTATGTTTTTTGGGATCGCTTTTGGACCACTTGTTGGCTTCCTGAGCGGTGCAGTTGGCAACGTATTGGGAGACTTCCTGTCAGGCTGGGGTTTCTGGTGGTCTTGGGATGTTGGTAATGGCTTAATGGGCTTGATTCCAGGTCTAATATCAGCCAGCGTCGTTAACTTCAGAGACACCAAGACAATCCTCAAAGCCGAGTTATTTGTTATTCTCGGCGCAGTGATTGGCATGGGTTTCGCTTCTCTGATGGAAATCCCCCTCTACGGAACTGATTTTAAGACTGCTGTAGTTGGGTACTGGATTCCAGCCGGATTGGACGGAATCATCAATGGCCTCATTCTGGTCCCAATTCTGATGGTAGCCTACGACGCGGTGGTGAAAAGACGCGGTCGCTAATCAAGTACCTGCCTGGGCAGCGTAAATAACTGCCCAGGCAGGTATCCTAAAGAGGTGTCATCATGTTAGCTACCTGGAAATACCGTTTCCGCGATAGCCCCATCGAGAGTCTTGATCCACGGGCACGCTGGATCTCATCCTTTCTCCTATTGGCATCGGTCACAATGTTCTGGGATATTCGCTTCCTGATCTTCTTTTTCCTTATCCCTATGACGCAATACTTCCTCTCCCGTTTAACCTGGAAAGAGACCCGTCTACCCTGGTTCTTCATTTTCATATTTGTAGTCGTAATCACCGGAGTTAACGCACTTATTACCGGCAGAGGAGGAGGAGGGGTAATCTCTGATTTAACCCCCCATATATTCTGGGAAAAAGTATGGCACCTTCCTTTAGTGGGATGGCCGATTACGATCAGTATCACAGCGGAAAAACTTGCCTTTGGCATAAGCCAGATTGTGAAGATGTTCTCTCTGGCAACACTGTTTTTTATCATTCCCTGGACAATGAATCCGCGCAACAACGGAATTACATTCAAGGGAATGGGCATTCCCTACCGCATCGCGTTCTCCATGGACCTCGCCTTTCGACTTGTCCCCACCATAGCAAGCGATTTTCGGGTTACCCTCGACTCACAGCGAGCACGGGGTTATGAGGTTGATAACTTAAAAGGCGGGATCATAGCCAAGATACGTAAACTTGCGCCAATCCTGGTCCCAGTGATCATGAATGCTATTGTCGGCGGCGAAGACATCGTCAATGCCATGGATTTAAGAAGTTTTGGTGTGAAAGAGAGGACCTGGATTCAAGAATTGCACTACAGGCAACGCGATTACATATTGATGGGACTGGGAATTGTGATGCTGATCGCCAGTATAATAATCACCAAAGTGTACGGTCTTGGGGATCTCTGGGTACCGGATTGGTTGATTGCCCGAACGCTATAAATTGATATAAAGCTTATGGTTATATCTAATAATATGAATTATGATTTGATCATTTGAGGATCATGAGCCATCCATGAATAAAATATTTCATTACAACCAATTAGATCTTCCAGTATCAGGACTTATTTGTCAAATCTAGAGCATATATCAGGGGTGGGTTCTAGTGAAATAGTATCGAGCTGCATATCCTAATTAATTTTCAAAAATGCAGAATTCCCAGTTCGCTCAAGCTTTTTTTAAACTGATAAAGCAATTGGGGGATTGGCCATCCTTTACGTGGGTATCCATAGTGTCCATAGTTCCTACTCGGCGGGGGGAATTAAGTCCACAGAATTTCTTCAAATCGTTAGTTGAAATTCTAAATGACACAATAACACTGGATTTTATGGTTGCCTTGGGTACCCATCTCCCTCTATCTGATCAGAACCTCATCAAGTTAGTCGGTATAACCCAAGAAGAACGCATTACAATCTACAAAAATATAGGTCTCTTAAATCATAAATGGGACAATTCCCTCTCCTTAACCATTATTGGTCAACTTGAAACTGACCAAATTAGAGATATTGCTGGAGATAATTGGCACTTCACACTTCCGAAGGAGATACCCGTAAGAATTAATAAAGCCGCTCTGGATTACGACCATCTGATCATCCTCGGACCTACATTTCCTCACGAAGTTGTCGGCTTTTCAGGTGGAGCAAAATACCTATTTCCCGGTATATCGGGTCCAGAAATGATTGATGCTACCCATTGGCTGGGTGCACTGGGGGGAGTTCGGAATACAATCGGTATCCGAGACACACCTGTGCGCAGGATGATCCATTCTGCAACAGCTCAATTACGAACACCGGTAACACTTATTTCACTCGTTGTTGAAAAAGAAGGTGTATCAGGTTTGTTCATCGGGGATCACATCTCAGCATGGAATTTCGCAGCAAGACATTCAGGACAGAGACATATAAGAAAGTATGATAAGCCTTTCCAACGGGTTCTTTCGGCAGCACCATCAATGTATGATGAATTATGGACAGCTGCAAAAGCGATGTATAAACTCGATCCAGTAATTGCAGACGGGGGAGAGATCATCATTTATGCCCCGCCCTTGAAAGAAGTTAGCTATGTTCACAAGAAATATATTTTCGAAATTGGTTATCACTCTTTAGATTTTTTCCTTCAACAGTGGGGAAAATACCAACATATCCCCCTATGAGTATTGGCCCATAGTACGCATTTACACGGTGATGGCAAATATATTGTTGGTCATGAACAAGCACGTGTGAAGGTAACAATGTCCAGTCAAATATCAAAAGCGGATTGTGAACTATTGAATCTTGCTTATATCGACCCCGCTGAAATTGACATCAGCGAATGGGAAGGAAGGGAGAAAGAGGGGGTACTCTATGTACCAAAAGCAGGTGAGGTTCTTTATCGGGTAAAGTAATCCGTAGAATATATTTAAAATTCTGGAGAGAAATGATGAAAAAATGTGATCTCGGTTTGATTGGTTTAGCGGTAATGGGCCAGAACCTAGTCTTAAATATGAATGACCATGGTTTTAAGGTCGCTGTTTTTAACCGTACTACTTCCAAAGTAGATGATTTTCTCAATGGCGAGGCAAAGGGAACCGAGATTGTTGGTGCCCATTCCATAGAGGAATTAATTGGATTATTAGAACACCCCCGCAGGGTTATGTTATTGGTCAAGGCAGGCGACCCGGTAGATGATTTTATCGAGCTCCTTCTCCCTCACTTGGAGAAAGGGGATATTATCATCGATGGGGGTAACTCCAATTTCAACGATACCATTCGCCGGACAGCTTATGTAGAATCAATGGGCCTACTATATATCGGTACAGGTGTATCTGGAGGAGAAGAGGGTGCCCGGTTTGGCCCTTCAATTATGCCTGGTGGCTCAAACAAAGCTTGGCCCTATGTTAAAGAGATCTTTCAAGCAGTCGCGGCGAAGGTGGATAATGGGGTGCCCTGTTGTGATTGGGTGGGTGAAAATGGTGCAGGTCATTTTGTCAAAATGACTCATAATGGGATTGAATATGGGGATATGCAGCTCATCTGTGAAGCCTACGACTTAATGAAAAATGCGGCAGGTATGAGCAACAATGATATGCACGATGTGTTTGCCCGATGGAATGAAGGAAAATTAGATTCCTACTTGATTGAGATCACCAGGGATATCCTGGGTTTTACCGATGAAAATGGTGATCATACGATCGATTACATTCTGGATACTGCTGGGCAGAAAGGAACAGGTAAATGGACTGCGGTCTCTGCTCTGGATATGGGGATACCATTAACCCTAATTAATGAAGCAGTTCTGTCCAGGTTTTTATCGGCCCTGAAAAATGAAAGAGTGAAAGCCGCGTCAGTATTATCTGGTCCGGACCATGAATTTCGTGATGATAAAAATGCTTTTATTCAGGATATTCATGATGCCCTCTATGCCTCAAAAATCATTTCCTATACCCAGGGATATATGTTGATGCGGGCCGCAGCCGCAGAATATAATTGGGATCTTAATTATGGCGATATCGCTTTGATGTGGCGGGGTGGATGTATTATTCGCTCGGCCTTCCTGGGAAAAATCAAGCAAGCTTTTGATAAAAACCCGGTTTTAGATAATCTATTACTGGATGATTATTTCCGGGTTGCGGTTGAGAACGCACAATCCGGCTGGCGGCGGGTGATTGCCAGAGCTGTTGAGGCAGGACTGCCCGTGCCAGCCATGTCCAGTGCTCTGGCTTTTTATGATGGGTACCGTCGGAAGAGATTACCGGCGAATCTTTTACAAGCCCAGCGGGATTATTTTGGCGCCCACACCTATGAGCGGTTAGATCAACCCCGGGGAGAATTCTTCCACACCAATTGGACTGGTTCTGGTGGGGATGTGACATCCAGTACTTATACCGCTTAAGTAAAAGGATTAACAAATGATAAACGGCCTACAAATTAAACAAAATGCTGAGTTGGATTTTTTATCGCTTGGTGCATTAAATCATCGGGTTGATTCAGGGATCGTACCTTTCAGTAAAGCACATGATTGGAAAATACATCCGAGCGGCGGTGAGTATAATGTGGCCGCGAATCTGGCTAATTGTTTCCGCCTTAAAACCGGAATAGCGGCGGCCATGGTCAAGTACCCTATTGGTGGCCTTATCGCTGAAAGAGTCCGTTTGATGGGTATCAAGCCCTTTTATAAATATTTTGAACACAATGGGGTAAACGGTCCGAATATGGCAACGATTTATAGTGATCGGGTTATGGTGTCCGAGCCCCGGTTGTTTTTATAACCGCGCCAATGAGGCTGGAGCACAGCTGAAACCAGGGGATTTTGACTGGAAGGATATTTTTTCAGAGGGCATTCGTTGGTTTCACAGTGGGGGCATCTATGCTGCCTTATCTGATACTACCGGCGAATTAATCATTGAAGGTATGAAAGCCGCCAAGGCAGCAGGAGCAGTCACAAGTTTTGATCTAAACTACCGGGCCAAATTATGGAACATTTGGGGTGGGTTAGAGAAAGCCCAGGATGTCATGGGACGAATCGTTGATAATGTAGATGTATTAGTTGGGAATGAAGAAGATATGCAATTGGGATTAGGGATACCTGGACCCGAGGTAGAATCCAGTTCCAAACTTGATCCCAGCGCTTTCCTTGAGATGATTGATAAAGTTCTAGCAAAATTCCCAAAAATCAAGGTAGTAGCGACAACCCTGAGAGAAGTCCATACAACGGCTCACCATTCCTGGGCTGCCGTTGCCTGGATAAACAACCAGACTTATATATCTCCAACCACAGAGCTAAATATTTACGACCGGGTTGGTGGTGGAGATGGGTTTGCGTCCGGTTTATTTTACGGGTTGATTACAGGCGAAGAGCCGCAAGAAGCAGTGAATCTTGGCTGGGCACATGGCGCACTGATTACAACCTTTCCCGGAGACACCACAATGGCAACCCTGGAGCAGGTGAGGGCTTTCGCTCAAGGAGGTTCGGCGTGTATTCAACGATAATACAGGTAAAAAATAATTTGAAGTCAAAGCCCAGTTAAACCTGTCGTCTAAATTACCGCGATAGGCTCAAGGTATGCAACTGATTTTCTGTCAATAGCAAGCCTGCTAAGGCTACCTTTTTATGCATTCCAAGGGGTGAACTCAGAGCTTAAAACAAAAAACTGATGTTTTTGGTTTATCTTTCCCCTATCTCAATCCAACTACACCAAACTGCACCGAAAATCAACTACCTTTCCAGGAAAGTCGACTCACTTATAAATAATTATCGGTTCAAGATCTATCCAATTCCACCCATTAAAAAACTGCTCGTAGTTTATGAGCAGTTTTTGTAATAAACACGTCGCAGGTTATAAATCACCCGCAGCGCTTTACAAAACTTTCAATCCGGTCCAGTGCCTTTTCAATCTTCTCATACTTTGTTGCATAGGAACAGCGCACAAATCCGCTCCCCCCGGAGCCAAACGCCGAACCGGGAACAACGGCAACCTTTTCTTCCTCGAGCAGGTCTTTAGCGAATTTTTCATCGTCCAGTCCTGTGCAGGTTATTTTGGGAAAAGCGTAAAATGCACCCTGCGGCATAAACGTTTCCAGGCCAATTTCATTTAACCGGGAGACAATCAGCTGCCGGCGGCGGTCGTATTTAAGGCGCATTTCCTCAACATGATCGGCCCCGAGCCTTAAAGCAGCCAAGGCAGCCAATTGTGACATGGATGGTGCGGACATCACGGTATATTGATGGACGCGGACCAATCCGCCCAGGATATTCGCCGGTGCGGCAGCATATCCTACTCGCCATCCCGTCATCGCGTAACTTTTTGAGAATCCCCCCAGGGTGATAGTGCGCTCCTTCATGCCCGGTAGAGAAGCAAAACATACGTGTTCGACGCCATAAACCAGGCTGTCATAGATTTCGTCTGAGATGACCAGTAAATCGTGTTTTTCGGCAATGCGACTGATCTTAAGTAAATTTTCCCTGGTCGCTACTGTACCGGTAGGATTATTGGGAAATCCTATAAAAATGGCTTTGGTTTTTGGTGTAATTGCGGCTTCAATCAATTCCGGTTCTGGCTGAAAACCATTTTCCATTGTGCCCGGGACTTCAACAGGCACACCCCCGGCCAGGATCACCTCGGCTTGATAGGATACAAAACACGGGGTGGGAATAATAATTTCCTCTCCCGGATTAATTACTGCGGTCAGGGCCAGATAGAGCGCCTCGGATACCCCGACGGATACCACCACTTCATCCGCCGGATCGTAGACAACCTGATATTTTTCCTCCAGCAGATCTGCAATCGCTTCTCTAAGCTCATAAATCCCGGCATTTGAGGTATAGTGGGTTTCTCCATTCCTGAGCGCCTCGATACCTGCCTCCAGGATGGGTTCAGGCGTTGTAAAATCCGGTTCCCCGATACCGAGAGAAATCACATCATCCATGGTGGCAACAATATCAAAAAACTTTCTGATGCCTGATGGTTTGAGGGTGGCAACTCGTTTGGCGATGAAATCACGACTCATTGAATCTCCTCAGATGGCAGTGTATTACTCAGGTTTTATTTATAGTTCAAGGTTAGTATTGTCCCCAACATTAATGGAATAAGACCCACCCTTTACCCTGGCAGATTGTCCAATCATGGAACCATCAAGAGTCACGTCCTCAATCAGGGTATTTTTCTCTACGATGGAATTTTGAATTACGCTTCCCAGGATTCGACAACCAGCTTCGATGGTAGCGTGGGGTCCAATGACCGAAGATTCTACCTCCGCTTCAGGATGAATATAGACGGGAGGAATGACATTGACTCCCATTCGCTGGGCAGCCTTTTCAGAATTATCGTGTCCATGATCCAGTAGGTAGCGGTTGGTGCTTAATACAGCTTCATAAGTACCGGCATCCAACCAGATATTAACCTTCTGGGTTCGCATATGATAGCTTTTCTCTTCCAGGAGAATGTTTATCGCATCCGCCAGGAAAAATTCCCCTTTCAGCTGGACTTTCTTGTCCATCTGTTTCTCTATGGCTCGAATCAAATCCTGCCCATTTTTGAAATAATAAAAACCAACCAGAGCCAGGTTATTATCCATAGCTTTTGGTTTTTCAATCAACCGGGTAACACGCTGGCCTTTTCCCACCTCGGCAACACCAAATCGCCGGGGGTCTGGCACCGGTTTTACCCAGGCTACAATATCTGATTTTTCACCATCAAGGAAGGAAAGATCAGTTTCAATGAGCGTATCCGCGAACACCATGATCATCGGTCCATTAATATAATCCCGGGCCAGGTATATGGCATGAGATTGACCGCGCATTTCTTCCTGGATCACATAGTGCACTGTCAGATTAGGATGGCATTCATCCATAAAAGCCCGGATCGTATCCCCCAGATACCCAACAATAAAGACAAATTCAACCTTGAGGCTCTCGGGTAAAGTGGAAAACGTGTCCAGAACGTGCTCAATGACCGTTTTTCCAGCCAGGTTGATCAGCTGTTTGGGTCGGCTCCAGGTATGCGGCCTGAGCCGCGTTCCGTAGCCGGCCATGGGAATGACAACTTTTAGAATCTCAGTCATTGTTTTCCCCTTTCTTTAAGAATTGTTCAAATTCTTATTATAACTGAGAAGGTGAATATTCAGGTCCTCAACTTATCAGGAGATTACCGCGGGTGCTGCGCACCCTCGCAATGACAGTAGGGTGTCGTTGCGAGGAGCTCTTCGACTACCCCTTCGACTGCACTCAGGTTCCGCTCAGAGCGACGAAGCAACCCCCCCGTATTGGCAGTGTTAAGCTAATTGGGTTTCCAGTTCATCCAGGGTTCTTTCAATCAACTGGACAGTTTTTCTCATGGTTTTAGCATCAAATGCCAGGTTGGCGCCAGCAGTTTTATAAAGTTCTGGCAAAGATGCTGTTCCGCCCAAAGCCAGTGCCTGCCGGTATTGTTTTAAAGCTTTCTTTTGGTCCTTTTGGGCATTTTCCCAGATTTGAAATGCGCCTAAAGCAGCCAAACCATATTCGATGTAATAAAACGGCACCTGGAAGATGTGCAGTTTTCTGTGCCAACCGGTCTTTTTCACGTCCTCATATCCATCCCAGTTGATACCCGGCATGTAGAGGTCAATCAGTTCTCCCCATTTTTCATCACAAGCATCGGGTTGGCTTGCCACCTCATGATTCAGATACACCCAGTGCTGGAAAGCGACCACAACCGCCATATAAGGCCAGAAGAGCAGTTTCTCCTCCAGGTTTAATATTCTTGTGCGGGCTGCATTCTCGGGGAACATAAACCCTCCCTGGTCTTCCGCCAGGTAGGGTGCAGCCAGCATTTCCATGGTGGTGGAGGCAACTTCGGCAAATTCCATCCCCACTTTCCATTGGTGGAAATAAGGTAGCTGAGAGCACTCATAGACATGGAAAGCATGGCCGCTCTCGTGAAATAACACCCGCAGATCTTGGCTGCGGCCTACGGCATTCATAAAAATAAATGGTTTGCCTTCAGTAGCGAACCCAGTGCAAAAACCGCCCGGCGCTTTTCCTTTTCGATTCATTAAGTCCAAGAGCTGGTCTTTCTGCATCGACTCAAAGTATCCGCCAAGAACAGGGTCCAATTGGTTAAGGATATTCCCCACCCGATTAGTAAATTCCTCTTCCGTTTTAAATGCCTCGATAGCTGGCAGACTGAACGTGGATTGGTTTCTTAATAAATCCCAGGGACGAACCTGCTCGACGCCCAATCGGGTTTTATATCGTTCGTAGGTTCTCGTTGCCGCTGGAACAACCTCATTCTTGACAGCATCAAGGAATTGCTGGCTATTCTGAGGGCTGTAGTCCAGTCGAAGCTGCTGCTGCCACCGGAAAGCCCGGTAATCCGGGAAACCTGCATTGTCTGCCAATTTCCCCCGGATTTCCATGAACTTCACCCAGAGATCGTTAATCGCTTCCCTGTCCTTCAGCTGTCGCTGTGATAATAACTCCCAGAGTTCTTTCCGGACCGCTCGATCTGTCGTAATCAGGGCAGAATTTACCTGTACCAGGGTAAGTTCTTCTCCCTGCCACTCAACGGTTTGCGCCCCAAAAATTTTGTCATATTGTGTGCCAAGTTTGCTCTCATCAGTCATCAAGGGCAGGTTTTCCTTTCGGAACAGATCCGATTCCGTCCGCATTTTCTTAAGCGCCAGTTCCATTCCAGTCGGCGTTAAACCGCTTTCGAGCAGCTTTTCCTTTAACATCTGGTCGGCAGCCATGGTGGATGGGTAAACATTCTCCAGGAAATCATGATAGCGCTTCTCTGCCTCTTCATCTTCTGTATCCAGGTTCACTGCCAGTGATAACCGGGCATATCTTTCATCCACCAACTTCCGCAAATCAGACCATTGTTCCATCCAGGCAACCAGAGAATCTTCAGTCAGCACTATGGCCTGCAGCTGCTGATATAAAGGCTGGATCTTTTCCCAATCCAGGGACATAAATTCAGTCAATGTGGGTGTTTTCATGGTTGTTATCCTTTATTGGTAGCTGTCGATTTTTATTGTTTATTATTCAGCTGATAATTTCATTTGGAACAAAATTTATTCTGCCCCCCATCCTGTACTGTACCATATCAGGTATTCATCAAGGTGGGATTGCCAGTAAGATTTCTCATGCAAGCCGGGGGAGAGATTCCAGGAATAAGCGATGCCTAACTCTGATAATAAAGATCCAAAAGCTTCAGCGTCTTCCCGGTCGTTATCATTTTCCCCTATATCCAGGTAAATCCGGGGGATTTTTGATTCAGGCATGACTTTAACCCAACCGGGGATTCGCTCTAAATCACCAAAAAATAAAGGGGTGCTGTGCGCTCCAACCGATCCAAACAACCCCCAGTGCAGGAATCCAATTCGCACCGCCCAGTTACCACCCCGCGACAACCCTCCTATCGCCCGGTACTTCCGGTCCACCAGTGTCTGGTAATTTTTATCCACCCAGGGGATTAGATCCTTCACAATAAAATCGCCAAATTGATTCTCAGGGAGCGAGATCCAGCTCTTTTCTTCGGGCATGATAATGATTAATGGGCGGATGTCCCTCTGGGAGATAAGCTGGTCTGCGTGCTCATCAATACCAAGGTCATCCCACTGCTGGTCTGCTGATGTTGCTCCATGAAATAAATACAGGGTGGGATACTCCTGGTTCGGATCCAAGCCGTAACAGGGCGGTGTGTAAATTCTGCCCCTGATTTCATCCTCGGTCCGAAAAATCTGGAGTGTAAATGGCTGAACTGACCCCCTCTCTTCCCGGCATGGGTTTTCCTCACCAATAGGAGTACCGCTGGTTATTTCGGGGGTCCCGGTTGGATCCTTAAGAGTGGGATCTAAGGCGTTATTTGTGGGAAGCACATCCTTTGTTGTCTGTTCCGAGGATACTATTGGGGTTAACGGTTTTTCCTGGCCGGTTGTCCCTCCTCCCGCACAGGCAGACAGAACCAGAATAAAAAGCCATCCAGCAAGCCAGGAATGTTTCAAACTAATCCTCTGTCTTTTTGGTTGTCTTGGGTTTAAGGGCTGGTTTTTTATCTTCTGGTCCCTTAGCCTTTGACTCCGGGGCACTTTGATCCGGTGTTTTTTCCTCAAGGGGTTCTTCTTCCATCTGGATTTTTCCCCGCAGGTAGGCACCCTCCTCAGTAGAAAATCGGACAGTTGACACATCTCCCCATACCCGGCCGGTGCTGCGGATTTCAACCCGCTTGGCTTGAATATCACCCCGGACAGAACCCCCGACAATCACTGTATCCGCCTTAATCAGATCGCTTTCTACCCGTCCCTTTTGGTCAACAACAATTAATCCTTCCAGGTCGATTTTCCCTTCAAATAAACCTTCAATCCGGATGCCACCTTTTCCGGTCAACTCCCCCTTCCAGCTGGTGGCTTCGCCCAAGATTGAGGTCACACGAATCTGGGGAGGAACAATATCAAGTTTTGGTGCAGGTTCTTCACGTTTTCTAAACATAAGGTCTCCAAGGACGTTTTTGGTTAATTAATTATCATCCCGGCGGTAAGGATAAATTTGGTTCAGTTAAAATAAACCGCCAGGGTTTGCTGCGCCATGGCTCTGGAACAGTTTCCAGACCAATCCGCGGTGTTTGATGGATCCAAGCTGATTGAATCTCGGCTCCTCTTTCAATAAAAATTTCGGCATCAGGGCTGCAGGTATTAATACCATTCGCCTTGCCATTTATTGCCAGTGCCTGGCAAAGTTTAGCAGGTCCATCCGTCCAATTTTTTTGTGGCCTGCCATTTCTTCGCCGGGCAATAAAATCCAAACCTTCCTCCGGCTTGATCGCTCGGATTAACACTGCGCCGGGAAATCCTTCTACTTCTGTCACGATATTTAACAACCAGTGCATGCCATATACAAAATATACATAAGCCCGGCCAGGAGGACCATACATGATTTCCGTTCGTGGTGTGCGGCCCGCCCGGCAGTGACAGGCTAAATCCTCCTCTCCGCGGTACGCCTCGGCCTCAATGATCATACCTGCAATCCGCTGGTTTCCATCCATCCGCACCAGTCGTTTTCCTACCAGTGCCCGGGCCACCCGAACTGTATCCCGAGCGTAAAAAGAAGCTGACAATCTGTCCATTATAGAGGTATTGTACAATACTGGCTTCAGAAAGAGGATGGAAAGGGGATTATCCTTAAACTGGTTCTGGAGAGGGAGATTTTCTCAAGTCGACAAAACCGGGATGTTTTACCCGATATCCTGAAAGCGGGGATCATTTTCCAGGGTCAGCTTTAAACCTTTAGAAAGGGAGATCCCCGGTTTATAACCAAGCAGTGCTTCAGCCCGGGAGATATCCGCTCGCATTCTTTTTACGCCGCCTTTTGCTTTTGGATTATTGATCGACTGGGTCTTTGCCCCCGTGATTTCAATTACTCTTTCTGATAGATCTACAATACTCACTTCTTTACCGCTGCCAATATTAATCGTGCTGCCATCAACATTCAAGGCTTTGCTGGCTTTTACCAGGGCATCCACGACATCATCCAGATAAACAAAATCCCTGGTCTGCGTTCCGCCGTTATGGATCACCAGCGTGCCTTCCTGCACTGCCTGTTTAAGGAAGTTTGGAATCACCGGTGGATGATCTGTAGGTAAATGCTGGCCCGGTCCGTAGGCATTAAATATCCTTAAAGTAACCGTTTCAATTCCCCATAATTTTCCAATCGTTTTTACATAATATTCAGCAGACAATTTTGATACTGCATAGGGAGAATCCGGCGCAGGGCGCATCTCTTCCTGGAGCGGTTGGTCCTCCTGAGCGCCATAGACTGCACCAGAGGAAGTAAAGACCACACGCTTAACACCCACATCCCGCATCGCCTCCATCACACTGACCGTACCGCCGACATTGGTACTGTTATATTCCCGGGGATACAAAATAGATTCCTGGACAGCAACCCGGGCAGCAAGATGGAAGACACATTCCACGTCCTGCAGTAAAGTCCAGAGTTTTGGCCGATCTAACATATCACCCAGCTCAAAATTCACCCCTGCTGGAATGGCACTCTCTTTTCCAGTAGACAGATCGTCTAAACCCAGGACTTCATGTCCATTTTCAATTAATCTTTGAGCCAGGGCCGACCCTAAAAATCCGGCTGCACCTGTAATGAGTGTTTTCATAACTCTCTAATAATCCCTTAAGTAGAATACTTCAGCCTGACAATTATAGCACGGCTGGTTTCTCAGAATCATATTATATACATCTCCCTCAGTAGTATTTATACTGATTTTCTAGTAAAATTGAAATTCTTCTGGTTAGATAACAATCCGAGTAAATTTCCCCGCTGCTCGTTTCCAACCCTTATCGGGTGAAAAACAAAATCCTGGCAATACCAGAAAAACCATCCTATATTATCTATCCAGGGTTAGAATAATACTTATGAATTCATTTTTTTCAAGGACACGCCGTAATCACGGCCTAGAACACGCAACGCTTAATCTACTTAGCAAAACCCATCCCAGGCAGCCGCTCGCCGGCCACTCTGACGCCGGTGGTTTCTGGATTCTGGGTGAAATATCCACCTCGGAATTATCCCAAACAGTAGAGGAAGCCCTCGAAAGACTAAAAACCGGTCAGGCAGGTCTGGCAATTCATCAGAACTGCGGAACAAATTTGCTCATTTCCGGCTTTGCTGCTGGTTTGGCAGGTGCGGCCGGATTAATCGGCGTTGGAGAGAGGAAACGGGACAAAATTGAACGGATTCCTCTTATCACTACCTTGGGCGTGTTGGCCTTGATCCTTTCCCGCCCTTTGGGCCCCCTTCTGCAAAAAAACATTACCACCAGCAGTGACCCCGGCTCATTGAATATCATCTCGATTACCAAACATGGCCTGAGCGGCACAACAGCTCACAGGATAAAAACCCAGGATTAACATGAGCAGCAATTCTCCCACTATTTATCTTCTGCACGGAAATGATGAATTCGCTATTCACAGTTTCCTGGAAGAGCAGTTAAAACCCAAAATGGGAGGAACAGCTGATGCTGCCATGGATATCACTACCCTCGATGGTCAAACCCACAATCTTGAAAGGGTAATAACTGAAACCCAAACCGTGCCATTCCTGTCCAAACGAAGATTGGTTATCCTGGAAAATCCGCTTTCCCTGGCTAAAGGAAAGACCAATCAGGATAAATTTAAATCATTTCTTGGCAATGTGCCGTTAACTACCGCCCTGGTCCTGGTTGAGGGCGAAATTCAACCGCCAAAAAAATCAACCCACTGGTTGATTAAGTGGATCCAGGAACATAAGGATTTCTGTTGGAACCGGGCATTTACCCTGCCGAAGGGCAGCCAAATGAACCGGTGGATCCAGGATCAAGCGGAAGAATTGGGGGGCAAATTCCACAACGAAGCAGCCCAGCTGTTGGCCAGTTATATCGATGAAGATCCCCGCCTGGCGAAAAAAGAAATAGAAAAATTACTCACTTATGTGGATTATGCCCGGCCCGTATCCGAAGCCGATGTCCGCAACCTGACGGCCGATGTGCGCCAGGGAGATGTTTTTGAGATGGTAGATGCCATTGGGAGCGGCGATGGGAAAACTGCCATGTTTATGCTGCGGCGACTGCAGGAAGACAGCCATCCACTGCTTCTGTTTGGCATGATTGTCCGTCAATTCCGACTCATGATCCAGGTCCGGGAACTTTTGGATGAAGATCCAAGTCAGGATTATCACACCATCGCAAAAATAATGGATGTGCACCCCTATCCAATTCAAAAGCTTATCCCCAGGGTTAAGCAATTTACTCTTCCAAAATTAAAAACCATCTATCACCAATTATCCGATGTAGATCATGCGATGAAAACCAGCCAGTTGGAAGGGGATCTGGCATTGGACTTGCTGATTGCTTCGCTTACCCAATAAATCCAGGCCGGCCTTATGAACATGTTAGAACCCATACCAACGATCACATTAAGCAACGGACTACAGATAAAACTCAAGGAAATCCACACTGCGCCCTTAATCAGCAGCTGGGTTTGGTACCGGGTTGGATCCCGGGATGAAATTCCGGGACAAACGGGGATTTCCCATTGGGTAGAGCATCTTCAATTTAAAGGAACAGAACGTTTTCCTGCTGATGCGCTGGAAAAGGCAGTCTCAAGGACTGGCGGGTTGTGGAACGCTTTCACTTATTTGGATTGGACAACCTATTTTGAGACCATGCCTGCCGACAAAATCGACCTGGCGTTGGAGCTGGAAGCTGACCGGATGCTCAACAGCACCTATGACCTGGAGGAAGTGGAATCCGAGCGGACAGTGGTGATCTCGGAAAGGCAGGGCAGGGAAAACAATCCTGGGTTCCGTCTCCAGGAAGCAATCCGAAATGCTGCTTTCCGGGTCCATTCCTACCACCATGAGATTATCGGCGATATGGCAGATCTGAATTCCATTACCCGTGATGATCTTTTTCAGCATTATCAGACCTATTACACCCCAAATAATGCCCTGATTGCCATAGCGGGAGATTTTGAGACAGACAAAATACTCAAGCGGATAACTGATCTTTATGAAAATGTGCCCCGGGGTGAAGACCTCTCACGGACCAATCGATCTGAACCTCCCCAGCGGGGAGAACACCGGATAACCGTTGAAGGTCCGGGAGAAACAATCATTGGCGATGTGGTATATCACTCACCGCCGGCCAGCGACCCTGATTTTTTTCCATTGTTGATCCTGGACAGCATCCTATCCGGGCCCCAGGGGTTAAACATGTTTGGCGGGGGTGGAATCTCAAACAAAACCTCCCGCCTTTATCAGCGAATGGTCGAAAAAGAGGAAGTGGTGGTGGATGTTCATGGCGGACTGCCAGCTACAATTGATCCTTATCTGTACAGCCTTAATTTTATTATTCATCCAGCTTCATCCCCAGAGGCAGCCATCAAAGCCCTCGATGAAGAAATTCAACGCCTGCAGGATACTCCTCCAAAGCCAGAAGAGATCCAGCGAGCGGCAAAACAAACCAGGGCATTATTTGCTTACGGAGGTGAGAGCATCACCAACCAGGCTTTCTGGTTAGGTTTTTCCGAGATGTTTGCCAGTTATGAATGGGTGACAGAGTACCTCAGTAAATTGGCAGCGGTTAATCCGGAGGACGTCCAGCGTGTTGCCCAGGCATATCTCGTTCCGCAAAACAGGTTGGTTGGGTTTTATTACCCTCATAACAAGGAAAATAACAAGGCATGAACACCCAGGATTTCTCCTCTCTCAAAACGGAATCTCTACCCGGACCACACGATATCACCCGCTCTCAGCTAAAGAACGAAATTACCCTTCTTGTGCGGCCAAATTTTAATTCGCTTTCAGTTTCAATTGCTGGATATCTCCAGGCAGGGAGCCTGTACGATCCTCTGAAAAAACTGGGGTTGGCTGATTTTACAGCATCCACATTGATGCGAGGCTCAAAAAAACAAAGCTTTCAGGAAATCTACGAAACCCTTGAATCCATGGGTGCCAGTCTTGGTATCAGCTGCGGCGCCCACACGGCTGGTTTTGGCGGGAAATCCCTTGCGGATGATTTGCCATCTTTGTTGGATATTCTTGCCACTGTATTAAGGGATCCGGTATTCCCCCGAGATCATATCGAACGGGTTCGCTCCCAACTGCTGACAGGTTTAAACTTAAGGGAGCAAGATACAAGTGAAATGGCATCACTGGGTTTTGACCAGATCGCTTACCAGGGGCATCCCTATCAAAATCCAAGTGACGGGTATCTCAAGACCATCCAGGCCATATCCGTTAAAGATCTGGTAAATTTTCACAAGGACCATTACGGTCCCAAGATGATGGTGATTTCGATCGTTGGTGCGGTGGATCCAGATCAGGTTTTAAAGCTGGTTAAGGACAAGTTTGAAGATTGGACTAATATCAATCAACCTGATGTTTTCCAGGTCCCGGAAGCAGCCCCGTTGGAAAAAACCATCCACGCCCACCATGCCATTGAGGAAAAGAGTCAAACAGATATTGTACTGGGTGTTGTTGGTCCTCCCCGGGAAGCAGAGGATTTTTACCCCGCCCTGATGGGCAACAGTGTGCTGGGGCAATTTGGGATGATGGGGCGGATCGGAGGCGCTGTCCGCAATAAAGCCGGTTTGGCTTATTACGCTTACAGTTCTCTAAGCAGCAGCATCGGCCCCGGTCCCTGGACGGTATCCGCTGGTGTGGATCCCAAAAATGTAGAAGAAGCGCTGGAACTGATTACTGACGAGATTACTAAGTTTGTAACCAATCCAGTATCTCCAGAAGAATTAGGCGACGTCCGATCCAATTTTATTGGGAAATTACCCCTGTCTCTTGAATCCAACGGAGGCGTGGCAGGGGCCTTGTTAACCATTGAGCGCCACAATCTGGGATTGGATTATTTTCAGCGTTATGAAAAAATGGTCTCCGAAGTTACGCCTGATAGCATATTAAAGGCTGCCCGAAAATATCTCGACCCCAACCGATTGGCTATCTCTACCGCAGGACCCGAATTATGAACATATCCTCCGGTATTGACCTGATCGAAATCGAACGAATCGAAAAAGCGCTCGAGCGCCACGGGGAGCGCTTCCTGAAAAAGATCTTCAGTGAAACTGAGCTGGAAAGGTTGGATAGATTTACTGCCAGGCAAGTTAATCCCCGACTCATCGCCGCCGAACTGGCAGCTCGCTTCGCAGCCAAGGAAGCCTGTTCCAAAGCCCTGGGCACCGGGATCGGTCCGGTTTCCTGGAAGGAAATGGAAGTGTTTAATGAACCATCGGGGAAACCCACCTTAAGCCTCTCCGGTAAAGCGGCCCAGATTGCTAGCTTGCGGGGGTACACCAGTTGGTCAGTCAGCCTGACCCATTCCCGGGAGATGGCGGCCGCGGTTGTAGTTTGTGTGGGGGAAGAGTAGTACGTAGAAATCAGCAGAAAACCAGCAAGATCTATTGTCCACCAGATGAGTGTTGTTCAATAAAACCAGATGAAGATCTTTATTATTGATCTGTAGTATGCTCGGGCGTATCAGAGTAAATCATCTAGCAAATCAATCATATCCTGATCACCCCCCGCAGGAGGAGACCAGTCAATCTGGATTACCTCGATTTCTTGCTCATCCAGACTTTCAGTAAATTTATTCAATCCCAGGTTGATGACAACTAGTGGATTGTTTAACAATTGGTGTACAGGATCTTCCATCAAGTATTCCTAGTTCTACTCATTAGCTTGGCACAAAATAAAGCTTCCTTACGCCTGATGAGATGCGTGTATTGCGGTTATGGAATAAAAGTGCCCCGCATGGAATAAAAAATGCTGAATCATTTCTTTTCATAGACTTCCACGTAATGTAAAATGAATATATATAAGGGCAGATCGATAGGAGAGGAAAATGAGAAAAAAATCAATTTTATTCTTTATCGTTTTGATGTTGTTAACGGGATTGGCTTGCTCAGCAGTGCAGAGCTTGCAAAGATTCAGTGGTGTCGATGGGGAAGTACAAGATGCTAATCACGAGCAATGGACTGATTTGCTTGAGGACGAACCATCGGCTGATGAGCAACCTGCCCCTGAGCCAGACACTGGGGCAGAGGCGTCCGAATCCTCTACTGCTGGAGGCGCACAGGAAAATCACGCCCTGGATGCTTCCCTGGAAAATACCGCATTAAGCTACCAGATAGAATCGGGAGATGTGACTCTGGAGTTAATTGACATTATTGATGGTGATACACAAGGTGAGATCATTGAGATCAGCGTTACAAACCAGAGTGGAGAGGAATTGGTCTTTGAGATACCTGCAGGATTGGTATTTTCTCCTGACGAAACAAACGAGCAGGACCTGATGGTCCTTGATGCCGTGGTAGTGGATCTGGAACCCGGAGAAACGATCGTCCTCACACCGTATGTTGTCTGCATAGACGCCAGCGCCGCGACTCCCTCCACCGGGTCGGAATACCAGCTCGGGTATCTGGAAAGCGGTGACCTGCTGGCTTTTGCCCAATGTGTGGATGAAGAAGCGGACGGCACTTTAGATCAAGAGGATCTCGGTCTTCAGTTTGCGGTCTGGTCCATTGTTTCCAGTGGAAATGTTATGGAAACGCCAGAACTCCCTGAGGTGGAAGGAGGCGCCCTTTCGGGGTTGATGGAGGAGCTGGAAGCCATCCCCGGGATGGGGGACACTTTAGACGAGATGATTCTGGTCTTTGGTCAAGAGTGGCTCCAGCGCTGCGGTATTTCTATCGAGGGAGAGCAGTAACTTAGGCGTCTTTTACTTTTCATCTGGCAGTGACCTACCCATGGTGCTGCTGAATCCTAATCAGAGAGGAAAACAAACCCTTAACTGAAATCCATTCCTATCAGCTTGTCCTGTTTCTTAGGTTCATTTGCTACAAAATAAAAACCGCCTGAGAGGCGGTTTTTATTACTATAAGATATCAATCATTCTTCAATCCGGGCATCTTTTCCCTCCCGCCTGACTTTAAAGAATTCATATATTGGCGGGATGAAAGAAATAAAGATGATCGCAAAGATTACCAGCTCAAAGTTCTTTTGAACAAATGGGATATTGCCAAAGAAATATCCCAGAGAGATGAAGATCGCCACCCAGCTGATTCCCCCAATCACATTAAACAATATAAACTTGCTGTACTTCATTGTTCCAATACCAGCCACAAAGGGGGCAAAGGTGCGGATGATGGGAATAAACCGGGCCAGGATAATGGTCTTGCCCCCATGTTTTTCATAGAATTCCTGGGTGCGGTCCATGTGTTCCTGCTTTAGAAATTTAATCTCCCCGCTGAACGCTCTGGGGCCAATGTTCGCTCCAATCGAATAATTCACCGTGTCGCCAATCACGGCGGCTACACTCAGGAGTAAAAAGAGGTAAAGTGGATTTAATGCCCCCAGGGCAGCAAATGTGCCTGCCGCAAATAACAATGAGTCACCGGGCAAAAAAGGCGTCACCACAAACCCTGTTTCCATAAAAATCACAAAGAATAAAATCCCATAGGTCCAGGCGCCATAATTTGAGATTATGTCATTGAGATATACATCCATATGCAAAACAAAATCAATTAAAAATTTAATAACTTCCATGAACCCTCACTTTTTATCATTAATCTGCGTCATTATAGCACGTTGAAAGCGAGAATTGGACCAGATCAAACCGGCTATTGATCCCAGGGCTAATATGACCAGTCCAACCGGTGCATAGCCAGCAAATTGGGAACCAAATGGGCCCAAACCGGCCTGGATCACAGGAAACTCTGCTAAGGCTGTGAAGACATTTAAACCATTCCAAATCCCGTGAAGAGAAACCGCTGCAACCAGGGACATCAGGAACCGGAAATATCTTTTTTCTGTCCAGGCTGAAGCAAGTCCCCAGCCAACCAGTCCGGTATTCAGGATATGAATCGCAGATGTGCCAATCCTGGAAATGACCACAAATGTCCAGGCTTCAGCATCAGCGGCGATTGCCAGATTCTCAAATAGGGCATACCCGGCGCCGGCAGCTGTCCCTAGCAGAAATCCTTCCCAAGGGGAGGGATTTCTGCTCAATAAAAACCAGATCACAACAGGTTTAATCAACTCTTCCACCAGAGGAACAATCGCTGCAATGTAGATAAATATTGTGCCAGTTATCCCCGGGCTCTCAAGGATTTTAGTGAGCGTGTTTTCAAAGATAGCGGGAGTTATTGAAGACTGCTGCAAACGGTCTGCTAAACTGAGCAGCTCCTGCTGCAGCTCCGGTTGGGTCTCCAGGATTAACCACCACAGAATCCCAAAGATTATCAGAATAAAGATTTCCACAACGATGGTTATCAGCGGAGCAAGGGTAAGTCCGCTGCCAAATACTCCCCAAAACCGTTGTGCGTTTTCCTCAGGAAGTTTTCTCCTTGCCAAGCTCAGCAGCCAGAAGATCCCTGCCCCATTGGTAAGGACATGGAATACTGGAAGAGTGATTCTGCCCCAGGAGATGTTGGCCTGGGAAAGATATCCCAGGAAAATAAAAACCGGTAAAGTAAATACCAACCAATTTGACCCTTTCCAGGAAATCTTCCTTCTTGGGAATCCCCTGAACAATCGTATACCGGAGTGATAGATTGAGGGAATCAGCAATATCCCTGCAAAACCCACCCCGGCAACAAATAAGAGTGAGCTACCCTGCTGACCTTCTGTGATTGGTATGCCAATCACAGAGTCACCCAGAATTATGACCAGGCTTCCCGCGAGGAATGACCCCATGAGCAGCAGCCCAGTCAAAATACTGAAAATGAACTGGGCTGCGGTTAACCAATCAAATTTAGATTGTTGAGGGGTCTGATTCATCAAGTTACCCCGAAGAATTCTTTGAAATCCTGGGTGGGCAGGCCTTATTATTTGTCAATTGTGATATTAAGTAACATATCTCCCGGAGGAAGGTCAGCACCAGATTGAGGATCCCGTGGTGTGAAGCTTTCCACCACATCCATGCCTTCAATTACTTCGCCAAATATCGTATAACCCCCGTTTAATTCGGGAATCGCATCAAAAGTGATGAAGAATTGACTGCCATTGGTGTCCGGACCAGAGTTTGCCATAGCAAGTAAACCCGCCCGGTCAAAAAGCTGATCTTCTGAAGTCTCGGTGCTAAATGAGTACCCAGGATTACCAAAGCCGGTCCCAGTGGGATCACCCGTTTGGGCAACAAATCCAGAAATAACCCGGTGAAAAGTGATATTGTCAAACCAATCATTTTCAACCAGGTAAATAAAGCTGTTTACAGCGAGGGGAGCAATATCTGGAAACAATTCCACGACAAAATCTCCCTTTTCGGTCTCAACCGTGGCATGATAGGTAACCTCAGAGTCCACTGTTAATGGTGGACAGGCAGTAAACTGGTTTTCTTCATGCTTAATTAATTCCACATACGCTGATAACATCTGGGGGTCAGCCTGGGCTTCATATTGGCTGTTTATTCTCAAGTAAGGCGTTCCTGGAATATTAAGAGCCTGCCCATTTATCCAGGAAAAATCCGACAAAGCTACCATATCTTCACTGGTTAAATCGGATTCAAATTGCGCTGGATCTAATTCAAGGACGGCAGCCTGATCTAAAAGCCAGCTTTGGAATTCCTCTATCGTCCATGGGGACCACTCAGCTTGAGTCGCATAAAGCAGATCATGCATCGCCCAGAAGGCATCAGCCCCCTGTAATCCAGCTGCTTCTGCTGCCTGGGTTGCCAGTAAGGCTTTATCGTGAATACTGACAAGTGGGAAATGCCGGTAAACAACCCGCACATCCTCAGGATACTTCTCTAAGAGGGCTTTTAAGTTCTGGGAAGCAACCGCGCAGTAAGGGCACTGGAAATCTGCATATTCTACGATTGTAATCGCGGCATCTTCCGGTCCCTTAATCCAATCACTCTCCGGGTCAGGTGTGTAGATATCCAGCTCCTGTTCGCTAGGCACCCTGGGAAGAGGATTTGGTTGACAGGTTGGTTCACTGGTAGGTAAAGCTGATTCTTCAGTCGGTACCAGAACAGTCGGAGTCGGTGGCACTTCTGTCGCTGTCTCAGCAACAGAAGAACATGCTGTTGTAAATATCATCAAGCCAGCTACCACTAAATAGATTTTTAGGTTTTTCACAAATCCTCCTATCATTAACTATCCCAACATTGTACCAATAATATTCATCACAGATGACAAAATATTAATTCTAACAATATTCTTAGCAATAAACCTGCCTTATTTCAGTTCCTGAAACAGGTCTTGAAATTGGTCCAGTCGCCACCTCCAGGCCACAATTCTCATAAATGCGGCGTACGACGGCTGATTGTCTTTTAACTTTCGAAGTTGGCTTCCTAAATCCGCACCTGCTTTATCTGCAGCACCTCCCGGATCTGCAGCATAGGACCCGTGAAAAGCAAAATATGCCTGGTTCAGCTTCCGGATTTGATAGCCATTGTCCCAGAAGAAGATTCTCCTGGATTCCATATAAACTTCCGCCGCGTTAATCTCCCCCAGCTCCAGGAGACGGTCAGCTTCCAAGCGGGTTATGTGCATCTCAGCCCGAAAATCAAATGGTTTCTCAATCTGAGGCTGATCCTGGATTTCAGGGGTGGATGATTCGTCATTCTCGCCAATTTCCAGGGGAGTTGAACTCTCGCTTTCTGATTCAGGCACAATATATGCAGGATAATAAAGCCGATAGGTTTGAGCCTGGATTTCATCCGCTGAAAGATCCGCGATTGTTTCGTTGATCGTGGTTAATTCCGGACTGGACAAGTAATTTACTCCCAGGGGACGGATGGTTAGGTAATTATGAGTCCATTCATGGGCAATGACATGGATCAGCCAATCCAGGTTTCCGGATTCAATAATCATAGCAGGATACAAACCCACCCCGCCGATGCCTACTACCAGCGCCGAAAGATCCAATTCCCCTTCAATGGCTTCCTCCAGCTGGATGATCTCTTCCAGAGTCAAATTGCGGACCAACATCAGGTTGGCGGTTTGCCGGATTTCATCCCGGGGAGAGACAATCAAAGCATAGGAATCGGGCTCTGATCGGAAAAGGACGGGGGGAATAATCTGCCCTCCCAGCGACATACCCAGGGATGCCAGCGAATTATTTAATTGTCCCTGAAGGATCTGCTCTACAAGAGGCGCCAAGGCTTCCCGGTGGATACGATTTTTATCCAGATCCGCTTTGATTAAAGCGGCCGTCCCCTCCGGATCTTCCTGATACGGGTCTGATATCACATTGGTCAAATCCCATAATAATTTATCAGCCCGGTTCCTTAAATCCAGGTAATCCAAGACCAACTGGCGTCCTTCTGGACCGGATATATATTTATCAGCTTTTAAACTCGCCTGGGAAATCTTTCTCACTACAGCTGACAATGTCCAGGAGGCGTAGTCAAATTCATAGGGACGCGAAAAAGTCCTGATCTGCTCCATCTGCAGGGACGAATCCACACCTGAACCGCGGATTGGCTGGACGGCGATCAGGAGTATTATGGCACTAAGGATAATTTTTCCGGTCTTGTTATTCCCATTCATCATATAAAAGTGCTGGTTCCGAGATATCTCCAACCAGCTCAACCTTAAGCTTAACCTTTGGTATTAGTAAAACACACTATTCATCACCACCAGGCCTGTTTTCGAAAACTCAATTCCCTCATACTCAAGCAGGGTCCTCTTCATATCCACACCTCCCTGGTAACCTCCCAATTCCCCGTTAGATCTAATTGCCCGGTGGCAGGGGATAATGATTGGGAAAGGATTCCGGGCCAATGCTCCTCCCACGGCTCTGGCTCCACTGGATAGGCCCAGTTTGTGAGCGATTCTTCCATAGGTGCTCACCCAATCACGGGGAATCTGACTCTCCGCCTTTAACACACTCACCTGGAAACTGGAGCACCATTCCAGGGCGATATCCTTAAGATCAAACTTAACCGGTTCTCCCGCCAGGAACTGCTGAATTTTTTCACTGATCATCCTTACAGCTGATGCGGAAGAGAGGTATGCACCAGGAAATTGTTTTTGGATCCTGGTTTCTATGTGGGTCTTCCCGTCTGTGAGAAACACTCGCCGCAGGCGCGGACCGGTATCCGAATCCTGCCAGACAAGTGCAAATTTCCCAAAGACTGAAGAAGATATTAAATAAAATGTAATTCTCATCCTTGTTTTATATAAAGTGTATCTTTCCGGGAATCAGTCAGAATATTGGAAAAACTCATCTTCCGCTTAATATCAGTAATCCAAATTCAGTATTCAATATAATTCGGTCCTCCGTCATCGGTCTCCCCTGATCTATCCTTAGAAGAAGGGCAGAAAATCAACCTCAACCGTTGATTCAAATTACAGTTGGAAGTCTTGGAACGTTATCGATCTGGAGGAGGCGCGATCTTCGGTTGAATGCGCATGGCGTGATCCACCTGGTCTTTAAGGATCATTTCGCCCAGGAGGTCGCCATACGCCGTCAATTCCGGGATCTTATCCGGTTCATCCATCGGATACGGTTCGTTCAGGTCCACCTGAAAACGTCTGAAATCCAGATCTTTAAAGAAAGTCTCGACCAGGTGTACTTGCTGGTCATCCGAAGACTGCTGGAAAGCGCCCAATACCGGGCTGATCCAATGCCAGGGCCAGAAGCGCTTAATTTGATCGGGATTTAGATAATGTGGTTCACGGCCTGTTCCAAGACTGATCAGGGTAGTCTCAGCCGGATCCCAGCCCAATATAAATTTGGCTTCATAAGCAGCGATATAACAGGGATTGTGATAGGATCCCACACCCCCATCAACATAGCGATCTTCCACCGGTGGGAAATAAGAGGGTACTGAGGAAGAAGCCAGAACCGCCTTCACAACCGGCCATTGATCGTATCCATTTTCCTGTTTAAACGGCTTGATAAACAGGGTCTTATTATTGACTAAGTCAAAGGCAGTGATTACCAGGTCAGTCAGCTGCTGGGAATTCCAAAATTCTCCCATGTTTTTATCCCCCAGATATTCTTCAAGTGCTTGCTGTAAAGGCTCCAGCGGATAGCGGTAGCGGGTCAGCGGCCAAAATGTGGATCGCCAGGTTTTCCGGAAGATTTTCGGACCAAAATCACAGTACAGGCGGTGCAGTTCTTCTCCAAATAAACCTGTGGCGATCCCGGCAGAGATAATGGATCCGGTAGAAGTGCCCACCAGCAGCCTGAATACGTTATAGGCCGGTTGCTGCAGGTGACCTTCAAGGATGGCAATGGCCCGGGAAACGATGACACCTTTAATGCCCCCGCCATCCACTGCCAGCGCTACGTTTTTACGAAAGGGTTTCATGGAGTCCTCCTACAAAATCATCACAATAGGATTATCTCTCTTGTGATTCACTTCGTTCTCGAAACGCCTCCAAAAGCGTGTTCGGGTAGGATTGAAACAGCAGCCAGATCTGAAGCAGTATAAATATGATATTTGGAAAACGGTTAAAGTAGAGATCCATAGAGAGATCTTCAGCTGGAATGGATAAACCCAGCTGAACCAGAAAAAGGTTAAATCCCATGCTGAGAATCAGCCCCAGGTGGACCCATTTCCTCTTGTTAATCAAAAGAAGACCAACGGCGATTTCAAATACTGCCAGCAGCAGTACCAGGATGGTGATATTTGGCATAACAAAACTATCCCAGAAGATCTCAAACCCCGGGATCAGCGCGGTGTCGCTAAAAGACCGGTAAACTTCAGGATTAACGATTCCAAGGTAAAGGTGTAATATCCAACCTAACAGGTACCAGACAGCAACCAGGGCTCTAAACCAGTTTTTCATTATGATGCTCCTATGTTTGGAGACTTTCTTTGCCTTCAGAGTATACTATATCACTTTCACTGATGACCAACCCGAGCCACCCTAAACTTCTTAGTTGATAAGGTTAAGTTGCGTATTTTAATGGATAAACTTTAAGGTGTGAACCTCTTCAGGATCCGGCACACCGCCAACGAGATCCAAGTTTGATTCCTGTCCGTTTTGGGTCCATGCCCATAACCAGTTGGCCAGGAACCATTCTCTAACTGGTTATCCTGAAACCATTCCAGACCCTGGCTTATTTGTGGATCTTCTGGTGAAAACTCCATCCGGGAAAGTGAATCCAGGGCAGTAAGCAGGTTTCCCCACCAGAAAGGATACTGAAACTTAAACCAGTAATCTGCTGCCCTGCGATCGGGATATTTGTCCGGTTTAAAGAATCTGCTTTTAAGTAATTTCCCGGCCTTTATCGCAAGGGGTGATTTTCGAAATTCTGGGTGGGCCGCATATGCCCGGATTACAAATCCTGTCAAGGCATGGGAAAAGGGTTTGACCGGATCAGTTCTGACCGGGACGGGCATCTCAATAGCTTTCTGATAACTCACCTTTGTCGTTCGTAAAGGCCAAGCCCAGCCACCATCATCCTGCCGGGTATTTTCATACCAATCGAAACATTTTTTTATCCGGGAATCCTGACCAAATCCAGCTTTAATCAACAGCTCCAGCATGCCTGCTGTATAGTGAGGAGCATATTGAGAACCAAATATACCCCGGATATCTCCTTCCTTGGTCTGATGATTTAAGAGATACTCCGCTCCCCGGGTAATGGCGGGATGGGATTTATCCATACCGTACATCTCCATCAAAATCCCCATCGTTCGGTAGGTTTGCAGAAGATCGTAGTTTTCAGTGGGGTGGGCGCTTTTTCCCCGCTGGGGATACACCCAGCACCCGGATGACTTCTGTTTGTTGATGATTTTTTCTACTTCAGGCAATACCCAAAGGAATCCGGGGGTATCCAGATTCTCATCAAGTAGATCGTTTCTTGTTAAATGTTCTACAACAAGATCACCGGAATTTAACAGAATCGGAAATGGATCATAACGCAGGGATTTAATCCAGTCAGGATGCATCAGGAATCCTTTTTATACTCAAACAATCGTCTTTTTCTGCTCATTAAAAATGACGGGGCAGGTCATTTCGGAGACTGAGAAAATGCAGCATCAAATAACAACGATTTGCTTTCTGCATACAAATCGGTTCTTATTTAGCCTTTTTTCCAGTTAATATGTCCAGCAATTGTAAGCTTACTGTTTTCGATTGTTCCGCCCCGGGTAAATCCGGGGCCCAGGATGAGACCGAAACCGCCCGAATTAATCCACTGTCAGCCAGATACTGGAAGACCTGCTTCAACTCTTCCAGGCCGGGCCCACCGGGCGCAGGATAATTCTGGGCGGGGGAGAGCTCTGGATTGACCACATCCGTATCAAAATGAACCCAGATCGTTTGATTCCCCAAGGGGATCTTCAGCAAATCCAGCGGATCCTGGAAATGCCTGATGGAAGAGCTGGTTACCAGTTCCCGTTCTCCGGGATCCAGATCCCGACCATCGCTAAGGATTATCCGTTCCGCCGGGAGGGGTTGAACCTGGTTTTTTTCCAGCATGGTTTGTTCCCCCAATCCCGCCAGCATTGCCAACGGCATACCTCCTAAAAAGCCGCTGGGGGAGGTTTCCCAGGTATTAAAATCGCCGTGGGCGTCAAACCAGATCAGAAGTGGATCCATCCCGGCTCGCTGCAAGCCGGCTAACATACCAATTGCGGTACAGCAATCCCCGGCCAGGGAGACTGGCAGTTTCTTATCTTTGAGGGTTAGCTCAACCTGATTAGCTAAAGCTGCATGCAGGATAGACATGCGAGTTTGCTGATCTCCATCCGGCAGAGGTTTTCGGTTTATGATCCACTCAGGCTGTGCCAATACCTCCAATCCCGACAGAACTTGATCTAAAAAGTAGGGTGTTAAAATGATTCGGTTATTCATAATTTTTTTCTATCCTCGAATTGATGATCGCCAATACTTTATCCGGCTGCCTGGTTGTGAAAGTTAACGCCTGCACCAGCCCTTGTTTGCGGTGGAAGGTGATCAGTACCCTGGGATATTCCAAGAAATTAAAGAAAGCCCGGTATTTCTTAAACACTAACGCAAAGTGTACTCCAGCACCGCCGTATTTTATCCAGATAGGGGAATCATCCAGTTGACAGGCTTGAATATTGTCCAACCTGGATTTCCACCCTACCAGACCAAACTTGAGAGCAAGGACTTCTTCGGTGATCTCAATTTTCAGGGTTCGGTAGTTAATTACATAGAATAAAAAGAGCATGGCGGCGATTAAACAGATCACAGGGAAAAAACGGTATCCAACCTCAGTCACCCTCCAGACAAACAGGACGGAGAAAACCAGCATCAAGGTCACAAATAACAGGCTGGTTTTCAGGGATTGAACTTTTTCAAAATAGGGTTGCTCTGTCATAAATACTCCTTTTTTTATAAAATCTGATTCCTACTCAATTTCGCATGGTTTCCAGAGCTGAATTCGGGCAAAAATAGGCAGATTCAACAAGGATACCTTTTGTATTGAATAATATTCTCCAAATTTAGATTCTATCGCCAATCCCTTCAACTCCGAGAGTGAATAGAGT
>JBARSF010000063.1:0-4879 GCA_049644605.1 Anaerolineales bacterium | reverse complement strand
TCCGCACTGGGCATAAACTTCCTTGGCCCCAGGGGATTCATCATGGTCAAGATACAGATCACAAACCAGGTTCTCGTCTTCCCAGCGGATAAGCCACCACTCGTACTCAGTGTAAACGACCTCAATGTTCTTCGTTCGCCGCGGACCATCATCTGCCAGGGCTTGATCCGTCCTGCTCAAAGATACAGAGAGGATTAGAAATACCATGACCCGCAGGAATTCTGTTTTTGATATTTTGTTGACCATAATGATCAGGAATTGATTAGATTCTGTAATAATTACAATTTCATTATACAGCAAACTGGTCATTTTTAATGCTGGTGAACCGTTTTCTTATTGTATTTTATCTCCCCCTGAAAGTCACCGCATCAATAAAGGTTCTCCAGAGGATATAAACATCCAGCCAGAATGACTGGTGTTTTATATAATAAAGGTCATACTGCAATTTAATAAGTGCGTCATCCTTAGATGCGCCGTACCCCTGGTGAATTAACGCCCAGCCAGCCATACCTGGTTTCACCGCCAGGCGAACCCGGTAAAAAGGGATCTCCTCCGCTAATTCATTAATAAATTCCGGCCGCTCTGGTCTTGGCCCTACAACACTCATCTCCCCTTTAAATATGGTCCAGAATTGGGGGAACTCATCAATGTGTGTCCGGCGCAGGATACGTCCTACACGTGTCACCCTGGTATCATTTATTTTCGCCCAGACCGCCTGATCTTTTTCTGCATCCTTGATCATTGAGCGGAATTTAAATACCCGGATTTGTTTCCCACCCTGTCCCATTCGTTTCTGTGTGTAGAGGATTGGACCCGCCGAATCCAGTTTAATGGCCAGGGCAATAAAGGGGAATAACAACCCCAGCAGCAGCAACCCAAGGGAAGACCAAAAGATATCAAAGATTCGTTTACCCGCATGCCAGATCAACCGAGTACCGAGCTGTTCCAGCGGCATAGCTACTGACCAGTGATCACCAATATGCTCAACAGGAACTTTTCCAGTTATCTGCTCATGAAGCAGCGGCATGGGAACCACTTCCACTCCTTGCTGTAAACTGTCCGTCAGAACTTGATACAATTCTCCACTAACATTGTGAGTTATCGACAAAACAATCATTGTCACACCCCTGGCAGGGACAATTTCCAGCAGTTGGTCGCTTGATCCAAGAACAAGAAATGATGATTTTTGATCTCCCAGTTCTCCTCTTCCCTGGTGAGAAAAGGTTATCTCTCTTCCAAACTTCTCAGGGTCATCATCGATAAAACCCACTACTTCATAGATCGCCTGGGCATGGTCCAGGAAAGCTTGACAAATCGTCCTCCCAGCTCCACCCGCTCCCAAGATTAATACTTTTTGACGGAAAACGGCTCGTCCAAAAACCAGGAGATAGACTGCCCGCCCCGCTAATAAGCCTCCTACAGGAGCTAAAAGAGTTATAAACAGCGGGGAACGAGATGGAGGAAGCATAGGGGCTAAGTACGGCACCAGGATAAATGTCCCCAGGGTGAGAAATCCAACACTCAAAATGGGGAAAAAAGCGGTCGTAAACCGATTGGCCTTTTCCAAATCAAATATTTGGAAAAGGTAACCCCAGAAAAACCATAATCCAGTGAGTAGTAAGAACCAAACTGGATGATCGATCACTAATTTCCAATTTAATTTATAATCCGGGCGGTATGCCAATGAGAGCAAAAATCCGCTATTGAGAGCGACAAAATCAATAATCACCAAGATAAACCTGCGGTCTTTGGAGGTTATGGAAAACTGAGATTTTGTATTGATTTCTTTTGGGAAATTTCTCTGAGCCATAGATATTGAATCCCTTATTTACGAGGTACCTTTTTCCAGGCTTGCTCTTGAGATCTCGTCAAACTTCTCCATAAACCCATCACCAGGGCAAGATTAATCATAGCCAGGTAGTAAAAGGGAATAAAGGGACCAGAACGCCCAAAGAAACGATCCCCAAGATATCCCAATCCAGCTCCCAGGTAAACCAATCCCTGCCCGGCTAGCAGCCAGGGATATATACCACCCTGGTTTAGTAATAGTAAATTTGAGACCAATATTCCAAAACCAAAAAATGGAACCATCCAGCGTAGAATTTTATGAGAGAAGAGAGAGAGAGCAGTAAATCCATATTGGGGATGAAGCAAGGGGAGTATGCTGGGGATCGCGTTGAAACTTAGGGAAGAAATTCTGATCTTACGGGTAAATTCCCCTTCCATATCCGGAGCGGTACTTTCAGTCGCAACAGCAAGAGGATCAAAAATCACCCTTTTATGTTTGCGAAGGATTTGCAGCGTGATTATAAAATCATCATTTTGGATGTATTTGGTAGGCAGCGGATCAAATAAATCTTTCCTTACTGCAAAAATCGCCCCATTGGCGCTGATCACCGAGTGCAAAGTACCTTCAGCTTTCTTAATACTGTCCTCAAATCTCCAGTACAGCCCTTCACCCTTCCCGCCAGGTTTACCGCTGATATTGACTAAATCAAGCCTCCCGCAGACACCGCCAACAGCGGGGTCTCCAAAATAACTTACGAGCCTTTTTACAGCCTCCGGCTGATATATCGAGTTAGCATCAGACAGGATGACGATGGATCCCTCAACTTCAGGGATAAGTTTATTCAGTACACTGCTCTTTCCTTCCCTGGCCGGAAATAGAAAGGGTCGAATCCGGGAGTCATCAAAGGACTGAAGAATCCGGTTTGTTCCATCACTGGATCCATCAGAACCAAAAAGGAATTCTATCTGCTCTCCAGGGTAATCAATGGCTAAACAGTTATTAATTTTATCCTCCAGGACTTCTTCCTCGTTATAAGCAGGAACTACCATCGATACCAGAGGGAAATCAATCTCAGCAACCTGGGTCTTGCGCTGGAATAGCGCCGCCAGAAGGTTTACCAGGAAAGGATAAATCAAATAGGTATATAAAATAAAACCTAAACAGGTCCAGAATAAGAAAGCCATGTTTGCTCGGGTAAAGGTTTAATGGTTTAAGGTTTAAGGTTTAAGGTTTAAAGTTTAAAGTTTAAGGTTTAACGTTTATAAGGCTATAGCAGCCTTTCGATACGGCCTTCGGCCTACTCAAGACAGGCTCTTCGACTCGCCTGTCCTGAGCGGTGAAACTGGACAGTTCCTCGCTCCCCCTTCCAGCTGGAAGGGGGTTGGGGGGTAGATGCCGCTTCTGATGGGACCTATCCCCTCGCCCCTTTCCTGAAGGAAAGGGGAATCTAACTTTTTTAACCCAGTCATCCCGTCACATAGTATCAATGTCACATCGTCCCCCCGTCACTTGTCCTGAGTAGCGCGACAGAGGAGCGCGTATCAAAGGGCCCAGTCACCGGCATCTACCTAAACATTATATACCAGGCTGGCTATTAATTTCAATTATGCAAAAGAAATATTCTGCTTGATCCTGAAAGACCCCCAATTCAGACAAAATGGGGCTGATTTCCGCGCTCAGATATTACCAATCCTGAGCTGAAATCTTCTTTAACTTGGTGAATAGCTGGTCTTTCTCACCCTGCTCTGCCAGAAGGACCAACTCGTCTACTTTCTTCTTAAGCATTTCAGTGGAAATTGATATCTCCTGCTTGACGATCATGATTTTTTCATGGTCCGTCCCCAAGGCCGATTCCTTTTGAGAATACAGTTTTTCTGATATTTTTTCTCCCGGCCGCAGCCCGGTATATAAAATCTCGATATCTTCCCCGACTTCCAATCCAGACAGTTCAATTATATCCTGAGCTAATTCAGCGATCCTGATCTGCTCTCCCATATCCAGGACAAAGATTTCCCCGTTAGTACCCATGGCGGAAGCCTGGAGAACAAGCTGCACTGCTTCCTGAATGGTCATAAAGTAGCGCTCCATCTCTGGATGGGTTATTGTTACCGGTCCTCCAGCAGCGATTTGCCGCTGAAAAAGCGGTACAACGCTTCCCCGGCTGCCGAGTACATTACCAAATCGGACTGAGACATAGGGAAAACCGGTCTCTTCAGCAGCTTTCCGGACCATTAATTCCGCAACACGCTTGGTCATCCCCATCACACTGATTGGTTCTACAGCTTTGTCTGTGGAGATCAACACAAAATGGCTGATTTGATACTTCTGGCACAACTCTACTAGATTCCTGGTGCCTTCAATGTTATTAGTTACCGCATCCTCGATATTCTCTTCCATTAATGGGACGTGTTTATGGGCGGCGGTGTGGTAAACAATCTCTGGTTGGTAGCGGGAAAAAATGATATCAATCCTGGATCTATCCCGGATATCGCCAATCACTATTTCGAGACGTTCTTTCTTCTCTTCCTCGGACCAGAATGACAATCTTTTCGGAAGCTGGTAGAGACTGTTTTCACTGTGATCAAAGACTATCAACTTTGCCGGGCTGCAGAGCACTATCTGCTCACATAGTTCAGACCCAATGGATCCTCCTGCCCCGGTAACGAGCACCCGCTTTCCCGCCAGAAGTTTTTTCACCCGGGAGGACCCTACTCTGACATGCTGTCTGCGCAGCAAGTCCCCAATCTGAACTTCTCTAAGCAGATTAACGCTGACCTCACCGGATATCAACTCGTAGATACCCGGCAGCGTTTTGGCCGTGATCCCGCTACCTTCACAATGTTCAACAACCCGACGGATAACCGATCCGGACACTTCCGGCATGGCAATAATCACTTCCTGGATCTTATAGGATTCCACCAGTTTAGGAATGTCATCCAGCGGCCCCAGCACCGGCACATTATGGATCACCGTCCCAATTTTAACCGGATCATCATCCACAAATCCAACTAAATTTTGCGAGACATGTTTACTGGTGTGCATCTCCCTGGCTACCATTTGTCCCGCATCACCAGCGCCAGCGATTAAGAC
>JBARSF010000062.1:0-62439 GCA_049644605.1 Anaerolineales bacterium | reverse complement strand
GAATGGGGAGTGGAAACCGGAAGGCGTGGTCCTGAAAGCAGCCCAGGATACCATCGGTAATATCACCAATTCAAATGAAAAAGTTCAATTTGACGCGTTGGATGTGATGCGGGATATTGAAAAAGCGGATAACCTGGCTGCCGAGGCTTTGCAGACATTCGACACCGCTAAAATGTCCTCCGCGGTATCCATCCGGCCCTTGGATTGGCTCCTGCGGGATAAGGAAGGGGCGGTCTGGCTGGCCAATGACAACGGCGCTGCCGCCCAGACGTCCTTCACCAAGTCGGATGAACTGCTGCGGGAAAGGCTGCTGAGTGGGGGGGATTGTTTTAAATTGCGTCGCACCCAGTTAGAGACCAGAATGTTTACACTCTCGGAAGCCTTAACAAACTACACACTCCAAACCCCGGGAGGCGCCGGTGCCGAAGCCATAAGGGCAGAACATAGAAGGGTATCAGATGAGATTTTCGCGATGAACAATAGCCAGCAATCAGATTTCTGCGGGTTAAAATGAAATAATTAAGCGGGCAGGATAAGAACAGCAAAAACTTCTTTTATGTTGGTAGAGATACCGCCAGCCAGTTAAATATTTATCTGGCTGGCAGAAAGGTTACGGATAACTCAGAAAGAATAATATTATGAAAGGTACTTAGCTCTCTAAAACACACCCTGCAGCCTCCTTTTGACTAATTCAAAAGGAGGTTTGTTGTATTGGGAATAACCTGCCTTCGGGTGCCCGAACCCCAGAGGGCACAATATCCGTGCCTTTCCTGATTTGACACCCGGGGGGATGTTTTTTATACTGAGAGGAGGGCATTTCAACCTGGACAATGAAATTTCTCACACATAGACAAAACAGGAGAGGCATAAGGATGCTCGCGAAAAGATTTTGGATCTTGATGCTGCTCTTGGCTGTTTTGATGGCTGCCTGCTCTTTTTCTCAGGGTGATTCATCGCCCGGCAAACAAGGAAGGACATTATCTCCTCTCTTCGACTACGCTTATCCCGAGCGAAGCCGAGGGACTCTGAGAGCTGTAGTTCTGGAATATTATTGAAGTTTGAACTCATTCAGCGGAGCATTGCCCGCAGGGGAATCCGCAGTCAAAATATGGAATTGTGGCGTTATACTACAATTAGGAATCATTTCCGAGTGAACACAGGAAATTAATAATAGGAGGGACACCATGTTGGAACAAATTCATCAAGCAGAGACTGCTATCAAAGATGGCGATACCAAAACCGGCTTTGAGATACTTCGCCAGGTACTGGAAGAAAATCCTAACAGTGAACGAGCCTGGTGGGTGATGTCCGGCCTGGTTCCCCGGGAACAGCGGGCACATTGTTTAAATGAAGTGCTGCGCATAAACCCTGAGAATCACTTTGCCCGGGAAGCATTGGAAAAATTGGGTCCCCTACCCCCGGAAAAACCAGCTCCTGAAACAGCGCCTGCCTCTAAAAAAGGAGGGGTGATCGGTGAGTATCAAACCTGGCTCTTTGCCCAGCGCTCCCTGATTCACCTCACTCTGTTGGGATCAGAGCTGATCAGCATCCAAACCGAGCCCAAGTTCCTATCCCGGCTTCGGACCGCAATTAAGGAAGGAGATTTCCCTGATTCGCTGGTAAAGAATAAAGCCATTATTTCCCTGGATGATATCACCCGAATAAATCAAACGAAGAGGGTATTACAGGTTTATTTTCAATACAAAGGGAAAGAGGATTCCATCCAACTGGAACTGGAAAACGAAGCCATAGCGGATGAAGTATTGACTGCTCTTCACGGAAAGCTTGGTTATGGTTTTTCCCTCAAGACAGAACCTGCGAAGATAGGAACATCAATCATAATGTCAACAATTCTTATCCTGGGTGCTGCCGGGTTGACTACATTATTAATCTGGGCAGCACAGGAAGTTGCGGCAGAAACAGGCAGAATCCGGGCTCAAAGCATCATCAATATTCTGGGACTTCTTGGTCCAGCCGGTGCGGTGGTAATTGGCGGCATCATGGTCCTGGTTTCCCTGGGAATCAGCGCCTGGCTGCTTATGAGACCGCCTTCCGTCACAGAACTCACACGGACTTAAAATACGATCTACTAGAGTGTATTTAGCGCCCGATATGAGATAGTATTTAAAACCTCACCCTTTGTCGCCAGAAAATGATAAAAATCTCTGGATAAAATATGGTGATATCCTAGCCAATCAAACCTTAAAACCATATACATGGAACCACTTTCTATAAACAACATCTACGGTCATGGATTCCATCGGGAGTCTCTCGAATACCTTCACCGGGCTGGCTTTAGTTACCGGGAGCATGTTTCAACCTACGCAGGCGCCCAGCTGCTCCATTTTATCGATTTTTATTCCTGCCCCTGCCTGGAATGTATAGAAGTGACTGACCACCAGGTTTACCTGGATTTTGTACCCCCGGGCTTGGTCCCCTACGCGCCGGGGATCAGTTTATTATTAGCTGAAGGGGCTGAAAAAACCCTCCAGGATTACGAGGAAGCCCTTTCGGATTGGGAACCTTATCTGCTGCACGAAAATTATGAAGGGGGCCAGGAAAAATACCTTCCGGGTTGGAATTATCTGAATTTCACCCGTGGCCTGGTTCCAGATACTTTCATCTGGATCACAGAATGTGAAAAACCTTTCCCGGCAACCTACCCTAAAACCAGCCACCTCAACCAGGTGACCGGTATCACTGGACTGGTCTTTAACCTGGAGGAAAGTGAATTGACCGGCTTGAGTGAGCTGATCGGCGCCCCTATACAAGAGGGAAAAATGGACCTGGATGAGGTAACCATTTACTCCCGGGGTGGGTCTCCCCTGGAAGGGAAAATTCCAGAAAAGAAATTTCCATTGGCAGTGGTCATCCTTAAAGCGGATACCCTGGATTTTTTCCAGCAGCTGGATCCTCCACTAAAAGAGGGAAGCGTCCTTGGGCAAGCTGCAGTCCAATTGGAAACAACACCGTTATGCTGGGACCTGATGATAACCAGCTGAATCAGACCATGATCATACGCCAATCTCTCTCAAAATGTGAGCGTTTATGCTGCGTTATCTGCTGATCGGTATCGGGTACGCGCTCAGCGCTGGTTTGCAGCCCGGTCCGCTGCAGGCATTTTTCCTCGCCAAAGTGACCGAACATGGCTGGCGGCGCACCCTGCCGGCCGCTTTTGCCCCCTTAATCAGTGACGGTCCGATTGCCCTAATTGCCCTGTTAATTCTGTCCTACCTGCCGGATTTTTTCCGGGATCTGTTACAGATTGCTGGAGGTTTCCTGCTATTATCCTTCGCCTGGTCCTCGTTTCGAAGCTGGAAAAGGAATCAACTCCCAGAACCAGAAAGCAGCGGCACTCCCCCAAAAACCCTCCTGCAGGCTGCCCTGGTAAATTTACTTAACCCCAACCCTTACCTGGGATGGAGCCTGGTGATGGGACCAGCAGTCCTCTCCGCGTATGCTGAAGGGTTCCGTTTTGCTCTTATTCTGCTTTTTTCTTTTTACATCACCATGATCAGCATTTCTCTGATTCTGATCACCCTGATGGGAACAACTGCTTTCCTGGGACCTCAAACCCGGCGAACTTTAATCCTGATCTCTGCCATTTTATTAGCTGGATTAGGATCTTATTTTATATCCAGCGCTGGATGGAATCTAGCGGGAGAATATATTATTACCGCCAAAAGCCAGGTTATCTTTTATAATCCATAAAGAGGATAACAGGAGACCACAATGTCGAATTCAATCTATAAGCTGATCTACTTTATTGAACTGGTTATCATCAGTGTTGTGCGCAGTCTTGGCACCACAAAATACCGCAATTTGTCGACCGTGAAAGACCGGGGCTCCACGCTGGATACCATCCTGCTGGCCCTTAATGGCATAGGCATGATTGTGCCGGTTGTGTATGTCTGTTCCTCTGTCCTGGATTTCGCCGACTACTCGCTGCCGGATTGGCTGCGCTGGATTGGGGTGCTGATGTTTGCCGCCGCCTCAGTGATGCTCTGGATGACTCACCGGGATCTGGGCCGCAACTGGACGCCCACCCTGGGCTTACGGGAAGAGCACACTTTGGTCACAGAGGGAATTTTTAAGTATATCCGCCATCCCATGTATGCCGCCCACTTGCTGTGGGCAATAGCTCAACCCTTGATCCTGACCAATTGGATTGCTGGTTTTTCCTTCCTGATCCCCCAGATCCCTCAATACTTGCTCCGGATTAAAGATGAGGAGCAGATGATGCTGGATCAATTCGGGACTCAGTACCAGGAATATATGGATAGAACCGGCCGATTTTTACCCCGGTTAAAGAAACCCGATCCAGCATGAACAATCCCCTGCCCGGAAAGATAACAACAGCCGGCGGCATATTTATATTGTTGAGCGGGGTCCTTAATACGGTTCTGGGTTTGCAAATCGGCGCCGTGTATTATTACCCCCCTACCCCGGCGGGAAAATGGGCCATGTGGGGATCCTGGCCGGTTTGGCCGCTATCCTGATTGGTGCCTTGATCATTTTTGGTATTCCCCGGCTGATCAACCTCAGGAACAAACGTGTGCGGATCCTGGGAAGTAATACCACGGTGGTTCTCGGCCACCTGGGCGCTGTATTTGGCGCCCTGTACCTTGGCATAATCGGCATATTTCTGTGCTAACTGGGGGGGATCTAGCTGCTGGTGGTCTCGCTCCGTGGTCAATCAGACGCTAAGCCGCATGCTAGAGATCATCCATAATATCTACTGTTAGTTGTCCGGAGGTGGACATGAGTTTTCTTGATCTCTCAAAGAGTATAAAAAAGGAGATTGTGCCCGGGTATCGGGCGGTTTTTGTGCATGCGGAGCACATGACCCTGGCATACTGGGATGTTGATCAAGATGCAGCTCTGCCGGAACACAGTCATCCCCAGGAGCAGATTGCCAACGTTCTGGAAGGACGATTTGAACTTGCCGTTGCCGGGGAAACCAGGGTTCTCGAACCAGGTATGGTAGCGGTAATCCCGGGTGGAGTGCCCCATGGCGGGAAAGCCCTCACGGACTGCAAATTACTGGATGCCTTTTCCCCGGTGAGAGAAGATTACCAATAATCAGAAACGAAAACAGTAAGGGCTGGTTATAACAGTTAACCCTCCCATAATTATAATCAAACCATCAAGGAGATGTCATGATGAAACCTACCCTGACCGGAACCGGATTTGGTTTTATCGATGTCGACGGCGAGCGCATCAGCCATGATATCCTCATCCGATTGGATGGAATGGTGACAAAACGCAAGAAAAAGCTATCCAAAGAAATCTACGGGACTTCCCATACCATATCCCAGGCAGAAGCGGAGTTTATTTACCAGGAAGGGGCTGACCGGCTGTTAATCGGTGCCGGCATGTTTGGCCGCGTTCGGCTTTCCCCTGAAGCAGCTGCTTACTTTAAAGAACAAAACTGCCAGGTAGAAATTCTCCCCACCCAGGACGCGGTTAAAGCCTGGAATCAAGGCCAGGGTAATCAAATCGGTCTCTTCCACATTACCTGCTGATCCAAGCCAAAAACAGATCTAGCTCTTGACAAAATGTATAGTTTACTATACTATGTGTATAGTAAACTATACATTTTTCTCGAAAAGGACCACCTGTGGAACTCGGCAACCATCTGAAGCAGCTTCGTTTTGAACAGGGAAATCTCTCTCAGCAGGACCTGGCCAACGAGGTCGGCGTTACCAGATTAACCATCCATTCCATTGAGACCGGAAAATTTAATCCTTCCACTCTGCTGGCCCTTAAAATTGCCCGTTATTTTGGCAAACCCCTGGAAGAGGTGTTTTATCTGCTAGATGAAGAATCCAAATCAACAACCGGAGAGCCTGATGTCCCGAATCCTTAAAAGCTTCCATCTCTTTTCACTCAGTCTCGGCTTTTTATCTGCCGCAGCGATGATTTTTAACACGGGAGTTTTTGCCCGGCTTTACCCCCAAGTTACCCAATTTCAGGAACTTAACCCCTCCTGGGAATCCTACGGCATTGCGGTGGGTTTAGATTTCATCCTGATTGCCATCTTCCACCTCAGCTGTGTTGGTACCATCTTGGCCCATCTTGTGGTCCATAAAACCACTTCCAAAATTAAGATCGCCGCCATCACCCTGGGTGTCCTCTCCGGGGCGATGATCCTGGGTGACATGGCGTTACTCTCGGATATTGGAAAAGAATTTCCCTTGGGGTGGCAAACCCGGGGAGAATGGATCGTTCTTTTCATCAGCTACGGACTGCACTATATTTTCCTGGTCCTGGCAATTCTCTCTTTGATTTCCAATCTAAAAAGCAGTCCAACCCATAAAGAGAATATTTTAAAAGATGAGGTTCTTTTCCTGTCACTCCATTCCACTGGCTTACTATGCGGTTTGTTAGGGCTGATCTTTGTGATTGCCGGTCTGATTTCCAATCTCTCCGCCTGGATGATGGAGCGAATTGTGGTCCTGCTCGGATCGTTGATCTTGTCTCCCTACCTGGTGATCCTGGCAATTTGGATTTTCCGGCGGCGCCTGGGGGGCCTCGCTCCCGGATTGGACGAGAAGCAATTCCAGGATCTTTCCCGGGCGGGATTATGGACCCTGCTTTTTACTACCCCGGTCATGGTGGGTTATTTCGGTTTTCAGATCTCTCCCTGCGCCCAGGATGCCTGGCCTCTGCTTTGGCTTCCCTTGTTAATCTTTCTAACGTTAACCCTATTTTCATCCTTTGTGTTGTCCTTTTTCAGGAACTGACACTCCAAAATTCAGAACATATTCTTTTTTTGCTGGTATTAGATCCCGATAAATGCCGGTGGGTTTTCGTGTAAAATGAGTGTGAAAATGTGGATCTATGATCTTGTTTTTTACCAGTAGAGAAGGAGAGCTCAGATGTTATCCAAAGCACAGACTGTAGCGGATTATTTATCTGAAATGCCGCCAGAACGCCGGGAAGCCATTAATAAAGTCCGGGAAACCATCCTCGAGAACCTGCCTGAAGGATATGAAGAAGTTATGAATTGGGGCATGATCACCTACCAGGTCCCGCTTGAGGTTTATCCCGACACTTATAATAAAAAACCCTTGATGTACGCCGCCCTGGCTAATCAAAAAAACCACATGGCGGTTTATCTGACAGGCATCTATCTGGACGAGGGAATTTACCAGGAGTTTGAGGAAAAATATAAAAAAACCGGAAAACGCTATGATGTTGGCAAATCCTGCGTCCGGTTCCGGAAGCTGGATGATCTCCCCCTGCCTTTGATTGGCGAAAGCATCAAAGCTATGGAAATGGACGAGTTCCTGGAGCGGGTCAAAGGGGTTTCCGCCCGCAAAGCCAAAAAGAGCTGAAATTGTTTATAAGTTAAATTGAGGAATATTCCATGATCCCCATCCAAACCCTGTCTGATTTTTTTGAACGCAACCTTGAAATCATAAAAATGCAGACAGAAAACATCTCCCACCAGGACAGTTTAATTCAGCTCCCTTTCCGGTCCAACTGTCTCAACTGGGTAGTCGGGCATGTGCTCACCAACCGCTGTAATATTTTGCGCCAGCTGGGCTCAGAAGATGTTCTGCCCGGGGTGGATTTATTCCATTATGAGAGGGAATCCGAACCAATCCAGGGAGAGGTTGATGGTGTGCTGCCGCTGGAAGAGCTGATAAGCCACCTGGAAGAAACTCAAGGACAACTTACCAATGCCCTTGCCGGTGAGACCGAACAATCTCTCCAAGAACCTGCGCCATATCGCGATCGGGGTGAAAAACCCCTGGCCTATTGGTTGTTATTCCTCTATTTCCATGATTGTTATCATGTCGGACAGACTGAAATCCTCCGCCAGGCCGCCGGGAAAGATGACAAAATCCTATAAATCCCTTTTAAAAATCAGGCTTGTTTGCCTGCTGCTAAGCCTGAGTATTCTCTCCGGGAGTTGCTCTGAACCGGCTAAACCTCCCTCAGAACCCACTCCTATCCAGGGTTCAGGAACATCTGTCCAGGATCCTGGTCCCACCGCTCCAGCACGTAACCTGCCCATCTCCACCCGTAATTTCCTGGTTGGCACAGCGGGAGTAATACCACCCAACTTCCCCAATTCTTCCGAAGAGGATTACCTGGTATTTCTGGATGAAGTTCCCCATACAGGTGAGCTGTTGGGAGCTTATATGGATTGGACAGCATCGGACGTAATCGAAACCATCCAATTTGTGGATACTTATGCAGTTGGGGTTGAGCCCCTGATTGCCCTGGGGTTTGATTTCGATCTGGTGGATGACACCTATTTCAGCCGACATCTGCCGGAAATCCGGAACACGATCAGGGAAGTTCTCGACACCTTTGATCTGGAGTACCTGGCCTTTGGTGTTGAAGTTAATCGGTTGATTCCTGAAGTAAGCGAGGCGGCCTTCCTCGACTTTGTGAATGCTTACCGGGATATCTACGATCTGGTGAAATATGAAAGCCCCAACACCAAAGTATTCACCATCTTCCAGCTGGAGTACTTAAAGGGCACTGCCACCCTTTCCGGCCTGGAGTTTGACCCCCATTGGGAGGTTTTGGACCTTTTTACCGGCAAGCAGGACCTGGTAGGATTAACGGTATACCCTTTCCTGGAATATCCTGCTGTGGGAGAAATTCCTATTGAATATTATAAAGAAATTCCGGAGATGATCGACCTTCCCGTTGCCATTACCGAGATGGCCTGGTTATCCGAAGATGTCAGCATTGTGCAGGGCAGCGAGGGTGATCAGGTCACCTTCCTGCTGGGTATCCTTGAAAGTACTCAGAGCTGGAACCTGGAAATGATGCTTTATTCTTTTCTTTACGAACCGCAGGGGATGGATCTATTTGAAAGCGCAGCACTGAATACCACAGAGGGTGATGCCAAAGAAATCTATTATTACTGGTTATCGCTGGCAGCTTTAGAGAGAGAGTAAGTCTTTACTCTCCGGAAATTAATATAAAGAAACGGTATCCAAGGATACCGTTTCCTCCTATGCGGTGAATCAAAATGAGCTGGAAATCTCCAGCTCATTTTGATATTTACGAAGGTTATTCAAGTGGTTTCTGTAGCTTGCCTTGAGTCTGCGTGCCGGCAGCTGCTGAAGCAATCTGACCACCCATAACGCTATCTAGCGGGTAAACAATCACCATGGCGCTTTCCTCTTTGGAGATATCCAGCAGGGCCTGGATTTGCCGCAGTTCCAGTGAACCTTCAGCTGATGATAATATACTGGAAGCCTCTGCCAGAGCATTGGCCACTTTAACCTCAGCAGTGGCCTGGATTTGTTTGGCCTTGGCGGACCGTTCGGCGCGGGCAATCACTGCCAGCTCTTCCACCAGGGAAGGTGGTGTGCCCACATCCGTGATCCTTACTGCCCGGACATTGATGCCATAATCTGAGGCAGCGGAATCGATGATTTTCTTAAGATCAGTGGCAATTCTTTCCGTTTCACTAAGCAGCGGCCGCAAATCATTGCCCCCAATAGTGCTTTTCAGGGCTTCCATGGAAGCCCATTCAGTGGTTTTCCAGTAATCCTGGACGGCGATGGCTGCTTTTTCGGGATTTTCCACTTCCAGCTCTACAGCTGCAGTGACATCGATGGGAATATTATCCTTGGTCAGGGTTTTGGTTGCTTTTACCTCATAGGTTTGAATGCGAACATCCAGGATGCGCGCTACAGAGTATATAAATGGCGGAATCATGAATAAGCCGGGACCCCGTGTACCAACTGATTTCCCCAGGCGGAGAAGAACCAACCGCTCCCATTGGGGCAGGATGTAAAACATTCCAGCGATGATGTTTGCTATCCACAGGATCACCAGAGTTTTTACACCGCCAATCAGCAATTGATTGATGTCAGATCCACCCCAGCCCCGAGTAAAATTGTATAAGGCAATCAACAGCCAGAGTGGAAGAAACACCACTAAGCGGATAAAATTCCGGATGAAAACCTGGACAGGATTTTTGATAATCGACATAATTGGCTCCTTTTATAAAGTGCGACTGAATAGAATATCCACCCAAGATGCTCCAATACTTCTGGCACTTGAAGGGAGTATTTTTATAGTACTTGTATTGTAACGGAGAATGAAGAGAAACGGATTCTCTTTTATCCTGCTGGGAGGGATAGTTTCATGAATTCGAGGTTTCATTTTAGTCTGAGATACCAAAACGGCATATCCCGCATTTAGTATACGAAAAGATAAGCTAAAAGTTGCGCAAGGCTGAGAGTAAGAAAACCTAAAAGAAAACCCCTCTGGAAATAATCCAGAGGGGTTGTTTTATCAATTTATATTATTCTATTTTATGAATTTTATACTCAGCGGGTAGCTGGTTGGTTTATCTGTCAGAACCCGGATAGTGTTCATAATGCCCTGGTAGGTGATAAAAAAGCCAATCAGGATCATCGGCAGGGTACTGAATAGAGCCAGTCCACTCATCAAGGTCACATTGCCAGTTCCCTGCTCGAGCAGGATCAAAGCGGCCGGCAGTCCTACCATGAGACAAAAACCACCGGCGAACAATGCCAGGGTGACGGTGATTTGAAAGTTCATCACCTGCCGTCCGTGTTTGTCAATTTGGTAACTTCTGGTTTTCATCCAGGACCAGATCAGCAGGGGGATCAACACAATGCAGAACATACTGCTCAAGTGCAAAGCTGCCAGCCAGAAACGTTCATTTCCCAGGTCGTTTTGCCCTAGGTCAAATTCCAGTACGTTGCTTAAGCTGTTGCGTGTAAACGCCCGGGGTTCTACTTCCCCACTTTCTATACGCTGGATGGTCCTGGGAGTGACTTCACAAAACTCAGCCAATTGCTCCTGTGTGAAGCCTTTTTCCTTCCGTAATTCAGATACTTTGAGTCCAAGATCAGGTTGTTTCATGATGCTCTCCTTCTAACTGAATTTTCCTCTATTGTAGAAAATTCAGCCAGAAACACCATGTCGTGTTCACGACATTTGGGCGACATATCCATTATAACCTGATGGGATTTCCTTTAGGGACCTGCCTGGAATTCATAACAATCAGGATCTCTACCTGATCTTTTCCCTATTGATCAGGATAACAAACAAAATAATAACCTGGCCATTTGCAGTTTTCTTTCATTAGTCCGGGAGGATCCTGAGTTGTGGCATTATACTGTTCCGAATATACATCAAAACAGATTTGTAAATCCTCCGATTCTGGAGATAAATATCCCACTGTCAAAAATTCCAAACTACCCGTTTGTACTTCTTGGTTTGGGAAAAAAATAGTGTACTGGTAATCCACAGTTATCTTTCCCAGATAATTATATCCATCTCGCTCTGCAGTACCGGTCCCCTGGTATTTCTCCTCTGTTCTGTATTCGCCTTCCGGCACCAGCGTCGCTCCTGGGGGAGGCCGATAATCATCGTCCCGGTCAACCAGAAATGTCCCATTGCTGACAAACGAAACCGAAGAGGTCAGGGTATCTTCAGAAGAGCGCAGATCCAAACGTAAGTCCTTTAATACTTGAGGGTAATGTTGCCAGGCATCACCTAGATACGAACTGAGATCATTTGGTGTGCAAGACCAGGTAACGGCCTGGTCCTCAGGCAGGGATATTTCAGTGGCGACAATATCAGGAGCTTTTTGAATCCCTCCTCCTGAGCCAAAAACCTTCTGGAGGATACCTGAGAATGTACAGGCAACAGTGGTCAATAAAATGCTTAGCAGAAGAATCAGATCTAGCTTTCGTTTCATAAGTAAATCTCCTTATTTACTAATGAGTGAACTGGCAGCCCAAACTGTAATAATGATGTATTGAATACCGCAAACAAATCCAGGCCTTATTTTCTCAGTACAGATGATTAAATCTGCCTATAGATTGAATCCAATTCCGGGACGCTCCTTGAATTCATCAAGAATACTTCTTTCCCACTTTTTCGAGGACAAAGAGATAATTCCAATTAATTATCCAATCCAACACCTTATCAAGCAAACAAAAAATAGTCCCCAGCCAGGGGTTAATTGCTATATTGGAATCTATATTGAACCCCTGGCCAGGGACCAGACTATTGTACTCATACTCTTGCAGAAAGGAATAGGACAATCATCACCTCTTTGCCTGTAATTCATAGTAAATTAATGAACTTCGTGTCCAGCCAGGGCAATAGTTCCCTCCATGATAAAATACCCTCATGGATTTATTTGATCATGCTATGGAAGAAGATCTCAAGAAAAAAGCCCCTCTGGCTGCCCGACTGCGGCCGCGAACCCTGGATGAATTTGTCGGCCAGAAAGAAATTGTCGGGGAAGGCAAGCTGCTCTACCGGGCTATCATGGCCGACCGTTTGTTTTCCTCATTGATCTTCTGGGGACCACCAGGAACCGGGAAGACAACCCTGGCCATGGTAATCGCCAATCACACCGAATCCCATTTCACAAGCCTCTCGGCGGTGATGGCTGGAAAAGCAGATCTCCGCCAGGTTATTCATGAAGCCAGTGATCTGCGGAAAATGTACCAGAAACGAACTATCTTGTTTGTTGACGAGGTGCACCGCTGGAATAAAGCCCAGCAGGATGGATTGCTGCCTTATGTTGAAAACGGCACGATCACCCTGATTGGCGCTACAACCGAGAACCCCTATTTTGAGGTCAACAGCGCCCTGGTATCCCGCTCCCGGATTTTCCAATTGAAGTCACTTACAGATCAAGATATCAGCACCCTGCTGCAGCGCGCCCTGGAAGATCAAGAACGGGGGTATGGGGATAAAAAGATAGAATTGGAAGAAGATGCCAAAGCGCACCTGATCCGGGTTGCAGGTGGGGATGGACGGAACGCCTTAAATGCCCTGGAACTGGCCGTGGAATCCACACTGCCGGATGCGAAGGGAGTTATCCAGGTGACTCTGGATATTGCCCAGGATTCCATCCAGCGCCGGGCAGTGCTGTACGACAAGGACGGGGATGCTCACTACGATACAATCTCAGCATTTATTAAATCAATCCGAGGCTCCGATCCAGATGCTGCCTTATACTGGTTGGCGAAAATGCTTTACGCCGGGGAAGATCCCCGTTTTATCCTGCGGCGCCTGATCATTTCCGCCGGAGAAGATATAGGTTTAGCAGATCCAATGGGTCTGGTAGTGGCTAATGCCGCCGCCCAGGCCTTTGATTATATCGGTCTGCCGGAAGGGATTTACCCCATTGTGGAAGCTGTGCTTTATCTCTCCACCGCGCCAAAATCCAATTCCACCGGGGCGTATTTTAAAGCCTATGATCTGATTGAAAAATCCGGACGCACCGGGGTGCCCAATCATCTTAAAGATGCCAGTCGGGACGGGAAAGCTCTCGGTCATGGAAAAAGCTACCAGTACCCACACGCGGATCCGGAGCATTTCATGCCCCAGCAATACCTGCCTGATGAACTGTTGGGAACCTATTTTTACCATCCATCCACTCAGGGGTATGAACCTGAAATAGAGAGCAGATTATCCCTTTGGCGTGAAGCCCAGCGCAAAGCATTAAAAATCGAAAGTACAGAAGAGATCCCTGATCTGACAGAAGGGGAAATCCAGTCTATTAAAACCCGCCATAAAAAAGGTCTGAAATAATATCATGTCTCCTACACCTCCCCCTTATCGTGAATATAAACTCGCCCTGTTAGGCTTTGGAAACGTGGGGCAAGCCCTGGCTGAACTGCTATTGGAAAAAGATCAATACTTGAAGAAAAAACTGGGAATATCCTTCCGGGTAGTGGGTATCGCCTCTGGAACTCACGGCGCCGCAGTAAACCCGAAGGGTTTTTCTCTGGCGGATGTTTTAAAAAGCTACCGTCGCGGGGATTCCCTGGAAAACTTATCCAGCCAACCGCTCCGTAACAGCCGGGAATTTATCGGGGCTTGCGGGGCAGATATTTTATTTGAAACCACACCGGTTAATTATAAATCCGGGCAGCCAGCCCTGGATTATCTTACACTGGGGCTTAAAAAAGGCATGCATGCCATTACCGCCAACAAAGGACCCGTTGTACACGGTTACCAGGAACTAACCAGACTCGCCCAGCAGCGGGATCTACACTTTTTATTTGAGTCTGCGGTCATGGATGGGGCGCCGGTTTTTTCAATTTCCCGCAGTGGTTTGCCCGGCGCTGTAGTAACTGGTTTTTCCGGTATCCTGAACTCCACCACGAATTTGGTCTTAACCCGCATGGAACAAGGGGAAAGCCAGGAAGAGGCTATTGTTTATGCCCAGTCAATCGGGATCGCTGAAACTGATCCCAGCGGAGATATCGATGGCTGGGATGCAGCGGTCAAAGTGGCTTGTTTGGCTACCGTGTTAATGGATATCCCCCTTACACCAGACCAGGTAGATCGTACTGGAATCAGGGAATTGACATCAGGTTTGATCCAGGATGCAAAAGAAAACGGTCAACGCTGGAAATTAGTTTGTTTTGCCCGGCGAGATAAAAACCATAAAAACGGGATCAAAGCCTACGTCCAACCCCAGAAAATCAACCCGGATTCCTTTTTATATCATGTTGATGGTACATCATCAATTCTGGAGATTGAATCAGATGTATTAGGAAAATTATCACTGGTTGAGGAAAACCCTTCCACCAGGACCACAGCCTACGGGCTTCTGGCAGATTTTCTCAACGCGGTCAAACCTCATCACTGAGAAGCCCAACCCTGCGATTAACTTTTTTAAACCGGGCTGGATTTTTACTCTTATTTTGCTTTTTCCTGGTCATTCTTTCTTTTTTGCATGATGCTAATAATTGCCCCCACCAGCATCCCCGCTCCTATTCCGAGGGGGAGATCATGCAATGCTAACCCAACCCCTGCCCCAATGGCGAGGCCTATACCAACCCATACCTGGGGTCTTTTTTGCAGAGGAGTTTTCTGATCTTCCATCATATCCTTCCTTCGCCCTATCCTTATAGATTGCCACCCTCGTAATCCCGGATGACTTCCAGAAGGATACGGGACGCTCGTTCAACCAGGGTTGAACAGGGTTCTGCGCCCTGGGAACCGTATTTTTCTTCCCTGAGCTCCCCGCAGATCAGGGTCTTAAATTGTATCTTAAAACGGTCCCTGTATTCTGCAGCTAAAGCCTGGCATACTTGATCATTCACATCTGAAGATGTCCGTCCAAACAGCCCACCGATAACCATTATCCCGGCAGAAAAAGCACCACAGTGGTCTTTGTAGGTGCCGCCAATTCCTCCTGCAAATCCGGTAGACATCCGGATTTCCCGATCTTCCAGGGGTCCTAACAAATGTTCGCCCACGGCGATTATTACGGCTTCAGCTCAATGGAATCCCCCCTCAACCAAACTGCCAGCTTTTTTGATTGGATCCTGGTTTATTTGCATATTTTTCTCCCCTGGTCTTCCAGATTATTGTATCAGCACCACCAGCCGAAAATTCCAGAATTGAAATATTGATCTTTAAAAAATATCACCATCTTAAGTTTCAATCTCAATTACTGCGCCAACACCCAAGCGGATGAAATTGTCCCCAAAGGCTTCCTTAAATTGTCTTATCGCCCGATCTCCAGTACAGTGGCAGGGAGCAACCTGGACAACACCAATACGTTTAAATTCCTTAATGATGCGTATTACTTCCTCTGTACTGGCACCCCCCAGGTGGAATCCACCCATCACCAGGTAAACGTCTTCCTTAAAATACCGTTTTGCAGCCAGAACCATTTTTTCCACCCCGGGGTGGGCACAACCCGTGATAACGATCAATCCCCGGGTGGTATCAATCACCAGGGCTTGTTCGGGTGGCGAACCGGGAATTTCTCCGCTGGTGCTGATTCTCTCTGCGATCGGAAAGCCGGGAGTTACTTCAATCACTTCCGCCTGGTGGTTGAATTGATTCTTAAAGGAAGAGGAAAAGGAAGGCGGCAGATAGATCTTTGGATTTGCACCCGCGGAGAGTACATGTTGTAAACCCGCGGTGTGATCATTATGTTGGTGGGAAAGGACCACGTTTTGAATCCCCTCCGGTTTTATGCTCAATGCTGCCATATTCCTCAGCAGGACTGATCCGCTCGCTCCGGTGTCAAAAAGTACATTAAAATCCTTGTAGGTCACATAGGCGGAGAATCCCCAGCCGGTATCCAACCCATCTTGATAGGGATAGTTATCAAAAACAACCCTGATGGTGATCAAATCAGTACTCTTCTCCGTCGGAATTTCAGTTCCTTCAGGAGTAGTCTGGGGTGAAGGGGGTGTTATTGAGGATGAAGGGTTAACAAGTCCCGGTGTTGCACTTGGCTCCTCTGTTTTCTCTGGAAGCAATGTCTCGGCTTTTAACAGCTGATTCACCCCTTGCGATTGGGGTAACCCAGACCGGCAGGCAGAAAACCCCGCCAGGCTGGTTACACAAACCAGCAACAAGGCAAATCGGAAAGGGGAGGTTCTCCTTTGAGTAAATAGCATCTACCGTATATCCAAGAATCTGCTTCTAGTCTTTACCCATCATTATACAATCTTCATCCCCCTTACAGGAAAACCTTCCACCGCGGACAGTTATCCCTGATCTCAATCAGAAATCTAAAAACCTTACAGGGCTGTAAATTTCCGGATCTATCCCTAATTTCTTGAGCAGGTTTGAGTATAATTAGAATACTTTTCTATTTCCAAAACAGCAGTGACTTTTATTTCCGCATTTTAATAAAGATGAAAATAACCACCACTACCAATCGGCTTCGAGCAAGTCGTTTGGAGTCAACCTTCCCCCAAATCAGATCCTTCTTCACCAGCGGAACAACTCTTCTCGGTGCGAATGTGATGATTCTGGGAGGATTTATTGCCCTTTTATTATTCAATCGCGGACCGGACCCAGTATTGAATACAGAAATTATTCCTCCTCCATCCTCGCCCACGGAGACTTCTCGCCCGACCATAACTTATACCCCCTTCCCTCCTTCCCCCTTAACCCCCACACCTACTGCATCTCCAACCTTTTTCGCAACACCAACTCCCACCTTTACAGTAACCGCTACACTGCCACCCATGAGCAGTATCAAAGGGATTTCTGGGCACCCGCAATCCATGCCGCTCAGTTGTGAATCCCGGTCTGCAGTTGATTGGGCAGGGTACTTTGGAAAGTCAATTAACGAATATACTTTCTTTAACGGACTTCCTGTTCATGATAATCCTGACAAAGGGTTTGTTGGTAGTGTCTATGGAAGTTGGGGACAAATACCACCTGCCCCATACGGAGTCCATGCCAAACCTGTTGCCCAGAGACTGCGTGAATTTGGTTTAAAGGCCAAGTACGTTCAGGGCATGACAATGAAGGAATTAAAAGCGGAGATTGCTGCGGGACAACCGGTAATAGTCTGGGTAATCGGCCACGTGAACTACGGCACCCCGGTCCCCTATACTGCCTCCGGCGGTGCAAAAACGACTGTCGCCCGCTTTGAACATACCGTGATTGTGATCGGATACACAGAGAATAAACTTACGGTCCTGGATGGCGCTAGAGTATATACCCGCTATAAAAAAGAATTCCTGAAGTCCTGGGATGTCTTGGGCAATCAAGCCGTAATCTGGCTTGACTAATTTTGTCCCCGCTTTAATCCGATTTTTTCAAAATCCAATAACCACGCTTTCAGGTCGATATTATTTTTTCCCCCATATCCAGTCAGGCTTCCATCTGATCCAATAACCCTGTGGCAGGGGATCACCAGGGGAACCTGATTTGATTTCTCAGACTGGCCAACCGCCCTTGAGGCTTTGGGGCTGCCAGCGGCCGCAGCGATCTGTCCGTAAGATCGGGTTTCACCGTACGGTATCTCTAGCGTTTGCTTCAGGACAGCCTTTTGAAAGTCTGTATAGCCGGTCCAATCAATCGGTAACGAAAATTCCTTTCTCTCATACTTGAGATAGGCTTGCAGCTGGTCGATTACATATCCTGTTTCCTGGTCAGAAAAGATGAATTCTCCCTCCTGGTAGGTTTTATTGAGGGTTAAAAAAGTCTCTTTACTTTCCTGAAACATCCGCAGCTTGGATAAACCCCTCTCGGTGACTGTTATGCCAATTAAACCTAATTCCTTTGTCTGCAGGGTGTTCAGGTAAAAAATAGATTTCACAGTATTCTCTCCTCTGATCGGATCAGGATTCCCAATCCCAGTATACCACTCAGCCGATCAATAAAATCGTATACCAAACGTAGGGTAAGCGTCAGGTTATCGTCAAGCATTAAATGAATCCAAATGCTACACTGATATCAGAAAGGGAATTTCTCTTCTTCTCCTCCTTAGAGAGAGTCGGGTATTGGCGCACCCGACTCTCGGTAATTAAGGAGAGGAATTCCTCCACTTATCCTTCCAAAGCCGCTTCCTGGATAGAACTCTCTCCCCCAATCGAAACCTTACGTCAAGTCTGAATTTTTAAGGTAAATTCGCTGATTTTCAGGCTTTTGAGGATCATAATCCAGCCAATCGAGCGTATAATAGGGATAATTCATTCACCTTTTTTTATCGGTTCTGCCTATGGCGTTTGCACACCTCCACGTTCACACAGAATACTCAATCCTGGACGGGTTAAGCAATATCAAAGCCCTGGTAAAACGGGCCAAAGAACTTGACATGCCTGCCCTGGCAATTACCGACCACGGTGCCATGTACGGTGTAGTTGATTTTTATCACGCTGCAAAAGAGGTTAATCTTAAACCCATTATCGGTGTGGAAGGCTATCTTGCAGCCCGGGGAATGAAAGACCGAGACCCGCAGTATGATAAAAGATCCTCACACCTGCTCCTGCTGGCTGAGAACCAGACTGGCTATAAAAACCTGCTAAAAATTGCCACGGCTGCCCAACTAGAAGGTTTTTATTATTTCCCCCGGATCGACCATGATTTCCTTGCCGCTCACGCGGAAGGGTTAATTGTTACTTCCGGCTGTATGGCTGCAGAAATTCCCCGGGCGATTAAACAGGGAAACCTTGAAGCAGCCAGGAAAAAGCTGGATTGGTATTATGAGGTTTTTGGTCCCGATAACTTTTTCCTTGAGCTGCAGCAGCACGAAATCCCTGAATTGGAGCAGATCAACCGGGCTCTGATTGAAATGGGTCCCCGGTATAATGCCCATTTTATCGCCACCAATGATGTCCACTACGTCAATCCGGCTGATGCTGCTATCCAGGATGTCCTCCTGGCCATTCAAACCGGTAAGATACTCAGTGATCCCGACCGGATGCGAATGACAGATGAAACCTATTATTTGCGCACACCGGAAGAAATGAAGTCCATCTTTGCTGAAGTACCGGGAGCGATCGAGAACACCCTGCTGATTGCAGAACGCTGTGATGTAGATTTAGGGTTTAAGGAATACCATCTGCCCAACTTCCCCGTCCCTGAAGGAAAAACTCCTGACAGTTATTTAAGAGAAATCTGCGAAAAGGGATTAAAAAAACGCTACCCGGACCGGGCCAATACCCCCGAAATCCGCGAAAGGCTGGAATATGAGCTGGATATCATCAAAACCATGGGATTTGACGCTTATTTCCTGATTGTCTGGGATCTTATCCAATATGCCCAGCAAAAAGGGATTTGGTACAACGCCCGCGGGTCTGCGGCCGGTTCGATAGTTTCCTACTGTCTTGAGATCACACCAATTGATCCCCTTAAGCACAAATTGATCTTTGAGCGGTTCTTAAATCCGGGTCGGATTTCCATGCCAGACATCGACCTTGATTTTCCAGACGACCGGCGGGCAGAAATGATGCATTATTGTGCCGACAAATACGGACACGATAAGGTGGCTCAGATTATTACCTTCGGGACCATGAAAGCCCGGGCTGCCATCCGCGATGTCGGGCGGGTAATGGATATCCCTCTCCAGGAAGTGGACCGGGTTGCCAAGGCTATCCCAAATTTACCGCCGATGAGCATCGAAGAAGCCCTGGAACACTCCCCTGAATTTATCCAGCTTTATCACGATGCCCCGTATTTACAGAACTTAATTGACACAGCCAAGGGCGTGGAAGGGACAGTCCGCAATGCCGGTACCCATGCGGCCGGGGTGGTGGTTACAGATCGACCGGTGGAAGAGTACACTCCCCTTCACAGGCCTACCGGAAACCTGGGGGACAGTCCCATTGATACCTTAACCCAGTACGAAATGTCTGTGGTTGACAAACTCGGGTTGCTGAAAATAGATTTCCTGGGACTCTCCACCCTGACCATTATGGCGCTGGCCAGTCAGCTTATCGAGGAACGTCATGGTGTAAAATTTACGCTTGATAATATTCCCGATGATGATCCAGAGACCTTTGAACTGATTGGGCGGGGGGAAACGATCGGTCTCTTCCAGGTGGAAAGTTCCGGGATGCGCCGCTACTTGAAAGAAATGAAGCCTACACGGCTGGAACATGTAATCGCCATGGTCGCCCTCTACCGTCCTGGTCCGATGGATTTTATCCCGAATTATATCGACCGCATGCACAATAGACAGGAAATCAGTTACCGCCACGAAGATTTAATTCCAATTTACGAGGAAACCTTCGGGATACCGGTATACCAAGAGCAAATCATGCACAGTGCGGTCGAGATTGCCGGATATACGCCTTCAGAATCAGACAGTCTTCGAAAAGCCGTTGCCAAGAAGAAAGCCGCTGAGTTAAATGAACACAAGAAAAAATTTGTCAGCGGGGCTGTTGAGCGCGGAGTAGATCAAAAAACCGCCGAAGAGATATTTACAGATTGGGAGAAATTTGCCCGTTATGGATTTAATAAAGCCCATGCGGCAGATTATGGATTAATCTCGGTCCAGACTGCCTACTTAAAAACCCACTATCCTGTGGAGTATATGGCAGCCTTGCTGACTGTTTATCAGAACAATTCCGATAAAGTCACTCTTTATGCCTCCGAATGCAGGCAAATGGATATCGAGGTCTTCGCACCCAACGTTAACTTCAGCTGCTGGGGTTTTACAATTGAAGATAATCCAGAGGGAGAATCCTGCATTCGTTTTGGATTAGGGGCGATTAAAAATGTTGGCGAAGGGCCAGTGGAGGAAATCATTCAGGGTCGGGGAGATCAGCCATTCAAGGAGGTAAATGACTTTCTCAGGCGGGTGGATATGCGTAAGGTTGGCAAAAGAGCCCTTGAATCCCTGATCCAGGTGGGCGCCCTGGATGACTTTGGAAGCCGACCAGCCCTGCTGGAATCCATGGACCGGATCATCGCCATCAGCTCATCCAATTACCAGGCCGCAGACGCGGGCCAGATCTCCATGTTTGGAGACGGGACCGGTTTAATAGAAACCATTAAGTTACCAGAAGCAAAAACGGAAATCAGCCGTAGAGCCCAGCTGGACTGGGAACGGGAATTGATCGGGTTATATGTCTCAGATCATCCGCTCAGTACTGTAATGGACCGCCTGCAGCGGCATGTGACTCATTTTGCACAAGACCTGAATGAAGCCAAACACCAGGAACGGGTCAGCGTTGCAGGGATTGTGACCAAGATCCGGCCGCATCAGACCAAAAACGGAAAAGCCATGGCTTTTGCAACCATCGAGGATATTCAAGGAATGATCGATCTTGTGATCTTCCCCAATACCTGGAAGAAATTTGGGGAACTCATCCGCTTTGACGAGATCATTTATATCAAAGGAAAAGCCGATACCAATGGAGGAGATACCAAGGTCCTGGTTGACCACGTTTCTACCAGTCTTACCCAGGTTGATCCGATTCAGGAACCGCCTGAAACTACCCAATCGATGCCGGTTGATATGCCTGCGCCAGATACCAAACCAGCCGAAGTAGTGGATGCAATGGAACTGGAAGAACCAGAAATTGCAGCTGAACTTTTAACCAACGCCCCCCCTGCGCCGGAAGTTTTTCCTCCCGACTGGAAAAAAGACTCGAATAATGAGGGGCAGGAACCTGAGGAAGATCAGGAACCAGTGACGCAGCAGGAACCTGAGACAAGGCAGGAATCCGAGAAACCGCAAGTTCCCCAGGAAACGGAAGAATCAACTCCCGGGAGAGCGGCATCAATATCTCTCGAGGAAGATGCCACCTACCTGCTCACAATAATCCTCAGAAACCGGGGGGATACAATGCGGGATAAACTCAGGTTACGGCAGGTTTATGGAACTTTAATCAGTTATCCAGGAAAAGACCGCTTCACTTTCCAGATTATTGAAAACGAAAAAAGCCACTTGCTTGAGTTCCCCAATGCCTCAACCAACGTCACAAAAGAACTTATCAATCACTTGAGGGATATGCTCGGGCGGGAAAACGTGCAGGTTGAAAAGTATTTATTCTAAATAGATCTCTTGCAGCAGCCCGGGGATCTGGAGAACAAGGATTGCACAAGGGGGGATCAACCAACCCCATTTCTTGAATCTGTACTCCTAATATCATCTACATTTGGTTCCTGGGTCCGGGTTGGGCCAGTATACGGGCAATGGGACGCAAATCCATCCACCATTGGATTTTTGGTCTGCCGAATTCCCAGTCTTCCAGGCGGGTGTAATCTTCCATATTGGTAAACTGGATCTTCCCCCCTTCTAACCCGATGAACACATTCCCGGGGTCTTTTTTACCGATCTCATTGATAATAAAATCAACACTTTTCACCGCCAGGCGGGTTCCCTGGATGCGATCGAAGGGAGTCGGGTTTCCTCCTTGCTGTTGGTGCCCAAGTATAGCCTGCCTGACATCAAAGAGATCTTTTCCCTCTACCTCAAAGAGTCGACACATAAAATCAGTCGTGTAAACTGGATGGGCGCTTTCGTTGCGGATCATCAATCCCAATCGTTTCCCCTGGTTAAATCCGGTAACCAGATGGTCCACATCTTCCTGAAGGCCCTGGAGAGAAATTCCTTCTTCATGGATGTAGACTCGCTCAGCTCCCGTAGCTAATCCGCTCATTAACGCCAGGTATCCGCAGTATTTACCCATCGTTTCAACCACAAAACAGCGCCGGGAAGCCACTGCAGATTGTTTAATCTGGTCCACTGCCTGGATAATGCTATTTAATGCCGTATCGGCACCAATGCTCAACTCCGATCCCGGACGATCATTATCAATGGTAGCCGGAAGGCTGACAATCGGTATCCGGAAGACAGGGAATTCTTTCTGCCGGCTGAACATTTCATAGGCACCGTTATATCCCGATTCTCCACCCACAATCAACAATCCGTTAAGTTTCTCTTTTTCAATTGTCCGGGCGATGGAATAGAAATCTCCATCGGCGGGGGCCATGCGATTTGTTCCTATTTCTGCGCCTCCTTGAGGAACCCAACCACTGACATCCATCCAGGAAAGTTCTCTTACATCTCCTTTCACCAATCCGGGAAACCCATTATGGATTCCCAGCATGGTATGTCCCTGGTCAGATCCCCAGCGGACTGCAGCTCTGACAATAGTATTCATTCCCGGCGCAGGACCTCCGGAATGCATTATCCCGATCCGGAAAGTTTCATCGGATTTATTCACAGGTCTTGGTCCTGCCTGGAGCAGAGTTTGAAGTATTTTGTAGGTAGACTGGAAACCGGATCCCCGTAATTCCAACACCTTTTCAAATTGGTTCTTATTCGCGAATTTGGATATCTGCTGCGTAATATCAACACATTCCTTTAATGGGGAACTCACCACCCGGTTTCCCTTCATGCCAATTAATTGAGGTGGATCCTCAGGTTTTGTTTCCTGGAGGGCGTGCACAGCTGCATGGCCCAGGATTGTACCCAGGTTCCGATCAAACGCTGAGGGAGAGCCACCCCGCTGGACATGTCCTAAAATGGTTATCCGGGTATCTTCTCCCAATTGATCTTCTAATGTTTTTTTTATCTCCTGGCTGGTGATGGGATTGCCCTTTTTATCGCAAGCCCCTTCTGATACCACCACGATGCTATCCCTGCGGCCTGCCTTGCGCCCTGCACTCAGCGCTTCACACATTTCTGTCTTCCAGGTATCAGAATCAGGAGGTACTTCGGGAATAAATAACCAGTCCGCTCCAGCAGCCAGGGCGCCCATCATAGCCAGATATCCGCAATTCCTGCCCATCACCTCAACTACAAAACTGCGTTGATGACTGGAAGCTGTGCTGGTGATGGCATCAATTGCTTCTGTAATCCGGTGCAGCGCCGTATCCGCACCAATAGTCATATCTGTCCCATACATATCATTGTCAATCGATCCCGGTAAACCAACTATCACCAAATTGGGGTGTAACTCCCCACTCTCAGGGGAAATTTTTCCCGATTGGATCAAATCAGCGATCAAATCCGGCCATTCGCTCCTGAAAATGGAAGCGCCTGTTAAGCTGCCATCTCCTCCAATGATTATCAATCCATCAATCCCAAGTTCAACCAGATTCCTGGTTGCTTTTAAACGCCCTTTTTTGGTGCGGAATTCCTGACAGCGGGCTGATCCGATGATCGTTCCACCTCGTTGCAGGATCCCTCCCACAGATTCCCAGGTCATCTCCTGTATTTGGTCCCCACCTTCAACAATCCCCAGGTAGCCTTCCCGGATGCCGAAAATTCCGATACCAAGATCCAGGGCTACCCGGACTGCTGATCTTAAGGCTGCATTCATCCCGGGTGCATCTCCACCGCTGGTAAGAATTCCTATTTTATTCATAAATTAATCTCTCCCACAATTGAAGGAGTTATTTCTCCTTGGCCCATGGTTCATTGAGTAGCTTTAAGATGATTGATATCAATCCAGCATTGGAATTTTTATCCCGTGTCGTTTGGCAGCATCAATAGCAGATTGATAACCCGCATCGGCATGGCGGACAATTCCTAATCCGGGATCAGTTGTCAAAACTCGCTCCAGGCGTTTGGCTGCTTCAGGAGTACCATCAGCAACAATCACCTGGCCGGCATGCTGGCTGTACCCGATACCCACCCCTCCTCCATGGTGAAATGAAACCCAGGTTGCACCGCCAACTGCATTAATTAACGCGTTTAAAATGGGCCAGTCACTCACAGCGTCCGTTCCATCTTTCATTCCTTCTGTTTCCCGGTTAGGTGATGCAACAGAACCTGAATCCAGATGATCCCGACCAATCACAATTGGCGCTGATACTTTCCCTTCAGCAACCAGAGTATTAAAAGCCAATCCAGCCTGAGCCCGTTCACCATAACCCAGCCAGCAGATTCGAGCGGGCAGCCCCTGGAAGGGAACCTGCTCCTTTGCCATCTTAATCCATCGCTTGAGGTGTTCATCTTCAGGGAAAAGTTCCAGGATGATTTTATCAGTCCGATAAATATCTTCCGGGTCACCAGATAAAGCAACCCAGCGGAATGGACCTTTCCCCTGGCAGAAAAGAGGTCGAATATAAGCCGGGACAAATCCAGGGAAATCAAAAGCATTTTTTAATCCCTGGTTGTAAGCTTGCTGCCGGATATTATTCCCGTAATCAAATACCACCGCGCCTGCACCCTGCATTGCCAGCATAGCTTTCACATGTTCCACCATGGAGGAAAATGACCGCTGGCGATATTCAGCCGGATCCTCCTCCCGAAGTTTCCAGGCTTGCTTGACTGTTAACCCCAGCGGAACATAATCCAGCGGGTCATGGGCAGAGGTTTGATCAGTGACTACATCGGGGATCACTCCCCGGTCCACCAGGGCAGGGAACACTTCAGCAGCGTTGCCAATCAATCCAATCGAGATTGCTTTCCCTGCCTTTTTATATTCCTCAACCATTGCCAGTGCTTGATCAAGATCCTCTAGAACTTCATCCACATACCCGATGTCCAGTTTTCGTTGGGCGTGTGCGGGATCCACTTCCACAATCAAACCCACGCCTTCATTCAAGGTAATCGCCAGTGGTTGGGCTCCGCTCATTTCTCCCAAACCTGCCGTCAGAACAAATTTCCCTTTCAAGGAAGACCAACCCTGCTGGGCCGCCAGCGAACCCAGCGTTTCGTAAGTACCCTGGAGAATTCCCTGGGTGCCAATATATATCCAGGATCCTGCAGTCATCTGACCATACATCATCAATCCCTGCGCGACAAGCTTATCAAAGTGTTCCTGGGTTGCCCAGAATGGCACCAAGTTTGAATTGGCAATCAACACTCTTGGCGCGTCCAGATGAGATTTAAAAACCGCAACTGGTTTTCCTGATTGAACCAGAAGGGTTTCATCCTCTTCCAATTCAATCAGGCTTTTCAGGATAGCATCAAATGCTTCCCAGTTGCGGGCGGCTCTTCCGCTGCCTCCGTAGACTATAAGCCGATTTGGATCTCCGGCAACTTCAGGATCAAGGTTATTTTGAATCATCCGGTAGGCAGCTTCTATTTGCCAATTTTTACATGTTAGGGTGCTTCCGCGTGGTGCGCGGATTTCTCGTGGTTCAGACATAGGGTGCTCCTTCATTCCAGCCTGGGTATCTTTATATGGCACTCATATTATATATTAAGACCCGGACACTAGTATTATGATTGAAAAGCAGGTTTTTTTCTGTTTGCCAGGATTCTCCCAAGTCGAACCCTGGACACATTTTTCCTGGTAATTAACCAAAAATGGGACGGGTATGGTAAGATTTGGGCGGAAAAAGAACCCATACCTTCTGGAACAAGGAAAGGATGATTTATGAAGAACATATGTGTCGTTGGGGTTGGTTACGTAGGGATAATTACCGCAGCCTGTTTTGCAGATCTGGGGAACAAGGTTGTCGCGCTTGATATTGATAAAGATAAAATCGCCGGGTTAAAGAAAGGGAAAATGCCCATCTATGAGCCGGGATTAAAAGAGTTAATTGACCGTAATGTAGAAGCCAACCGCATCCGTTTTACCACCTCTTATGAAGAGGGTCTAAAAAATGCTGAATTTGTTTTTATCGCCGTCGGCACACCATCCGGCGTGGATGGAGAAGCAGATTTACAATATGTCGCCACCGCAGCCCAATCGATTGCTGACCATATCAAGGAAGGCTTAATCATCATCAACAAGTCCACTGTTCCAGTCGGAACCGGAGACTGGGTATCTGATATTATCCGGGAACAAAACCCGAATGCAGGTGATTTTTCGGTTGTTTCCTGTCCGGAATTCTTACGGGAAGGATCGGCAATCGGGGATTTTATGCAACCCCACCGGATCGTGGTCGGTTCCCTTGACGATGCAGCCGCGGATAAAGTTGCCCAGCTTCATCTTCCCCTCCGGGCTCCCATTGTTGTCACTGATCTGAGAACTGCGGAGATGATTAAATACGCCTCTAATGCCTTCCTGGCAACCAAGATTTCCTTCATCAATGAGATTGCCAACATCTGTGAAGACCTGGGTGCTGATGTGATGGAAGTATCAAAAGGCATGGGATTTGACCCCCGAATAGGACAATCATTCCTTAATGCTGGAATTGGTTACGGGGGTTCCTGCTTCCCAAAAGATGTTAAAGCCCTGGCTTTTATGGCAGAAGAAAAAGATCGTCATCCTCGGTTGCTGCACTCCGTAATGGAAATTAATACCAACCGCCGCGTTATGGCCGTGGAACAAGTGAAATCCCTCCTTAATAGTGAGGATTTGTCTGGGAAAACAATCGGTCTGCTGGGTTTATCTTTTAAACCCAACACAGATGATATGCGTGATGCGCCATCAGTAACCATCGCCAATTTATTAATGGAAGATGGTGCCAGGGTTCGGGCTTTTGATCCGATCGCCATGGAAGAAGCTGCTAAACTCATGCCGGGTGTTGAAATGGTCGAAAGCCCCTATAAAATGGCTGAAGGCTGTGATCTTCTGATGGTTAATACAGAGTGGAATGAATTCAGGCAGCTCGATCTGAGACGGATTAAGAAAGCCATGAACGAGGCGGTACTCTTTGATGGGCGGAACATTTACGATCCAGGGAAAATGGCCGAATATGGGTTCCGCTACCGTGGCGTGGGCCGAGGATACAACGGCCGTTGAGGTTAACTATCTCCCTGTGAATTTCAATCTTAAAAATCGTTACCATATGAAACCGAATAGAAAATAAGTTAGGTATGCATGAACAGCAATCCTGAACAACCGCCTGTGATTGATTATGAAGGATCCGACTACCAGACCAGCTTCTGGGATGAGGGTGGAAGGGAATATGAAGATCAATCCGAAAGGATCGCCCTCAAACGGCTGCTGCTGGATCAGGGAAATCTACTGCTTGAAATCGGCGCGGGTGCTGGCCGAAATACATCACGTTACAGTGGTTATCAACGTGTGGTTCTACTGGATTATTCTTTAACCCAGCTCCAGGCTGCCCAAGAGCACTTAGGCCGCTGTGATAGATTTATTTATGTTGCCGGTGATGTTTATCGGCTGCCCTTTGTGGAGAACCTGTTTGAAGGCGCCACCATGATCCGCACCCTGCATCACATGAAAGATCCTCTGGCTTCAATGCGCCAGATCCAACGGGTGTTAAAACCTGAAAGCCCATTTATTCTGGAATACGCCAACAAACAAAATCTTAAAGCCATCCTGCGCTACCTGTTTGGACGGCAAGAATGGAGTCCATTTTCTTTGGAAGCGGTAGAGTTTACAGAGCTGAATTTTGATTTTCATCCTAACAGCATCCGGAAATGGCTGACAGATGCCGGCTTTAAACTGGAGCGACAGCTGACTGTATCCCACTTCCGAATCAATGTTTTAAAGAAATGGATCCCTACCCGGGTACTGGTTTTTTTGGACTCAATTTTCCAGCTTACAGGCGTCTGGTGGCAGCTTTCCCCCAGTGTTTTTACTCGAAGCCAAACAACTAAGACTACCTCTCCAGGAACAGTAACAGGATTCTTCCAGTGCCCGGCTTGCAGAGATGATTTTTCTGACGCTGATCAGGAGAAAGATCAGCTTCTCTGTCCCTCCTGCGGGGTCAGTTACCCGATCATAGATGGCATCTACGATTTCCGCGACCTTGGGTCATAAATAAAACTGAAAACGGATCTCTATTGGTCTGAACCTCAAAAACAGGACACAAAATTGAAACACCTTTCGGATTATGGTCAATGGAGGTGTTTTTGTTTTAATTTCATATTCAACTGCACGCGCTCTCTCAACCGTCCCTTCGACAAGCTCAGGACAGGCCCCGGGTGAGGATAGATAAACGCTCCCGGGGACGGGAGCTATGCGCGTTGGTTAAGGGAGATGGGTGCTCAGAGGATTTGTGGTTTTTGGATAACCTGCCTTATGTTGTAGACAATTTAACCTCCCTGGAATCCTGGCTGCCAGGTAATAAATCACCTGGCGATAAACAGCACCCTCACCGAGGGTTTGACAAAATCAACCAACCCGCTTTGGTCGTGATTGGATCCAGTTAAAAACAAAACTGACGCCTTTGGTCCTCAGACGTTAGTGTGAATAATTAACCCAGAGAGGGCTTTATTTATTTGTCCATTTTAGGAAGTGCATACTAAAATGGATCCGTTTTGCCTTACCAACTGCGGAGTTTTGCGCCAAGTTCCTTTTCCAACCGCTTAACAATTTTATCCCGAATGGCTGCGACTTCATTGTCGGTCAGCGTCTTTTCGGGGTGTTGATAAACCAGACTGTAAGCCAGGCTCTTTTTTCCTTCCCCCAACTGCTCCCCGCGGTAAACGTCAAATAACCTGGCTTCTGTCAGTGTTTCTCCGCCGGTTTGAAGAATTAGCGATTGCACATCATCTGCGGGCAAATCATCATCAACTACCAGCGCCAGATCCTCCAGTACAGGTGGTTGATCGGGAATCGCTTCCACCGCAAATAGATCATCTACCTCGTTCAGCAGGATATCCAGGTCCAGCACCGCAGCAATGAGAGGAGAACCAGGCAATTTGTAATTATCTTTAACAATGGGATGAATTTCACCCATAAGGCCTAGATTTTTGTCATCTTTTTGAATCAAGGCACATTTTCCAGGGTGAAAACTGGGATGGATATCCGGAGAATAACGGACATCCTCAATATGAAGATCGGACATCAATTCCTCAATCAAACCCTTCAGATCATAAAAATCCATATTATCCTGATCTGGACACTGCCAGGAGAGGTTTGTTCTTGCCCCGGACAAAGCGACTGCCAGTTTCTGGTTCTCCTCAACCAGGATCCCTTTCTTGCCCGCCGGGATATATTCCGGCCCAATTTCGAATAACGCGATTCTATCCCTATTGCGGTGATTCCTCTCAATAATTTCCAGCATACTGGCTAGCAGATCCCTGCGCATGACGGTTCTATCGGAGCTGATGGGATTGGCAAGTTCTAGATACGCGTGTGTTGAAGAAGATTGACCCCCAGGCAGAGCTCGTAGTTCTGCCTCGGGATTTGTAATCCGGTAGGTAACAATTTCCTGTAAACCAATACCAGCCAATTTATCGCGAATTTTTTCTTCCAGATCCAGATCGCGATTGCCCACTTGAATTGGCAATTCACCTGCCAGGTTGGTTTCAGGAATCCGGTCATATCCATACACCCGGGCAATTTCTTCCATCAGATCCGCTTTCCCGATCATCTCCTCGCCGATATCCAGTCGGTAAGGTGGCGTTTGGACAGTCATTTGATCTTTATCGATTTTGACTACAAAGTCCAATTTTCTCAGCAAATCTCCAATTTCCTCTGCGGAGAGAGAAATGCCTAACCAGCGCTGAATGTCTCCGGCTGTGAGGTTTACTATTGAATCAACCGTTGGCAGCGGATATTCATCCACCAAACCTTGAGCAACCGTTCCTCCGCTCCATTGTCTCATCCACTCCAAACAGCGCAGAACACCTTGAGGCGCAACAGCAGGGTGAACTCCCCGCTCAAATCGGTAGGCTGCTTCTGATGGAAGACCCTGGGCAGATACTGTTCTGCGGATATTAACATAATTCCAGGAAGCTCCCTCCAGCAGTACATTCTTAGTATCCTCGCCTACTTCGGAGTCAGCTCCCCCCATCACGCCAGCCAAGGAGAGCGGCCCAGATTGATCCGTGACCAGGACTGTAAAATCGTCCAGTTTTCTCTCAATATCATCGAGTGTTGTCAGGGTTTCACCAACGGCTGCCCTGCGGGTGATGATCCTGGGCAGTTTGCCTTCCGCCCGTTTCAGCAGCACATCATAATCAAAAGCATGCAGGGGTTCACCGATTTCAAGCATGGTGTAATTGGTTGCATCCACCACACAATCGATGGGGCGAACGCCGGCTAACTTTAACCTGCGCTGGACCCAATACGGACTGGGTTTTCTTTCCACGTTTTCAATTAATCCCAGCACAAAACGCGGATTCAATTCAGGTTCATTGATTTTTATAGATACCCGACCTTTGATTGGATCCCCTTTCATCACCGGTTCCAGGGAGGGAAGGTTTAGTTTCCCATCAGTAATGGCGGCGACTTCCCGGGCGACACCAAGAATGCTCGCAGCCCGGGCAATATTCGGAGTGATGGCAATATCCAGGACCGCATCGCCCATATACTCAGCCAAGGCTTGTCCCGTAGGAGCGTCCTGATCCAGCAGAATGATGCCTTCATGCTCATCTGATATACCCAGTTCTTTCTCTGAACAAGCCATGGAGTAGGATTCCACACCCCGGATCTTTTTTCTTTTAAGCGTGGACAAGGCTATTTCTTTGGTTTCATTATAGGCATCGATAATCGTTGCCCCTTCCCGGGCATAGGCAACTTTCAGAGGAGGGTCCAGTTCACCTTTTCCCAGATATGGAAATAAATTCGGGGCTCCAGTTAACACGTTATGTTCCTCTTTGCCGTCAACTAAACGGCAGAGGACCAGACGATCAGCGTTCGGGTGGGGCATTACTTCCCGGACCTCGCCGACCACAATCTGGTCAGGTTGCCAGGAAAATCCGCTTATTTTTGTAACTTGCTGCTGATCCTCGGGGCGCGGCAGTCCTACATATTGGATTTCTTCAACCTCCAATCCAGCCAGGGTAAGCTTATAGGCCAGCTCTTCGATCGGCAGATCAATCTCAATATATTCTTTCAGCCAAGAAATGGGTACTCTCATTTGTTTTTTCCTCTTTTTGTCATTCGGGACCTACTAAATCCAAACTGGATTAAAATTGGTCTAAAAATCTCAGGTCGTTGGCCCAGAAATAACGGATATCCTCAATATGGTGTCGCATCATGGTAATGCGCTCAGGTCCCATACCAAAGGCAAACCCTGAATATATTTCTGGATCAAACCCGCCATTCTTCAGCACGGTGGGGTGGACCATACCACAACCCAGGATCTCAAGCCAGCCAGTCCCTTTACATACCGGGCAACCATCTCCACCACACAGGAAACAGCTTACGTCCATCTCGGCACTTGGTTCTGTAAATGGGAAATGGGAAGCACGGAACCTGGTTTTTGCATCCTGCCCGAACATCCTGCGGGCAAAATTACTCAGGGTTCCTTTTAAATCGCCAAAAGTGATTTCTTTTCCAACTGCCAATCCTTCCACCTGGTTGAATTGAATTTCCGACCGGGCGGTTATTTGTTCATACCGGTAGCACATCCCCGGCAGAATAATCCGGATTGGCGGCGGATCTTCGGAATATTTTTTTGTGTGCTCCTGCATGGCATGGATCTGTCCCGGGGAAGTGTGCGTTCTTAGTAAAACCGGGTCATCTCCCCGGTCCTCATCACTGGTAAGAAAAAATGTATCCTGCATGTCCCGGGCAGGGTGATGGGGAGGGAAATTGAGCAGTTGAAAATTAGTCTGGTCAGTTTCCACTTCCTGGGATCGGTAAATTTGAAATCCCATATCTCCAAAAATACGATAAATCTCTCTTAAGGTCTGCGTTGTTGGATGAAGGGATCCACTTACAGTTCTTCGGCCCGGCAGGGTAACATCAATTTGTTCCCCTTCAAGGGATTCATGGATCCTTCGCTGGTTTAAAAGGTTTTCCTTTTTTTCAGAGGCAGCTTCTAAAGCTACTTTGACCAGATTGGCAGTCCGACCGATAACTGGTTTTTCTTCCTTTGAAAGCGTGGCTAACCCTTTAAAGATGTCCATTAATTCGGAACTGCGGCCGAGATACTTTACCTGCCATTTCTCCAGAGTTTTCTCATCATTAACAGGCTCTAAAGCCAACAAGGCTTCTTTCTGTATCTGTTTTAATTTTCCTTCCATAACTCCTCCTGATTTTTGCGAAACCCCCATAATATGCTTCGATAAAAAAAGTAACCCCGCCCAGAAAGGGACGAGGTTTACCCGCGCTACCACCCAATTTAGCCGTTCTAGCGGCTCACTTTATACCAACGGCACAACCTACAGAATATGCGATTGGCTCCCCACTTAACGCCGGGGCTGCGGCTCAGACTACTAGAGTTTACTCTTTTCCCCTGAGCACTCGGGAGGGAACTTCGATTGGCTTACGGTCTGATTCGGGGTCTCAGTCTTTGCCCCGGAATCCCTGTCAGTGTTTATCCAATCTACTTTTCTCCGTCAGCGATTTTGGATCTATTCAATTGAACTATGTTAATGTTCTCTAATTATGGTCGAAAAACCTGATCTGTCAAGACCATGGATTTTCCAGGAGTTAACTCCCTTTACCTATATTAATTAAGATTGTTCCCGGGATTGGGATTCTCGGATTTATCTAATGCCTCTTCTGAATAGCCAAATACAAAGGAAGCCAAGCGAGCAACCAGGAGCAAAAGGGACAAATCAGTGTCATTAAAATGATCCTCGGTTATCGAATTCACCACTTCCATCACACCTATGATTCTATCTTCAAGTATTAGTGGCACAGCCATTAAACTCTGGGTGTGAAATCCAATTGACTGGTCCACAGCTGAGATCCACCGATCATCCTTTCTCACATCGGGTACCAGAGCGGATTTTTTATGGGTTTTCACCCACCCGGCAATACCAGATTCCGCAGGAATCCGATAATCTGATAATTCCTCCTGGCGTTCTCCTACCACAGCAACAAAAACCAGCTCATCAGTCTCGTTATCCAGCAGCAGGATAGATCCATTTTCTGAATTCACAGCTTCCAGAGCGATGCTTAAAATATTCATAACCATCTCAAGAAGATCAGCTGGGGAGGAAAAAACCTGTAGATTGCACTGCAGGTCATTTAATGCCCGGATGACATTCCAGAGTCGGTCGTTTTGATCTTTTAACTCTTCGTTCTCCCGCTTTATTTCTGAATTTTCTTCCTTTAAAGTTCGAAGAAGTTGGGGATCAACCATAAAAAACCTACCTCCTGTAAATACCAGAGACAGAAATTTGATTTTGTGCTGGTCTATTTTTCCTAATTATACAGTCATTTAACAAAAAATGAGATTTCCCTCTTGAACAGTCTGGATAGCGTTTATAATCTACACATATGATTGATAAACATAACATTAAAAAGATATTTCTCGCCATATTGGCTGTAATTATCCTTCTTAATGGCTGCAGCGGAGGGATGGAACCCCCGGAAGGAACTTCCACACCGGTTTTACCAACCCGAACCCCATTTCCCCCATCGCCGACACCCATCCCCACAGCCGCAATAGTAAATGGGGACATGATCACTATGGCTGCCTACCAGGAAGAACTCGCGCGGTATAAAGCAGCTGTGAACCGTGACTTAACAGAAGCGGATCACACCCTTGTGATTAATGACCTGGTTAACCTCACTCTCCTAGCGCAAGCAGCTTCCTCGGAAGGTTTTCAAATTTCGGAAACGGACCTGGATGAAAGGATTTCTAAATTAGATTCCGATGATCAGCCTTTGACAGATTGGCTGGCAGCTTATGGATTCACTGAGGAAAGCTTTCGCGCTCACTTAAAAACATCCCTGGAAGCAGCCTGGATGCGGGATCAGATCATTACTGATGTTCCCCTGGAAATGGAACAAATCCATGCCCAACAAATGTTGTTCTACGATCAATTTGCAGCCGAGGATACCATGGATGCCCTGAATTCTGGGAAGGATTTTGCTCAGCTTGCCAACACCCATGATCCACAAACCCAGGGTGACTTGGGCTGGTTCCCTCCCAATTTTCTGACCGTCCCTGCTTTGGATGAGATCTTATTCAGCCTCGATGCGGGTGAAACTAGTGATATCATAGAAACAGAAATCGGTTATCATATCATCAAAGTCCTCGAAAAAGAAGAAGACCGACCATTGGACCCAGCCATCCGGCAGACCTTGCAGGAAAAAGCCTTGGATGACTGGCTTGAACGCCGGTGGAAACTGAGTACAATAGAAATCACCCTTCCATCATAGATAACTCTCAGGAGTATATTTATGTCAGATCCCATTGAAGATTTCCTAGAAGATAACGAGCAGGTAAAGCCCGAGAAAAAAAGAAGTCCAGGATGCCTGTTAAATATCCTTTCTGGGATCTTGGTAGCCGGGACCATGGTGGTTACCCTGCTGTTTGCGATCATTTTTATCAACCCTCAAAGCAATCTAAATCCGCTGCCGCCGACTACCCTTCCGGCGCTGGTTTTAACAAATACACCAACCCCCACACCAAAAGGTATCTTGCCGCCTACCTGGACGCCAATCACCTCACCCACAGTCACACCCACAAGCACACCTATCCCATCCAATACGCCTGAGCCAACACCGGAAGAATCACCTATCCCTACCGCCAATGTTGAAAGTGGAACATTCTTTACCATTCAGAGTGGATCACCAACCTATGAAACAAATACATTCCATCCTAATGCCGGCTGCAGCTGGTTGGGTGTTGCCGGGCAGGTATTTGAAAAAGAGGGAATAGGTGTTAGCGGGGTCTTCGTGGAGGCAGGCGGAACTCTAGGAAGTATAGAAATTTCAGGGTTAGCGCTCACGGGGAATGCGGATAATTATGGAGAAGGCGGCTATGAGTTAATTCTTAACGACTCGCCAGTTGCCTCCGAGGGAGAAATCTGGATTCAAGTAACAGACCATGCTAGCCAACCAATGTCCGAAAAGATATATTTCCAAACTTTTGACAGCTGTGACTCAAATCTGGTGAAAATCAACTTTGAGGAGGTTCCTGGAGCAGAAGAGTAGGAGTAGAGAGTAAAAACGGGATATCAAAGATAGGGCTGTCTGGTCAGGACAGCCCTCTTTTTTATTCAGTGCTATCAAAAAATAAATCTGAAGCAAAACCCCGGGGTTCCAGATCAGGGAAATATCCTGTTTCGATGTTCTCCGATCAGAGAAATCGCCCGGTTGATTAAAAGTCGATTTTCTTCGATCTGGTGCCATCTGCTGGCTCCAGAGGAATGCGGCAAGGGGATTATCCAGCGGCCTTCAATTTCTATTTCTGTCCCGATGATCTCGTGCAGTTTTGATTTTTTAGGAAAAAAAAGATTGATTGCCAATCTTCCTATAGGAATGATTACCTGGGGATCAACACACAGGATCTCCTGATCGAGATAGAGCCGACAGAGCTCTTGCTCCTTCCTGGTTGGCACCCGGTCCCCACTTCCAGAGGGCTGCCGGCCCGGATAACATTTTGTTACTGAGGTCATATACTGGGTAGAACGGAACCAATCTTCTTCAATTCCTGCCCGATTTAACCATCCAAATAAACGCGTCCCACTGCCGGCATTAAACGGACGTTCTGCCTCCTGTTCGGTAATCCCCGGCGCCTGGCCGATCGTCATTATCTCCGCTGAATCCAGTCCTGAAAAAACAGCTGGAGGATAAATTTCATAACCATCTTCCAAACAAAGCCGGCATTTTTTCATCACCCCCTGAAGCTCAGAAAGTGATTGATAAGGATGTTCTTCCATACCCAAACCTTTATCTTCTTTATAAAGGGGTTTAAGCCTCTTCCCCGCTGAAAGCTAACCAAGCCTTTTTCACAAACAGGGCATCTTCCTCCAAGGTAGGACTTTCACAAAGCATCCGCCCTTCAGCCTGCACGTCTACCAGCGCCTGGAATAGCGCTTCTAGATTAAAATCTGACTCGCTGATGACCAGGTGATTTTGTTCCCCTTTTTCTGTGTATTCAATCCCCGAGATATGACAGTGCAGTCGTTTGATACTGTCCTCACCCAGCGCCTTTTGATAACTTTCCAAAATTCCCATCCATTCCCGGATAGAGTTCAGTGAACCGTCTCCTGGACGGGCGTGAAGATGGGCAAAATCAAGGCAAGGTTCAACCCCCTTGATTTTACTCATCTCCAAAGTATCTTCCAGAGACCCGAGCATAGCTCCTTTTCCCATTGTTTCCGGGCGTAAAATGACTGGATGTCCCTCCGCCTGGAGTTCAAGGACGCATTTTTCCAAACGGGGCAGAACTGTTTTCAGCACTGCTGCTGGCGCTTGATTAAAATATGAGCCTGGATGAAACACAATGTCGGTTGCTCCTGAAGCATACCCTGCCCGGGCGGCATTCATCAATCGTTTGCGGGATTTTGGCCATTCTTCCTCATCGGCGTTCAAATTAATATAATAGGGAGCATGAACACTTAATAAAACATCCCGCTCAACCCCGGCTTCTTTGATCTTTTTTGCAGTGTTATCAGAGACTCGGACTGAACGGACCCACCCCAACTCCATAACGCTGAGCCCCAATTCATCCAGATAATAAATTCCACCGACACTGCCTCCGGGACTTTTGGGTTTATTAATAGGCGTACCAACCGTACCAAATCGAAACGACAACTTTGCCATTTTCCCTTCCTGATCGATTACTGGAATAAATGAGAGAAAATACCTGTGATCCATCCCCAGAGCGGTGGACCAAAGATCAGCAGTCCAACCACTATGGAGATAAAAGCAGAAACTATCACACCCCCAGCACTTACATCCTTGCCTATTTTTACTGCCGGATTTTGTTCCGGGGCAACGATATCCATCATAATCTCAACAGCCGTATTCAACAATTCAGCAGCCCATACCAATCCAATCGTCAGCAGCAATCCAATCCATTCCATCCGGCTGATCCGGACAATGAATCCAAGAATCAAAACAGCCAGTGTAAATCCAGCATGGATCCTGGCGTTCTGCTGAGTAATAAAAACGTATTTAATTCCTTCCAGGGCAAATTGAATCGACTGCAATCTGGTTTTCAGGTATTTTTTATCACTCAAAATTTCTATACATCCTCAACTTCGATAGTTAATCCCAGGTCACGTAGTACCTGTGATTGTAATGACCACATTTCTTCTTTTCTAGACAGCGAATCGTGATCAAAACCCAGTAAATGAAGCACGCCATGCACAACCAGCAGCTGCAGCTCCTCTTCTACCTGATGGCCTCGCGTTTCAGCTTGTTTCAGGGCTTGTTGATATGAAATTACCACATCCCCCAGGTAACGAGAGTCCAAATCCGGATCGGTAAAATCCATTTCAAATGCCAGAACATCGGTGGGTTTGTTTATTCCCCTATAGCGCTGATTCATTTCCTTCAGGTGCTCATCATCGGTTATCATCACCGTTACGGAAGGCGAATCGTCCCCTCGCCTATATGCCAGGGTCTTTTCCACCGCATTATGGAGGGGTTTTTTAATTACCAGCTCGTGATAATTCTCTTGAACATAAAACGAGATTACGCCCTCGCTCATTTCACCCCCGTTTTCCAACCAGTGTTTCGTCACTGTTACCAGGAGTTTCTCCGGGGTCCTCACGCTCCTCATCTTCCGGATACTCCATCCGGGCGTGATAAGTTCCTTTTAAGGTTGCAGTGAAGGAGTCAATGATCACTTTAAGATCTTTTAAAGTCAGATCAGTATCATTCAGCTGACCTGCCTGCACCCGGCGGTCCACCATATCCCTAATCAGGGCCCTCAGTTCCTCATCCGTTTCTGGATTCTGTGAGCGGACATAGGCTTCACTCCCATCTGCCAGCATAACCAGGGCAGCCTCAACCGATTGTGGTCGGGGACCCGGATAACGGAACTTTGACTTATCTACTTTTGTATCATCTCCCCCAGCAGCTTCTAAGGCTTTTCCGTATTGATAGCGGGTAATCAGTGTACCGTGGTGTTCTGGCACAAAATTTCGAATCCTCCGCGGCAGTCGGTATTTTTTTGCCAGCTCCTTCCCATAGTGGACATGATCAATGATGATTGCGGCACTCTCTTCCGGTGCCATATCATCGTGAGTATCGATCTGATTGGATCCCTGATTCTCAATAAAAAATTGAGGATCTTTCATTTTTCCAATATCATGATAAAGCGCACCAACCCGGGAAAGCATGCTGTTGGCCTGTATGAGTTCCGCAGCCTGCTCTGCCAAATTGGCTACCTGGAGTGTATGCTGGTAGGTTCCCGGGATCTCCCGCAGCAATCGCTGCAAAAGAGGATGATCCGGGCGCGATAATTCAACCAGCTGCAGGGTTGTAGTCAAGTCTAATAAAGGCGCAAGGGTGTATTCCATCAGCACAGTTAGCCCAGCAGAAGCAACCCCGTTAAAAACTGATGCCCCAATCAAGGTCGCCAATCCATTTACATCGGTTGCTGGATCAATAATCCGGTAAGCAACCAGGATCACAGCTCCAGAAACCGCGATAATCCCAGCAACAGACACATAGGCTGATAAACGCTGGGGGCGGCGCAAAATCAACAGCCCCATCATCCCTCCCAAACTATAGTAGAGGGTTAAATCCAGGGCATGCGGCATGCCATAGGCCGCCAGGATTGCCAGCGGGATAGTAGTAAAAAGAGCAGTCCTGCGGTCAATCAAAGCTGCCACTATCAAGGAATAGGCAGCCATGGGGAATAAATAGGGGATTACCAGATGGCCTGGGGTCACATAACGAGAGACTCCCAGGAAAAACAAGAATAAAATAATAAACAAAATTAACTGCTTGGTGGTCTTTAATAAACCTGGATAGGCAAGGAAATAAAGAATAATCAAGACTGCTGATAAAGCAACCACTGCAAAGGTTCCGGCCTGATTCTGCCAACCAGTGAATGTGGTTAGAAGGCCAACTTCCTTCAGGGCTTCAATATCTTCAGCTTCAACAATCTCACCACGCCGGATAATAGTTTCTCCAGCAACAATGGAACGGGTGACAGCCGGAACACCTTCCATTGCTGTTTCCTTGGCAGCCTGGGTATCTTCGTCGCTGAAAACGCTATTCGGCGCTACAAAGGCCGAGGCAATCTCAACTACCAGGTACACTTGATCTTCTGAGAGCGATAAACTGACCAGAGACGGCAGCTGCTGACGGGCATCTTCTAAATCAACTGCCCGGATGGAATTCCTCATCACCTGCTCCAGAATAACAATCGATTCCTGACGGACAGTCTGCCAGCGGACTTCACTCAAAGCCAGGATCTGGTCGGCTGTATCTTGAGAGATAAATATCCCTTCTAACGCAGCAAGGTCTGTATATTTCTGTTCCTGGGATGCAAATTGATCATTCCTGACTGAATCAATAAAATTCAGGGCATCCTTGAGGTGGTTTAACTGCTGCCTGGCTATGCTGGAATCAGGCCGGGTATAGATTGGCTCTACCAGCTTGGCTGCTTCCTGCTTTCTTTGTGCTGTGAGGACTTCACTCTCGTAGCTGACCGCATAGGGTGACATGATATCCTGGGAAGCGACATTACCCTCAATAACAGAAACAGTGGACAATGCGCCAGTCAGGGACCAATTAATCATCCACCAGATACCGGTCATGCAGGCAATCAAAATCAGAATCAATAAAATAACCCTGATCAGAGGTGTCTTCACTTTTTGATTATTCATACTCAATCATTCCTTCAATAAGAAGGGTCACTCCTCCGAAAACAGTGAGACGGGTAGTTTGGATAATTTTTTAGTCTTTTTTCCAATCCTGCCGGGCATTGGGCTGGTATCCACTCAATTCTTAACCAGCTTGGAGCAATTCGCGGACAATCTGATTGGCTTCTTTTCCATCCGCTTTTCCCCGGATTTTGGGCATTAATACACCCATTACCCGGCCCATATCCGCGATTGATTCTGCCCCAACTTCCTCGACGGCTTCTTTTACCAAACCTCTCAATTCCTCTTCTGAGAGCGGTTTCGGAAGGAAGGCGTTTAATATCTCAATCTCGGTTTCCGCCTTGGTGATCAAGTCCGGTCTATTGGCTTGCTCAGCTCCCTCAATGGTTTCCTGGCGGAATTTCACCTCTTTCTGGAGCAGACTTAAAACCCTGTCCTCGTCCAGCTCTCCCCGGGCTTCAACTTCTGCATTTTTAATGGCAGCCAGCGCCATCCGCAGAGTAGTCTTTCGCTGGGCGTCACCAGCCTTCAAAGCTTCTGTTAAAGCATCTCGTAGTTGTGTTTTTAAAGTCATACCCACAATTATACCCTTTTCAGCCCTTTACCCCATGGGATGCTTCATTTTTCCACCACCCAGTAAATGCAGGTGGATGTGAAAGATTTCCTGGTGCGCATCCGGTCCATTATTAATAATTAGGCGATATCCTGAGTCTTTTATACCTGAAAGTTCAGCTGCTCCTCTTGCAGCTGAAAATAGTTTCCCCAGCAACTCCTCATCCCCAGGAGCCATATCATTAACTGAAGGAATGTGTTTATTGGGAATGATTAAAAGATGAACCGGGGCGGCTGGGTTAATATCCTTAAACACAGTTAACAGATCATCTTGAAAGACAATTTCACTCGGAATCTCTTTCTTCGCGATCTTACAAAACAGACAGTCTGTCATTCTGTACCTCCTATCCTCTTTTGACCCACATTAGAATATTCATCCCTGGTTTACGATCTCTCCCTTTGTGCCGTTGGCGGTCAGTCCCGTTATCCGCACAGTGGAGAAGGAATTCCATACATCTGCAGAAGCATACACTTCTACCCGGATGTAATTGTCTGTCAGACCGATAACCTTTGGCAAGCCTTCCGTTCTTTCTTCCACCTGTTCCCAAAGAGTTATCAATTCAGATCCAACAAACTTTTCACGATACGAAACTGCCCCCAATGCCAGCAGGTCTCGAATTTGAGCACTTCGCTGTTTCCTTACCGGGTGAGGGACTTGATCTGGAAACTCCGCTGCCGGTGTCCCTTCCCGGGCTGAATAAGTAAACACATGTCCATCCGCGAATTCCATCTGGCGGATAAAATCCAGACTTTCAGCAAATTCAGCATCAGATTCTCCTGGAAATCCGATCATAATATCCGTGGTCAGGGCAATATCAGGAACAACCTCCCGGATCCTATTCACCAGATCTGCATACTGTGCGGGTGTATTCGCCCTTGCCATCCGGTGAAGAACAGCCGCTGACCCTGACTGGAGGGGAAGGTGAAGATGCCGGGCTACTCTTTTTTCCTGGATCAAGTTAATCAAAGAAGGGGGGACATCCCAGGGTTCTATAGAAGACAGGCGCAGCCGGGGAATCTCGGTCTTTTCCAATACAGCCAGGACCAAATCTGTCAATTCCAGAGGAGAATGGAGTTCCTTTCCCCAGGAACCTAACTGCACTCCAGTTAATACCGCTTCCTGCACTCCTGCACGGACAGCCGCTCTGACCTCTTCCAGCACAGAGTCAAGGGGGATACTCCTGGATTCCCCCCTGGCCACGGTTGTTATACAGAAGCTGCAGTGATGCCTGCAACCATCCTGGGCTTTAATAAATGCCCTGGTCCGCTGCCGAGTCCCCGGGATGGAAACCCTTTCCAGGGGCTGCTGGTTAAAGATCTCTGGATCCATGTCCAGCAGCCTGTCTACGAGTAAATCTTTTTCAGAATTAGGAATTACGGTTGTTACTCCCGGAAGGTCCTGGGTTTGCTCAGGATACATGGTGCTCCAGCATCCGGTAGAGATGATCCTTTCCACTCCGCTGCGGGCAATCCGCCGGATAGTCTTCCTGGAATCTGCCGCTGCAGCGGATGTTACGGTGCAGGTGTTAACCACTGCCAGATCCGCCTCTCCAGGATCCGCGACCAGGGTATGTCCGGCAGCGGAAAACTGCCGGGCCATGATTTCAATTTCACTTTGATTTAATCGGCAGCCGATCATATCAAGGTATATGTTCATCTATCCAACCTAAAATCAGGAACAAGGATCCAGAGGTTAATTCATCAAGGAACCTTGATCATAAAATTATCAAACCAGATATCGACTCCGGGATCATCAAAGGAGCCTACGATTAACCCCACGTCACCTTCCTGGAACGTTGAATCGGTCGCTTCAGCAAGGAGAACTCCATTAACAACGAGTGCCAGACGGGAACCGCTGCACTCTGCCTGGATATGATTAGCGTGGTTACCGGGAACTATTGCTTCCGAATGATACATTTGGGGAGGATCCAATAAATTCTGCTCGCCGTTTTGAACCTTTCCGACACCATAATAACCATCGCTGCTGATAATCATAAAATAAAAATTTTCCGTATCCAGGTAGCGGCAAAGGACACCAAAGTCATTATCGTCCGGACCACCAACTTTTCCAGCGTCTACCTCAATCAATACATCTGTAAATCCCAACCCTGGGTTCGCCCAGTAATCAGCGTTGGCTGTATTTACAACAATCCGGTAATGATCTTCCTCGTAATCTGTCATACCCTCTGCTGTGCGGACCCTGTCCCATCCGCTGGAAGTATCCGAAAATCCATCCTGGAACAGTAAATCACCTGGATTGGTGGGATATTCACCAAAAAGTTCTGAAACACGGGACAGGCTGCACGCCAGGGAGAGAAAGACCAGCAGGGAAAAACTCAACATCATACGGGTTCGGTTTTTCATCTTGATATCTCCAAGCGAGGTTTGTCTAGGGTTTTTTCGAGTAGTAATTGATTTCCCCTCCATAACAACAAGGAGGCAGGGAGATTATGGGAGAGAACTTGAGATTAATCGTTGAACCTGGTCAATCAGGGAAAGATTATCCGTATGAAGCAATACTTGCTGAAAATAATATCCGGCAAGATCTCTCTCATCCCGGGCTGAATATAGCACACCAAGCTGAAAATATGCCGGCGCATAGGATGGATCCACGTCCAATGCCTGCTGGTAGAATTTAATTGCGTTTAACTCATCATCCAGTTTTAATAAAACCTGCCCCATTACAACCAGGAATTCCGGGTTTCGTCCGTCCAATTGAACCGCCAATCGAGCCGCAGGAAGCCCCAGTTCCTTCACTTGATAGGCATAGGTGACACAAAATTCGGCCAGCTGACTGTAATAAATCCCTTCCTGAGGTTCGATATCAATTGCCTTTTGGTATTTTTCAACTGCGGACTCCAATTCTGACAATGCCGCCAAGGATCTCCCCTGCTCGATATAAACATCCGGGTAATCCGGCCAGGCCATTTCAGCTTTCTCAAAATAATCCAGGGCTGTTCTGTGTGACCCTTCCCGCTGCCAGTAGAGACCGATGAACATATTTACCAGGGGAGACAGGTCATCCAAGGCCAGCCCTTGTTCAAGTGTTTCTAATGGGTCAGTTGGGGGATTTTCCAGGTGCTGAAGCGCTTCTCCCCAATAAGCCCAAGCTTCCAAATAATCCGGTCGCAGGATTGTCGCTCTTTCAAATGCTTGAGCAGCCAGGTGCCATTCGTTGATTGAAGCCAATGCCTGTCCAGTTGTGACATACTGGTAAGCAGGTTCCTCCGAGAGAGAATCCCGGACAGCCTTTGTGATCACTTCCACCTCGGGAAAATCCTTCGCTGCTTGATCCAAATAAACCAGCGAACCCTCCGGCTGGTAGGCAGCAGTTAATAACCCGAAACGATACAGCCGGGCAATCGAATCACCCTCGTTGCTGAGAGAGAAATAAGTTTGCCACTGCTCCACAGCTGCAGTGAAATTTCCCTGACTTTGATAAAAATTTGCCAGCTTTTCAATCGCCGCCAGGTTATTTTCAAGATTCAGCCAAGTCGCTTCCGCAGAATCCAGGTCTCCAATTTTCAGGTACACATCCCCTAATTTCAAATAACCCTGATCTGAAAGGACCTGTTTTTGAGCAGCTTCCTCGTAAGCAGTTTTTGCCAAGTCATAATCCGCGACCTGGTAGGCAGCATCTCCGGCACTCTCCCAGAGCGTTTTCCACCAGGGGACTTCTTCCGCGAGGGAAATCAGGCTTTCCGCCTGCTTATTGTAGTCCTTTGCGTTAAATGCAGATTGCACTTGAAGGGCTTTTTCGGTTACACTATATGCAACTGGCACAAAACTAAACAGGGAACCGATCAGGACGACCAGCACCAATCGCAGGGTGATTTTCCGGCTTTCATTCATACCTGAGATTATATTGTATTATCTTCTGAAATGAAACCACACCGCTGTGCCTGAGGGATTTAGAACTATAAATTTCCTCCCCGGAAAACAACTAACAAGGAGCTCATTTTGGATTTCAAATTATCAGAAGAGCATCATATGGTCCAGCGGATGATTCGGGACTTTGCCGTCAAAGAAGTCTCCCCAACCATCCAGGAACAGGATCGTCAGGGAGGAATGGCTCCCCACGTGCTCCCCCGCATGGCCGAATTGGGGATCCTGGGCATCACTATTCCAGTAAAATATGGCGGTCAGGGTATGGACTATATTTCGCTGGGACTGGCCTGTGAAGAGCTCGAAGCGGTTGATACAACTCTGCGTGTTGTATTATCTGTTCACAATGGGTTAACCTGTTTGACCCTGCTGCAGTGGGGAACTGAAGAGCAAAAAAGGGAATACCTGGTTCCGCTGGCGAAAGGGGAGAAAATCGGCTGCGGTGCCTTTACGGAGCCAGGTGCTGGATCAGATTTCGCCCATATCCAATCCACAGGAAAAAAAGACGGGGGCAGCTATATTCTGAATGGGGAAAAAATGTGGATTTCCCTGGCCTCTGTGGCTGATTACGCGGTTGTGACAGTCCGTACAAATTCAAAGTCCCAACAGCCGTATCAAGGGTTATCCACCTTCCTGGTTGATTTGAACTCCCCCGGAATCTCAAGGGATGATCTCCACGGAAAACTGGGTGTTCGAGCTGGGTCTACAGGATGGATAGCCTTCCAGGATGTCCGGGTTCCAGCAGAAAACATGCTTGGCAACGAAGGCGAAGGGTTCAAAGTCACGATGTCTGCTTTTGACAGCGGCCGCTATACGGTGGCTGCCGGCGCTACAGGATTGATCCGGGCTGCCATGGACGCCAGCACAAAATATGCTGAACAACGGAAGGCTTTCGGAGGGAAAATAAGTGATTTGCAGCTTGTTCGGGCGAAAATCGCCGTTATGGCATTAAATTACCAGGCTGCCAGGTTACTGTACCTCAAAGCTGGTTGGATGAAAAACCAGGGATTACGCAATACCAAAGAAACCTCTGCTGCGAAATGGTTTGCCACAGATGCATCCTTCCAGGCTGCAGCTGAGGCTGTACAAATCCACGGCGCTTATGGATACAGTGATGAATATCCAGTTGAACGCTACCTTAGAAATGCCAAAGGCGCTATGATTTACGAAGGGAGCAATGAAATCCAATCCCTGATCCAAGCAGATTATGCCCTGGAGCGAAGAAGGGATAAAAAAATAAGAAATGAGCTGCCGCCCTATGATCAAAAATCCTGGACCTGATAAAGGATCCAGGGATAAAGAATTCTCATCAAGGTTCCATTCTACAAGGAGGGTAAAAGTGTGAAAATTATTGTCTGCGTGAAGCAGGTCCCAGATACAGCTGCTGCCATGGCGGTTGAAGACGGGAAAATCAGCTGGGGCGATGCTCCGCTGATAATTAATCCCTGGGATGAATACGCTGTGGAGGCTGCGCTTAACATAGTTGCCGATCAGGGGGGAGAGGTAACCGCGCTCTGTCTTGGGAAAGAGGAAGAAACCGAGGCGATCAAGCACGCCCTGGCGATGGGAGCAGATGCTGCAGTAATGGTTTCAGATCCGGCACTTATAGGAGCCGACAATGTAGCTGCCTCAAAAGTCCTGGCAGCGGCCATAAATAAAATCGGTGATGTGGATCTGGCGCTCTTTGGACAGCAGTCCGTTGATACCGATACAGGATTGCTGCCTGTACAAGTTGCCCGATTGTTAAAATGGCCTTCCCTTACGCTGGTCAGTAAATTTGAAGGTATTACTCCCGGTGAGAGCCTTCAGGTCCTACGCTCCATGGAAGAAGGCAGCCAAGTTGTCGAGAGCCGCCTGCCCGCTGTAGTTAGCATGACCAAGGATTATGGAGAACCGCGTTACCCTTCATTTATGGGGATCCGGAAAGCTTCCAAAGCGGAATATCCTGTTTGGAGCTTATCTGATTTAGGAATCGATCCTCCATCGTCCTCAATATCCTGGCCCGAGGTTAATGAACCTGTACAGCAGGAAATTAAAACCGAGATTATTGAGGGAGATACACCGGAAGAGAAAGCCAAAACCCTGGTCGAAAAATTAATATCAGAGAAGGTGCTCTAATGACTAAAAAAATACTCGCCTACCTAGATCATTTTCACGGTAAGGTTCAAAGCTCATCCTGGGAAGCGTTGGGATTAGCTGCCAAAATTGCTGCCGACAGCGGCGGAGAAGCGGCTGCCCTGGTCCTGGGAGAAGGTGTAAAAGATCTGGCTGAGCTGGCTTTTCAGTATGGCGCTGACCAGGTATTTCTGGCAGATGACCCTATCCTGAAGGATTTTCGTCCCGAACCACTGGCTGAATTGGTTGCCAAAGCGGCGGGAGAATATGGACCAGACTTGATGTTATTCCCTACCACAACCCGCGGAAGAACCCTGGCCGGGATGGCAGCTGTTGACCTGAATACAGGTGTAATGGTGGATGTGATAAACCTGGATTGGAAGGGAGAAAAAATCACAGCAACACGACCCATTTATGCCGGGAAATTACTGGCTACGCTGACCTGCAGCACCAGCCCCCAGATAATCACTCTCCGTACCAGAGCATTTGATAAACCGGAACCAGATACCGGGCGGTCAGGATCCATCACAACCCTGGAAGTGAACCTTGATCCTGCTGAGCAAAAAACAACCATTCTAGATCACCAGGAAAAAGCTTCCGGTGTCAGCCTGACTGACGCCAACGTGATTGTTTCCGGCGGACGGGGTACTGCGGTTAATCCTGCCCTCACGCCGCCAGATGACCTGGATGAAGCTGGAGCCGAAGTCTGGATAGCGGAACAGGGATTTGATCTGATTCAGAAGCTGGCAGACGTTCTCGGAGCTGCGGTCGGAGCCAGCCGGGCTGCAGTAGACGCCGGGTATATCGAATATGATCATCAGGTTGGACAAACCGGCAAGGTGGTCTCACCGGATCTTTATTTTGCCTGTGGGGTTTCCGGAGCCATCCAACACCTGGCAGGGATGCGCAGCAGCAAGGTCATTGTTGCTATCAATAAAGACCCCGATGCGCCTATATTTAAGTTCGCCCGCTTTGGCCTTATCGGTGACATGCATGAGATCCTGCCGCCACTGACGGCGGAATTGAAAGCATACCTGGAAGGGTAATTTAAATAAGATAGGGACCAAGTCCTTTAAAAGGACTTGATCCCTTTTTTTCTACCTTCTATCATAGACTCCCAGAGCTGTAATGGAGTGCACTCCATAAAAGCTCCGGGAGCTTATTATTTAATTCTTGTGATTATTTCTCGAGGGCATCATCAGCACACAGCGATTGGTGCTTCCAACCACCCGCTCGGAATCTGCTCCCATGATCATGCGGTCAAATGTACCTCTTCCATTTGAAGTCAACAGAATTAAACCGTAATTCTCCTCCTCCGCAGTTTCTACAATGGTCGTTGCTGGCCGGGATCCCTTGACCAGGGTTGAAACTTTTAATCCATCCTTCTCCAAAGAGCGGGCAACAGCTTCCAGAAAATCCTTCATTTTGGCTTCTGCCTCAACCCGCAACTGCTCCACAACATCCGCTGGAGCACGGTAGTTATCCGTTTCAGGTATTTGAGGCACTGAGATCAGTGTAAGTTCACTTCCATAAGCCTGTCCCAAAGTCCGGGCGTATGGCAGCACCTTTTCGGAGGCAATTGATCCATCCAGGGCAACCAACATCCGCTCTGGTTTCCGCCCCATATCTGTTGGTTGATCACCCTGCACCAGGTACACGGGGATATCCAGTATCATCATTAACTTTGAGGATACACCCCCACTCATCCAGTGTTTTTCCCCAGATTTTCCCCGGGTGGTGGTAACCACCAAATCTATACCTGCCGATTTTACAAAAGCCTGGGTGACTTCGGCAATAGACCCCCTCCCTATTGCTTTATCCACTTCAAAACCTTCTGCCTTGAGCTGTTCAACCATGCTCTCCAAATAGATCTCACGGCCGGCCAGATCCGCGTTGAACTGCTCCTGCGGACCATGAGAATAGGATTTTACACCTGACAATAAAGTCATTGAGGCCCCGGTTTCACGGCATATCCGCTTGGCCGCCGGCAGCGCCTGGGCTGCATAAACAGAGCCATCCAGCAGGACGCCAATCTTTTTAAGGGTTTTGTAATCCTTACGCCAATTGCTTCTTTCAATCGGTTCCGGATCCCAGGTTATTTCAGGCGGAGCTGCAGGGGTTCCCGCACTTACTACAGCGGGAGCCATCTGCCCAAAGCCAAAGCCAGCCAGCAGGGCTGTATCCAGACCACCGAGATAATCCAGCACTGGATCCGGTTCACCCAGGTGCGACCTGGACATACTGAACCCGACAAAAAGAATTGGGATGAACAATAAATAGGTCCAGGCTCCCTCGAAAAAGCGCTCTTCAAAAATGATAGCTGTTGCCCCGGTAGTGAGCACGGCCGCGACAGCTGTTCCGGGAATTAAAAGAACTTTTATCATCGTAAAATTTTCTTTCGCCTGGCGGATTAAGCGTTTGGTCACAGCCCATCCGGTCATACTCAACAGGATAAATACACCAGCAGCATAAATAGCCAGGTAAGTTTCTTCATTAGTGCCAAATAGTAAAAACGCCAAACTGACAATGCCGACTTCCAACCAGACTGGTTTATCTGCCACATCATATTCATTTTGCTGTCCCAGGTTAGGCGGGATATAATTGCGCTTTTTTAACCCCAACGCCAGGTTCTGTAGACCCTGGGCGCTGGCAGCTGAAGCGGACATTAACACAGCAATGCCTACGATTGTCCCCAGATAGGGTAAGGGAGATGGTAACAGTACATCCATGGTTTGGGTGAATACGGATACTTCATGGTTTGTTGGATCAGCGATGTCCAGGATTGCAGGACCGACAATAAGCATGGTTGCAGCAGTGGTACCCATAATGATCAATAAACTACTAAATGCTCTTCGGCTGCGGATCTCATCGGTACCATCATAGGCGGCTACCAGGTTGGCAAATACTTCAATGCCGGTCATCACAGCCAGGATGCGTACATAACCCGCTAATGTAAAATGAAAATTGTCTCCCTGGAAAGCAGCCAAATTAAAATCAGGAAGCTGGAATCCGCGCTGCCAGATAGTTGCAATAATCATCACCCACAGCAGCACCAGCACTCCCCCAGTAGCTGGTCCGAATGTACGGGCAGCAACTCTTGGACCCCGGTTGACCAGCCAGCCAGTCAGGATGCTGAGCGCGATCGCCACAAAGGTGCGGTATTGAATGCCAAATAAGGTCAGATTCAATACCGGAAGCCGGTCAGCAATAAAGGTAACCATGGCAGCCATACTGACCAGGAAGGTCAGGGTATATTCCACAAAAGTAATGGCTGCGTTCACCTTTACCGCCCAGCTGCCAAATTCTTCCTCGCTTAATCCGCTGCCCCCGCTGCCATCCGTGACCCAACGCATAACCAAACGGTACATTGCGGAAACCACCATGATGGTGAGGATCACCAGCCAGACCGAAGCGCCAAAGGTCACCCGGGCAACTCCGGCAACCACAATCAGCTTTAAAAACGGGCCAAAAACATACAGTGGCGAGGTGGCCGGGTCACCTCCCCCGGCAAGCGCCCCCTCAAAAGCATTGTTTAATTTATTCGAAACCTTAACTGCCATGCTATTTTTCCCTACTCTCCTGCTCCATCGTTCCCGGAGCAAGAGCCTACTCTATTTACTATACTAAAAATAATGACCAAATCAGTTATTCCAGACAAGGGTGAAGTGCCTCTGATATCAACAGCTCCAATCCCTGGCTGGTTTCAAAAAAAATAGCAAGGGAAAACCCTGCTATCCTTTCCAGAGGTCATGATTTACAATTATACCGTACTTCAAAGTGCAATCCAATACCACTGGACAGGAACCCGATGAATACTCTCCGCTCCCAGTTTTTACTCGATCCGGATGTAATTTTCCTCAACCACGGCTCTTTTGGAGCAACACCAAAACCGGTTTTTGAAGCCTACCAGGGTTGGCAGCGTCAATTGGAAAATCAACCGGTCAAATTCCTCGATCGGGAGATTCAAGGGTATTTTCAAACTGCCCGGCAGCGGTTGGCAGGAACCCTGAACGCAGATCCACTCAACCTGGTCTTTATTCCCAATGCAACCTTTGGTGTAAATATCATTGCTAGATCGCTCGACTTTCAACCAGGAGATGCGGTACTGACCAGCAATCACGAATATGGGGCCTGTTTTAATGTCTGGTCCTTTTTAGGTCAAAAAACTGGAATGGAAGTAACCCAGGGGAAAATCCCCCTGCCCCTTCCCTCCCCGGAGGAGATCCTGGATATCCTCTGGGAAGGCGTTACGGATCAAACCAAATTGATCTTTCTCAGTCACATTACCTCCCCTACCGCCGTACAGCTGCCAGTAGAAAAAATCTGCCGGAGAGCCCGGGATTCCGGGATCCTGACCCTGATAGACGGAGCCCATGCTCCCGGTCAGCTGGATTTGAACCTGAAAAATATTGGAGCTGATTTTTATACCGGGAACTGCCATAAATGGATGATGGCGCCCAAAGGATCAGCTTTCCTGCACGTCCTCCCCGAACATCAAGAGCTGATTGAACCGCTGGTGGTCAGCTGGGGATGGGGAGAAAACTGTCCGTATGAAAGCGAATCCCGCTTTCTTGCCGTATTGGAATTCTGGGGAACCAAGGATCCAGCAGCTTACTTCAGTGTGCCGGCAGCAATTGAGTTTCAAGAGAATCATAATTGGGGAGTTGTCCGGCAAGAAAGCCATGATTTACTATCTGAAACACTTGCCCGGATGGAGGGTCTGACCGGGATGCCGTCAATCTATGGGGAAAATCCGGGGAATCACATCCAGATGGGGGCTGCCGAACTTCCGCTAGGATGTCAATCTGAAAAACTGCAGAGCTGGCTGTATAACAAACACAACATTGAGGTCCCTGTAATAGATTGGGAGAACCGCAGGTTTATTCGCCCCTCGGTTCAGGGTTACAACACCCAGGAGGAGTTGGAAACTCTGGTGAAGGCTTTGGAGGAATATTTGGGGAGTTGAAACTAATCTCGAAAATTATTTCTCCCTTAGAAGCCGAATGTAATTATTTGAGCCCAAAAGACCTAAACAAAGCTGGACATAGGCAAAGATTTCAAGCGAAAACGGTAAATATCCCCCGTACCCTAACAGAGGCATTTCAAAAAGGTGGCAGCAGTCAGCGTATGGAAGCGAATAAATCCATTTAGGATAAGAATAGAAATTCCACATCTCCCAGAAAAACGCAGTGATCCAGACTCCTGCAAAAAGCGCCCCTATGGGACGCCAATCTCCTTTCCTCAGCCAGGACACCAGGGAATCGTTTCCCAACCAGATGTTTATCGGTTCCAGGATAAAATAAATTGATAACCACACCAGGGGAAAAAAGAGCTGAGGCCACAGCAATAACGTTACTAATCCCAGCCACCCGCTCAGGAAAACCGCGATTTCCATTCCGCGTCCAGGATCCAATCTGGGTCCCTGCTGCAGTCGGGATAAAATTGAAAAGCTGCCGGCGAACTCCGCGCTTTCCAGAACCGCGGGGATGACAGTAGAAAAACTCAAACTGGATAGTACCGCATACTCCAGATTTGAAAATGAGTCCCGTCCCAGATAAACCCAATTCTGTAATCGGAGGTTTAACCCTTCAAATACCCACCACAACGGAATAGAGAGCAGGAACAACAGGAGAAACCTCCACCAGCTCCGGGAAAAAAGTGAGCTCCGTTTCCTGAGGAACACCAGACCGTCCATCAGCAGGATGTATCCCAACCAGAGCGGGAAAAAACCCAGGCCTGTTCTGGCCCCCGGCGCAAACCAATTCAGCGGCCAGAAAATCAATATTATACCCAGTCCGATCCATCCCTGGGTTGGAAATTTCTTAATCCTGGCAATTATGGCCGTTCTCCTGGCAGTTCGTACAATTCCACCAGCACTCCCCCGGCGCTTTTGGGATGTAAAAAAGCCAACTTTCGGCCGTCTTCCATGGTGATCGGTTCCTCATCGATCAAACGGACCTTCTTTTCCCTCAAGTCAGCCAGTTTGGCGCTGATATCCTCTACTTCGATGCAAATATGGTGCAAACCCGGTCCGCGTTTCTTTAGGAACTTCGCCAGACCGGAGTCCTCAGTTGTGGGTTGAACCAACTCTATTTCACTTTCCCCCAAAGGGAGAAAGGCAATCTTTACTTCCATGCTGGAAACGGTTTCAACATGATCCAGGTTTAAGCCCAGCTGATCCTGCCAGAAAACTAAGGATTGGTCAAGGTCTTCCACCAGCACAGCGACATGGTCAAGGCGTTTGAGGTTTGTCATGGAGTTAATTATAGTATAGAGTCCTGGCAAAGATCTCCAAAATTGAATATTAAAGGCTCAAACGCCCGTACTCAGGCGTTAACCATTTTATTTGCCGTTAGATGTTTCAATCGCCCCGGGGATGGGGCTCGGAGTTAACTCCGGGTATTTAATTTTGCTAAAACCACCCTTGGGGACGATACTCTCCCCACACCTCACGCAGGGCGCCAGTGATTTCTCCCAGTGTGGCTTCTCCCTCCACACAATGTATCAGCAAGGGCATAAGGTTTTGATCTCCCTGGGCGGCTTTTCTTAATTCTTGCAGCAGCTTCTGTACCTGCTGTTGATTCCTTTCCTCGCGCAACTGCTTGAGGTAACTTTTCTGTTCATTTTCAAGCGCTGGATCAACTGATAGCAATTCCAGCTGGAGGTCTTCTTCCATGGAGTAAATATTGACGCCCACCTGGTGTGCCTCATCCGCTTCCAAGGCCCGCTGCTGCTGGTAGGCAGCATCCTGAATTTCACCCTGAATGTACCCATTTTCAATTGCCGCCAGTGCCCCACCCTGGCGGTTGATCTCTTCCAGATATTCCCGCGCTCTGGATTCAATTTCATCGGTAAGTTCTTCAATCAGGTAAGATCCACCCAGGGGATCAATCGTATTGGCTGCCCCGGATTCTTCAGCCAGGATTTGCTGCGTGCGCAGGGCAACCTGAACTGCTTCCTGGGTGGGCAAACTTAACGCTTCATCCATACTGTTGGTATGCAGGGATTGAGTACCTCCCAAGACTGCAGCCAAAGCTTGCAGCGCCACCCGGACAATATTGTTATGAGGCTGCTGGGCTGTCAGGGTTGACCCGGCAGTTTGGGTGTGGAAACGCAGCTTTAACGCATCGGGGTGGGTAGCTCCAAAACGCTCCCCCATCAGTGAAGCCCACAAACGGCGGGCGGCCCGGAATTTCGCAACCTCCTCCAGGAAATCGTTATGGGCGTTAAAGAAAAAGGATAACCGCCGGCCAAAACTGTTTACGTCCAAGCCTGCGTTTACAGCAGCATCAACGTAAGCGATACCATTGGCCAGGGTAAAAGCTACCTCCTGTACCGCGGTAGATCCCGCTTCCCGGATATGGTAACCGGAAATGCTAATGGTATTCCACTTGGGGACTTCCGCCTGGCAGTATTGGAACAAGTCGGTAATCAGGCGCATGGAAGGATGCGGAGGGAAAATATATGTTCCGCGAGCAATATATTCCTTGAGGATATCGTTCTGCACCGTGCCCCGCAGGGACTGGGGGCCGACACCCTGTTTTTTAGCGACTGCAATATACATCGCCAGTAAAATAGCCGCTGGAGCGTTGATGGTCATACTGGTAGAGACTTTGTCCAGCGGGATCTCGTAGAAAAGGGTTTCCATATCCCGCAGGGATGAGATCGATACACCAACCTTGCCTACCTCACCGGAGGCTAACGGGTGATCGGCGTCATAACCAATCTGGGTTGGCAGATCAAATGCCACTGAAAGCCCGGTTTGTCCTTGATCCAGCAAATAGCGGTAGCGCCGATTGGATTCTTTCGCACTGGCGTAGCCGGCATACTGGCGCATAGTCCACAACCGTCCCCGATGCATGGTAGGATACACACCCCGGGTATAGGGACTCTCGCCGGGAAAACCCAGCTGTTCGGAATAATCTTGGTCCTCATCAGGGAGGGCAACTCGAGGCAGTGGAATTCCCGATCCAGTGGCATAACTTTCTTTCCGCTCTGGTAAATTCTCCAAAGCGGGTTTAAGGACTTCCTCTTCCCATTTTTTATACTGGTCCTTTTTGTTCATAAATCCATCCTGTTACACCTTGAGTATACCCTCAAATGGGGAGGGACCAAGGCCCTTAAAGGGACTCGGTCCCTTTTTAAAAACTCCGGGGCCTTACTTAGAAGGTTTCCAAGACTGAAGTCTATAAAAGGGCTTACGCCGAGCGTCTACCTTCGCAGACGCTTCGATTTCAGTAATACCTAAGAGATAGTTGATATATTTAGTGTCCCTGGAGGGAACCGCTTGATCGGCCTGTCCTGAGTGTAATCAAAGGTAGCGTAGTCGAAGCCCCCAGCAGCAATTTTATTCAGCTATCAACTCAATATTTTCAGTTCTCTTGCCATCCTGCAGACCAGCCAGAGTATAATTACTCTGAATTCAAATTAAACACCATTAAGGAAAATAATCATGGAAACCAAAACCAAACAGGTTCAACTGGAATGGGTTCGCTCACGGATGTTTGTAGGCACCGATCATTTGGGCCATTCCCTGGCAATCGGTTATTTGATGGAAGATGAGCCAAAAGCCCATGGGATTAATCCCTCAGATATGCTGCTGCTGTCCGCGGCTTCCTGCTCTGCCTATGATGTGGTCCAGATCCTGGAAAAGGGCAAACAACCGCTGGAAGATTTAAAGGTGGAAGTCAGCGCGGAACAGAGCCAGGAAAATCCCTTCCCTTACCTCTCGCTACACTTTAAATATCTCCTCAAGGGAAATGTGGATCCGGAGAAAATGCAGCGCGCCATGCAGCTCTCGGAGGACAAATACTGTTCAGTATTAGCCACATTAAAACCAGGCCTGACATTTACAAGCGAATTTGAGATCACAAGCTGATTTACTTAATCCGATAACAACTCATCCAAGCAGACTGACAATCCGGAGGTCGACATATGGAACGGAATTCATCCGGTTTAGTTCTCAGGTCAGCCCTGATCTTCCTACTGCTCTCCAGCTGCAACCTGCCCCGTCCCGCCCCGGAATCGCAGCCTTTAATTGATCCCAAACCGGTCAATACAAGACCAATAGAGACCCCAGAATTACCCCCTGAGGATCAAAAAGAACCGCCTTCCCAGGAACCCTTCTGGATGATTGCTATTGGTGGAGAAGGGCGGGACTATGCTCCCTCAGTCCTTAAAGAAAATGACGGTTTTGTCGCTGTGGGTATGACCAGCTCCTATGGGCTTGGAGACGGGGGCGGCAACCTGGATGGTTCCCACGATTTCCTGACCGTTAAACTGGACCTGCGGGGAAACCTGATTTGGAGCCGGGTAATCGGCGGACCGGATGATGAACGCGGAAGTTATTCCGTAAATCCCACCTCAGATGGAGGGTACCTGCTCACTGGAAGCACTCGCTCATTCGGCAGCGGCGGGATGGACATCTTTGTAGTTAAGTTAAAAAACAATGGGGATTTGGATTGGAGCCGCGCGATAGGCGGACCAAACGTAGAAGGAGGTTTTACCACGATAGAGGTAGAGAACGGGTATCTTACTCTTGGGGACACCTCATCACTCGGTGCCGGGAAGAGGGATTTACTGCTGGTTAAGATGGATTTCACTGGTCAGCTGCTGTGGGCCAAAACATACGGTGGTCCTGAGGATGAAATTGGGAGCGGTATTACCCGTATGGGAGATGGTTTCCTGATTGGAGGGACAGTCTGGTCATTCGGGGCCGGAGAAGCCGATGCTGGATTACTGCGACTGGATCCGGCGGGCAATCTGCTCTGGGCAAAAACCATTGGCGGATCTGGGGGTGAAGGGATAAACTGGGATGGGGTGCGGATCACCAGTGATGGGGGAATTGCTTTTGGAGAAAAAACTGCTTCTTATGGAGCCCTGGGCGGCGGAGCGATCTTTGGGATTAAACTGAACCGGGACGCCGAACTGGAGTGGTGCCAGATGGCGGACGGTCCCCTGGAAGATGCCGGCTGGACCATGACCGAGGTTTCAGATGGTTTTATTGCCGGTGGAAAACTCACCCTGGCTGGTACCGGTGGGGATATCGTTCTGATAAAGTTTACTAAAGAGGGAACCTACCAATGGGCCCGGATCTTCGGCGAAGCCGGCTTGGATGAAATTGAAGAGATCCAACCGGCTGGCAGCGGATATATTTTGGCGGGAGTGACCCGTATGGTGGATCCAGCCGGAGATTTTCTAATCGCTAAAGTAAATGGGGAAGGGTATGTGGGTGGCGACTCCGATCCGATTACGAACCTGGAGTTTAAAGAAGTGGTGTCCACAACTCCTCAAATAATACCGTTCACTCCCCAGGTGATGGATGGCACCGGAGTGATTCAGATTTTAACTGTCACCCCTGCGGTTAGTACCCCGGAGCTAGATATTACGATCATTGCAATGAGATGAAATCTGAAGCTGGATTTCTTCAGGGCTGGTTAATTTCCACCGCTGAGAGGATATCGAAGGATATAACAAAACCGTGTTTCTGTGAGAGTGATTTTTGATTGACTGCCCCCACCCCTGCGGTATAATATTTCCTGCTTTACAGCACTGGGCCGCTAGCTCAATTGGCAGAGCAATTGACTCTTAATCAATAGGTTACAGGTTCGATTCCTGTGCGGCTCACAACTCGAACCGCTCGATGATGTCGAGCGGTTTTTGGCATCTATGGGGTTCAAAGACAAACAGGAAATTGAATGGTTTTGGTACTAACACCTAAAAACCCGGTGTTATATTGGCCAGGGCTGTCTTTTAATAGTTCCAACTCGGCCAGGCAACAATCTTATTAGATGATGATAAGATTCCGTTTTATATGTTTTTTTGAATATTACTGGTAAAATTCTTTATCAAAAATCTCCTGGATTCAGGATGCTTCCATTAATTGCATCCTTAGCTGCGGATACACTCCAGAACAAATACGTTACTCACTCGTATATTCAGAAAAACTAATGCAATATACAACTAATCAGCAAATTATGTATTTAATCAGAAAATTCAATCTTACCGGTGGAGGAGAAATGAAGGTCATTAATATAAATCTGGTTTTAATCATCCTGCTCCTGGCTTTATCAACCGGGGCATGCAATAGGCCGGAGTCCACAGTGGTGGAAACGGAAGGTCTCCCTCACGATGAACTGAATGAAACAGCTACCCCTGACGTGATACCACCAACAGAAGGAATACAGCCCCCGGCTGCTGAGAATGATTCCTCAGAGCCTTCTACAAAGCGCTACTCGTTTGATCAGCTGGGTATTTCCCTGGAGGTCCCTGCAGAGCTTTATGTCCAAAAGGATCCGATCGTCAATTATGATGACGCCAGCAAGCTGGATAGTTATCTCTTTTACATCCAAAACTATGGCTACCCTGGTGGTCTAAGTTCAGGTGATTTTCAAATGTATGGATCGCTGCAGTTTGATCTGCCCCCAGTGTCATGGGAGCAATTTGCCAGCAACACATTAAATTCACCTAACAACGCCTATGCCAATCCGATTGAAATTAATGGCCTGAAGGGGTTTGATACTCAACTATCCGGAACGAGGAATCGTTTCGTATACCTATTCTATATAAATCAACATTTTCTTTCTATCGCAGTTTCCGCTCCGACAGAGGAGAACAAGGCTCTGGCAGATCAGATCATCAGTACGCTGATAGCCAATCCCGATCAATTCACCGCTGTCAGTCATGTTCAAAAGGTTGTCGAACCCAATTTTTATTATCAGATCTACATTCCTGATGATTGGAATATCAACTTCAAATCAACTGCCGGTGTCAGGCTGTCCGATCTGGAAGCCTCTTCCCCCGATGCTGAAGTTGTTGTGGAAGAAGTGGAAGGCCCGCACTCCAATATTCTATATAAGAATGGTGTGTATATGAACTTTGTTGTGCTCGAGGATGATTCAGCCAAATCTGAACCTAACAGCGCCTTGATCCACAATCAATATGACTTCATGCTCTCTGGCTTTGAGGGTACATCCTATACTTTTGTTGAGCCCAGCACTGCAGAAGGCGAATTGAGAGAAATCCGGTTCTATTATGATGGAAAGAGCTATCTCTTACGGTTCGGTTATCCATCAGATGTAGATCAAGAGCAGATCGACTGGATAATTCGGAGTCTGCAGATTACGGAGTAATTAATAGCTTACGGGTTCGATTCCTGTGCGGCTCACTTCCTATACATATCCCAATTACTGGGAACGAGAACCTGCCTGTCGGCAGGTTTTTCATTACTCAAGGATTTCAATAAATTCATAAAATCCATTTGGAAATCAAATCCTTTGGGGTTGGCGGTTATAATCCAACATAGTCCATATTCTGCAGGAGGAAAATTAATGACTCTCAAGGTTCTCTATCTCGGCGGGACAGGGGTTATCAGTTCGGCTTGCAGTGCCCTGGCGGTAGAAAAGGGGCTGGATTTATATCTATTTAATCGGGGAAATTCAATTCGCCCGGCTCCCGAGGGGGCGAAGGTGATTGTTGGAGATATTAACAATCAAAAAGACCTGGAAGTTGTGTTGGAAAAAGATACCTTTGATGTTGTGGTCAATTGGATTGCTTATCATCCGGAAGATGTCAAACGGGATATCCAATTGTTTAAGGACAAGGTTGGCCAGTACATCTTCATCAGCTCCGCTTCTGCCTACCAAAAACCAATCAGACAGCTGCCAATTACAGAGGAAACCCCACTTGAAAACCCTTTTTGGGAATATTCACGGGAAAAAAAGGCCTGCGAAGAGGTCTTGTTCCAGGCATATCAGGAACAAAATTTTCCAGTAACGGTTGTTCGACCCTCCCATACTTATGATAAGACCCTGCTGCCACTCCCGGGCGGCTACACAACCCTGGACAGGATCCTCAAAGAGGAACAGGTAGTTATTCATGGGGACGGTACATCACTGTGGGTCTTAACACATCACAAGGATTTTGCGGTCGGATTTGTCGGTTTACTGGGAAAAAATGAAGCTCTCGGGGAAGCTTACCAGATCACCAGCGATTTTTTATTGACCTGGAATGATATTTACAAATTCATTGCCGAGGCTGTTGGTAAAACACTGAAACCGGTTTATATTCCCTCAACCCTGATTGCCCAATATGACCCCAAGTGGGGAGCTGGACTGTTAGGAGATAAAGCCCACAGCGTAATTTTTAATAATGCCAAAATTAAAGCCCTGGTGCCGGAGTTTAAAGCGTTAATCCCCTATCAGGTTGGCTGCCAGGAAACCGTGCGCTGGTATCAAGAAAATCCTGACTATCAGAAAGTTGATCCGGACCTATCCGCTACCATGGAGAAACTTATTACTATGTATCAATAGGAGAAAATCAACTCTCTGTAAGATTTCTGAATAGATTTTCATTATACAGAACAAAAGATTTTACTCGCATCAAACATGCTTTCTATTCATCATTACGGCAGGTTATCTATTAATCCCCTCCAAATAATGTGATTTATTTCCTGCTCCTGTAGTCAAAGCATTGACAAGATGGGTTTCTTTGTGTTATGATGTTAACGTTCATGTTAACGTTCACGTAATCAGCAGTCTCCACCAATATCCTCTAAACTAAATATGTTGGAAAAATCCCGGGTTACTCTTCATGATGTTGCAGCTCTTGCAGGTGTGTCTCATCAGACAGTATCCCGTGTGATTAATAACAACGAGCGGGTTCGGCCCGAAACCCGGGAAAAAGTGGAAGCTGCCATTCTCGAACTCGGCTACCGGCCCAATATCATCGCCCGCTCCATGGTCAGGGGGAATACCCGCACCTTGGGCTGCATTTCCCCCAATCTCACCGATCCGGTTTTTACCAGAATTATTGAAGGTGCCCAGGCTGAAGCTCGCCGCCTGGGGTTTTTTATCTTAATTGGCAGCGCCTCCACCGTAGAAGAAGTAAAGCCCCTCCTGGATGAATTGCTCAACCGCCGGGTGGACGGATTGATTGTACTCAACGCCCGGGACGATGAACGCTACAAACTGCTTGAACCCCTGGCAAATGACGGCTCACTCATTGTTTATGTCAAAAACTCACCGATCGATGAGCTGGTTTCTTCCGTTCGCTGCGATGATATCCAGGGTGGATATCTGGCCACAAAACATTTACTCGATCTGGATCACCAGGATATCGCTATCATTCTTGGCCCGAAAAACGAGCAATGCACAAATGAAAGATTGGCTGGATACCAGATGGCCCTGGCTGAAGCCGGTCTTTCCCCTGAAAACCATTTAATTGTACAGGGAAACTGGTCCGCCCAATCCGGCAGTGACGCGGTGGAGAAGCTGCTTATCAAGCCGGATCGTTTCTCTGCTATCTTTGCCCAGAATGACCGCATGGCTGCAGGAGCCATCCAATCTTTACGCGAAGCCGGGTACCAAGTCCCGGAGGACTATTCAGTAATTGGTTATGACGATGTACCTCTGGCTTCCTTGATTGATCCCCCCCTGACTACCATTCAACAACCGCTGGAACAATTCGGAGAACAAGCATCAAATATTCTCATCAACGCAATCCTGGATAACAATCCAAAACCAATTGAGATTTGTATCATGCCCCAGCTTATCCAGAGAAATTCATCAACTATTAATAAAAACTACAATCCAGGGAAATCTCGAAGGAGGTGATGCCTGCCCAGAACACTTGAAACCAAGTCTATTTACTTTAGAACTGTAACACTATAAGTTTTAGGAGAAGATAATGTTTAAGAAACGTTTATGGCAAATATTACTTGCAACCTTGCTTTTATCATCACTGGTCCTTACTGGCTGTGGTGGTGGAGAAGTTGCCCCTACTGAAGAAGCGCCCGCTCCAGTAGAAGCCAGCAATGAGCTGGAAATCTATTCCTGGTGGGCCGGTGACGAAGGTCCTGCCCTGGAAGCTCTGATCTCAGAATACAATATCCGCTATCCCGACGTTGAAGTCATCAACGCCACCGTAGCTGGCGGTTCCGGTGTGGAAGCCAAAGCCGTTCTCAAGACCCGCATGCTGGGCGGCGATCCCCCCGATACCTTCCAGGTTCACGCTGGTCAGGAATTGATCGGCACCTGGGTTGTCGCAGACCGCATGGAAGACCTGACCTTCCTCTACGAGGAAATGGGCTGGTTTGATAAATATCCGCAAGGTCTGATCGACATGATGAGCGCCGATGGTGGTGTCTGGTCAGTACCAGTCAACATTCACCGCTCCAACGTAATGTGGTTCCTTCCTGCAACACTGGACTCTCTGGGTATAGAAGCTCCCGCAACCTGGGATGCCTTCCTGGCTGCCTGCCCGATCATCCAGGACGCTGGTTTAGTGCCCCTGGCACTGGCCCAGAACTGGACCCACAACCACCTCTGGGAATCTGT
>JBARSF010000061.1:0-5871 GCA_049644605.1 Anaerolineales bacterium | reverse complement strand
ATACCAAATTATCACCTGTTGCCTCTTTCAATAACTCGGAAGAAACAAATAATTACGCCCATATTTACCAATATGATCCTCTCGGTTGGATTACTGACTTGGGATTTACAGCTTCCGGCACAGATGGCTGGGCTGGAAATATCTTTACGGCCCTGGATGATCAGCCTTTACAAGCTGTCAGCTTCTACACAAATGATTTGAACGTAAACCTAACAATATATATTTATAAAAATATCAGTGGGAGTTCTGATCCTATGAATGGAACGCTGGCTTCGACAAAAACAGCGTTTTTTACTTATCCTGGATATCATACTGTTCTTTTAGATTCTCCTGTGGTTTTCACTACATCAGAAAAATTTTCAACAGTCATCAGATTTGAAAACAGTAGCTATCCATATCCCATTGCCATTGAATATCCCTATTCTTACTATTCTTCAAATGCAACTGCAAATCCAGGTGAAAGTTTTATAAGTTCTGATGGCATAATTTGGGATGATATTACGATTTCATATCCAAACACAAATGTCTGTATTAAGGCATTTAGTAATAGTATCTGTCCACTTCCTCAAAATCCATTGGATCCCCTACCTATAGATGGAGCAACAGGCGTATCTACTTCCGCTATTTTAGACTGGAGTGATAGCAGCGGGGCAACTTCCTATGATGTGTATTTTGGAACCACCTCATCTCCTCCTCAAGTTGCCACAACTACGTCTTCCAGTTATCCTCCTGGCCCCATGGCTTACAATACACATTACTACTGGCGTATTGTTGCCATAAACAGTTGTGGACAAACAACTGGTTCTTTATGGGATTTTACTACGCAACCGGCAGTCACACCTCCTACGGTCACCACAAATACTGTGACATCGATAACATCAACCAGCGCGGTATGCGGAGGAAATGTCACTTCGAGTGGAGGAGCGAGTGTCACAGCGAGAGGAGTCTGTTGGGACACAGTCGCAAGCCCCACCATCGCAGATCCAAAAACCTCGAACGGCACAGGCACAGGGGCATTTACCAGTAATATAACAGGATTAAACCCAAATACACACTATTATGTAAGAGCTTATGCGACCAATAGTGCGGGAACAGCTTATGGGGCTCAAAGAGAGTTTACTACTCTGACATGGATTCAAGTTCCTGGAAATTTATCAAGCTTAGTGGCAGGCGACTTCAACAATGACGGAACCGATGACCTAGCTGGTGTCAGTGCAAGCGGCGGTGTCTACTATACCACCAACCTAAGCACCTGGACCAGTATTCCTGGGACATTAACATTTTCGAGCTTGGTGGTGGGCGACTTCAACAATAATGGAACCGCTGACTTAGCTGGATTGACTGGCGGAGGTGCCGTCTACTACACCACAAACCTAAGCACCTGGATCAATATCCCTGGAACACTTGTGAGCTTAGTGGCAGGCGACTTCAACAATGATGGAACCGATGACTTAGCTGGTCTCAATGCAATCGGCGCTATCTACTATACCACCAACCGAGGCAGCTGGAACCTTATCCCGGGAACACTTGCGAGCTTAGTGGCAGGCGATTTCAACAATGATGGAACTGATGACCTGGCTGGTCTCAATGCAAGCAGCGCAGTCTACTATACCACCAACCTGAGCACCTGGATCCTTATCCCTGGAACACTTGCGAGCTTAGCGGTGGGCGATTTCAACAATAGTGGAACCGATGACTTAGCTGGATTGACTGCCACAGGTTCCCTCTACTATACATTAAACCTAAGCACCTGGATCCGTATCCCTGGAACACTTGCAAGCTTAGCAGTGGGCGACTTCAACAATAATGAAACCGATGACATAGCTGGTCACAATGCAAGCGGCTCTGTCTACTATACCACCAACCTAAGCACCTGGACCCGTATCCCCGGAACACTTGCGAGCTTAGCGGTGGGCGACTTCAACAATGATGGAAGAGATGACCTAGCTGGATTGAATGCCGGAGGTTTCATCTTTTATTTCACATTGTGAAACTGAATAATCTTACATTTTCATGAACGCATGAAAATGGCAAGTAAATTCTATCGAATTGGTAAGCAGAAATCTTAGAGGCGAAGTAAATCGAATTCCGTTTTCAGAAAAGCTGCTGTAAGGTTTAAAGGCGGGATATAACATGAAAAGAGTTGTTATACTTGGCGCGGGCGGACATGCAAGGGAAACCCTTTGGGCTTTTAGAGAGGCTAATCAAGAAAATAAAGAATGGGACATAATAGGTTTCATTGACGAAGCCGGCGAAAATCATGGGAAAATATTGTGTCAACTTCCAATTCTGGGTGGCTTTGAATGGTTTGATGGCCATAATTATTCAGATTTGTATGTAATTAATGCCATAGGATCACCCAAACAAAAGAAAAGAATCGTTGAGCTCACTTCAAAAAAAGGCCTTAGATTTTGTTCTCTAGTCCATCCTTCAGTAAGAAAGTCTGAATATGTTGAGATTGGAAATGGGACAATTATCACTGCCGGAAATATCTTGACATCTCAAGTAAAGATTGGCAACCATGTCATTATTAATCTTGGTTGCACAGTCAGTCATGACTCTATTGTTGAAGATTTTTGTACTATCGCGCCGGCAGCCCACATTTCAGGGAATGTCCATCTACAAGAAGGAGTTGATTTGGGGACCGGAGCTGTAGTTATTCAAGGAGTCACCATCGGCGCATGGTCAATAATTGGTGCAGGCACTGTGGTCGTTTCAGATATTCCTCCAAATGTTACCGCAGTGGGTGTTCCTGCAAAAGTAATAAAAACAAATTCTGATTGAAGTGATTAAAGCAATGAAAATTCCGTTATCAAATCCAGATATTACTGAACTCGAAAAAGAGACAGTCTTAGCGGTTTTATATACTCCCAATCTGAGTTTAGGACCAAAATTGGATGAATTTGAAAATAAATTTGCTGAATACATTGGAAGCAAGTATTCAGTAGCAGTCAACAGTGGGACAAGCGGATTGCACCTTTGTGTGAAAGCCCTTGATATCCACGACGGCGATAGTGTTATAACTTCTCCCTTTAGTTTTGTTGCATCGGCCAATTGTCTATTGTTTGAAAGAGCAAATCCTGTATTCGTGGATATAGATGAAAAAACACTCAATATGGATATTGCTCACCTTGAGGAGAAGATTCGGGCAATGAAGGATGGGGATAAAAATCTAAGAGCCATACTGCCCATTCACATTTTTGGACGGCCATGCGAGATGGATGACATCATGAAATTAGCCCGTAAGCATGAACTTTATGTCATAGAAGATGCCTGCGAGGCTGTTGGAGCCGAGTTTTTGATAGAAAAAACATGGAAAAAGGTGGGGTCATTTGGAAATTGCGGTGTGTTTGCCTTTTACCCCAACAAACAGATGACGACGGGTGAAGGCGGAATGATTGTCACGGATGATGAGAACATCTACAAGTTGTGCCGGAGCATGAGAAACCAGGGGAAGACAGAAAATGATGCCTGGCTGCAGCATGAACGGCTCGGATACAACTACAGGATCAGCGAAATCAACTGTGCACTGGGGATAGCTCAGCTAGAGAGAATTGAAGAAATCCTGGATAAACGGGAACGGGTAGCTCATTTATACAATGAGAAATTAATGGATATGGACGAGTTGGTCATACCGCAGATTGAAAATAACAAAAAAATCAGCTGGTTTGTCTATGTCGTCAGGCTTGTCGACCGATATTCCCAGGAAGACAGGGATTATGTTTTGAAACAATTGAAAGCAAGAGGAATCGGTTGCAGCAACTACTTTTCACCAATTCATCTTCAACCCTTTTACAGGAAAATGTTTGGGTACAAAAAAGGGGATTTTCCCATAACCGAAAAAATTTCCGAAAGAACGATTGCGCTTCCCTTTTTCAATAATTTACCGGAAGAACAAATTGAATATGTCTGTGAGAATGTTAAAGAGATTTTGTCTTTTTTATGAACCAATAATATATAAGATGAAAATATGATAAACATATGATAGAAATGGCAGGAAAGGCCTTTTTTGGGGATCCAATTTCAATTCAGTAACATAGAAAATATTGTGCTGATTAAAGAAACCTGATCAGGGATAAAGTTTGGGGGCTAGTGTCATGAAAAAGAAATTAATGGAATTTTCCAGGGCTACTCTTAAAATCACGCCATTCAAAAGGCGGACGGTTTTTTTTCTTGCGGATATCTTCCTCATCGCCTTTGCCATGTATGCATCCTTCTGGATACGCTTTGACGGGAATATCCCGGAAATATTTTTTGCGAACTTGAAATATTACATCCTGCTTGTCTTGGCTATAAAACTGGGCTTTCTTATGTATTATAACATGTACGACATCTCCTGGAGGTTTTTCAGTCTCAGGGAATCTCTGAACCTATTCAAAGCAATAGCGCTGTCCTCCGTTTCTTTGGGTCTTCTCCTGTTTTTTCTCAAAACATATGCACCATTCAGGGAATTTCCCAGATCTGTTATCCTATTGGATTTTATTTTCAGCTTAATCTTCATTAGTGCCCTCAGAATATCCAAAAGGGCTCTTCGGGAAAACCTGATGCGAACCGGCAGCCAGAGCAAAGGGAGGACAAGAATCCTGATCATCGGTGCCGGTTCGGCCGGCGAACAGATCGGCCGGGAGATGTTGAACAACGCGGGGTCCGCTTATTTTCCTGTGGGCTACATCGATGACGATCCGGCCAAAAAGTCTATTAACATCCACGGCATAAAAGTTCTTGGAAAGAGGGGAGATATCCCACGATTATTGAAAGCAAACAGTGTCGACGAGGTGCTTGTCGCTTTACCCTCAGCGAGCTCGATCGAAATCAGAAAAATCGTCAAAATTGTCCGGGATTCAAATCATGTGAAGAAGATAACGGTGCTACCCAGCATTACGGATCTTATAGACGGCAAGGTGACTCTTTCGGACATCCAGGAAGTGAAAATCGAAGACTTGCTCGGCAGAGAGCCCGTGAAGATCGATTTCCGGGTGATCAAAGATTTTCTGCACGGGAAAAGGGTGCTGGTTACCGGGGCCGGAGGATCCATCGGCTCTGAGCTCTCAAGGACAATTCTCCAGTTTGAGCCAAAATCCCTGATGCTGCTTGACATCGACGAGACGGAGCTTTTCCTCCTTATGTTTAGACTGAAATCAGAACACTCTGAGATTGTACCCATACTCGGCGACATCACTGATAAGGCAAAGATGAAGTCTGTCTATGAAAAATTCAAGCCGGAAATCCTGCTCCATTCGGCAGCCTACAAGCACGTTCCCATGCTCGAGCGATTCCCGGAAGATGCGGTGAAGACCAACGTCATGGGGACTAAAATTCTTGCCGAGCTGGCGATTGAGCACAAACTGGAGAAATTCGTCTACATCTCTACGGATAAAGCCATCAATCCTACGAGTGTCATGGGTTCGACCAAACGCGCCGGGGAGGAGATACTCCGGATTTTGAATAGAAGAAACAGCACCCGGTTCATCTGCGTGAGGTTCGGGACTGTGCTTGGAAGCCGGGGGAGTGTTGTCCATCTCTTCAGAGACCAGATTAAAAGGGGCGGACCGGTGACCATCACCCACCCGGAGATGAAGAGGTACTTTATGGCCACCTCGGAGGCGGTGCTCCTTGTGCTGGAGGCTGCAGCGGCGGGAGAAGGAGGCGAGACTTATGTCCTGGACATGGGCGAGCCGATTAAGATTGTGGACCTGGCCATGGATATGATCAGGCTCAGCGGATATGAGCCGGATGTGGATATCCCGATTGTGTATTCGGGATTGCGGCCAGGCGAGAAGCTCTTTGAGGAGCTTCTGGGCGCGGAAGAGGGGTCGGAGCCGACCGAACATGCCAAAATCTATAAAGTGAGAAATTCCGATAGGAGAGATG
>JBARSF010000060.1:0-3202 GCA_049644605.1 Anaerolineales bacterium | reverse complement strand
CACCTCTCAGGCCAAGGTGAACTGGAGGTTCACAACGGAAGATGCCAGAATCAAATTGAAAAGGCTATATCCAACATTATCGGGTTGACAAAGCACTAGGTTAATAAGTAAATACTAGTATGTACGTATACCATGTTCTTTAAAAAGAGGGGCTAGATCATTCCACATCAGGTTGCTTCGTCATAAGCATTTTTTGTAATCGTGAAAATTTTGTCAGAAATATTAGTGAGAAATATGTATAAAGACAAAAGCCCCAATCGCGCGTTTGTTCCCATAGGGGGCATCCTTCCAATTTCGAGGATAGCAAGTTACCCACCCAAGAGGTTGAAGAAAGTTGAAACTCAGAAAAAAATATGCCGTTTTTAATTATTCTCGTATATGTTTATCTTATATTTATCGCCGATAACCCAACCAAAGAGCATAACTTGTCCTGAACCCCAATTTGTAATAAATACGTGAGCAGTTTCAGCGTCATCTATCCAACCATCAGTCGCTTGTATCCACGATGTGGGGCTTCTGAGAACGCCCAATAAGCGAGAATAAATGTTGTCCCTTCCTTGCCTAATATTTCAGGAATTGAAATAGAACAAAAATTCAAACCCTCTGTATAAGAGTTATTATTGTGTACACTTTAGTAGAATTTCTTGACTGAAAAAGGAATATCCTCATATTGTTCGTCAACTAAAAGACGAAATCCACAAGGATTGGACTGCATCCCAGCGATCCAAGCAAGATGGAACTGACAAACTTTCAAAGCGACTCCAGCACATTGCCGGTTTGAAATAGAATTTGAAGTCTCAGACTCTCATCTTCCTCAGAATGGGTGGATATATTACCAAGCTGCTACTACAAAGAAAGTCCAACCTGCCCAGCCACTTCCGTAAGGGTTCAGCGCTCCCCCCTTCAAAGAGACAATCCAGTGGTCCGTCATCCATACAATCGTGGCGGTTGGGCCGCCAGCGCTCACGTCCGTGCCAATCACCAGCCAGATGCCTGAGCCGCCGAGGTAACAAGTGATCAGTGGAGCTTGGGGATAAGTTCCGGCGCCGACAGGAAGGGCTACCATAGCGTTGCCCGCACTATCCACCGTACTTGATCCGTAAAAATATTCGAAGTCCTCGCCGGCGGGGCCAGTCGGGCCTGCTGGTCCCGCAGGTCCTATGGGTCCCGTTGGCCCCATCGGTCCTATCGGCCCTTCACAGGCGGCCATGAAAAGAATCACCACAAAAAGAATTAATACTTTTTTAATCATGCTTACTCCCTTTTGGTCAGCTTATTAACTCGTCGAAAACAAAATATATAAGTACTAGAAAATGATGTCAAGTTCCTGGTTGGAATAGACTATTTTTGAAAAATTCCTAGCAAATTTTTCCCAAAAATATCAGCCAAATATATTATATATATCCCATTTGGCGCCCGTCCCTTTGTTCCCATAGGGGGCATGTCTGTTTATCGGCTTGGCGGTTATTCCCTCATCCAGCCAGCCTCTTCCTTGCATCTTCAACCTCAGCATCACCTGGATCAGCATCTTTCCAGAGGTCGATTTCGGATAGAGGGAAGTGCTCTTGTGCAAAAGCGATGACCTGAACACATTGATATTTTTCTACAAATGAAACAGTCAAAACATTATATATTTTTAAAGTTTAATGCCGATACCGAGGCCAGCGCTAATTCCTCCAAGTTTGATTTCTACCCCCTCCACCGAATCCGAGGCCGTCATATATCCCGCGGACAAACGGGCAAAAAAGAGCTTTCCGATGCTGTACATCAATCCTCCGTCAAAGCGTAAACCCAACTTCGATCCCGTTACTTCCAAGCTCATGGCTTCTTCTTTGTAGTTGATAAAGGAGCCTCCAACTGCCGCATCAAGACTTATGGATTTGGTAACAGATAATAGATATCCCACACCAAAGGAGATGAAGTTCTGTGTGGATTTTGCTTCCAGTTGGAAATTTGGCGTTTTTCCTTCAACAGAGAAGAATCCATAACTCCCCCAGAGATAAATGTCCTTGAAAACCTTCACTCCTGCTCTCAATTCCGGATAGAGGATACTGTTTTTGTAGACATCCTTGAAGTTGGAATCCGCTGGAAAGAGAGAGTGGCCGCTTACAGAAAACATGAGCTTTTCGGCATAAGATATGGATGACGCGACCCATAACACTGTTATGATAAAGATAAGTTTTTTCATCTTTTTCCCCCCTTATCCTAGATGATTTTTTCGCCAGAGGCACCAATGGGAGCGCTGTTCCATCCAATGGCTATGACCTTGTACGTGTAGAGCGAATTTTTTTCAAGATACAAGTCATTGAATGTGTATTCATTTCCCTGAATCTCTTCTGGAGTGATCTCCTTTATGATTTGATACTCACTCCCTGCTTTCATCCTGTATATCAAAAATTTCATGACAGAAAGCACGCCCCAATCGAGTACATTCAAGGTTATCTTCCCGTACTCTCTTTGTATAATCCACGCCTTCTCGACTTCCCTTGAAACGTTAAGCACTAGATTCAATTTGTTGACTGTGACTTGGATCTCATCCTCTCCTGTCTGTCCTCTTGTATCAGAGGCTATAGCCTTTATATAATGCTGTCCTGCAGCAACGGGTTCTGTATTCCAAAGAAAAGAGTAAGGGAAATCTGTATCTGTTGCTTTCACGTCTCCATCTAAAGCAAATTCAAGTTTATCGATGCCGAAATCATCTGAAGCATCGACTTCAACATTTACTACTCCAAAGATAACCGAATAGTTGGCCGGGGATGTGATGCTAACTGAGGGCGGATTATCCTGCCTGAGCTTGGTAACGAAGGCATCAGTATTTCCAGCAAAAGGATTTACAGGAGCCCCCCATGTGGAATCGCTAGAACCCACAACAAAGATGTTTCCGTGTTTATCAATGGCTATACCGCTGCCGGAATCAGAAACTACTGATCCCATGAAGGTGTGCCACTGCTGTACACCGTCGCTGTTTAGCTTGGCAACAAAAACATCCCTATTTCCAGCAAAAGGATTTACAGGAGTCCCCCATGTAGAATCGCTGGAACCCACAACAAAGATATTTCCGTTTGTATCAACCGCTATTCCGCTGCCGGACAATCCCATGAAGGTATGCCACATCCTCACACCATCGCTGTTGAGCTTAGCAACAAAAGCATTTTGAGATCCAGCAGGGCCAACTAAGGGATTGATGGGTATTCCCCAGTCT
>JBARSF010000059.1:0-13990 GCA_049644605.1 Anaerolineales bacterium | reverse complement strand
CCTGAACGCAGTGAAGGATCCATGAAACGATCAAAACTCGATGCCCCAACGAGCAAACCAAGCTAGTTTTGCGCTTTGATCACTTGATGGATTCCTCGTTGCACTCGGAATGACAAAAAGCAGGGTTCCTGAGTAGAGCAAAAGCGGTGAGTTCACATCGAAGGGAAGCGGTCTTCGGTCTTCCGTCTTCGGTCTTTTATATTCTAAATCCCCCTGTCAATCTGTCACAGAGTCACTCAGCCACCAATTCAGCCCTTTACTTTATATCAAAGGAAGCTGCGGAGCATCGGAGGTGAAAGGATCCAGCGCCAGGCGTTCAGATAAGTTTTCCAGCGTTAAGCCTCCTTCATCAGCCAAACGGCGAATATGGCGGTATTTCACCAATCCCCAGCGATCCGACACGAAATCCACCAGGGGAGGATTAACGCGCATTTTATAGTGGATTAATTCCGCCCGGCTACCCGGTAAAATTATCCAGGGCTGGGCGGGTGTTGGACTGGAATCGGAGAGGATTTTATTTAACATCCCCGAGGCAGAGATGAAAAACCTATATCCAGCCCTGTTTTCTGCTTGCCAGAGTAAACTGAGGATATTGCCCAATGGTTCCCCCTTTGTAATCTCAAAACCCAACTGCTTTCCCAATCGGGTAAGGATTTCTTCAATTTCCTGGATATCCTCCCTTCGTTTTGATGGTTGATCAGTGGATTTTAGAGCCCACCTGTCGCTATCCCCGGTGATTTTTTCAGCATAGGATTTTAAACAGGCCTTGATTAATTCACCCTGGGGAGTGGATAACCCGGGAAACTTCTGATACAGATTGGCATAGATTTCAGTTTCTAACTGGGGCGCATTATTTTTTACCAAATATTCCACAAGCGTTTTCTCAATTTGGTCTGATTGAGGATCCGGGAAAATTTTTAGCTCTTGATGCCACCAGGTTTCAGGTTTTGAATAGAATAAAAACCCTTGCCGGTAAGCGATGGTTTCTTCAAAGTTCTTGATCAACAGCTGGTAATTTTCTTCCAGATCTTTTTCCTCAAAATCCGCCAGGATCCCCTCTTCAGAGAGGGAAAACAATCCGGCGCTGTAGAGACAGAGGGTGTTTTTCGGTTCACCCAGCTCCTCCAGAACCTTGAATCCCGCCCTTCGGATCACTTCCTTGATGGATGTGAGATCTGGTTTGATATCCCGCTTTTTACCAGGCGTTAAGTTAATTTGGCCCTGGGAGATGTCCGGGTCTACGGCAATACTCTCAAGGTTAAAGCCCGCTGTATTGGCGGCTGTTACCACTGAGACTAAGTATTCAATCTCAAGGTCTGGCAGCAGCCCAAAACAATTTGTCCCGGCAGGCAAGATTGGGTATAAATCTGATAAGGTGTTGTTTATCGCCCGGATCAACCAGACCCAGTCCAGATTTTGCATGCTGAGAATGCTTCTCAGGGAAGCTGCAGCACCCTGTCCCCACAACCAGCCGGTCCAGAGGGCGCTGAGAGCCCAAAGAGTCAAGTTAGGTTTTGGAAAAACCAGCACAGCAGCACCGTTCTCTAAACCATCCAGTTGGGAAATCAGGTCCCTGAGCCGACCGGGAAAAACAGTAATGCCTCCAGACTCTGGCGGCAGGTCCGGCCAGGTCGCTAAGGGAAGGGAGCTCCGTTCCACACTCCAGATTTTAAGGGCTTCTTCCAGGGAAAACCAGACATTTTCTTCCTGGTAGAAGTCCGCTTCTCCGGGTGAATTGGAATTTTGCGCGGAAGATTCCGGGCTGCTGCAGATATAAAAGGCATACAGCAGCAGGGTTTCAAGGTGCTGCCTTTCCTCCCCTGTGAGATCAAATCCGGTTAGCTTGTTCAGGATCGTAAACAGGGCGTAAACTGTCCGGGGAGGATACTTGCGAAGAGCGTTGGCAGCCTGGAAGCGCACTGGATCATCAGGCGCGGCCACCCTGGTGAGCGCCCGGGCATGAGAAGGGCTGTTCTCGTGATAAGCCAGGGCGCTGTTTATATCGTCCTGGGTAACAGACGCCTCTGTTGGTTCACTGCATTTGTGACAGCGACAAACCTTCTTAATTGGCACCCCTTTTGATTTTGACCAGGTAAACGATTTGGCTGAGATCCGCGCCCCGCATTGGGGACACTCGGTTTCGTATAGGGATAGGATAAAGGGTTTTAAGCGCTTTTTTCCCTTGTAGCTGGAAGCGAGCTGGACTAAAGCAGCATTTAAATCATCTTTTGAGGCAGGTTGGGTTAAACCCTGGAGCAGGAACCGGGCAATCGGATTATGAATTGGTGTCAGGACCCGATATCCTGCCCTGGCCGCTTCCAGCGCCGCCTGTGGAGATCCCCCAAAAGGAAAAATCACCAGTTCTGGCCGGTTTGGCAGGGTTCCTAACCAGGAACTTACCACGCCCTGCCGATACCCGGGCAGGTATTCTTTTAAGGGAATTGGATCAGATTGTTCCTCACCACGAATAAAAGGCTGGTTTTTCATTGGCTGCCCCCAGGGGTGGTGAATAAATCCCTCTCAAAAGGGGAGGGAGGGGTTAATCCAGATAACCTGATTCGAGTGGCGGTGTTGTTATTAGCTTGATTTTACAGTATGCAAGAGAGCCAGGTTGGGCGGAACCATGGTGTGGATAGGAAATCCCGCAATCAAGACAATTTCCTGGCCGGGTTCCACAGGAGTTCCTTCAATGACTACTTGGTCAACATGACCAATCATCTCTTCAATGGTTTCTGCCTGGGGGATAAGGTAAGGTGTGGTTCCCCACAGCATGGAGAGATACCGGTAAGTTTTTTCAACCGGGGTAAAGGCGAGAATGGGAACCCGGGGACGGGCTTTGGACATCAGCCTGGCGGTCCTCCCACTCCGGGTAAAGACTGCGATGGCAGCGACCTTCCGTTCGTGCGCCAGCTCCCTGGCTGCCCGTGTGATTGAGACCGCATCATCTTGCGTGGAATCCTCGGTCGGGTCGAAAGTTGAGCGTCCCCATTCGTCGATATGTTCTTCGCTCTGACAGATAATAGAAGCCATCATTTGAACGGATTTTACGGGGAATTTGCCGATGGCGGTTTCTCCGGAGAGCATCACCGCATCGCTGCCGTCCAGCACGGCATTGGCGACATCGGATGCTTCCGCCCGGGTTGGCCGTGGGTTGTCGACCATCGACTCAAGCATTTGCGTGGCAATAATCACATAACTCAGGTGCTTGTTCGCCATGCTGACGATTCGTTTCTGCTCAATGGGAACTGATTCGGGCGGTATTTCAATCCCCAAATCACCCCGGGCAACCATCACGCCATCCGCGGTATGGATGATTTCATGCAGGTTTTTGATCGCATCCGGGTGTTCCAGTTTGGCGATGATAGGAATTCCAGCCCGGTCAGGGTTGATCTCCTTAACCACCTGGCGCAGGTGGTTGATATTCTCCCCGCTGCGCACAAAGGATAAAGCCAGCACATCAATCTCCTGGGAAAGGCCAAATTCCAGGTCCTGGAGGTCTTTTTCTGTCAGGGTACTGAGGGTTAAGTCGGCTCCCGGAAGATTAACCCCTTTGTGGGGTTTGAGGATACCTCCCTGGACCACTTCAGTCACAACCCGGTTTTTTTGAGTTGATTTCACAACCAACTCAAGTTTTCCATCATCCAGTAAAATCCGTCCGCCCTTTTTTACACTTTGAGGAAGCTCTTGGTAGCTGGTTGAGATGATCCCTTCTCCACCCGGGACATCCTCGGTTGTGAGAATAAGCTCTGCCCCTTTAACCAGGGTCAGCGAGCCGGACTTTATCTCTCCGGTGCGGATTTTTGGTCCTGAAAGATCCTGGAGGATTGTGACCGGGTGGTTCATTTCCCGGGAGATTTCCCGCAGGGTTTGGATTACCCGGGCATGCCCTTCCAGAGTTCCATGAGAGAAGTTAATTCGGGCTACATCCATGCCGGCTGTGAGTAGGTTTTTTAAGGTCTTTTTATCCTCACTGGCTGGACCCAGGGTAGCGATGATTTTTGCCCGGTTTTGCATTATTTTTCCTTTGTGAGACGAATCGATTTTATCAAATCTCAGGAGACCAGATCTTATTAATCAATGGAAGCTGAGTTTAACTAAATATAGTGCAGACTTTTTGCTTCTTTGGTTAACTCTTCTCTAAATTGGGGATGGGCGACATTTATCAAAGCTTGGGCCCGTTCCCGAATGGTTTTGCCGTACAGATCCGCGACGCCGTGTTCTGTAACCACATAATGAACATGGTTCCGGGTGGTGACCACACCGGCACCTTCTTTTAAAGTAGGCACGATCCTGCTGAAATCCTTCGCTGTACTTGGTAAGGCAATAATCGGCACACCACCCTTGGAACGGGATGCGCCGTAAATAAAATCCAGCTGACCGCCCACACCGCTGTATAACTTGGTACCAATACTGTCTGCGCAGATTTGACCGGTAAGGTCTACCTCAATCGCGGAGTTGATGGCCACCATGCGGCGATTCTGGGATATAACAAAGGGGTCGTTTACGTATTCGGTCCGGAGAAATTCACATGAGGGGTTGTTGTGGACCCAGTCGTAAAGCCGTTTGGTACCCAGTATAAATCCGGCAATGATTTTTCCGGGATGTAAAGTCTTTTTCGCGTTGGTCAGGATACCCGCTTCAACCAGATCGATCACTCCGTCTGAAAACAGCTCGGTATGAATACCCAGGTCTTTTTTATCATATAAGTGGGATAGGACCGCATCCGGTACCGCGCCGATACCCATTTGCATGGTTGCTTCATCCGGTATCAATCCGGCGATATAACTGGCAATTTTTTTGACCGTGTCTGAAGGTTTGCCTTCACCCATAGCCAGCTCTGGCAGGGGATAATCCACCGGGACAATATAATCTATCGCACCGACGTGAATGAAAGAATCTCCCAGGGTGCGGGGCATCTGATCGTTCACTTCAGCGATGATAATTTCGGCTGATTCGGCGGCGCTTTTACTTAATCCAACCTCCACTCCAAAACTGCAGTAGCCATGTGGGTCTGGCGGGGAGAGATGTACAAAAGCAACGTTAAGGGGGAGGATTTTCTCTTTAAACAGGAGTGGGAATTCGGAAAGAAGTACCGGAGTAAAATCAGCCCGACCTTCCTGGACAGCCTTTCGGATATTGTGGCTGATGAACATCGTGTTCACCCTCAGATGGCCTTCCATTTCCGGGTTGACATAGTCAGCAGAGCCAATCGTTAATGCCTGGTTTATTTCTATATCCTTCAGCTCTGGCGCCCGATCAACAAGAGCGGATAAAATTTTACTGGGGACAGAACAGTTGCCGGTTAGAAAGATCCGATCACCGGATTTTACGGCTTTCACAGCGTCTTTTGCTGTGACAACTTTCTGTTTGTATTGGTCAGTCCAACTCATAAGTTTTTCTGCCCTCCAGGGTATTGGTCAATACTTTTTTAACGATCTTGCCTTGATGGGTGTAAAGGCCATTCTTAAGGGTCTGGTTTTGTTTCAGGGATTCTTCGATCCCTATCTCAGCGATCCGGGAGATAAACGGCCAGGTAGCATTGCTCAGGGCATGGGTTGCCGTCCTGCCTAAAACACCGGTCATATTCGGCACGCAGTAATGGATGACGTCCTCTTCCAGATAGGTGGGATTGCTGTGATTGGTGGGACGGCTTGTTTCAATGCAGCCGCCCTGGTCGATCGAGCAGTCAATGATAATTGACCGGGTATGCATCAATTGCACCATTTCCCGGGAGACAACCACCGGGGCTGGAGCGCCGGGGACCAGGACTGCACCGACCAGCACATTGGCAAAGGAACAAACTTTGCGGAGATTAAAAGGATAGGATACCAGGGTGTTCACCTGGCTGCCAAATTCACGGTCGATTTCCTGGAGCACCTCCAGGGAGCTGTCCAGCATATACACTTTGGCACCCAGGCCCAGGAAAGAGCGGGCGGCATTCCGGCCGACAACACCAGCGCCAATAATCACCACATCAGCCGGTGGAATTCCCGGTATGCCGCCCAGGTAAAAGCCATTCCCCCCATAATTATTCTGGGCCAGTGTAGCCGCCACCTGGGGGATCATTCTCCCCGAAAGCTGGCTCATTGGTTTTAATACCGGTAAGCTGCCATTCATTTCCTGAATGATTTCATATCCGATGGCGTTGATTTTTTTCTCCACCAGGGTGTCTACCTTGGCAGCCCCTCCCGCAGAGAGGTGCAGGAATCCCAGCAGCGTTAATCCTTCTGGCATCCAGCTGTACTCTTCCTTGATGGGCGGGGAGACTTTCAGGATTAGATCCGCCCGACCGTAGATTTCTTCCCCGGAATATACGATGGTTGCCCCGGCTTGCTGGTAGGCATGGTCGGAAAAACCACTCCCAATCCCGGCTTCTTGTTCGATATAACAGGTGTGACCTTGCTGCGTGAGAAGCTGGATGCCAGCTGGAGTTAAACCTACCCGGTAATCTGAATCTCGCCGTTCTTTTGGAATGCAGATATTCATATGTTGCACCTCAGGGTTTTATGAATCAGGTTAATTGTATGACCAGAATAACCTTCTGGTCAGGGAGGCGGTTAAATGTCTACGGGGCCAATCGGGAATGGGGTCCATCAGCGACTTCAGCGTTGAATTTCTCCCCAGGCGATCCGGCAGATAAAAAATGACAATGACGCCTTTCTCGGTTATATTAAAAAGTATAACATGAGTGGGATTTTTCCATCCCGGGAGATCCCGCAGCGCGGTTTTAGCCCGCTTAAAATTGCAAAATGGGCCAATCCATTGTATGATGAGAACTAGAAACTGTCCTTGCTTTTCTTAACAGCCTGGTCACCTACTGCTTTGACGCCTATCTCCCAGGCAGTATCGGGTTTGCCGTTTTCCATACCTTCATTGCTCCAACCCCGGACATCACAATCGCTCGGACGCCCGTCCCTTCGATAAACTCAGGACAAGCCCCGGGCAGACCTATGCTAGATCGACTTATGTTATGATACTTTTATACAATCAAGAGAATTCTTGAATTAAAACGACGGGAACCGCGTAAATCAAGGAGAAAACTTACCCAGCGGAGGATGACCATGACCGCAAAAATCCTTATTGTAGATGACGAGAGCGCCGTGTGTGAATCCCTGGAGGAATTATTACGAATGGAGAATTTCCAGGCCGAGTCGGCCGGATCCGGTGAGGATGCCCTGAAAGTTCTCTCAGAAGTGAAATTTGATTTGGTGCTGCTGGATATCAAGATGCCCGGCATCGATGGGGTGGAGGTCATGCGCCAGATTAAAAAATACCACCCCGATACCCGGATCATTATCATTACCGGGTATGGCTCCCTGGACTCTGCCATTGAATCGATCCGCAGCGGCGCCCAGGATTACATGTTAAAGCCCTATACCGCTGAGGACATTTTGCTCAGTGTCAACCGGGCCCTGTCCGAAAAAGAGACCCGGGCCCGCAAAGAAATCTTAATTGAGCAGCTGGAGTCCTCCCTGGACCAGCTTAAGGACGTGGAAGGAATCCGGACAGAAGATTTACCTGCCAGACGGGTGGTTAACCTGGCCCGGGGGATCATGGTGGATTTAGAACGGCGGGAAATGTGGCGGGGCAGTGAACGGGCGCGCCTGACACCCACGGAGAGCAAATTGCTGAGCATTTTCCTGGAAAACCGGGGCCGGGTGATGACCCACCAGGAAATCGTATTCCTGGTTCAGGGCTACGAGATTACGGAATGGGAAGCCCCGGAAGTGCTGCGGCCGATGATCAGCCGTCTGCGGAAAAAACTGGCCTTATTCCCAGGGGCAGAAGAGTGGGTCAGCAATGTGCGCGGCACCGGGTATTTGTTTGATCCGGCTTAAATGGATGTCCCTGTGGTGATACAAAAAGACCTTCCTCGAGTTTGGAAACCGGGGAAGGTTTTTTGCTTGTGGGGCTAAAGAGCGGGTGACGGGATTCGAACCCGTGGATGTCAGCTTGGGAAGCTGATGCCTTACCACTTGGCCACACCCGCATTTTTGGGTCCCTTTTTCCTCTATTTTGGATAGAGAATTTAGAAATTGTGCCTTGATATAATGAAAAAGCTGTTTCCTAATCAAGGCCTCACGATTATATCAGACAGGAAATTTCACGTCAACGAAGGAGTGATATTCTTAAGATACATTCTCGTTTATTTGAAATAGAGGGTCGTATTTGTTATGCACCTGAGTAATTCTTGCGAATGCACCTTTTCCTTGAATTCATACTTACATCTAATTAAGTAGGAAATCCAATCCGCATTCTTTAAACCAAGGCATTTATCACTCGGGATACTATGCAAAAATAATTTTGTCTGAGTTTTCAACACAAACCATAACATTATTTGTAAATAGTCTAACAAACTATTTCCAATTTTGAATTTAATTGAACGGGGATCAGGAAATAAGTCAACCTTACTTGCGTGTTTTATCTTTTCAGGCAACACTAGTCCTATCATGTAATTATAGAGTTTATTTGGGTCGTGCCTTATGTATTCTTTTACTCTCGGTTTAAATACTGTGACTGACAATATTGAGATGTCTGGATAATTAGAAACCAGCTTTGTGGTTTTCTCAACAATATACTCCTTCTGGTTATCATTCAATAAGCTACCTTTTAGTTCCGCAGCAGCTGGTATATGAAACTTGTTATAGACATCCCTAACAAATCTCTTTACATATTTACTCTTGTCTTTTGGAGTGATTACATGAGATATTGTTAAATATCTGCTGGAACCCCCGTTGTTGTAAGGAGCAGAAAAATTCCACCCTAAGTCACCAATCTCATCTAGGTATACTTGCATAAAAAAAAGGCGGACACTAGGAATGGCATATTTATAATATGCTTATGACAACAATCTGTTATCACATTTAGCCTAGGATTTACCCGCCACGGTCATTATACAACGAATATTCTATAATATCAGTAGAATGGAGGAGTGATGGACGACTATCAATTTGGTGAGATGATCAAAGGCATCAATATAACCAACACTTTACTCGGAAGTATCAAAGATGACACGAGATTTATAGCCAATGTTGTGAGAGCGGTTATTGTCCTCTGGATCCTGGCTATGATGGCTACCATCCTGTTTGCGTTGGGGTCATGCTCGGCAATCATCAACCTAGTGAAAAGCTTGTAGTTTATACAATTATTTGGGAGCACGGATCACCAAAGGTTTCTAAAAGAGCTTGTAAGGCCGCTCTGTGTGTGTTCTGTAGTATCCCCAACATTGAGCTTGGATTTGAGGTTTGTTATGTAGGTTTTCAATTCCTCAATCGAAGCCATTGGATTATCCTCGGTTTGATATTAAGTTTTCTTACACCATTGTAATATATATATCGTCGTCCGACGGAATAAGAGATTTGCTTATGTATTTGTTACCGTAGTCATGAAAAATCATATATAGAATAAATGAATATTGATACAATGAAAGTATCTTGCCCCATTATTTCGATGAATTTTATTGCATAGGTCCATGAATAAACTATGGATGAAAGAACTAATATCTTTCCAGTACCAGAGATTATCGAAGAGTACTTATCAAATGTAGCCGATCAGATAGACTCTCGAGGGCTAGAACCTTCCTTGGGGTCGCCTGGATCAATAGAGCTACAATCAGAAGAATTTTACTCTTTTATCAGTGATGCATATTCCCTGGGAAACATACAATTGGAGATTGCAGCTGACCATCTGTATTCATTCAATCGTTCTATCTCACCACCCATACTGACAATCGCTCCTTGGGCGTCAGTTCGAATGCTTCTAGAATCTTGTAGTATTTCTGCTTGGCTATTTGAACCCAATATACCAATAGAAGAGAGATGTACTAGAAGTTATGCTCTAAGAACCAAGTCCCTGCGTGAACATGTAAAATTCTGTAGGTCCGCGAATGCGATGGATGCCCTCTCCGAAGCTGAAGAAATATTAGATAGAGTTTCTGCTGATGCAGAGCGATTAGGCGAGACGATCGTATTTCCATCAGTAACAGATTTAGTATCACAGCAATTAGATGCCCAGGTAGCATATCGTCTTTGTTCTGCGATGTTGCATGGTCACCACTGGGCCGTTCAGAAACTCGGCTTCTCAAGTGTTAAGAATGAAGGCGATACCCTATTGGGAAAATATATATCACCAGGAGCAATAAGATATTTAATAGACACATCAATATCATCCTTTCACTTAGCAATTGATCGAAAGTTCTTGCTTTATGGATGGGAAAGGAAAGAAATTATCGAAAATAAAAACAAGACATTACAAAGACTAGAAGTTGTCTTTGGTATGCTACCTTAGTTTCGACATCGAAACGGCATTGATTTAGCTGGTCAGGCCTTTATATATAACCTTTACCTATATCTATCTTTTGATTATTCCTTGATAAACCGGGACCATTTAGGTAGCGACTTGTCCAAATCACATGGGAAGGTCTTCGTCTCCGAAGGGCGACCCTCTATCCACTGAGCTATTGGGGCCGGAGTAGTTAGTAATCTTCCACGTAGGGTAATAGGCGAAGACCTGCGTCAAAGTATATTGATTGCTTAGAGGATTACGAACCACAGCGAATGCTGTTTTACCACAATACTGTCATAAATATTTCCCATGGGCTGCCTGGCTCAATGAACAGTGGCTTGATCTGCAGCTTTGACAGCCAACTGCGTACCCTCTTGGCGGTGAACTCCGCCCCGTTATCAGAATGGATGTGAACTGGTACTCCTCGCTGAATGAATAGCTCTGTTAGTATATCTAAAACATCAAAATGAGTAATCCGCCTGGCAACTCGCGCTGCCAAACATTCCCGGGAATACTCATCAAGCACATTCAAGATCCGAAAGGGAACTCCATTGTGGGTGCGGGACTGCATGAAATCATAACTCCAGACATGCTGTGGAAAGAGCGGTTCCAGTCGCACAATAGACCCGTCATTGAGCCATAGCCGCCCCCTTTTAGGCTGTTTCTGGGGGACTTTCAGACCTTCCTGACGCCAGATCCGCTCCACTCGCTTGTGATTGACGATCCAGCCTTCATTTCTCAGCAGGGCGGTCACCCTGCGATAACCGTAGCGGCCATACTGGCTGGCCAGCTCCATGACCCTGGAGGTCAGGAAATCTTCATCATCGGCTGGCCGTTTATTGTACCGCTGGGTTGCGCGCGATTGCCCCACCACCCGACAGGCTCTGCGTTCAGACACATTCAGGACTTGCACAGCCTGATTGACAACTTGGCGCTTCCTGTCGGGCGAAATTATTTTGACGCCAGTCCACCTTTGGTGATTCCCAGCACCTCCTTGAGAATAGCGTTATCCAAAGAGAGGTCGGCGACCAGTTTCTTCAGCCGGATATTTTCTTTCTCCATTTCTTTGAGCTTCCTGGCCTGAGTGATATCCATTCCCCCGTATTCCCTGCGCCAGCGGGAGTAGGTCTGCTCACTGATCTCCAGGGATTTACAGGCTTGCCCCACTGTTTTTCCCTGGCTGAGATATACCTCAGCTTCACGCAATTTGGTGATGATCTGCTCCGGTGTATAGCGTATGCGTTTTGCCATCTTTTCTGCCTCCCGTATGAACTAATCCTAACACTACTTCTGGACTAGTTTTTGGGGGGCACGTCACCCTAGTTACAGGATAAATTCGCCGGTTTTGACGTTTTTTCCCATATCTGGGGGTATTTATTTCTTTTGGCAAAGATGTCAGCATGGGGAGCTGATGCCTTACCGCACGTCCGCACTCGCAGGGGGGAAAAAACTCTCAGCAAGCAAACGGCTGAGATGGGTATGATCAGAATTAGTACTGCAAGATGGTGGGATTTTGTAATGTTCCCTTTTATTGCCGCCCTCGTATCTTTGGAAGCGATTTCCCGTCATAGTTAATGGGGGATAGTGATCTGCGGATCGAAACCCGGGATTAACGGGTTTAATATCCTCTCACAGACAGCATCACAAATCAACAAGGGAAGGGGAATTTTATGTCCAATACACTGGATGAGAAAATCAATAGGACTCTGATCTCAGCGGGGAAATATGCCTGGAAGCACTACAAAATCGTCTTGGATACTACCGTTGACAGTCTACCAATATTAGAAGAAGTGATTCAGAAAGAAAGAATTAATGCGGAAATCAAAGGGACATCGTCTTTTGATTCTGATAGAAGTTCAAGGGTCTGGGGTGTTTATCTCGGAGAAATAATTCGGATAACCATTGGAGGTATATGGTATATAGAAGGGAATGAATTAACACTTAAATTTTTTAGTGAAACGATTTCACCTATAGAATTCGTTTCAAAAAAAATGAATAGCCAAAGTAATATTACGGTCTCTAATTACTTTCAAGAATTATATAAAAGTGTATCAGAAAACGCATCAGCAAATGAAAACATTTCTCATGTAGTACAAGATAATAAATCAGCACCGTTAACAGATAGACTTCAGAAAAGAAGCATTTCACAGAAAACTAATATTTATGAATTTGAAGGAGACACATATTCAACAGATATTGGGCAAGAACAAAATTTTCCAGGGAGGATTCTCAATAATCAGACGAAACGTGGTAAGGAAAGCAAGAAAGATAAATCAAATATTGTAGAGATTCTTGCCCAGATAGGTAAAATAGGTTTAGCTTTATTTGTTTTTATTTTATTAATAAGGAGTTGTACAGGAGATGACGACCCATCAAAGTTTGATGGAGAACCATACATAATATCTCAAGTATTTGTCGAGAGAGAACTGAAATCCCCAAGCTCTGCGAGATTCCCATTATATGCTGCATACGGAACAACTTCTTTGGGAAACGGTAGATTTAATGTTTCATCCTATGTTGATGCAGAAAACAGTTTTGGTGCTGAAGTTAGGGCAGGATATACAGCTGTTTTAAAGTTTAAGGGCGGTCAATGGAACGATTCATCAAATTGGACATTGGAAAGTTTAGTTTTTCACTAGCTTGTTATCTAAAATAATATCTTCCGGGTATATTTATACGATATCATCTCCGTATTGATTTATAAGTAATTATCTACCGTTCCATGTATCTTCTGCGCATTCAGCACTTCTGAGTTATCCAGCACTATAAATGCTTATAATATAAGCACTCATGAAAGAGCGGCCGAACCTTATCTCCAAAGGAAGGGGAACATGTCAGAGCAATCAGGCGGGATAATTAAATGGTTTCAGGGCTTAAGTGTATTCTGGAAAATTGCAATTATCTGGGGTATCTGGCTGCTAGCCAAAATCTCCTATAACGGTCTAGAGGTTGGTTATATTCTCACCGCCATCATAGGTACTTTCATGGTGTCGGGAGTAATACTTCTATTCACCAGAAAAAAGGAAGATTCATGAGTGATATTGGGAAACCAAAATCTAGTTTCTTATTTTAGTGGTTAATAGTTGTTACGATATCTTATTCTAAATAAATGGCTAATTAAGTTTCACTGACGATTAAAGCGTTTGTTATCGCCCGTGGTTCAGGTGGAAGTGAATAAACGTCTTTTTCGTATTCAGAGTTATAGGGAGAGATATTTAAAACCTTATTATCCACAACCAGAGTACTGCTTCCACCCGGGTCGAAGCCCATGGCATATTCCATTCCTTGCGTTTTTAATATATCCGCCATCTCCCCATGGGTTGCGCCCACCGATTCTCTAATTCTTCCATTGATTGTCAAAACAGTAAGATCGCCGGATTTATCAATACCGACTGCGATTTTGGGTCCCCGGCTATCAAGATAATCCAATCTGGCAGCCTGCGTATTAATTGAATTTTGAGTTTTCCATCCCTCAAGGTCAATGTCAATGCAAACCTCTCCCTCTTTTAATAATTGTGGTCCAGCTTCGATAGCTGAGTCGATTTTCTCCCAACCATTCATTTTTATATTCAATTCCTTACCCATTTCCCAAGTTTTCGGGAATTGGTCTTTGGGGAAGGAAAGAGTAAGTCCAACAGGCAATACCGGAACCATTTCGTTTTCTTTTGTGTGAATTATGTCTATGATGGTATGGCCGGTAAGCCTG
>JBARSF010000058.1:0-321632 GCA_049644605.1 Anaerolineales bacterium | reverse complement strand
CCCTTCAACTCCGAGAGTGAATAGAGTTTCATTCCTATCCTTCCGCCCCGCTTTAAACCAAATTTATTGAGCTGAACAGCCCCCCAGCGCCTCAGCCAGCTTTTTCCTGCCATATTCTCACGAATGGTATCCAAGGCTTTTTCCAGATCAAAATCTTTTTGGGGTTCAAAGAGCATAACCTGCCCACCGGGTTTTAAGATCCTATAAATTTCATTAAAACAATCTACCGGATTACCCCAGTAAGACATGCTGGCATTGCAGGTGACAATGTCAAAATAATCATCCGGATAGGCAGTGTCAGAAATACTTCCTGCCCGCAAATTAACTTCCAGATCCGCCAGGGCCTTGACTGCAGCCTGGATAGCGGCTTCCGAGAGGTCTAATCCATAAAGAGCCACCTGGGGAGCTATTTCATGAATAACTTTTAACTGCAGTCCAGTCCCGGTGCCTGCATCAAGCACCCGCTCCGCATCAGTCAGGGGCAGTTGTTCCGCAATTTCCCTGTAAAGGCCGGCATTCATTCTGCGCTCAGATACAATTCGCTGCAATCCTGCAGCAAATTTACTTTTTGAAAATTTTTCCATAACTTTTCTCTCTGGTAAAAATGAACTCTCTAATCCAGCTTCCGCGATTGACAAGCCCCTGAATATATGATACTATCATCTTTGTTAAGATGAAGTAGGTAATGGTAGCAAAGAGTAAAACTGCCCAAACTTGCGGAAACCGGGCAGTTTTTTGTTCTAACCGTACTGCTTCAAAACTAGTAAATGTAACAAGGAGTAACAAAAGTGGCAGAAAAAGAAATTGGAACCGTCAAATGGTTCAACGATGCAAAAGGTTATGGTTTTATCTCTCGCGAAGCGGGTGAGGATGTATTTGTTCATCACACCGCGATCAATATGGAGGGATTCAAATCCTTAAACGAGGAACAGCAGGTTGAGTTCTCGGTTGAGCAAGGCGATAAAGGTTTACAGGCAGTTGACGTTCGTCCTGTGTAAATAAATCTTCTTTCGCACCTGACTGCATCAATCACTTGAAGCAGTAAGGCAAATAAAATCCACCTGGTTCTCCGCAAACCGGGTGGTTTTTTTATACCTCAGGCAATAATTTATTACAAAAGTGGGTTTAGCAGTATAAGACCAAGTCAGGCTCGTTTTACTTTATCAATCGATTCTACTGGCAGCCAGTCGTCCATATTGCCGTACTCGCTTTTATCAATCAGGGATGGATCCAGACTTTCAACTTTTACCACACCGATCAGGACCAGGTAGCGTTTCCCAGCCCAGCGTTTAAACTGAGACTCCGAAAGCTGAAGCAGTTCCTGGTGTTCCTCCACCAGCGCAGCGGATTGCTCCGAAGTCATTTTTTCCGAGTTTATTACAGAAGACACTTCACCCCTGGCTCTGATTAACCCGCTGCCGTCATTTACGATCAAATACAGAATATCTCCAGGATTTACTCGTCCATAGGGCAGTTTCCGGCCGGTCGCTCCCCGGATGATCATCTTTTTATCCCCGGAGAGCAGGGAACTTAACTCATCAGCCTTTTTATCCAGGTACACGACATGATCCACAATTCAATCTTCCCTATCCAAATGGATTTATTTTACTCTCTGTTTATTCCAATTCTCCCCGTTGTGTTTGCCTCAATTTTTTCCCGTGCAGTACATAACTGGCAGGAATGGATTCATCCTTTAGGCAGCAACAGGTAGACTCCCAAGCTTACAACCAGAATACCAACAATCCTGCTGGCTGAGACAGGAATCGGATCCCCGCCTCCCAGTCCAAGGCTGTCGATTAGAAATGACAGAGCCAATTGACCTAAAATAACACTCGCCAAACCAGCCGCTACGCCCGCTCGTTGAAGAGAAAAAGAGATCCCAGTGATAATCAGCACTCCCAGAATTCCAGAAAGGGAAGTTATTCCGATTACCGTATGTGGAACCCTCCAAATTTGAGGACCTTCCCTTAAAACCCAAACCAACATTAATGCTCCGGCAACAACACCACCCAAGGTATTGGTCAGTATTCCAGTGCGGATATCACCGATTTGACTTCCTACCCGACTGGTAATTGTGGATTGAACCGTAATAGCTATTCCCGTCAATAAAGCAACTATTGCACCGGTTACAATTGATAATTTCATTCCTTCTCCAGGAACTTCGTTTATTTTCTCAATTTTAACATTGGCAGTAAGAAATACCGGAATAATTCCTGTTTGCAAGGCAAATCCCTTTATACAGACACATCTTCTTCCTTTAACCACCCCGCAAAGATGCTTAAAGAAATTAATCCCAGCAAACCACTAAATATACCCGCCAGGATTTTCTTTTTAAAAAATGCCCGACTGCTGAATATTCCAAAGAAAACCGCAAGAGGACCATTGATCTTTTGAACAACCAGATCAGCTTCCTTAATTTTGTATCCTTTATCAACCAGGCTCCATTTTAAAATTGGGCCCCCATCGATCCCTGGAATTGGCAATAATGAAATAGTTGATAAGAATAAGTTGGTTTGAAAGGCGGTATTGGCGGTTTCTCTGGCGATTGTGTTCGGTTTGGTTATTACCCTCAAGAAAGCTGTAATGGGCAGCATTACCAGGTTAAATATAGGGCCTCCTAGGGAACGGATAATATGCTGCCGTGGAGTAACGTCCCGATCATTGAGCTGGGTGTAAATACAGCGGGGCATTCCCGCTTGAATTCGCATTTGATCCATGGGTTTGCCTACTAAATTAGCAGTGAAGGCATGGGCAAGGTTGTGACACCACTCGGAACCAAGCATGGCTATCATCTTAAAAAATCCCGCGGTCGACCAGTAGAAAGGGGATTTATGGGGTTTTTGTTGTGAAGTATTCCTGGTGAGGATAATCCAGGTGACCAGTTGGGTTACTGGAAGCCAGCTATACTTCCAGACTGTTAGCGGCGTATTAAACAGATTACCAACCGTCTTTGTGCCAGCAGGGAATGGTTCTTGGCCGGATTGTTTATCAGACATTGGTGACTCTCGCCTCTGGGGTTTTTAATTCATACAGTATATTTGTCTTGATTATACCGATCTTTTTTTACCGGGAAAATGGAGCATTAAAACACAGCCGGCAAACATTACAAAGCTTAAAGAAACATCAATAGCCCGGCAATCACCAGAAAAACATTTAGTGCCCGGTCAAATCGCTTATCTGGTATCTTTTTGACTACTTTATCCCCCAGCAATACCGCCAACACTGCAACCGGAATGGAAGCGATAAAGTACAACAATACCTGCTGACTCCACAACCCGGATACACCATGCCCAATAACTATAGCAATGTTGGAGATTAGGAAGTAGCCCTGTAAGGTCGCCCGGAATTTTTCCCTTCCCCATCCGCGCATCACACCATAGATAACAACTGGTGGACCATTGGCATTATATGCTCCCCCCAACATTCCCGCTACAATCCCAAATGGAATGACCAGGTATCGATTTCGAAGTTCTGGAAATTTTAATCCCATCAGGTTGTACAAACCAAACCCAATTAAAACAAAGCCGAGGATGACCTTAATCATATTTTCCGGAGCAGAGGTTAAGAAAATTAAACCTAAAGGTATGCCAATCAGAGATGTGAGGAGCAGATAAAAAGTATCCTTTAGATCCAGGTCGCGCCAGGTCCGAAACAACATCACTATCGCGATTACTATCCCGTACAAGGCTACCAGTGGAGCCGCAGCTTTTGCCCCGATAATGAGTACTAACATAGGCATAGCAATTAAGGCGTTACCAAAGCCGAATGTTGATCGAAATAAGGCAGAAATGAAAATTATTAATAAAACCGACAAGAAAAGTTGGGGAGAAGTCATCGCGCTTGATCCTCAACTTGTTTATTCAGACACCAGCTGATAGTATGGTCCGATTCTGAATAAATTTGCATACCAACTTTCTTTAGTACCCTGTTGGAGGGTAAATTTGATCTCTGGGTATTTGGAGCAATGATCCGCCTGCAGCGAGGATCTTCAAATGCCCACTGGATAAGTCTGGTTACTCCCTCTGTCATAAACCCCTTATTCCGGAATCCAGGATCAATTCCATAACCAATTTCAACCTCACCTTGAAAATTTGGGGCTCCCTTAAACCCCAACACTCCAGCTCCAAATCCATCTTGCCTGATCCGGATCAGCCAATAGGTAATCCAGGGGTGCTGAATTGGGTCAGCCTCTTTCATCTTGATCAACTTCATCTCAATCGCTTTCCGCAGGTTTTCCGTTAGGATCTCTATTGAAACTGGTCCTTCTTGACGACTGAATTCTTCGGTGTGATTCACATACTGGTTTAGCTGGGTATGAGTTAAGGGGATCAGGTTTGTCCTGGGAGTTGTGAGTATTGTTTGGATCATAATTATGTCAACAATTATTTAGCTTTTGATCGGTTCAAATCGTTAAACCGCTGAACAAAGATCACGCCTGCAATCACAATCACTATCCCGACAATCTGAACCAGTTCCAGTTTTTCTCCCAGTATGCCCCAACTCAGCAGGGCAGTAAATATAGGAGAGAGATTCATGATCATATTCATTTCCAGCGCAGTTAATTCCCGGAGGGAATGATAATAAACCATATACGCCAAGGCAGTATTCACCACGGCCAGCCAGAGAACAATTAACAAAGATGATTCATTAAAGCGAGGAATGCCTTCCACGAATAAAGCGATCACCAGACTCAGTATGCCGCCAATCATCAGGGGAAGTGTTGTTAATGTCAACGTATCCAGTTTTCTTTCCCTGGCAATTCTCCGCCCGAGTAAACTAAATGCTAAAAATCCTGCCAGACCACAAACAACGATCACGATACCTTTGGGCTCTCCGGGCTTTAATCCGGAGGAAAAGAACAATATGCTGCCAAGCAGGGATAAAAACACTCCAAAGATTTGCCACCGGGTGGGGATTTCCTTTAATAGGAAAGCTCCTCCAGCCAACACCAGGAGGGGAATCAGGCTCAATAAAAATGAGCCGGTGGTAGCGGGGATATACTTTAATCCCCAGAATAAAGCGCCGTTACCTATTGTATAAGCGCTGATGCCTATCAAGATAAATTGCAGCCAGTACTCTTTAGAAATAGTTTTAATGGAAACGCCTCTTTTAATAAGAAATGGCAGCAACAATAAAGCTCCCAGGAAGTATCTAAGGCCTGCAATGGTGAGCGGTCCCAGGGTTTCCAAACCGAATTTCACTACGATAAACGACGAGGACCAGATCAAGGTGACCAGGAGGCTCTCCCCAATTGCGATCATTCTCCGTTTATCTAAGTCTTTTTCAGAACTTGATTGATCTTTCATAAACTTTACTGGTCATATACGCTTCGGTGATGCTCCTATAGATATTATTTATATCTCGCGTTGATAAATCCGGTACCTGCGCAATGGTTTTGCATTTAATTTATGAATGGCATTATTCATATGGTAATTGTCTTCCAAAACATAATTGATTTCCATCCAGATTTCCGGAGAATAAAGCGACTCATAGAGATACCTGTATATCAGGGCATCTATGCCAAAACCATGGTATTCAGGGATGACTCCCAGGGCAAACATGCGGTAGCTTCTCAGCCGGGGGATTCCCAGTAAAAGTTTCAGCCAGCCAAAGGGAAGCAGGCGGCCATTCAATCCCTTCAGCAGGGAATTAATGTCCGGAAGGGCGATAGCAAACCCAATGGCTTTTCCTTCTGAGTTTTCAGCAAATAAAACTCCCTGTGGTTGGATGACCTGTTTTAAATCCTTTGCCATCGCATCCGCTTCGGCATCTGTCACCGGAGAGTACCCCCAGTTATCAATAATGCTGGAATTGGAGAGTTCAAGGAATAATTCAACTTCCTCCTCATATCTCTTCATGTCCACCGGTCGTACGGTAACCTCATAGCGCTGAGCGACTCGATCCGTCAGGGTTAAGATACGGTCCGGAATCTGATATCCCTCCTGCCCAGAAATATAGTAGCATAACAAATCTTTGACTTTCTCCAACCCAAAAGCGCTAAAATGTTGACCATAATAGGGGGGATTGTAGGGAGCCATAATCACCGGGGGCGGAGTAAAACCCTCCACTACCAGCCCCCACTCCTGCGACACAAAGGTCCAGGGACCCCGCATGGAATCCATTCCGCGGTCCCGCAGCCAATCGGCTGCTGCATCCATCAGCAGCTTAGAGGCATTCTCGTCTGGGACACATTCATAATAACCAAACAAACCAATCTTTTCTTCCCAGAAATCCACCGCCAGATGATCAATAAAGGCAGCAATCCGGCCAATCACCTGGTCTTCCTGGATCAGAAGAAACAAGCAATAATCACAATGATCTAAAAGGGGATTGGTTTTGGGGTTAAATTGATTCTTTAATTCTGTTCGAAGAGGAGGAATCCAATTGGGATCATCCCTGTAAAATTGGTAGGGATAATTAATAAATTGATTAAGCTCAGATTTATTCTGGACAACCTGTATATTCATTGTCGCCTTCCTGGTAGATAGTACTCGTTATACACAGCGATTGATGAACCGGCTAAAATAAAAAAGGGCGGCATTCATCAAATTATACTGTTAGATTTTTTAGATAGGGCTGAATATATTTATCGCACACCCGCGGCCTAGATTTTTTTCCACCAGATTCCAGTGCATTCAGGGAGGATTGGATTATTTTCATTCCCGATCTTTTCCAACATGTCCTCCCCAAAAAAGAATTGGACTAATTCAAGGGCTTCATCCCGGCTGTCAAAACGATAATCGGTCCGGATCCAGGAGCGCTGGAAACCTATCTGGATTAGGTAATCGAAGTAGTGAGATAATTTGTCAATTTCTGCCGGTTGTGTATTTCCGGTGCCCAGGGTCTCTATGATGATGATCGTTCCCACTTTACGCAGGACACGTTCCATTTCCAGCAAAGCGCTGTCCACCTGCTGTTGCCAATCTTCTCCTCCCCAGACCATCAGGTAGCAAAAACTCCAGCCGGAGACTATTAAGTCCGCCGAGTTGTTTTCCAATGGCAGGTACCGATGATCCCCGGCAGTGACCTGCCAATGTCCCAGCTGCTGCTTTCGGAGGCGTTCAACTGCCACCTCCAGCATATGGGGAGATAAATCCAGGGCATGAACCGATCGCGCCTGGGGCGCCAGTAAATGGGCAAGGCGCCCGGTGCCTGCTCCCAGATCCAGGATATCAATCCCCTGCAGGCGGGTGATTTTTTTTAAGGCTGGAAGTAGATTTTCCTGATAATCTTCCCTGGCGATCAGGCGCTGGTATCGGGCAGCTTCCTGCTGATAAACCGTTTTGTGGTCTGTCATGGGCGTCTGATTATTTTTCCGGTAGAGTGAGGGAATAGGCTACCCCTTGATCAACCCAATCTTTAAGGCTGCTGTTATTACTGTATCCCGGCTCTTTAACAACAACCCATCCAGTCATCGCTCTGCCAGTTATATCAAAAAGTTCAACATTCGGAAGCTGGAGTGCCGCGGTATAGTTTTCCGCTCCAACTCGAACAATTAAATCCTCCCTGATAACACTGCAAGCCATATTACCGTGCAGCAAAAAACCAATCCCGCCAAACATCTTCTTTTCCTCATAACCCGGGCTCTCACTTAAGATTTCCCGGATCCGCTGGGCAAGTCCCTCGTCATACGCCATACAATCCTCCTCATAGTACTACACCATACTCCATTGTTTTGGAAACCTGTTAAAAACCTAATATCCCCTTATTAAAAGTCAACTCCAAGAGATAACACGCGGGCAACATCCAGACTAAAGTGCATATCCCGCAAACTGAAATCCGCTTTTTGCTGGAATCTTTCCTCATAGAGATCGATAATCTTCTCTGGAGCATAGGTGACAAACTCTCTTATGGAATGAATCCCGGTATCATACAGAATCCTGGCAAAGACTGGACCCACACCATAAGCCCGGACCAGATCTGATAATCCCGTCAGTTCAGTCAGGTTTTCCATGGATATTCCAGTTTCCCTGGAAAGCTCTTCCCGGTCTTTTTCCGATCCAGCCCGCTCATAAAGATGACGGGAATTCTTGATCCCTGTCGCCTCAAGTTTTTTCAGATCCAGGGAAGATATGTCTGGGAATTTTGATAAGGAAACCGGATTGGGAAGGTAGCTGTTGGCTTCGCGCCGCAGCAGATTAAGATACTCAAACGATATGAAAGAGGATTTTGAAAAATCTTCGACCTTTTTTTTAGTATTAAGGGCGTGCAGTAAATCCTGGAGAGTTAAGATCCCCATCTTTCCTAAAACTTCAAATTTATCTTCAAGTCCCTCTTTTAATACTTTTCGACTGGGAATCAACTCTCGGGAAGACAGGTTGTCTCTAAATTGCTGAAGGGAGTAATTCGTTGAATCCAGGTGATAACGAGTTTTCATAACATCTTATCCCTCTGCACAGTATGTATGCTTATTCCGGTGTGACGATCCAGGTTTGATGGGTGGAAATTTCCACATCCAGCTCTACTTGCAGTATTTTAAAATTACAATCCTCTGCTTTGAGATCATAAATATCATTCGGTATAACAAACCTGAACGAATCCCCGCTGTTGATCTGGTTTTCTCCCAACCAATTCAATCCGAAGCTTTCGCTGTTCGGAGGGGCAATCCACATATGGCAAATCGGTTGCGAACTATTGTTAATCACTGTCAAAGAAACAGGACACAGTGATGGGTCCTCAAGCTCTGGATCAGACATAGTCCCGTAATAATCATCCCAAAGGTCAATTTTCTCCCAAATAAATGCCTCTTGGGTGCACGTTTCGACACGAATATCATATCTTCCAGGGACAATCTCAAGTATGGATTCCATTCCGCTGTATATATTGTGGTACCCTAACCAATCAAAACCCCAATCATCACAAGCCTTTGGACTAATATCAACAGCACATATCGCTGTGCATGCATCATTCTTGAGCGTGAGTTCTACTGTCTCGCCTGGAGGATTTTCCATCCACTCCTTCGGAATCGGACAGGGTAGGTTTGGGTTGGAACCTGGTAATTTAAGATTTCCACAAGCAGAAATAATCAATGATGTGGAAAGCAGAATCAGGAGTATAGTAACGGCTCTGTGAAGATTCAGTCTCTTTTTGATATTCATTCAGTCTCCTCAAAAGAGGTGTGTGTAACAATTTATTTAAGCCGTAGATGACGCCTCTGAAAGAGCCAGATCCCTATCAGATAATACACCAGGGAAAGCACCAGGAGGGAGATAATCTCATACAGAACATCACCCAGGCCTGATCCTAGGGTCAGGATCTTGTTTAAAGCTACTACCGCATGCGTAGGCGGCAAGATATCATAGATGCTGATATTTATCCCTGCTACCTGGAACAGGATAATCCGTGGAATCGGATATACAGCACCCGAAAAGAACATAAAAAAGATCAAGGGAAAATTGGCAATGATAAATGCCTGGCTGACGGATTTTGAAAATGCAGCCACGATAAGACCCATCCCGACCACAGCTACTGCTGTGATCCCTCCAATCAGCAAGGCTGCCCAAATAGACCCCTGGCTGGTAAAACCCAGGGCAATCGCAACCAGTAAAGTTAATAACAGGGAAATAATGCCCCACAGAATGGTAGGCAGGCTGATCCCGATCAGTAAATCTGATGCCTTCATAGAAGTCATTTGAAGCCGCCTCAGTGTTCCAGCTTCAACTTCATAGGTGATGGTCATAGAGACGATAAATACCAGCATCACCACTGAAACAATCAAGATGCCAGGTATATATAAGTCAAATTCAGAACGGCCAGCCGAAGCCCCGAGGGCAATTTCATTATATTGAATCGGGCGTATCTCTCCTGTCTGCTCCTGGACAAACTCATCAATCACACTGCCAGCCATCACTACCCCAATCGCATAATAAAAATTTGTCAGGTCCCCAACCAAGGTAACTTGGGCTGGATTTTGAAAATCTCCTTGAGAAATTGTCTGGAGTTTGCTGGAAAAATCCTCTGGAATGATCAATAATACTTCTGCATCCCGATCTCGCAGCTGGTCCTCCGCGCGGGCTTGGGAGCTTACGGTTGTTACCTTAAGGAGCGGATCTCCACTGGGATAAGCCAACGTTTCCAAAAGGACAGTGACTTCCTGTCCTTTTGAGCCCAGATCCAGATTCTGAATGAGCACATCGTAGGTTGTTGATCCACTGGGAATCATCAGCCAGTACAGCAGGATAAAAAAGGGTCCTATCACCAGGCTCAATCCCAGGGTAACTGAGTCCCGAACCTGTTCTTTGAGGCTTTTCCAGAAGACTTTCAGGACCTTCATTCCCGCAGCCTCCTCCCGGTGAGTTGAATAAAAACATCTTCCAGGGTGTTTTTCCGCAGTCTAATATCTCCCGTTTGAACATGTTTATCATTCAGTGTGGCAAGGATGGATTGGAGCTGATTCACAAGGTCCAGCGCCCGGATTTGGAGCACATCGTCCACAATCAGGATCTGCCCCTGATCCTTCAGGAGAGGTAAAGCCTGTTCAAGCTGGTCCTTGGAATCCAGAAAGTTAATTTCCAGAACATCACCTTTCCCAACGGTCTGTTTCAGGGCATACGGGCTGTCCAGGACCAAAAGTTCCCCTCGATCTATGATTGCCACCCGATCTGCCAGGCGGTCTGCTTCATCCATATTATGGGTGGTGAGGATCACTGTCTTTTCCACTGCCAGCGATTTAATATATTCACGAACACTGATGCGGCTCTGGGGATCCAATCCTGCTTCGGGTTCATCCAGGATCACAATCTCGGGATCATGAATCAAAGCCAGGGCAATGTTCAGCCGCCGCTGCATCCCCCCCGAGAGTGTCCCGGCAAGTTGATTGGCAGATTCTGATAATCCCAGGGCACCCAGTAGCAGCTGGCAGCGTTCCCGGATCAGGGAAGGTTTCATCCCATACATATCACCCAGGAAAATCAGTTGCTCTACCGGGGAGAGCTTCTTCCAGAAAACATTCTCCTGGGGGCAGATACCAATTCTCTTCCGGATTATTGGATCACCGGCAGCAAAAGGTTCCCCATTAAGAATCACATCTCCTGAATCCGGTTTTAACAAACCGGACATCAGCTTAATCGTGGTGGTCTTCCCGGCTCCGTTAGGACCCAAAAGCCCAAATATCTCACCAGAAAACACATCCAGGGTGAGATTGTGTACAGCGTGAATACCGCCGTAAGATTTGGTCAGATTCTTGATTTGAAGAAGAAGTTGTTCTGGCAAAGCGGCACCCGGAATCCAGTACTACTCAAATCACAAATACAATTTAATATAAGCCCTTCTCTTTGATTATAACTATCCCCGGGCAATTTAATTGAGGATTTTTTACCAATCCTAAATAAGCAGATACTCATCCAGCCTTGAACCAGACCTGCTGGCCGATTGGTTGAATATTTAATTATCCTGGAAGGGAAAAGTAATAAACTTGAGGAGCAAGTTAAGAATGTAGTTTTGGATCATAAAACCGGTAATCGTTTTTACCGCTATCTTTGGCCTGGTACATGGCATAATCAGAATGTTTCAAAAGGTCCACAGCGGGCAGGTTTCTTTTCTCGGCAATCTGAATCCCAATACTTGCGGTTATCTCAAAAGTATGCTCACCGATCTTCAGGGGCTGGGAGATCGATTTAAGTAGTTTTTGAGCGATTTTACTCACATCCTCTTTATAATGGATGTTCTCAAGAATTATCACAAATTCATCTCCACCCAAGCGGGCAACTGTATCGCTTTCCCGGACTGAATCCTGCAGTCTGCTGCCTAATACTCGAAGAACTTGATCTCCAATTGCGTGGCCAAAATCATCATTTACGTCTTTAAAATTATCCAGGTCAGTAAAAAGTACCGCTACCAGGCTTTGATCATGCTCATCCTGGGAATAGGCTCGCTGGTAGTGGTCCTCAAACAGGATTCGATTGGGAAGGTTGGTTAACGGATCGTGTAAAGCTTGGTGCTGAAGTTGGTCTTCATGCAATTTACGCTCAGTGATATCTCTCAAAATACATTGCACATGAGACAGATTTTCTTCCGCGTCGAGGACCAGGGCCATGCTCAGTTCTACTGGAATATGGCTTCCATCTTTTCTGTATAAGGTTTCTTCAAAGATGGGTAAATTTTCACCTAACAAAATTTGGTCCCGTCGCTGCTGGACTAAAACGGTATTTTCGGGGTCTTCAAATTCAGAAGCTTTTAAGCCAATCAACTCTCCTGGAGAGTAACCCAGAAGTTCATTTGCCTGAGAGTTGGCTGACAACACATTCCAATCAAGATCGTATATCACGACACCATCATTGGTTCTCTCAAATAAAGCCCGGTAGCGGTCTGCGGTCTCCCTGGAATTTATGAGTGCTTTTCGAATCACCCGGTCAGCAGTCCAGATATACACTGCTGCCAGAATGGTATAGGCGGTTTGAATAAACCAACGGGTATCACTGGCTGGCAGGGGAAGAGGGGAGGCTAACAGTCCAAGCTGTTCCATCCTCAGAATAATAAAGTTGGCAGTCATGGTGAGTAAGGTTATAAATAAAGCAGATCTTCCACCCACTACCAGACCAGTAAAAATAACAATTAAAATCTGACCGTGGACACTGACTCCGCGGATTCCAGCGACAAAAGCCAGATCTACTGTAAAGACCAACCAGCCAAGAATCACAATAATCCAGCTGGCGGCTTCAAGTTTTCTCTTTCGCAACAATCCAAAGGAGGTCAACATCGCCATAATACCTATGCTTCCCAAAGACAGTGTCTCAGTGTGTTCTGGCGATTTGAAATAGGAAAAAATTACGATCGCGATAACCAAAAACAACACTGAAAACTGCGTCACAACCAAAATATTGGCTCTGCGCTGTTGTTCCTGATCTTTAAATTCTGGGACTGCAAAAAATTGTTTCATGATCAGTATATTAAATACTCCGACTTGGCAAAGCTGCCTGAGGGAGTTTTTGAATTACCTGCATCATACAGGAAAAGACTCCGGGGGTGCATTACAGGTTTGTTATCGTCGGGGAGGGCTGCACTGCGTATAGCTTACAGTTTTTATAAGGGTAAAAGCTCGATTTTGAGCCTTTTTTACTCATTTTCAACAAAGTTGGTGCAGAAAGTCGGGTCACAATCCCGGTAGATATCCTAGAAATACAGTACCAGCAGATCATAATAAGAGGTAATCATGATCTTCCACCAAGAAAATATTCAGCTGAAATCAATGTTCTCCGGGGATACCAAGTGGGCTCCAGCTTCTATAAGTTCTGCTTCTCGCTTTTCAATAACTTGAGCGGCATCCTTGTTGTAATTACTGTGTCCCCCTTCTATTAAGAAAACCCGATATCCTTTCTCCAGGCCTCCCAAACTGGTTGCCCGGATGCATCCCTGGGAAACTAATCCTGTAATAAGCAGATTTTTAATCCCCAGTGATTTCAATTCTCTTTGGAGCGGAGTATCCAGAAAGGCGTTTCCTTGCTTTTTTTGAATCAACAAATCTGTATCCCCTGGTGAGAGATCAGGATGAATCTGCCATCCTTCTGTTCCCTCCAGCAGCAAGGATTGGTTGGCATGCTGGATAAAAATAACCCTGGCGCCGTAAAGGCGGGATCGATCTACCAGCCTGTTGATCGTCTCTAGAAGTTGATATGCTTTATAGACAGGATTTGGTCGGGTAAATAGCGCCCTCTGGACATCAATCACCAGCAAAGCGGTTTGATCAGCGCTTAAGGCATACGATGTAGTCATTACTGTATTCTCCTATCCTTCTCACTCCAGTAGAATCTAATCCTAATGGATCTTATTCGAACAGCGGTATCTGGGTTGATTTTCTGGGACTTTTTTCCGGTTTAAATACGGTTATCTTTGAAGAAATTCCTGCCTTTTTAACATCCTCTTGAAATAGGGTTTCCAGCTCCCGCCAGTTGGGAGTACTGCACTGATATTGCTCTCCATAGAAGTTTATATACTTCTCTTTTAGGCCTGGGAATGTCTGGTCCAATTTACTGTAATAATACTCCCGCGATCCCGGCCGGAGGGAAACGCCAAAGGAAGGAATAATATAGACAGCACCGCTGTCGCTGGCTAAAGAGATGATTTGACGAATATTTTCTTCGCTGTCTTCTAAAAAGGGCAAGATCGGCATCATGGTCACCCCGGTGAGAATCCCTGCCTCTGCCAGGCAGCGCATGACCTCAAAACGGTTAGAAGGAAGCGGCGCCCCAGGTTCAAGTTTCCGGGCCAGATCATCATCGGCAGTGGTGATCGTAAAACTGACTGCGGCGTACACACCGCTGATTTCCTTAATCAGGTCAAGATCACGGAGGATCAGGTCTGATTTTGTTAAAATATGGATCGGAAATTCGTGGCGGGCGATGATTTCCAATGCGCTCCCTGTCATCCGCCACTCCCGCTCTACCGGCATATAGGGATCGTTCATAGAGCCAAAACCAATTGTCCCACGGATTCTCTTACGGGGCAGAATATCCTCCAGCAGGTCCAGGGCATTCACTTTCACCTGGATCTCAGGAAAATTTCCTGTCCGGTAACAATCCGAACGGGAGTCACAGTAGATACACTGATGCTGGCAGCCCCGGTAAAGGTTCATGTTGTACTTTAAACCAAACCAGGGGTCCGGCTGTTTGACGTGATTAAGGATTGTCTTGGCGGTGATTTCAGTAATCATTACGCCACTCAAGCAGCCCATTCGTCTCAATTGAAATTAGGGAATATCCTCGAATACCGCCTCCGGCCCAAACCCAACCCCAACCATACTTGGACCAGTGTGCGCACCCAATACAAGTGACATCGGTCCCATCGGCAGCCAGGTGCACTTATAGAGTTTATCAATTTGTTCCCGCAGCATTGAAGCACCTTCAGGGTTATGTGAGTAAAGCACCTGGGTCCGCAGTGCACTGCCCGGTTCATGCTTGCGCCCTATCAGGTTTACTAAACCTTTTACTGCCCCTTTAAAAGTTCGAACCTGTCCAAGCTGGACGTAAGTCCCATTTTCTTTCTCCACGCCGATCATCGGCTTGATATTGATCAAAGAGGCAATTATTCCCTTCATGTGGCTGATTCGACCACCATGGATTAAATATTTCAACTCATCGAGGGTATACATGCTCTCACAGGCATCCCCAATCCGCTGGACTAAAGCTTGAATCTTGTCCAGGGCCCAGCCTGCCTTACTGGCGCGAGCGGCTGCTTCTACCTGCCATCCAGCAACAGCCGATAAAGTTTTTGTATCCACATGGGTAACATTTGCTTCCGGAACCAGCTCAGCCCCAGCCAGGGCTGAATTGTAGGTTCCACTTAAACCAGACGTCATATGGATGGACAGAATGTCCGGATCCTTGGCTGCCAGGCGTCGGTAGAGATCGGCGAATTCTCCTGCTGGCGGCTGGGATGTGATCGGCATACTATTCGCTTTCTCCAGTAATGGATAAAACTCCTCAGGCTTAATATCCACACCCTCACGGTAAGATTTTCCTTCCAGGGTAACAACCAGCGGCACAATATGCACATTCAACTCAGCCGCTTGTGCGGGTGTTAATCCCAGGTCCGTTCCGCTGTCAGTAACAATTTGCATTTTTATACTCCTTATTCAAAATGGTTCGGATTAGCTTTTTTGTAAATAATTAAAGTCCAGCTGCCAAATGTTTCCCCATACTGATACGATCTTCAAACTGATAACCAAGTTTTTCATAAAAGGCTCTCACGTCTGCATTATCAGCCCGAATTTGTAAATTTAACTTGGGGCAGCCCGCTTTTGCCAACGATTCTTCCGCTTTCTCCATTAGGGCTGTCCCGATACCTTGTCGACGAAAATCAGGGTCAACGGCAAGGTAATACACCCATCCCCGATGACCATCAAAGCCCGCCATAGCTGTTCCTACAAGCTGGGAATCAACTGAGGCAATCAGAAATAATTCGGGTTGAACGTTCATTTTGTTTTGAATATCCTTGATGGGATCATTGTGCGCCGGAGAATCTGGAAAGATTTTTTCCCAGAGTCGGATAACTTCCCCACTATCTTCAGGATCGAAGGTTCGAATATTTACCATTTGTCCTTTACGCGATTTGCGGCTTATCCTGTCGGTAAAACTGGTCCTGCAGCCGTTTGATTATACAGGCGATAAACCAAAACAACCGAACCGATTATATCAAAATAAATAAAAAAATTTACTGAAACCTGTCTTGTTAAATGCTGGGTTGAGCTCCACAATCTGGAATAAAAACTGGTACCAGCATCTCTCTTGACAAGCTGTAACCTTTGTGTTACTTTATATACAGTTTGCGTTACTTTTTGAGAAAGATAATACTCATTTTTTCAGAGGAATAAAGGAGAGACTCAAAATGGAAAAGGATATTGAAATTCTGGATGAAAAAAGGATGGCCTATCTGAAGTGGTATCTGGTCGGATTTGCTGTTTTTATGATTCTGATGCTCACGCGTCATTTCTTCAGGATGGGTGGGTTAAATTCAAAACCTATCGGCACCGCGGTATTGATTGGATTATTCCTTACTTTTCTGCTCCAGGTCATCTGCGTAATTAATCAAGCCCTGCTGGAGAGAGATATCAAGGTTGATCCCCGTCTTCAAGCAGCCCTGCATAATGAACTCGTAAAAACCATCATTGCTCAATCCTGGATAGCAGCATATATTGGCGCAGCAGGGACGACTCTCTTTTTTGCGATTACCTCGTCTTTTTATCCTCTCTGCGATCCTGTAACGATTTCTCTATCATCGATCATCGTGGGTGCAGGAGCCAGCCGGGCTTACTTCTACTTCAGGTATAAAACCTCATGACGACCATACCGATAAAAAACAACCTCAAGGTTTACCGGGCGATGAGAGATTGGACTCAGGAAGAGTTGGCAAAAAGAGTTTATGTGACCCGAAAAACAATCAATACCGTTGAAAATGGTAAATATGTGCCATCGGCTTACCTGGCACTCAAAATTGCCAGAGCATTTGGCGTTTCAGTGGAAGATGTATTCCAGATTGATGATGGATTACCAGGTACAGGATCACCCGAATTTGAAACCAAAGTGGAGAAATAATTATGGAGAATTGGGAATATAAAAATCTGCAATTTCAAACCGCACCAAGGGTTGGTGCGTGGAGCAAAATCTCTGAATCCGATCTCGGTCATTTAGAAAAATTTCAAGATGGTGGTTGGGAGGTATTTCAGGTAGTTAATATTAGAGGGTCATTCGGGTTTAGCGCTCATATCTTATTCATGCTGAGACGGAAGCAGGGATAACGATCCCAATTTCCTTTCAGGCTTGTTTTTGGACATAAAAAATTATCCAAAACACAAACCCGATCGACCAACAGACTGCCGGGATTATGCTCCGCAACAAGCCGCCATCTTGAACGAGATTCAGGGCATTTAACACGGAATTGATAAGAATAATCAATCCAATGATAAGATCAAGAAGATTGGTTTAGGGGATATTTTTTAAGACCTGTCCTTTAGATCCTGTTCCCAAGAATAAAATTCTTAAACAGCCAAAATTAAACTCGGAGCGAGATTAGAGGTCCATCTCCAGTAAAAGTGCTTCTTCCTTAAATCCGCATTTCCTGTAGAACTTCCTGGCACTCGTATTGCTCTTAAAAGTACTGACTTCCAGCTCACAACATCCCAGATCCTGACAATGGCGGACAACTTTTTTTACCAAACTTTCACCAATGCCTTTCCCGCGATAATTTTTTAAAACGATCAATTCATCAATTAGCGCGGATGCGGATGGATGGAGAATCGTTTTTCTTATCGAAAAGTTTACAAATCCCACAATCGTATTTTTTTGCCGGGCAAGATAAAAATACGCGTTTGGGTCTTTATACAATTCCCGCAGATTGTTCTTAATTGTTACTGGATCTAGTTAATCTTCCTCGTTTAAATCACTATTCAGCTCGTCAAGAAGCGAATAGATCTCTACCAGGTCCCCTTCAGATGCAGATTCTATCTTGATTTTCACGGTCATGTTATGTCTTCCCCATCTAAAGTACCCATAAGCTCCCGACACTCAATTGATATCCGAGTTAATTTAATGGAATCGCTATTCAAACGAGTTAATGATTTTGGAAACTCTTTTCTGCTGGGCGGATGAGAGCTCTTTCAGGCGGGAGTTTAAAACCCCAAGGTATAAATCTTCGTTCCCGGGATTAATCGCGACCCGGATACTCTCTGCATACTGGGGCACACTCTTGGCACGACAGGTGTTCAACTGGTCTATCAGATAGGGAAATAGGCGCTCATTGTAAGCTGGTTTGGCGGCGGCTGCCCTGGCCAGGATCTTAATCCCATTATCCTGGGTGATAACGGAACCTTTCTTTATCACTTCCATGATCCCCTCAACATGATCCATGATTTGGTCCGGTTTCCTGGCTGCGATTAAAGCAATATTGATCATGGAAGCCCAGATCAGGCGGTTATCCTTACCAAAAGCCAATCGCAGGAATTCATCCAGATACTCTTCAATCAAATCCGGGGCCAATAACCCAACCTGCTCTAAAACGGCGAGACAATCAATTTGAATAACCCGGTTCCCGGACCCTAAGTTTTCCCCCACTTCTTGAATCCCCGCCAGATTATTGGATTCCACCAACCGTTTCCCTAAATCTTTATTGGGTTCCTCGTCTTTTCTACCCATACTGCTGGCTAATTCCGGGATGATGGACATCTTTTATCCTTTTCGATCTTGAACCTGGCCAGTATGAAATTTACTCTTCAGGATAAAACGCCAAACCAAGTCCTCCGGGACCAACATGGGTTCCCACCACGGGGCTTACATCCGAAATAAAAATCTTTGATGGGGAAAATTTATTCTGAACCAGCTCTTTAAGGGCTTCCCCTTCCTTTAGACAATCAACATGAACTATTGCCGCCTCTGCCATCTTCCGGCCGCCTAATCGATCTGCGGCAATGGTCAGCATTTCATCTATGGCTTTTTTCTTAGTCCTGGTCTGGGAGAGCGGTTCAATTAATCCCTGATAAAAATGTAAAATTGGTTTTATATTCAGTGCTGTGCCCAGCAGCCGTTTTGCGCCCCCAATCCGACCACCCTTATGGAGAAATTCCAGCGTATCGACCACAAAAAGTAAATTAACTTCCTCTCGCATTTTTTCCGCAGCGGCTACAACTTCCTCGGCCGGTTTCTCGGCCTGTGCTGCCCGGGCAGCGGCCACAGCTATAAAACCCTGCCCCATGGCGCTAAAAAGAGAATCAACAACATAAATGGGATGGTCAGGGATTAGTTTTTTGGCGGCTTCAGCACTGTCAACCGTTCCGCTGATCCGGGATGAAGCCAGCACACTAACAATGGCATCGCTTTCTTTGGCACATTCCTGAAAAAAATCCTTGAACTCCTGGACAGAAGGCTGTGTGGAGGAAGGAAGAGTGGACGAGTTTTTTAATCGCTGGTAAAAGGCCTGGGGTTGAATATCAATTCCATCCAGGTAACTTTCATTATCCCAGACCAACCAGAGTGGAATCACACGAATATCCAAGCCAGTCCTGATTTCATCAGGAAGGGAGGCTGAACTATCGGTAACAATGATTATTTTTTTATTGGTCATCGAGATCTCCTTTAAGTCAAAGATCCGCATGGCTGCCCATGGGTTAGATCGGTTTAAATCAATGCTGCAGGGGACCAGGATCAGGAATTACCGCTCGCAAAAAATCCCAATCTTTACTGCGCAATATCAGGTTTTAAAAATTAACAAGGTTCGGGACATACTGCAGTAAATTTAATAGAATTTTTTCCCGGTTGTATGGATACCAGGATTCCTCATCTTGTTGAATCCATTTTACATCCAGGTTTTCATCACTTTCACCTATTTCAACACCACCTACCAGGAAAAGATACCAAAGGCACAATTCATTGTACCCCCCATAATAATCAACGCCTATCCGCGCCCTCCAGTTTTCATCACTGCCGATCAGATGGATCTTTTCCTCTTCCAATTCCCTGATCAGAGCATCTTCTGCTTTTTCGCCGTCATCGATCGCCCCCCCGGGGAGAGCATATTTCCCATCCGGGCGGTGCAACGCGCCCAGGATAGCGCCATCACTGACACGGAGAATAATCGCCCTGACACTGATATGCGTGAATGGCAGGGAAATGTTTTTTTGATCCCCCTTAATTTCCTTTCCATTCACAATTAATGTATCCTGGTATTCAACCCTCATGAGAATCCTGCCTTTTAGATTATAGTCAGTTTTTTTAAATATGCGGAAGGGACACTGTCCACAGCATACCCGTTCAAAAAGTCCGTAATCCGGGAAATTACCCAATCCGGTTTTTTATGCTCCATCGAATGGCCCACAACGGGGACAATTTCCGCCTTCATCACCTGCGGGAGAAGATCAACTGCCCGCTTTACTGCCCGATAGGGATTAAATGATGTTTCGTATTGACCCATCAATAGATAGGTTGGGGGGTGGAACTTTTTTAACTCCTCATCCCTGATCCGAGGAGAAATCGGTTCAGACCGAAATTTACTGGTCAAGATTAACTCAAAGAACTCAACATAAAATGGATCCGGCGGTAGATCTGGTGGAGAGAGCAGCTTAACCAAATTTTCAGCAATTTCGGGGGGTTTTCCTGAGAGAGCTGATACTATAATCTGGAGCATTAATTTTATACTGATAGGCATAAAACCAGCTGAGCTCAATAATATGGCGCTGCCGACCAGGTCCGGAGCATTACTTCCAAGCTTTAAGACCAGCCAACCCCCATTAGAGACCCCGATCATATTTCCCCGCTGGATATCGAGACCGCGTACTACCTCAGCTGCCCACTCCTCGTATTCTGGTCCTTTCCTGCTTAACCTCACCGGCGCGCTTTTTCCCAGACCGCCAATGGTATCAACTGCAAAAACCTGATATTCTTTTGCAAGGACGGGAATCCACCTCACAAAGGTGGAGGCATTGGCATTCTGCCCATGCCATAACACAACTGGCTTTTCATTTCCTTCCCCGCAAACTACCACTTGGGTGGGACCAAAACTGGTCTCTACGTATAAGCTTTGGTACGGAATCCCCATGCTGTTAAAAGTTTTATCATAATGAGCGATGACTTTATTATATCCTTCCGGTGATCTATAAAGTCTTCCGGGATCAAATTTTATGGACATCAAAAGGTTCTCTCCTATTCATCAGCACCAGCGATATCCGCCAAGCAATCCTCCGGATAAAAATTCTCCTCCTTCCGGTCATGATTTGGGTACCACACCTGGGCAAAGAAGGGATTTACCTTTGCCTCCCGGTCAAAATCCCAGGGCGGAGGCACACATTCAGGACACCAATGGCCTCCCTTCAGGATTGTATACGGTTTACCTGAAAACTCATGTCCCGCGGCACAACCCCAGGAAAGAGGTTGGTACCAATCACCATCCCATTTTTCTGAAAGGCATTCTCCACCTCTGAATATCGCCGCCTTCTTTAAGTCACTTAGATCCAATTTCCCTTTGTGCTCGTCATAACCATGATCCAACCTGATCCAATCCAGATCCGGGACCAGGTCAGGAAGATCAGTATTCCAATCAGGGATCGAATCAAAGGTTTGATAGTCGTTATAAAAGGCAGAAATTCGTGGATGGTTTTGGTTGTGATACCAATAGCCGGTGCCATTTTTATGATCCTTTACCATCGCTTGCATTCTCCGATAGGTTATATTCTCGACGATCTTTTGGAAGAAAGGGAATTTGCTGGCTAAAAGAGCAACCTGTTTTAATCTCGCTGGCATATCCTCCCGCAAGGCTTCCAGCCAATCCTCCAGCGAATCCCTCCAATAATTTAAGTACTTGTTGGTTAACTTACTGTCTTCGTAATACTGCATATGGAAATTTCGCAGTGCAAACCAGTCTCTTTCGGTGACCGCTTCAACACTTGAGATACCACCCAACTTGAGGGCTTTGGTCATGAACCCGTAGGTAGAGCACCTCATCTTCGGTCCGCCGCCCATGTTGTATACTCCGCGCCAGAAATCAGAATCCTCGGGTAGATCGAGGCAGTTAACCAGCCCAAATCCCGCATCCCGGCTGGATATGTTCTCCATACAGGAATTGATGGGTTGGTGGAACATGATTGGATCCCACAAACTCAGGTAATCCTCACTATCCACTGGCATGATAAAGGTCATGCGTAAAGAAGCCCAGTATTTAAGGTCGGATTCCAGGACAGCTCTTTCCCCGGCAATTTTTGTCACCGCATAATAATCAAATATGGACGGTTTAAGAGGATCACCCACCCGGCCGCAGTGGATAGGCGGTAAACGATCACCGGTTTCAGCCACTGTGCCGGTATGGATGTACTTAATGTGTTCTGCTCCACCAGGTTGGTTCTGGATGGCTTTGATGATATTTTTTATTCCATCGATGTTGACCCGCCGGGCTGCTGCCGGATAATAATCGGCTTGAGGTGAAATTAAAGCCATGGCATTCAGAACCCAATCAGTCTCATAGACCGCCTCTTCCACATCTTGATAATCCGTTGCATCTCCCCAGACAATCTTTAACCCCCGGCCTAAAGATACCCCCTTCCCCGGGATGGGTTTAATACCAGTTTCTATTTCATACTTTCGAAAAAGCTTCTTTTCTTTCCTGGTTGGCAGCAGCAAAACTACGATATTATATTTTTCCTTTCTTTTCCAGAGCTCCTTAAAGGCTTCATAGCCCATGCTGCCAGAAGCCCCAAACAGCGTGACTGTTTCTTTCCTGGGGTTATATTGCATGTTTATTCCGAATCACACCTGGTGTGGAATTATTATTAGAATTCTTCCTTTCGCACTAAAAATTTGTCAACCCGATCCAAATTGACCGAAACCCCTAATCCGGGTTGAGTTGGAACAGTGATGGTGCTGTCTCCCCCGTTGAGGGTAAATATTTCGTTTATGATATCTTTATCCCAATACCGTTCTGTCGGGCCGGTATCAGATGGCAAAGTGAAATTCGGCAGACTGGATAAAGCCAGGTTAGCCGCCCGCCCGATGCCGGTTTCCAGCATACCGCCGCACCAAACTGGAATTCCCCTTGCTTCACATAGATCATGAATTAACCGGCTTTCCCAGAGACCCCCAACACGGCCGGATTTGATATTGATAATTTTGCAGGCATTGATTTCCAACGCCCATTCTGCCTGATCTGGCGTGTGAATACTCTCATCCAAACAAACAGGGGTGTTGATTAACTCCTGTAGTTTACTGTGTTGGTAAATATCGTCATGTGCCAGGGGTTGTTCGATCATTAGTAGATTAAAATCATCCATTTGACGGATTACTTCCACATCTTCCAGAGTGTATGCCGAATTGGCGTCTACCATTACTGGAATATCTGGGAAACCATCCCTCACGGCGCTCAGCAATTCCAGGTCCCAACCAGGTTTAATTTTTAGTTTTATTCGCGAAAATCCCTGGGTTAAAAAATCATCGATTCGCGCCAACGTATCAGCGATCGTTGGCTGGATACCAATGCTCACGCCAACTTTTACTCGCTCTTTTGGCTTCTCATCATACAGTTCCGCCAACTTGGAAGCCAGACTTTTCCCCTCAGCCTGAGACAGCAAATCCCAAGCAGCGGCCTGCAGGCTGGCTTTCGCCATATAGTGTCCTCGAATCCATTGATAGGTATTGATCAGATCTTCGATCGAAGACAAGTGAATTTTCAACACAGCTGGAATCAGGAAATCCTTTAAAATATGCCAGGCCGTCGAGGTTGTCTCAGAAGAATAATCGGGCTTATCCGTCACCACACACTCTCCCCAACCAACCAGATTGTCCGCCCGGGCTGCAATGATCAGGCACTCCCGGTGTGTTTCACGGCCATAGCTGGTCTCAAACGGATGCACAAGGGGCATGTTTATGTGATAGATAGTGATCTGGTTAATCTTCATCGGTATCGTTCCTCAACAGGTAATAACTCTGAGGGGTTTCTCCTTTGATATAAATAAAATCAACCACCCGGTATCCGGCGCTAAAAACTGATTCAAAAATCTCCCGGGTATGGTTGCGCCACGCAGCGCCCAGCTCCCGGTCTTTCTCACGAATGGCCTGGATATCAGCTGGTATTTCCACCAGCAATCTGGTTTTTGACGGGGAGATTGTTTGATCTCCAGGTAGACGATAATCCCCCTCCAACTTGGTGGGGTTGAGCAGCTGGACCCCCACCTGTATATATAGTTCAATCGATCCTGCCTGGGTTTTCTGATCTGGAGATGGCGAAAGGCAGCGCCTAACACGATCACTATTAATCCACCAATCCACACAGAATCGATCTGAGGTAATTCCTTCATTTATCTGGTCTGACATCTCTCCGTAGTAATCACGATAATAGGTCTGACATGTACAGCCAAGTAGATGATTGTTCAGATAGGCATTTCGACTCTCCAGGGGATCATAAGTCCAGGTAACCAGGTCCAACCCCCGGGTTAGCGCCCACTCACGTTGAGCTAACTTCAGCTTATAACCGATTCGTTGGTTGCGATATCCGTCAAGTACCCCGGTCATATGAGAAACCAGTTTAAGGTGGTCTGCAGCCAGAATCCCATCTTCTTGACTGGTGGTTCCCAACCAGCCCAGAGTAAAACCAATCAACTGATCACGATCATAAGCCCCTAATAAAACCCCCCCTTCACTGGCGATCGCGGTTAAGACGTGATCCGGAACTGTGTCCCCGGATTTCATGCCCCAGGTTTCAGCTTCCACTTGAGCTACTTGTTTTATTTGCAGGGGTGAATTAATGAGTTTAATATTCAAGATCGCCCTCCATGGTGCTCCTATTATATATTCACTTGGATATTTGTGATGGAAAGTTCGTCTTAAACTGAAAATCGACGGGTACGCCAGGATTGAATCAACTTACTAAGGGCAATCCAGGGCAGCAGCAACATACTGAAAAGGATTTGTTTAGTAGGATAGCCGGAAAGCCAAACCCCCACCACCAGCAGGAAAAAAGCAATCCCGCAGCTGAGATCCCAGTTCCTGGTCAAAGCCAGAAGAATCAAAAAGGAAATAAATGCCAGCAGCGTGACCAGGGGAAAAAGGGCGCCAAAAACACCAACCGTGGCAGCCATTCCCTGCCCCCCCTGAAATCCCAGGAAAATCGAAAAGTCATGTCCAAGTACAACACAACCTCCTGCCAGCAAGACCAACCCCTCACTAAAACCAAGATTTCTAGCAGCAGTAACCGCTAAAAATCCTTTCCCGATATCAGCGGCTGCAATAGAAAAACCAATCAGTTTTCCAACCGATTCGTAGGCATTCTTTGCACCAACATTGCCATCCCCAAAGTACCTGATATCCTCCCCAATGGTCACCCTGACAATCAGGTATGCCGAAGGAATAGATCCCAGCAAGTAAGCCCCCAATAGTAGGAACCAGGCCTGATTTATCATCTCAATCTCTTTTCGGGCTGTGATGTTCTGGTGTTAAAGGATGATGACTTATGATGGCCAGCTATTCAGACACGTCAATACCACGAGCCCTGTATCTATTAAAACACCCAGGATCAACCAGGGATGCCAATAAATCACCAACAAAGTCAGCGAGATGGTTGCGCTTACGGCAGCTGTGGTCTGCCAAATTCCCTTTAATCCGGGCACACCCAGCGCCCCCGTCCCAGCCAGAATAAAACCCAACACCGACAGGATTACCAATATTACTCCGATCTTTTGGACAGGAACAGAATCCAGATTTATTCGTTGAAAGATCCAACTTCGGGCTGGGGCCGTGAAAAATGCACCCGGTTTAGGGTCTGGGTCTTCCGGCACCGGTGCAGCTGCCAGACCAGCATGTGCTATAGCATGGGCAATCAGAAATAATCCAATCAAAGTTTTTGCCAAGATTTCTTCCTCCTTAATCATCCTGCCAATCCCGCCAGGAAATCAGCGACAACTGCATTAAATACCCCGGGCTTTTCTGCTGGTAAACCATGGCGGGCATTTTCGATTACATTTAGTTTTGCTCCAGGAATCCTCTTAACATAGGCTTCCTTCTCGTCTATTGGGAAATAATCTCCTTCCGATCCTAATACCATTGTTGGGGAGCGAATTTCTGACAATTGATCAGCTACACTCCATCCATAGATCCCTTTCATAGCCTCCAAATATGCTGGTTTGTCATTTTCCCCCCAGCGGTCTGCGAAGATTTTCCTTAATGGCTCCTGTTCCGGTTCAGGGAAAAATCGGTCCCCCAGCACTTCTCCCATCTTGCGCATGCCCAACAAGCGCACGATGATTAACCGCTGCCACATGTGCCATCGGTCCTCCAATTTACGGGGGATCAACTCCGGAGTGCTGTTAACGATCACCAAACTTTTTACCAGCTTTGGAAAATCAATTGCCAGTTGAAAAGCAATCATCCCTCCCATGGAAATGCCGAGAATATGAGCCGGACTGGCATTCAGTTCCTGGAGCAGCTTTGCGGTATCCGCGGTAAAAATCGGAATGCTGTACGGACCAGGTGGTTTGCCTGATTTTCCATGCCCCCGCACATCAAAAACGATCACACGGTACTGCTGAGAAAAGAACCCCACCTGCAATTCCCAATCCCGGCTGCTGGACCCCAGTCCATGGATCAATAATAAGGGATCCCCCGTTCCGTGAATCTCATAATACAGCTTAATATCGTCCAGAGGTAATAATGGCATCGTTCAGGTCCCCTCCATATTTATTGCAGGAAGACTCAATAAAAAAATACCCGATTCATAACCCGTCAAAGATAAGAAGGCAGGGTTGGTTGCCAAAAGAAAATTCTTCTATATATTTCACTGCGGTACATTTCAAGTATATCCTTAAATGGTGCGGGGGTTGATTTTCAACAGTAAACCAGGGTTTGCCTGAAACTAATAATTTCCAAATCCATTTCATATTAATCTATCGCCTCCCCTTCGGTGAGAGATATCCCGGGTATACTCAGTATTAAACTCCTTATTAATACACATCAATAAGAGCGGCGGCGGGAAAAAGGAAACGTTAACAGGGATTGGATTCCTGGAAACAATTTATCCTGTTTGGTAACTTTTTTACTCCTCAATCATATTATCAATAGAGGAAATCAATGCTCAGCTTCAAAGAGATGTATGAATCCTATGCACCAGATGTGTATCGTTTTTCGCTCTGGCTTTCAGGCAGCAGGTTCTGGGCAGAGGATATCACTTCCGATACTTTTATCAGAGCCTGGACTCATTACCGCCCCATTCGGACCGAAACACTAAAAGCGTATCTCTTCACCATCGCTCGCAATTTATATCTCTCGCAACTGAGAAAGGATAAGCGTCTAGTTGACCTCAGCGAAGAATATCCAGATCCAATGCCTGAACCTGATCAGGCCATCGATTTACAGCTCGAAATCCAGCGAGTTCAGGTTTTTCTGCAGACCTTGCCAGAAATTGACCGATCAGCATTTATTTTGCGGGTTCAGGGTGAATTGCCCTATGCAGAAATCGCCCGCATTCTGGAATTATCCCTGGGAGCCTGTAAAGTGAAGGTTCATCGCGTTCGAAAGAAACTCGGGGCAAATTTTATTAATGGGGAGGTTTAATAATGATGGAAATCCCAAGAAATGTAATCCTCGACTTACTGCCAATCTATTTAGCCAATGAGGTGAGCCCCGAAACACGAGACCTGGTAGAAAAATATCTGGAAACTGATCAGGAACTCGCCAGGCAGGCCCGAAAACAAAAAAAATCTCTTGAGTTCCCACAAGATATCCCTCTTCCGCTAACAGAGGAAGATCAAATTAAAGCCTATAAAAAGTCCAGACTGCAATTGGCGTTGATAGTAGTTTCCCTGGCCGTGCTTTTAGTTGTAATATTGGGAATTACCCTGATGGTGTTTTTTGTTTCAGCCTAGATCACAAACAAAGGAGTTTATTATGAATTACCAATCTCAGAAAATTGATAAGGTTATTTTGGTTATTGGGTTCATCCTCATATGCCTCGTAGTAGCCGGGATGATCGGGGGGTTTTTAATCTCAAGTTAGTCGTATCGATGGAGAAAACTCACTTCATATCTTTCTAACTCAAAGTATGGAAACCAAGGGACAAGAACGTTGAAACGTTTTTACTCACTAACGTTTCAACGTTCATCTCTATCCTAATTACCTCTGTAGCTAACCTGATAACTGAAGCCTATCACGTGCAAGAATCCTGACACAAAACTGCCACAAATCTATGTTATGCTCAGGTTATGTCACTTAAAATACTGGTGGTAGACGACGAAACTGCGGTGACCGATTTAATCGGATATAACCTGCGCAAAGCACACTATCAAGTGCTGACAGCCCATGACGGGGAAACCGCCCTGCAGCTCGCGGGTGAGTCAGCGCCGGACTTAGTTCTTCTGGATCTGATGATTCCCAAAGTGGATGGGTTGGATGTTTGCCGGGAGCTGCGAAAAACCAGCGATGTGCCCATCATTATGATTACTGCCCGCGGAGAAGAGACTGACCGGGTGATCGGATTGGAGCTTGGTGCTGATGATTACGTCTGTAAACCCTTCAGCATGCGGGAATTACTGGCTCGCATCAAAGCTGTACTGAGGAGAAACCAATCGACAAGCAGTGAAACCAGGGAATCCACTATCCTGACCGGGCATTATGATCTCCGATTGGACGAAGACTCCCACACTTTCTCAATCGGTGACAATCCCCTTAATCTAACGCGTCTGGAATTTGATTTGATGCAATACCTATTAATGAATGCCGGGCGGGTGCTCTCCCGTGAACAGTTATTAAGCCAGGCCTGGGGATATGACTTTGTAGGCGGAACCCGGGCAGTCGACAGTGCCGTCAAACGACTGCGGGCAAAAATACGGAAATATCTTCCCGAGATTGAGATCATTGAAACTGTGCGGGGGATTGGCTACCGATTGATTAAATAATATTATGCGCACTCCTATCCGTTTGCGGCTCTCCCTGAGTCATTTTCTGGTCCTGCTGATCGGTATGATCCTGGCAGGCACCCTGGCCTGGCTGGCGGTAGAAGGGCTTTATCTGGCCACCCAGCGGGAAAATCTGCTTGCCCAGGCCCGACTGACAGCAGCCGCGATAGGCGGGACAACAATTCCATTTGATATATCCGAGCCTTATTCCCAGACAACCAATATCACACCAGGCATCCACACCCGTTTACTTGATGAGGGCGGCGCAGTAGTCATAGGAGTTCCCTTCCCGCCTGGAGAAGATCCAGTGCAGGTCCCTCCCTCCGAAGATGCCGGATATGTGCCAGCTGAAGTATTAATCCAGCGTCCAGAAATCCAAAGTGCCCTGGCAGGTGAGCCAGACACGGTCATCCGCCGGATCGTTTCGTTGGGGAACCAGCGGGTCTTATACGCCGCCGCACCTGTCCTCGGAGAAGACGGAGAGGTAATCAGCCTGGTCTACCTGGCGACGCCGCTTCCTCCCCGCGGTCTGCCGGGTGAGCTCACTTTGCAATTAATCGGCGCGGTGGTTGCTGCCGGCTTGCTGGCCGGAATAGCCGGAATTTTTCTGGCCCGTGGAATCGCCCGTCCATTGGAAGATCTTGATCAAGCTGCAGCAGCCATATCCGGAGGAGACCTGAATCAACAAGTGCCTGTAGAGATGGGAATCAAGGAGTTAGGGAATCTGGGTCAGCGATTTAATGAAATGACTGATAGTTTACGGCAATCCGACCAGTTAAAAAACGCCTTCATCGCTGACGTTACCCATGAACTGCGCACGCCGTTGACAGTTATCAAGGGCACAGTGGAAACCCTGGAAGATGGCGCGCTGGATGATCATATCGCTCGTGGTCCAATGTTGAGTTCTATGCATCGGGAAACCAACCGTTTAATTCGCCTGGTGAATGATTTACTGGTCTTAACGCGGGCTGATGCAAGTGCCTTAAAACTAAATCTTCAACCGCTGGATTTAAAAACTCTCGCCCAGGCACGTTGTGACACTCTGGAACCCCTGGTATCTTCCCGGCAGGTTAGGCTGGAAGTTAGTGAGGAAAAAGCTGCCAATCACTCCGGATATTGTGTCCTCGGGGATGCTGACCGGCTGGCCCAGGTAATAGATAATTTATTGGATAATGCTATCCGCCATTCCCCTGAAAATTCAACGGTCACGGTAGCCCTGGAGTGCCTGGGAGAGAAAATAATATGTGCTGTAATCGATCGCGGCCCAGGGATTTCCTCTCAACACCTGCCCTTTGTCTTTGAACGTTTTTACCGCGTGGAGGCTTCCCGGGACAGGAGCAGCGGTGGGTCCGGTCTTGGTTTGGCAATTGCCCGCTCCTTAGTCCTGGCACAAGGGGGAGATATCAAAGCCGACAGTCGGGAAGGATCCGGAACTACAATAACTTTCTGGCTGCCGGCCGCGGAAAAATGCCCTGAAACTGCCTGATTTCTGACACCTTCCTGACCAGGTGACACGGTATGATGGAAAAAATCAACCACTCACCAGCAGGAGGTTTCCATGAAAAGGCTATCTGATATCCTCAATACAATTGTAATTTGTGTACTGGTTTTTACCCTGGTCAGCGTGGTTCTGCCAAACAGGGATGCGTCGGCAGCGGAACGATCGCTTGCACCCGTATTGGAGTCGTCCTGCAACAGCAGCCGGACTGTGCATGTTAGCGGGACAGCGGTAGTAAATGTCACTCCTGATCGGGTGCTGATCCAGTTGGGTGTACAATCCAACGGCAGAACACCACAGCTTGTCGAAGCAGCTAACAGCGCCACCATCTTCAGGGTGATCCAGGCCATTAAAAAAGAAGAAGTGGAGGAAAAAGACATCGTAACCGATAACTATGTCATTGATCCGATTTATGAAAACTATGATTCTCTGCAGATCAAAGGCTACCGGATTTACAACATGGTGGCAATCACCCTGCGCGACATCACCAAGGTGAATGACATCATCGTTGCCGCCCTGGGTGCCGGAGCAAACCAGGTGGTAAACGTGGAGTTTTATCTCAGCGATCTGCGCAAATACCGGGATCAAGCCCGGGACCTGGCTATGGTTGCCGCAGGAGAAAAAGCCCAGGACCTGGCTGAGGCAGCAGGAACCGAAGCCGGCTGTGTATTAAGTATCAGTGAAAACACCTGGTCCTACTTCAGCGGCGGCTGGTGGGGACACAGTAATAACCTCTGGACTCAAAACACCGTCCAGAATATCCCATCGGGCAGCGGCTCAGGGGACTCGTCCGAATTTGGACCAGTCAACCTGGGGCAGATCTCTGTCCGGGCAGAGGTAACGGCAAGTTACAGCCTGGAATGAGATTCAGCCGCTAAATTAAGATCCTCGGTGAATTGCCGGGGATTTTTGTATTTATGAGACTGGAGGACTTGGAGAATAATTGCGCTTCTATTGTCATTCCGGGTTATGGGGAATCTATAAGGTGAACAAAACTTAAGACAATCAAAACCTAATTGTTGAGACATTGAATTCTGATCACATTAGGGATCTTTCGCGAAACCTGTCCTGAGCTTGACGAAGGGCACAGGATGACAAGTGAGTTTGTTATGGAAAATGCTTACGCGACCGAACAATCAGGGATATCGTTAGAATAAATGGCGGTCCAGCCAAAAAGATGAAATAAGCACTATGCAAGGGCATCCCCGCCAGAAAATCCAGTTCATAAGGGGGAAAATTGAGTGCTGAGAGGATATCTATCCAACTTGAGGTCAGCAGGGTGTAAATGTAGGTGAGTGTCATCAAGCAATAATAAATCATCCCCAACCACCAGGCCCAAAGTTGGGATCGAAGCATTCCAATAACTAACAAGATTAGGCTCAGGATGGAAAAATCCAGTAGGATAATCCCATGGAGCCCCGTTATCCATTTACCAAAGAGCGGAAACAAGCCGTTAAAATAGATTTGGGTATTGAGAATCAAGATGAAAAAAATACTTATCAGGCTTACTGTTAACATCGGAATCGGGATGGATTCAATCCAGGATCTGTCAGGCTCATTAACATTAAAAAGAGAAATTGTCTCAGGATGATAATTAAGACGTCTGACCAGGACTGGCATCAGCAGATAAAGTGCACCTAAAAGGACGGCAACCAGAATCGCAAAAGGGATGGAAGGCTGCTTAGAGGAGATCAGCACGAAAAAAAACGCGCAAATCAATGGAATTCCCCCTGCCACCCAGAATTGCAGTAACGCTAGAGTAAGGTGGCGAGCCCAGCCCCTTAACCTTAAAGTGCCATATCCAAGTGGTAACAGCAAGGCGGCAATAAAATAGTAGCCTATAATCTGGGCGGCAAGGTTGCCAAACATGAACGAGCCGAAACGAAAGCCCTCATAATGGAATTGTCCGCCTTCCGAAAACATGGTAAAGACATGCATTTCCATCGGACCAAAAAAGGCAGCTGTAGCCCCAATAGCGAGCAGGCCTATACCGATTAATACCAGAATATTTTTGCGAATTGTGGAGGAAATCTTGCTAGTTTTTTCTTTCTCCATAATTTAGTTCAATTTGATTACTGGATCCAATCAATAATCTCCTGGCATGTCTCCTCAACTGTTTGGTCTTCGGTATATATGGTCTTTTTTGCCAATATACTGTTCGAGGGGTGTCTGACAAAATGCTCATTAAGACTTAATAATTCAGGGTCCACTTTCCCAACTTCTTGAATAAGCATTTCTGAAAACCTTTGATTTACTATTTCTACTGACCGGTCCAGATCTGGTGAGGGTAGAATCAAAATCACATGTTTAATGGGTTTAAGTGCTTTTTCTACCCGGGCGAATAATTCTGGATCTTCGTACACAGAATGACCTGCGCCAAAATCTACCACACAATTTTCAAACTCATCAATTGCCCTTTCAACCGCATAAGCCTCAAACGGTTTCCAGTATTGAATCAGCTCATTCATTCCCTCCTCGCCTACAATTCTTGAAGCGAGTCTCTCAGAATACCCAATTTCTGTGTAGAATCTCTGCCGCACATCATCTAATTCATAGCGAGGAATACTCAGCTTTGAAGATAACAGCTTCGCGATTGTGCTTTTCCCAACACTCATGGGCCCTATCAGGAGGATGATTGATTTCGTTTTCATTTACTGTGATAGCACAAGCACTAATAACTACCCTTTATTCCACAAGCCCAAACTCAACCTTAACTTCCCTGTCTACTTATAACTAAATTCCATCTGATTATATTTCTTGTTTAGGCCTTTTTAAGATTTAACCAAATACTTGTTAATCAGTTGTACTGCTCTTTTAACGCCACCCTCTTCCCTGATTTTTATTCCCAGGTCCCCCGCATTTTTAATCATAAATTGATCGTTCACAACCTGCGTGATCTTCTCAGCCAGAAGGTCCACTGACAGGTTTTTTCGTGAGACAGGCTCTGGCCCCACCCCCAGATCAAAGACCCGCTTCCCCCAGTAGAACTGGTCTCCCATAAAGGGTACAACCACTGTGGGTAATCCTGCTTTTAGTCCGGCTGCTGTAGTCCCTGCACCTCCGTGGTGCACCACCGCTGCCACCCGGGGAAAGAGCCAATCATGAGGGACAAACTGGCAGGAATACATATTATCAGTTAAAGGGAGATCCTGCGCTTCAGCCCAACCCCCGACCAGAACCGCCCGTTGTTTTGCAGCAGCAACCGAATCGATTGCCAATTTCACCAGCCCTCGGGCGCTGGGACCACTCATGCTACCAAATCCAATATAAATCGGTTTTGGGCTTTGGGAAAGAAAGTCTATTAATACTGCTGGCAGGGACCAATCACTCCGAGATTCCAGGAACCAGTACCCGGTTATATGGTGCCAATCAGGGATATCGTTTGGGCGGGGAACTACATGCTGGCTGTACGCATAGATGAGGGGCGCTTTTTCTTTATAAAGGATGTTAAATGGGCCCCAGAATGGAACCGGTGAAAGTTTTAATGACTCTTGACGCCAGCGGTTTGCCTGAACCCGCAGAGTCTGCCACATCAGCTGCTCAGTAATCTGGTGGGAAATCCAGTTGTAACCTGCCCCAAGCTTCCATTGAGGCATAAAAATCGAAGCCTGCTCTCTTGTGCGAGATACCGGCTGCAAGAGAAGATACAGCTTGGGAATCCCCATCATTTCTGCCACATGGTATCCAGCCGCTCCAAGCGGGGTATAAAGAATGGCGTCTGTGCCTCGACAAGCTTCCACTGTATCATTGAGTGATCTCCTGATATGCTCAGGAGAAAATAATTTTCTGAGCATTGTTATAAACTTAACCGGGTTTTTACCTGACTGCTGCCAGACTTGTCCGGTTTGGCCCTGCAGGGTCTGACGCGGGTCCCCAATAATGGGAGCAAATTCCAATCCATGCTCTCTCACAATATCAGCAAAGGTCCTGAAGGTAGCGATTCTCACCTGGTACCCAGCGTCAATTAATCCAACTCCCAGTGCAACCACTGGCTGTACATCCCCACGAGAACCGAGCGCGACTATTGTGATGTGCACGTTACACCTCCCCCAGTTCGACTACAAACTTGCATAACTCAGCCCCATCCAAGATGGAAGACTTTAACTGTACATTAACCGGCTTATTGAGCGATTCAGCAAAATTAATTTGGAGATTGCTGACTGAACACTTACATAATAAGGGTGACTTTATCCATCCCCGCCGCACTAGATCACAGGCACATTCAGAATAAATCACTTCAATTGTGTTCAGGTGAATGAGCTTATAACTTGCTCCAGGGAATCGATCAGCAAGCTTGTTCAAAAAGTCATCCAGGGAATTGCTGTTTTGATATTCTTCTTGAAATACCTTGAGGGTATAAGATTGTGCGCAGGCTTCTCCACAAGATCGCAGGATAATATCTCGGGAGGACTCATCAAGTTGTTCAAGCCCGGAAATAAAACCTGAAAACCAAGATTTCAGAAAATCATCCTCAGTGTCCATAGTATCCATTTATCCCCGGAATTCATTTTCCGGTTGTCCAGTGAATTCAGTTAGAATCCGCATTAAATCACCAGCCCAGGGCTGCTCCCGCCGATCGATTTCACCCAAACCGGTCCAGGCAGAGGTGATGTAAAGTTGATCCAGGTTTTCTCCCCCAAATGTGCAGCTGGTGGGGCGCTGAACAGGCGTATATATCACCCGTTCCACTTTCCCGTCCGGATCATAACGCGTGATCCGCCAGCCATCCCAGTGGGCACTCCACACAAATCCTTCCTGGTCCACAGCCAACCCATCCGGAAATCCCTCGTCAGCGGGGATCCGGATAAATTCGCGCCGGTTTGAGATTTCTCCACTGGGAGAGTCAAAATCATATTTGTAGATCAATCTCAGGGGGGAATCGGTATAGTACATAGTTTTATCATCAGGGCTCCACCCGATTCCATTGGAAATGGTGATTCCGGATTCCATAATGTGCACTGTCCCGTCAGGATCAAGCCGGTATAGGCAGCTGGAGGAATCTTCACCCAGCGTACCAGCCCAGAGGCGGCCCTGGCAGTCCACCCGGCCGTCATTAAAGCGGGCGTTCTCTCTGCCCGCTTCAGGATTGGCAATGATTTCCAGGTTTTTGTTTTCTGCACTCCAGAATGCCAGTCCATCCCGGAGGGCCAAGACCAATCCGCCGGAAGCACGAAAAGCCAAACATCCGATGGGTTGTCCAACTTGAAATGAATTTTGTTTCCGCTAGCTGGATAATAACGATGAAAGCATTCCCCCTCAATATCGACCCAATAAAGTGCCTGTTCCCGCGCACTCCAAAGAGGGCCTTCTCCAAGCTGGTTGGCAGCCGGCAGGATTCGTTCTATATCGGTCACGGTTTTCCCTTCCCCCCTTTAAATATTAACACATAGAATACCCCCGATTATGGGATTAATAACCAGCTGGAGAGAATATGTTTCGCGATGGAAGCAGGTATTATTGGGAATCTAAAACGTTGTTAGAAAATTCAGCCAATCAGATATTTCAGGTTTTTATCACTACTTTAAGAAAATGGCTGTGCGTTCCACTTCGCAGACAATTTCCCAGGTTTGATATCAACACATCCCTGTCTCAAAAATCACATGATCAGCTTTCGGATTGAATCTCAATCACACCTTGGTCTTGCAATTGTTCAATCTCATTTTCTCCATATCCCAATATATTTTTGAGTATTTCATCGGTGTGTCCTCCCAACTGCGGGGCGGATTCCGTAGGAATTTCGGGATTAGAGGAGAGGTGAAGGGGACTGCGAGCAAATTTCCGGGATCCAGCAACCGGATCATCCACCGTCACCAACATATTACGAGCGGCAATATGCGGATCATTAAAAACATCTTCGGCAGTGAAGACGGGGCCAGAAGGCACACCCTGCTCATCCAACAGCGCTTCAGCCTGGGCACGGGTTTTGTCAGCAAGCCAGGATTCAATAGTCTCACGGATGAAATCAGCATTATTAGCCCGTGCAGTCCCACTTTCAGTACGAGGATCATCCTTCAGGTCTTCACGCTCCATTGCCTGACATAAGCGTCCCCACTGAATATCATCTGGAATATTGAGAGCTAGAAAGCCATCCCGACATTCAAATGCCCCTCGAGGGTAGAGATGTTTTAAGCGTCCCCGCGACGGTGACTCGCCGGTGAAAGAGTATAGTGTCACCATGCGCTCATTGAGAGCCAGCATATTATCGAGCATGGCGCTGTCCACAAACTGACCTTTACCTGTCTGCTCACGCATGAAGAGGGCTAGCATTATTCCATAGGCGGTAACCATTCCAGTATAGACATCAGCCATACCATAGATTGTCCACGAGGGGGGTTTATCGGCAAAACCAACCAGGTTCATTACGCCGCTCATCGCCTCGGCCACAATGTCAAAGGCAGGTCGTTGGGCGTAAGGGCCAGTGTAGCCCTCTAAACGTCCAAAGCCTGAAATAGCCGCATAAATCAAGCGTTGATTGATGGTTTTGAGATGTTTATATCCCAGCCCCAGTTTATCCATAGCGCCTGGGCGTAGATTCTCAACTACCACATCGGATTCTTTGACCAACTCTCTGAGGATTTTTTGGCCCTCTTCTGAGCGCAGGTTAAGTGCCAGGCTTTTCTTATTTCGGTTATAACCGATGAATCCTCCAGCCACACTTCTGCCCTGTTCGTCGGAAACAAAAGGCGGAATATACCGGCGGGGATCTCCCCGACCCGGGCGTTCGATTTTTATGACCTCAGCCCCAGCGTCTGCCAGGAGCATCGTGCAATAGGGCGCGCTCATATATTGCTCTAAGCCAATCACGCGAATACCTGTGAGTGGACGTTGCATGATCTCAAACCTCCATTCTTAATCCCAGTCTATCCATTCAACAATGGTAGTGACTCCCATACCTACGCCTACACATAGTGTGGCCATCCCATAATAGGGTTTTTTCTCTTGTGAAGCACGCCTCTTCATCTCATGTAAAAGAGTGGTGAGGATACGTGCACCAGAGCACCCTGTAGGATGTCCAAGGGAAATTGCACCGCCATTTACATTTGTGATTTCATGCGGCAGGCCCAATTTATACATCACCCCGATAGCTTGGGCGGCGAAAGCTTCATTTAATTCAACAAGGCCAATATCTTCGATTTTTAGTCCCAGGCGCGCAAGTAGTTTTTGAGTCGCTGGAACCGGACCATAACCCATCACTCCAGGGTCCACACCCGCTACAGCCGAACCTAGCCAGCGCACCATTGGTCTCAGCCCTAGTTTTCCTGCTTTATCAGCGCTCATTAACAATAAAGCAGATGCACAATCATTGATGCCGCTTGAATTACCAGCGGTCACTGTGCCGTCTTTACGGAAAATAGGCCTCAGCCGAGCCAGTTGCTCTAGGCTGGTATCAAGTACGTATTCACCATCCGTAATTTTATAGCGAGGGTGCTCATCTGTGTCTACGGTATCTGGTGGACCTTTGCGTTTGGGTACGCTGATAGGTACGATTTCATTTTTGAATTTTCCCGCATTGATAGCCGCCACTGCTCGATAGTGGCTTTCGAAAGCAAAGGCATCTTGGTCTTCACGAGTGATCTGCAGATCATCAGCAATATTCTCGGCGGTTTCGCCTAAACTTATAATAGGGTATAAGGCATCGAGCTTGGGATTATTGTAACGCCAACCAACCGTCGTATCCCATATCTTCGGATGCCCCACTGGTTGAGGGCGTTCCGGTTTTGGCATCGACCAGGGAGCTCTGCTCATACACTCTACCCCTGCACCGATAAAAACATCAGCCTCTTCAGCGATGATCGCCTTGGCAGCTTGATTAACAGCTTCCAGCCCTGAGGAGCAATTTCGGTTCACCGTAATCCCACTAACTTCGACGGGGAATCCGGCCAACAAAGCTGCCATGCGAGCTACATCACGGTTGTCCTCACCAGCCTGGTTGCCACAACCCGCGTATACATCTTCGATCAATGCTGGATCTATCCCGACACGGTCCACTAGCCCCTTGAGAACTTCTGCCAGTAAATCATCAGGACGGACACTCGACAGGCTGCCATTATGTTTGCCAATAGGTGATCGTACTGCATCAACTATCACTACTTCTTTTCGTTGCATAGTGGAATAACTCCTCTGGATGGAGAATATGCTTGTTGGTCTACTGTCTTCTAGAAGTCTGGTTATTATAAAAAACCGTGCTTCTTCAGCAATATCACTAGTTCGATGAGGGTCTCATCGCGCCGTTGAATCACTTCTTCGGCCCGACCTGGTGGCCAATCATAGAATCCTTTTCCAGCTTTTGCTCCCAATTCACCTCTCTCCACCTTATCCCGGATCAGTTGGAGAGACTCCGTTGAGTTTTCGAGCTCGGGGAGTAAATAAGTTTGAATCGCTTGGGTGAGATCCAACCCACCCAGATCAACTGTCTCCAGTGGGCCTACCACAGGTAATCGCAAGCCGAAACTCAATTTGGTAATTAGATCAACATCCTCTGGGCTGGCAATCCCTTGAGCAACAATGGAAATTGCTTCCCGGCGCAAAGCATGCTGCAGGCGATTGCCGACGAAACCTGGTACATCATTATTCACCATCGCTGGATATTTTCCAACATCTTTAAGAAGTTTGTATGTGGTTTCGACAACCTCAGGAGAAGTGACATCCCCAGGCATCACTTCAACGACTGGAATTAGATAGGGTGGATTCCAGAAGTGAGTCACCAGGAAACGCTCAGGATGAGTGAGCGCAACTGCCATATCGCGCACACAGTAGCTAGATGTGGTGCTGGTGAGGATGGCATGGGCTGGGCAGGTCTCATCCAATTCACTCAGCAGAATTAGTTTAACCTCAAGATCCTCTACAACAGCTTCAATAATATAATCCGCTTGCGAGGCCGCTGTATCAAGATCAGTCGTAATAGTGATCCGATCAGGAATTTCTTTAACTTCATCTGCGCTGAGAATACCGTGCTTAATGCTTGTCTGGAGATTATCCTGTATCCGGGGGATTGCCTTTTCTAAGATTTCCAGAGAAACATCATACAGTGTGACCTGGAAATCTGACAGGGCGAACAATTGGGCAATACCATGCCCCATAGTGCCGGCTCCTATGACCGTGATATTTTCAATTTTTTTAGACACTTTTATTAATGACCTATGACTGCTCTCTTAGAGCTTCATCATTATCAGCTGCAGTTAAGATCTTCCTTAATTCCAACTTTACTTCATCGGGAAGCGGTTCCGGTTGATGGTTTTCAAGGATCCAGGTTATGGCTTCCCGGGAGACTTTCACCGGGTCGCGCCATTTCCGGCCTTCAGCCTTGCCATCTTCATATAGGATAGATTCTTGCGGCCACATGGAACGGAACTCTTTGACGGATTCTCGATGACCAATATACGAGCCCTGCTGCCCGAGTTCCTTGATCATATCAAAAGATAGAGTTTTAGAGTTGACATCAATCCCATCGGTAATCTTGTCGATCACTTGGAGGATTTCGCGGTCAAACAAAATACGCTGGTGATCAAGCAGGCTGACAGCTTCATACATGCCGCTGGGACCAAAGGACATATCAGCCCCGGCCATGACTCCCAGAAAGTGGGAGAAGATGTTCTCATAACCAATTTGCCAGTTGCCAAGTTCATATTGACTTCCTCCAAAGGAATGGCAGGCAAGCACTGGGATTCCATTTGAGTGTGACAGCTGAATCCCGGCAACATTAGTAAGTTGGGCGATGGTAGATCCCATAAAATAGACCCCCGTTCGCGGATCAATAATCCCGGGATTAACAGATATATAATTTCCTACACCTGGATTTATTATCTGCAGGAGCATGATGCCGCTCAGGGTTTCTGCCATTGCCATCGTGAGGGATCCCGCCGCGTGTGGTGGAGCTGTTAAACCCAGCGTGGGCATTGACATTAATCCAACCGGGATGCCATACTCAGCAAAGACCATTGCCGCTTCGATCCCCCCTTTGTCCTGCGCCAGAGGAGCTATGCAGCAAAGTAGCTGTGAGAGTATTGGTCGCTCGCGCAGATTCTCCTCGCTTCCAGCGATGGCGATTGCCATTTCAACAGCGTAGCGGGCTGAAACTTCATCCATCACCGATTCAGACTCCACGTGTTTTTCCGTACTGTTGTAGCAAGCCTCCAGGCCGTGGAGTGGGGAAGTCACATTTTTATCACTGGAGCTAACTGATGGCCATAACAGCGAGATGATGGGTAAATAATCGGCAATCCGGGCATGGTTCGCAGTATCCTCTTTAACTGATAAGCGGCGCTCCCCGGTATTAAAATCGACAATTTTTGGGGCTTCGCCGCTGCAGTAGAAATAGGTGCCCTTGCCGCTGCCAACATGAACATCAAGATCAGGCCGGAGGCCTGCCATGGTGTAGGTACGGGGTGATGTTTTTAGATATTTATCCAGTAAATCAGCTGGAATCTTAACAACTTGGGAGTTAAAATCAACTACAGCGCCTACTTCGGAAAAGATCTTCAGTGCTTTCTCAGATGGAAATTTAACTCCGACTTCGTCCAATACAGCGCGGGTGTTCTGGTTGATCTGGCTGATTTCTTGATCATCCAAAATACTGATTTTTAATTTAGACTTTATAGGTTGGATGCTGGCCTTGCGCTTTTCAAGTTTGATCATGACATATTCTCCATTTGTGGAATTTTATTTTCGAGGGCTCGTTGTGTAAATTATATTATTCCGGCGCATCTGCCAATCTAAAGGCTAGATCAACAGCGGAAATGGCGTCTTCGGCATAGCCATCTGCTCCAATCTGCTCTGCATATTTTTGGGTCACAGGTGCCCCCCCCACCATAACCTTAACTTGTTTTCCAAGTCCCGCTTCTTTTAAACTTTCGATTAACTTTTGCTGCTGAATCATGGTCGTTGTTAGTAATGCAGAAGCTCCTACTATTGTAGCGTCATTTTCCTTTGTGGCGGCAACAAACTCTTCATTAGATTTATCGACACCAATATCGATCACTTTGAATCCATTTGCTGTAAGCATCGTGCCAACAAGGGTTTTTCCAATCTCATGAAGATCCCCCTCAACTGTGCCGATAACAACCCGGCCAACAATCTCGCGCTGCTGATCACCCGTCAAGGCCGGTTCCAGGATCTCCAGGGCAGCCTTCATCGCATCAGCACCGATGATCAATTCTGGTAAATAATATTCACCGCTGGCAAAGAGCTCACCTACTTGTTGAATACCCTTGGTAAGTCCATTGGTGATGCAGGCAAGAGGGTCAAGTTCTTGATCCAGGGCCTGTTTGGCAAGTTCAACAGCATCTTCATCTTCCCCGTCGATCACAGCTTGAGCCAATTTTTCAAATATTTCGGTCGACATGCCTTCCTCCTATTTATTCTTATTTAGCGTTTAATAATGAATCCTGCTGGGTATCCTTGTGGAAGTTCAAGGACAAGTATGGGGTAATTTACCAACCAAGGTCCTGTCTCATAGCCTCTTGACATAAATAAATCAAAAATTTGAATGGAATCTTATATTTACATATATGCTTTCTGTCAAAGATCGAGCTGCTACCATTGATGTTTGCGTAGTTCCGCAAGGATAATATTTACTCCTTCCTCCACTTGTTCTTTCTTGATAATTAATGGGGGAGCAAAACGTAATGCGCTGGCACCACATTTTGTCATCACGATACCTTTTTTTCCTAAAGCCTTGATGACCTCTTTGATGATCTCTGCAGCGGGGCTGCCATCAGCGTTGATCAGCTCGACCGCAACCATCAAGCCTTTACCCCTTACATCACCGATGATCGGCAACTCACTTTTGGTTTCATTAAATCGCGCCTGGATGAACTTACCAATCTCTTCTCCATGAGCCGCAAGTCCCTGTTCCTGGATGATGTTGAGTGTGGTTATGCCTGCCCGGCAGGCAACTGGATTTCCGCCAAAGGTCGTGCCTTGAGCAGCTGGGGGCCATTGATCCATGAGTTCAGCTTTTGCCAAAACGGCCCCAAGCGGCAACCCACCGCCCAAGGCTTTAGCCAGGCATATGATGTCCGGTTCAATGTCCCAATGTTCGACGGCGAACATTTTTCCAGTACGTCCCATGCCGCTCTGCACTTCATCGGCGATTAGCAGCGCGCCAACCCGGTCGCAGATCTGGCGCAACCCTGCCAGGAAGCCATCAGGAGGTACAATGTAGCCTCCCTCTCCCGCGATGGGTTCAATGATGATGCCAGCCAGGTCTTCTGGAGGAACCACTGACGCCAGTGCTTTTTCAACTAAATTTAAGCACGCTAAATCACAGTCATCAACTGAGGCATGTTTCAATGGACAGCGATAACAATATGGGTAAGGCGTGTGATGAACCCCGGTTAACAAGCTGGGGAGACGCTGGCGGTAGAGGGTATTGCTGGCAGTCAGCGCCAGGGCTCCCATCGATCGGCCGTGGAAACTGTCCGTAAACGCCAGGATCATCGGGCGATTCGTCACATAGCGAGCGAGTTTAATCCCCGTCTCCACAGCTTCAGATCCACTGTTTACTAGAATTCCCTTTCCGTCTTTTAGATCTCCAGGCGCGACAGTTTTTAAGGCCTCTAACATTGCCACGTATGGCTCCATATAGCCAATATGACAGGCACCATGAATTAGTGTACGCGCCTGTTCACATATCGCTTCAACCACATCCGGGTGGCCATGACCTACATTCATTGTCGCAATACCAGATACAAAATCCAGATATTCCCGACCTTCAAGGTCATAAAGATAAACTCCCTCGCCGCGATCAAAGGTTATATCTGTGTATCGGTAGATCGTAGCTGCCACGGCAGCATGGTCACGTTCAATTAAACTCATAGATCTTTCATTCCGCATTTGACCCTCGTCTTTTTATTCGATCCAGAAAATTGCTCTTCAAGTACTTTACTTCCAGTGCTCTAATAAAAATCAAAGAGTCTATCGATATCCTCTTTGCCCGAGCGGATGACTCGTGAGCCTCTGTCACCACAGTCTGTGCTTACTCAAGGGGCACACCTTCTGGCATTATTCTAACCACCTCGAGATTTTATCCTGCGATACTGCTCCCCCTGGAACCGGAGCCAAATATTTAGAGTCCCTTTTATTAAGAGTTCCCCTGCCCAACCGGGCAGGCAAGTTCACAGAAGCGGCAGGGTTTGGAAACCTCACTGGGCTCATCAATTCCCATGATCGAACCATCCACGATTTCCTTATTGGCGTCCCGGTAATCATTTTCTTGCTTGCAGAGTGCTCGATCGAAGCTTCCGCTTTGGAAAGCATCTCTTGGACAAGCACTGTGGCAGGGCATATCACAGCTGCTGCAGGGATCAAAATCCAGGGGGCCGGTTGGTTCAAGTTCGGCCTCCATGGAAATCCCCCGCAAGCGGACTCGCGAACCATATTCCGGTGTGACCAGTATGTTATGCTTTCCAATCACTCCCAGGCCCGCCAGGGCGGCGGAATCTTTCAGGAAAACGCCCCCAAACTCAATCTGGTAGGGCAGCGAAAGGGCATTAATGCACATTTCCTCTTCCAGCCAGATCCGGAGCTGTTTTGACTGGGCTCTCAAAATCCGGTTTCCCGGGGTAAAACCCGGAACCTTCATGCTCCACCAATCAAGATGTGGCTCAGATGCGAGATGTTCCAAAGCCCAAACCAGGACTGATTTGTGTCCAGCTCGCCATTTATATCCTTTAAATTCAAAGTAATCCGGGGAATCTCGATCGTACTCCTCGTAAAAAGGTCTTTTTTTATATCTTTCATAAGATTTGGTTTGCTTTAAATCTTCAACTCTGGCAATTCCTGCCAGCGAGGCGCCCAATTCTTTTGCCTTTTTAATGATGGTGTCTTCAAGTTTATTGCCGTCGGATATCATATCCAAAACTCCTTTCCTTCTTAATCCTTTACCACCAATTCAGATTGTTAATTCATAACCGGGTCAGCGGGTGGATATTATAGAAAATTAACCATTCAGGCTGATCAGCGCATCGGCCGCAACCACACCTTGTCCTTTGGCCCGGACCATCAGAGGATTGATATCAAGCTCATTAATCGAAGACGGGGCATCTTCAACCATACTGGCAACTGCCATGATCACTTCAATAACTGCGTCTATATCTGCCGGGGGAGCTCCCCGGAAACCGTTTAATAGGGGGGCACACTTCAGCTGACTCAAGGCCTGGGTCACATGCTCTTTGGTGATCGGTAATAATAGGGAGGCGCTGTCTTTCATTAACTCAACCAGAATTCCCCCGCCACCTACCAAAAGATAAGGACCAAATTGTTCATCACAGGCCACACCAACAATGAGCTCAGCCACAACACCTTCAACCATCTTTTCGATCAGGCAAGACTCTGAGAGTTCCAGTAATCCTTTCACAGCTGCAGAGACCTGGTCTGAATTATGGAGATTAAGCTTGACGCCTCCAACCTCAGTTTTATGGGGGATTCCTACTGCCTTAATCACAACCGGGTATCCTAATTCCTCGGCTGCAGAAGCAGCCTCAACAGCGTCCCGAATGACTCGCCCCTCCGGCACTGGCACACCAAAACTCGCAAGAAGTTTCTTGGATTCAGCTTCATTTAAGACAGAAACAGAATCATATTCCTTTAAATCACAACGCTGGAGTAATGGTGGAGGATATGGCAGATTCCAAGCGGCTCCCACATCAACCGCCGCACGAATACCTGCAATTCCATCATTAATGCCCGCTAACATTACCACACCATCTTTCATTAATCGCTGGGCTACCGTTTCCGAAATTGTGTCTGCAAAAGTTGTTAGTATCGCTCCCTTTGAATTTGTCTTTTGGAGTGCTCTGACAAAACCTCTCTCCGCCCCATCCCAGGTCGATTGGTCACAATAATCATCTCTGGGGTAATCCAGTAAACACAGCGAGATATCAAAACCTTCTGATAAAAAAGCTGTATATTTTTCGGCTTGTTGATCTTCATCATTCCAGTCGAACATCTGGTAATCCAATGGATTGGCAGCCACTACCCGTTCGTGAACAACTTTACGGATACGCTGGGCTGTTTTTTCTGAAATTGGTGGCATAGAAAGTTTTGGACCCAGGGCATCAGCAAGAAGTGTGAGGTCACCACCCGAGGTACTCGTGGCTCCAACTTTGCCCCCATTTAATGGGCCAAGAACATGCAGCACCTTCAGGGCTTCCATGAATGCTTCCAACGAATCGACTCGTGCCACACCGAGCCTTTCAAATAAAGCACTGAACAAGACATCTGAACCAGCCAATGATGCAGTATGGGAAACCACTATCTTCTGCCCAACTTCGGATTGACCGGTCTTGATGGCAACGATGGGTTTACCTAACTCGCGAGCAAAGTTGACTGCCTCTTCAAAAGCTTTCGGGTCTGACAAGGTTTCCATGAATAAGCCGATTGCTGTAACCTGTTCCTGGTGGGCAAATATGTGGATGGCATCATGGATATCAAACTTTAGTTTATTCCCCAGTGATACCATAAAGGCAACTGGCAAGCCGCGACGCTGCATGGTGAGATTAAAGCCCACATTTGACGACATGGTAATGATCGCGACTCCTTCATCAACTCTCTGCCCACCCTGCTGGTCTGGCCAGAGCATGGCTCCATTAAGATAATTGAGCAATCCGTAACAATTTGGACCGACCAGGGGCATGTCACCAGAAGCTTCTAAAAGCTGTTCCTGGAGTTTGGATCCTTCTTCTCCCGACTCGATAAAACCCGTGGCATAACAAATTGCGCCGCCTGCCTTCCGCTCAGCAAGCTCTTTGACAATGTCGATAGTAAGGTAGCGATTAACTCCTACATAGGCAGCGTCAGGGCTTCCTGGCAGATCCGCAACCGAGCGGTAGACCGTGCGCCCCAGGATTTCGGTTTTCTTGGGATGGACCGGCCAGATCTCCCCCTGGTATCCCATCTTATCGCTCTGCCGGATAACCTCCTGGGCTTGAGCACCTCCAAAAGCGGCAATGGTCTGCGGATTTAATAGACGCTCAAATGACATATTTTGCCCTCCAGTCATAAATCAATCCGATTATGAACCCCGGTTTCGGCTCACAGGAGTTGATCTCCATACGAAGCTCATTTCTGATAATAATCTTGGATCTTTTTTATCAAGACCGGCACAAATTCCCGACAATCTTCGACAATTCCGAGATCTACCTGCTCAAACACAGTCGATTTCGGATCGTTATTTATCGCAACCATTACCTTTGCTCCGGAAATGCCGACCATATGCTGCTGTTCTCCAGATAGTCCGACACCAATGTATAAATCAGGGTTGATCATTTTCCCGCTTTGGCCGATCATGGTATCCAAATCAATCCAGCCCTCATCAACAGCTGGACGGGTTGATCCCAGCGCAGCGTTTAGTACATCAGCCAGTTCCTTAATTTCCTGCCAGCCTTCAACTGATCCTGCCCCGGCACCCCCAGCTACTACGGTCGGTGCTTCCTCCAATGGCACACCTACAGGGTCTTTCCTTTCCACTTTAAGGATTTTTATCCTCGGTTTTATATCTCCCGGAGGTTCAATCCGGATTAACTTTCCCGATCGATTTTCATCCGGTTCGGGTGATGGAAAGACTCCCTGGGCAACAGTCGCTATTTGGGGTCGTTTTTCCGGGCAAGTGATTGATATCAAACCACCATAAGCTGGAATTTGCTGTTCTAAAATTTGCCCCTCGCTTAGAACCAGATCGATGCAATGGGCTGTTAACCCTGTTTTAAGTTTTGCTGCGATGATGGGCGCCAATTCCCTCCCAATAAACGTTGAGCCAAGTAAAATGATTTGTGGTTTTATCTTTTTTGCTTGTTTAACTATGGTCTCTGAATAGATTTCAGGTTGGTAAAGTTCATAATCTGGTGATACGCCGTGGTAGATGGTATCGGCACCTGATTGATATAACAAATCAAGCTGATCGTCCGCCACTTCCCCCAGGAGCAAAACCTCAACAAAAACTCCTAAATCATCTGCCAATTTCCTTGCCTTTCCAATTAATTCAAAACAAACTCGCGGGGTTTTTCCAGAGATCTGCTCAGCCAGGACCCATACCGGATTATCAGCACGGCTCATCATAATACCCCCGCCGCTGATAATTTTTCGATTAGAATATCCGCTTTTTCTTCAAGGGTTCCCTCAATGATCTCGCAAGCCCGTTTCTTTTCAACAACTGTTAATTCAGAGACAATCGTGGGAGAACCTTTTAATCCTACTAGATCTTCAGAGAGTTCTAAATCTTCCAATCCCCAAATTGTAATTTCCTTCTTTCGGGATTTTATGATGCCAGAGAAACTCAGTGTGCGAGGTGTATTTACTTCATGGGTTACAGTAAATACTCCGGGCATCATTACCTGAACAACCCGAACACCATCCTCAATATCAGCTTTAACTTCCCAGATTTCTCCCTCGGTTTCTACAAATTCCCGGACCATGGTAACCACGGGCAACTCCAGAAAGGTTGCCAGTTCAGGACCAACCCACTCTGTGGCACCGTCACTGCTGGCTCTTCCGCAAATCACAAAATCAACCGAATCCAATTTTTCTATCGCTTTGCTCAAAGTAAATGCGGTCGCAAAAGCATCAGCACCTGCAAAGGCAGGGTCCGATAACAAAATCCCCTGATCTGCCCCCAGAGCCAGGCACTCCTTTACTACATTACCAGCTGCGGGCGGTCCCATACTGAGGATGGTAATAAAAGCATCCTGATTTTCTTTGATCCGTAGAGCTACTTCTAGAGCATTTCTGTCCAGGGGATTAATGACCAGTGGAATATCGTGCCTGGTAAGTGCTTTTGTAACAGGATCAATCCTGATTTTGTCAGCCTGAGTTAAATCTGGCACCGCTTTAACACAAACAACGATAGATAACATTCTAATCCTGTGGTTCCTGTTATTCTCAAGAAGATGTGTGCAATTTCTCGACCTCTGCCCACACCTGAATTATCGACAATGCCCTACGATAGCACCCAGCGCGAGATGATGACCTTCATGATATCCGAGGTTCCCGCAGATGGACCGAGGACAAAAGAATCCCGGAGATATCGGGTGACCACAAATTCCTCCATGCACCCATATCCACCATGAATATCCGCCGCCATTTTGGCTGCTCGTTGAGCTGCTTCAGCCGTGAAGTATTTCGCCACTGCGAATTCATTCCCGGATCGTCCGCCCACATCTTGAATCGAGGCTGCCCGATATCCCAGCAAACGACCAGCTTCCAGATCGATCTTCATATCGGCAAATTTCATCTGGATCGCCTGCAAATTACTGATGGGTTTACCATACAAAATTCGTTCGTTAGCAAATTTCACAGCAGCATCCAGGCAGGCTTGGTGAAGTCCTAATGAGCATCCCACCATGCCCCCCCGGCCAGTATCACTTATAGCCGCCATAGCCACGCGCATCCCTTTTCCTTCTTCTCCCAATAAATTTTCGGCGGGCACTTCGCAGTCTTTTAGTTCGATCTCTCCAGTATTACATCCCCGCATTCCAACTTTGTGTTCTTCATGGGTTGGTTTAAACCCTTTCATGCCTTTTTCAATGATAAAGGTCGAGAAAGAATCTGGATTGTCCTCATCCATAGCCATAACCACCAGAACATCAGCGATATGGGAATTTGTAATAAAACACTTTCGTCCGTTTAGGATAAATAAATCGCCTTGTTTTTTATAAGTTGTGCTGCAGCCCTTGGGATCTGATCCACCAGAAGGTTCTGTTACCGCAACAGTGGCAAAATGTTTCCCTGATGCCAGGCCGGGGAGATATTTCTTTTTCTGGTCCTCAGATCCGTAATTAATAATCGGGGCAATTCCCAAACCCCCTACCTGCATCATCATGGCCGTTGCTACCGAAACGCGAGCAATTTCTTCCAGAGCAATTAACCTTTCAACGTACCCTAATCCCAATCCGCCATATTCTTCAGGGATGGTAATCGCCATCATTTCCGCATCACACAATGCCTTAATTGCCGGATCCCAATCTCTGCTCGTTTCTTCCATCTTGGGTACCAGGGGAGAGATCTGGGTCTCGGCAAACTCCCGGGCAGCTTTACGGAATAACTCTTGTTCCTCTGTAAAAGTGAAGTCTATCATTTTGTTCCTCCTGTCTGAAAAAATCCTGGGGGCTATCTCTTAACACGATCTAAATTCAATTAAATTCAGAGTGGTATATTTCCTACTCTGCTATTTCAACTATCAGCGTGGACCCCTGCCCGCCTTCCGCACACAAACTTGCCAAACCATATTGGATTGGGATACCCTCCTTTTTTCGACGTTTCATTTCATGTAATAATGTCACCATAATCCGACATCCAGAAGATCCCACTGGATGCCCGAGGGCAATTGCTCCACCATTAACATTAACCTTATCCCAATCAATTCCAAGTTCCGCTCCTACAGCAAGTACCTGCCCTGCGAAAGCCTCATTAATCTCAATCAAATCCATCTGTTCAAGCTTTAATCCTGCCTTTTCGAGTGCTTTTGGAATAGCATAAGCAGGAGCGATTCCCATGCGTTCGGGCTCAACACCAGCATACCCGTAGGAAACGATTTTTGCCAGAGGGGAATACCCCAGTTCTGATGCCTTATCGGCCGTCATAATTAACACCGCGCAGGCACCATCCGAGATACTGCAAGCGTTCGCAGGAGTAACTGTGCCATTCTCTTTAAAAACCGCCGGAGCTTTGGCTGCTTTCTCTATAGTAAGATCTGGATTGATGGTTTCGTCCTGGGTAAGGATTGTCTTATCTTTCCTGCGAACGATTTCAATTCCCATAATTTCATCGTCAAATTTTCCATCTTGCTGCGCCTGGTGGGCTTTTTGGTGGCTCCCCACGGCAAATTCATCTTGCTGCTCACGAGTCAAGTTGTATTCTTCAACAAGATTTTCTGCGGTCCGTCCCATGATTTGTCCACAATTTGGATCCGTTAGTCCTTCCCACAAGGCGTCTGTTAACTCGGAGTGGCGAAGTTTTAACCCCCACCGCGCTCCTCGCACCAGGTAAGGAATGGTGCTCATGGATTCCACACCGCCTACCAGATAAATATCCCCATCCCCAACCTGAATGCTTCGCCAGGCATAGATAATCGCATCCATGCCCGAATCGCAATTTCGGGCCACGGTATAAGCAGGCACTTCTTTGGGAATTCCTGCCTTCAAGGCAGCGACCCTGGCAACATTCGGCGCGTCGCTGGACTGAAAAACATTCCCGAAAATAACCTCGGCGATGCTGGAGGCATCAATTTTAGTTCTGTCAATCAACCCTTTAATAATAGCCACTGTCAAATCTAAAGCTGTAAAATTTTTCAGCATTCCACCATGATTGCCTACAGGAGTACGAAGTGCATCCACAATGACAACATCTTTCATAACTACTTTCTCCTCTAGTTTTTATTAAATTGAACGAATCAAATCTCCTCTAAATATTTTTGAGTTGCTATTTTTATAGAACATTACTTTGTTCCAGGGCCTGGTAAACAGCTGTTCTGAATTCTAATCGGATCGGGTAGGTATGCGATGGAAGATATTGGGTCATCATGATAGCGGTCAGGTCTTCCAGTGGATCGTTCCAAAAATAGGTCTCAGCATATCCGCCCCAGGAATAATCACCGACTGATCCCATTAATCCCGTCTGGGCTGTATCCAGCATCACGCCAACCCCCAGGCCATACCCCATCCCCAGCATTGGTTCAGCCCCTTCAAATGCAATGGGCAGTAAAGCGGGCGCCAAATGATTAAATGTCATTAACTCAACGGTTTTTGGACCAAGCAGCCTTGCGCCATTTAATTCACCTTTGTTTAATAAACATTGGGCAAATAGCAGGTAGTCGGCGGTTGTGGAAACCAGTCCACTCCCGCCATCATGCAAGGCCACGGGGGGTAAATATTCACTTGAATCTGGTGTATCGAGAACGCCAAAATTGCTGTCTGGCGTTATTCCGTAAAGGGTGCAAAAACGGCTCAATTTGGATGGGTCAATATGAAAGGCAGTATCCACCATCTGCAGCGGATCAAAGATTTTTTCCTGCATGAAGTCCCCTAAAGACTTCCCGGACAGGACTTCAACCAAATAGCCAACAATATCAGTGGCGACACTATAATGCCACATTTCTCCCGGGTGGAACATAAGCGGCAATTTGGCAACCCGGTTGGTAAACTCTGCGATGGTTATACTTTGATTAAAAATATCCGCTTCATCATATAACTTATCCACCGGGGAATCCGATTGCCCAAAACTTCCGTAGCTCAGCCCAGCAGTATGGCGCAACAAATCCTGCACTGTCATAGGGCGAATTGGAGAGTCCAATTTTCCATCTGCCCCCCAAACTTTAACCTCTTCAAAGGCCGGTATGTATTGGCTGACAGGATCTGTCAGGTTAAACAGGGATTCTTCATACAGCATCATCAACGCCACACAGGTAATCGGCTTGGTCATTGAATAAATACGAAAAATTGAATCTGGCGCCATGGGAGTTTTGGTTTCAAGATTTTGATATCCATTGGTCTCCCAGTGGAAAATTTTTCCGCGCCGTGCCAGGCAGGTTACCACCCCAGCCAGTTTTCCGCTCTCTATGTAGCGGTTCATGAGGTTATTAATCCGTTCTAATCGATTCGATGAAAAACCCAATTCCTCAGGTTTTTTTAGTTCCATCTGAACTCTCCTTTCACTGCAAGGAACCGAACAGGGCTTATAGCCAAGGGTGATGGTTTTCTCAATCTATCCTCATTTTTTGTATTAACGAACACCATCACCAGCTGTCTCAGCTGCTGCGGCCTAGGTGCCAAGAACCAATGCTCCATCAACGCGAAGAGTCGCTCCTGATACAAAACTGGCTTCATCAGACGCCAGGAATAGTGTCGCTGAAGCGACTTCTTCTGGTGTCCCAAAACGCCCCAAAGGTTGATGCTTTTTTAGTTCCGTCAGGTATTTTTCAGGCATGGATTCCAGAATATCCGTCTGAATAGAGCCTGGCGCAATCGCGTTCACCCTGACATTAAAACGACCGAACTCCCGAGCCCAGACTTTAGTCATACCCACAATGCCGGCTTTTGTTGCCACATATACTGTTTGCCCAAAATTGCCATCCAGCCCCACCACAGATGAGGCATTGATTATTGATCCACTCCCTTGGTTGATCATATATGGAGCAACAGCCTGCGTGCAATTGAAGGTGCCTTTTAAATTCACAGACACGACAAGGTCAAAATCCTCTCCCGGAAGTTGTTTGACCAACTCTCCATCCTTTACTTTTACCAGGAGCCCGTCCCGGGTGATACCGGCATTATTGACCAGGACATCGATTCTGCCGGTCTTCCCGGCAATTCCCTCAACCCAGTCCTGAACTCCTTGGCGATCAGAAACATCAACCCGGTCGTAAGTGCAGCCAAGCTCTTCGGCTGCTTTCGCCCCAACCTCTTCATTTCGACCGCAGATAAACACATCTGCGCCCTGCTCAACAAATAATTTAGCTGTTGCCTTTCCAATCCCGAGAGTGCCGCCAGTAATTAATGCAGTTTTTCCTTTTAACCTCATAGAAATCTTTTCTCCTTTTATCTCATTCTCTATATCTTATTTTTTCGGGGGCTCGGGGACGTCCTCGTTTATTCCCATCATTTCCCTGGCATAATCAACATACTCCTCAAATGGTGTAGCAAACCGAACAACCAGCTTTGCGCCATCCGGAGACCCACCGCCATGCATGCAGCCTGGAACACCGCCCCCAATTGTTAACCATTCTGCCAACCGCGCAGATCTATAGCGAGCTTCAGCGCTTGCTGGACCGGCTTTATAGTATTTCTGCAATTCCTTACCGTATTCAGGATTGGTAAAGTCCTGATAGGAAGGCATACAACCCGTTTCTGCAATCCCGCCGCCGATTTCCTGGGTGAGGCGCTTGGTCTCATACGGGAGGGTAGCAACCATTACCTTGTTTGTGTGAGCAGTAATTGGGTCCGCAACAAACGAACCGGATGGATGCTGGAATCCCATTGCACAGGCTCCAACGCCTAATCCATAGGTGATCTGATTATTAATGGACATATCCACAAGTTTATTTGTGAAGGTTTTCATCGATAACCCGTTTGCCCGAGCCATTAACACAGATGCGCCAATCATCACATCGCCCTGACCGGATACACAAGCCCCGATACAAGCCCTGTAATTAGCAGTAAAGAACTGGATTATTTTTGAAGTGTACTTAAATTCACCGCACATGAAGACACGTTCATTGGGGACAAAAACATCCTCAAATAACAACAATCCCTGGGTAATTCCCGTATCCGGCACTTCGCCTTCAGCTGTGTCCTCAAGGTCTCTTCGATCACTTGGTCGAGTCGCCTCAATGATCCTTAATCCTTCAATATCACGCGGAACCACACAGGCAAGGGCATAATCTTTATCTGTCTCTTTATAGATGCCTCCCGGTAACAAGAAAATTTCTTGGGATGCAGCCACGCCGCAAATCATCAATTTGGCGCCCTGGATGATAACCCCATCTTCTCGAATCTCTTGGATCCGCAAATTTAAATCGGGATCTTCCTGTTCAGAAGGCTTTAAGCTTCGATTACCCTTGGCGTCCGTTAGCGCTCCGGCAACAATTAATCCATTGTTTTGGGAATCCAAAATCCAGGCTTTGAGCCTCTCCTGGTAATTCGTGCCAAATTCCTGGTCCATCTCCTGTGTCACTGCCCAGAGCACATTCTGGGCGTTCCACCCAACACAGGCCCCGCCAGTACAAGTGCCTGTCCGGCGGTAGTTCTGTCTCTTCATAACCATATTGGCAATCAGCGCATCTGCGCTTTGCATCATCGAATTCCATCGGTGAATTTTCTCGCCAGTAAATATTGAGGTGGTTGTATACATATCCGTCAACTCTCGATCGTGTGAGGCATCAAAATTCCGGGCGTGACTTTCTACCGTTCTTTTAGTTGCCGGGTGTTTTGTAACATCCTTTATTAATTCACCAAATTTATAAATATTGGGGCGCAATTTTTGTAAAGATTTTAAGTAGTCTTTCCGAGTTTGTAGAGTCATTGGATTTTCCTTATTAGCTTTTTAAAAGGGATAAATTAATCAGCAAATAGTTGAGACTATTAGTATTCTCCCAGATGGTTTGGGGTAGTGCAAAATCCTGCGACATTTTTTTCCATTTACCTTTGTCATGCATACAAACAAGCAGCTTTATGTTCAAAACTCACATCCACAAAATCAGGATCCGTTTTCCGGCAATCATCCGTGGCTTCCGGACATCTGGGATGAAAACGGCACCCGCTGGGAAGATCAATTGGATTAGGTACTTCACCTTTTAAGATCACCCGCTCTCGCGATCGGCGGGGATTTGGTGCTGGCAGAACAGACACCAGTGCCTTGGTATAGGGATGTTTAGGATTTGATAATACATCCCTCGTAGGTCCAATTTCGACAATCCGACCTAAATACATCACGGCCATTCGATCAGTAAAATACCCTGCTGTGGCCAGGTCATGTGTCGTGTAAATAATAGAAATATTGGTTTTATTACGAATCTCCAATAATAAATTTAGGAGTTCAGCCCTGATGGATACATCCAGCATGGAAACAGGTTCATCGGCAATCAACAACTCGGGTTCAAGCACCAATGCACCAGCAATCACTACCCGCTGGCGCTGTCCGCCCGACAGGCCATCCGGATACCTATCCCAAAAATGGTCTGCTGGCGCCAATCCACAGGTTTCTAACGCCTCCCGGACTTTATTTTCTCTCTCAACCTCAGATAGGGAAATTTCATGGATATCAAGGGGTTCGGCCACAATGTCAAATATCTTTTGTCTCGGATTGAGGGACTCATAAGGATCCTGGAATATCATCTGGGCTCTTTTTCTCAAAAGCAGGATTTGCTTGCGGCTGCTTAATTTCGACCATTCAGTCTTCTTGGTATTTTCCAGATCGCCAATTTTTCCCTGACTCCAGTAAGCGACGTCCATTCCGTCAAAGATAACCTTACCGCCGGTTGGGTTTTGTAATCCCAATACATTCATTCCAACTGTTGTTTTCCCCGATCCTGACTCACCAACCAGGGCTAAGATCTCCCTTTTCTGAAGGGAAAAGCTAACGCCATCAACTGCATGAACCACTCGCTCTTCCAAGCCGGCCAGGGTCTTAAAGAAAGAGCTGGAGAGGGGAAAATATTTATATAAGTTGTCTACCTTAAGAAGTTGTTGATCACCCATAAAGTTCCACCTTATTTCCGGCTATACATATGGCAAGCGACAAAATGATCCTTCCCCAAGTTAGTCAACAGCGGTTGATCGTATTTGCAATACTCCTTGCAAAGGTGGCAGCGAGGACTAAACCGGCACCCTTCTGGTAAATCATCCAGACGCGGGGGCACCCCCGGAATAGATACCAGGTCCGCATCTAAATTATCAATATCCGGAAAAGCTTTTAACAATCTTCTGGTATAGGGATGTTTGGCAATGTTATATATGGCATCACTGGTTCCATATTCAGCCATTTTCCCACCATACATTACAAAAACATCATCACAAATTTCAGCAACCACACCCAGGTCGTGGGTAACCAAGATTAGGGTTAAACCTAATTCCCTTTGAAGATTTTTAAGTAATTCGGTGATTTGAGCCTGGATCATCACGTCAAGGGCAGTAGTAGGCTCGTCTGCAATTAAAACTTTTGGATTGCAGGATAAAGCCATCGCAATGATCGCCCTTTGCCGCATTCCGCCGCTGTATTGATGGGGATATTGTTTGCCTCTCTCAGGGGCAATCCCTACCAGGCTGAGCAATTCCGCAGTCCGTTTCCGAGCCTGGGTTTTATTGTCGACCTGGCGGTGGTTAAGCAAGGCTTCAACAATCTGGCTTTCAACCGTTCTCACCGGATTGAGAGAGTTCATTGCGCTTTGAAACACCATCGCGATCTCCGCCCAACGCACGTCACACATTTCAGATTCACTGAGCCGGATCAGGTCCTGGTTATTAAAAATCACCTGCCCAGCAACAATCCGGCCTGCTTCGGGGAGCAAACGCATCAGGGCTAACATTACCGTGGTTTTTCCGCATCCGCTTTCCCCAACCAGCCCCAGTGAATGCCCTGGCTCTATCTTAAAACTGATATCATCTACGGCATTCAAGGCGATCTCACTTTCTGCCACCTCGCACATATATGAAACGGAGAGATTATTTACTTCTAAGATTGTCATTGGTTCTGCTCCGCGGGAGGTGTTTCCTGGGGTAGCGGCTGGGCGATTTTAAACATGGACAACATTTTCCTGGCATCAAAAAGGTGGTGTGTCTTAAGTCTGGGGTTAAATACTTCTTCCAGGGCCGTTCCAATCAAAACCAGGGACAAACTAACCCAGACAATCGAAAATCCCGGGGGCAGCAAAAACCACCAGGCTTCCTGGCTGATAGCCCTGGCAAAAGCAAAATTTAACATCATTCCCCAGCTTACCTTTGTTGGATCTCCCAACCCGAGGAAAGCGAGGGATGACTCAGCAATAATTGCCGTCGACGTATCCAACACTCCCTGCGCGATAATTAAAGGTACGACCTGGGGGAAAATATGGCGAACAATGATGCGGAAATCGCTTGCGCCAAGCGCTTTTGCCCGGAGAATATAATGCCGTTGTTTAATAGAAATTACCTGGGAGCGCACCAACCTTGCCATATAAGTCCAATATAACAAGCCGATAACAAGGATTATTTTGTCCAAACCACGCCCCCAGAAAGTAATGATCACCAACATCAGCGGCAAAGTTGGGATCACCATTAAGATATCCACCAGCCGCATCAGGAAATTATCTATCTTCCCTCCGAAGAAACCCGACACCATACCTACAATCGTGCCTATAATCAGGGACATGAAAGATGCCGAGAATCCAACAATGAGTGAAATTCGAGCGCCATAAATGAGTTGGGATAGGACATCCTTCCCAGCATCATCTCGGCCAAGGATATGCTCGGTATCGGGAGGGGCCAGAATATCTTCCGCTGTCACCTTCAGAGTGGCCATCTCCTCCACGGTATAAGGGACAACAAGTGGAGCAAATACAGCCATAATAACTATTACCAGCAGCATAACCGTACCAAATAATGCCATTGGTTTGCGCTTTAACGTTAACCAAAATGTTTTTGCCCCTTTTAAAACTGCCGTCGGGAGACGCCTCATTTGGACCAGAAAGACCCTGTAAGTTTTGAGTATCCAGGTGATAAATGCAGATTGGAAATTCCTGATTGCCTTTGGCAATCCCCGGATAGAATTAATAACCCGCGAGGAAAGCCTGTTGGTTTGCTGGACTTGGGGAGGGGTTTCCAACTGGACTCGGGGATCAAGCAGAGTGTAAATTAAATCGGCTAAAAAATTCGCCCCAATTACACTGACAGCCAGAAGTAAAAAAGCTCCCTGAAGTACCGGGTAGTCTTGTTTAACTACTGAATCAAAAATCAACCTGCCTATCCCAGGCCAGGAAAAGACGGTCTCAACCTGGATAGCCCCGCCAACAGTGTAGCCGAGACTTAGAGCAAGCAAAGTAACCATGGGCAGCATTGCGTTCTTTAGTGCATGGTCACGCAATATCTGGAAATTATTGAGTCCTTTTGCTTTTGCTGTCAGGATATAGTCTTCACTGAGAACCTCAACGATGCTGCTGCGCATCACCATCATATAGGCGCTGGTAAAACCTATGCCGAGGGTGATGGTGGGTAAAACCAGGTGTTTTGCCACGTCTTTCCAATACACCCAACCGTCTTCGGGTTTTAATCCCACCGTAACCATCATTCCGGTAGGCAGGTGCCCCCGGGCAAGAATAACTAAAATAATTCCAAAGAAAAATGTGGGTATGGACCAGGTAAACAACCCCCAGATTAATATTCCCAGGTCAAGTTTGGAACCCCGCCTCCAGGAGGCGATAATCCCAAGTAATGAACCCAGCAGTATGGCAACTATCTCGCCGGTAAATAACAATAAAACCGTTTTCCAAACCCGGTCAATTAGGATTTCTTTCACTTCCAACCGGTTTGCAAATGAGACCCCGAGATTACCCTTGGCCAAATTGCGAACATAAGCAGTGAATTGGCTATCAACACTTCCTCTAAAATCCCCCTCCTTAATTTTTTCTACGTTCAACCAGATAGGTTTATCCAGACCAAATTGCTGCCTGATATTTTCAACCGTAGCGGGTTTCATTCTGCCAACACCTACCAGTGCTCTGGCAGGATCGCCGGGCAAAATTCGGAAGAGGAAAAAATTAAAGACGATAACCACTATCAATGTTAGCGTTGATAGAACGAATTTACGAAGCAGGTATCGACTGCGCTGCATAGATTGATTCCGGGAATAACTAGTCTGCCAGAAAAAATCTGGCAGACTAGTCAGAGAATGGAAATATTATTGGACTGGTTCAACCTGAAGAATTGACCATTTGCCATACAAATAACGGGCATCTGGACTGAATCCAGTGAAGCGATCGGATCGGTAGGATGACATTACACTACTGTAGAGCAGCACAATCCAGGGGCGGTCATTGTAGATCTTTTCCTGCATTTTCCAAACAAGATCTTCCCTTTCTGTGCGATCAACAGCAACACGAGACGCCGCATACAAGGCATCGTAATCTTCATCGCAGTATCCGGAATCGTTCCACCACCAGAGCTGATCACAGGAGAACACTGTTCCTAGGAAATCAGGATCTGGGTCCGCCCCCCAGGTCCAATAGGTGAGGTCGTAGTCATAATAGTAGAAAACGTTGTACATTTGAGTGTTGTAATCCACGGCCTCGATGGAAATTCCAATCCCTGCCTGGGCTAAATTGTTCATGATGGTTTCAGCCAGTCGAGCGCTTGATGCGGAATCATCAATTAAGAACCGGTACTGCAGGGGAGTGCCATCCGAATATTCTCGAAAACCATCCCCGTCACCATCAACATAACCCGCATCATCCAGGGTCTGGTTGGCCATGGCTAAATCAAATGAGATGGTCTCAATTTGATCATTATGCCAGTCTCCCAGAACTGGAGCAAAGATGGTTGTCGCAGGTGTGTAGTAACCTAAGAATACAACATCATTGATTTGATCGCGATCAATGGCGTATTCCATTGCCAGCCGTACTGCTGGATCGCCTAAACTTGCAGGCTGGGTTCCTTCTGCGTATGAGTTTAAAGTTAGCTCTTCAACTCCCCAACTCACAAAGACTGTTGCTTCAGTATTTGGATCAGCCTGAATTGTTTCAATAGCGGTTGCTGGAGCAAAAGCGGTGCCATCAATCTCACCCGCCAGAAGTGCACTGACCATGGCATCATCTGTAGCATACTGCTGGAAGATCAGTTGATCAAAGCCGGGGGGCGTGCCCCAGTAATTCTCATTGGCATCCAGGATCAGATATTCATCCGGCACCCACTCGTTATAAATGAATGGGCCGGTGCCGGTGGTTGCATCCTCACCTGTGTAAGCTGCCATCGCGTCATGATCAGCCATTCCACCCCAAACACCCTCAGGAACAACAAAGGAATAGGATAAGGCATATTCCATGTAGCTTATCGGGGACACTGTGGTAATTTGAAGCGTATTGGCATCCAGGGCGACAACTTCCTCAAATAAGCCTGACCACATATAGGCTATGCTGTCGTAACCAATCTCTTCCATCCAGGTTAAGCTCCAGGCGATCTCCTCTGCTGTGCAGGGTGTGCCGTCATGGAATGTCGCACCATCTCGAATCTTGAATGTCCAGACCAACCCCGTCTCATCCACGGACCAGCTTTCCGCCAATCCTGGGATGAAGGTGCCGCTAGGTCCAAACTCAACAATTGAATCAAAGATCAATCGATAGGGAAGCCAGCCGGAGACTTCAACGCCAAGGTTATTTCCATCCCAGATATTAGTTGTGCCAACCCGCATGATCACGGGGCCAGCGGGTTCAGGTTCCTCTACTGGCTCTGCCTCTTCTTCGGTTTCGGTCTCCTCCTCGGTTGTTGGGGCTTCAGCTTCTTCTACCGGGGGGGGCTCAGGGGTTTCTGTCTTCGGCGCACAGGCCGCCAGAGAAAGTATAAGCAAAGCAATGACCAATAAAATTGAGAAAAACTTCCAGTTTTTATATTTCACGACACCCTCCTTAGGTTTATCAATCATATGCTGTTAGGACAATTGTTGTAATGCCATAATACATTCAACATTTTACTTAAACCTGCACCTCCTTCTCTATTCCTTAATTAGACCTAAAGTTCTCCCAATATTTCAGGGGTTTTGATTTAAGTTCATCCCCTCCCATCACTAAGCAAGTCCAGATATTCAATCAATGAGTTAATAGATCGATCCAGCGTATTAGTAGATTTATTGACACCATAAAGAACTGATGCCCCCAACATCCCTGTGAAGATACAATCGGTTACTTTCTTTGAGTCCAGATCTTCGGGAAATTCTTGTAGTTCTTTGGCTTCATCAAGAAGGTCAACCAGGATTTTCTTAAAACCCTCAAATCCCTTGTAGACTTCTTTAACCAGGTGGTGACGAGTATCGTCCAATTCAACTGAGAACGTAATAAATATACATCCGCCGGGAAAATTTTCGGCATCTTTGAGATATTTATTGCAATAATTATTCAGGATCTGGATAATTTTTTGGGTTGGGCTTTGTATATCAGAGATTGAAGAGAGAACCTTCTGGCGCCAGATTTTTTGTGAAACATCCAGAACCTCATGAAATAATTCTTCTTTACTGGCAAAATGATTATAAAACCCCCCTTTGGATGTTCCCGCTGCTTCAATGATCTCATTTATCCCGGTATTTAGATACCCGTTCAGCGAGAATAATTTTTGAGCCTCGTGAATAATCGTTTCTTTATTATTCATAGTTTTTTCGATTATAATATAGAAGACAGACCGGTCGGTCTCGTTTATAATATATCATACATAATTATTGGGGTAAAGTCAATCCCCTCTCCGTGAATCCTCGTCTGTTCCAAAGGTCCTGGAGGTGCCAATCATGCATGTGCCGTTAAACCCCCTGGAATTTCGCCATCGCGCTGTTTCCCTGTATGGACAAAAAGTTGGCATCGTAGACGGTCATCTGCGCTTTACATATCAAGAATATGGTGAACGGGTTAACAGGCTCGCAAATGGCCTGGAGAAGATGGACATCGGGGCTGGGGAAGTGGTTTCTTTTATCACCTATAATTCACATCAATTGCTTGAATCGTATTACGCGATTCCCCAAATCAAAGCGGTACTTAACCCCATTAATTATCGCCTATCCCCATCTGAAATTGAATACATTCTTAATCATGCTGAAACCCATGTGCTGTGTTTTCATGAGGATTTTTCTCCTGTCGTTGACGCCATGCGGGGGAACCTGAAAAAGATAAACCATTACATCATCATGGAGTCTGATGATCCGCCAACCTGGGCAACACCCTATGAAAACCTGTTAAATAACGCCTCGCCAGAGGCAGAGATAGACCTCGACGATGTAGATGAAAACGCAGTTGTGGAATTGTTCTACACCTCAGGGACTACAGGTCAGCAAAAAGGTGTAACAATCACAAATCGTTCACTGTATATCCATACCTTAACGGCAATTCCCGGATTCCAAGTAAGCGATGAAGACACTTTATTGCATGTTGTCCCGCTATTTCATGTCAATGGTTGGGGAACACCACAATTCCTCACAGCAGTAGGAGGAAAACATGTAATTCTTAGAAAAATCGATTTTGGTGAAATGCTGCGGTTAATTGAACTAGAAAAAGTTACCAAATTGCTTGGTGTGCCGACAATCTTTAACGGTCTACTTCAACACCCCGATCTTGGAAAATATGATTTAAGCAGTTTAGCCGAAGTGGTGATTGGCGGCGCTCCCTCGCCCTACGCGCTGATTGAAGCCATCGAGGAAAAGATCGGCTGCCGGGCTTATGTGGGATATGGTTTAACGGAGACGTCTCCCTTCATTGTGATAGCCAGAGCAAAACTACACCTTCGATCAGATAACAAGACCCGCCGGTCCTACCAGACCAAAACAGGCTTGCCGCTGGTGGGCGTGCGCATCCGGGTTGTGGATGATAAGGGGATAAATGTGCCGCCTGACGAAAAATCCATTGGCGAGATTATTGTCAGGGGAAACCAGGTCATGCACGAGTATTATAAGGACCCGGAAGCTACTGATGCCGTCATTGTGAACGGATGGTTTCATACCGGGGACATGGCTGTTGTGGATAACGAAGGCTATATCACGATTGTGGACCGGAAAAAAGACATTATCATCTCTGGGGGCGAGAATATCTCTTCCGTAGAAGTAGAAAAAGTAATCCAAAACCATCCAGCTGTTTTTGAAGTAGTTGTGATTGGTATCCCCGACGAGAAATGGGGAGAGGTATCCAAAGCCCTGGTGGTCCTTAAACCGGGGAAAACTGCCTCCGAAGAAGATATCATCACTCATGTCCGAAGCCGTCTGGCACACTACAAAGCGCCAAAATCTGTTGAATTTCGAGAGATTTTTCCAAAAGGAGGAACTGGAAAAATTCTCAAACAAGAACTTCGCGAACCTTACTGGGACAAATACGAAAAAAAGGTCAATTAATGCCTGGCCTTAACAAAAAGGAACGATGAAGAATCGAATCAACCGGCGAGACTTCCTGAAAATACTAGGGCTGCTACCATTTACTCATTACAATTTGTTCTTGCGCCCTCCTGAAATAGGCAGGGATGACATAACCCACCCCAGTATTCTTATTATCGTATTTGATGCCTTCTCAACTCATAATATCTCCCTCTACGGTTATCCCCGCAAAACAACACCCTATCTGGAGCAATTGGCAAACAGGGCTACTGTTTATCACAATCATTACGCCGCTGGAAATTTCACCACCTCCGGAACCGCCTCCCTGCTTACCGGCACCTATCCCTGGACACATAGGGCAATACAAATCAACGGCAAGGTCCAGAAAGAATTTCAAAACAGGAACATTTTTCATCTTTTTAATGATTTTTATCGGATTTCTTACAGCCATAATCAACTCGTGAATATTATCCAGGACCAATTTGTGGGGGATATCGATTTTTATAAACTCAGAGAGGATCTCACGCTCGGTAATAACCAATGGCTCCAAACACTGTTTAAAAATGACCAAGATGCAGCAACAGTAAGCTGGGCAAGGATTAGCGGACAAATCGAAGACAATCTCAATTCTTCTCTGGTTCTTGCCAACTATATTTCCCTATTCAATCAGAGAAAGAACAAACTCATAGAAAGAGATTATCCCCGCGGTTTACCAATCTCATCACTAGATAATTTCCTTCTGGAAGATGCGGTAAATTGGCTTCAAAGTGCTATAGCTGATTTTCCAATTCCATTCCTGGGTTATTTTCACTTTTTACCACCTCATGCCCCCTACAATACCCGAATTGATTTTATTGACGCGTTCAGTGAGGTTAGTATCCCTCGAAAAACCAAGCCCAGGCATCCTCTGGCGAAAGTCGGACGGGCAAAACAACCTTATGGATTAGCGCCCTCCAGGCGAACTTATGATGAGTACATTCTCTATGTGGATTCTGAATTTAACCGATTATTCAAAAAGTTAGAAAAATCCGGAATATTAGATAATACGTATCTCATTCTTACTTCAGATCATGGGGAAATGTTTGAGCGGGGTATTTTAGGCCATACCACTCCCAGCTTACATGACCCTGTTGTCAGGGTCCCATTGATGATATTTGAACCCGGTCAAACAGACCGGAGAGATGTCTACACAAAAACCAGCGCCGTGGATCTATTGCCAACTTTGCTGGAATTGACAGGGAAACCTATCCCTCCCTGGGTAGAAGGTGTTGTTTTGCCCCCCTATCTCCCTGCTTACGAAGAACAAAGTGTGTTTGCGATGGAAGCAAAAACGAATAAGCCAACCCGCCCACTAACATCAGCGAGCGCGATGATTGTAAAAGGGAAGTATAAATTAACCAAATATTTTGGATATAAATACCTCCCCAAAAGCAACACTCTCGTCGAACTCTACGATATCGATAATGACCCTGAAGAATTAAATGAGCTCTCTGGTGCCTATCCTCAGATCACAAACCAGCTTTTGGAGGAGTTAGAAGCAAAATTACGATCCGCAGATGAGCCCTATACTTAACTATCTAGATTTTCATTTCTCCCTCCTCGGTGAGGAATTATTATGAAGTACACTACAAGACAGTTCAAAAAGGAACCCTACTATGTATATTGATCCATCATCCGGCGGATTATTGTTTCAAGTTTTGTTAATTGCATTTGGGGTAATTTCCGGGGCTGTGCTGGTCTTCTCTGGAAAAATCAAAATGGGATTTGCACGGTTGATGAGATCTCTCCGTGAAAGGTCAGGTCAGGAACAGGACCCAGATAACAAGACGAATGTAGAAGAATCCAACCTGGAATAAAGTACAAACCAAATCCTTTTTGGGCAACCAAACCCTAAAGGAGCTCGCTGCCCTGAGGAAATTCGACTCAATTGATTTCGAAAACGGTTTATGAAAACAATACTTGTAGGTTTTGATGCGTTCGACCCCCTCTTTTTTGAGCGCCTTCACAACCAAGGAAAGACGCCAAATTTGAGTGCTTTCCTGGAAAAATCTGGTTACTCATCTTTCAGGGTGTCCAATCCTCCCCAAAGTGAAGTTTCCTGGACCAGTATCGCTACCGGATTGAATCCGGGCGGACACGGCATATTTGATTTTGTCCATCGGAATCCAGAATCATACGGTCTGTTTGTATCTTTATTGCCTACCAAGAGCAGTATGCTGGGCACAACCTTTACTCTTCCCCACAACGCGGGAACTATTTTTGATGCCGCAGTAAAGGATGGTTATCCAGCCAGTTCACTCTGGTGGCCGGCTACTTTTCCTGCCCGTTTGGGATCTCCCGTTCATACCATTCCCGGGCTGGGGACTCCGGATATTTTTGGCCAGCTTGGGGTAGGCATCTCCTATTCTATTGAACCAATTACAGATGAATCGAGCTTAAAGACGCGTGCTGCCTGCCTCCACCAGCAGAGCAAGGATATTTATGCTGGAACTTTAACTGGTCCTGCTCAACAGAACCGGCCACAAAGTGGGAATACCATTTTGGATTTTCAGTTAACAATTATTGATCAAGAATATGGATCGCTGGCAATTGAAAAACAAACCCTAGAACTCAGAGAAGGTGTCTGGAGTCCAGTGATTGAACTCAGCTTTAAGGCCGGCCCCCTGGTCTCATTAAAAGTCGTTACACAAGTCATATTAACAAACATCCAACCAGAACCCACCCTATATTTTTTGCCTTTACAGCTGCACCCCCTGGGAAGTCCCTGGCCTTATGGGACACCAAAAGGGGTCCTCAGTAAATTATGGAAAACCCAGGGACCATTCTTGACTTTAGGATGGCCTCAGGATACTACCGCCCTCGAAGAAGGCTTTATTACTGAGAATCAATTCTTAAGTTTATGCGCTCAGATATTCAAGCAGCGCGAGCGGATCTTCATGACAATGTTAGATTCCTATCAAGAAGGTCTGCTGGGGTGTGTATTTGATTCTCTGGATCGGATACAACATATGTTCTGGAAAACCCGTCCAGATATAATTGAGTCCTGGTATCTCAAACTGGATGAGCTTGCAGGTCGAATCAACACATTATTGAACACTAAATCAGATGGTGATCATATCAACTTAATCTTCCTTTCAGATCACGGGTTTCATAATTTTGACTACAAAGTTAATCTCAACCACTGGTTAATTAATCAGGGGTACTTGAGTTTAACTAACAATCCAGATACCCAAACCCTTTCAGCAGTAGATTGGGGAACGAGTCGGGCTTATGCAATTGGACTAAACAGCATTTACTTAAACCTGGATGGACGGGAAGGCCAGGGTACTGTGACTAAACTACAAAAAGAGGAAACCCTGGAATCAATACGTAACGGACTGCTTGAGTTGGCAGGTCCGGATGGCACACAAATATTTCAGCGGATACAAACCAACCAGGAGGCTTTTCAAGGCCCGCTTTCAGAACATGGGCCGGACTTGGTTTTGGGTTATGCACCAGGTTACCGGGCATCAGCCGATACCGGATTAGGCGGCTGGGGAGATAAAACTGTCGAAAAGAATTCCGACCATTGGGAAGCGGATCATTGTATCGACGCGGATGCAGTTCCCGGAGTGATATTTCACAATCGGGGTTTAAAAGGATTCTCTAAACCATCCTATACTGATATTCCAGCCCTGACATTAGAAAAAGATCTTCCCGCTCCCCCATCTCCGGATCCTGTTCTTAGCGATGAGGATCAGGAAATATTACGGGAAAGGTTAAAAGGCCTTGGATACCTGTAAGAAAAACACCCGATTCGAAAAGGACGAGCTGTGGCAAATCTTCGTGGCGGCAGCATTCCCTCTCCATGTCTGGGCAATAATCTTATTCTTGAATGATATCTCCTGGATAGCGGAGCGCACAAATGTCTGGGACGCGATCGGGGTCGCCGGATACGGGATTGTGTTTTCAGGGCTGGAAAGTATATTAGTCTGGCTAATTATGGTAGTGATTGGATTGGTATTCTTAAGAAAATGGGCCAAGAATAAACGGGGGGCGTTGTTGTGTTCCCTTAGCCTGGCTATCATGGGCGGGGCTATTCTTGGACAACTGCTATTTTTTATACCCCCTCCTTCTTCCATAATGTGGGGGGGGGTCCTTATTTCCAACCAAAATCCCCGATTGCTCATTAATGGGGTTATAGGGTTGGTGATCGGATCGGGCACTCTGTTCTTAGCCTATTGCGCCGTTTATTCTGAGAAATTTCAATCTGTATTATTCAAAATCCTTGATCGGCTGTCACCATTAATGGGTCTTTATCTTTTCCTTGACCTGCTCGGGTTAATCATAGTGATAATTAGAAATATTACTTAAAATCGAGAGTTTACCTGTGGATGAGATTTTTTTAGTATCAGGATTGCCACGTTCTGGCACATCGATGATGATGGAAATACTACAAGCCGGCGGCATTCAGTTGTTTACGGATAACCGCCGAAAAGCCGATGACCATAATCCGCGGGGATACTTTGAGTTTGAAAGAGTAAAAAAAATACCAGAAGGTGAAACGGCCTGGTTATCAGAAGCAGTGGGAAAAGCAGTCAAGGTTATATCTCCCTTGCTCCATTACCTGCCAGATGAGTATCATTACAAGATTATTTTAATGAAGCGGGATATTAATGAGATCTTGTCGTCTCAAGATCTCATGCTGAAAAGTAAAGGTCAAGGATCTCAAATCAGGGATGAAAAGATGAAACAAATCTATAATGAAAATACGGCTTTAGTCCTTAACTACCTGGATCAGAATTCCAACATTTCATATTTGGTTTGTGATTATAACGAAACCCTGGAGGATCCCCTGCACGCGGTTGAACAGATAGCCAATTTTCTGGATTTGTCTCAATGGATACCGGAAATGGTCAAGATTGTAGACCCAGATTTATACCGCCATCGTTTATGGCAACAAGCCTGAAGGTGTTCTTATTGTGTTTCAAAATCCCGCCTCAACTCCATAATTTCAGTGCTGATCATTTGGCTTAGCTGATATACCTCATCAAAATCAGCTTCAGTCCATTCATCGGTATCCAGTAATTCCCATCCCCGCTGAAAACAGGCCTCGATTTCTCCCAGGAGGGTGCTTAAGTTCCTGCTTTTTACCGGCAAGGTCAGAGCTTGAATTCTTTGGCCTTCAAACCTGCGGATATACTCATCCTTTTGATCCATATCGAACAATAAATCGGACCGCTTAACAGTGCCGACAAAGTCGCCAAAGATAATTATCCTGGTCAGTACATACCCCTCAATCCAATCGAGCACTTTGGTGTTTAACATATCAACCTTAACCGTAGCAATATTTATACCATTATACAAGGAAATTCCTAAAAACAATCTCCGTGTTAGGAGGAATTATTGAGAGATCAACAGGTTCAAATTGACTCCTAAACAGTTTTGTGATACTCCCGGATCAACAGGGCAGCCGTGGCACCCTCTCCAGCCGCCGAGGCTACCTGTCCTCCGATCGGTGTCTACACACCGGAAGGATTGAATTCTCAGCTGGATCTGGCAACCCGTAATTTCCTCCATTCCGATTTAAAACTGGATAAAAACCAGGACAAAATCTCCATCTCAAGGATCTTCAACTGGTACCAGGTCGATTTTGGAGGGAAAATGGGAATAATAAAATTCATTGGAAAATATACAAGTGATCCCGAACTTATACTGTGGATATCCGAACACAGGGACACTATTCGATTGTCCTATCATCCCTATGACTGGGGACTTAACCGGATAACAAAGGAATTTCCCAGGGATTAGACAATTATTTTTTTTGCATTGTTGGGCATGCTATAATTTGTTCATCTCCCAAGGAGAAGAACCATGCCAACACGGACAAATGAAGAATGGCTCACCGATCTTCAGGGTCCCAACCAGGACCAGGCAATTGAAGATCTTAGGAAGGTGCTCAAACGAGGGTTGATCTACGCCCTTTCCTCCCGGATCAAAACCGATCTTGAAGCCCAGGTGGAAGATTTTGTTCAGGATGCCATTTTGCGGATACTGGATAAAATGGATACCTTCCGGGGGGAAAGCCGCTTTACAACCTGGGCCCAAAAAGTTGCTGTCCGGGTGGCATTTACTGAAATGCGCCGCCAGCGCTGGAAGGATATCTCCCTGGAAGACCTGCTCCCGGAAGACAGTGGTGATTTTACGCCCCTGGTTCTGGCTGACCCCAGCCCTGACCCAGAAAAACGCGCCACTCAAAATGTCATGTCTGAGATGATTGAAACTATGATTAATGAAGACCTAACCGAACGCCAGCGAACGGCATTATTAGCAATTATGAAAGGGGGTATGCCCATTGATGAAGTTGCCCGCCGGTTGGACACAAACCGGAACGCCCTCTACAAATTACTTCATGATGCCAGAAAACAAATGCGGAATCGGATTCTGAAACAGGGATTAACTCCACAAGACATTATTGAAGTTTTTGAGACCTAGTAAGAGACTTGGCCTAGAAAGCATCAGAATGCCAGGAGCAGGAAATGAAATTATCAAGTGAAGACATAAAAAAAATGATGGAAGTGGTCAAAAAGACCCGGGAGTATGAACTCACCTGCGGGCATTGTTATGATGAGTTGGACCTTTTTATTGAAATGGAATTAAGTGGTAAAAACGCAGTAGAAGTTATGCCCTTGGTGAAAGACCATCTGGACCGCTGCGGGGCCTGCCGCGAAGAATATGAAACCCTGCTGGAAGCCTTAAAAGCCATTATCGATTAGATCGCTGCAATTGATGAGGTTAAATTAAAATCCCCGTTTGGGAAATTACTCGTTGTTTTAATAGTATTCTGAAGAGGAGAAATCATGACTGGAATCCAAAAACATGCTTGCATCCATTGCGGTCGGGATGATACCCAGGTGCCGCTGGTTGTGTTTAATTATAAAGAGGGGGAATTCCGGATTTGCTCCGAACACTTCCCGATTTTAATTCATCAGCCCCGTAAACTGACAGGAAAGCTGCCGGACATGGACAAACTCAATCCCGTGGATCAGGATTAATTTTCCCTGGAACTCAAAAGAATACTCATAATCAAAACTTAAAATCTTGTTGAACTGGCAATCAGCATCTGGGATGTAAAATAAATGCCCAGGACGATAGCCCTGGATTTTCTAAATTCCCCCTTAAATCGATCTGTCGCCAGTAGAATATCAGAAATAACAAACAGGATCGCTCCTCCGAATGCCAGGAGCGAACTGTTGTGTGGTTCCTGGATCCATCTCTCCCCGGCAAACCAGAGTATCAGGGTAATAGTCAGGATATAAATCAGGATGGGGATTTTGAGGTTGCCGAAATGGGGGGAAAAACTTCTAATAAACACGATCGCACAAATAACAAGGGGAAAAAGCGGCCACCAGATCAGCGAACTGATTAAAGAGCCAAAAGCCACACTATAAAAAAGATGCGTTAATAAAAATGCAGCTATTCCCGCCAGGAATCGGTCTGAAGGCAGCATCAAAAACACATCACCCGCCAGGGAAAAGCTCAAACCAGCGACGATCATTATTTTATATATCGTGAACTGATTGCCCCCCAGGATAGCTATCAGGCAAATCAATACCATGGTCAACGGTTTGAAGATATAAACCAGCCATTCGGGCTCACGATAATAAAACCAGATACAGCTTATTCCCGAGAGAAAAACAAATACTATAAGACTATAGTGACCCATGTAACAATTCATCAGAAGGATAAATGGCAGAATACTCTTGATGAGGGTTTGTTTTAAGGTGTTTCGTTAGATCAAAAATTTTTCTGCTGATTGTGAGCGGTCCGGTTCCAAGTTTTTAAAACAGATAGGTTGCGCCGACCACACCTTCAACAAACTGGTCGGGCATGGCCTGCGCAAGTCGGCTGATCGCTTTAAACCCCGTGCAGTGACCTGGCACGACCAGTTGGGGCTGTATCTCCAAGAAATAGTCAACGGTTTGGTTAATCTCATCTTCATCCGCCTGGGCTAAATGGAAACCGCCGATAACAGCATGAACTTTTTGAATACCTGAAATTTCCTTGGCGTATTCAACCGTGTTCACTATCCCTGAATGAGCGCAGCCGGATAAAACCACCAATCCTTTTTTCTTAACATTAATTACGATTGCCTGGTCATCTTCCAGATCATCGGGTTTTATTTCTGAACCCACCCGATACCGCCGCCTATCCGATCTACCTGAGTATTCAAAACTATTCCTGGGTATATACCCTGTTATCCAGCAGCCGGGTTTTAACTGATAGGGTCCTTCCGAGAGGATGATCTCGGCTCCAGCAGCTCTCCACTCCTCTTGAGGTGGTGGTTTAAATGGGCCAACCAAATTACCATCATCTTTCTGCTTCCAGCGTTCCCGAAAAGCTGCCGGATGAGCAATTAGGGGAATCCGAGAAGCGGTAAACCAGGCTTTAACGTCATTTATAGTAATATCCGCTCCCCAATCTTCCCCTGTGGGAAGTAGATCCAGACCATTCAAGACCTCAGTCATTGCCATATAATGATCACTGTGGCCGTGGCTGAGGGCTATATGTTTGATTGTTGTTATATCCAGCTTCATGCGCCGGATATTTTCCATCAGAGCAATTTTGGATACTCCAGCATCCCAGAGAATCTTGTCTTCAGAATCATCCAGCTGAATCAGGACAGAGAGTCCATGCTCCGCCAGGAGCGGCTTATCAGAAAAATACATAACTCGATCAGATGATTCAACAATCAGATCTGCTTTATTATCCACCAAAACGGTTAAGGAAACATTATTTGCCTGTCCAAATTCTTTGGCTTTCATCATTCACCTCATCCTGATAAAACTATACATCTTTAAAAAATATCGTTAATGATTTCTGATGTTAAATCGTCGATGGTTCCAAGTATAGCGAATACACATATAATGGTCAATAAGATCAGGATAGATTTACTCCCGGTGAGCTGATCTGAATACCATCATAGCTGTTGTATAATCCAAAAAGAGCGAATAAAAAGAATAAAATGCGTAAACTATCCCGGTTCCTGGTTATTCTATTTTTTGTATTCCTGATTGGAGGGGGGATCCTGTTTTCTTCAGGACATGCCAACGCGTCTCCAACTCGAATAAGTATCCAGGCGACTTTACCGCTGGGTGACAGACCTGGTCCCCCGCCAACCGTTTATCCTCCCGCTCAGTCGGATAACGGTGCCCAAGCCTACTGGGGTATCTGCCAGGACTGCCATGGAGACCGGGGGCAGGGCCTGACCGCCGACTGGCGGGCAGCGTTCGCGCCGGATTACCAGGACTGCTGGGCATCCGGCTGCCACGGGGAAAATGCTGCCAAGAACAGCTTTGTGATCCTGAAAAGCGGCGCGCCCGCCCTGGCTGGGCCAGGGGCCCTGCCCCGTTTTTCGAACGCCTTTGAATTGGGGGCTTTTATCCAGGGGAATATGCCTCTCTCGCCCAGCGGTTCACTCTCCAGCGAGCAAACCTGGGAACTGGCAGCCCTCCTGATAACCCTCAATAAAAGAAATTTAGGGGATTATGAGCTTAGTGGGAGCAGCGCCGCAGCCATCCCGCTTCACCGGGAGGTCAAGCTGCCCAAAAGTGAGTACCCAGGTGTTGTGCTCCTTTCCCTGACCCTGGTTCTGTCTGCAGTGGGGATCTCCCTAAGAAAAAGATTGGGAACCGATAAGACAGCTGGAAAACAAAAAGGGAACTTTTACCATCATCTGCATCCCCCAAAAATTCCCGCAGCCCAAGCACGCTTCGGCTACACTCTGGGCGCTGGGGGACTGGCGGTTTTCTTTTCGATTATTTTGTTGATCACCGGGCTGCTGGAGATGTATTACTACCAGCCCTCCCCGGACCAGGCAGCCATCTCCGTCCAGACCATAACCGCTCTGGTCCCTTTTGGGAACCTGATCCGTAACACCCACTACTGGTCTGCCCAGCTGCTAGTTATCACAATGACCATCCACCTGCTGCGGGTGGTGCTGACCGGGGCCAATGCCCCGCCACGGCGGTTTAATTATCTTCTGGGATTAATTCTGCTGATTCTGATCCTGCTGTTGGATTTCACAGGATATGTTTTAAGGTGGGACGAAGGCATTCGCTGGGCACTGGTGGTGGGAACCAATCTTTTGAAAACCATCCCCGGAATTGGAGAAGGTTTATATGATTTTGTGATTGGCGGCTCTGAGCCAGGGGCAGCTGCGTTGATCCGGTTTTACACCTGGCACGTATTTGGATTAACTCTGGCAGTAGCTGGTGTGACCGTCTGGCATATTTTCCGGGTTCGCCGCGATGGTGGAATCTCCAGCCCACCGTCCACCAAAGGTGAAAAGATCCAGCGCATCTCCCGATTTGAATTGGTTCAACAGGAGCTATTGGCAATGCTGATCGCGGGAGCGATCTTGCTTTTACTCTCCGCCTTGATCCCGGCTCCAATTGACCAACCGATTTTAGAAAACAGCACCTTAACCGGAGATTCCCGGGCTCCCTGGTTTTTCCTCTGGATTCAGGAACTGCTTCAGCTGGGCAGCCCGTTCCTGTGGGGAATCGCTGTGCCGATCCTGATTGTAGTGGTGTTGGGGATGCTGCCGTACCTGCTGCCCAATGCCAAAGAAAAGGAATGGGGGCGCTGGTTTCCCCCGGGAAACCGGATAGCACAGCTTGTGGGGGCTTTGATTATTGGCGTAATATTTTTCCTGACAATACTTGGTTTTATTAAGTAAGGAATTGGACCTATGGTTGAAGAAAAAAACCTGCCCCGCCGGAAATTTATCCAGCTCTCCAGCAAACTGGCTTTGGGGTTTGCCGGGATTCTTGGACTGGGTGGATTGATCCGTTATTTCAGCTTCCGTCCTGATCCAGGCTCACCAGCCAGTTTTGATCTGGGAAATGCCGCGGAGATCCCTTCCGGATCTAAAATCATTCGCCCGGATATTCCGGCGGTGATTTACAACCACGGAGGGGAGTACTCATCATTCAGCTTAAGCTGCACCCACTTGGGCTGTTTGGTGGAAGAAGACGGAGAAAATTTTACCTGTCCCTGCCACGGCTCCAGGTTTGATTCCAATGGCCTGGTGCTCAAAGGGCCAGCTGAAAATAATTTACCTTCCTTTCAGGTAGAGCTGGATGAGGATGGCAGCTTAACCCTGTTTACCAAAGGAGCCGGAAAATGAACCCGCTTATCAAGTGGGTTGTGATTCTCCTGGGAGGGATCATTGGTCTTGTACTGGCGGCAGGACTTGCCCTCTATGGCTTGGGACAAAAGAGACTCAACAGAGTATACGAGGTCACACCTATTTCTGTTTTCCTCCCAGATGATGAAATTAGCTTAAGGGAAGGCAAACGGATTTTTCAATACCGGGGCTGTGAAGCCTGCCATGGAGAGCGGCTTGAAGGATTGGTTTATCTGGATAACCCGGCTGTTGGCCAGGTGATCACCCCTAATTTGACCAGCGGAAAAGGCGGGGTTGGCGGTGACCGAACCGATCTGGACCTCGTCCGGGCTGTCCGGCATGGATTGAGACCGGATGGCACTCCGCTGCTGTTTATGCCTTCAACAGAATTTTATTATCTCTCTGATCAGGACTTGGGGGCTGTTCTGGCTTATATTCGACGTATGTCGCCGGTTGACAATCAACCGGATCCCAGCCAGCTATCCACGACAGGGTTTATGGTCATGAACCTGACCCGGGAAATCACTTTCCTGCCAGCTGAGCTGATCCCTCATGATCAAGATCCACCTGCTGCGCCAGAACCCGGGCTCAGTCCGGGATATGGAGAATACCTGGCTTTGTCCTGCCCGGTTTGCCATGGATTATCCTTCTCGGGCGGAGAAATTCCCGGCTTTCCGCCAGAGTGGCCGGCAGCGGGTAATCTGACCCCTGGAAAAGGGGGGCGCCTGCCGTCCTGGGGTGAAGAGGGATTTATGCAGATTATCCGAGAGGGGGAAAAACACGGCCGCGCCATCCACCCGGATTACATGCCCTGGACATCGTATCGCCACCTGTCAGACTTGGAGTTGGCGGCCGTGTACGGGTTCCTGATCTCACTGCCGCCTAAGGATTTTGGTAATCACTAATATTATTCTGGCGTCTTAGAATAATAATAACCTCCTCAAATCAAAGGAAATCCTTTTTCCCCTTGACACCCAGCCAGAAATCGGTTAATATTCCAGTACTGGAATATTACAGCGCTGGAATATGTCTATGACGGAACAAACCTTAACCGATGCCGAACTGGTCATCCTCAGCTTGATCTGTGAAGGGCCCATGCACGGCTATCAGATTGAAGGTCAAATCACTCAACGCAATATGCGAGCCTGGACGGATCTATCTACCTCTTCCATTTATTATCTATTGGGAAAACTGGAAGAAAAAGGATGTATCGAGCAGCTCCTGGAGGAACCTGGAAAACGTCCCAAAAGGCCTCGAAAGGTCTATCAGATTACCCAATATGGCACGTCAACCTGGAAAAGTGCCACTATTCAGGCTCTTCAGCAACCAAAAACTACCTATACCAACTTTTTAATGGGCTTGCACAACCTTTGGAACATCCCTCCCGGAGAAGCACTGGAAGCAGTCATGGCCTACCGTGATTGGTTGGAAATGGATCTCCAGCGCCAGCGTGACGAACTGGAAAACCTGGGTCCTTCCTTTTTCCCGCTGGATGTGTTGTTTGATTACGGTTTTGTCCTGGGCGATGCTGAACTCTCCTTCCTGGCGAACCTGATCACCCGCCTGGAAGAATTGGACCGTGAGGCTCAAAATAAGCAGAAAACTGGACCAAACCAAGGAACAGAAGAGGAAACCAAACCATGAACCAAACGTGTTATGAAATTACTCCAATCGGCCGGGTAGAGGTAGACGAAAGTATCGGCCTCTTCCGGCTGCAAATTCAGGAAGCTTACCGTCCCGCCTTGCAGGGATTGGGAAGCTGCACCCACGCTATCATCCTTTGGTGGGCTGACCGTCTGGATAATCCTGGCGGCAGGGAGGGAGATCTTGTTGTAGATCTGCCCTATGCCCCGGGGCTGCAATCGGGGGTCTTTGCCAATCGCTCCCAGGCCCGCCCCAATCCTATTGCTATCACCACATCAACCTTGATTAATGTGGACGAAGATTCCGGATTGGTGGATTTGGCGTACATCGATGCCTTTGACGGCACTCCAGTATTGGATATTAAACCTTATCTGCCCATGTCAGATCTGGCTTTGGACGCAGAGTATCCGGAATGGCTGGCTGGTTTTCCTTCCTCCATAGAAGAAGCCGCGGAATTTTTTTCCGATCCCGAGAATCTAAAAAAGTTTACCTAAACGGAAAGAGAGCGGCTGGTAATAGCCGCCCTCTTTTTAATAATCACCTGATCAAAACGATCATCGATGGTGGCTGTTATTATTTCCCGACAATACTCTCTATAACTAGTTAGTCTCTAGAGTCCCCCAGACTAAAGGTATAAACGTTATTATAATCCCGGTCCATCACTAGCTGGATCTGCCCGGTGCTGAATCCATACACAACAGACCACTGGGTGCCTTCCTGGGCCACACCTTCCAGCAGTCCCATTGATTCTTGACTGGTGAGCTGGCCTTCAGATTCTGTCATCCTCTCTGAAATCACCGCATAACGCCAGCACATGGTTTCAGGATCAGACCAGGTTTCTGAAATTAAAAAATTTGTTGTCATCTGCCAGGGATCTGCATTGGGAATTACTTTCACCTCACCCTTGGAGAATTCCACCAGCGCTGACCGACCTGATTTGTCAGCTATTAAGTAATGGAGAGGGGGGCCTTCCAAAAAATCGATATTATAGCTCTTTAGAATCACAATCGCCTCGTTGACAGTAGCAGCCTTATCAAGTATCTTTCGAATCGCCAGCAACGAACCAACGGTTTCTTTTTCCGGATCGGTAGTTAATCCTCCCGGAGGTACGGCTGCCATGCCAACCGCCAGCCCTGCTTCATTCATGCCATCAAAGGGAAGGTAGGGGGCAATCAGCAAGTCTGTCAGCTCGTTGAGCGGCAGCTCGGTTAGCCCAAAAGCTTCCCCATCACCATAACCCAAATAGGCGATATCCACCATGGAAACTGCAGCATACCCATCTGGTGGATATGTAAATAGCAGCAGAGCGGGGCTGAATTCCCAGTCAAAATTTCGGCCAAAGAACATTTCTTCCGGATCACCCATCGCTGCGAATAATGAACATGCCCAGGTTGCCGTCGGCAGGTTGGGGATCATGTCTGTCGCCTCAAGTACCAGATCCTGATCATAGGCTGCCAGGTACTGCATGGTATAGAGGGGAAAATCATCAAGCTGTTCCAGGGTCATCAAAGTTTCAGCCCCTGCTTCTGACATGCCCGGCGGCAGCTGGACAACTTCTGTCGCGACGGACAAGAGAGGGACGCCTTTAGATTTCCCACAACCGGAAAGCATCCCCCAGAAAATGATAGCCAATAACAAGAAGGCAGCTTGAGGGTAGAATGATTTTGATTTCATAAGAGAGCGGCTGAAGCCAATACTGTGCTGGTTTGGTTTACCCGGTATATTTAATCAAAGTCGCCCAAAACGTTTTAGCGCCAACAAAATAATTGTGGAAAAATAGGGCTGCCAGTAGGGAAGGCCGTGTTCATCATCCCAACCTCCATCTTCACGCTGCGAAGATACCAGGTGATCCAGGATCCGGTCTACCAAACCTGATGGCGCCTCCTTGGCGACTCGCGATTCTGCCCCAGTGGCAAATTTAAAGAAGGGGAAAAGTTTGTTCATTTCTCCCCGCTCTTCATGGCCAAGAGCACAAGCATAGATATTCTCCAAAGCTGCAGTTTGGTATTCTTCCAGATCTGGAAAACTATCCTCATTCAGAAAATAGTCATGGGGATGGTAAGCCATAAACAACCAGTTATTGGCGTGGATTTTTTCCAGTGTCAGGTTCTTCTGCACCCACATCCTGGTCTTTTCCCGGACAGGTGGGGGGCAGAGTTTAAGTGCCAGCAGGTTGCCTGTAATTGAATCTGGAATGCTTTGTCCCTCCTGCCACCACTGTGCGTGTGGATAGTTAAGCAATTCAGGAGGGTTTTCGAGGGAGCCGTCCGGTTTCTGGATTTTTTCCAACCACTCCGATGTGCCTTCCAGTAAGCTTCCAACCGGTAATCTGGTGACGCGGATAATTGAAAGCAGGAATTCCAGCATCAACGGGTTGGGAATAGGGGCTTTGATGTCGTGTTCCAAGCCGTGGCCCCAACCCCCATCGCTGTTTTTGTAGCAGGCTAGCCGCTGGTGGACCTTCTCAACCGGACCATTATCAAATAAATAATCCCATAAAGCTCTTTCCCACATCACCCCGTGGGCATGGACAAAATCCCTGGCTTTTTCAACCGACACCATCTTCAATTCCTTTCTGTAAGATTAAATAAAAATGGGCCGCCTGAAACAGCGGCCCATTCTTGTTTTTTTATTGGGCTTCTGCTCCCTCTGCCAAATTCTTGCTGCCTTCAATAGATTGTAATGCCAGGTAGTTCTCCCCAAATTTTTCAATCTTTAGAACTTCATCATCATACTGAGACCAATGGCGTTCCTCATCAGCCACCAAACCTTCAAATATTATCCGGGATCCGGCATCATTGTTAGCTGAACACTCATTAGCCCAGATGTTATAGTCTTTAACGCTGTCTGCTTCCATTTTGCGGGCTTGTTCCAGCATCTTTTTTACATCTTGGACTTTTTTCACTTCTTCCGCGGCAAGCATTTCAACATCGCCGCCAAGAAAGATAATCCGCTCGGCACAGCGTTCGATATGATCCATTTCCTCGATCGCGGTCCGAATAAACAGCCCAGCCAGAAGAGCATACCCCTGGTCTTCGCAGTGGAAGTGGAAGTACATATACTGATGAACTGCGTACATTTCATCCGCAACTGCCTTATTTAGTAATTCAATGCTTTTTTCGTACATCTTTCTCTCCTTAGGAATTTGATACTTTTAACAATTATACCTGAGTTGTGAAAATATTATTTCTCAATCATCAAGGACTCTGGTTGATCTAAAAGTTTTTGGAATTGATCATAAAACCTGCCCGCGTGCAGGCCATCCACCACAGCATGATGCGCTTGAACGCTGAGCGGCATGAGAGTCTTTTCACCCGTTTGTTTGTATTTCCCCCAGGCAAAACGCGGGACAGAATCGGCCGGATTAAGTTTCAGCGGATGCATAAAACTGGTAAAAGAAACCCAGGGAATGGAAGTCATGAATAGCGCGCTGTCATCCTGGATCTTTTCTTGGATGTATGGCTCTGTTTTTACCCGGACTATTTCCTCTTCTGCCTCGTTCACGAACTTTATAAAATTTTGGTTGTACAGTACAGTGCAGAAACTAAAAAGGTCATCTTTGGTTAAAATGGTCGCTGAAGGGTGGACCACATCATATTCAATCGGATTTCCTTCTCTGACGCGCTGGCGAAATTCCGGGATGGAATTTGCTGTTCGCGCTATGAGGTACATGATCGCCGCCGTGAAGGAAATTTTCCTGTTCTTAAGAAAAGGAAGAAATGTGGTTATATCCAGGTCCGCACAAAGGCTGAAATGAGGATATTCGAAAGTAGAGAAAAATTGATAATGATCCCGGCGGGGCCAGGTTTCCATGTCAATTGTTCGCATGCTCCATCTCCTATCTGTGGTTCAGGAAGCTGATTCAATAATACCCCTAAATATTGAAATAGGAAGCGAATTGTACAATAAAAAACCGCCCTCACACAAATAGCTCTGTAATGGGGCGGTCAGTTCTTTCCTTTGATTTTCGGTATTATTTTCGAGCTTCGATAGTGGCAGACTGAATAAATTCCGCCAGGGGGATCTCCTCATTCCATTCCCGGATAAAAACCCGGCTTTCGTCTTTGGGCTTGATTTGAATTTCGCGAAAACCTGCCTCTGCCAGGATCCCCTCCAGGTCAGATACCATTAGGGCACCTGACACACAGGCAGAGTAGAGAGCTAAATCATTTTTATACTCTTCCGGTATCTCGGCCGTGGCCACAATGTCGGAGATTGCCAAGCGTCCACCCGGCTTTAGGACACGATAGGCTTCCCGGAATACGCTGGGTTTATCTGGTGAGAGGTTGATGACACAATTGGATAAAATCACATCCACAATACCGTCCTCGACCGGAAGTTTCTCGATTTCACCCAAGCGGAATTCCACATTTTTGTAAGCTCCTTTTTCTGCATTCTCCTCGGCTTTGGTGATCATATCGGGTGTCATATCAATCCCGATAACTCGGCCTGTTGGACCAACCTTATTGGCGGACAGAAAACTGTCAAACCCGGCTCCACTGCCCAGGTCTAATACCGTTTCTCCCTCTTGAAGCGCGGCAATAGCCCCCGGATTCCCGCAGCCAAGGTTTAGATTGGCGCCATCGGGAACACTGGAGAGGTCTTCTGAAGAATATCCCATTTGAAAGGCTTGTTTATCATACATCAGCAAGGGAGATGATTTTTTTTCGCTGCCTTCTGATGATCCACAACAACCTGAAATGTCAGTCCTGGCAATATCCCCATACCGTTCTTTGACTGCTTTTCGAATTTGCTCTTCATTGGCTTTACCCATAAAAACCTCCAAACATTAAATCTTATACTGGTAAGCCTACCTATTTTATACTATTTTTGGTGATTTAGAACTTTTTCTTATACACGTGACAATAGGGCTGCTGATTCTTCTTTAGATAATAATCTTGATGGTACTCTTCTGCCGTCCAGAAAGTCTCCACCGAAATTAATTTGGTGGCCATATCATATCCCTTGGATTGCAGGATATTGATTAACTCTTGCGCTATCTGTTTCTCTTCCTGGTTAGAACAAAAAACTGCCGATAAATATTGTGCTCCGATATCGGGACCCTGTCCATTAACCTGGGTTGGGTCGTGGATCTCAAAGAAAAACTTGGTCAGTTCTTCATAGGTCACCCGGGCAGGATCGTAGGTGACTTCAACCGCTTCCAGGTGTCCGGTCCTGCCGGTCAGAACGTCCTGATAGGTTGGATTTTCTAGTGATCCGCCCATATAGCCGGATACCGCGGATATCACACCTTCTTTTTGTTGAAAGAGGTGCTCTACCCCCCAAAAACAACCCCCTGCAAAATAAGCTTTTATATTTGCCATATTTATTTCTCCGGAACAAAAACTAAGGAAATCGAATTGACACAATGCCTGGTATTCTTTTCTGTTAATTGTTCGCCTTCGAATACGTGGCCCAGATGACCTCCGCACGCAGTGCAGAGAATCTCGGTACGTCTTCCATCCCGATCGAGCTGTCTTTTTACCGCACCTTTGATCTCGTCATCAAAACTCGGCCATCCGCAGCCGGATTTAAACTTGTCAGCCGATTGATAAAGCAAAGCATTGCACTGTTTACAATGATAAGACCCTTTTTCGTAGAAGTTGTCATATTCTCCGCTAAAGGGCGGCTCTGTCCCTTTTTGAAGAATAACTTTTTCTTCTTCCGGGGTGAGGGGATTATGGGATATTTTATTCATTATTGATTTCTCCAATCTAACTATCCTGCTGCTTTTGCTGGTGTTATTTGCTCCTCGCTGCATAGAGTCCTTCAATCACAGTGATGGCATTTTTAATTCCATCTTCTGCACTGATTTTTGCCCCAAGCGCAGCTGCATTTTTGCGAATCCGAGTACTGCTTGTGCCCAGCTGAATAACTTGCGCTAACCGATCAGCTGTCAAGTCTTTAAATCGAAGAGGTTTGGGTCCAGCTCCCAAATCCGCAATGCGGTTTCCCCAAAAATGCTGGTCAAACACGAATGGGATCGCACAGGATGGAACTCCGGCCCGTAAGCCAAAAGCTGTTGTCCCTGATCCACCGTGGTGAATCACCATCCCCATCCGGGTAAATAACCAACTGTAGGGGGCGTAATCTATCTTATAGATGTGGTCTGGAAGCGATTGTTTACCAAGCTCACCCCATCCGGTATGTAAAATGCCGCGCTGCCCGGTTTGTTGAAGAGCGTCAAGAATAACCCTGGTTGTTTTTGATGGGTTTTTGATCGGCATGCTTCCGAATCCAATAAAAACTGGAGGAGGTCCTGATTCAAGGAATGCCAGCAATTCTGGCGGGGGGCACCAGGTTTTCTCTTCTGGATACCAATAGCCTGTAAGATGAATGTTTTCCCCCCAATCCTCAGGGCGTGAAACTACAGCAGGGCTGAATCCATTGATAATTGGAATTTGATTTGTTCCTATGGAGTTAAAATATGTGGACTTTGATACTGATGGCAAATTGAGGGTTTTTTTCCGCCATCTGCGGTTTATCGTCCGGCGAAATAGGAACCACAGCGCATGTTCCCCTACGGAATAGGTCCAGTTGTTGTAGCTCTCCCAGGGCAGGTTGGGAAATCCCATCAACGGGAATGCTTTAGTCCGCGCCAGGGGAATTACCGCTGCCAAAACCATTGGAAGACGATACTTTTCTGCCAGATCAAAACCAAATAATCCTCCCGGGAGCTGGTTGATAATCAGCTCGGTTTCTCCCAGGAGGGGATCTGACAAGTCTGCTGGGTAACTTTTCGCCAGTAATCCAAACGACCGGATCAGCGCGGTCATATTTGGTCCTGCACTGGCAACCAGGGACTGCGCATCGCCTGGCAGGGAATAAAAATCAAGCCCGCAATCAGCAATTAAGTCAGAGAAATTTTCTAGAGTAATAAAACGGACCTGATGGCCTTTTTTCTTCAGTCCGCTCCCCAGAACCGCATAGGGCTGGATATCACCCCGGGATCCCAGGGCAAGCATGGTGATATGCATGTCGTTTTTAACCAGCCTTCAGTTTCTCTAATAGCTTCAGTGCCCGGTTCTTAACTGCCGCACTTCCGGTCTGGGACAACCTTTCCACTACATCCATTACCCGGGGCAGTAAAACGGCATTTCTCATTGCCAGATCAACCAGGGCCTGGAGAGCGTTTGTTTGCACAATCCTGCTTTGGTCCTCCAGGTATTCAAAAAGGATCTCGACTGCTTTGCTCTTTTCGTTTTCATCCAATATTAATCGCGGAAGGAGTTGAGCGACGTGCCAGCGGACTTCCTGCTGTTTTAAGCCTGCTGCCTGTCCTAATAACACTGTTTTATAGGGTATAAGGTACTCCGGGTGTCTCTTCGTGACCTTTTCAACAGCATCAGCTGCCCGCATCCTGACAACAGGATCTTCGTTATTGATGCCTTTAAACAGGTCATCAAATAAATCCAGGTTGTTGATAACCTCTTCCGCTACCTCGTTGGCTCGCCCGATGGAGCGTAAATCTCCACCCTTTAATCTATCTACTATATCACCCATGCAACATAACCCTTATCATTAAACATCTAATCCTTCCCTACCCAGGGTCCCCAGGATTAATGATAATTCTCCCCGATGGTGAATTTCATGTTCAACCACATGCCAGATGATCCACAACAAGGGCAGCTCGGATTCCCAGGGAGTTTTTACTATCGCGGACAAATCATCTTCAGTGAGGGTTCCAAGATACTCTGTTGTCCGGGTATGAACTTCACTAAGCACCTGGAGAATGGACTCTTTGTCAGGGTAATTTTCGAGTGTATAATTCTCTGGCCACTCTTTGAGCTCTCTTGTCACAACGTATCTCAACCAATAATCTTCTGCGCCGGCGATGTGCAGCATAATTCTCCCGACTGTCCAGGATCCTGGATACAGGACATAACCAAAATCTTCCTCCGTAAAGGCGTTGATCGTGGAGATGAGTCCTTTCCTAATATGTTCCCAGTGGAAGAATAATTCTCCCGGTTTCATGAGCGCCTCCCCTGACAGATCCTGATCAATTGTGGGCAATCAATCTCGAATCCGTAACATTACTTTTTGCCGACCTGGCGTAGTTATCAGTTTTCTGGCGGATAATCAGACTCATTAATTCCCAACTTCTGTGCTTCTGCGTTCCAATAACAGGACATCTCGCCATGTCCCGGATAAATGACCATAATTCATCTTTCCGATTTTTTCTCGAGTGCCAACCACTTGAAATCCAAGTTTCTGGTGCAGCTGTAGGCTGCTTTTATTTTCGGGAAAAATTCCGGCTTGTAAAGTCCAATATCCTTCCTGTTCAGATTTGGTGATCAAGTTCCTTAATAACCGCTCTCCAATTCCCATTCTCCAGTATTCTGCTGTTACATATACGCTGGCTTCTCCAATACCCTGATATACACTCCTGTCAGAGACAGGGGAGACTGCTGCCCATCCTATGACACGATCATCTACCAGGCAAACGATAGAGCAATTTGAGATATGCCTGTCGGACCATTCTTCCCAGGTCTGTGGAGGCGAATCTTGAAATGTTGCATTGCCGGTATTGATGCCTTCCTGATATATCTTTTTCACTACCGGCCAATGTTCTGGTTTCATTAGGGTGATTTTTTTCATTGTCATCAACATACCAACAAACTATGCTTCGACTGCCAGATCACTTGCCCGGATTCTTACTTCTTCTTGCGAAAATACCACAGCAGGGGGACTACCATGACAATCAACCCGACAACCATCATAATCCAGTTCATGGTTTGAGATTGCTCGGAAGTGGGAACCAGTCCCATAACATCCCGGGCAAATGCCGTTTTAGGAGCCATCAAGAATAAATCAGCGAGTATAAAAACGAATAGCCCGATAGATATTAAATTGGTTCTCTTCATGTAAACTCCTCACCGTGAAAACCGGATTTCCTTCCCTTTCTATGATAGCACGCGAATTGATGGAAAACAGCTAGTTATTGGGAAAATCCAGATAAGAATACAGACTATTAAGAAAAGGGGTAATGACTACTGTTGTCCACCCTGTTCATTTCTTCTCTCGTTTGGGGCAGCCCCATTAGAATTCAGAGAACTATAAACGTGATCAGCAAGGAGAGTAACAGGTTAAAGAGAATGAAGAAATAATAATAAATTCCGACCCGATCGTACTTGAGCTGATCGTTTTCTTCAATAACAATAAAATCCAGCCAGCTCTGGGTAAACTTGTTCGTGTTGATCCGGTAAAGCATGTGGACCAGGAAACTCAAGGAAAAAAAGATTCCAAAAAAGACCAGTGTTTTAAACGTGCCAAATAAGACCAGAAACCCAATTATTACTCCCAGTAATACGAATACTTTTAATATCTTGTACCATTTGGGCTGCAGGGTATGCCCTTTGATGAAATCTGCATCGTACTTAATTTCCTTCCATAACTTACTCATCAGTCCGTTTTCCTCCTCGCCTTATAACAAAAGTGCCAATCCAGCAATCCCCAAACCGGCCATTCCTGAAATTACGGTGCCAATGAGGGACGCCCTGAAATGATATCCATAGTCCTTATAAGATGCCATTCCTTCTGTGCCGGGGATTACAAGAAACTTGGGCGTGAAGGTGCAGAACATGATCCAATCCAGCAGGATCAGGTCAACCAGATTAAAAATAAACGCAACTCCAAAGGCATTTAGAAAAAGTTGCAGGAAAGGAAGATTGCCGCCAAACTGGCGCTGAAGAGTCAGGGTGGAAATAAAAGGCACGGCGAACAACAGGGCCAAAAAGGGGATGCCCGCGATGATGGATTGACGTTTTTCAGAGTCTGTTTTTGGCGGGACCTGGCTCTGGATCTCATCCGGATAGTCCTGCAAGAACAATCTTGGATTTATTCGCAAGATAATAATTAAGAAGATTGAGGCAATAACCGACAGGATCAAACCATCCAGGAGAGTTTTAATTATATTGACCATCTGGCAAATCTACCCGGCTTCCCCCCACGGACTGGTCTCGGGCAGGTTATTTCGTTTACTATAAATCTTAAAAACAGGAAGTAGCGCTAAATAACCAAGTAGGAAAATCGGGAGAAATATCCCGAGTGATGTTGGAGCTTGCAGACCTGTTCCTGTTTTGAAGTACAGCATATTCAGAACGGTATTATTAATCACATGCCCCAGAAAGGGTGCCCAGAGGTTATCTGTTTTAAGGTAAAGGTAACCATATACAATACCGGCGATAGAGGTGGCAATCAGTAAACCAACGGCTTCAAATCCTGCTTCCCCCAGTGTGGAAGCGCCATCCAAATAATTACGGATTGGCCAGCTGAGATGCCAGATTGCAAACAAACCAGTTGATATTAAGATTGCTCCCCAGGCGGAGGTCTTGATCATCAAATGGCGGATCATCAAGCCCCGGAACAAGCCCTCTTCCATGGCTGAATTAATCAGGTTGGTGAAAACCATCCAGAGTGCAAATAAGAATCCCCCGGACATTCCCGTTTTTGGATCTACTGCGGTTAGTGTCAATCGAGCAGCTTCTCCAACTGATTGGAAGGCGATTAACTGGCCAACAAAGGCCGCAACGTAGATCATTGAGAAACTCACTCCGGTGAGAATAAGAGCTTTTCCCACAAAACGTTTATGAAAACCTATATCCCGAAGTCTATTCCCAGATGCCCATAGATACCCAGCAACCAGCAGGAATCCAAGGGATTTGGTCAGGATAGCTTCTCCAACAAGTTCATCAATGCGGAATATAAAACTGTCAAATATTTTTATAATATAGGCCAGAATAAAAAGGATAATTATCAGGGTGAAGGGGCGGTTAAGCGAATAAGAATGTAAGCGGTTGGAATCCCGGTCAGCGGAGGAAATGTCGGCCATATTAAACTCTCCTGGTATGAATTTAATGGCGAATCACTACTCAACTGATCAATTTAGCAACTTGACCACCAATAAATTTCTCAAATTCATTATAGCAAAAAACGGATAAACCCGCAGGAGATGACCCGGATTTGCGATCAAAGAGCCCCGGGGAAGATCAAAAACATCCCCCGCTCAGGCTTCAACGTTGGTGATTCTCTCCGTTTGAACCCGGCGATTTTCACGTCAAGAAAAAAATCAATCAAACCATAGGCCAGACGGGGACCAAGCTGGAAAAATCCGCCCAGGCCACCAAGTCCCCATCCCAATAAGGGAATTCCCAGATACATCAATAAAGTTGTAAAGAAATAACCTGCGCTCCGAAATTGGTTCATCCTAGATTCCCTTAAACCTTCGTAAAAATAAGTGTATATGAAAAGAAGCCGCCGGTTTTTTTATCCAGCTGAAACCCAGCGTTTTCAGCCAAACGGGTTAATGCTTTGGAGCGAGGATAATCCGGATCCATTAGAATCTCACTGAACACCAGTGATCCTTGGGGACTTAATACACGGAAAAACTCATTCATTGCCATTTCCGGTGTAGGAATTTCCCCAATCACCGCTATCATGTACACAAGATCAAAGGAGTTATCCTCAAAGGGAAGATCAAAAACATTCCCTACCCGGGCTTCAATGTTGCTTATCCCCTCCTTTTGAACCCGCTTTTGTACCCGTTGGATCATCTTTGGTTCAATATCAATGGTGATTAACTTTCCTGAATCGCCGATTTTCCTGGCGGCGGCTATTGTATAGGTCCCGTTGCCCGGTCCAATTTCAAGAACAGTCATGCCGGGTGTGATGCCATGTCGGATTGGCATTTCATCCGGAGGCTGGATGCGTCTTCGCAGAGAATTATCAATCAGGTTGGCAGCAAATTCCGGTATGGGAAATTTATAGAAATAACGAATGATTCTGGTGATTGTATGCAGGAGAAGAGCTATTACAGGAATTCCAAGAATGATGAGTATCAGGGACCGCAACATTAAGATATCTCCCGATTAATTTCCACGAAACAAAAACTGGCTTATCTGATCCAGGGCAGCAAGGCGCCGGTACGGCTCTGCTGGTAGCATTCATAATCCTCACCAAAAGCCTCCAGGAGTTGTTTTTCCTCGGCAGGTATGACCAGCAGCCGGAAGGCGATTGAGCCGGTCAGGAAACTGCCAAGCAGGATCCAATCCCTGAATGTGATGCTGATTGAGAATAACAGCAAGAGTGCTGAGCTGTACAGGGGATGGCGAATCCACCGGTAAGGACCAATCGTCACCAACTCATGATCCTGTTTAATAAGAATAGTCTCAGAGATATTGCTGCCGATACTGCGGAAAACCCACCAGATTAACGGGACACAGGATATGGCTAATACAACACCCGCGGCCTGTATATAAATGTTCAGTTCGAACTTAGCCCAGGTTAGGATTTTAGGGGAAAAAATATTTAACAGCAGAACTCCCAGGAGAGAAAAACCAAATGCCATCCGGAGAAGCAGGATCACCCACCCTTCTTGCTGGTGTTTAATAAATTCTCCGCTTTCTCGCGCCCGTTTTCTATAGGCCCCGGAAATTATAAACGTGAGAACCAGGACAGCTAGAATAATCATCCGGAAGACAAATTCAACACCCATGCTAACCCTCCTCTACTCTAGCCAACTTCTACCAGTTTCCTATTGGTAATTAAGGGAATTATTCCTTTAGCCGTCATCTTGGGGGTATATAAAATGGTTTTTTTAGGCGGTTCCTCTTTCCTATAGTATTTTTAACCCTTATTTTTCTAAACGGGAGCGAATCTCCTTTGGTATACTGATAACAGGAGACTAAAATATCATCTGTTATCTAACGGGAGGGAAAAGATGGCCGCCCGAAAAAGAAATATCTTAAGGGGGATCATGCTCATGGTTATCGCTTTGAGCGCATTTGGCTTCCGATACGCGCCAGACACTGCTGTGCCTGTGGAACTCTCCCCTTCTTCAGATTTAGAAGGTTATGTTGATCTGCTCATCTTTGGGGATGGATTAATGCACGATGGAGTAAATTGGACTCAGTTTTTATGGTATCCGGTGCAGGTACAAATTCCAGTAACTATCGTTACGCCGGACGGGAAAGGACTTATCCAGGGGGAACTGGTCTATACTTTTGGACAAGGAGATGGCGAAGCCGGAGGGGGTCTTGTTACAACCCAAAGTGGTTGGCCAACCAAGTGGGAAATTGACGGCATACTTAATCCCTCCCCTGATTGTTCTCTTGAATTGTTTATTACCGAGTTTGAATACCCGGGCTATGCAATTACCTGCTCTTTCCTTGTGGGCTGCTTCCCGGATATCTGGGATTTTGGTTTTCATCCTGATATGGAGATCAAAGTGCCTTTTGGACAAGGGCATGGTGAGGTAGATTTTGATATTTACAACACCACCGTATCCGGAGAACTTACCGTTATTGTGCTTGAACAGGCTGGCCCAGACAGAGCTTGCGATTTTAATCTCTTCCTGCCCTAAATCATCTGCCGCGGATCAGAATAAACTCCTCCAGCGCTGCTGAGTCCAGATCCGGGTCGGGGCTGACAACAAGGTTGTATTCAATACTTGATCCAGTCGGGAATTCACCTACCTTTAGGCTTTGAGCTAGTCCAACCAGCCTTCCTGATTCAATTTCCCTTAAACCAATAACAACCAGGATAAACCGCAGGGTTTTATCCGTATCATTTACAACATTTCCCGAAAATGACCATAGATATTCTGAGGTGTTTTTTTCATTTCCAGAAGTGGATAATACATATGAAGGGGAATCCACCTCCCGGGAACCAGCTTGATCCACCTGAATTGACCAATCAACAGCGGTTGTCGGTCCCCCCAGGAAGATTTCATAAGGGGCTGACTCACCCGGAAGCAGAGAATTAAGCGGCAGGTTGTACACTGAAGCCCCTACCACTTGCCGGGATTGATCGTAAAATGTGGCCAGCAGCTGAAGATCCAATATCTTCTCCCCGGCATTCTGGATATCCCCCATGATATGGAAATTGCCAGCCGGATCAGTATAAGTATGAACGGGTTCTGAAAAGACGGCTTCAAACCCTTCAATTGGCAGGGCTGGTTCTACGGATAAATAAACTTCAAAATGGTCGACAACAGCTTCCGGGGGGTGTCCAAAAATCAGGAATTGGAAAGGGCCTGATTCACCCGGGTCCAGGTAGCGGGTGCAAACCTGGCAGGATTCTGTGGTGATAATCTCATTGTCCTCTGAATAGAGCGCAGCCTTTATGGAATGTATCGACGCTGGCTGCGTGCTGTTATTCAGGACTTCACCTGTAATTGTATATGTGCCGTCTTCATAGGAAGTGCTGCTCATGCCGCCGGGTTCTACTTGGATAAGGCCCATTTCAAACCGCTCTAATTGAAGGATATTAATTTCGTAGTGGTCCAGGGCGGATACCGTAGATACCGTATCCGGTAAGCGGATACTAAAAGGCTGCGATTCGCCTGGGGCGAGACCAAAGAGCGCGGAATAAAAAATCTCACTAAAGACCAAGGTTTCGTTTTCATCCAAGAGATTAACCTCGATCTCAACCCTGCCGACTGAGTAGGAGGCGGTATTTGTTAACAAGCCATGGATATTCCAGAAGCCGTAAACATCCAGGTATGCTGTGGTTTGTACAATTTCGATTTCATCACCAGTTGTATCTGGGAGATTGGTTTCCTCCGATTCTGGCAAAGAATCTTCTCCGTCCAAATCGGTTTCAGCCGGAGGCTGCTCCGACTCTGTTTTCGTTTTTAGTATGCTGCAAGTGATGGAGGGAAGGATCAGAATGGCGATTAGGAATAGAATCAGGTTGTTAGTTCTTTTCTTCATCATTGTGCCTCCAAATTATTCCCAGGGCGTGATTCAATTGTAATCGATTCGTATAAACGTTTTCACCCAGCTAAGCTGCTCTAAGCAGCATATCAAAATACATTGAGTGTTCTTGCAATAATCGCCTGTTAAGCAGGCAGGTTATGTTTCTAGAAAATAGTTATCGATAGTTTCCTAGTAATTCTTGGGAGGAATCTGTTCAAAGGGCTGGCAGCGGATTTTCCCCTGTTCCGCCAGGGACGAATGAACATAGAACGAGTCAAACTGGTTATTCTTTACAAATGTATAATCATTCTTAAAAAGAATCTCGTTCAGCTCTGGTGTCGGTCGTTCGATGGTCAGGCAATTAAATTGATATTGATTAAAATCAAAGTTCCGGAGAACTCTTTCCTCGCTGCCCTCAACATCTAAAGAAAAATAATCTATGATCCTTGGGGCGCTATAACGGTCGAGGATCTCAGTCAACAAGACTGTATCAAGACGAATTGTCTCTGCGTTTGATAACTGCTCAGAACGCAGTCGAGGATTATTGTCTGTGTCATCGGCTATTATCCCCCCCCATCCGCCAACATCAATTCTGAACTCTACTGACTCATGTTTGTCATTAACCACCGAGTTGTCGATAATACAATTTCGTGTTTTAGTAAGTTTTTGATTAAAAATCGGATTAGGTTCAATGCAAATCCCGTTCCAACCGAATAGTTTTTCCAGGCTATAGGTATTGTTATTGGTAATGCCGTCAGTTGCTGCCAAGTCCAGGAAATAGCCTTTCCTCTTAAATGGCAAGACAGTGAAAATTACCCACTTATCCTGACCTTTTTGCCCTTTAAAGAGCTTTAGTCTCGTGACTAGCTTTCGATATCCGGTTAAGACCGCTCTAATTAATTTTTTCATTGCGCTTGGTATATTTTTCCTCCATGAAGCAAGATTTTCTCCATACAGAAGCGCTCACTGCTCTACAACCCAGATGATAGCACTTTTATGCGCACCCGTGGCGATCGAACTGCCATCGGACGATACAGCAATCACATCAACACCATATGTATGTCCACCCAGGGTATGCAAAAGAGTCCCATCACTCAGGCGCCATAAATAAACTAATCCATTCCGGCTGGCTCCTGCCAGGATCGACATATTCGGCGTAAATGCAACCCCATCAACCCAATCACCAGGACCAGTCAAGATCCTGGATATCCCCCAGCTTGCCGAATCCCACAAGATAACACTGCCTTTCTGACAATCCAGGTTGATCGATTCGCTGCACAAACCCGAAGCCAGAAGTGAACCATCCGGTGAAAACTTTATCGCGGCACCCTGACCTGCTTGTGAAAGCGTATCCATTAAAGCCCCGGTTTGACTGTCCCATACTTTTACAGATCGATCCACTGCACCTGTTGCCAATAATTTTCCATCGGGTGAAAAATCCATACTTGGAACACTGTAGGGATGAGCCCAGAATTTAAGCAGGATTTCACGGTTATCCAAATCCCAGATATAAACAACGCCGTCATCGCTTTCCGCTTCGGCAACGCCTGCAGCTATCCTTTTCCCGTCGGATGAGAGGCTAATACTATTAACCGGGCCCGGAAGTTCAATCTTGTCCGCGAGCGAGAGATCTTCAGTGTTTCGGATTTGTATGCTGCCGTTATCTAAAGCAACTGCAATCATGCTGCCATCTGGTGTAAAGGCAACATCCCAAATGATTGTGTACAGCTTCTCTGATTCAGTTATCAGCGTTCCAGTTTCAACATGATAAATCCGCAGCTTTTGATCTGGGCTGGACAAATTCAACCCGGTCCCCGTAACTAATAAAGAGCTGTCTGGCGAGAAAGCTAAGGCCCGCACACTATCCTCCGGAACCCATAATTCATAACGGTCGGATACTGCTTGAATATTATCCGCGTTTATGACCACAGGGAAAGGTGTTGCCGTGGGAGTTGGCGGGGTGGGAGTATTTGTCGGCGGGGCTATCGTTGCCGTTGGCGCGGGAAGCGGTTGGGTGTGGGTCGGTTCCGGTACTGTTGATTCCGCTGCAGGCGGAACAGTCCCACAAGCAAGAACGATGATTGTTGTTAGGGATATAAATACAACAGTATGTATAAACGATTTGTTTTCCATCAATCATGCTCCTAATTAAATGTAGTCGGATCGCCTTCAGGCTCATTTTCTTTTTTTCAGAAACCTGTCAGATGAGCTTATTGAATACTCAATATAATCCCCGATCCCCTTCGATAAACAAAAAAATATTAATCAGAAATTAAAAATTGTGCTATCTGCGATACCCCTTTTTTTGATTCCTTAAACGGGAAAATAATCCAGTCATGCATCATATTCTCTCCAATAATATACTCTATCGAACTTCCCTGGGAACTTGATATTTTTTTCGTTAACTCCAAGCAATCAGGGTAAAGAACCTCATTTGTCCCGAAGAATAATTTAATAACTCCCAGGTTTGACATATCTCCATAAAGTGGGGAAAGCAAAGGATTTCTTAAATCCTCACCACCAGAATACAATTTGGCTGCATAAATTAATCCCTTAACAGGCAAAAGATGGTCTTTAGATTCATAATCCTGAATACTCTCATTACTCATAGTTAAATCCAACCAGGGAGAAACCAGAACTGTTTTTTTGGGAAAAGGAGTGATTCTTTTATCCCGCAACTCTTGTAAAAGTGCGAGACCTAAACCTCCCCCAGCTGAATCTCCCACTAGGTAAAATTCATTCCCTGGATTTTTATGCAGTATTTCAAGATAGGCTTTAAGGACCACATCATGTGTGGTTCGAAAAGTATGCTCCGGCCCTTTAGGATAATCGATAAATGTTATTGTCAGTCCATATTCTTTAGCCAGAGTTTCCATAAATTTTTGATGAAAAGCTGTAGCCTCTAGTAGATAGGCTCCCCCGTGGAGAAATATAACCTGTTTGTTATTTGAGTTGGGTGGATTAACTGATAAAAGTTTAAATCCATCAACTGTCCAAGATATAAGATCAAGATTATTCTTAAACTTATCGCTATCCATAGTGCCTGTATTTCTGGGAGGATTCATAAATTGACGAAAGACCCACTTTTTTATATTTGTTAGTTTAAAAACTGCCTGGGTAACCCTTGAACCAATACTCACGATACATCCTTGATTGCTAAATATTGCTATTCAAAACTGAGGTATTTTACAGCATACCGGAAGATCTACTTGCCGCCGGGGGCGAGGTTCCGGTCCTCCGTCCTCCGTCACCCGTCCTGAGCAGTCCTGAGCGCAGCGAAAGGGCGTATCGAAGGGCAGGGTGGGTTTGATGTTTCATAATCTGAAAATAATAATCGGTATTGGAATCATGCTATAATTTGTCCGCGATCTCGATTTTGTTTTATCACTTGCAGCGCTTTTCGGGGAAGGCGGTTGCCTATGGGTAGCGTTTCTTTGAAGAACATACACATAATTGTAATCCATCCAACCTTGCCTCATCTGTTAAAGGCGATTTGATGTGATCTAACTGATCTATTTGGTTTATACATAGTAAACCTCTTATTATTGTAAAAGTCGCGGGTGTGGCACATAAACTCACGACTTTTTTGATTCATAAAGTCGTGGGTAATTTCAAGGAGATTTCCCATGAAACTAAAATTAGCTCTTGTGTTAACTTGTAACGAAAATGGTAGCAGTGTAAAAACAGTGCCCGATAACTCTACCTTTGAAGCAGTTTTTTCTTCGCTAGTTGTTCAAAAACGGATTAAGATTCAACCAGACCAACTGGTTGCTATCAACATGGATGCCAATCCACCAGAAATCGTTTGGCGTTGGCTTCGAGCAGTCGTACTCGAAACAGGCGGGGACACCGTTGTTGTTGATGACATAAAAGGCCATCCTGCAAAAGTATCCTCTGTGTCAGACCTGCCTTTAACCCTTGACTTAGATGACGAAGTATGGGTTTGTGGTACTGGTCGCGATTTTGAAATACACGACATCCTTCTCAAAGGAAAACCAGCCCATCCTGATCGGTTGCTTAAATATATCTTGCCGATTATTAAAGAAATTTATCAGCTGTAAATTAACGGGGGGGTGATTATGGCACGGCCCCTTCAGTGATGCTGGGTGATTTTCGGGGCAGGTTTTTAAACCTGCCCCGAATAATTTAATATTCTTTGCAATACTGATATATTTTCAGAAAAAACATCTACCGAAAGAACTCACTTGCCGCTTGGTGTGAGTGTCCGGTCTTCGGTCCTCGGCCCCCGGTCCTGAGTAGCCCTGAGCGTAGCGAATGGGCGTATCGAATGGCTGTCCTGAACGGAGGGTTAATCCTCTTGATCTTTTGAATATTCATTTTCAAACTATGGGTTGACAAAACCATATGTTATGTGTAACATATGGTAAATATAACATAATTGTACAAGGAGTTACCGATGTCCATCAAATATGTTATCTTGGGATACTTGAGCTGGCAGCCAATGACTGGTTATGATCTTAAAAAAATAATTGCTGATTCCGAAACACTTCCCTGGTCAGCTAACAACAACCAGATTTATCGAGCTGTGGTCCAACTTCATAATGATGAATGGGTTACCAAAACTATTGAAGACCAGATCGGCGCCCCAGATCGTCATGTTTATACGATTACCGACGAAGGTATACAAGCGTTGAGAAAATGGGTTGGAAGTGAGCCGGAGCCGCCGCGCTCAAAAAAATCGTTTTTGAACCAGCTGCTGTGGGCCGATTGTCTGAAAGCAGAGGAAATAGATGAACTGCTTGAAGCGTATTTGAACGCAGTTGGTGAAAAGTTGTTTTTTGTGAGAGTGCAAGCTGATAGCAGACCGAATATGCCGGAGCGGACATCACGTGAAAAATATCTGTGGGATATGATCCAGAAGAATTGGATCGCTCAGTACGAGGTTGAACTTAAGTGGATTCGACAGATACGCCGGGAATTAGCAGAAATGGAAGCCCGCCGCCAACGGGCAAGATCGTGACAGAAAAGCCGCTAGAATTGGGATTGTGGGTGCTTAATGACTTACAATCCCTTTCTATACCATTCTTCAGAATACCCTAACCCTTTAATTTGGATTCTATTGATTGATTTTCCTGCATGGCTGAAAATTTTTAAACAGCCTAATGGGTGAGCTTAACTATCCTGAGCTTGCGAAGGGCACCCGCCGCCGGGGCTTAGTTATCCGTCATCAACTCATCTTTAATCAGCTGCTTTACGCGCTTTTTATTCGAGGGTGACCACTGGCTGTTCACTTTTCTCGGCGTGAACTTCCTGGCATATTTCGTGTCATCTAACCTCTTGATAAGACTATCAATCCACCCAAAACACAGTGCTTCTTCTACGGAAGCATCATATCCAACACCTGTCTTGCCAGTTTTCTTTTTGTAGTAAACCAGCCAGATTTCTGTCTCTTTATCGTGATTGGCTGCGAGCCATTCTCTCCAATCCCCTCGATTTATTACTTTAATTGTTTTCATGTTTTTGGTTTAAGGGTTTATTTTCTCCTCCTCCTAACATTATATCCTCTGTCCGACCAAACGAAGCGCCATGAGGGTCTGGTGAATATAGACATTAGATCAATTCACATGACAGTCGAAAATATTTCTCTCCTTACAGAACCGCGACTCTGCCTTATTTTAATTATTGGTATTACGCATGATTCAAACATATTTTTACATATTAACGAATTTATTTTTAGAATGATATCAATTAATAATTATGCGGCGTATATGCAAAGAGGGGTGGTAGATGCAATCTTTTCGGCGGGAGGAGGTCAGCACCAGAGTCAGTTTTAATGTTTAGCTAAGAAGCCCTCAACATCCTTGATAAATTTTAAGGTCCCTCTCTCGATTTGTTTTGTTAAAGCATCCAAATCACTAAAATCTGGATTGTCAATTAAAATGTGATCTATTATGGAATCAACACCTCTTGTAGTTGGTGTTATGTGGTATTTATTCCAATCGCTTTCTTTTATCAATTTCCAGAATTTTGTTTGAACATTCTTGTTTTTTGCCGCTAACCATACTTCAAATCTAAATTTGTTGTGAACAAAAACCAATGCAATTTTCAGACTCCGACGTTTTAATGATTCTGGAAAGATAGAAAAATATGTCATATCCATATATCCATAATAAATACTGCTAGAAACGGAATAATCAGGATATTTATTATTAAAATACGATCTTAACTGTCCAAAATATTCCATCAGGCCCTGATATGCCTTTATGATGTCACCCTTCTTTAGCTGTTTTTTATATTCCTTCATATAATCATGAAAGGATTCCATATTTAATTCCTTTATTATTCTTCTGATAATTATACAAAATGCAACCTAATGGCTACGAGCTGAGCGACCGGGGTTCGATCCTGCTCTAGCATTTCCAGCACCCTAATAATCCAACTTTACTGCCAAATCGCGCAGAACCCCGAAATATCGCGGTGGGAGGCAGGCTGCTTCATCGGATTTGTTCGGCGGGCTTTTTATCCATTTTGCTCTTCCACTGAAATGAAAATGGCTTGAGAAGACAATCTATGGTTCAATATCATGGATTAACCCTATGACAATATCGGCCATTGACCTTGGGTTTAATCGTTCATCATTGGCAAGTATGGTTAAAGCTATTGATTCTTCTGGCAGCATAGTAAATGATGTCCGAAAACCAACATCTCCACCATCATGATAAACCCAATCCCCTTCCTCAGACCTTTTCAGAAACCATCCCAAGCCCATCGATACACCAGTTTGCACTTGTACGTGTGGTGTCCAGAGGAGATCATAGCTGGATTCACTCAGTATTTTCATATCATTGAATGTGCCCCGGTTCATGTTAGCGATTGCCCAATAAGACATCTCTAAAACATTTGAATGCAAGGTAGAACTTGGCGCGTGAGGACGATTGTATGGATAAACTTCGCTGACAACACCTTCGTCAAGATGAGGTGTCGTTTCGAGTTCTGGGGGTATTTCTTCTTTTAAGAAAGTGCTTTGATCCATTCCCAGCGGGGCCAATATATTTTCTTTCTCGTAATTTTCAAACGGCTGACCAGATACTTTGGCTATGACATCCCCCAAAACTTCATATGCCACATTGCTGTAAGAAAATTCATCGCCCGGTGTAAAAAGTAGTTTTTGATCTGCCAAACTTCGGACATACCGCTCCAATGCCCCTTCATCATACTCAGGTTGATCCCAATGATAATCCATGGCACGTGGCATACCTGATACATGACTGAGCATTTGTCGGACTGTTATCTCGTTATAGCGTTCATCATCAAGTTGGAAATAGGGAAGATAGGTGACAAGCGATTCATCAAGGATAATTTTTCCTTCTTCTACAAGCTGCATAATTGCAGTTGCCACAAACGGCTTAGAAATGGACGCCATATGGAATAAAGAATATGCAGTAACAGGTTCTTGGGTTTCGAAATCTCTTACGCCAAAACCTTTAGCATAAACAATTTTGTTGTCCTTAACAACACCTACTGAAAATCCTGTAATACCTACTTTCTCAATATATATGGAAAAAAAGGGATCTAATACTTCTTCTAATGCGGCATTAAAATCACTTTCTTCGGGTTTCCATTCAGGTTGTGGTGTTGGGGTGGCGGTTGGTGCAGGAGTGCTGGTAAATGATTCTGGAGTGGGAGTTAGTTGCGGTGCGGCGCAGGCTGGCAAAAACACTACAATCAATATCAGACCAACTAATTGGGGAAACAATTTCCTGAATATCATAGTATCCTCACTTATAGAGAAATTATCTTCTGAGCCGATTAACCATTCAATAGTGCACATCATCTGCTGAACGGAAGAGCTTCGCGAAGCATCCTGTCAAGGGCACCTGCTGCCGGGCTTGTTATTTCAGTCCTCCGTCTTCCGTCCCCAGTCCATCAAAGGTGGTCAGGTGTCGCAGATCCTTAGCTCGCCAAAGGGAGCGGGTGTTATACACCTCTATTGGTAACTGAATTATTCTCATTCAACTGGAGCAGGTCCCAATAATTACCATATAAATCTTCAAAAACAGCCACCATGCCATACTCTTCTTGTTTTGGTTCTCTTATAAATTTAATACCCTTACCACGCATATCATTATAATCTCGCCAAAAATCATCGGAATTTAAGAATAGAAATACTCGTCCACCTGTTTGATTACCAATAAATGATTCCTGCTCGGGATTTGAGGCTCTTGCTAAAAGCAACGTTGTGCCTTTTGATCCTGGCGGAGAGACAACCACCCACCGTTTGTTTTGTTCTGGCTGATAGGTGTCTTCTACCAAAACAAAGTTGAGTTTTTTTGTGTAGAATTCGATAGCTTCATCATAATCCCTAACAACTAATGCGATATGTACGATTGTTTGTTTCACTGTCTGGCTTCCTTTTTTATAGATGTATAACGGAAGAGCTTTGCGAAACCTCCACATTCTGCGAAGGGCACCTGCTGAGCGGGTCTGGTAATGGTCATGCGGGGTTGCCGCGAGACCGGTGGAGGCTGCCCAGGGAGTCCCGGACCATCTACAATGCCTGTGAGGGGCAGGACGCTTGAGCATTCCGCGGAACACACCGTTCTCTAGGGAGCTATCACCGAGTGGACCGTCTTCAGCGGATGACTATCCAGCCAACTATCGCTGCCAGAAATGCCACAGGCAGGATCGCCCAGCCCCACGGAAAGCCAGAGTCCGAGGTCGGTGCCGGGGGTGTTGGCAGCGGAGAGCGGCACCGGCGTTGCCGTAGGCTGATATGGCGCGCACCCAATCACCACAGCCAGGGCGAGGAAGGACACTGTCTTTCTATTACAGATTGCTCCCGACCTCCAGAAGTTCAAGCTGTCTCTACGAGCTGCGTTCCCCTGCGTCCGCTGCAGCGGGGGTAAAGCGCGAATTCTTTACGAGATAGCTATCCGATAACTCCCTGGATGATAAATATCAATAAGCTGATATTCAATAGTCCATGCCAGATGATACTCATCCAGGTTTTCCGCTGCCGTTGGACGGCATATGACAGGAACAAAGATCCCGGCAACATCGCTAACATATTCCAGGGCTGAAAGGTATGTTGAAAGTTAAACATAAACCCATTAATAACCCAGGCATATTTCCCAAAGGCTATCTCTTGTCTTGGCAACATCCATCCCCTGTACCAAAATTCTTCTCCCAAAATATTGAGAATCCATCCAATAAAATAAACTGCAACAAGCCACCATTTTCCCTGGAGAGGCATTTCAAACAGAACTCCAGGGGTAAGTTTATTAGCCATATCAACCATATCGGGAGGAAATGCAGGGTGTGGTGAAAAGAAAGCTACTGATTTCAGAATTGTTTGGGTGAAAGAAAGTGCATATAGAGATATGATGGCGAATACAATCATTGCCAGGGTCCATAACCAATCTGCTTTTTTCATCCTGTCTAGCCGATATCGAGGAACAAATCCTTTCATGTTTATTGGATGGCGATCAAGCCTGTATACAATCAAAGAAGTCAAAAAGAACAAGAACATGGTGCTTACCCAACCAATCAGATACCCAACCAAATAAGGTTTTCCAGTCGCCAATGTATATGCGGGCACAAAGATGTAATGGGTTACTCGCAATATTATTGCCGTTACAAGAAATATTGTTATCGATGATCCCCATCCCAGCGGTTTGAGCTTTTTATCCTTTTCTTCCACTTTATGTTCCTTTTATTTTTCCGCGCTTAACGGATGAGCTTAACTCTCCTGAGCTGGTGAAGGGCACCTGCCGCCTGGCGTGAGTTTCTGTTCTTCAGTCCCCGGTCTCCTGTCCTCCCCAGGCAGTCAGGTGCCGCAGATCCTGAGCCCTTCGGTACGACCTTCGGCCTACTCCGGACAGGTCTGTCGAATGGGAGCGGGGGTTATATTTCTGGTGCTCTTTTATTGTTAGATCCCATTGATGATTGGTCTTTATTCCTTACTCGTCTAATTGAGTGGATTCTTGTGCGGGTAACAGCACAAGATATAATCTTGAAACTCTATTCCACAAAAAAAGGGACATATAGATATATTCTTTACAGCGCATTTATGCTGAGAAGTATCCTCGGCAATATTCCATGGACATGAATCTTGCTGCCAGGTAATCTGGTCATGAGGAGTGACAAGATCAATATCCATATTGGCGCCATCAAGCTTTTGGATCACTTTATTCATTTTCCCATCCCATCGAAATCATCTGAATAATCGTAACTCCAAATACATACCGGATAAGCACACCTGCTCTGATCGGAGCGCGCAGTCGAAGAGTCAGGTGCAGCGGGGGTTAGATCTAATGTAGGTCGATGTTATTTAAACCTAATAGAAGACACAAGGATCTCCATCAGTTTGATATTCTCGTCTATGAGGTCCGGGTGTTTGCCTTCCTCCATCTCTCGTAGCACTTCATTAATAACAGCCGGATCGTAAGCTCCCAGCGTAAGCACGGCCGCAATATAGTAGTCCTCGAATGGGATTATGTAGGTTTGTGAAATGACCTGCATCCCCATGGGAAAACTTGGAAAATAGCGGATAAAACCTTCAACACCACCAATATTGATTAGATTTGGATTAGCTTGAGCTGTAATCTGTTCTAAATCTGCCCGAGTGGCGAAAACATCGTACTCCGTTCCGATAGAGAAATCATAAGTGGCATACACGAGATAGCCCCTACTCCAGCCACCTCCGGAATATAACTCTTCAAATCCAATGCTGACCATCCGCCCCGTTGCAGGTGGATCCTCGATACTGTTCCAATCAACATTCACGAAAGGTGCACCAAACTGCACAGGAAAGCAAATCGATTCAATGCCCATCAAATCAAGGTACACGATAAGCTCTTCTTCCGACAAAGTGTACCGAGGTTTACCATCATATCGCTGATAAGGCTCTCGTAGCTCTCGATCTTCGAATCCTTCCTGGCAAAGAAAAGGTTCAGAACTGTTATCAGTGGCAGGGGTGCTCGTTTCTGTTTCGGAAGGATAAAGTGAAAGGGTTTCCGTAATTTGTTGGGTTCCGGTATTAACAGGGACAGTATCCATTGGCTCCCGGAAGTTGCATGCTGGGACAAACAGGTACAGTAATAGAAATATCAGTAGACACCGAGCGTTCAGATCGATTCTAGACATTTTAATCATCAACCAATGAGGCGTTTACAAAACAATTTACATTTCCATTCCAGCAGGCTAACGGATGAGCTCACCCGCAGCCGGGCCTTGCCTTTCCGGTCCCCCGTCCCCGGTACTCGGTCTTAACCGGCTTTCGGGTGGAGCGGGGGTTAGGTGGTACTCAATCATCGTAGGCCCAGTTTGTAGTATAAAGGCCTAGGTCATTCAGCCACCAGTAACTGACTTGAATTACTACCTCTTGCCCTTCTTGATATTTTCTTCAACTCGATATTTAACAATCTTTTTAATAAGTTCAATAGGCAATGCTCTATCCAGCGGGAATTGAACGGATCCTTTGGCGTGCTTATATCCTGACAATTCTCGCTTGAATTTAGCAATTCCGCTCGGTGTTGGATAGAATCCAATATGCTTTGCATAAGCTGCAAAATGAACCAGATTACCATTAAGGTAGAATGTTGGCATTTGATAGCTTATCTTTTCTTGAGCATCTGGTGCTATTTGTCTTATTAAAACTCTGAGTTCGGTTAGTTTTTTTTGAACATGCTCCGGAAAGAATGATATGTAGTCGTCAATAGTGTTAAAACTTGGCTTATTCACAGAGCCTCCCTAACAATTATAGCTGTAAAGATAATGGATGCAATTGTGATTAAGTATCGTCGTTTATCTACGCGCCTAACGGTCTTGAGCTGAGCGACCAGGCTTTGATCTTACAATGAAAATGCCTGGCGCCGAAGCACCAGGCTCAATTCCAACTTGCGCTGTGCGCGGGGTCCACTCCAGTGAGACGTTAGGCAGTATTGACTAGCGATTCAACAATTCCGTTAGCATATCTATGTCCAGGTGGTCGCTAGTACATGCGGATACAACTACGAAGTATCTATTCCTTGACCATCCTGCACGATCCATTTAGCTAATTCGCTTCTCCATTCTCTTGTTTCCAAGATATGCCAGGAGTCCCCATAAACCTACTAGAAGCGCGCTAATTTTTAATACCATAAAGAAACTATCCAATATCAAACTCATACTCAGTGTCCGGTCCAGGAGGACTGAGTATTTAAAGATGGTAAAAGCCGATCCAAATATTACTAAGCCAGTGAACCCGAGGATTAGGTAGCGCATTCTTACAACCTTGGGATTGACAACACCGCTCAAGTACAACAATGCACCAATCCAAACAATGACATTAATCGAGATGAGGATAGCGATGTCATTCCACTCTTCAGATGGTTGATTGAGCACAAACTGACGGTACAGCTGAAATCCGATCAATGAATACACGGTAATGAAGTACAAAACGGAAGATATTTGACGAACGATGCGATTTCCCCGTTCATCTAATCTTAAGAATTTTTTACTCATTTTCGCTATCCTCCCAAAAAAGGTAATCAAGGGTCTTATCTAATGCTTTCGCAATTCTTATACACAAGTCAAGTGTTGGGTTATACCCTCCCTTTTCAATAAGCCCGATAGTTTGTCTACTCGCGTTCACTTTGTCAGCAAGTTTTTGCTGGGAGAGATTTTTCTCAACTCTTGCAAGTCTGAGGTTCATTCTCGTTGGTACTTTCATGGACATCAGTATACAATATTACTTACATATTGTCAAGTATATCTGTCATTATGATTGTTATACATTACATTCGAAAGTATATTGTAAGATACATTGTGGGCAACAAGAGAATAGCACTGCATCATTTAAGAGAAGGTTATTAACACAAATGATGAATTCTTTTGGAGTTATTCTGTTAGAGGAATATATACCGCCTAACGGATGGCTCACCGGCGGGGCGGCCTTGGCGAGCCGACATGGTCATTATGGCATCAAACTCAGAAAGCGCGCCGCAGACTCTCGGGGCACAAGCCCCGTCTTGTGGAGCCGGTGTTAGGCAGCTTCCTGCGTATTCACTTGATAGATAGCAGGATTGTCAGAAGGTGGTCTTATCCACATTCTGTCGATTACGATAACAAACACAGTGAAAACCAAGAGGAGAATGAGGGCACCGATTGACGCGGTGAGAAAATTGCCATTCGTGTTCATGGCTGGATGAATCAGCGCAGTTACTAGAATACTGCCTTTTGTGCGGTTGAAGAGCCACGTGAATATTATGGTGACCAGTACAATCAGAACCCACTCGACGAGTGTATCAGCAAGGCTAGTGGCTTCGATTCCCCCGAATTTCGCCGGTGCATGCCAAACTGCCCAAAGAACCCCGAGGATCAGACTGGAAACGAGGGGGCTGAACTTTGCCTGAAGTCTCGGCAAGGCAAATCCCCGCCACCCGGATTCCTCAGAAAGTCCACCATAGATGACGTTATAGAGAAAGAAGAGGATCACCATCCCCAGGAGCTTGGCATCAACCACAGGATATCTGGAAAATGGGACATCCATTCCCAGGGCACGACTCAGGAGATTTCCCAGGAACCAAATCGCGGGGATTAGAACAAGCGCCAGGAGATAGTAACCAGGGGCACCCCTTGGCTTTATATATGTACGAAGATGGTCTCTTACCCCCGGTATCGTGGAAAAAGCAGAAGAACCTACAAAAGCCGGCATTAACCCGGTTATGGCACTTACGATCACTAAACGTGTGGACAGATCCATCTGTTGGTTAACGGTTAGAAACATAATGATGATCAGGCTGGCAAGAATCCACACAACGATAAATGCAATCACTGCAGGTTTGCGGCTGCCCTGTCTGGGCCGCGGCTTGAGGACAGCCGACAGCCCGATGCTTACCAGCGCAGGTGCAAAGATACCCAGACTGATCAAGGGCGCCACAGTTCTTTGCCCTTCAAGATAAAGTGGTTGAAAAAGTATCAATAGCGTCCACGTGAATACATAAGTCAGAACAAAGTACGCTATCAACTGATGGCGCTTGAGATACGCAGTCAGATTGTTCATGTGCATTCATCCTTTCTATATGTGGCTGCCTAACTGATAAGCTCAGCGGCGCCTGGCTCTGTTTGTTGTTATTGTTTCTTTACCCTCCGCCTTAATCAGGGTTCCGCTGGAGCGGGGGTTAGGCGCCATCTCATGATAATTATTGATAGAAAATCGCCCTTAATCATCATGCTGGCTAATGCCACTTCACCTCGACACGTTCGGGCTTGTCAAGTTGCTTGCATTGCAGCGGCGATTCTTCCAGTCCCAGGACTGGGAGTAAAAAATCCTATACCTATTCTGACGCCTGGCCTGTCAGAGCAGATCTACCGAAAAAATTTATACGTACTGTACACGGCAAGGAGAGTCCAGGTAAGGATACCGGTAAATCCCACGAGGCGCCCAAAAGTCGGCCAAGAAGATTCCCAAATCCATAACCCTACCATGATAGGGAGAAACAATACCCAGACGATAATCTTTGGTACCGAAGGCAGCGCCTGTGCCCAGCTCCAGATCACGTCCAGCCACTCCCGATTCACGACCAGTGCGATGACGAACCCGACCCACAACACCACGAAGATCAAATCAGCGTAGATGGTCAAGGTTCGTGAAATGATGTCGCTCCGGAAAGATGTTTCTCTCATAGTTGCCCTCCCAGACTTACAAGACCGCTAACCCCTACAGGATTGCGTTCGCCCCTTATAAAGACGATCCCTTGGAAGTACAAAGCTCAATCAGCCTCACATCCATTATAGATCACGAACTGGAAGGTTGGTGCATCAACAATAAATCATTATGGGGTCTAACTGATGAGCTTAATTATCCTGAGCTAACGAAGGGCACCTGCAGCCAGGTTTGCCTTTCCGGTCCCACGTCCTCGGTCCCCGGTCCGCCCCTGGCTGTTGGGTGGAACGGGTTGTTATCTGTCAGACTGGCAAGATGTTCTCATATCTGTAGTTGTCGCCACCTACCGATCACAGCCAGTGCTATCAATCCCGCGCAGATCGCCAAGTACACAACTGGCATTCCCATTGCGAGACCTTCGGCAGTCGCTCCCGCGTAATCAAATACGGGAACTTTGTTTAGCACACCGATATACCACAAGAGGGGATAGACTGTCTCAAAGGCACGGCTATTGCCAACCCAAACGCCGAGCGCCAATGCCAGCGCTGGGGTGAAGAGCGCGCCTACCAACCACGACAACAAGCTCATGATTTCCCCTATCAGCGCAAGGCGTATCCACGCGCCGCTTCCTACAATGACAGTGATAATGACCCCCGCTAGCCAGATCGAGGGCAACTGGCTTGATACCGGGTTTGGTACAGAATAAACCATCTGCCCAGTGTTGTAACGACGTTCGCGTATCCCCATTTGAGACCAGATCAACACTGGCCATAGCCATACCGCCGGCATCAGGTATTGTCGCACATCGTCGAGCGGACTCGCCAGACATGCGATGATCAGCCCGATAGCTCCTGCGTACCATATCAGATTTTGCCCCCTGAGCATCAGCTTGAGTTCCGCCACCAGCACCCCGTAGAATCGTCCCTGTTTGGACGTGATGGATAACGGTGTCAAGTGAGCAGTAGTCGCCACCTGTATGCCCCCAGTTTCAATGGATTTACGGTGCAGGAAATCGCCCTGGCGGATTTCCTCGATCCGGTCTTGCAGATAGGAGAAGAGACCTTTTCGCTCCAGCCTTCGCCTGCTCCGGGCAGGGTCAAAACGATCAAAGGGGATTGCCGAGGCAAGCGCAATAGTTAACGCCAACCCTGCCCACATCATCCGTCCCCGGAGAATTCCCGCTGTCCAGTCGAAGCCATTCCAGACAAAGGTGCTTGTTTCACGACCGCGTAAGGAAAGAATGAGTCCAGACCCTATATCGGCCTCCGGCTCGACGGCCAGCACCTGCTGTTGGATATTCGCTAATTGCCTTGTGAATCCAAAAAGATCATTATAGGGCTGTGCTAGATCGGTTGCCTCGTCGATCCCCCCTGACAATACCGTCGCAATGGCCGCAAGCCATACAAAGGTATATGCCACATTCCCCAAGCCGCCACGCAGGAAGGAAATGCTTTCGAACAACACCGCCATCGCAGCAGCTATAGCAAGCACCGGCAATCCCATCAACCAGATTGGGGCAACCAATGCCCATAGGTTGACAACCGTATCCTCAGCGCGGATAAACTGCATGACCACCGCTATCATGGTCATGACACTCAGGATTAAAGCCAGCACGGCCAGGTTGCTCAACCACTTCCCCACCACATAAACGAGCTTGCCGATTGGGGTTGTGGCGATAATCTGCCCCACCCCGGTCTGACGGTCGCGCTCGACCGCATTCTTAACCAGATAGAACCCAAGCAAGGCAAGATGGCTGGCGGCGATAAATCCAAACATGAGTCCAATCCAGTTCGAGTTGTAGATACCTCGTTTAAGTCCCACAAATAACACGAGATAGTTAGCGCTCACCGGCGGAACGAACAGATAACCTGCCCAGATCGTTAGGGCAAGGACGATCAGGAAGCTGTACCGGCGGATGCGTTCCAAGAAGTCGGCCCGCACCAGGTGGAAAAGCGTACGCAGGGTCTTCATTGGCTGTTTTCCCCAGCCATCGACCCGTTGGCCGATGAAATGAAGTGCAGATAAGCATCCTCCAACGTCGGTATGGTGGCCTGTGCATCCGGATGGGGCGGCGTCTCATCAATCACACGTATGTGTACCCCATCACCCCGCCGCGCGGTACTACTGATGAGGTATTGCTGCTTCGCGGTGGTCAGATCCGCGCTGGGGATCACCCACTGCCACACCTTCCCCTCCACGGTTTGCAGCAGTTTTTCTGGCGCACCGTGTTCCAGCAGACGCCCTCGATGGATGATGGCAATCTCCGTTGCCACCGCCTCGGCGTCGGAGACGATGTGAGTAGAGAGAATCACGATGCGCTCGCCTGCCAGGTCGGAGAGCAAGTTGCGAAAGCGGACTCGCTCCTCGGGATCAAGCCCCGCGGTTGGTTCGTCCACGATGAGCAGCTGCGGATCATTGAGCAGTGCTTGAGCTATACCCACCCGTTGTTTCATCCCACCAGAGTAGCCGCTCAGAAGTCGTTTCCGAACATTGAATATGTTCACGATATGCAGCAATTCATGGATGCGTTTCCGGGCGGTCCGAGCATCCAATCCCTTCAGCGCGGCCATGTAATCCAAGAACTCCACAGCATTCAAATTCGGGTAGATGCCAAAATCCTGCGGCAAGTAGCCCAAAACTGTCCGTAGCTCGTCAGGTGACTGAGCAATATCCGTGTCATTCCAGGTGACTGTTCCTTCGGTAGGTTTTGTGACGGTGGCCAGGATACGCATCAAGGTTGACTTCCCAGCCCCATTGGGTCCCACAATGGCTAGAACGCCTGGTTCTAATGTCAGGCTGAAATCTCGCAATCCCCAAACGTTGCCCTTGTAGAGCTTGCTCACGCTATTAATCACAAATTTCATAGGCACATTCTCCCTTGAAGGTAATCGTTGGCATTGTTGGCAGATAACGGATGAGCTCACCTGCAGCCAGATTGTTTTTTCCGGACTTCCGTCTTCGGTCCCTTGTCCCCCCCTGGCTGTCGGGTGGAGCGGGGGTTAGGATTCATTTATTATTTCAAAAATAGATAACGAGGAACTTTTCGCATATATACTTCGTAGTCTTTTTCAAACCGGTTTAGTAACCAGGGTTCTTCAATAATAGGGGCCAGTAATAAAGGTAAACAGGCTCCCATTGAAACAATAAAAGTTACTAGGGAGTTGGTCATGACAGCCCAACCAATTAGGCTTAACATAAATCCAATATATTGAGGATTTCTGGAAATTCGATATGGCCCTTTTATGATCAGTTTTCCCTCATTACCCATAGTTAAATGTAATCCAAGTGAGAATACTGCCCAGATTGAAAAGAAATTACCGCAAAACCAACAAAAAGATCCAATAAACCTCATCAATTTTGAAATAATATAATTACCCCAGTCTGCTATGCCGAGTATGATAATGCAAACGGCTATTGTAGTGAACAAGAATAACATCAAATAATGCTGCCAGGAGTTTTGTTGTTTTGGAGGCCAGATGCGATAATGTTGATATAAATGGCTAAAGACGAGTGTAATAACGGTGAAAAATTCCAGAGAAATGCAGGAAAGGAAAAGAATATCTATCATGAATTTATTCCGCGACTTTGCTTCCTAACGTTAATTATGGTGCAAATGCGCGATAATCGCTTATTGTATTATCCTTCAAATTGATCCCTATCCTGCCGGATGGTATCCAGCGCTGGATCCTTACCAACCAACCCCGAATGATATTTTCAGTATAGCATACCGTTTCCGGCTGCTTTTTGAATGGCGGGCAGAACAGCGGAATAACTCGGGGAGATAGGGAATAGATCATCAATCGGAGACACGGACAACCTTCCTCCCCCTTTTACTTTCTGCCGGCTTCCTGTATAATCTGATCCAGATAAATATACCGATGATCTGCGCGGAGAACAATACCCGTCCCTTCCATTCAGAGAGTCCCCGGTCGGTGTAAGGGGATTGGACAGGCACGGGGAAATCCCCTCCGCATCCCGAGCCAATGGAAAGGGACATCGCTCCTGCAGGAACACCCTGGTGTTGTAAGGGAGCCGGACCGGCCGTTACCCCGGATCAACAAGACCGCAATTCCGCGGTGAAAGCAGGTGGCACCACGACCACCCCCTCGTCCTGCTGACAAGGGGGTGTTTTTAATGAGACCTTTCAGGAGTTCAGTTATGCTAGATATCCAACTGTTCCGAGATCACCCCGACCTGGTTCGAGAGGCGTTAACCAAACGCCACCAGGAGACCTCTCCTGTCGACCAGGTCATAGAACTCGATGGCAAACGCCGGGAGTTAATCCAGGAAGTGGAGCGCCTGCGCGCTGAACGCAATCAGGGTTCCCAGGAAATCAGCCAGATCAAAGATCCCGACCGGCGCCAGGAAAAAATCGCTGCCATGCGGGCAGTTGGCGACCAGGTTGAGGTACTTGAAAACAACTTAAGGGAGGTGGAAACAGATCTCCAGGCTCTCCTGGCGACTTTCCCGAACCTGCCCGATGACCGGGTTCCGGTTGGTGTCGATGAGAGTGAAAACGAGTTAATTAAAACCAGCGGGGAGATTCCCAAATTTGATTTTGATCCCCAACCGCATTGGGATCTGGGTCCCGCGCTGGGAATCCTGGACTTCGAGCGGGGCTCCAAGCTCTCCGGAACTCGCTTCTATGTCCTCAATGGCGCTGGCGCCAGATTGCAGAGAGCCCTGATTCATTTTATGCTTGATACCCACATTCAAAACGGCTACCAGGAGCGCTATACCCCGTTTATGGTTAAAGAGGACGTGGTTTTCGCTTCCGGCCAGCTGCCAAAATTTGCGGGAAATCTTTACCGCGATCACGAGGAGGATTTCTGGTGGATCCCTACCTCTGAAGTGGCTTTGGCTGGTCTGCACAAGGATGAAATCCTGGAAGAAGGCGACCTTCCGCTGGAATATGCCGCCTACTCCCCTTGTTTCCGACGGGAGAAAATGAGCGCCGGCCGGGAAGTGCGGGGCATTAAACGCGGCCACCAATTTGACAAGGTGGAAATGTTCATCTACTGCACCCCGGAAGACTCCGAAAAACAATTCCAGCGCATGCTGGAAGACGCGGAAAGGGTCTGCCGTGAACTGAATTTTACTTACCGGGTTAACAAACTCTGCACCGGCGATCTGGGTTTCCATGCTGCCATTACCTATGATATTGAGGTTTGGGCAGCAGGATGCGGGGAATGGCTGGAGGTTTCCTCAATTTCCAATGTGCGCGATTTCCAGGCCCGGCGGGGCGCCATCCGCTACCGCCCGGAAGAGGGCAAGGGAACCCGTTTTGTGCACACCCTGAACGGTTCCGGTTTGGGGTTGCCCCGGGTGATGATTGCCGTGCTGGAAAACAACCAGCAAAAGGACGGATCCGTGTTGGTCCCCGAGGTTCTGCGGCCCTGGATGGGGGGCATAGAGGTAATCACTCCCGAGGATGGGAGCTAGAGTATTAGTTCTGAATACGTACTGACAAACCCTACCACTCCCGAACCCGTCCCTTCGTCTAGCTCAGGACCTGTCTCCGGGTGAGGGTAGCATATAAAGAGACCCCAGAAGTCTTAAAGGCTTCGGAGATCTGAGGTAAATGAAAAATGCCCAATTGGCTTAACCTTTCCCTCAATATTCTCATATACCTGATCATGGCGGTTGGTCTGTTCGGCATGGTTGTTCCCATCTATCCCGGCGTGGTCATCATCTGGGCGGCTGCATTGATCCACGGCCTGGCGACCGGGTTTTTAACCCTGGAAGTCTGGGTTCTGGTGGTAATTACCCTGCTGGCAATTGTCGGCACCCTGGTGGATAATTTTTTAATGGGCGGCAAAGCCCGGCAGGCTGGCGCCAGCTGGTTATCCATTGGCGGCGCTTTATTGGCAGGGGTGATTGGCACTTTTGCCTTTCCACCCCTGGGCGGATTAATTGCCGCCCCTACCTTGCTGTTCCTGCTTGAATATGCCCGCCTGAGGGATTCCACCGAAGCCTGGGATATCACCAAGGGGCTGTTAACCGGCTGGGGGCTTTCTTTTGTCGCCCGCTTTATCATTGGTTTGGTAATGATCCTGATCTGGGCGGTATGGGGCGTACGATAATCGGTCGATCTTTATATCCATTCCTGCGCGTTAGACCTATAGTTCCCATTCTCGGGAGTAGTGCTAAAGATTTCCTCGCCCGCGGACGGGTTCGGGGACTAAATCGGGTTCTTTTCAGCTGTCATTTCTATTTGACACCCATTTACCAATCATCTACACTTTAAATCATACCAACAGGAGTATGCCATGACCGATCAAACCGGCGGCTACCAATCGGATCCCTTTGTTGCCCGGCTCTATGACCAGGTTATTCCTTACCGGAATCGACCAGATGTGGATTTTTTTGTTGAAGCCGCAAAAAAATCCGGCGGTCCGGTTCTCGAAGTCGGCTGCGGTACCGGTCGGATTCTGCTGCCCACCGCCCGATCTGGAATTCCGATCACCGGACTGGATTTATCGGAGCACATGTTGGATGTTTGCCGGCAGGAATTAGAGAAAGAACCCCGGGATGTACAGGATCTTGTTTCTCTGATCCAGGGGGATATGCGTAATTTTTCCCTGGGGGAAAAATTTCCACTGATCACACTGCCATTCCGCCCTTTCCAGCACCTGCTAACGGTGGAAGATCAAATCAGCTGTTTAACCACTATTAAGGACCATCTGGAACCCGGGGGGGGTCTGATTTTGGATCTCTTTAATCCCTCACTGACCCATCTCACAACAGACAGCCTGGGAGAAGAAGTCGGGGCAGAACCAGGGTTCACCACTCCGGAAGGTATCAAGGTCCGACGGTTTAATAAAACCGTTTCCCGCGATCTCTATAATCAAATCAACCAGGTAGAATTGATTTATTACTTAACCCACCCAGATGGACGGGAGGAGCGTCTGGTTCACGCCTTTTTCATCCGCTATTTATTCCGGTATGAGGCAGAGCACCTGCTGATTCGCTGCGGTTTTGAAGTCGAGAGCCTCTACTCTGATTATCAAAAAAATCCTTACGGTTCCTTTTATCCTGGTGAATTGATTTTTGTCGCCCGGGCAAAGTAACCATCAGATTTCCGGTTCTTTAAGATTAAGGAAATCCTATCCTGCTGCATACAGAGCAGAAAGGAGCGAATGATGATAAAAAAAAGTCTTCTAACCTCAGGGGTCATTCTTACTGTTGCATTTGTGGGTCAGATTCTGGCAGCCTGGCTGTTGTATAACCCTCAAGCCAATGCACTGGTTATCAATTTAGGTTGGATAATGATCATGTTTTCAGCCATCTTTGGCTGGCTGCCAATCTTTACCTTCCGCGCCCGCGGCAAGATTGAAGGGCGCAGCTACATAAACACCACTGTCCTGGTGGACAGCGGGGTCTACAGCATTGTTCGTCACCCACAGTATCTGGCAGGCATCCTGCTCAATATCGCCCTGCCCCTGATCACCTTCCACTGGCTGGTTATCGTCCTGGGAATTATAGCGTGGGTGATAACCTATCTGAACACCTTTGATGAAGAAGAAGATAATATAGATAAATTCGGGGAAGAGTACCAAGTTTATCAAGAAAAGGTGCCGCGGCTGAATTTCCTCCTGGGCCTGTACCGATTGGTACAACGGAAGAGAAAGCCCGGTCCAGAGTCAGGGTCCAGGTAGATTTATACTGGAAGAGGATAAAAAACAGGGAACGGAAAATGAAAAAAGTTTCTTTATCTGCCCAGCTCCTGGTGATCCTGGGTATTCTTTGTAGAGCAGACTCGCCAGAGCCCATCAAGCTCAACTCTCCCTTCGCCTGCACAAGTTTTGCGGTTTATTCGGGGGAGACTATTTACGGGATGAACTTTGATTATCCGGATGTCCCGGTCCGTTTTACTATCCAGGATTATGGGGACTTAAAAGTCTTCCAGATGGAATTTAAATTCGGGGACGGCTACTCTCCCACAGTTGGAATGAACAGCGCCGGGTTATTCGCCTCCGCGCAGATGCTCTTCCCGGAATTGCCGGAATCTCCCCCGGGGGGCGGGAAAGAGATCTCCATCTATCAGCTGTATCATTCTGGTCTCAATCACAAAACAGCCCTGGCAGAGGTCCATGAGCTGCTTTCAGAATACCGGGTTGTCAATTCAGGGCTTACCTTGCACACTCTGTTTGCAGACCCCGGCGGGAGTGCTGTTGTGGTCGAAGCTGATGAAAAAGGGGCAATCCTCACACCCATCGAAGGCCCGTTTATTGTCATGACCAATTTCCCTAACGGCTCCCTCCAGGGAAAACCGTACACAGAAGCGTCTGGCGCTGGCGCCGATCGATATCTAGTCGTTTACGAGAATATCGAGAATAACCTGGAACAATTTAACGTTGAACTCGGTTTTGAGACCCTGGAAAAAGCCGTTCTGCTCGGGGAATCTTCGACCCAGGCATCCATGGTCTTTGATCCAGAGAAAATGGAAATATTTGTTGCCCTTAACGGGCGATACGATCAACTCTGGAAAATTTCCCTGGAAGGCGAGACCATTGAAACCTACCGGGGTTTTTCTGCATTTGAAAAAGTCGCCTTTGATTCAACCGGGGTCACCGAATCTAAAATGCTTGCCATGGGTTCAAACCAGGCTCAATCCCGGGACCTGATCCTTGAGCTGAGTTTAATTCTGGGGATTGGCGCGTCGCTGGGATTAATCTACCGCTTGCGTAAAAAACAACCTGCCTGATGAAATATTACTCACCGCCCAAAAAGGAATTTCCTCCATGAGCCGTTCTCATCGAATGCATAATCTGGTTTTTATTCTCTTGGGAGTACTGGTATTGCTTTTTAAGAAGGCCTACACAGGCCCATCTGCTGAGCTGGTCAATAACTATGGCTCAAACTTTTCAGTCTCTTTCGCGGTATATTTTATTGCCTATTTAGGATTTAACAGCCTGCCTTATCCCCGGCTTATCTCAGCAACTGGCGCTCTTCTGGCGGTAGAATTATTTGAGCTCTTAAATGGATTTGGTGTAATGAGCAACGTGTACGATCCCTGGGATTATCTCGCCAACGCGTTGGGGATAGGGCTGGCCCTGGGGATTGACCTGCTGCTTACTAAGCTCCCTATAAATAAAGATTTGACCGAGTCCCAAGGAGAAAACTAATGCAGGAGTGGCAGGAATTGCTGGAGGAATATCAAAAAGGACCAGAGCGATTAACCGAGCTCATCCAGAAGCTCCCGGAAAACTCCCTGGATCTTTCAGCAGAAAATGATAGCTGGACCATCAGGCAGATCATCCACCATATTGTCGATGGAGATGATATTTGGAATGGATTTATTAAGCAAGCCCTGGGCGGTCAGGGAGGGGAATATATTAGCCTGCGCTGGTACTGGAAGGTTCCCCAGGATGAGTGGGTTGAGCACTGGGCTTACAGCCAGCGGGAACTTGAACCTTCGTTGGCGCTCTACCGTGCCAACCGGGGGAGTATGGTCTCCCTATTGTCCGCTGTTCCGGATGGCTGGCAGCGGACGCTGGAGATTACCTGGCCAGGCGGGGAAACCCAAACCCTCAGCGTCCGGGATGTGGTCCAGATGCATGTGGATCATCTCCAGGGGCATTCCGATGATATCCAGAGTATTCTGAATACTTTAGCGGATTAACATTCCCGATCCGTTGGGAAAATGATCAGCGGTTGATCCAGCCCTCCGGCCATTGATTCATGTGAATGCTCACCGCAGATTGGCGGATGCATAACAAATCTATATCCCACATTTCATTCTGCCCGTGCGTTCGGAAATCCGCGAAGATATGCCACTTGCCATTTTTGTGATAGGTATAGACCCTGATGATATCTCCGATATTGTCTTCATTCACATTTCCGTCCAAGGCATGCATGCCTGCAATCCCGCAGGCATATTCACTGCTGCTGATCGGGGTCTGATATCCGCCCGAGTCAGAACTGAAGGGTGGAATGTTCTTAATCACCGCGTCATCGTAATCTAGAATCACACTCTGGTTATCATAAAAACACATCATCTGGACAATCCAGCTCTCATCCCCTCCTTCATCCAAAAAATCCGCAGTCACTTGCCATTCCCCGTCATTGTCTTTCCGGGTGAATACCTGGATGATGTCACCGGCTGTATCATCCTCAATATTCACATTCTTAACATCATAACCGGCGATGGTGCAGGTATAATCCCCCGGAATCTCGTAGTAAGATGGATTCAAAGACACGGTGTTATTTACCTTGGGCTTCAGATAAATATCGGAGAAAAATTTGGAGTTGTTTTTATCGGCGCACAATAAGCCAATCGACCATTTTTCTTGACCGCCATCCCCATGCCGGTGGGTGCGGAAGTTTGCTTCTATAGTCCAATAGGGACCTCCATTGGATAACCAGACCCGAATCACATTGCCAATATCGTGTTCTTCAATATCCCCATGGAGGGCTGCCAGGCTGTTCACGCTGCAGTTGTATTGGGAAGTGGGGATGGTAGTTTGGAAGGGAGACCCGGGTTGCAGGTTGGTTATGTTCTGGAAAACAAAGCGGGTACTGTAGTCTGGCGTGGGCGTGCCGCTAAATAATGGGAACAGCGGCTCTATCAGAAAGGGGGCTATGATGATAGTCCCTTGTTCAACTACAATCGTCTGATCGGTTTGGTCTTCTCCCCACTGGTTCTCTACCATAAGCTTAATGGTATAGGTGCCCGCACTGGTAAACTCATGCGTAAAATCCGGATTACTCCCCATCTGGCTGGGAATGCCTCCTTGGGAAATGAGCTGCCAGGCTATTGATGTGGGATCTCCGGTTGACTGATCCCACACCTGAACCTCCACGGGAGCAGTCCCACCATTGGGCGATATTGAAAAGGAAGCCGTGGGCGGGGCAAAAGGAATCGAAGACGCTGGTCCAACTGGCTCCTCGTTCCGGGTAACCGCAGAAGCTGGCACCCATCCGGGATCATTTTCAAAGTCTATTTGCCACCAGGATTGGTCGCCGTTGTGGCCGGTCACCAGATAAGTCGCTCCCTGAACAGCAATCCCAATCGTGAAATATTTATTGGAGGGACCTTTTTTAATATCCAGGTTGGCGGTATTGACGGTCAATTCTGGCTGGACCATCGCGGTTGGTTCAGGTTCTTCAGACGGCAACACCATAGCCAGGGCATAAAACGTACCCTGTGAGGACCATTCAAAGACCACCCTGGACCGGGAGGGTACCGCGCTAAAATCAATATCCTGCAGGTTGAGCTGAAGCTGATAAGGGCTGCTCAGGAACGGATAGAGCAGCACAGAGTCCACTTTCTGTCCCGATTCGTCAACAATATATGCAGAGGGTTTGTTTTCCTCCACGAAGTTATAGCCGCTGAGTTTAACAACAGCAGTTTCAAAAACAGCTTCTTCTCCTATGTTGATTAAATCAATCTGATCTGGAATAATCTGGCACACCCAGGGCGTGGGAATCTTTTCATCCTGCGGTTCTTCTCCGGAAAAAATGGATTTTAATCTACCGATCAGCGTCCTGCCAATAAACTGATCCACGGTGTCGCCCGCTTTGGCGCTCAAGAAATCCACATTGCAGCGGAACTCTGCCCCAACGGAAGCGGTGACGTACTGGGTATTGATCCTGGCTTCCGTCATCAAGCCCGATACTTCATCTGCCAGGTGGGAAGCAACATTGGACGTGGAACCCTCCAATGTGTGGATGATCTCGGTCATGGTGTCTTCCCAATTATCCGGCGCGTCATCCAGGGTATCGATCAAGGTATTTACAGTGGCATTAGTCTCTGCGTCTAAACCAACCTTGATCCCAACGCCTTGTTCAACAATGCCCAGCAGCACATCGATGCGGTCCAGGGTATCCGGCGTAAAGCCAAATTCCAGTCCCTCATTGATGGTTTCATTTAATTGCTCGATGATCGCCCTGGTTTCAGGACCAATTTCAACCCCGGTAGCCATAGTATCGTTGAGGTCGTCAATTCGGTCCAGTGTGTTGGGTCCTAATTCAGAGGTGGTTTCAATTTCAAAATGGTCTGGAATCAACGACTTACAAGCAGATATCATCAATAGCAGGAGTGTGATAAATACAACCAGGGTTACTTTTCGAGCATTCATATCTCCTCCTCAGATGGAAATTAAAATAGCCAGGCAGTTTATCTCAGGATTATTGTATCAGTTTGAAAAGCCAACTTCCTTGGTGTTGGAACGCAGATCAATGATGCAATTTGAGTGTAAATTATCCCCTGGTGGCTGTCAATAACCCTTCGCGGCCTACCCAAAGAGGGATACAATCAGAGAATACACGCATCACTACGGTATTAACTGATCTGGGAAAGGAGTACCTGGAGTATGCTTTACTGGATTGGCGCTATGTGTTTGTTGTTGGTGAGTTACCTGGTGTTCTGGGTGCTTTTTCGCCGTGATTATCAAACAAGAGGAAAACTCTCACCTCTTTCATTACTCTTGGGAATCCTGGTTCTCACTCTTCATGCCAATTTTCCGTATGCATTCCTTCCTGTGCAGTGGCCAGGATTCCCTGCCCTTCCTACAAATCCTATCCATACCTGGATCTCTCTGGGCATTATGACCATGGGAGGAATTTCTACCCTGGGATGTATGGGTTACCTAAGCTTTTCAACTACGCTGGGGCAGGGTTCTAAGGGACTGCGTCAAACCGGCCCCTACAGGTGGACCCGCAATCCTCAACTCCTGGCTTATGGGCTGGTAGTGGTTGGATTCGCTTCACTCTATCCCTCCCTGGAATCAGGAGGGTGGATTTTGCTCTATGCTGTTATTGCTCATATGATGGTGATACCTGAGGAAGAACACTTATGGGTTACATTCGGAGATTCCTACCAAGCTTATTGCGCTCAGGTTCCGCGCTATCTCTGGAAAACTTCTGATCAGGACAAAAAATTCCGCAGTTTCGAGGAGTAAACTATGGTTTTATTTCCCCCTCTTCACCTGGGGTGGCTTAATGGTTGGATCCCCATTGTGATTTTTTACGTGGTCTTTATTGTTTTATTGAAGGTCTTCCCCAAGGAAACAGTTGAGCGCCTATATGACCGCTCCCATTGGACCAAACAACAAGCTACCCTATCAAGCATCGGGCTGCCATTTGCGCTGGCCGGTATGGTTTTGATCCTGTTCACGCCGTTGAAAACCCATCAACCAGTCTTCTGGGCAGGATCCGTTTTTTATTTGCTAGGGTTTATTGGGTTCCTGGTTGCACTGGGTAACTTTAATGCTACCCCTCTTTCTGAGCCGGTCACAAAGGGGCTTTACAGGATTTCGCGCAATCCCCAGTGGGTAGCGTTTGCCATCACCTTAATTGGCGCCAGCCTGATGGTCGGGAGCTGGACTATCGTGGGTTTGTTAATGGTCCGGGTGATCATGAATCACTTTCGAATCCTGGGAGAAGAACGAGCCCTTGAGATACAATATGGTGGTTCTTATCTGAAATATAAGGAATCCATTCCCCGCTATTTTTTATTCTTCTAAGGAGAGATGCCCATGAAACCTGCTTTACTGGTAATTGATATGCAGGAAGCCTTTTTTGATTTTAACCCGGCTGTATCCGAGTCCCTAACGTTAGCTGTGGAATATATCAACTGGGCAATCAAACTCTTCCGGGGAAAAGATCTCCCCGTATTATTCATTGAGGACCTTGAGGAGGAAGCCGGCCGGGTGCCCAGTTCAAAAGGATTTGAAACCACTTCAAAAATCGACTTGCTCCCCACAGATCCCCGCGTTCATAAAACCTATGGAAATGCCTTTAAAAAAAACCAATTTAGATGGACAGCTTAAATAATGGCTGTGGACACATTGATCCTGACCTGTTTTGCCGCTTCCCAATGTGTTTTATCCACAACTCGGGGCGCTGCAGATCTTGACTATATACCCCTGATTTTCCGCGGTTCATTAGCCGATTCCAGCCCCGAGCGGATACGGTTTGTGGAAGAAATTCACGACCTGATTTCCTACGGAGCACTAGTTAAATTTATAGAAACGCTGTAAATATGTCTAAATCCTTATTTTCTGGCCTAACCCAAATCGCAGTTGACCGATAAGTCGAATATGGATAAAGTACTTCAACCCCTTAACCCGCATAATGTAATCCTCTTCCAGGGTGATTCCATCACCGATGCCGGCCGCAGCCGGTCCGCGTTCGGTCCTAATTCTCCTGATGGATTAGGTTTTGGATATCCCCGGTTAATCGCTGACGCTGTCCTAAATAAACACCCGGAGGATTATTTGCAGTTTTACAATCGGGGAGTCAGCGGGGATCGTATCCGTGACATGCAAAGCCGCTGGGAATTGGATACATTACGGCTGCAGCCGGATTTGATCAGCATTTTGATCGGAGTCAACGATACCTCGAACTATATTTACCTGGGCATGGGTTCGGATCCCGGGGAATTCCGGCAGATATATCAAGCGATTCTTGATACAACTGTAAAAAACCTGCCTGACGCCAGTCTTGTCCTTTGTGAACCTTTTATCCTCTTAACCGGCGAGGTTAGTGAGGAATGGTCCACTGATATTATCCAGCGGCAAACAATTGTTAAAGACCTCGCCAAGGAGTACGATGCCGTTCTGGTCCCCTTCCAATCAGATCTTGACGAAAAAACCCAGGGGGTGCCGGCTAACCATTTGCTCGATGATGGTGTACATCCAACGGAGCAGGGACATCAGATCTTAGCGGATTGTTGGATTAAAACGGTCTTGGGTTAAATACAGAGGAACCAGGTCCTTCCAAAGGACTTGATCCCTTAAAATGAAGGATCCCGGAACCTTTAAGTTTCCGGGATCCTTAGAATTACTTCTCTGGCGGCGGCACCGGTAAATCATCCACTGCCGTTTCCACCCATTTATCCCCTTCATCAATCAGCATAACCGGAATATCCTGCCGGATGGGGTATTTCCGATCACATTCCTTGCAAACCAACCAGGATTCTTTGTAGTAATCGAGGGTCCCTTCTTTTGTCTGCACACAAGCAGGGCACCTCAAGATTTCAAGCAGTTCTTTGCTCACCATTCTTTCCTCCTCCGCTGGAGTAAATTGCTGATTCAATTATAACTTACTTCTTTTTACAGGGGTCATCCGGATCAGGGTTTTTGGGCGGCATCTTCCCGGTTCCCGGTCCATACTGGCAAACAGCTGCCCAGGGCTGGTATTTTGTTTTAAATACATCCTGCCACAGCTTTTGGCCATTCCGGTAAACATCCCGGATCACCGTGACCGTTGCGCCTTTTACTGCCCAATCCACTTGCTTTACTTCTCCCTTTTTTAGATCAGGGTTCTCCTCATAAATTGGATCTGGCGGATCTTTTTTATTCTTTAACCCGGTAGTACTCCAATCAACTGTCCTGCCATCTGAGGTGCTGTAAAATTTCCAGGTCAGCGTGCGGTGTTCTGGGTTGACGTAAGTTTCCATCAGCAGCCAATGATCGGTATCATTGGTAAACTTAAAATCCACCAGGGGGACATATACCGTGGCATCCAAGCCCGCTAATTTGGGATTATTGCTCCCGTTGGGATTCTGTTCGTAATATAAAACCCGGTAGGCGTGGGGGTGACGTTCCACTACGGGGAATCCACCAAAGAAAACAGTCCGAAACAAGGTTGTGCTCACTTGGCAGACACCGCCGCCTACCCCTTTTATTGTTCGATCTCCAAAAATGATCCAGGCTTCAGCATACCCGGTGTCCAGGCTGACATCCCCCAACTGCTCCGCCATAGAGAAAGTTTCCCCAGGGGCGATGAAGATCCCATGGAATTTGGCAGCTGCAGTAGCAATGTTGCTTATCCGGGCAGAATCAGATCCATAAAAATAGGATGTTTCGGCACTCACAAGCTCTGTGATCCCCAGTTCTTCAGCCGTATTCACGTCGGTTACATCCGGCAGTGTCTTTTTTATTGCCAGAGTAATTTCATGCTCTCCTTGTGCCAGCTGATCTTGAATATCTATGATGGATTGATCAATATCCAGTTCCAGCCCTGCTTCTTCCTGCTCAATTAACACCAATTCCCGGGTATCGTCATCAAAGTACATCCGGGCATTTTTTGGTTCCCGATTAATTTTGTCCTCTTTTTTCTCCAGGTACTCCCGCAGCTGCTCGGGGTCAAGGGCAATCCGGTAGGTTTCTCCATCATCAGTGGTAACCCTTTCAATGATCATCATCTCCACCAACTGTTGAGGAGTTAACGTCCACGGACCAGGGTCATTTTCGGCAGCATCCGGCACCTTTAGAAGCAGTGGTTGGCTTAATATCTCTCTCGCAAATTCTGCCTGGGCACTTACGTCCAATATTTCCGGGTAAGTTTCAGCAACGATCAAGGGAATGCTTCCATCCTGCAGGGTTCTAAGTTGAAGCGCAACAACTTCCAATGAGCCGGGGATGTCCATCTCTCTCCCGATCTGGCCTGGTTGGACCAGGACTTCCAGCCCTTCCAATTTTAACGACGCTTCCACCATGGGTTGGTTAACGTCGTCAGCAATACTTTCTAGATAATCGATCCCGGTTTTTTCATCCAAAACAAATTGGGGAGCCAGGTTAATTCCAAAACGCAGCACCTGAATTTGGGCTGCAATTCTCTCCGTTATCCTTCCCTTGCGGCCGGTTTGAAAAGCCAGCTCAGCATTATAATTGGGACTGAAAAATAAGCCCAACTCAGCCGGTGCTGCTTCCCAGCTTAAATCATCATACTGAAGGGTGATCTGTCCTTCCTCAGGATAACCATATTCTCCCCGTAATAACTCCACCGCGTCCAGGGGGGTTTGCCCGCTGAGATTAACCCAACCTATCTTGATTCCCGGAAAAATTCGTCCCTTATAGAGGCTCCGAAATCCCAATGTCCCAAGGCTTATCACCAGGGCAAATAACAGGAACCCCCCGGTCAGAGAGGCAGTTATATTTATGAGGACCTTTGTCAAGGCAGGGTTTTTCTTCATTGGGCTCATTTTACCAAAAGGTGGGGAAAGAATTCATCCTTTTTTGCAGCTCTATCAAATGTTATCCTGGCTTATTATTCACTTGCAACATTCATGCCCTAATTTTGGTTAATTGCCTGGGTGTTAGTGGATAATGAAATTTCATTAAGATACTCCGCCAACGGGTCAGGGTAATTTTCTGAAGAGGCTGGTTGGACCCGGATCAGCGCTTCCTGGGTTCGGACCATCTCGGGAATAGTAATCGGTCTGCCCGCCCGGGCTGAACCATGTCTGAGGAATAATCCATGTTGTGATTTGTGGCAGAGCATTGCTTTGGTTTTTTGTTTTTTCCAGGGAGTAATGTCCACCGCAAAATCGGGTTCCGGCGTAAATTTTCCGATGTCCCGCGAGAGCCAGGAGGGAGCATACACTGCCAGGTTAAGGGACGTATCGTTCGAGAGGGCACTCATCATCCCTTGATGCGCCTGGATATGCGCTGGATGCCCATATTCTCCTCCGGGGCCGTGGGTGATTATTACATCCGGGTGCACTCGTTGAATCTCATCCTGTATTTTTATTACCAGGCCCTCCAGGTTGTCTGTAAAAGGGTATAACTCGCCTTCAGGCCCAACCAGTGGATCCCGATAGTCCAAGAATTGAAGGCTTTTTCCACCCAGTGCCTGAATGGCGTCTCGTAATTCCCCTTCTCTAACTTTTCCAAGATCTTCCCGGACGCAAACCGGTGGATCTCCCAATTCGCCCCCTTCTCCACGGGTAGCGCAGAGAAAATGAACCTCGATCCCTAAATCAATCAGATACGCAAAGGTACCCCCCAGAAATACGGTTTCATCATCCGGGTGGGCAAAAAAAGCCAGCGCTCTGAATTTGTTTTCTTTATTTTCAGTCATAAATGCAAAGGGTACCACAAGCTCTGTTAATAAGGTATAAGAACCTTTCCATGAAACATAATCTGTTATTTGCACGTATATAATTAAAGCGAAAAGACTTAATTATTGTATCTAGTCCTATAATCGGAGGAGAAACATGCAAATCACAATTTTGGTCTCTGCTTTAGCAGCCTTTTCCTGGCTGGTTGTGGTCGGGTTCATCGCCCTGACTGTGCTGCGCGCCCGGCAAGGAAAGAAAACCCGCGGAGCCGTGACCGGGATTTTCACTGCCCTAGCACTGGCTGTGCTGCTGAATACAGTCAGCGCCGGCCTGGTATTTATCCAACCCCAGGACCGCGGTGTCGTGATCAGTGCCGTAGCGCCAAAAGGGTACCGGGAGGAAATTTTACAGCCCGGACTTCACTGGGTGATCCCCTATGCTGAAAACGTTCGGAGCTACACTATATCCAAGACCACCTACACCATGTCAATTGCCCATTATGAAGGCGAGATTCAAGGTGACGATTCCATTGCAGCCCGCACGGCTGATGGACAGGAAGTCTACATTGACGCTTCAATCATTTTTTCTCTGGATCCTCAAGAAGTGCTTAATGTCCATATCGTCTGGCAGGATCGATATATCAACGGACTCGTCCGTCCTACCGTTCGCGGCGTGATACGGGATGCAGTCTCCCAGTTCCGGATCAACGAAGTTTACAGCACCAAACGAGTCGAACTTGTTGAAATGATGCGCGCTAATCTGGAGCAGATCATGTCCGAAAATGGTCTTTTACTTTCAGATTTTGTACTCCGTAACATTACCTTTACCGCCGAGTACGCCGCCTCAATCGAGCAGAAACAGATTGCCGAACAGCTGGCCCAGCAAGCAGAATATATTGTTGAGCAGCGAAAACAGGAAGCTGAGCAAGCCCGTCAAATCGCAGAAGGCACCAAAGATGCCGCGATTGTTGAAGCCGAAGGGCGCGCTCAATCCCAGGTGATTGAAGCCAAAGCGGAAGCTGAGGCTTTGCAGCTGATCGCCAATGTGCTGGCCAAGTATCCGGAATTGCTCAACTACCGTTATATTGAGAAGTTGGCTCCTGGAATCCAGGTCATGCTGGTCCCCAATGACAACCCCTATCTGCTGCCGCTGCCAGAATTTGATACGACCTTTGGTGACAATTTCTCGACCGAATAATTCAACACAATATTGATAGAGGAACAATAAACCTGGGCAGGTGAGATCTTGCTCAGGTTTATATATTTAAGGTTCCTGGAATTTTGAAAACTCCGGGAACCAACATTACCTCACTAAGTAAACCAAGGTAGTTGTGCATTTTGTTCTCTTTATGGATTCCTCACTTCATTCGGAATGACAAATGGGGGGGCTTATTTTGTCATCCTGAGCGCAGCGAAGGATCCATAATACGATCATAATTCAATGCCTTAATGATCAAAACAAGGATGTTTTTCGTTTTGTTCTCTTGATGGATTCCTCGCCCTGATTGGAACGACAAAATAGAAGCTCACCGTCTTATTGTCATCCTGAGCGCAGCGAAGGATCCATAATACGATCAGAATTCAATGCCTTAATGATCAAAACAAGGATGTTTTGCGTTTTGTTCTCTTGATGGATTCCTCACTTCATTCGGAATGACAAATGGGGGGGCTTATTTTGTCATCCTGAGCGCAGCGAAGGATCCATAAAACGATCAGATTTCAATACCTCAATGAACAAAATCAAGGTAGTTGTGCATTTTGTTCTCTTGATGGATTCCTCGCCCTGCTCGGAATGACAAATAGGGGGGTTCTGTTATATTGTCATCCTGAGCGCAGCGAAGGATCCATAAAACGATCAGATTTCAATACCTCAATGAACAAAATCAAGGTAGTTGTGCGTTTTGATCTCTTACTGGATTTCTCGTGGAGAAGTCCAGCTCGGTTCGCATACGATCCTTGTATGATAAAATTCTCTCTGAGAATAAACTATTGCACCATTAAATTATTATGAATAATAATGAAAAGAAACCAAGCGGCCGGGAAATTCGACTAACCTCACTTTCGAATTGTGCCGGTTGAGCGTCCAAGCTGAATGCGGAAACGCTGGCGCAGGTTCTGCGCCCGGTTGAGAAACTATTTTCAAATAAGGATTATCCAGATTTATTGGTTGGATTGGGCGAGCCAGATGACGCAGCAGTCTGGCGGCTTGACGATGATCGGGTACTGATCGCTTCCATTGATTTTTTCACACCGGTAGTGGACGACCCTTATGATTACGGGGCGATATCTGCAGCAAACAGCCTGTCTGATATTTATGCCATGGGAGGAACACCGTTCCTCGCTCTAAATATCGCCGCTTTCCCGCCCAATCTTCCTCCGGAAGTTGCCAGTGAAATCTTGCGCGGTGGAGCAGAAAAAGCCCAAGAGGCTGGCGTAGTGATAGCCGGCGGCCACACAATTCAGGATCAGGAACCAAAATATGGTCTGATCTGTTTAGGCTTTGCCCACCCGGATTTGATCATGACCAAAACTGCTGCTCAACCAGGAGATGCCCTGGTGCTCACCAAACCGCTGGGTTTCGGCGTGACAACAACCGCGATCAAGAATCAAAAAGCCAAACCAAAACATATTCAGGAAGTGATCATTTGGATGAAACAACTAAACCGCAAAGCGGGAGAGTTGGCACAAGCTTTAGGAGTCCGGGCCGCGACAGATATCACTGGATTCAGCCTGCTAGGCCATGCCTGGGAAATGGCATCACACTCCAATGTTGGGTTTAATATCCACTGGGATATGCTTCCCTTCGTTAGTTCCGCCAAGGAATATGCCAGTCTTTACAGTTTCCCCGGCGGAGCCTTTGACAATCAATTATTTTTCGGCAAACATGTCAAATTTCCAAAATCCCTGACCGAAGAAGAAAAACTTCTCCTGTTTGACCCACAGACCAGCGGGGGGTTGCTGTTTTCTGTCCACTGTGATCAGCTGGACAATCTACAAACTCAATCAGAAAAAATGGACCAGCCCATATGGATCATTGGTGATGTTGTGGAAGGTAATCAAATTACTATAAAGTAGGGGAATATGGGTGTCTACAAGAGTAGAGACTGCCATAATCAGGCAGTCTCTTTTTGTATCAATTCAAGAACCAGTATTTACTTTGGAAACCTGATGCGGAATTTCACCAATCCCCAGCGTAATCCAACCGGAAGGGTTTTGTTTTTTCTTCCAGGTAAAATCTCTGCAATTCCACCAGTTGCCGTAAATGCAGGAGATCATGAGTCACCCAGGAGACGAACATATCCCCGGCAGAAATCTCGCCAAAGGGTGCCTCATATACAATTTCCCAATCGGGATTCTCCACCGACTCCAACCACTCCAGGGAACCATTCCGGAGATTCATGTACCGGTTCAGGGATTCATATAAATCCTTTTCAATATATTGATGTTCTGCCACCCAACCCTTGGGGTCTATCGGCGGCCAGGGTTTTTCAGATTTTTCCAGGATTGCCTTCAACCTGACAGGAAAGTCAAATTCCTCTTCATCAGACAAATGATTAACAACCTCCAGGATCGACCAGGATTCAGGATCCGGTTTCCAGGCGGCTTGCTCTTCAGGCACACCCCGGGCCAAGGCCGCAATCCGGTCCCGGTTGATCGCCAGCTGCCGTCTTAGGTAAGCAGTATCCATCATTCCTCCTGGGGCTTTAATCCATCAAAACAACCATAATTTTGATCTGATTATTGCTTTTTTATATATCAAAAATTATTTAGATAAATTCATTATACAGGAAATGCCTTCAGCGATCTAAAGGAACCTTGCCCAAAGCAGCATCCACTGCAGCCAGGGCATGGATTTCCATAGTGTCAAAGACGGGGACCGGTACATCTTCTTGTTTTACAAGCAGTCCAATCTCCGTACAGCCCAATACAATCCCCTGAGCTCCCCTGGCTACCAGAGAAGAAATCACTTCCCGGTACATCTCTCGGGAATTCCCTTCGATCTTTCCTTTAACAAGTTCATCATAGATCACCTGGTGAACAGCCTCTCTTTTTTCTTGATCTGGAACCAATACCTTCAGCTGGTGCCGTTTTTCCAGGCGGCCCCGGTAAAACTCCTTTTCCATTGTGAATCGTGTCCCCAGCAAACCAACCGTGTTCAGTTTCTTTCGTTTGACTGCCTGGGCTGTTGCGTCCGCAATGTGAAGCAGTGGCAGGTTGATGCCCTCCTGTACTTCTTCAGCCATCAAGTGCATGGTATTGGTGCAAATCAAAACAAAATCAGCCCCGCCTTTTTCAACCAATCTGGCACTTTCCACCATGATCCGGGTTGCTTCCTCCCAATCTCCCCGATTCTGGAGCTCTTCGATCTCAGCAAAATCCAGGGAAAACATGACACACTTTGCCGAGTGGACTCCTCCCAGTGCTTCCCGAACCGCCTGATTAATAATCCGGTAATATTCAATAGATGATTCCCAACTCATGCCACCTATTAATCCAATGGTTTTCATCTCTCCACTCCTGTAGATAATTCCTGGAAATTTCCCCTTGGTTATAGTCAATTGCAAAACAGGGCTGCCGTTTCGGCCAGGACCCGGGACAAAGTATATACGGATTCCAGGTCTACCCATTCTTCAGTTGAATGCAGTCCTTTTCCCACCGGTCCCAATAAAACTGCGTCCATGCCCGCTTCCGCCAGCAAGGCAGCGACCGGCCAATATCCTGCTCCACTTATGATGGGCTCTTTGCCTGCCTGGTTCGTTAAGGCTTGGGAGAGGACCCTGGCGATTTCCGTATCAGGATTGTACGGGAATCCCCCGAGAGAAGTTTGGATTGCAGGAATCAATCCCCACTAGCTGGGATAATATTTTCTTAATATACTTCTTATCAGACGTAATTTCCATTATTGGCTTGTCCCAGAATCCTATTGCTGCCGTTCTATAAACTCATACGTGTCCACATCATTGACCGGCTTTAAACCGACTTGCTGATAAATATGGTTTGAAGTGGGATTCAACAAATCAGTGAACAAAAAGCAAAATTGAAAACCCAGATCCAGTAAATGTTGACTAGTATTTGCTACACAAGCACTGGCATACCCCCTCCTTCGGAGCGCCGGAGGGGTATAAACAGCACCGATTCTGATGCCATTTGTTGTGGGTCCCGTATAGCCAGCCATTGAAACCGGTTTTCCTCCATCTTCCCAGATCAATAGGCCCCGTTGGAGAGGATCCGCCATCAGGTACGTTTCTGCCTGAGTTTTCACCTGCTCCTCTGTCGGCTCTTCCCTCAGCGCTTCACGGTAAAAATCTTCAAACCACTCCAATATCAAAGACTCATCTTTCTCAATCGCGGGTCGCATGCCCCCCGGCACATTGGAGACCGGTATAACCTGTTCCAATTTATAGATGCGCATGGCCATCTTTAATATCCCTTCCAAACCAGTAGTGTTTTGCCAGGTATCTGTCAGGGGTGCCACCAGTTTTTTATTCCCGGTCAAACTGGTCAATTCGCTACCAAACGTCTTCCATAAATCCTCGATTACCAAGTTAATCACTTCCTCGTCAAGTGGTTTTTCTTCAAACGAGAACAGCGCCGGAAAAGGGGGGGTGCGCATCACGACTAGTAGTACTTCTCCATCCTCTTCCACCAGGGACAGATAGGGAGGTTTATCCAGATATTCACCAGCAATGATATTGGACAAAATGCCAAGAGGCAGGTTATTTTCTGTTTCGTGTATCAGTAAATAATCTTGCACTGCAGACTGAAATGATAGCGAGTCTTCGTACTTAATTAAATTCACAGATTTCCTTATGTTGGTTTTGTTGATCGAAAGTAATAAGCTATCTTTAAAAATTAATCATAACATCCCTGTGAAAGATATGATACTAAGGGTTAGTTGCTGGTTTGAATATTCAGTTGGTTTCATCTTGTCTCATAAGCATCCAGTTGGATAGGATAAACGTATGTATAATAAACTCAATGAAATTGTTAAGGCGGAAAAATGAAACACAAATTCCCTTCAGATGAGTGGATTAAAAACCTGAGCGAGTTATTGAACTCAAGCGAATCCTATAGCCGCTCTGCAAAGGATTGGGAGGGTGACTTCATCTTTGTTGTCGAGCCGGATGAAGCCTATGATGAGACTGCTTATTTCCACTTAGAGCTTTATCACGGATCCAGCCCCGGTGCTGCCATGATAGGGGGTGAGCTGCCGGAAACAGAATTCACCATCAACGCTCCTTACAGTACCTGGCGCAAGGTTATAGACGGCAAGCTTGATCCAATTCAAGGCATGATGACCGGAAAATTAAAACTGCAAGGCAACTTAATGAAAATCATGCGCTATCCAAAAGCTGCCCAGGAAATTGTTGCTTGCTGTGCAAATGTTCCGACTGAATGGTAAAGTATCAACCCAATAATAACTTATACTATAGGAGGCTCGGGATGTGGTATTTTGTCTCCCCTGAAATCATCTTTGGTGAGGATTCTTTAGACGCCCTGGAGGATATAAGCGGGAAGAGGGTGCTTTTGATTACTGATGCCAACCTGGTTCAAATTGGATTGGCAGATCGAGTTTCTTCCAAATTAATAAAGGCCGGTTTTGAACTGCAGATATTTGATGAGGTTGAACCAGATCCTACCATCTCTAATGTCCTTAAAGGCACACAGCTGGCTGCTTCCTATAAACCAGATTGGATCGTTGGCTTAGGAGGAGGCTCTCCCATGGATACTGCCAAAGCCATTTGGGTACTGTATGAAAGGCCGGATCTTCAGCCTGCAGAAATCAATCCATTAATCAAGTTGGGACTCAGGAAAAAAGCCCGCCTGATTACCATACCAACCACCAGTGGAACCGGGGCGGAGGTGACCTGGGCTATAGTATTAACAGATTCGGATCATCAGCGCAAAATGGGATTGGGGAATCGGGAGAATGTGGCGGATATTGCCCTGGTGGATCCTGCTCTGGCATCCGGTATGCCTCCTCACCTGACCGCGGATACCGGAATGGACGCATTCACCCACGCCGTAGAGGGTTTCATATGCACCTGGCATACAGATATAACGGACGGTTTGTGCCTGAACGCTGCCCGGGACATCCTGCAATACCTGCCATTGGCATATGAAGCCTCCCAGGCTGACAATCCTGATCAAGAGCACTTCCGGCGGGCGCGGGAGAAAATGCATAATGCCGCTACCAGCGCAGGGTTGGGTTTTGGCAACGCCATGGCCTCCATAGCTCATGCCATGGGACATACGCTGGGTTCAATATTTCATCTCCCCCATGGCCGGGCAGTAGGGTTGCTATTACCCTATACAATCGAGTTTACAGCCAACACTGATCCCTCCCGAATCAAGACCTTAGCCGGGGCACTGGGAATCCAATACCCGGAAGGTAAAGCCGGTGAGGTTCTCGCTAACCAGATCCGGGATTTATCCCGGGAGATCGGATTGCCGGGAGCAATTGCCAATACCGGGATCAAAGAAGATGATTTTACATCCCAGCTGGAAAAATTGGTGGACGATGCTTTTAACGACACCCAGATGATCACTGCAGCCCGAACTCCTTCCTTCCAGGAACTGGAACAGCTATATATGTATGCCTATCATGGACAGCCGGTCGATTTTTAATGCATTTAGCGACTCTATCAACCAAGGAATGGAAATATGAAAAATTACCTCCATATCGATCTATCAACCAGTATGATCCATGAAGAGCTTATTAATTCTGAGCTCACACGAGATTTTATTGGTGGAAGTGGTCTTTCAGCCCGGCTGCTTTATGACCGAATTAATATAAACACAGATCCTCTGGGCCCTGAAAACCCTTTGATGGTTATGACCGGCCCACTGGTTGGGACCAGCATGCCTGCCGCTGGCCGCTGTACATTAAGCGCACGTTCTCCCCTGACTGGATACTGGGGCGAATCCAATACGGGCGGTTTTATTGGACCTGAACTGCGCTTCGCCGGATATGATGGTTTACTGATCACCGGCCGATCTGAAAAGCCTTGTTGGATCTCCATTATAGAAGGCAAGGTTAAGTTACATGATGCGGAACAGCTCTGGGGTCAGGATACCTATCAGACTCAGGATTCCATCCGTAAAATTCTCGGGGAACCGAAAGCGCGGATAGCCTGTATCGGTTCGGCCGGTGAACATCTGGTAAAAATGGCTGCAATTATCAACGATCACGGTCGGGCAGCTGGCCGGACGGGGATGGGGGCGGTAATGGGATCAAAAAACCTCAAAGCAATTGCCTTCCGGGGCAGTAAAAAAGTGCCCCTGGAAAATCCAGAAACCTATCAAAAAGCGGTGACGGAAGTTCTACAGGTATTAGAAGATGATCTCTCAGTGGAAGCGCTCCGGATAGCTGGTACGGCGAGTTATGTGGATATGGGATTGATGTTCGGAGATATGGCGATTCGCTACCATCAACAGGGGGAGTGGGAGGAAGGCAGCAATCTATCCGGGGTATTAATGACAGAAAATTATCTAAACCGGAACACAGCCTGCTACCGCTGTCCTATTGTCTGCGGACGAGAAACCCGGACAATTAAATACCAGGTTGATGTTGTGGACGGACCGGAGTATGAAACGATTGCTTCTTTCGGTTCTCTTGCCATGGTGGACGACCTGGAAGGAGTGATCTATGCCGGTCACTTGTGCAACGTTTATGGGTTAGATACCATCAGCACAGGTTCAACTATCGCCCTGGCCTGCGACTTATTTGATAAGGGAATCCTGACCAAAGAGGACACAAAGGGATTAGAAATTTTGTACGGCGATGTGGAAATGACCCATCAGCTGATTAAGTTAACAGCTCATCGGGAAGGGTTTGGAGAACTCCTGGCAGAAGGCAGCGCTGCGCTGGTTAGCCGGTTCGGTGTTCCAGAGCTGGCGGCAACGGTCAGAAACCTGGAAATGCCCATGCATGATTCCAGGTCTTTCAGCGGCATGGCTCCCATTTATGCCCTTTCACCGCGGGGAGCCTGCCATCTTCAGGGGGATATGTATGCCGTTGATACCGGGCAAAGTCCTGCTACTGAACTGGGTATTGATCCGGGTGACCGTTTTGATAATTCAGAAGGAAAAGGCCAAACGGCTGCCCGGTCCCAGGCCTGGCGCAGCGTATATAATGCGCTTATCGTTTGCCATTTTATGAATCCCGGAGCTGCTAAGATATTAGCGGCATTAAACGCTGCAGCCGGCAGGAATTATTCTCTTGAAGATCTGATGAAAACAGGAAAACGGATCTTCACTTTAAAAAGAATGATTAACAAGAAACTCGGATCGTCCCGGGCAGATGACCGCCTGCCGGATTTTATGCTAAACCCATTAAAAGAGGGAGGAACCCTGGGTTTTCGCCCTGATCTGGATACGCTTCTGGTAGGCGCCTATCAGGAACACGGCTGGGACAGAGAGACCGGAATGCCATCAAAAAAAACACTGGAAGAACTGGGATTGGGATTCACTCTCAACGATTAATCCTGATCCTAAAAGAAGATCTCTACCAATATTCAATATAAAGTTCCGTCTGAACAAACACATCTCCCACTACATGATTCGGTGGGGGCTATTTAATATCCATCTCCCCGTCTTTTCCTACCTTGGTCTTTTTCTCCCTCGCGGAGTTATAAGGTATACTTAGCATTTAGTTTAAAAATTCCTAGAGGATAAAGAATGAAGGGACAAAAACGAAATCTGATCTTGCTGTACTTCACCCTGGCTGTGATCCTGCTGGGTTTTGGGGTGCTTATTCCCCTGGAAGCCTTCCTGGTTGACAAATTCGGAGCCAGTGGTCAGGCACTGGGTACCCTGATCTCCCTTCATTCTCTTTTTCAACTGCTCTTCTCTCCGATCTGGGGTTCTATCTCAGATCAATATGGAAGAAAACCGATATTAATGGTTGGCGCGTTTGGAAACGCCCTGGCGTTGGTTATGTTTGGTTTATCTAGTCAGCTGTGGATGCTGTTTGTTGCCCGTGCCCTGGCGGGTTTATTCTCCGCTGCAACCCTGCCCACCGCCCTGGCGTTTATAGGGGACAGCACGTCCAAAGAAGACCGGGGGGGAGGCATGGGAGTGATTGGCGCAGCCATGGGCACTGGCATGGTACTTGGTCCCGGAATTGGCGGCTGGTTGGGAGCAGAATCGCTCTCGTCGCCTTTTTTTGTGGCAGGTGGATTGTCATTCGTAGCAGCTATTTTAATTTTCCTGATATTGCCTGAATCTCTACCACTGGAAAAACGCAAACATACCCTGGATTTGGACCTCCGGTCTCGATATACCGCGATGTGGAATGGGTTAAAGGGACCCTTGGCGTTGTTTCTGGTTTTGAGTTTTTTGGTGAGTTTTGGCTTAAGTAATATGGAAGGCATTTTTGGGTTATTTGCGCTGGAGCGTTTTGGCTTTGGTCCTCCCCAGGTTGGGATGGTAATGATGGTCGTTGGAACAGTCGTCGCTCTGGCTCAGATGCTCCTGACCGGTCCATTTACCAAGCGCTGGGGTGAACGGGCTGTTATAAAAGGATCCCTGCTGGGGTTGACTGTCACGTTCCTGTTGATCTTAACCGCCTATGATTTGCCTTCTTTAATGCTGACTACTGGGTTGTTCGCCTTAACCAATGCCATGCTTCGCCCTGCGATTTCCTCTTTAGTATCCAAGGAAGCGGAAATGGACCAGGGTTTGGCATTGGGGTTAAACAGCTCCTTCATGAGTTTAGGCCGTTTTGTGGGACCGCTGCTGGCGGGTTTTCTTTTTGATATCCAGCTATTTTTACCCTACCTTGTCGGTTCCCTGATCATGTTTGGGGGATTCCTGTTCGTCCAGACCCAACTATCCAATCCAAAACAAGCCGGAACAGCCGTTGAATCCTAGAATACAAAACTTTCTCCCAAATTAAGTGATCCATCACGCGCCGGGGTACTATTCAGGGTAGATTTTCCCCAATTCTCCCCTATTATGGTACAAAGCAAAGCAGCATATGCTATAATGCCCTTTCTGTCAAAGATTTCGGAGATTCAATGTTAACCCGACTGCGGAAAATCTATTTCGAGTTCCCGAAAAAATTCTGGGTTGTCGTAGGAGCTTCTTTTATCGACCGCATTGGCCACACAACACTGTGGCCTTTCTTTTCCCTGTACATCACCCAGAAGTTTAATGTCGGCATGACCCAGGCGGGTATTGTTCTGGGCACCTTTTCAGCCTTCGGTTTAATCGGATCCATGATCGGGGGCGGACTGACAGATAAATTTGGACGCAAAAGCATCATCTTGTTTGGATTAATCTTCAGCGCCTTAAGCACATTGACACTGGGTTTTGTTACTGAGTTTTCCTTGCTGATCCCCTTAGCAGTATTTATTGGTCTGCTTTCCAGTGTTGCCGGTCCCGCACATCAAGCGATGGTGGCTGACATTTTACCTGAGGATAAACGCCAGGAAGGTTTTGGCATCCTGCGGGTAGTAGCAAATATGTCCTGGATTATTGGACCTATCCTGGGTGGTTTTATCGCCAATCGCAGTTATTTTATACTCTTTGTGTTTGATGCCGTGATCAGCTGTGTCGTGGCAGTCATCTTTTATTTCAGTGTCCCGGAAACAAAACCGGAATCTGACAAAGAACCTGAAAGCATAATCAAGACTTTTGCAGGATATGGGGTTGTGCTGAAAGACTTTGCCTATGTAGCCTTCATGTTGGTATCCATGCTGATGCTGATTGTCTACCTGCAAATGTACAATACTCTCTCGGTTTTTCTCCGTGACATTCACGGCTTGGATCCCCAAACCTATGGTTTTTTGATGACAAGCAGTGCCCTTACAGTGATCCTTTTCCAGTTTACTACCACCCGGGCTATTAAAGGTCGCCCTGCCTTTATCATGATGGCTCTGGGCACATTTTTTTATATGATCGGGTTTGGGATGTTTGGATTTGTGACTACCTTATGGCTCTTTGCCGCAGCAATTGTGATTATCACCATTGGGGAGATGATCATCATGCCAACGTCACAAGCTTTAGCTGCCAACTTCGCTCCTGAGGACATGCGGGGGCGGTACATGGCGATATTCAGCATTGCCTGGGCGCTTCCCTCAACAATTGGACCCAGCGCAGCGGGATTAATCCTGGATAACTATAATCCCTTCCTGCTCTGGTACGTCGCCGCCGGTCTCTCCGCGGTGACCATTTTGGGTTTTTATATCCTGCATTTGTGGTTGGGAAAACTTGATCGTTTTAACCCCCCCGAACCAAAAGAAGAACCGCAGCCAGCTGCATAGGAATAAATAAAACGAACCGTAATCGTTAAGAGATTACGATTCGTTTTTTAAACCCGGAAACTTCCACCCCTATTAGAAAGCAGTTTCTTTTTTCCGGACAAGCAGGATACCCACCATCCCCAGCGGAACAGCCAGGGACCCGAGGCAGGGAATGTTCCAAACTGGCTGGGCAGCTTCCCCTTCTTCCTCTCCTGAACTTGGTTCCTCAAAGGGTGCCGACGGTTCATAATTCTCTCCCCCTTCTATCCATCCCAGGTCCTCCACCCAGATTGTTCCCTCTACTCCCTCGCCGCTGAAACCAAAAGCCATCCCGGAAACTTGACCTGGTTTTGTAAATGGGGAGCCTGCGTCAGCTTCCCAATCAACCCTCTGGAATTCCTCCCACCGCAAAACTACCCCGGTCCAATCATCACTCATATCATCCCCTAAATTCACTTGGGAGATGTAAGTCTCCAGCCCGTCAGGACCATCAACATAAAGATCAACATCCATTTGGCTGCCGGTCCCACCTCCAAGGAGCATAAAGGTTATCCCTGTTGCTTCACTCCAATCTTGCGGTTGATCATGGAACAACGCGCAGGTACCCCAGCTGTCTCCGACAATATTAAAATCAACCATCAATGCGCCGCCGCTGAGACCGCTGTTCGTATCGAGAGTGCAATTCATTAATGACGGGGTAGATGCATCCCAAAATGCCTCCCAGCCCGATGTGCCAGCTGGAATGGTCCCGTCAAAATTATCTATCATGCCAGAGAGAACAGGGGAAACCACTGCAGGCTCCTCCATGGTATCAGCTGTATCAACCTCTGCTGGTATTGGAGCGGGGGCTTCCCTTTGCCAGCGGTTGTAAAAGTAGTTCAGGAGCGGGATAAATTCCTCGGTTGCTTTTTTACTTCCCTTTTTTGAGGGATGATCGTCCCCTGATGGATAGTGGAGTGTATTTTTATTGGCAGTCTGGTAGACTTCCTCCCCGTTTTCAAAAGTATGGTGTCCATCCGTTCCTGTTAAGATATTGTAAAAATCAAACACCGCGACATTATGATAAGGATATTGGTTTTCGCTCAGCCAGCTGTTTACCAACCATTGATTAAAGGCTCGTGCATTGTCAGCGTTTGTTGAATCGCTGAGAGGTGGGGCAGTGATCACAATAAACAGTTTTTCGGGGTGAGATTCAAAATATCCCAATATTTCATTGTAAACATATTTAGCGTGTCCTGCCGACATCCAGCCATCTGGCGATGGCGGGTCATTCGGATTTCCCTCCAGATCCGAATTCGGAAAGCAGGATTTAAACATTACGATCTCGTTTTCCCCGCCCGGATCTGAAAGGCCCCGGGTATATTCCGCATTCTGTCCGTTTTCCTGAAACAGCGCCTCCATGTAGGCTGGCGTGTTGTCACTGCTGAACCACTCCTGCCAATCAGGGATATCCGTTCTATCTCCGATCCCATCCGGTCCCCACCCATAGTTGGTATCGCTAACATAATAGTTATTCCCCCCCAGGGTGGAACCCAGGTCCCCATAACCATCAGAAAGCCAATTCTCCCCTGTTGAATGGTGAATAAAAATCAACTTAACCACCCTGGAAGGTGGAGTGGAATCCCCTGTTTGCAGAACAGGGGCTGGCTGTGGGCGAGCTGCAGTTAACAAGAAAGCGGCTCCTACGAGTAGAAGAGCTGTCACTCTGGAAATTTTTTTCATAGCCCTGATCTCCTTGTTTTTGGTTAATTGTTTAATCTAATGATGTTGAATATAAAAATCATCCCTAAAAAATTGCCTGCTTTGTGAGTGAAATATTTTTCCCGCTTATCCAACAAGAGGGTTTAGTTTCTTTTTGCAGGTTTGTTTCTTGTGCCTCGAAGGCTGGCGGGGGGTTGCTGGTTATGAATCCTCTATCCACCATTGCCCTACCAAATATACAGAACCAGGATCAGTGGAATAACATGCCCAATGAATTAAAAAATCGGGAGGTATATTTTCGGCAGTCCTTAACGTTTTCTCTGAACCATCTCTGTTCATTGTAAAGAGATCATACATCCCTTTCTCCTCAACAGCGGCAATGATGTACAACAGTTCATCCCCCCGGGGAGACCAGTTTGATAGTCCCTGGGAGTAACCTGTGCCGGTAAGATTGAGCAAATCTGATCCATCAACGTTAACCCGAAAAATATCATAATTTCCATGAACGGACTCATCCCCAATCATTCTCGAAAACACTACTTCTGATCCATCAGGACTCAAGCGGGGGTCATAATCTCCGAAGGGTAAATTCGCTTGACCCCACTCTCCTGCCCAGGGTGGATCGGTTAAAGGTTCTGCGTTGCTGCCATCAGAATCCATGATCCAAATCTGGCTCTGTTGCGTGAAGATTATCTTGGTTCCCGCCCAATCGATATCTGCATCATGATAGCCTGAATCGTATAATAGTCTTTGATTGGCTCCGTCCTTATCCATCAGGTATATATCCAACGTTGCATCTCGCCAGGATAAAAAAGCTATTTTGGTTCCATCCGGGGACCAGACGGGATATAGGTCCCAGTGGTCATTCTCTGTCAATCGGACTATCGTTTTATCGATGAGAGAGTATAGAAAGATTTCAGAAAACTGGTTATCTTCTCCGCCTACTTTCTGTGAAAATACCAGCTGCGTTCCAGTGGGGTCCAGGTTTAATCCTATGATTTCCCCGCTGCCGCCAAAGAGTAACCTAATATCACCTTTATCCAGGTCCTGTTGATAGATTCCCCAGGTTTCACCCGCAGAGCTGAAGGGTTCCTGTTTAGACGAACAGCTTATGATAAAAAACCCTAGACAAATCGTTAAGGCAATGTGCTAGAGGGGATTCCTGCCAGTTTTCTCATTCATTAACATCGCCTGAAACAATTATTCTTACGCGTTTAGAGACTTGATTGCTGAGATGGATAAAGTTATCCCAGTAATGATCATACCGAAAATCAATCCTTCAGAGAACCAGCCGCTCCAGTAGGGACCAGGCTGCAGGATGAGCGGGATATGTTTTAAGATTCCGGCCAGGGCAAGAAAGATCCCCATAAAAATCGCTCCATACAATCCACTCTTGTTTCCTTCCACAATCGGGAGCAGGATCCCAATAAAGAGAATGATAAAAAATCCTGAAAGAATCTGGGCTGTTCGATTGGATATCCCAAATTCCAGCGGGATATCAAACAAAAAATCATCTATCAAGTGGGGAATGGAAAAAAACGCCAGGGCCAGGTAAAGATAAACCACTTGGGGATATTTGCTAGAAGAAAACATTTTGTTATAATCCTCGTCTAGTTGGCAATTCGTCCTCCAGATCTCTTGCTGCCCAGATTGTTATGCCAGTATTTCTAATTTCAAATAACACTCCTCCAAAGGTTTTTTTCTCATACTGGCTTGTAGTCCCATCATTTCCATAAGCAATCGCTTGAATGGTGTAACTACCTTTTGAGGAGGACTCCATTCAGTTTAAAAACTAACCAACCTTTCCTGAGTGTAAATATCTCTCCGTTCATCACCTATAAGGTTTTTTTTGCAACCATTTTTGTGGTATTCCGTATATACTGGCGAGGATACATTAAGGAGATATTTGTGAACAGAGAGCAAGGCTGCCTGACTGGATTATTTAAACTGCTAATGCTGGATGTGCTTTTTGACTGGCTTCAGGAGCGATTTGGCTTTGGACGGGGTGCGTCCTGCACCGGCTGTGGCTGCGGGTTTATTCTGTTAATACTATTTATCGCTCTCAGCTGTCAGGTTATTTTTAATACCGACTGGCTCCACCTCGGTTTTTAACTACTCAGCGGCAGGATGGTTTGGAAAACGTTTCCTTTATCGGAAACGTTTTCCATTTTTTAGTCTTCTGCGCCCACAACAAATTTCTCACCCGCACTCACTGCCTGGATTTCCGGGAAATACACTTCCCAGCCTCTGGCAGGCAGCACCTGGTACTCCCCTGGATGAGTTAATGAGATTGTATAAGTCAACTGATAAGTACCGGCAGGCAAATAGTTTACTGACCAGGTGATTCGGTCATCATAAACGGTTGGTGAGTTAAAATACCACCATCCCCAACCATTTTTAAATGGTGCCGATACCTGGTATTCCGTTGTATCCTGACGGGTAGTATTTAATCGAGTATCCAAGATTTCAACACCAGCTGGAATCCTGTCTTCCACCATCAGATAATGGGCATCATTTTCCAATACAAGGGTCAGCTGAACTTGCAGTAAATCGCCTGTAGTTCCTTCCTGTGTAAATTGTGGTGTGCCATCTTCACTGAAGTCAGCGAAGACTCGGGATATACTCATTCCTTTCCCAAAAGGCTGGACATCCTCAGCTGGTCTTGATACAAATAAATGGGCTTTATAATACAGGGTTCCATCCCCCTCCCCGTGATGGATTAACAGCGCATTGGGATCTTCCGCATACAATGTCCCTATCGGGACAGAAGCAGTAACTTCTTCCAGCTGCGCTGGCCCTTCAGCCTGCCCGCTGATAACTTCTGTTCCATTCACAACACTTGAAAATGAAAACTCTGCCGATAACTCCCCGGATTTTTCCATCACTTCATTTAGTGCCAGGATCGACCAGCCTGTTTCATAAGCAGAACCCCAATCTCCCCGAGGGCTGATCGCAGACACCAGGTATCGAACAGCGTCCGGCAGCGTTCCAGCATCAGAACCGATCCGTGCTAAGGCATAGGTAACAATAGCCGTAGTCGTAGTTGTATTATTTAACCAGCAGCGGCAGCCTTGCGGATTTTCCCAGTGAATTCCAGTTGAAGTTCGAATTCCACTCCCAACCAGATTGGAGAACAGAGTCCTGGCTTGTTCATTGCCCGGCAGTTGGGTCTCCAGTGCCAGCGCCAGGACCGCCTTGGCATAGGGACTGAGCTGGCTTTCGAGTAGGGTAAGCTCCAACATCCCACCGCTGGTATCAACCCCGGATTCTGTCAGAGCAAAATATTGGAAAGCCAATTGGTTATACTGCCAGGATTCTGCTAACATCCCAACTGCCGGCAGGGTTGCCAGCAGGTATCCCCGGGCATTCTGTATCATAAGATCCTCAACAAACACGCCCGCTTTTTCAGCTTGCGTTAAACCAAACAGGATAAATGAACTGATCTCCACCTCACTGGCGCTTCCCTGCCACCACCCCCATCCCCCATCCTCGTTCTGGGCGGCAGCCAAGGCATCCAGCGTTTCGGGAATGATGGTTTCCAACCTGCTTTCCAGTTGGGGATAATCCAGCTCTAATTCCTGGAGGGTCTGGTAGGTTATCACATTGGGCAGGAAGTGCGATTGGATCGCTATCGTGGAGAAATGCGATTGTTCTTCCAGGGTGTCCAGAGCAGATAATATAGCCGCTGCAAGTGAGGGAGAGATCTCAATCTTGAGGGATCCTTCCTTGGGATCAAAAGTCTTCGGCAGGGTAACGATCTCCAACTGTTGTGAGGGGCCTTCCAAGATACCAGAAGTCCCGAAGGTTAAAGGTGCTGTGTAGCGTTGTACAGGAAGTGGTCCAAGGTAGGGCTTAACACTATCGGTGTACTCTCCCGCTTTGGCTGTAAAAGTCAAGTCCACCTGGTCGATATCGTCTACCGTTCCCCACCATTCAACCCGTATTCTCCCGCCAGCGGGAATTTTTACCGTCTGGGTTGAGAAATCGGGTATATCCAGTTGAACGCCGATTCCTTGCAGGGTTACATCCGCCTCAAAAGCTTCTTCTGTATTATTATGAACCACGGCTGCTAAAGCCAGGTGATCTCCCGCGACCAGGAATCTGGGAGTTACCGGTCGAATCAATAAATCCTTAGTGGTTACTACTTCTGTTAAATCCTGGCCAACTTCTGTTTCTTTTGTCACACCCCGGACTTCTGCCTGCCAGGTAGTGAGGTTATCCGGCAAAGTGAAAGTTACAACAGCTATCCCATCCTCGTCTGTGACGACATCCGCGCTCCAATATCCTGTATCTTCAAATTGGCTCCGGACAAAATAAGCTTCAGCGCCACCACCGCCGCCCAGTCCTCCCGGGATAAAAATGCTCCGGCCGGCATGCATGACGAGCGGCATTCCCATCCGGACAGCGAGAGGTTGTATGCCGTAAAAAGCTTCCCCGATTTCTACAGAATTTGGATCTGCCAGGGCAAGTACTGCCTTATCAACTACGGCAAGAGAAAACTCACCTTCTAATGGTTTCCCTTCCTGATCGGTTACCCGGATAATAAACTCCACCTCATCCCGCGGAGCAAGGCGCTCCGGTTCTCCAATAATTTCCACCTGCATGATTTTTGTTACCGGTTCTACTAACAGGTTAATATACCCCTGTCGGAATTCTGGGTTTCCTTCCTGATCCTGTCCCAACAAGGTCGCAGAAACATAAACATTTGGTGTTTCTTCCTCACCGAGTGGAATCCGGATGGTCTCTCCAGAGGCAGTTAAACTTAACGTTTGATAAGAGATGATTTTCTGGCGTTCTATTGTTATAAGCGCCTGGGCTCCATAGGGAAAGGGATTGGGAATAAATATTTCTGCTTCTTCACCCGGTAAATAAAAATCTTGATTAGCAACCAGTTTAACCTTCTGATTTTCAAGCGCCGGCCAAGCAATCGTCCCCGGTCCGCCAACCCACAAGGTCAGTTCAGTCCGGGCATCTCCGCCATAAACATCCACCTGATAGGTCCCTGGTTCAGGTGGAGTAAAACTTAATTCTGCCTCTCCATCCTGTCCGGTATTGAAGTTGGTGGCAGAGATTTCTTCTACTTCCCGCGTGTAGTCGATCTGACCCAACTCGCCAACTTCTGCCTCCCAGGTTACACGATTAAGCACTGCCCGAAGGTTCTTAATGCCTGCTGGTTCTTTTTCCCAGTCCACAACCTTGATATTAAATTGAACTTCCTCTTCCGCTTCTGCAATCCAGGCAGAAGATTTAACCCCGATATAATACTCACTGGGATGAACCAGCATCTCTGTTTTACTGGTGACCTGGAATCCGGTTTCATCCTCGGCCGTTACACTCAGGACATAATTTGCTGGTAGGGGGATCTCATTTTCATAGGCATCCTGGCCGCTGAGAGAATTTTTAATCGTCCACCTTCCCTGGGCATTTGTTTCCGCTTCTCCGGATTCAACGAGATATCCCCACATGGAAGAGTAATCGAACCCGAAATAGGCATACCAACTGCTGTTTAATTCGCCGACCTGGTATCCAGACAATGAAAAGCGAGTCGGCTCAGCCCTTAAGGTCCAAGAAAGCGGTACATTCCCCGCCGGCGCATCAAAGTAGTACTGGGCATCCACGGCTCCCTGCCAATCATCATCGAGCAGGGTTTCTTCCTGAGCCAGAGAAACCTCAAGGTTGATTTCCGGTTTGCGGTATTCGGCAACCTGGAAAAATACCATGCCGTTATCTGTTTCAATCATGTAATACCCTGGCTGGGCAGAGGAAGAAAGCTGATACTCTCCATGAGCCGTGCCAAAATCAGAAAGTGGCAAGGTAACTTCCTGCGCTTCTTTCTTAGGTGGATCAATCCTTACCTTGATAAAACTGTCTGTCGGGAGAGCATAGCCACTCTCCTCGGTTTCCCGGTGAATGAGCCGATAATACACCGTTTGCCCGGGACGATAGACAGGACGGTCAGTATAAATGTAAGTCCGCGGCCGAGGAATACTGTAATCCGATCGAAGGTTAAAACTATATGGTTCAGCACCTTGCATCCAACTGGTTGCGGCAACGCCGAATCCATCTTCTCCTGGCGCTCCTGTGAGCGCATAATAAACCGTATTTGACAGATCAACCGGGGAAATGAAGTCAACTTCATATATGCCGTCTTGATTGGTCTCACCTTTAAAAACATCTCGTCCATTCTCATCATAGATCACAACTTCTGCATTCTGAACAGGAACACTGGTCTCCAAATCAACCGCCCAAACCAGGATATTATGAGGGCTGGCTTTGATAGTCAAATGGATATTGCTGACAGCCACCAGGTAGGGGGAAGGATTATAAGGCAGTTCCTGGGAGTAGATTTGGTAGCGGTACAATCCTGGCGCCAGTGCGGTCCCCCCGGGATTCAGGGGAAGGTTAACTTTATAGCTGTCATCTCCCGCAACATTGACGATATGGGTCCAATACTGAACATCAGGAGGATAGTAGGTGTCCAAAGACGAATAACGATCCGATCCAAAGAAGTTAGCATAGGCTTTCAGGGGGATGGTACCCATATTAACCGATACCTGGTATAAATTTGTCCCGTCAGCCGGAATCACATTCTCATTTCCAGTAAGGTAGAGAACGCTGGTTCCCTGGGTGATGACCAGGTTCGACGGCAGAGGTTCTGTATTGAAAGTCACCGGTATCAAACCGCCCAAGCTGCTTCCCCAGATATCTGACAGGGAGTCATCTAATACAAGGGTGTACTTAGTTAGCGGTTCAAAATCACCATAAATATGCAAAACGTTTCCCGTTCCTCCAGCGGATGGACTGAGGTTGGTTATTTCTGGTGAAAAGGTCAGCTTCTCCTTTATATTTTCCAAATCAACCGGTCCGTTGAAATACAGGGTAATGCCCTCGTAAATGGACGTAGTATAGTTTTGTCCGGCCGGTGTCCCAAGGAACTCAAAATCTCCCACGGATTGAAATTGCCAGGTTGTATCCAGCTGCAGTGGGGTATTCCCAGCGGCTTTTACTTCCCCCGGCAAAACCACTGCATAAGAAGTTGTCCGATCCAGCAGCTGATGGGGAGTAAATACAACTTCCTTATAATCTTCTGTCCACTCCAATTCACCCGTTACATTTTGGCCTGCGTCGCTGACCAACTTTAAGTGTGCCCTCACACTATCTGGGTCCATTGCCTGGTTAAAGGTTAATGTCAGCGCCCCATCCAGGGGAACATTGGTCGCTCCATCATAGGGAACCCAATCAAATAATTGAGGATAAGTGGTTGAAAAAGTCCAGGAGCTGGGAGATTCAGGAGCTAAAACCGCTCCGGCCGTGCTGCTCAATCCTGGAGACAAACTCGCCGTATAGGTGACTCCCCCAGCCATTGCTGTTTTGGGTGAAAAAAGATACGTGCTGGTATTGATCCATTCCCCTGATCCAGGCACAGAAGGGCTGAGAGTAAAAGCAGGCTCAGTAGCTGGTAACGATTCTCCCAGAGGAACAATGGGTTGATTAAATGAAACCACTACAGCTGACGCTGGATCGATCTCAATTCCCCCGGGAACTGGTAAAAAATTAGTCGCCTGAAGATTATCCGGCGCATAAAAATCAATTTGAATAGCTTCGGGAAGAGTCAAACCGTTGGCAGCTTTCGCCGAAGTATCCAGGTGTATTTTGAAATGTGTGTTCGGCAGGAGCGGCTGGTCGGGATTATAAATCAGCGTGGAAGGATCATTCCAGGCAAAAGTACCTGCCAAATCAGGCTCTCCAGTTAACGCACTCTCCACGGAAGCCTGATCCATATTTTGATTAAAGTAAAAGGTGATCGACCCCTGGACCGAAATTGTGCTGCCTGCAACTGGATTTGTTTCCACAATCGCGGGGGGTAGGGGCTGCGGCGTAAAGGTTGGCAAAGGAGTAGCTGTTGGGGTGACTTGTGAATCAAAAAACCTTTCCTGCAAGCCAGCAGGGAGATTGCAAGCCAGGCTGATCGCTGTTAATAGGATGAATGTGCCTGCAAGCAAAGAGAATAATTTTATTTTCTGGGGATTCATCGGTCAGCTTCCTTTCTCAGACTACAAGTAAAAATGGTTCGGACCTGGGGACAATAAAAATTATACTCGTTTCCGGACAAATCAGTTTTTAAGTCTGGGAGTCCATTGTAGAGAGGTGGCACAGGCCGGGCTGTTGGTAAAAAAAACTGCGCCCTCAGCGAGGACTTGGCAAAAGCAACCAGCCTGCTTTGTTCTTGATTGGAATCAAATAATACCAAAACTGACGTCTTTGGAACTCCGACGTCAGTTTTTTTACATTACCCATGGGCGGGTTTTATGCATTTGTCCAACTTATGGGGTACACACCAGCATTCGCCCAGGTGTTTTTCTGGACATCCATAATACAGACATTGCAGAAATTTGGTTAGTATGAAGTTAATTACTTCGGCCCGGTATTTGGGTCTTCAGTCAGCTTCAGGCATCTTTCGATCTAGCATCTGCATTTGGGAAGCGATCACTTTGGTGAAGTAGCGGGTGTTCCCATCCTCTTCATAGGAATCAGTCTGCAGTCGTCCCTCTAGAAAGACCAGGCTTCCCTTTTTAAGATATTCCCCGCAGATTTCAGCCAGTCTTTCCCAGGCTTCAATGTTAAACCAATCGGTTACTTCTTGAGTTTCCCCCTCCTTATTCTTCCAGCGGCGATTTACCGCCATACTGAAAACTGATACTTTTTTACCACTGGGTACATTTTTGAGTTCAGGATCTCGCCCCAAATGTCCGATTAATTGAACTCGATTCAGGCCCACCATATTTCCCTCCTTATACGATATAATTGATAGGCGTTGTACTTTGCAGTGTAGCGTTAATGACCGGTCTTTGTCAAGGGTTTATTGTTACAGCGTGTGTTTTTTGTAATTTTTGGCCTGATTTCTGATTCGCCGCCCGGACAGTAATTTTGTCAAAAAGGAATCCTTTCCCCCTATGTATATAACAATCGAAGGTGCAATCGGTGTCGGTAAAACAACCCTTTCCCGATTACTGGCTTCCCGATTTCAGGCGGATCTATTACTGGAAGTATTTGAAGAGAATCCCTTTCTGGCAGACTTTTACGAAGACCGGGACGCGTATGCCTTTCAGACTCAGATCTTCTTTTTATTAAGCCGCTATCACCAGCAGCTGGAAGTACCTATTGCATTGACCTCTGGCAACAATTTGATTGCTGACTATACCTTTGAGAAGGATGCTTTGTTTGCCCGGTTAAACTTAACGGGAGACGAACTGGATACCTACTTCAGTGTCCATAATGCCCTGGCAGAAAAACTCCCCCTGCCCGATCTGATTGTTTATCTGCAGGCAGAGACTACTGTCCTGATGCAGCGCATCGCTCAACGGGATCGACCGTACGAAAGGAATATGGATCAGGAATATATTGAGAACCTTAACCTTGCCTATGACGCCTTTTACAGTGACCAACACACCGGAGCACAGGTTTTAAGAATAAACACCAATACCCTGAATTATGTTGCTAAAGAACAGGATCTGGATTGGGTTGAAAACCGGATTCGCCAATCATTACAATTACATCCCTACCAAACTCAATTCTTTAATAAAGCCTGAGTATCACAAGGATTTTTATTACCATGAGATTTACGCCAGATATCCTCCGTAAACATGCTCAAGTCCTGGTAGACAAAGAAACCAAGAAGGATCGAAGCATCCTGGCAGCCTATCTCCGGGGATCCTTGCTGTACGGTTCTCCTCTGCTTGGAGGAGCAGGGGATATTGATCTAGTTTTCATCCATAATTCTCCTCCCACAAAAACTGCTGAGATTAAACAGCTTACGCCGGAGATTCATTTTGATATTGAACATCATGATCAGCTGCTGTATCAAAAACCCAGGGAACTGCGCGTGGATCCCTGGCTCGGTCCTGCAATCCGTGATGCCCGGCCTCTGTATGATCCCCGGCACTTTTTCGACTATACGCAAGCAGGCGTGCGCAGTAATTATGATTATCCAGAAAATGTCCTGGCCAGATCCAGGCCATTAATTGAGGACGCTCGTCAGTTCTGGCTTGATCGCCAGATTTCCTCAACCCAGGAAATTCTCACCGAATTCCCTGCCTTCCTGAAAGCGCTGAACAAAACCCTGAACGCAGTGGCCCTCTTAATGGGTCCCCCGCTGGCAACCCGCCGTCTTGGAATGGGCTTTCCGGAGAGAGCCAATGCTGCCGGGGCCCCGGGGCTGGCTATTGCCTTTTCCCACTTGCTGGGAGGGATCTCTGTTTCTGTGGAGGAACTTCATACCTGGTTGGACTCCTGGGACAACGCCCTGGACACACTCCAGAAAGAAATCTCTCCTGCACCACTCCTGGCGCAGCGAAAGACATATTTCCAGGCAGCCCTTCAGGCAATCCTCCAGAGCGAAAAACCGGCTTATGCCTTGTGGCCGCTGCTCGCCACCTGGACAGCTGTTGTGTCAGCCTTACCAGAAAATTTTAAACTGCAGCTTAACTGGAAAAAAGCCCTCACTGCGCTTGGTTTTGCAGGGAAAGATTACCAGCTTCGGTTAGCTGCCTTTGACAGTTTTCTTGATACTTGTGAAACCTTGATTTTGGGTGACTCGACTGACTCTAGAGCAGGGACGTTTTAAATCCTCAGGAAACCTTCTTTGGAAGCACGACATGTAATGCGGCTCCCTTCCCCATCCCTTCACTTTCAGCCCAAATTCTCCCTCCGTGCAAGCGGATCAATTCCCTGGCAATTGAAAGCCCTAAGCCCAATCCCCCATACCTCCGGGTCATGTGGTCATCTTCCTGGAAAAAGACTTCAAAAATTTTATCCAGGTTTTCTTTTTTGATCCCTCTTCCTGTATCCACTATCGAGACCAGGACTTCTTCTTTCCGGTCATCAACCGTTAATTGGATCTTTCCCTCAACTGGCGTAAACCGGATAGCGTTAAGCAGTAAATCCACAAAAACCACACTCATTTTTGGCAGGTCAATGTGCAGCGGAATTGGCTTTTCTGGAACCTGGTAATCCACTGTATGATCTTCTTTATCTACTGTCAGCCGGACCTCTTCCCGAGCGTAATCGATCACTCGCTGAAGCGTGGTGTCCGTGAGATCTAAATCTGCTTCCCCTGTATAAAGCAGGTTCATATTGGCGATGTCATCCAATACCGCTCTTAACTTGGAGGATGCTTTTAAGATCGACTCCGCCAGCGGTTTATTTTCATCCGCTGCGTCTTCATGAAGAAGGGTTGCGTACCCGAGAATATTTCCCAGCGGTGTTCGCAGTTCATGGGATGCAACCGACATCAGGTCTCGTTTTAGTTTATCGGCCTGGCTTAGTTCAATATTGGCTTTTTGCAAAGCCTGGATCAATTGAGCATTGTGAATTGAGATTGCTGCTTGTGAGGCAACCACCAACAGCAGCGAGACATCAAAATCTGTAAATTCCCCTTCCTTTTTATTTAACGCTTCTATCACACCGGTCACTCGGTCTTTGATCCTCATCGGTACCCCAAGCAGAGAATCAACCTGGTAGCCAACTTCTTCACCAACTTCGTTATAGTGCCGGGGATCATCCCTAGTGCTGTTTATTACCAGGTGGCGATTCTCAGTAAAGATTGTGCCTGCCAGGCTGTTATCGAGCGGGACTCGGATTTGTTCTAATTTCTCTTTATGAATACTAGTAGCTGCCGCAAACCGCATCTCTTTTTCACGTTCATCGTACAGCAGCACAGACACATCACTGCATTCCAGAAGATCCGCAGCTGTATCCAGGATATTCTGTAATAATATATCCGGTTTTAGTGTGGAGTTTAGAATCGCGCTGATTTCCACCAACTGGGCTACTTTTTGGGTTTTTTTTCGGACTTCCGGTTCAGTGATGGAAATTGTAAGATCGTTAAACATGGCAAACCAAATTGGTCGATAGATTATTGTTGGCTGGTTAATTATAGTCTACCGGGAACCTTTTCACCTTTTATTTTCGAAAGCCGTAAAATTAATCCTCAAAACGAGATTCGTCAAGCAGCCTTCGGTACACACTCTCGTCACTTGTGCTAATCTGGCTGGATTCTTCATTTTTGTATTTGTTTTCCGCTTCCTGTAATTGGGCTTGATTTGCCCTCGGCCGGATGCTGATTTTCCCGCAATGGGGACAGCGGACGAGTTTCCCTACCAATAGATTCGGCGCCAGGATTGATCGTGAAAAAGGCAAGTCGCAGCGCGGGCAAACCGCCCCGCCAGCAGTTCCATATTTGCCGATCTGGTATGTCTTTTTTCTGCTCACCAGAACAGAAAGCCCCAGACCAAGCACAGTAATAGCCGCAGTAAATAAGAGGATTGGAACAATGAGTTGTTGCGTTTCAGACCAGGCTTGATCCGAGGATAAAAATACCTTTGAGATCCGATTCGATTCTACCCGGGTTTCATCTTCAAAAAAACCAACCACAGACAACGTATGGTTTCCCTCCGAGAAGGTGTTGGTATGGAATTTAAATTGGTAGGGTTCTTGATTTACCGTTGTAATCAACTCATCATCCAGATAGAATTCAATTCTTGCCAACTCCTCGTGCGGATCATCAATTCTGAGCGTAAAGTTCCCTTGAATTCTACCAAAACCGCCATAGCCGAAATTCCGGATCAAGGTTAATTGCAGCTTTGGTAAAGAGTCCTGAGCGAAACCTTTTCCGGGGAGAAATAAGGACAAAATAACCAGCAGGGATAAAAATGTTTTTCTAATCTTCATAGGGTCATTTCCATCTTGATAAAATCGTTTCCCGTTGGAAGATCTGGATCGCAAAATAAAACAAAATACTGTCCAGGACTATCAGCACCCCTGCCATCCAGAGAATGAATTGCTGATTCACCAGGATAAAACCAGTGGTCTGTCCTATGAATAACCCCACAATGGGCAGGACAAATATCCCGGAGATTTGTTCTGCTACCCGGGGGTCGTTCACCCGGGAAGAAATCATCACCGCAATACTCACGCCCATGATCGATAACAATGGGCCGACCACAAAGATCGCTGTCATCCACAGCGGATCAAATAATTTGCTGACCACTGCCGGATTATCAACCATCAGATGCGCCCCGACTGCATACAACAGATATCCTGCCCAGGTCGTCAGCACTGCTGGGATAACCCCTGCCAATCCTTTTCCAATCAGGATCTGAAGCGTTGTAACCGGTGTAGCCAGCAGCGGCTCCAGCGTCCGGGTGGTTTTTTCTCCTACGATGCTGTAGGAAGCAATCGTCATCGGGATAATTACCGGCACCATCATAAATAACAGGAGAAATTGGGTGACGATGTAGTACAGCATACAATCTCCCCCGGCAAGGTCTCCACAGAGAGACATAAATTGAGGCGGCAAATCCGCCGTGCTTACCCCTGCAAAATCCTCGGATCCTGTTGTAAAGTACAGAATGCCCAATGGAATGGCTGTGATCATCAGTGGAAGAAATGACACCGTGAAAAAGACAAATCGATTCTTAAAAACTTCCCGCCATTCTTTGATTATTATCGCTCTGATTTTATCCATTTGAAATCCTTTCCGCCGTTCCCATTAACTCCAGGTAAACATCTTCAAGTCTGCGCCTTAATTCCCCGACAAATTGAATCTCCCCTCCAGCCTCCACCACTGCCTTGATCAAAGCTGGGTTATTCAATTCTGGATTTTCTACCGCAGCCAGGATTTTATTATCAACACACTGAACCTCACTGACAAAATCAAATTGCTGAAGTACCTGCTCAAATTTGACATTTGCCGCTGCTAAATGAAAGACCACTTTCCTTCCAAATACTTTTCTTCTTAATACCTTGGGAGAATCAAGCGCCAGCAAATGTCCATTGATAACAGCGACTCGATCACACAACCGGTCTGCTTCTTCCAGGTTGTGGGTACAAAGAATTATTGTTCTCCCTTTACCTTTTAGCTCGGCGATAAACTCACGAACCAGCCGGGCAGCTTGTGGATCAAGCCCACTGGTGGGCTCATCCAGGAAAAGGATCTCCGGCTCATGAAGGAGAGCCCGGGCAATTGCCAATTTTTGGCGCATTCCTTTCGAAAAAGTTGCTACTGGTTCGTAGCGTCTGTTCCACAATCCCAGCAGTTCCAGGTAACGTTTGATTTGGCGGGAGATTTCCTTCACTTCATACATCGCGCCGTAAAACGCCAGGTTCTGTTCAGCAGATAAGCCATCATATAATCCGGGAGCCTCGGGCAAGAGCCCTATTATTCTGCGGATTTTCTGGTCTTCTTTACCCACCCGGAATCCAGCCACAAAGGCTTCTCCGCTGGTGGGCACAAGTAATGCAGCCAGCATGCGGACCGTAGTGGTTTTACCGGCTCCATTGGGTCCCAGCAATCCAAAAACTTCACCTGAATTGATGGCCAAGCTTAATCTGTCAACTGCTAGATTTTCCCCAAAGGAACGAGTTAGGTTTTCTGTCCGGATAATCGGTTCGTTATTCATCATATCTACTCTCTTCCAGCTGTTCTGAAGTAAATTCCCCTGCGGTCGGGATAGTTTCCCGGGGAATATTAATAATCGGCACACGTTCGTTCGGCAGCTCTCTTACACGCCAGGCCCAATACAACCATCCCAGGGCAAAAGCCAACAGGATGCTCTCTAGTAGGACAAAATCCAACACCTGAAGGGCAACAACTGCAAAAGCATCCAGTAAGGCGTGCCCGCCAATTGCGATCATCAACCAAATGATTTTTTTCTGTCTAATACTTTTATATACCATCAGGGATGCGCCAAGGTGAAAAACCATAGCGGCGACTCTCTCCCAAGCTCCCAGGAGAGAATGGTGCCAGGGTATATTCCAGTAGGTATCAATCTGGGACTGGATCAACGCTGTCTGATCTGGCGAAAACGAAACCAAAGCTCCCTCGCCCCCCAGCACAAGGACCTGGATCAGGGCATAAAAAGCCAGGATTCCCAGTAAAAAAGCTTCGATACCGCCGTGTCCAATACCAAACTTGACAGGCAGAAGCTGGTTTGGATTTTTGGTTAACCAGAAACGAAAGGCCACATACCGAGTAATTTCTTCAAAAACTCCCGCCGACAATCCCAATGCTACCCCCAGAGCTAGAAGCCTCCACCCGGGGACAGACGTCCAAATTCCCCCGCTTTTCAGGGCAGGCGTCAGGAGAAAATAGTTAAAGGGAATGTGAGCTGCCTGGGAAATTAGAAAAGCAACGATCCCAATTCCAATTGGCTTGAACCCATCCTCACCACACCGGACCAGAATCAAGACCAGAGAACAAGGAATTCCCACCATCAAAAGAGCATTTATAATCCGTAAGATCAGGGCTGTCGTAGTCATATTTTCCTATGTTTCACGTGAAACATTTTCCCCCTCCTGAAGGGGAAACTCCTTTATTAATATCAGGATTCCGGCTATAAGCGCAAGGGCCAGCCAGCCGGAGACGCTGGTTAAAGTTCCGCCCAGCGTGAGATTCACATCAACCAAAAATAGCAGGGGCAAACCGGCTACTGCATTCACAGTCCCGTGTGCCAGGGCAGGAGCCCAGGGGCTTTTTGTTTTTAAATATAGCCAGCTGAAAATGATACTCAGCAAGACTGTAAACACGATCATCATTCCCACGCCAAGAACCGGGTGGTCGGGATAGTTGTGTCCCTGTAAAATCACTGGCGCGTGCCATATTCCCCAGATAACACCGCTGATGATTACGGCTGGTAATTGACCCAGGGGTAGAAGTTTTGGCAGCAAATAGCCCCGCCAACCTAATTCTTCTCCCAGGGCAAACACGGTGTTAAACAGTGGCGCCAGGGTCAGTGAAGAAACAACTTGGGCAGCCATCAACAGAGGAATGGTTGATTCCGGTACATCAGGCAATCCCTCCATGGATTCCCGGATCATCTGAAAGGTTGGATCAAATTTTCCGAACCCTATCAGCATGGAAATCAGGCCGGCCCCAATCACTGCCAGGATTGGAACCAGCCAGGCCCAGAAATAAATTCTCTTCTTTCCCAGTTTTCCTAACCTCAGCATTTTAAGTTCTTGTTTCTCTCCATGTCGGGTTGCGATAATTGCACCCAATCCTGGCATCCACATCGCAGCGCTCCAGGCAGCCAGGGAAATCAGTGAGCTTTCTGAAACCCCTGCCGCCCGGAAAAATACGGGGAATAAAAATAAAATCCAGGCCGGGAGAAAGGTTACCACCAGAAATATTATGCCCGGTCCTCTCATCAGCTCTTTGAAGTTAACCTCTTGGTTCATTACTCTTTTCCCTCGTTATAGATCTTTTCAAAAAAAACTCGAATTTCCTCTGGATTAAATCCCAGGTGTTTTGCTTTCCTGATATAGAACCGGGTCAGCTGTTCAATGGTTTCGGGGGAGTTCTTTTTAGGTCGGGCTCTTTTTTTCTCAGGTAATATATAGGTGCCTCTGCCTTGCTGGGTAGAAATCACTGCCCGCTGATCCAACAAACGATAGGCTCGGGCAACGGTATTAAAATTAATGCCTAATTCTACTGCTAATTTCCGGATCGTGGGCAGCTGATCCCCTGCCGTTAACTGACCCTTTTCTATTAAACTCAATATCTGATAAGCAATCTGTTCAAAGAGGGGAATCCCGCTCTGGAAGTTAACTTGTATATCCATTAACTCTCCCGCAAATATTCTGCGTAATTGTATCATAGTATCACCTCTGATTGTACCGTGTTTTTTTCCTTTCGCAAGCCAAATATTTCATCAGTTCAAGCTTTGAATGCGCTGGGGGTTCTTTAGGCTTATCGGAGCCGGTTAACTCCGTTCCAGGGTGATCTGGCTTCGCCTGTCTTGACCTGGTTTCTTCTTTTGGGTATACTAACCAGCGTATAGCCGAAGTGGCGGAACTGGCAGACGCGCGCGACTCAAACTCGCGTTCCCTTGAGGATTGTGGGTTCGATTCCCACCTTCGGCACAGGAAAATCACAAACCGATCCAGTTACCCTGGATCGGCTTTGTTATTAATAGGCCTTTTCCAATATTTTCTACCAATAGGTTAAACCACTCCAGATCCTTCCCGGGTTCTATGATATAAAACCAATAGGGATTTAATCCGCTTCAAGCAACCAGAGTTAACTTGTTCAAGGAGTCTTGACATGAGCAGAAAAATACTCGTCCTTAATGGCAGTCCCAGAGAAAAAGGGAATACCGCAGCCCTCGTTAAACAATTGACCATCGGGGCAGAAGAAATCGGCGCAGAAGTTGAAAGTATCCGCCTGCATGATTTGGATATTCACCCGTGTGATGCTTGTGATTCTTGCCAGGGAAACGGGAATGGCTGTGTGATCAGCGACGATATGCAGGAACTATATCCCAAATTAAGGACTGCGGATGTGATTGTGATTGCCAGCCCGGTCTATTGGTTCAACCTCACAGCGCAAACCAAGCTCTGTATCGACCGCTGGTACGCCATGGATTCAACAGATGGATTCGAACTTGCCGGGAAAAAACTCGCTCTTCTCATGGTGTATGGCGATACAGATTTATACTCCTCCGGGGGAATTTCAGTAATCTATTCCCTGGAAGGAATCTGCCGTTATGTCAAAATGGATTTTGAAGGAATCGTACATGGTATGGCAATGAATATAGGGGATGCTGAGAAAGACCAAAAATTAATGGCTCAGGCTCTCCAGCTGGGAAAAAATCTGGGAGCATAATCAACCAGGAATTGTAATCATGGGAAGTGGACAGGAAACTGTAATTATTCCTTGAGAAAAGCTTATACTGCTCTTAAAAACAATCAAATCCTCCTGTAAAAGCCCCTAAATAAAGGGCTGTGTTCCTGTGGATAACTCCAGGATAACTGTGGAAAACTACCCTCTTTTGGGGATAACTAGCCTGATTTTTAGGTCAAATCAGGGGACAAAAACACTAAAAACCCGGTCCTATCCACAGGTAAAATAAAATCTCCCCTTTTCTCCCCCTGCAGGTCTTTTACCCCCCTCTTATTCATTGTTTATCCCCATCTTCCTGTGGAAAAATATCCCTGTTTCTCGCCATCTTGTTCCCCTTCATCTTGGGGAGTGTCAAATGGAAAGCCCCGGATATAGTCCCTCTCCAGGGCTTTGTATATACTTATTTTATTTGGGCCTGCTATTTCCACATATCCCCAAGCCCTACTACAACTACTATATATTAATATTAATAATAAATGGGGGAAAATTAAAACCTAATCAGTACACAGATTTACTCCACCTTATCAATTGCTATTTTCCTTTCCAATCTGGGGGTCTCTTTTCCAAAAATGCTTTCATCCCTTCTTTTTGATCTTCTGATGAAAACAATTCATAGAATGTTTTCCGTTCCTCTGTCAACCCTTCCGATAAAGGTGCTTCAAATACATAATTAACCATTTTTTTACCGGCCTGTACAGCAAGTCGAGCTCGATCTGCGATTTCCTGAGCCAGGGTTAACGACTGAGTTAAATATTCCTCTACTGGATAGACATAATTAATGATGTTAAAAGAGAGTGCTTCTTCTGCAGATAATGTACGATTGTTTAACACCATCTCCATAGCAATTACTTTTCCTACCGCATGGGTAAGACGCTGCGTTCCTCCAGCGCCAGGGATGATACCCAGGTTAATTTCTGGCTGTCCAAAAACAGCACTTTGGGAAGCAACGATTAAATCACAGGACATGGCCAATTCATTGCCTCCTCCCAGGCAGTATCCGGATACTGCTGCGATAACTGGTTTTTTGATCTTGCGGATAAGGGCAAATGCAGGAATAAAGGGACTCTCCCACATATCTTCTGGAGAAGCATCAGCCATGTCTGAGATATCTGCTCCGGCAGCAAAAGCCTTTTCATTTCCGGTTATAACCATGGCACCGATTTTGTCGTTTTGATCGTATTTTGTTAGAGCATTCATCAGTTCCGACAGCAGCGGATAATTAAGGGCATTAAAAAATTTTGGACGATTAAAGGTTACAATCCCAACATTTCCCTTGATTTCTGTGAGGATATTTTGATAGTCTCCCATAGAATGTTCCTCCTTACAACAGGTATGTTATGAAAGTTATCGATCCCGCTTATTGGCAGACAGGGATGATCCCTTGATTTGTATTTCCGTTTAATGGCAAATCAAAATAGGGGGATGGATCCAAAGTGTTTTGTATTTTTAATTCATTCAGGAAGCTGCCTTGTCCATCATCCATCACGATTGAAAAATGGAGGTGGATTCCAACTGGTTTGTCCACAGTGCCGGAGTAATTTCCCTGATACCCAAGCAGGGTACCTTCTTCTACATAAATATCTGCAGAACCAGTGGGGAAATCACTCTTTATAAATGAATTTCCCTGAGCGTCTGCCATATGGGTATAGTAGAGCCAGATTTGTTGTTTAGGATGAAGAGGATCCTGTGGAATGCGGATTATCAGTGATGATTTCCAATCTGGAAGCCTAGATAAATAACCATTATAGGCTGCATAAACAGGGGTTTCACCAGAGGATACTTTGGTAAAGATATCAATTCCTTGATGGCGGTGACCCGGACGGAAGGAATCATCCCACAGGTACCCGATATATCCTTCGGTGGGAAAAAGGAAAGGCGTTGATAGCTCGCAGCGGGTAAGAGCCGCCATAGACCAATCCTGATTTTTAAGAGGGTTGCGGAGCCAGGAAATCAAGCGGGTATTGCGAGTAGAATTTCCTCTTATCATCTGGAATAAGATAAACCCTGCAGTGACGATAAAAATGATTAATAGCGGGATCAGCACCCATTTAAAATATCGTTTTTTAGATATGGAAGTCATGGGCCTGATTCCGGGGATATAAAAGATTGGATATGATCCAGAGTATCTTCCTGAAAATCTGCAATAAGAAGAGTGACCTTGCCTCCAGTCAGTTCATGAAGCAGTTTTCCAGCTTTTTCACCGGGAGGGGAAACCAGAGCCCCCTCAAGTGCCACTTTGTCCTGGAAAGAAAATGTGTAAATACGACGAATGGATTCCTGCCCATATATGGATTGATCAACCAGGGAAACAGATTCCCGGATTAACCCCGGCATCTGTTCTGCCTCCTCTAAAAAGGTTGGCCATTTTTCATCAAACGTTTTTAGATCTACAGTGGAGGGGATTAGCAGAATTAATTGATACATCAGGTATTGTTTAATGGTTGGGTTAAGGGGAAGGATGGAAAATCCTTTAACTTATTCAGTGTAAAAGTGATATACATTCCCGCCCTTTTCTTTGGCTTTATACATGGCAATATCTGCTTTTTTCACCAGACCGTTAACCTCATCCCCATCATCCGGGAAGATTGCGATCCCAATGCTGGTAGTGATAATTACTTCATAACTATCAAGATGAAAAGGAGTACTCAAGGCATTTAATATTCTCTCAGCTGTTTGGATGGCGTCTTGTGGTTGGCTCATTTCCGGGAGGATGAGCAGGAATTCATCTCCTCCCATGCGGGCAACAGTATCACTTTTCCGAAGTAATCCGAGAAGTCTTTGGGCTACAGCTTGCAAGAGTAAATCACCCACATTATGGCCGTAGGAGTCGTTTACTTTCTTTAAGTGATCCAGGTCAAAGAGCATGATGCCTATTTTTTGATTATTTCTCTGGGCTCGGGAAATTTCCAGATTAATTCTCTCATTAAATAATCTCCGGTTTGGCAGTCCGGTCAGAGCATCGTGGTTGGCCAGGTGTTTAATGGCTTTTTCAGCACGAATTCGCTCCGAAATTTCCTGCTGTGCCTTTTCATATAAATTTGCATTTTGAATAGCAATCGACGCCTGATCTCCTAAAAATCCCAAAGCCAGGATTTCGTTTTCTGAAAACTCGTGAGGGCGCTTTAAAGCAACGTTCATCACTCCCAGAACATTGGGACCAATTTTTAAGGGAAGGCTGATGATTGACCCTTCCCATCGGCGATCTTCAAAAAGGGGATGGCTCATGACATCGTTAACTACCACCATAGCCCCTTCCCGGGCGACCTGATAAGTAATGCCGTGGGAGCGGACGTCCATATGGGGTTCTTTTTGCTGATGACCATTATAAAGAGCTGCGCCAAATGACAGCACACCATGCTCATATAAAAAGATATGGGTGTCGTCTGCTGATACCAATTCCATGGCACTTTCGAGAATAGCTTCCAGAACGGCATCCAAGGATAAATTCAAGGTGAGATGAAGGCTGGCTTTTTTTAAGGAAAGAAGTTCGTTGGATCTGCTTTCTAAACTATCGCGAATCTCGCGGTTTATTTGAACTAACTCCGATTGAGCGACCAGATTCAATAAAAAAGCAGGGAACATTGAACTGGACAGATCTTTTTGATTAATGGTGTACAGCGATTTATCAAAATCAAGAACAGGTTCTTTTTTAGGAGATTCATCGGCCGCAATGAGGATCAGGGCCTGTCGGGAAAAAGTCTCTTTCAGCTGGCTTAATTTTGTCTCCCTATCGTCTTTTAGCGACTCAATATCAATTAATAGGACCTGGGTTGAGTTGATGAAATCTGGAGCCTGGGGATCATTATAAGTGGAAAGGTGGTCAAGCTGATAAGGGGGAAGAGCTTGCCGGTTGTAATGTGATATCAGGCTCTCCTTGATTGTTTTTGAGAAGCCTGCGTTTTTTGAGATGGCGAGCAATCTAAGAGTATCCATTTAATAGCATAAAAGAAACTAAAGAGCTAGGGGATATTGTTTTTCATTATACTTCAGGTTTAGGTAAGTACCTTATCTGTCAGAAATGAAAAGGAGTGAAAATCAGCCCCAAAACCATTTCGTATAGGTAAAATAATAGGGCCCCATACCGGGTCTGTTTTCTCCCAAAATAAAATCACTGGGGGGACTGTAAAAACCGTAAGGTCCCGAACCGTGAACCACGGTTTACCCCACAAAAAATTATGGTAAGATAGCCGTAAGTGGAGAGTTTGGATCAAGCTTATCCAATCAACTGATGACAGAAAAAATTACCATTATTGAAGGACCTACACCAGATTTCCGTGAAGTTAATGGATTGTGGATTCAGGGCGTGGCGGAAAGTCCGGGACAATACGATACCTATTTCACTGAGCTGAGGGCTTTTGATGGACATACCCTGGTTGACCGATGCAGTTCGGCCTGGCAGAAGAACGACACTATCGTTCTCGAATACCGGACAGAATCTGGATTAACAGATGAAATCACTATCATTGCGGCCCATAATGAGGAGAGCGATGATGGAGATTTGATTCAGCTCTGGGTCCGACAACCACGGGAGGATGTAGAGTTTGAATTGAAATTTGACGATGGAGATGACGAGGAAGATTATTTCTAGGCCATTAATAGTCAATAAGAAACTCCCCGAACGGGTTCGGGGAGTTTCTCTTTTTAAGGAAGGATTATTCTTCCCAGAATTCCCCTTCAATGATACTATCTTCGTCGTCGACGGATTTCCTTTCTTGTACCTCCTGTTCGAATTTGAGTTCCTCGACGATATCATCCGGGACAAGAGACAGGAAAAATTGAAGGAAGAGCGTAATTACTACCGCGTCATCAAAAGGACCGGGAACCAGGTCAGGATAAATCAGATATACCAGGGATAAAAAAGGCAAAAGTTTAATTAAGGGATGGACTCTTTTGTCCCGTAACAAACGGAATATTAATTGAAGTTGTTTTACCATAACGCCTTCCGGAATACTTGGATGGATTCCGGATTAATTATACTACTGTAAGGTCTTCACGCTCCGGTTATCTTGTATAATCACTCTAATGATGTTAAAAACACCACTGCAGGGGATTTTATTTGATTTTGATGGGTTGATCGTTGATACAGAAACCCCGATCTTCCAGGCCTGGCAGGATATGTTTAGAGAGCATGGACAAGAATTGCTCCTGGAGGAATGGGGAAAAATTTTGGGGAAATCGGGAAAAGAAACCGGACCCATAGATAATTTTTTCCAAGCTATAAATAAGAAAAATGAGCAGCAGGCAATTATGAAGGAAGTATCCCGAAGGGAACTGGAACAGGTGGTCAAACAAAAACCACTTCCAGGAGTTGAGAAGCTAATCAAAAAAGCAAAAGAACATGGACTAAAGCTGGGAATTGTTTCCAGTTCTGATCAGAATTGGGTCCATACGCATTTAAAGCGGCTGGGTTTGCTGGAGTATTTTAATCACACCAGCTGTATTGATGAAGTGGTGGAGGCAAAACCAGATCCTTCCTTATATCATCTTGGATTAAAAAAGATGGCTGCCGCTCCAGAAAAAGTGATTGTACTGGAGGATTCTCCCAATGGTGTCCTGGCAGCCAAACGGGCAGGGTTGTTTTGCATCGCTGTCCCCAACGAACTGACCCGGAAGCTGCCTTTTTTCTCAAATGGCGGAACACCGGATATGGTCCTGGAATCCCTGGCGAGTTTTCCCTGGGATAAGTTCATGAAGGAATAAAAATGAAAACGATATTAAACGCAATACTGAAATTCATTGCTTTTATTCTGGCCGGAATTTTAATCCTTGCTCTGCCGTTCTCTTTGCTTTTATATAATGTAGGAGAAGTTCTCTTTGAACCGGAAGAGGTATCTCAAATTTCTTCCGGGGTAATTCTTGACTCGGAGATTATTCCTGCCGCTCTGGAGATCATAACCAATAGACAAGCAGAGGACATCTCCCAAAAAATTGAAGAGACTGATGAACCGGAAAAACAAGAATTGAATTTGTTTAATCTGATCTATTCTATGGAGGAAAAGAATTGGAAAAACTTCCAGGAAGCGCTGCTTTCAGATCAGGTAATCGGGAATTGGATCCAGGTAACAGTGGATGGATTTTACAATTGGCTTGACACGGACGAACCTGCTCCAGTTATTCGCTGGGACATGCTCCCCTTGATTGACAATATGAAAGGCCAGCCGGGAGAAGCTGCCGTGGTCGCTTTTTATGACTCCCTGCCGGACTGCACAGACCTTCAGATGGAGGAAATGCAAACGCAGCCGGGAGACCCGCTGCCCCGGGCAAAAATGGTGAAGGAGCTCTGTAAACTCTCTACCTATCCCCACGCAGAACAAATCGAGGTTTACAACGATGTGATGCGGATGGTCATTGACGCCACACCGCAGGAATACAATGCCACCCAGGCATTATTAAAAAATCAGGATTCGGTGAATGGGATTTTTACCCTTAAATGGAATCTCAGGAAATATCGGTTAAACATGGATTCGGCCTTGCTGCTTCCGATTGTCCTGTTATTCCTGATTTTATTATTTGGCGTCCGGTCCATGGAAGGATTGGGGCAGTGGTGGGGTATTCCGCTGGTTGGCGGAAGTATCATCACACTGATATCCGCCTTGTTGTATAAGCCCTTGTGGACAGGGATTCTTACCGATCGAATGCCGGAGGCTATTCCCCAAACCTCTCTCCTGTACCACGAATTAATTGAGGGAAGCGCCCGAATACTTTCGCCTATCTTTAATCCTTTGCGCTGGCAGTCATTTTTGCTTCTCTTGGTAGGCGTGGGTTTATTGGCGATGGGCTTTATACTCCGCTTGAGAGGACCCAGCCAGCAAAATTCCTGATTCCATCTGCCTGGGCACAATCGAATTCCGGATTAGCAGAAAAACAAGAAACCCTGATAGACTCTCGTCTTTCAGGGTTTTTTATGTATCTGGCAGAAATAAATAGTCGGGATGGGTAGATTAAGAAAAACAGCGGAGGGGGTGGGATTCGAACCCACGGTGGCCCGTAAGGACCACAACGGTTTTCGAGACCGCCCCAATCGGCCGCTCTGGCACCCCTCCTCTGATTGATGGGGATTATACCAAGTGGATCAAGGGGAGTAAACATTGGCAACCAACCAAGAACCCTTTTTTTATCTTTAAACTCGGACGATGATTAAATTTCTTTACAAAATTGTTTAGAGGGGAGGTAATCCGGGGGATTTCCTCATAATCGCCACAGTCCCTCCAGATTTTCTCCAGATTTTTAAGCTAAAATTAGGCGGGATAACATTAAAACAAATTTAAAGACATCTAGAGATATAAGAATTGGCACAAAGGTGCTTTTAGTGATTTGTGGTCAGTAAGGGAGTTATAAATGAAAAAAAGGACAATCATAATTATCGCTGCCATAACATTGGTGTTGGCGCTTTCCGCGTATGGTATTGTCAGCGCACAACAAAAAGGGCAATCTAAATCTGTTGAATTTCAGATCTATCGGGTCTCGTACGGGCCATTAAGCGCGGTTGTAGATGAAACCGGGGAGGTCTACGCAGATCAAAGCGCGATGCTGGTTTGGGAAACTTCAGGTATTGTGGGTGAGGTTCAGGTGGAATTAGGTGAAGTGGTTACAGCTGACCAGGTTTTAGCAACTCTGAGTGAAGACTCTCTATCTCAACCTTATTATCTTGCCCAGCAGGAAATCATCAGCGCCCAGCGGGCTCTGGAGGATTTGTACGAAGGAGCTGCGGAAGCAGCAGCCAGCGCCCAGCTCGTGGTAGCCAATGCACGGGATGCTTTAGATGATGCTGAATATCACTGGCTTCTAAATCAACCAGGAAACCGTGCCAGTGAAGAGACTCTCAAAGCAGCCAAAGCGAAAGTAATAATTGCCGAAATACAATTAAAGAATAAAGAGAAGCATTTTAAGAAAGCAAAGGGAAGGCTCGCCAAAGCGCAGGCGCAAATTGTGCTGACAGATGCCATTAATCAATATCAACATGCCATCTGGTATGAAAACTGGCTCCGTGTTGGGGCTGATGAAATTGAGATGGCAATTCTTGATGCCAATGTTGCCGTAGCCCTGGCTAATCTGGAAGCAGCAGAAAAAGACTTTGACATTCTTAAAAATGGACCCCATCCGGATGACATTACCATTGCGGAAGCGCGCATCACAGCGGCCCAAGCTTCCCTGGATCAAGCGATGATCAGCGCTCCTTTTGACGGCGTAATCACTGCGGTGGAGGTGCTGCCGGGTGATTTGGTCTCTCCCAATACAATAGCTTTCCGGATTGATAATCTGCAAAACCTATTGGTAGATGTAGGCGTTTCAGAAGTGGATATCAACCAGATCGGCGTTGGACAACCGGTCACCCTGGAATTCGATGCGGTTCTTGGAAAGGAATACCAGGGAGAGATCACTAAAGTATCTCCTGTGGGCATCCAGGAGCAGGGCCTGGTTTCATTCCAGGTATCCATAAAGTTAATCGACGCTGACGAAGATGTCAGTCCTGGAATGACGGCTGCTGTAGCTGTGGTGGTGAGTCAAATTGAGGAAGCGCTGTTGGTTCCAAACCGTTCAGTCCGCTGGGTTAGTGGTGAGCAGGTAGTGTACCTGGCAGCGGATAAAGAGAATATAAACGAATCAACGCTGAAGAAGGTTACTGTAACTCTGGGTGCTTCTTCCGACGAATTTACCGAAGTGCTTGAAGGGGAGATCTCAGAAGGCGATATTGTTATTCTCAACCCGCCCAGCGTGAGCATCTTTGACGAGATGGAACCGGGTCAGGGACCCCCCGGGGGATTCGGGCATTAACGATTCGATAATGTAGGAGAGTATGATGGCTAAGTGGGTAGTAGACGCGAAAGATATCACCAAAGTATACCAGATGGGAGAAATCGAAGTTCACGCCTTGCGTGGATTATCTGTGAAAATCGCCAAGGGCGAGGTTGTCTCAATCATGGGACCTTCAGGCTCCGGAAAGTCTACCTTGATGAATATCCTGGGATGCCTGGACCGGCCGACTTCGGGTGAATATAGCTTAAATGGCGAAAGCGTATCTACATTGACGGATGACCAGCTGGCTGATATTAGAAACAGGGGAGTTGGGTTTGTCTTTCAAAGCTTTAATCTTCTTCCGCGGCAAACGGCACTGGCCAACGTGGAACTACCGATGCGCTATGGGGAATTAAACGGGCGGAACCGTAAACAAGTTGCCACAGAAGCGCTGGAAGCAGTCGGCCTGGGAGACCGGATTCGTCACAGACCAAATGAGCTGTCCGGCGGCGAAATGCAGCGGGTGGCTATCGCCAGGGCGCTGGTTAATGATCCAGCGATTATCATGGCAGATGAACCGACCGGCAACCTGGATTCTATTTCAGGAGATGAAATCATGTCGTTGCTCAGAAATCTCAACCAGGAGCGGGGAACTACATTAATTGTTGTGACCCATGATCCGGAAATTGCGGAATTAACAGACCGGGTGATAACTCTCCGGGATGGGTGTATCGAGGAGAAATAAAAAATGAATCTTGGTTCATCTTTACTGGAAGCACTGGACAGCCTCACCTCCAATAAAGTCCGGACAGCATTAACCATGCTGGGTATTATCATAGGTGTCGGCGCAGTTATCGCCATGTTAGCAATCGGTAATGGAACTGAACAAGCCATTGTGGGTGAAATTGAAGGAATTGGTACCAACCTGTTATTTGTTGCTACAAATTATGAAGACGTGACCAACCCGGAACCGCTTACTGTTCAAGACGCAGAAGCAATATATGATCCTGTGTTTGCCCCCTCTGTTGCAGCTGCAGCACCTGTTATTCAGGGGCAAGTAGAGTTGGTTTATTCGGGTCTAGGCACCACAGCTTCTTTAGTTGGCGTTACCGAAGATTATGCTTTGGTCCAGACCTTAGACCTTTCCGAAGGTGAGTTCTTCAACTCCGCGCAAGTGTATGGATTGGCTTCGGCGGTGATCCTGGGAACCAATGTGGCGGAAGATTTGTTCGAACGAAGCGATGGGCTTGTAGGAGAGACGGTCCGGGTAGCCGGACAGCCCTTCCGCGTGGTGGGTATCTTAAAAAAGGAAGGGGGTTCTGAATTTGGATCCAGCGCGGATGATCAAATCCTGGTACCCTTGACCACAGCTCAGGCCAGGCTAACATCCAGAAAGGTAAAGGACCAGGTCGATTTAATTTATGTCTCAGCAATTGACTCAGATTCCGTTAAATCTGCCGAGGACGAAATCTCCCTCATTCTTAGAGACCGGCACAATTTAAAACTGGAGGAGGATGATTTTATAGTTCTTACCCAGGAATTGTTCCTGGATTTTGCCTCTACTGTCACGGGTGTTTTTACCATATTTCTCGGTGGCGTAGCCGGGATCAGCTTATTGGTTGGCGGTATTGGGATTATGAATATCATGCTGGTTTCTGTCACAGAAAGAACCAAAGAAATTGGTTTACGGAAGGCAGTTGGCGCAAAAAAAAGAGATATCTTGGTTCAATTCCTGATTGAATCCTCTTTGTTAAGCCTCATCGGAGGGGCTTTGGGAATCGTATTGGGGTGGATTTTGTCACTGGGTGTTGGACGGATCGCAGCAGCAAGTGATTTCTTGTTGAACCCCGCCATGACCCTTAATGCAGTAGCCTTGGCGACCCTATTCTCCGCTGCCGTGGGGCTGTTCTTTGGGATTTATCCAGCCAACCGGGCAGCCCAATTGGAGCCTATTGAAGCGCTCCGGAGCGAATAGATTTGGGAAAAAAGCTCAGCTGGTTTGACTGAAAAATGGAAAGAATTCTGGTTGTTGACGATGATAGGGATATAGTCCGCCTGGTGAGATCTTACCTTGAGAAAGCGGGCTACCAGGTTGTTACAGCATATGATGGAGAAACTGCCCTCAAAGTGCTCCGGAGAGAACAGCCGCATTTGCTGATATTGGATCTTATGCTTCCTGACCGGGATGGTTGGGATGTGGCTCGCCTGGTTCGTTCAGATTCTTTCTTGGCTGCTACTCCCATCATTATGCTCACAGCTCGCGTGGAAGATAATGACAAGATTGTCGGGCTGGAAATTGGCGCGGATGACTACATCACCAAACCCTTTAATCCCAGGGAGGTTGTAGCCAGGGTGAGAGCTTTGCTGCGGCGCAGCCAGCTCCAGCAGGGATCTCCAGTTCCAAAAATATTAGAGACTGGGAGCCTGCAGCTTGATGTGGGAAAACGGGAACTCACCATGAACGGAGAACTCATAGAACTGACCCCCTCAGAATTTGAGCTGCTAAAAGTACTGATGGGAAACCCCGGGTATGTAATTACTCGTGATGAATTGGCGGAAAAAGCGCTGGGGTATCGCTCGGACAGTTTAGGGCGTACCCTGGATTCGCATATAAAAAATCTCCGCCGAAAGATTGATACAATCCCCGATTCGACTTCCTTCATCCAGACCGTGCATGGTATCGGGTATCGATTAAGAGGCTAACAAACATGAATCAAATGTGGGTGAGAATCAGTCTGACCTATATTGTGATTGTCATCTTTTTATTTTTAATTCCCTCCGTTGTTTATCTAACCATTCAAGCGGACAAAATCAATCCGGGATTTTCAGAAAGCGAAGGTGGATACGTAGGGATCCCTTCCGATGAGGGATCTAACTTCTATACAAGATTATTAAACTATCCCCGGATAGAGCTTGTAAAGAGTTTGCTGCGGGTTTTAGTATCCATCTCCTTGGTAGGTATCCTGGTTGGTGTCGTCAGCAGTAGAGGATTGGCTGCGCCATTGCGCAACCTGGCTGAAGCAGCCAAAGCAATTGGATCGCAGGATCTATCCCAACGACTTGAGATTAAGGGAACGGACGAGGTGAGAGAAGTTGCCAGCGCTTTTAATGTTATGGCAGCTGCCCTCGAAGAAGCTGATGGGTTAAGAAGCAACATGCTGGCAGATATTGCTCATGAATTACGGACGCCGCTGACCGTCATCCAGGGAAACCTGCGGGCTATTCTGGATGATGTCTACGAATTGGACAAAGTTGAGGTAGCCCGTTTGTATGATCAAACCAGGCAGCTCTCTCGCCTGGTAGATGACTTGCATGATTTATCGCTTCTGGAGGCCAAACAGTTTTCCTTAGATATCACAATACTCAATCTTAAGGATGTTCTCCAGGATGTGGCTTCGATTTATGCTCCCATATTTGAGGATAACAGCATAACCCTGTCCCTTGACCTCCCGGAAAAAACCCTTTCTGTTGAGGGCGACTGTGCCCGCATCACCCAATGTATTAATAACTTACTTAACAACGCCATCCGCCACACGCCCGCAGGGGGGGAAGTCACTATCCAGGCAACCGGGGAGGAGGAAGGGGTTTTATTGTCTGTGAAGGACACCGGGACTGGTATCGATCCAGAGCATTTGCCTTTTGTATTTGACCGATTTTATCGTATTGATCCGGACCGGAACCGTAGAACAGGTGGATCTGGTTTAGGATTGGCTATCACGCATGCCCTGGTGATGGCCCACGGGGGGAAAATTTCTGCTGCCAGCAAAGGAAAAAATCAGGGGAGTGAGTTTATAATTCGGTTCCCCTGCTGAAGCCAATCCCCGCGGGGGACTTAGGGAAGGATATGTGTTGACTGTCAAGATACCTGATCTTGGCATTTTTTATTGTTATTGGTTATAATGTTTTTCTCTACCTGGGTCTGAGACATATTAATGAAAGGGATCCATTTTTATTCAGGAGATCCCTTCGTACATATCCTGTTTCACATTAGAGACGTGTTTTATGGAGCATTATTTAATTATCATCTTAATAGCCCTGGCACTGCTTTTTGACTTTCTGAATGGGTTCCACGACAGCGCCAATGTGGTGGCCACCATGATTTCCTCCCGGGCAATGACCCCTACAGCAGCGCTGTTAATTGCCAGTTTAGCAAATTTTATCGGACCTTTTGTTTTTGGCGTGGCTGTAGCCAAAACTATCGGGCAGGATGTGGCATCTCCCTCCTCTATTACCATTGCCGTTGTGCTGGCTGCCTTATTGAGCGCCAGCATCTGGAACATCATCACCTGGTTTTTTGGGATTCCCTCCAGCTCCTCCCATGCCCTGATTGGAGGCATTATCGGGGCGGTGCTTGTGGGATCCGGGTGGCAGGTATTAAAGTTTGAAGGACTGGCCCTGGTAGGCATTGCTTTGTTTTTGTCGCCGGTATTGGGATTTCTGATTGGACAGTTAGCCATGCGGATCAGCATGTGGTCTGTCCGGAATGCAACACCCAAAGCCAACTTATTTTTTAAGTATGGCCAAATTCCCACCGCGTTCACCCTGGCGCTCAGCCATGGGACTAATGATGCCCAAAAGACAATGGGGATCATCACCATGGGTTTGGTTGTGCTGGGATATCAGGAATTATTTGTTGTTCCCTGGTGGGTTATAGTAGCCAGTGCTACTTCAATTGGGATAGGCACCGCCGCTGGCGGATGGCGCATCATCCACACCCTGGGTGGAAAGTTCTACAAGATTCGCCCCATTCACAGCTTCACCTCCCAGTTATCATCCATGTTGGTGATTGTAACCGCCTCGCTGTTGGGGGGTCCGGTAAGCACTACCCATGTGGTCAGTTCAGCCATCATTGGCGTTGGAGCGGCACAGCGGAAATCCCAGGTCCGCTGGGGTGTAATGGGTGATATTCTGGTCGCCTGGTTTTTAACTGTGCCGGTATCTGCTGGATTTGCTGCGGGTTTGTATTTTCTTATTGATTACCTCATCCCTTAACAGTACCAGGTAGGGATGGGTTTCTGAAATGGAGGACAATAATGGGTATCTCAGCCGTTTTTAGACGCGGACCAAAAGAAGATAAATTTGTGGGGATGCTGATTGAGCAAACCCGGATCACCGTTGAAGGGCTCCGGCTGCTGGAAAAATGGCTCGGTAAATCTGAGCTCAAAGACAAAGCGATTGATCAGATGCGGGCTAAAGAAATCGAAGCGGATGAGGTCCGCCGCATCCTGATAGATGAGTTACATAATACTTTTATTACCCCCCTGGACAGAGAAGACATCTTCATGCTCTCGCTTTATATAGATGATATTCTGGATTACTGCTACACATCGGTGGAAGAAATGCAGCTGTTGGATGTTGAAGCGGATGAGCACTTGATGAATATGATCAAAATGACCCGGGAAGCGACCGAAGAACTGGAAATGGCTTTCCACCGTATTTTTTCTAATCCGAGGGTGGCAGGAGAACATGCCAAGCGGGCGAAAAAACTTGAAAATGAGGTTGAACATCTCTACCGATTGGCAATTAGCGAATTATTCACAAAAGCCAAGGATTTTGAACAATTATTGGTAATGCTCCGCCGACGGGAGGTATACCGTCACGTCTCCAATATGGCCGATCAAGCAGATCAGGCAGCCGACATTCTGGGCATGGTGGTGATGAAGCTGACTTAAGAATCACTGCTCAAAGAAACCCCATTAGAATTATGGACTGATCTACAGTTTGCTATTCCTGGGCTGCTTTCTTCTTGAGTGCGCCCAGGATTTTTTCTTGTCATAAAAATCATATACTTATAAAGGATCGACCTATGGAAACTTTAATTATAAGCGATAAACAAGAAGTCACAATCAGTATTGATGCCCCTTTTGTGATAGTCGGAGAAAAAATCAATCCTACCGGAAGGAAAAAATTGGCTGCTGCGATTAAAGAAGGCAACTTTGAGTATGTTAAACAGATAGCTCTCAAACAGGTCGCTGCCGGGGCAGATATCCTGGATGTTAACGTGGGAGTCCCTGGCGTTGATGAAGTTGACTTGTTACCTAAGGTAGCAAAAATTGTGGCTGAAACCGTAGATGCCCCTCTTTGCCTGGATTCTGCCAACCGGGATGCCCTGGCCGCTGCCCTGGCTGTATTGCCTGGTCGCCCGCTGGTAAATTCTGTTAATGGAGAGGAAGCATCTTTAGATGCAGTCCTTCCTGTCATTAAAGATTTTGGTGTGCCGGTAATTGGTTTGGTGATGCACGATGATGGCATTCCAAATGATGCAGACACCCGGGTATCCGTAGCTGGAAAAATCATTGAAAGAGCCGCGAAACTGGGCATTCCCGCGGAAGATATTGTAATTGACCCATTGGTATTAACCGTGGGTGCAGACAGCAGCGCTGGAGTAGTCACCCTGGAAACCATCCGGCGCGTAAAGGAAGAATTTGGTGTGAATATAAACCTGGGTGCCAGCAATGTTTCCTTTGGGCTTCCGGATCGCCATACTATCAACCAGGCTTTCCTGGCGCTGGCGATGGGTGCCGGCGCAACCTGTGCGATAACTGACCCAATGAAATTGGTTTCAATCATCCGGGCCTCTGATCTGCTACTGGGTAGAGATAATTTTGGATCTCGATATATTGGGTATTGGCGAGAACACAAATCTGATGGTGAGAACTAACGAATGAGAAAGTGGCAGATAACCGATCTTAATATTACCGTTGATGGAGTCCTTCGAGGGCAAGGGGCGGATCCGGACATCATCCGATCCCGCAGCCCGCGCCTGTTCGAAATTTCTGAAAAAGCGTTGGCAGAATCCAACCATCTGCTTGAGCCGCAGGTGCTGGTCAAGGAACTTGAAGTTACAGGCTTCTCGCATGACCGCCTGCAGCTGAATGAAGGTAAAAAAATTTCCGGTTCTCTTGTTTCGGGGCACCTGTCTGGGGCGAAATATATTTCCGCAGCTGTCTGTACCGTCGGATCCAGAATCGATAAATTTGCATCCGATGTGATGGAAGAGGATATTGTGCTTGGATTGGCTATAGATGGCGTAGGATCTGCAGCCGTCGAAGCGCTGGCCAACGCTGTCTGTAAAGAAATTGAACTGGAAGCGGCTGCCAGGGGGTATGAAAGCACTATTCCTCTCAGCCCGGGTATGATTGGATGGGGAGTTGAGGACGGCCAGCCGCTGATCTTTGGTCTCTTGGATCCGGCTGAAATCGGTGTTAAATTAATGCCCTCCTATCTGATGGTTCCCCGAAAATCTCTTTCCATGATCATGGGGATTGGTCCTGGCATTAATTCAGGCGAAAGAATTTGTGACTACTGCGCCATGCGGGAGACCTGCCGGTACCAGGACCATTATGAGGGTGCCTAGAGCTAAGAAAGATACATTGATTGTTGATATGCAGCCAGTGAACAATCGAATAGAAGTTGAGTCTGGCGAGATAGTCCTGTATGCTTCCCGTTCCACGGGGGCAGCAGTGGTTTCCATCTGTGGATACTTTGAATAACCGGGCCATAAATTAATTCCTGATATGTCTATCTCAAAAAACATTGCTGCTTTCCTCCGAGTTCCGCTCCCCAAGGTAAATGCGGTTGTCCAGCTGCTGGACGATAGCAATACGATCCCATTTATTGCCCGCTACCGCAAGGAAGCTACAGGTGGTTTAGACGAGGAGCAGCTCCGCCAAATTAATGAAGAGTTAACCCGGTTGCGGTCCCTGGAAGACCGGCGGGAGACAATCCTGAAGAGTATAAAAGAGCAGGGTAAACTCACCCCAAAAGTTAAGGGGAAAATTCAATCTGCGTTAACACATACCGAACTGGAAGACCTCTACCAACCCTATAAACCTAAAAGGAAGACCCGGGCCAGCACAGCCCGGGAGCAGGGTTTGGAACCCCTGGTGGAAATGATTTTAATGCAGGTGGAGGTGAACCAATCCCTACCTGATATTGCGGAAGCCTTCGTATCTGGCGAAGTAAAAACCAGTGATCAAGCCTGGCAAGGAGCCCGGGACATCGCTGCGGAAACCATTAGCGATCACCCAGAGACCAGGCAGGCTGTCCGAAAAAATGCCCTGCGCCTTAGCATCCTAACCACAGAAAAGAAACCGGATGGGGATGATCCACGTCAGGTGTATCAAGACTATTATGATTTTAAGGTTCAAGTTAACAAGCTGCGCCCCCACCAAACCCTGGCTATAAATCGGGCTGAAAACGAAGGAATATTGAGAATAAAACTTTCCCTGCCGGAGGGGATTTGGCGGGAAGCGATCACCCGCCATTTTAAGGAGAATCCGGCCTCACCTTTTTGTGGAGAATTATCAATAGCGATTGACGATGCCGCGAAGCGGCTGCTCCTGCCAGCAATCTTCAGAGATGTCCGTCGGAATCTGTCAGAAAAAGCGGAAGACCATGCCTTAACAATCTTTGCTAAAAATCTTCGGGCTTTACTGCTCCAACCCCCACTGGCAGGACATACTGTCCTGGCTTTGGATCCCGGCTACCGCACTGGATGCAAAGTTGCCCTGGTAGATCCGACAGGCAAACCGCTCGAAACAGGCACAATCTATCCGGTCCCTCCCCGCAATCAGAAACAAAAAGCCCGGGAATTCTTAAAGGAACTAATTCAAAAATATAATGTGACGCTGATTGCCATTGGCAACGGCACGGCGTCCAGGGAGACCGAGAATTTTGTTGCGGATATGATCTCTGACAAGAAAGGTCCACAGTATCTAATTATCAGCGAAGCCGGCGCCAGTGTTTACAGCGCCAGCAAGCTGGCAGGAAGAGAGTTGCCTGACCTGGATGTCAGTTTAAGGGGAGCTGTTTCCATAGCCCGCCGGGTCCAGGATCCTCTGGCGGAATTTGTGAAGATTGATCCTAAATCTCTTGGTGTTGGCATGTATCAGCACGATATTAACCAGGCAAAATTGAATCAAAAATTGGCAGATGTGGTGGAAAGCGTAGTTAACCAGGTGGGTGTCGAAATCAATTCGGCTTCTCCTGCTCTTCTGGCTTTTATTTCTGGCATTGGGCCTGGGCTTGCGGAACGAATTGTGTCTTTCCGGGATTCACGGGGCAATTTTTCCAACCGGCACGAATTGTTGGATGTTCCTGGGTTGGGAGAAAAAACCTATCAACAAGCGGCAGGGTTCCTTCGGATCCGGGAGGGAAACAACCCCCTGGAAAATACCGCCATACACCCCGAGAGTTACCCTGCAGCCCAAGCCGTACTGGATCTGGCGGGTATTCGAAGTGAAGAAAACCCCAAAACAAGGAAGAACGCCCTGGTGGATTTAAGCCGGAAAAAGTCAGCTGAAGCTTTAGCAAGAAACCTCAAAGTTGGCTTACCAACCCTGATCGATATTTTTAAACAGCTGGTACAACCTGGAAGGGACCCGCGGGAAGATCTGCCAAAACCTTTGCTGCGCAGTGATGTACTGACCATGGATGATTTGGTCCAGGGCATGGAGCTGCAGGGCACCGTTCAAAATGTAGTGGAATTTGGGGCTTTTGTTGATCTGGGAGTAAAGAATGATGGATTACTGCACCGCTCTCAAATCCCTGCTGGATTGGATCTTAACCTGGGGGAGATTGTCCGAGTGACCATTCTGAGCATAGAAAAAGACCGGGGCAGGATCAGCTTAGGGTGGGCAGGGGGAAAAAATGAGATCTGAAATCCGGCCCTAGAAGGAATGAAAATCGCCTTTTGTGGTGAAAATAGTTGACTTTAATAACTGGCGTTAATTTACCCATGCTTCTGGAAGGAGCAATGAGTCGTGAAAAGGATCTTTCACTGGAAGATCTAACGCAAGAAATCAAAGAAATCGGAAAAGACCAGATAAAGACCCTTTCGGAGTTTCTTAAGTAAAACCAAATCCTATCTTGGGTTCTAAGAAGAAGTGTATTAAGGCTGGTGAATGCGTGCATCGCTGGCGGTAAATAACTTCAACCAACAATCCCCTGCTGCTTTTATTTCCTAGGCGTGAATCGCCTTGCCCGATACGGCTTTGGCGGCTTCGTGCAACACTTCACTGAGCGTAGGATGAGCATGGACATTATGTCCAATCTCCGCCGGGGTAAGCTCCATTTGCTGCGCCAAGGTTAATTCAGGCAGCAGTTCGGTCACTTCCGGCCCGATCAGGTGAGCGCCCAGGATCTCACCATGTTTTTTATCAGTAATAATTTTCACCCACCCCCCATAATCATTCATGCCCAGCGCTTTGCCGTTGGCCTGGAAATTAAACCGCCCCACAGCTACCTCGTACCCGGCGTCTCTTGCATCCTGTTCGGTATACCCGAAGGAAGCCACCTGGGGATGGCAGTAAGTTGCCCGAGGCATATTCTGATAGTTGAGGCCAGCAGTTTCGATTCCAGCGATGCTTTCAGCGCATACCACACCCATGGTCATGCCAACGTGGGCTAGCATCAGTTTTCCTGTCACATCCCCAATTGCCCATATGCCTGGCACATTGGTTGCCATGGCCTCATCAATTTCTATAAAACCCCGGGAATCAACGTTAACCCCGGCATGTTCCAATCCCAGTGTCTTACTGTTGGGCAAAAAACTTGTCGCCAACAGGACCTGATCGGCTGAAATATTTTCTTCCCCGTCTGGCGTTTCAACCAATATATTGACCTTGGTCTTAAGGGTTTCAACTTTGGTAACTTTACTGTTTACCAGGGTTGTGATGCCTTGTTTCTTTAACGCTTTGGCCAATTCTGCACTGATCTCTTCATCTTCATTGGGCACTACTCGGTCCAGCATCTCCACTACCGTAACCGGTACACCATAACTGTTCCAGATAGTCGCGAACTCCATCCCGATTGCCCCTGCCCCTACTATTAAGACGGATTTTGGCAGGGTTTCCTGCAAGATAGCCTCTTTATAGGTCAGGATCCTTTTCCCGTCCACTTCGATCCCGGGGATGATAAACGGACTGGCGCCGGTGGCGATAATGATATGATCCGCTTGTAGATTTTTTGTGCCATTCGCTCCCCTGACCTGTAACGTATCGGGGGAGGTAAAAACAGCAGTTCCGGGATAGAGGGTAATTTTATTCTTCTTAAGAAGAAATTCCACCCCTTTGATCAGACGCTTGGACACTTGCTGGCTGCGTTTAACGGCAGCGCTGTAATCAAGGGTTAAATTTTCAAACGAGATACCGAACACCTTGGCCTGGTTTCTGAGCGTGTAAGCCAGTTCGGCATTTTTTAACAGGCTTTTTGATGGGATGCAGCCCACATTTAAACACACACCACCCAGATATTCTTTTTCTATTACAGCTGTATCCAAACCAAGCTGGGCAGCACGAATAGCAGCTACATACCCGGCTGGTCCTGCCCCAATCACAATCACATCGTGTTTACTCATATTTATCCTTTGACTAAAAACAACCCAGAAAGATCCTTATAACCATGACATTATATTACACACGCGATACCAATGAAGTTGATGAATTAGTTCTACCTGACAGCTAACAGAATGCTTAATCAAACCGGATACCCTCTTTAGCCCAGGCGATTTTTCCATCTTTTCCATCCGGGAGGGTATTATTGTTTCTTGAATACCTCACCCAATGCTTGGTGCAACGCGGCGATATCCTCAAAAATAAAATCAGGTTTTATATGACTTTGGCTGATATGTTCCCGGGAGGTGATACCAGTTAGAACTAACGCTGATGGGATGCCCAATAAAGATGCGCCAAGGATGTCGGTTTCCAATCGATCTCCAACCATCAGGACATCACCGGGGGCACATCCGAGCGCCTTTAAGGCTGCTTGAAAGATAGCCGGGTGAGGTTTGCCGGCTACAAAGGGTTCTACCCCCGAGGCAAACTGCAGAGCGCCGATCACCATGCCTGTTCCAGGCTCCAGTCCCTCCGGAGTTGGGAAAGATCCGTCTGTGTTGGTGGCAATAAATGCGGCACCGCCCAGAATTAACCGCATGGCTACTTTAATTTTCTGGAGATTGATTTGGCGGTCCATGCCCGCAACAACAGCAACCACTTCATTTTCTGAAACTTTTTCCCCGTGGGTGATTTGAAACCCCGCCTCTTTCAGGGTGGAGAATAACCCATCCATGCCAACCACATATAGGTGCGCTCCCTGTCCAAACTGAGCCAGCAGGTAATCTGTTGTGATTGTTGAACTGGTGTAAATGGTATTGCTCCTCGCCGGGATGCCAAATTTTCCCAGTTTATCGATATAGTTTTGAGCAGTCCGGGTGTTGTTATTGGTTAATAACGCCCACTTGATTTCCTGTTCGGCTAAAAAATCAAAAAATGGATTAATACCGGGTATCGGCTGATCCGATTTCCACAACACACCATCCCCATCCAAGAAGATCCCTTTGTATCGCTTCAATTTCATAGTTTATTCACCTTATGTGGTTTTATTCATTCCCCTCGGGTCCCTGGGCTAGTTCCAAGACCTTGCGCGCGGTTTGGGTATCGGTTACCAGGGCATTAATGAATCCTCCGCGAGCTGCACCCAGGATAGCTTCTGCTTTTTCAGGGTTTCCTGCAACACCCAGCCGAAGGCTGATTTCCCGAAGTCCTGCCAGGGATATGCCTATCCGCCGCTGGTGAAAATCTACCCGGGAAAGATTACCATCGATATCAAAATAGAGACCACAGACATCTCCGACAGCACCTGCTTCTTGAATGTCCTGTAAGGCTTTGTGTGAGATATGATTTTCATTAAACAGACTGCAAAATTCTGCTTTTGTGGATCCAATGCCCACCAGAGCGAGATCACATCTTCTGCCCGTTGACAATGCTTGAAATACGGCAGGATCTTCTAAAAGGGATGCGGCTGTCTGTCCATTTTCGACGATAAAAGGGGAATACAGGTAAATGCCTTCACCGTTGATTTTGTTTGCCAACTGTTCAACCAGAATTTGGGCGCTGTAGGAATGGCGGGTTGAACCCAGGACTCCTACAAGCTGAACAACCCGGGCATCCAGGACGGCAACAGCTTCAAACGCTTCAATGGTTGATTGGATGCTTGTTCCCCATGATAGGCCAATCTTGTCTCCTGGTTTGATAAGCTTAACCATTAACCTGGACCCTGCTTTGCCAAGACGCTTTTTGAGTTCTTGATCGGTCACCTGGTTTTGGAATGCCACAACGGATACATATTCGAGATGGAGGAATTTTTGAAGTTTTTCTTCCAGGTCAGGGGAAAATTGGTAAGGGTGGTGAATGATGATCTCAACCAGGCATTTCTGGCGGGCTTCAGTTAACATCCGCGACACAGCGGAGCGAGTAACCCCGATCATAGCCGCTATCTCAGTTTGTTTTAAATCATCCTGATAATACTTTTCAGCGACATAGGCCAGCAATTCATCACGCGCAGAGTTTTTATCCATAACGATCAATGCCTAGAAGGACAGAACAGGTTAATCGATGATCAACAGCTCCATTGACAAAGAGCTCAACTCCCAGTATTATATCACATATGTGAAGTAATTATTCACATATGTAAGAATTTCAAAAACAATTAGCCTATCCCGAGAGTAAAGTTGAGATTAATCAGGAGCGGTCAACTTGATTAGGTAACCAGTAAAAGCATTGGGGAGGAAGACCTATGGCATTAACGAAGGAAATGGCGGAAGGGTATTTATTACAAATGTACCAAATCCGCGCCTTTGAAGAACAGGCTGAAAAAAGTTATCTGGCTGGAAAAATCCACGGCACGCTGCATCTGTCCATTGGGCAGGAAGCCTCGGCGGTTGGATCCATCAGTACCCTGGAGCCGACTGACTACATTATTGGCCACCACCGGGGACATGGACTCTGCATCGCAAAGGGCGCCGATTTAAACTTAATGATGGCTGAATTATATGGGAAAGAGAATGGCTACTGCCGCGGTAGAGGGGGATCCATGCATATTGCTGATGTGGCTGGCGGCAACCTGGGCGCCAATGGTGTTGTTGGCGGAGGCATTCCGCTGGCAGTTGGAGTAGGGATAGGCCTCAAGATGCAGGCCGAAAGCCGGGTCCTGCTGGCGTTTTTTGGTGATGGCGCTGCCTCAACGGGAGCTTTTCACGAGTCAATGATTTTGGCTGTATTATTCCAGGTTCCGGTGGTGTTTATTTGTGAAAATAACCAGTATGCCATGTCTTTTGCTGCAGATGATTGGACAACCAGTAAAAAGATCGCTGCCCATGGAGAAATCTACGGTATGCCAGGAATTTCAACGGATGGAAATGATCTCCTTGAGGTGCAATCTGAAGTTAATAAAGCTGTCCTGCGGGCAAGAAATGGAGAAGGTCCCTCCCTGATCGTTAATGATACTTACCGCTGGCGGGGGCATTCTAAGAGTGATCGAAACCGCTATCGGACAAAAGAAGAAATTGAACAATGGAAGGGCAAAGATCCCATCATTAGATTCCAGGACTATTGTATTGGAAATAAAATCCTTTCAGAACAGGATGCAGAGGACATTAGAAACCAGAGCTATTCGGATATCGAAGCCGCCCGCCTCTTCGCTGAAGGGAGTCCGGAACCTGACCTTGAGGCACTTGAAGAGGGGGTATACGCACCATGAGAGAGATTACCTATTTAGAAGCTGTTCGAGAAGCAATGACCCAGGAAATGGAACGGGATCCAAGAGTTTTCCTGATTGGTGAGGACGTTGGCGAATACGGCGGTGCTTTTCAGGTTTCCTACGGCATGCTGGAAAAATTTGGCTCCGAACGCATCCTGGATACACCAATCACAGAACTTGGATTAACAGGCGCAGCAACCGGAGCCGCCTTAATTGGCATGCGGCCGATTGCAGAAATCATGTTTATGGATTTCACAACCCTGGCATCGGAGCAGCTGGTAAACCAGGCAGCCAAGCTTCGTTTCATGTTTGGCGGGAATGCTACAGTACCCATGGTATTACGAACACCAGCGGGTTCTGGAACGGGGGCAGCCGAACACCATTCCCAGAGTTTTGAAAACTGGTTTGTGCATGTCCCGGGATTAAAGGTTGTTATGCCCAGCACACCCTATGATGTTAAAGGCCTGTTAATCTCTTCCATCCGGGATGATAACCCGGTGGTTTTTATTGAACATAAACTGCTTTACAAAGTAAAAGGGGAAGTGCCTGAAGAGTCGTATGAAATTCCACTGGGCAAAGCGGATATTAAGAGAGAAGGAAACGACCTTACTATCGTCGCTACCTCGATTATGGTGAGGCGATCTCTCGCAGCAGCGGAAGAACTGGCGAAAGAAGGCATCAATGTTGAGATTGTTGACCCACGCACACTGCGCCCACTAGATACAGAAACCATCGTGAATTCAGTCAAGAAAACTGGTAAAGTATTGATTGTTCACGAAGCGGTAAAAACCGGCGGCTATGGCGGGGAAATTGCCGGCGTGATCGCGGAAAGTGAAGCTTTTGGATACCTGGAAGCACCAATCCTTCGCCTGGCAGGAAGAGAGGTTCCTATCCCTTACAACAGGAACCTTGAAAAAAAAGCAGTCCCTCAGGTTGAAGATATCCTTAAAAAAGCCAGAGAACTAGCAAACCTAAAGGTGTAATATGGCTATAAAAATGATCATGCCCAAGGTGGACATGGACCAGGAAACCGGAACGGTGGTTGAATGGCTCAAAGGCAATGGGCAGAAGGTGGAGGAAGGCGAAACCATCCTGGTGATTGAGACTGATAAGATAACCATTGATGTGGAAGCGCCAGGTACTGGAATCCTGGATGGCATTTCTGCCCACACTGGCGATGTGATACCGATTGGGACGGTGATCGCCTACATCCTGGGTGAAGGGGAAGAGTTACCTGAAACACCGACCGCAAAAATAAAAGGTGTCGAAATTTCTGCACCGTCTTCAGAAGGTCAACCGGGGACCAGAGATATTCCAGCGACACCCATAGCCAGGAATTTAGCTGCTGCCGAGGGTGTGGATTTATCTGCATTACAACCAACTGGAAAAGGCGGAAAAATTACCAAGGCTGATGTGGAAGCTTACCTGTCCCAGGTTATCAAATCTACTGTCCCAGGGGAAATTATTGCCACACCGGCTGCCCGAAGAACCGCCAGACTCCAGGGTATAAACCTGGGACTGGTAAGGGGAAGCGGACCGGGCGGAAGGATCCAGGTAGATGATGTAGAAAAATACCAACTCCAAGCTGGGATCCAGGGTAAGAGCCCTATCCCTGATGGAGAAAGAGTTCCTTTGATCGGTATGCGGCGGACCATTGCAGAGCGAGTATCCGCGAGCTACCAATCCATTCCCCATATCCAGTTTTCTGCGCGAGTAGACCTGACCAAGTTCATTAAAACCCGGGATGACTATAATGAGTTGGCGCTGAAACGAGGGGATGAGAAACTTTCAGTTACAGCGTTGCTGGTTAAGTTAGTAGCGATGGTTTTAGCCGATAATCCCTGGTTAAATAGCTCCCTCGTTGATGATACAATCATACTTCACAAGAATATCAACATTGGCGTAGCCGTTGCTCTGGAAAAAGGGCTGATCGTTCCTGTGATTAAGAACGCGGATCAAAAAGGAATTGGTCAGATAACGGACGAAACCAGCGACCTGATCGGCAGGGCTAGAGCGGGAACGCTCACCACGGAGGAGGTAAAAGGCAGTACTTTTACAATTTCCAACCTGGGTCCGTTTGGTGTAGAGCAGTTTAATGCCATAATAAACCCGCCAGAAGCCGGTATCCTTGCGGTTGGATCAACAACGTCTGAAGTTGTCCCCCTGCCCGATGGCGTGATTGCTGTCCGTCCGATTATGAGGTTTACATTATCAGCAGACCACAGGATTGTTGATGGCGCAGTGGCAGCGAGATTTATCGCTGATTTGAAAACAACCCTGGAAAACCCAAGTTTAAAGGATTAATAGTAGGAAAACCTATGCCGGAAATCAAATTAACAATATTTCACGAAGTAGGACTGCATGCTCGTCCCGCGGCTATATTTGTCCAAACCGCAGCGAAATTTTCCAGCGATATCGAGGTCACCCATGGTGAGACCACAGCCAATGCCAAAAGCATTCTCTCTGTGTTAACACTCGGTGCTCAAAAGGATGCAGAACTAATCATCAAAGCCGAAGGGGATGATGCAGATGATGCTCTTCAAGCGCTTGAACAACTGGTGTTAAATAATTTTGGTGAGAACGAATGAAATCAATCTCTGGTATTCCAGCTTCCTATGGAATTGCGATTGGGCCGGCTTATATATTTGACCGACCCGGAATCACAATTGAGGCGTATTCAATTGAAGATCCGCTGAACGAATGGAACCGATTTGAGGAAGCCAGGGAAAAAACACGCCAGCAGCTGGACGCGGCTTACCTGAAAGCCAAAGATGACCTGGGTGAGGATGCAGCTGATATATTTAATGCCCAAAAGTTAATGCTAGATGACCCAGAACTACTCAATACAGTTAAAACCAAGGTTGAAGGCGATTTAATAAACATTGAATCGGCATTATATGAAACAGCTGAAAGCTATGCCCAGCAGCTGGAAGCCATCCAGGATGAATATCTTAGCGCCCGGGCACTGGATATCCGGGATGTTACTTCTCGTTGTTTAAGGATTTTACTGGGATTAACGGATTCTCCTGCTGCCGGTTTACTAACTCCCTCCATCATTGTTGCCCAGGACCTGACTCCTTCGGATACTGTTTTATTGAACAAGGATTTTGTGCTTGGATTCTGCACCGCCGAGGGAGGTTCAACATCTCATACGGCCATATTAGCCAGAGGTTTGGGTATCCCGGCAGTTGTAGGAGCTGGAATAGATGTTAAAGGGATTCAAGATGGCGAGGATTTGGTTGTGGATGGGGATGCGGGGATAATTGTTATAGATCCCGATCAGGACGCGCTGAAAAAATTTAAGGATAGACAAGAGGCCTTTTTAAAGATCCAGGATGAAGCTGAAGCAATAGCCCACCAACCCGCCGTGACTATGGATGGTCACCAGGTAGAAGTTGTGGCCAATATAGGCAATCTAGAAGGTGTGGACGCAGCGCTGGATGCAGGAGCGGAAGGTGTGGGTCTACTTCGTTCAGAATTCCTGTATCTGGAACGCTCAAGCCTGCCTTCTGAAGAAGAACAATTCCAGAAATACAAAAAAATCGCTGATGCATTTGGCGATAAACCGGTGATCTTAAGAACCCTGGATGTCGGGGGAGACAAGGATATTCCTTATATTGAGATGCCCATCGAGGCCAATCCCTTTCTGGGAGTACGGGCAATCCGGCTTTGTTTATCCCGCCCAGAGTTATTTAAACCACAGCTGAGGGCAGCCTTACGGGCTGGTTATGGCAATAATCTGAAATTGATGTTCCCCATGGTTGCCACTTTAAAGGATGTGCATGATACCCGGGCGGTTCTGGAGGAGTGCCGGGAAGAGTTGAGAAAAGAAGGATATGAAGTGGCAGAGAAAATGGATATCGGGATCATGATTGAAGTTCCATCTGCTGCCATTATGGCGGATCAATTGTCTAAAGTCGTTGATTTCTTTTCGATTGGAACCAACGACTTAAGTCAATATACGTTGGCGGCCGACAGAACGAATGCCCAGGTCGCTCCAATTGCAGGCGGTTTCCAACCAGCTGTATTTCGTTTGATTAAGGGGGTGATTGATGCAGCTCATGCGAACGGTAAATGGGTTGGATTATGTGGTGAAATGGCAGGTGAGCTTTTGGCTATTCCTATCCTATTAGGATTGGGCTTGGACGAATTCAGCATGAATCCTCCCGCAATTCCTTTTGCGAAACGCCTGATACGCTCAATCAATTATGCACATGCGAAAAGTGTTGCAGAAGAAGCGCTCAATTTATCCAGCGATTACGAAATTCGGGAATGTGTTCAAAAAATGGTCCCGGAAGTAAATCTGGGATAAACGACTGCAGTTAATTTCCCCCTTCACCCTTACCGGCTAAATTTCAAATATATCCCCTTGTTCTGGATATTGTACATCCTGAATCCCTGCTTCCCGCAGCTTCTCCATCAGCGGCTCAGCGCCGCGGGGTTCACCATGCACCAGGAATACTTTTTTAAGCGTATCCTGGGTTGCTTGCGCATATTCCACCAGCAGACCCTGTCCTGCATGGGCTGAAAAGCCATTAATTGTGACCACATCCGCCCGGCGGTGGTAGGTTTTTCCAAATATTTTGATTTGTTTTTCTTTTTCAGCCAATCGTCTTCCTAGTGTGTGGGGAGCTTGCCAGGAGACGATCAGGATCGTATTCCTGGAATCTTCGATGTGGTTCTTGAGATGATGGAGAATCCGTCCCGTTTCAGCCATTCCCGAAGCGGAGATGACCACATAAGGGGGTTTGGTGAAATTGATTTTTTTGGATTCCTCCACAGTTAGAGTGTATTGAAGTCTGTCAAAGCCCAGCGCGGCGTGGTGTTTATCTTCAGCGATAAATTGCCGGGTCTCTTCATCAAAACACTCCGGATACTCCCGGAACACCTCGGTGGCACGGATAGCCAACGGACTGTCCACAAAAACAGGTATTTCTCGTATGTCTCCAGCTTCGATCATTTTATGAAGACAGTACACCAATTCCTGGGTACGGCCAACAGCAAAAGCGGGAACAATTACCCTCCCTTTACGATCAATGGTTTTTTGGATTACCTCTTGGAATTCTCGGAAGGCCTCATCAGGATCACGTTTTTTCTCATCCCCATAAGTGGATTCCATGATCAGATAGTCAGCGCCTGAGGGAAGAATCGGATCGCGGATCAACTGCAATCCGGGACGACCGATATCACCGGAAAACCACAACCGGTATGTCCGTCTGGACTCAGTGATGTCCAGGACCACGGCAGCAGAACCAAGAATATGTCCAGCGTCGACCAGGTGGGCTTTCACACCAGGTACAGGTTCAAAACTATCCTGGTAGTTAAAACATTTAAACAAGGGGGCTACGCGGGCAGCATCCTCTTTGGTATACAGAGGTTCAATTAACGGCTTTCCTTGTTTTTGACGCTTTTTATTGAGATACTCGGCGTCTTTTTCATGGATATAGCCGGAATCAAGCAGCATAATATTATCCAGGTGCGCAGTGGCAGGGGTGGTGAAGATCGGACCCCTAAACCCCTGTTTAACAAGGTTGGGTAGATTACCGCTGTGATCGATATGGGCGTGGGATAAAATCACAGCATCAATTTCCTGGGGAGAAAAAGGGAAATTGCGATTGCGCGAAAAAGCCTCTTTCCGGCGGCCCTGGAATAACCCACAATCAAGCAGAATCTTGTGATCATTGATTTCCAGCAGATGCATGGAACCAGTAACCGTTCTGGCTGCCCCGTAAAAATGAATCCTCATTCAGCGCTCCTTGATTTGTTGACCTTAGTTAATATAGATAAGATCTCATCTCCAAATCTTTCCAGGCGCCAGGGAACATCTTCCAGTACCAGACTCAATTCTTCCCTGGTCTTTGGGTTGGCTGATATGACGGCATAGAGTAGTTCCCGGGGCAGAATAACGGCGGAGTTGACATTCATTTTTCGGGCAGTTCTTTTCCGCCAATCCCGGAGTGTTTTCTCCCTATTAATAGTTGCTTCATCAGAATGATTTCTTTGGGGTGGGCGAACTGGATCGGAAGCCAATCCGGACTGGATGGCTTTCACCAGTCCATCAGCATGCCGCTTAAGGACATTTTTTCCTGGCAGATCTAATTTTATTAGCTGCTGGGTACTGGTCGGGCACTGCTCTGCCAAATTAAGCAGGGTTTGAGAACTCAGGACTTTAAATACTGGCTGGTTTATCTTCCGGGCAACCTTATCCCGGTAATTACAGAGCTTAATGAGTACGGCGGCTTTTTGGGGAGTTAGTTTTCTGGCTCCGTTAATCCGCCAGTGGGACGCGATTTTTTCCTCCCGCGGTTGACGGTGAATATGGCAGGCCCGAGAAAAATCCTCAGAGGCAATGGGACCAAATCCTTTTTTTTCCAATTCCGAGGCCAGGTTGTGGCGGATTCTTATCAGGTAATGAGTATCCATCTGGGCATACAGGAGCATATCATCTGCCAGGGGACGTTTACCCCAATTCGCCCGCTGGTATTTTTTATTGACCTTAATCCCGAACATCTCTTCCAGCAGTGAATCCAGACCAAGTTTCTCACGTCCCAGGATTTGAGCTGCCAGCATGGTATCAAACAAATTTCGAAATTTATAATGATACTCATCGTACATGATTAAAATATCATATTCGGAGGCATGGAATACTTTTTCTATCCCTGGATCAGAAAAAATCTTTCCCAGAGGAGAAAGGTCTTCCAGGGCGAGAGGATCAAGGATATAGTCCTTGTTAAGGGTGGAAAGCTGGATTAAACAAACCTGTTCCTGGTAGGCATAGAGGCTGTTGGCTTCTGTGTCAACCGCTAGAATCTTTTCCCTTTGCAGATCGATTAATAATTTTTCAAAATCAGGCTGCTGGTTTATGAACTGCGGCGGTTTGAGATTGATTTTGGTAGCCATCATAGATATCTATTATAGCAGGATGACAAAATACAGAACCCCCTCATTAGCCATTCTGAGTTCTTCGACTTCGCTCAGGAGGGCTGGAGTGAGGAATCCATCAGGGGATCAAAATGCAATATTTCCCTGGCTTGGTTAGCGAGGCGTCGAATCCTGAACACTTTAGGGATCCTTCGTTTCACTCAGGATGACAAAATAAAACCCACCTCATATTGTCATTCCGAGCAGGGCGAGGAATCCATCAGGGGATCAAAATGCAAAACATCCTTGTATTGTTCACTGAGGCATTGAATTCTGGTCGTATTATGGATCCATCACGGAGCCTGTCCTGAGTAGCTGGTGCGAAGTGACAGCGTATCGAAGGACTCAGGATGACAATCCGGGAGAGTTTAAAAACTTCTCAAAAACCAGGCCATCATCCCCGCCCTTATAATAGGCCCGCCAGATATCAACCTGCTGATAGCTATTTTTTTTATAAAGCTGGATGGCGGGTTTATTGGACTGCCGGACACTTAATCGAATTCGCGGGAGAGTGATCTGTGACTCGCAGGTTTCCAGCAGGGCTGTCCCGATACCTGTTTTCCTGTAATCAGGGAGTACCGCAAAAGTGGCTATCCAGGCGGTACCCTGCCCACGGCGTAAATCGGCAGCGATGAATCCTACCATTCTTTGCCCATCCACAGCTTTCAGGCGGAGCACTTGAGGCAGGGTCAACACGCCCAGAATATCCAGCATTGGCCAGGCATCCGCTCCAAAACAGATTTTTTCCAGCTGATAGAGTTCTCTTAAGTCGCGCCAGGTAGCGGCTGTTATGTTACTACCGCTACCTGGATTTGAGTCCAAAGCACTCATTTATAGGTCCAGATTTTAGTAGGGTCATTCATTACCATTAAAGGTCTTTTTCATAGAAGCGGTAAGTTTTATACACTTCCCCACCCATGGCGATGATCGGCTTGTTCATCTTATCATTATTGTCCAGAATCCAGCTCATTTCGGCCATTTGCATGCCTTTTCTCAGGGCTGCCTGGCCAGTTTTGAAGTACAATAAGGCGTCAATGCCTAACTTGCGGTATTCTGAAATGACACCCAGGACCAATACCCGTGCCCAACGCACTTGTTTACGGACTTTCCAGTGCCAGACAAGCTTTACCATCGCCAACCATTCCGGTGTATCGGGTTTTGGGTAAGCCAGCCGCAGCGGTTCGTTGACGTCCGGGAGAGTTATGCTGAACCCGACCGGTTTCCCATCTTTCTCGGCAATGAAAACCAGGTCAGGATCGATGATGCCACGCAGTCCCTCTGCCAGCTGATCAAATTCGGGATCGGTCATGGGTACGAAGCCCCAGTTCTTAGACCAGGCGCTATTGTAAAGGACTTTTACTCTCTCGACTTCCTCATCATATTCCTTCATTTTCATATTTCGGAGGGTGATGTTTTTTCGTTCCAGTATCCGGCCAGTCAGCGAATCCAGTCGTTTCCCAATATTCTTCATAAAGTCTTGTACGGCAAGTTCGTAGGCCCATAGATCACGGGCATATTTGTATCCCAGTTTTTCTATGAAATCCACGTAATAACGCGGGTTGTAGGTCATTAAAACGCGGGGGCTGTCGTCAAATCCATCCACCAGCAAGCCGCACTCATCATTGGTAGACCACTGGGCTGGTCCCCGCAGAGCAGTATGTCCCCGTTCTTTTGCCCAGGCTTCAGCGGTTTTAAATAACTTTTGCGCGGCTTCAAAATCCTCCAGCACTTCAAAAAAACCAAAGAAGGCGACATTCTCGTTTTGAAACTCATTGTGTCGATGATTAGTGAATACCGCGATAGTACCGACCATCTCATCCCCCCGCAGCGCCATATATAACTGAGCCTCAGCATGCAGGAAAAAGGGATTCTTCTCTGGATCAGTGAAGTGTACCCGCTCCGAAAATATGGGAGGAACCCAGTATGGATTGTCTTTATATACCGTCCAGGGAAAGCTTAAAAAAGCCTTCCGGTCTTCTAATGTTTCAACAGGTTTTATTGTAAGAGATTTCATGGGGACGTCCTTTACCGATATCTACTGGCGTTAATCTAGAAAGGGAGTTGAATACGACGCATCCTGATTATACTAGATGGGAATCCCTATGGTATGATTTTAGGGTGATTACCCAACCCTTATTTCTGGGATTGTTCCCTCTATATTCAATCATTCTGGCTTGCAGCGCTGCCCTTGGCTTGGGGTTAATTGCCCGGACAGCCACCGAGCGCAAACTTTTTTATTTTGACCTTGGACTTGGCCTGCTCGTTTTGAGCCTGTTGGGAGCCAGGATTGGTTACGTCGTTCGTAACTTTTTATACTTTAGGAGTCACATGGGAGAAATACCCCAAATCTGGCTGGGCGGGTTAACCTGGCCGGGCGCTTTAATCGGGGCAGGGGCAGCTTTATTGGGGATTCACCTGATTTGGAAGGAACCCCTGGGAGATTTGGCGGATATATATCTACCGCTGCTGGGTACAATTACAGTTGGTATCTGGTTGACAGGGTGGGGCGCCGGGATTGGGTATGGTCCCCGGCTGAGTGCCTGGTTTGGAATTATGGTCCGGGACCAGTTTGGCATTCAGGAAATACGCTGGCCGCTGCCCATTTTAGGGGCATTGTTGAGCGCTGGATGGATTTCAGGGATGATCTGGCTTCCTTTACGGCGCTGGAAATTAAAACCTGGCGGACGGACAGCCCTGGGAGTTGTAGGGATTGTCCTGATAAATTTGATCCTTTCCTTCTTCCGCATGGATCCTGCTCCGCTCCTGTGGAAATTGAGATGGGAAACCTGGTTCTCGCTGGCGCTGTTGAGTATCATTGCTGGGTTATTAATTAGAAAGAGGAAGTTAGCCAATAATGAAAAAACTGGTTCTTGATGCCCCTCGAGCAATTGATTCTCTGACTGATTTCATCCATACTATAGTAAAAAATGCCCATTACACCAAAGTCGTATTGGGCCTCTCAGGGGGCGTGGATTCATCCCTCAGCGCTTTCCTGGCCGCTCGAGCGCTGGACCCGGAAAATGTACTGGCATTGCGGCTCCCCTATAAAACTTCTTCACCGGAATCCTTTGAACACGCAAATCTGGTCATCGAACAGCTGGGTTTGCCTACGTTAACAATTGATATTTCAGATGCAGTGGATGCCGTACTGGCACAATTCCCTGAGGCGGATTCCGTGCGACGGGGAAATGTGATGGCCAGGATACGGATGATAAATATTTATGATCAGTCGGCCGCTTTTCCGGGGTTGGTTGTTGGCACTGGCAATAAAACCGAATCATTGTTGGGATACAGCACCATCCACGGAGATGGGGCATTTGATTTTAACCCGCTGGCAGATCTTTATAAAGCACAGGTTAGGCAGCTGGCATTTGAGCTGGGTGTACCCAAAATAATCATCGATAAAGCGCCCTCGGCGGATTTATGGGCGGGACAAACAGATGAGGGAGAACTCGGCTTTACCTATGATGAAATGGATCGCCTGCTGTTTAACCTGGTAGAAGAGAGGTTCAGTCCGAGCGATTGTGTGAAAGCAGGTTTTTCTGAAGCTTTCGTCGAAACGATTATCAGCCGGGTTAAACGCTATCGATTTAAAAGCATTTTGCCCCAGGTTGGATCGGTGGGCCAATTTCCACTGGCTGATCTGGAGGGGCTGCCGGTTTTTTCACCTTAACTATATTGACTGGTGAGTTTGCAGGTAAATTCCATGCCAAGGTTTTTTCGATTATTGATACCCCTGTGTCTGGCCCTATTATCAAGCTGCCTTAATGAACAGGAATCAGCCCGAACCCCACCTGCGCTCATTGAAGATCTGCCAGGGACAGCAGAGCCGGGTGATCTTCTGGAGGAAAAAATCATGTCTACTCTTGCCAATGCGAATGTTGTTTTTGTTCGGGTTGAAAAAGACCCAGAACCGAACAGCTGGACTTTCCAGGTCACAGTGCAGCATCCAGATACCGGCTGGGATGATTACGCTGATGGGTGGGATGTGGTGCTCCCGGATGGGACAGTTATAAAACCTGATCCGGATTCCCCATTCACCCGCCTGCTGCTTCACCCCCATCAAGAGGAACAACCCTTTACCCGCAGCCAGAGAGGAATCCTCATCCCGGAAGAGGTTACGGTTGTCCGTGTTCGGGCTCACGATCTGGTGGATGGATTTGGCGGCGAGGAAATTGTAGTGGATCTTACCCAGGAATCTGGCCCTGCCTTTAAAATCATCCGCTGATAATGATCTCTGACACTTTCGATAAAAAAATCAGCAGATTAGAATGATGGGTATATAGTTGAAAAAATAGATGGAGAAATAAAATATGGCTATCAAAACTTTACCAGCCCGCAGTGATGTTCCCCAGGAAGAAACCTGGAATCTGGAAAGCATATTTCCCGATCTAAAGGCTTGGGAAAAAGCTTATAAAACAATCGAAAATCGTCTCTCCGAGATAGATAGGTATAAGGGGAAAATAGCTCAAAATCCTGAAACCCTTCTAGAATGCCTTACTCTCCGCGATGAGATCCTTCGGGGAGCCGAGAAAGTATTAGTGTACAGCGCCCTGGACTCCAAAGTAGATACTTCGGATCAAGATGCCCTGGCCCGCTCAGGACAAGGGGAGGGATTATTGAACAGGGCTTTGACAGCGGTTTCATTTATTGAACCAGAGTTAATGACTTTAGGCCTGGAAAGGTTACAGCATTGGATCGCTGATCTGCCCGCGCTGGCAATTTACAACCACTACTTTGAGAATTTGGTACGCTTAAAAGCCCATTTGCGTTCCACTGAGGTAGAAGAGATCCTGGCCTTATCCTCTGATCCCTTAACCCTCTTTGAAGGGGCCTACAGCAGTTTAACCAATGCTGATATAAAGTTCGAACAAGCCCGGGCGGCAGATGGGTCAGAATGTGAAATTGGGCAGAGCAGTATTGACGAGTTAATCACGGGTCCAGACCGGGAGGTGAGACGTACAGCCTGGGAGTATTATGCAGACGGTTATTTACAGAATCAGAATACCATCGCAGCCATCCAGACCGGCGCATTTAAACGGGATGTCTTTATTGCCAAAGCCCGGCGCTATGATTCCTCCCTGGAAACCTCTTTATTTCCACATAATATCCCGCTGGAAGTTTTTCACAACCTGATAGAGGTATTTAAAGAAAACCTGCCTACCTGGCACCGCTACTGGCGGATCAAAAGACAAGTTTTAGGATACAGCGAACTCCATATGTATGATCTTGAGGCTCCCTTAACCACAACCAAGCCACAGATCCCTTACCAGCAAGCCGTGGATTGGATCTGTGCGGGGTTGGCGCCTCTGGGCGAGGAGTATGTAAAGGTCCTGCGGAAAGGCTGTTTGGAGGGCCGCTGGGTGGATCGAGCCCAAAATAAGGGCAAAAGCCAGGGCGCTTTTTCCTGGGGCATGCATGATACCCAACCCTTCATACTGATGAGTAATTCCAACGACATCTTAAGCCTCAGCACTCTCGCCCATGAACTTGGCCATTCCCTGCATTCCTACTATACCTGGCAAAATCAACCCTATGTTTACGGGGATTATTCCCTGTTTGTCGCAGAGGTAGCGTCCAATTTTAATCAAGCGATGGTCAGGGATTATTTATTCCGCACTCAAAAAGATCCGGATATCCAAATGGCACTCATTGAAGAGACCATGGCCAACTACTATCGCTATTTCTTTATTATGCCAACCCTGGCACGCTTCGAACTTGAAATGCATCAACGGTTAGAGCGCGGAGAACCGGTAAACGCACGGGTGATGATCGACTTGACTGCCGATCTTATTAAGGAGGTCTTTGGAGAGGAGGTTGTGTTTGATCAGGACCGGATTGGCATCAACTGGGCTCAATTTTCACATCTGTATGAAAATTTTTATGTATATCAATATGCAACAGGAATTTCAGGAGCTAATGCCCTGGCCGATAAAGTACTCAAGGAAGGGGATCAAGCTGCCCAGAAATATCTTGAGTTCTTAAAAGCTGGAAGTTCACTGTATCCTCTGGATGTCCTGAAGAATGCAGGCGTAGACCTGACCAGCCCCGAGCCTATAAAAACAGCTTTCCAGGTTTTGGCGGATACGGTGGATCGCCTGGAAAAACTGGCGTTATAAAACGCGGTCTTGTAAATACTCAAAAATATACAACGCACCCGGAAACGGGTGCGTTGTGATTTCCCAGTTATAGATGTAGTTTCTCCCTTTCACAAAGGCCCATTTGATCCCGGGGAAATTATTTGTTATAGCTTAACCCCATGTCGCCCTTGAAGGATGCTAATCGCCCGATTAATTTCCTCCTGTTGAACCGCAGGGTCCCAACCCAGCAATTCACCAATAATCCCCGCCAACTCGGTGATGGAATCGATGGATGCCTGATCTGTCCAGGCAATCTTTGACCGGCGGAGGAGGAAATCATCCAGATGGGTGATCATCTCCCTTTCAACGAGAAATTGAATTTCTCCCCGGGAATACGTTGGGAGGTATTCTAATGGAGAATCTGGCGTTAACGAGAGGTAATCGGTGAGCTGTTTTGCCCTTGTTCCATAGCGAGAGAAAAGCTGTCCGATTCGCGCTGAGGGAATTCCGCTGCTTTCTGCCAGGTCTGTTATCCAGGTTTTAAGATTCTCGTCCCCATCAGGAAAATCCTTGCTTCCCCCTATGGGCAGCCGGACTGTGCTTACCCGGCGGGATTGATCCAGGTGTACCAGGACCTGGTCAGTGACCTGTTCTGAAAGTGCCCGGTAGCTGGTCCATTTCCCGCCCACGAGATTAAGGATTGGCCAGGGTTGCCGGGGGGATTTTTCTAGGACTTCTATGGAATGGTCCCGACTGATCAGCCCGGTAGTACCTTTAGCTGGCGGAAGAGGACGGACGCCGGAAAACTGGAAAACGATTTGTTCCCGAGTAACCGTTAATGAGGGAAAAATCTGGGGAACCATGCCGAGTATGTAATTAATCTCCTCCTCAGTGCAAAGCGCTTCATCAGGATTATCAATTCGAAGATCGGTGGTCCCAATCATCACCTTGTCCTGGAGGTATGGGAATATCAATACGATCCGTCCATCCAGGTATTCAAAAAATATTTCGTGTTCTCCAATGGCATTCCGGAGTTCAGGATGATTAACAATCAGATGAGATCCTTTTGTGCCGCCGATATAGTTTGATTCTCCTATAATCTCCTGGTTGATAATATCAATCCAGGGTCCTCCGGCATTAATCACGATCTCTGGTTCCACAGAAAACTCTTCCCCGCTGATTTCATCTTTCAAAAGGATTGAATTTCCTCTTACTCCCACAGCGCGGACGTAATTCAGGGCTTGGGCATGATCCCCTTCTTTTTCCCCATCCAGTAGAATTTCCAGTGCCAGGCGCTCAGGGGATAGCATGGCGCCGTCGTAATAAGTGGCAGCAAAAAGAATATCGGGGTTAAAAGCAGGCCATTTCTGAAGCGCCTTATCCCGGTTGTCAAACCGGTGCCCGGGCATGGGGCTGTCCCCCCGAACGTAAGCATCATACAGGATCAAGCCCAATTTGATGATCACAGCACCTCGTTCTGCAGGGCGATCCAGCAGCCCCAGAAATTTTAAGGGTGAATTAAATAATCCGGAAAACCATTTGAAGATTGGGATAGTGGTTGGCAGAGGACGTGTCAGATGGGGGGCATTCCGGAGCAGGTTGTTGCGTTCGTGCAGCGCTTCCCGGACCAGGCGGAATTCCCCATTCTCAAGATACCGAATCCCGCCGTGCAGCATGTGAGATGAAGCCATGCTGGCGCCGGAGCAGAAATCTGAGCGGTCGATGATCAGGCAATCCACGCCCTGCAGCGCTAAATCTCGAAAGGTACCGATCCCGTTAATCCCGGCACCGATAATCAGGACAGATATTTGGGGATTTTCTTTAACTGATTGCAGCGTACTGTTGCGGCTCATCATAATAAATTTTTCCAACGCTGGTCAAATTGGATCAAGACCTTCTGGTGGGCGGTGTAATCTCTAGGCTGGTTTTTCCGATGGATAACACTTCTAACCTCCCATTCTTACCCTAAGGTTATAATGGTTTACGAGTCATTTTATCACCCACATATTCCACTGGTATATAAATTGAGACCAAATTGTATACCAGTGTGGAGGTAAGGATTATTTTGAGGAGGGAAGAATGAGTTCATTTCATACCATAAAATGGCTGGATTCGGGTTTGGTCAGCATGATTGACCAGCGAAAACTCCCCCATGAGGTTATATACAATCAATACCAAGATCCTGCTGCTGTCGCAGAAGCTATCAAAAGCATGGTTATCCGCGGTGCGCCGGCCATAGGCGCTGCGGCTGCCTTTGGAATGGCGTTAGTAGCTCACCATGATAAGTCTGGAGATGTAGCCCAGGTGATACAAAAACTTCAGGAAGCAGCCCAGGTGCTTCGGGAATCCCGCCCTACAGCAGTTAATTTATTCTGGGCAGTTGAACGGATGCTGAAGATCCCGGAAGATCAAAGCACTTTTTCTTCTGTTGCAGATCTTAAGGATTTGATGTTGCAGGAAGCCAAAAAAATTGCTGACGAGGATGTAAAAATAAACAAGGCTATCGCGAAAAATGCCCAACCCTTGATCCCTGATGAAGCTGTGATTTTCCATCACTGTAATACAGGAAGTCTGGCAACAGTGGATTATGGAACAGCGTTGGGAACCATTCGCTATGCTCATGAACAAGGAAAGAAGATTTTTGTTTATGTGGATGAAACGCGACCACGACTGCAGGGTGGCCGTCTTACAGCCTGGGAATTACAGCAATATGGGGTGCCGTTTAAAGTAGTTGCGGACAGCACCTCTGGACACTATATGAGGACTCAAAAGGTGGATTTGTGCGTTGTGGGAACAGATAGAACAGCAGCCAACGGGGATGTGGCTAACAAGATCGGAACCTATAACCTGGCCGTCGTAGCCCACGAAAACAAAGTCCCATTTTATGTCGCTGTTCCAAAATCTACCATTGATCTGAACACCCCTTCCGGTGATCAAATCAAGATTGAAGAAAGACCCCCTGAGGAAGTTACTCATGTTGGCACCTGGCAAATCACACCTGACGGCACACCTGTGGGCAACCCAGCTTTTGATGTCACCCCGGCTCGATATATAACGGCTTTCATCACAGAGGATGGAATTGTCTACCCGCCCTATGAAGAAAACCTGGCCAAGTTGTTCCGGGAATCTTCATCTTCAAAATAACAAAATGGGATTTAATGGATATTCAAAATACCAAATGTTTCCTGTTTGACCTGGATGGAACTATTTACCTGGGAGATCAGCTGCTTCCAGGCGCCAAAGACCTGCTGTCGTATTTGGACACCAATTTAAGACCCTACTTTTTCCTGACTAACAACTCCTCCCGATCCCGGGCGGACTATGTTTTAAAGTTGTCCAGGTATGGACTAACTGTTCCGGAAGAGAAAATCTTTTCCTCTGGTATGGCTACGGCGATTTATTTAAAAGCCCAAAAACCAGGCGCCCGGGTGTACCTGGTCGGCACACCCTCGCTGGAGGACGAGTTCCGGGCCTTTGGATTTGAATTGGTTCAGGAGCAGCCCGAGGTTGTTGTACTGGGATTTGACACGACCCTGACATATGAAAAAATCTGGAAGCTATCTGATTTTGTGCGGGAAGGCAAACCTTATATTGCCACTCATCCGGACATCAACTGCCTAACAGTTGAAGGTGTTATGCCGGATATTGGGGCTATGATGGCGATGATCTTATCTTCAACTGACCGGGAACCGGATGTTATTGTTGGCAAACCGCATGCGCCTATAGTGGAGGCTATCGTCGAAAATACCGGATTTGTGCCGGATCAATTAACCATGGTTGGCGATAGGCTTTATACGGATATCGCGATGGGGGAAGCCGGGATTACGACTGTCCTGGTATTGAGCGGGGAAACCAAAATTGAAGATTTACCGAAGGCTCCCCATCAACCAGATCTTGTGTGTGAAAACCTGGGGGAGCTGCTCGATTTGTTGGTGGACTAGGTCACAGTGGTCAGTTAAATCTTTATCTATGAATATTTCTTCGGGTATTAAGCATGGGTAGAAAGTAAAAACATTTAACGTTCGAACGTTAAACGTTATCACGGTACTACCTGACACCAATTCACAGTCGAGTGACGGTCACCATATTAAAAAGGGATAATTTTCCCCAAGATTTTTTGAAATCTTCATTCGTCATCCAGTACAAATAATCCTTTTTGGGCCAGGAACTGATGAAACCCCAGGGAGTGGAGACCTTCTCCGTATTCTGATGCTGGGGATCATAGGCGGTAAGGATCATCAGGTGCCCACCCACCCAGCGGGCTGCTGCCAGAGAGCTGCCTACATTTTGGCCGTAGGTGATCAGGGGCTCTTGGCCCTGAAAATAGGTGACTGAAACCAGGACCAGCTTGTTGCCAAGCTGAAGCGTATCCTTAAGTGTCTGAATGGTTCCCCTGCTAACCTTCAGGCTTGGTGCCAACCCATTGAGCTGACTGAGTTTACGGATCAGATTTGCGGTCTGAAAGACAAAACTGCCGTTGTGGTTGCCAAAAATGGTGTACAGGGCGGTGCCTTTTAATGGTCTCTCTTCCAACCAGGCAACCAGAGACTTTCCAGCGAGAGAAGTGTCGAAGAGCATATTTAAGGCAGACGCTGCGGCATATTTTCCACAGTGATTGGTGCTGCCCTGGTTTTGCTGGTAGGCAGCCAGTTGTTTTTCTGTCCATCCCCGCCAATATACAGTGATATCGGACATAGCGTGAGATCTCCTCTGATCCCATTCCTGCTTCTTTCTAAGTATAACCTGCGGATGGCGAGGGCACCGATTCACTCGCGTTTGACTTCCGGTGTGAATTTCCCTATAATCCAATACAACAAGTTGACACATGAACTAATCACTCTCACCCATAAAAACATGAGGAAAATTGTCATGGTAAGAAAAAACCCACCCTTGATCCTTATCCTCGCTACTCTGCTATTTATCCTCACCGGTTGCAATCCGGACACATATAACCACAGTGCTCTCTGTGAGGACAGGGAGGTTTTATTTTGTGAAGATTTTGAATCCGAACCATTCTATGTTGGATACGTGGCTTATCAGAACTTGCCCTGGTGGGTCACTGATGACGGGTACCTGGGTAACTATACTGCTGAAGGCAGGTCGCAGGGATTCCTGGCAACCTGCGGCAAACACGTATTTTTTTATGATGATGATACAGCCAACCTACTACACACTTTTGAGATAGACCTTTCTGGAGCTGGATCAGCCACGCTTTACTACAATTTACTTTATGCAACCGAAACGCATTGGGATGGGATGATCGTTGTTGCTACAACGGACTGGGGATCTGATTGGGTCATTCTAGAACCACAGGGAGGATATCCAGACACTATTTTGCTCGATGGGCAAATCATCCCAGGGTATTCCGGTCATAATACCTACTGGGTCCATGAGCAAGTTGATCTGTCTCCGGTACTGGGATCAGATCATTTAATCCTTGGATTTTATTTTGCCTCTGATTGGGCAATAAACTATAGGGGAGTTGTCCTGGATGATATTGTTGTGGATGGCGATTTTACAGAAAGGTCAACCTGGTCCCAACTGACGGATGATCTTCTAGATGAATTCCCGGTTCTACCAGAGATGAACCTGATCTTGCCGAAGGATCCATTAATAACAACAGAGATCCCTCGGGCAACGGCTTTTATGGATACACCCTGTGAAGGCGAGGTCACCGAAATCCTGAAGGAAAGCCAGCGGGCATTTGTAAAAGCGGTGAATGAAACCGGAGACCGCTACTCCGTGCTCCATCCCGAGAGCGGCAACTTCTGCTGGGTCTCAAGCGAGGATGTCTGGATCGATGGCCACGACTGGGATCTGCCCCAGCTTTCGGACAAAAAGCCGGAAGACTTGTACCTTCCAGTCTGTGGGTTGCGTAGAACCCCGATCATAAGCGATCCAGCTTGTCAAACCAGTGGGGAAACCAGTTTGCCTTATCAGGTCAAAAGCGCCCTTGTTGAGAATGGCAAGATCACTACCCTGGTGCTGGATCCTGGAACCAGTTCCTCCGGAGGTGATCTCCAGGAGATTCTGGATCCAAGAATTAGCGGGATAGACCAGCTGCCCGAAATTAGCGTGGATCCTGGAGATGGACCCGGTGGAATCATTAATCTGTCCCTCAACGGCGCACAGTATGCCTGCTCACTAGATAAAGGGCAGGCCGGGCGAATTATCTGCGACGGCCTGTCGCTGGATGCAGGTGGTCCTCTACAAATTTCACTCTGCTGGCAGGGATGGGATAAAAACACCCTCTGCCCTCCTGGTTTTGCCGCGGATCCAGGGCGAGAAAAATGCCAGCCGCTTGCTGACCTGGGTGCCTGTGCCCAGGAATGTCCGGATGGTTATTCCTATTCTACTGGTGAGGGATTGTGCCTGGTTGAGATTACGGAGGAGGGTAAGGATACCGAGTTTTGCCCGGAAGGGTTCTCGGTAAATCCTGATGCAGAATGCTGTGTCTCTTCCATGACTGAGGACAGAGGTGACTGCCCGGCGGGATATTATTATGGGCTGGAAGGGTCTGCTTGTCAGCCATTTCCAGAAGATGGAACCTGTCCGGACGGGTTTATCTTCCAGGAGGAACCGGCGACCTGTATCCCCGAAACCGGCAGCAGCGCTCCAGTTTGTGCAGCTATTGATATACAGCTTCCCAACCCCGAGGTAACCGTGAAAGAATCAGCCCACTGTTGGCGGGGCCCGGGAAGCAGCTATGAGAATGTGAGTTCTCTGAAACCTTTTACAATTGTTGAGGTGTTGGGCATTGGAGAAGGAGGAGAGTACCTGGTGATCAATAATCCAAAATATCAAATACCCTGTTGGGTAAAGAATGAAAACCTTTACCTTGATAAGCTGGACATGACGATTCTTCCATTTATTCCCGTTTTACCAACCGAAGGAGGAACAGGGTCATCTACAGGCACGAATCCGACGGGACAACAAGGCTGCCTGGTTGCCGAGGATATGTCCTCAGCCCCAAAATGTGTGGTCCCCTGCCCGGATCCGGTAAAATACCCTTCGCCCTGTACTCCTTGAGAGAGGGTTTTGATTTTGATTCGTCTGCGCTGATAACTTATCGTTGAAACTGCCTCTTTTACTCCTGCAGGGTTTCCCATTCAACCAGTAAACCTTCCAGCTCTTGTTCGGCTTTTCCGTATTGTTTTCCCAGCCGAACTACCTCGTTTGGGTTATCTGGTGGATCCGCCAGGGTTTTTCCAAGTTCTTCCAGCAGGCTTTCCAATTCCATGATGCGGCTTTCCAGTACTTTTAATCTAGCAGACCGCTGACGATCTTCAGCCAGGGCGCGGTTTTTGGCGGCTTTTTGATCCTGGTAAGAATCAGGAGAGCCTTCTTCAGGAATTACCACATCTTCCTTGTTGAGCTTGGATTCCCGCAGATGGGTTTGGTAAGCTTGGTAGCTGCCCTCAAAGACGATTAAGTCTTCCTCCTTGATATCAATTTCCCAAATTTGACTGGCGAGGGCATTGATTAAATATCGGTCGTGAGAAACCAGCAGAATAGTGCCCGGGTAGGAGGTTAATACGGCTTGCAGTGTCTCCTGGGAAGGGATATCCAGGTGGTTGGTTGGTTCGTCCAGAAGCAGCAAATTGGCATTGCTTAAGGAGAGTTTTGCCAGTGCCAGCCGCCCTCTTTCTCCACCAGAAAGCACACTGACTTTTTTATAAGCCTCTTGTCCTGAAAAAAGGTAAGCGCCCAGGTAACTTCGGGCAGCGTTTTCAGATTGGAAATTCCTTGCCTTTTCGATTTCCTCCAGGACAGTGTTATTGTCGTTAAGATCCTGGTGAGCCTGCGCAAAATATCCCACATCCAGGTTGGCACCCAGCTTAACAATACCGGATAAAGGTTGAAGTTGGTCCAGGATTGTTTTCAGGAAGGTGGTTTTTCCTGCCCCGTTAGGACCGATCAGGGCGGCACATTCCCCTCTTAATAATGTGATGTCGGGAACAGAAAAAAGAGCTTTCTCTCCGTCTTGATAACCAATTTCCAGATCAGATGTCCTGAGAACCAGGTCGCCTCCCCGTTTTCGGGTCTGTAAACTCATCGATAACAACTGAGGTTTTTTGGTTGGATTTTTCAGAGCCGAGATACGCTGATGGGCTTCCTGAACGCTCATTGGACTGGTGGTGGTTTGTACGTCCTGGCTGATTTTAGCCCAGGTTTTTCCCTGGATAGCCTGGATGCCCAACTGCTCAATGGCCTGGACCCGGCGGCTTAATCGGCGAAGTTTTCCCTTGGCTTGATTTGTATTCTGGCCGGCAATGTTTCTTTTGACGTAGTCCAACTCGTTCACCAGCCTGGATTTTTCTGCCTCAAAAATTTCCTGCTGTCGCTCCCACCTGGATTGGCGCTGCTCCAGGTAAGCGCTGTAATTACCGCGATAGGTTTCAAAGCCTCCCCGACTCATTTCCCAAATTTGGTTGCAGACCTGATCAATAAAATACCGGTCATGGGATACCAGCAGCACACCACCGGGAAAATTTTTCAGATAACCTTCCAGCCACTGGATGGCTTCAATATCTAGGTGATTGGTAGGTTCATCAAATATTAATAGGTCTGCAGATGAAAGCAGCAGCCGGCTGAGCAAAGCCCTGGTCCGCTGCCCACCAGAGAGGTGGTTTACAGGCATGTGGAATTCATTGGTGCTGAATTCCAGTCCAGAAAGAACTTGCTGCAGGCGGCTTTCATAGGTGTATCCGCCCCGGTGTTCAAAGTCTGCCTGGAGTGTTCCATAGCGCGACATCAGCTCTTCGGAAATGTCATCGGTTTGACTCATGACCCCCTCAAGCTCTTTAAGATTCGCCTCCATTTTTCTTATATCATCAAAGGTAGTCAAGATTTCTTCCCATAAAGTCCGGTCAGAGCGGAGGTCGCTTTTCTGCGGCAAATAACCGATCTTTAGCTGGTTTGCACGCTGAACTCTCCCTTCTGTTGGAGATTCCAGGTCAGCCAGGATATTGAGCAGGGTCGTTTTACCAATGCCGTTTTCTCCCACCAGTGCGATCCGGGATTGGGGCGGCACGGTCAGATTCAATCCGCTGAAAATGTCAACGGATCCGTATGATTTAGATAAACCGGAGGTTGTGATAAGGGTCATATAGGTATCATCAATTAAAACAGTCAGCCAAGAAATTGGCACATTAGTTCGGTTGGTTGGACGCCGCATGTTATAATCCCGACCATACCAAAACGGACAATCGAGAGCTATTATAGTCTGGTACAGACAAAATGGAAGGGGTCTTTCCGAGGTTTTATGCAAGAATATTCATCTCAAACAAAAAATTCACCAGATTGGATAAAACGCGGGTTGTGGGCGGCATTTCTGATCTCAATTATCATTACCTCTATTCTGGCAATCCGGGGGCCAAAAGATAAGTCAGATTTGCCCTCAAACACCTTGATGGAAGACACAAATTCCTCAAACCTCGATCCGGATCTAATGCTAATCGAATTGGACGATGATCGGCTGCTGCAGGCCAATGCTAACCGTCCTGAGTATAAGAAGCTTGACCAGGATCAAACGATTTATTTTCTGTTTACTGGGCTTGATAAACGGGAGTGGGAAGGGGATACGGGACCCGGTTTAACAGATACCATTATTGTAGGATTCCTCAATATTGAAAAACAAATCGCGGGATTAATCTCAATACCCCGGGACACCTGGGTTGAAGTTCCAAAATATGGCCCTTACAAGGTCAATCAGGCATATTCTCTTGGAGAAGCCTTTGGTTATCCAAGCGGAGGTCCCGGAATTTTAATGGAAACCGCCGGTAATCTGCTCGGGATCACGATAGATTATTATGTCCAGGTGGACTTTGAAGCTTTTGTGGTTTTGGTTGATGCGGTTAATGGTGTGCTGGTAGATGTGCAAGAAGTAATCCTGGTATACGATAACGCCGCGATGGAAGGAGATATGAAAAGGCTTTATCCTGGCGAACAGGTTTTAACGGGAGGACTGGCTTTGGGATATGTCCGAACCCGGGATACAACGGAAGGAGATTTTGGACGGACGAAACGACAGCAGCAAGTCCTGGTTGGGTTGCAGAAAAAAGTATTTTCTTATGAGATCCTGCCAACATTAATTCCGAATTTACCGGCGCTGTATCGGGGGCTGTCTACTCATATTGAGACAAACCTGACACTGAGCCAAATTGTGACCCTGGCCTGGGCTGCCAGAGATATCAACCCTCAAAATCTGCAAACCAAGGTCATTAATCAACCTATGGTGGAACCGGGATTTAATGACAAGGATCAATATGTCCTGTTTCCAGATATCGAACAAATCCGGAAGGTCTGGAGTGATATGCAGCAACTGGCTGCTACCCCCGTACCCGAACCAACCCAGGAAATCACCCTGGAAGAATATATTCTGGAAGAGAATGCCCGGGTGGCGATATATAACGGAACCACTTCTCCTGGATTGGCAGCCGAAACAGCTGAATTTTTAATTGCGAATGGAATATTCATCACAGAAGTGGGCAACTCTGAGAAATTTAAGGATAAAACGTTCATTTACGATTATTCCGGAAAACCCCAGACCATACAAGCAATCCTGAACTTAATGGGATATTCTCAAAATCAACTCTATCATCGGTCTGAACCAAACAATCCATTTGATATTTTAATTGTGCTGGGAGCGGATTGGGTTCAGGAAAACACACTGCCTGAAACAGAGTCAGATTAACCCTTATCTTACCCTGTCTCAGGCTGAAAATGGGTAAAATCCCGTTTGACACCAATCAAGAAAACCGATAGACTTTAAGTATCGTTCAGTTTACAGAACCAGGAGGACGGTTATGGGGTATCAAAACTTTCGTCTGACGAGCATCAAGGGATTTAATAAAGGGGAAGTATATCCCCTGGAAGATGATGAAATAATCATTGGCCGCGGGGAAGAAAATGGTATTGTCCTCAGCATCGCCGAGGTGTCAAGGCAGCATGCAGTGCTGACCAGGGCTGAAGAGGGCTACATGATTAAAGATCTCGGGTCCACAAACGGCACTTTTGTTGATAAAAAGAAAATTGGAGGAAAGTACCTTCTTAAGCCAGGGGATACGATTATGCTGGGTGACGCGATTTATCTTACCTTTCAAGCAGATTCAGATCCTGAGGAAACCCTGATCGCTCCCAGGCCGGACGCTTTCAGCGTGCCGGACGAAACAGCAGTCACGCCAAAACCCTCCGCCAGAGAGCCAGTAGCCCGTCCGGTTACAACCCCGGAACGAGGAAAGGCAGCTGCAGCGCCGCTCACACCGGATCAGGTGACTGAAGAGAAAAAAAGCCGCAAATGGTTATGGGCTGGCATCGGTTGTATTGTGGTGGTCTTTTTCCTGATCGTGATTGGATTGATTGTTTTTGATTACCTGAATCTATACTGCACACCACCATTTGATTCGCTGCTGAAATTCCTTTATTCCTGCCCATCATAATGGGTCTGTTCCGCCTCACCCTAAAATACGAGCACCCAGGACTTTAGTGTGAGACAGGGAACAACCAACGCTGGCAGACATGGATCAATCCAAAGAATACGAAGTAACGCCCACTGTATTTGTATATGGTGGTGAAACCCTTGCCCGACTTCCCGATGGTCGGGCAGTTTTTATCCCTTATGCCCTTCCAGAAGAAAATATCCGGATCCGGTTGGTAGAAGATAAAGAACGCTATGCGAGGGCTGAGTTATTAAAAGTGTTGTCTTCAAGCTCCAAGAGAATTGAACCTCGCTGTCCCCATTTTACTCATTGTGGGGGCTGCCACTATCAGCACATTCCCTACCCGGAACAGCTTAAAATTAAACAATCCATCCTTGAGAATCAGCTGGAAAGAGTGGGAAAAGTGACTGATCCTCCTGTGAAAACTATTGTTCCTTCGCCTGAACCCTGGAATTACCGGAACCATATCCAATTTCATCTGTCAGAAGAAGGTAGACTCGGATTTTTACAACAGCGGTCAAATCAGGTGATACCTATTCAAGAATGTCATTTGCCGGAAGAGAATCTCAATCGTATTTGGCCGTCTCTGGATATTGAATATATCCCCGGATTAGACCGCATCAGTCTCCGGTCGGGAGAGGGCGGGCAGGATACCCTGATCCTGTTGGAAAGCAGTGACCCGAAGCCGATTGAGTTTTCAGTTGATGTCCCCCTCTCTGCAGTTCATCGAGGACCAGGTGGCGAGGTAGTGCTGGCGGGGGATGATTTCACAATCATAGAAGTCCACGAAAATCCGTTTGTGGTGTCGGCCGGGTCCTTTTTTCAGGTAAATACCCGGGTAGCTGAACTTGTTGTGGATTATCTATTGAATGTTCTACCGCTGTCAGAGGAGATTTCCCTGTTGGATATTTATTGTGGTGTAGGATTATTCAGTCTATTTTTAGCTCCCCGTGTCAAGCGGGTGATAGGTATCGAGTCAGATCCCTTCGCGGCAGAAGATTACCTGTATAATCTGGCAGGCGTTGAAAATGTTGAGTTATTTGACCTTCCAGCAGAACAGGTCTTATCCCATCTTAAAATCTCCCCCGATATTATTTTGCTTGACCCTCCCCGGGCAGGCCTGTCAAAAAAAGTCCTTGACAGCCTGGTCTCCCTGCAGCCGGGAATGATCGCCTATATTTCCTGCGATCCGGCAACCCTGGCTCGGGATGTTCTCCGGCTGAATAGCCAGGGGTATCAATTACTAAGTTCAACTCCTTTTGACATGTTCCCGCAGACCTACCATATTGAGAGTGTGAATATATTTCAAAGTAAATAACATAAAGAGTGATATTTTGCCCTTTGACTGAAATTGTTAGTAGGGTAAAATGCTGGTAGAACGAAGTATAAACTGGGAAGCAAATACCTTGTTCGTCCAGAGGAGGTTCCGGGAATTTCCGGACATTTTGTAGGAATACCTTTGAGTATGTTGATCAAATTACACCCTACTTATCCTCACCAGCGGTATGATCTAAAGATCAATATCCTGGTTATATTTCAATTGTTGTTATCTGAGCCCTGAGAAAGGAACCAGGCCTGTTTCGACAGAATAAAATCGAAACGGGCTTTTTTTATCTCTTACTACATTTTGATGATGGAAAACTGAACCTCTACCAAGGAACACTATCATTGGATCCCAACGGGAGGGAAAACATGGAAGTAAATCATGATATGAATCGGGAAATCCCAGTATTGGATTGGGACTCGCACCTGGCTGAAAGGACCAAAGGCATGCAGAGTTCTGCGATAAGAGAATTACTGAAATTTGCCCAGGATCCGGATATTATTTCTTTCGCTGGCGGATTGCCAGCGCCGGACCTTTTTCCCACCCGGGAGGTTGAAGAAGCCTGCATATATGTCACCCGGGAACATGGAAAAAAGGCTCTCCAATACAGCGCAACGGAAGGTTTGTATCCCCTGAAAGAATTCTTGTCAGAATCGATGCATAAGTACGGCATTCCAGCAACTCCCGAGAACGTTTTGTTAACCAATGGATCCCAGCAGGCGCTGGATTTAATCGGTAAAATATTTATTGATCCGGGTAGATTTGTTCTGAGCGGGCGCCCTACGTATCTGGGCGCGATTCAGGCCTGGCGTGCTTACCAGGGCAAATTTCACACCATGCGCCTGGATGAAGGAGGCATGGTGGTGGATGAGATTGAGCGGGCCTACGAGAAAGTGGTTGCGGACAGTGGAGAACCACCAGCTTTTATTTACGTGCTGCCCAATTTCCATAATCCTGCCGGCACAACCATGTCACTGGAGCGAAGAATAAAACTGGCGGAAATTGCCATTAAACTTAATCTGGCAGTTATTGAGGACGATCCGTATGGACAGCTTCGTTTTGAAGGCGATGATATTACCCCCATCTGCAACCTGATCCCGGAACGGACAATCTACCTGGGCACTTTCTCAAAGACCTTGGCGCCAGGTTTGCGCCTAGGTTGGATCGTGTGTTCTGAAGCGCTTATGAAGCGACTAATCCAGGCTAAACAGGGCTGTGATTTACATACCGGCACCTTTGTCCAATATATTGCCAATGATATATGCCAACGAGGTTTCCTGAAGCCGCATATTAAGAGAATTCGCCAAGTATATAAAGAACGAAGAGATACCATGGTAGACGCTTTGAGCGAATTCTGGCCCGAAGGTTGTCAATGGACAGATCCCGAAGGCGGCTTGTTTCTCTGGGCCCGTGTGCCAGAATCCATTGATACCGATGAGTTTCTCAAGCAAACAGCCTTAAAAGAGAAAGTTGCTTTTGTTCCCGGAGTCAATTTTTATCCCAACGGGGATGGTGGATATCATGCCATGCGCTTGAACTTTTCGTATTCGAAACCAGAGGTAATTGTCGAAGGCATTAAACGCTTAGGGACGGCATTAAAAAAGGAACTTAAAAAGAAGTAAGAGTTGAGCCCTTAACAGGGTTTCATTTTCCCTCAATCGGCATGACAATAATCATAAATATGAATTACTTGGACTGGTTTGTGATCATACGCGTGTATGATAATCTGGTATGATATAGGGCAAATTTTAAGGAGAGAAAATTTAAGAAGAATCTGTCAATAACGATCAACGGCTCCTGGTTTCTAACGGGAAATTGACTAAAAAATTATGGCGTTTGGCCCCCACAGCAGATTCTGTTGGGCCAACCGTCGGGGAAAAAAAGAGATTGTATCAAGGAGGTACATTGTGTCACTTATTCAAGAGGTAATTGCCAAAACTAAAGAGAAAGATCCAGCGCAGCCAGAGTTTCACCAGGCGGTCGAGGAAGTCCTGAATACACTTCAGCCGACTGTGGAGAGACACCCCGAACTCGTTAAAGCAAAAATCTATGAACGGATAGTAGAGCCAGATCGAGTGATTATGTTCCGCGTACCCTGGATGGATGATGATGGGGAAGTGCAAGTCAACCGTGGATTCCGGGTTCAATTTAATAATGCCATTGGTCCGTATAAAGGCGGTTTGCGTTTCCACCCCTCGGTAAACTTGGGCATTATTAAATTCCTGGGATTTGAACAGATCTTTAAAAACTCACTGACAACCCTGCCGATGGGCGGCGGAAAAGGCGGATCGGATTTTGACCCTAAAGGAAAAACTGATACAGAAGTCATGAATTTCTGTTATGCATTCATGCGGGAACTGTACCGCCATATCGGTCCGGACACGGATGTCCCTGCAGGTGACATTGGTGTAGGTGGTAGGGAAATTGGTTTTCTCTACGGCTATTACAAAAAAATCATGAATGATCACACTGGCGTCTTAACCGGGAAAGGACTGGAATTTGGCGGCAGCTTGATCAGGCCTGAGGCTACTGGCTATGGTGCAGTTTACTTTGCTGGTGAAATGCTGGGAGTTCGTGATCTGACCATGGAAAAGAAAACAGCCATCGTCAGCGGATCAGGGAATGTTGCCCAGTATACTATTGAAAAATTACTGGACTTGGGCGCTAAACCAATCTCCCTGTCAGACTCAAGCGGAACTATTATCGATAAATCTGGCGTTGATAGAGAAAAACTGCAATACACGATGGAATTAAAGAACATCCGCCGTGGCCGCATCAAAGAATATGCAGAGACCTATGATGTACCATATTTCCCCGACCTGAGTGTTTGGGACGTGGTGAAGAAAGAAGGTCTAAAGGCAGATTTGGCGTTTCCTTCTTCAACCCAAAACGAAATTGATGCCGAGAATGCCCAGGCTCTGGTGGATAACGGATGTATATGTGTTTCTGAAGGTGCGAATATGCCCTCCACACAGGAAGCGATTGATATCTTCCAGGAAAATAAATTGCTTTACGGACCCGGGAAAGCGGCCAACGCCGGTGGTGTAGCAACATCCGGCTTGGAAATGAGCCAGAACAGTTACCGGCTGGCCTGGACTCGCGAGGAAGTTGATCAGAAGCTTCATGGCATCATGAAAAATATCCATAAAACTGCACTGGATGCTGCAGATACATATGGTGATTCCGGCAACTATGTTATGGGAGCTAATATTGCAGGATTCCTGAAAGTAGCCAAAGCCATGCTTGCTTATGGCGTAGTCTAACCCTTTACCCAGAATAAAAAACCGCCAGATCTGATTCTCAACTGGCGGTTTTTCCTTTAATTTGGAACTGCTCCATCAGGGCAAGATAATTCGCTCTTTAACGTGCCATGACCTCACTTTTGGTGAATACAACAACTTCCTTCCCCATTAATTTTTCTTCCACTTTTTCAATAATCAAATCAAGATGACCGTTATTCGCGACAAAATCAAGAGCATCCCCGGGGATGGTCAATACTGGACACAAACTGAAATCTTCTATCCATTGTTCATACAGGATGTTTAATTGTTCAAGATAGGCAGGATCAATTTGCTCTTCGTAATCTCTACCTCGTTGTTTAATGCGATCCTGAAGGGTGGGAACTGATGCCCGAATATATAACACCAGATCCGGGGGAGGTAAGAATTCCACCAATGCCTGATAAAGCTCCTGATAAGTTTGGTAATCTCTTTCTCCAATTTGATGTTGTTTGTAAAGATTATGGGCAAAGATTTCAGCATCCTCATAAACGCTGCGGTCCTGGATGACGGAGCCTGGATGGATGCAGAGGTTTTTATGAGCCCGGAGCCGCCGGGTTAGGAAAAATACCTGGCTGTGAAAAGCCCAGGTATGCATGTCCTTGTAAAAATCAGCCAGGTAGGGGTTTTCCCGTTCTGGTTCAAAAAAGGGTGTCCATCCCAGATTGTCACATAGCATTTGTACTAACGTCGTTTTCCCCACACCGATATTTCCTGCAACTGCGACAAATTTTTCCATAACCGCTCCTGTATTTGTGATTTTCAACCGATAGTATAGTAAACCTTGTGATTGGCAACACACGATTTATAATTTACAGATGTCTCGGCCGCGCCAAGAGTCAATCCTAAATATCAAAACAATAACAACCCGGTTTCGTTACCGGAAACCGGGAAGAAACGCCAATTTTATCGATCAACAAAAAATCAAGAGCGATTCTTAGTTGCCCAGGTGCATCGGCATGATGACATGTAAAAAGTCATCATCACCCACCGGACGTATTACACCAGGGCTGGTGGATTTTGAGGTTTCCAGTGCAACAGTCGGGGTTTGAATCACATCAAGCACTTCCCTGAGGTACCGCACATTAAAGGCGATGATGATATCATCATCGCCGTCAATTGTCGCATCCATGATGGCCTGGCTGGACCCGGTCTCTTCTGACTGTCCGGAAATTTCAACTTCGCCAGGTGTGTTTTCTTCTGCACCGGGTCTGATGTTAACCTGCGCGATTAAGGATCCTTCTCGGGCAAATATTTCTGCCTGCTTGCAAGATTTTAAAAATGACGGGGTAGATAATATAGTCCGGGATTGGTATTCTTTGGGGATTATTTGCTGGTAGTCTGGGAATGTGCCTTCAATAAGCTGGGAGATGAGTTCAATATTTTGTGTGCGGAAGATCACTTGACCTCGGTCCGGAGGAAGGGACATGGTAATGACTTCACTGCCGTCATTGCTAATGCGGGCAAGTTCACTGAGGGCCCGGGATGGAATGACAGCTTTCACCGGTTCAGGAACCGGGGCGGATAATTTCGCAGTCCTGACTGACAAACGAAAACCATCAGCAGCAGCCAGGGTTATGGTGTTATCTTTGACAGTGACAAGGACTCCAGTCAGGATCGGTCGGGCTTCATCATGGGAAGCGGCGAAAACGACCTGCTTGATCATTTCTTTAAAATCGGCGACATTAATTTCAATGCCAGCATCCAGATCAGGAGAGGGCATGGGAGGGAATTCCTGGGCATCAATACACTTAATATCTGTATTGAGGGATCCGCTCTTGATGTTTAACGTCTGGGTAGGTTCATGTAAACTAATGAAGGTTTTTTCAGGGGGGATGGTACTGACCAGATCTGTAAGAGTCCGGGCCGGGACCGTTGTGGATCCTTCTTCTTCGATTTTTGCGCCGATCCAGCAGGTAATGCCTATTTCCAGATTAGTAGCAGAGAGCCGCAAGCGGCCATCATCAGTTGCTACGAGTATATTGGAAAGTACTGGAAGGGTGCTGCGGGGGGAAACTGCCCGGGAAACAATGCTCAGACCGTGGGCGAGGTTTTCTTGTAGGACAGAGATTTTCATAAATGGATTCCTATTATGGCTTTGCAGCATAGAGTCGATAAACTTATAGTAAGTATACAATGAGAGGCATTTTTTTGCTAGTTGTAAAACCAGATGAGGTGTTGCAGCTGGAAGAAGTTAACCTTCTGGTTGGGATTTTAATCAGCCCAATACTATGAGGTATATAAATTGACAGCTTCCCTTGGCCATGTTATTATCCCCGTACAATAAAATATGCCTCTAACGGCACTCTTATCCAGAGAGGTGGAGGGAACGGCCCTATGAAACCTCGGCAACCGGGCAGCGTAGCGCGCTGCAGATGGTGCCAACTCCGGCAGCTGGGTTCTGGAAGATGAGAGGGCATAATTGAGTTGGTGCCCTTTCCTGCAGGTCAGAAGGGGCAATTTTCTTTAAAGAACTAACTCATACAAGGAGAGTCTATGAGCAGCACACTAAACAGCATACCAAGTTTATTATTTACTTCCGAATCTGTAACTGAAGGACACCCTGATAAGATGTGTGACCAGATCAGTGATGCAGTCCTGGATGCTTGTCTGGAACAGGATCCTGGCTCACGCGTCGCCTGTGAAACAGCAACTAAAACCGGTTATGTAATGCTGCTGGGAGAAATCACAACCTCGGCAGATATCAATTACGACCAATTAGCCCGCAAAGTGATCACCGGTATCGGGTATGACCGGGCGAAAAAAGGGTTTGATGGTGCAACCTGCGGTGTGCTGGTAGCGATATCCCAGCAGTCAAGCGACATCGCCCTGGGCGTAGACCAGGCTTTGGAATCAAAAAGCGGGGAAATGACAGAAAGTGATATTGAAGCTATCGGCGCAGGTGACCAGGGCATGATGTTTGGTTATGCCTGTGATGAAAATGTCATGCTGATGCCGACACCAATCTACCTGGCACATAAATTATCACGCCGGCTGGCAGAAGTTCGAAAGAACGGCAGCCTGGAATGGGTCAGACCGGACGGAAAGAGCCAGGTTACAATTGAGTACCAGTATGGGAAACCAGTTCGGGTGGATACGGTGTTAATCAGCACCCAGCATGCACCAGAGATTTCACAGGAAGATATCCGGGAAGCTATCATCCAACATGTGATCCGCCCCGTGCTGCCGGAGGATATGGTAGATGACGCGTTGAAAATCCTTGTGAATCCAACTGGCCGCTTTGTGACTGGTGGTCCGTTGGGTGATGCAGGATTAACTGGCAGGAAGATCATTGTTGATACCTACGGTGGTATGGGACGGCATGGCGGCGGTGCTTTTTCAGGGAAAGATCCCACCAAAGTTGACCGATCGGCAGCTTATGCGGCCCGCTGGGTGGCAAAGAATGTTGTTGCCGCTGGTCTTGCCAGCCGATGTGAGCTTCAGGTGTCCTATGCCATTGGGGTTGCCCACCCCCTGAGCGTAAATGTTGAAACCTTTGGTACCGGTAATTTGCCGGACGAAAAGATCAGTCAGTTAATCGACGAATATTTTGACCTTCGTCCTGGGGCGATTATCCAGGATCTAAACCTGCGCAGGCCGATCTATCAACAGCTGGCAGCGTATGGTCATTTTGGTCGGGATGATCTGGATTTAACCTGGGAAAATACCAATAAGGCAGAAGACCTGCGCAAAGCGGCGGGCTTATAAGCAGGTTGAATAAACGAAAAGGAAAACTCCGAGGTCTTATTTCCCTCGGAGTTTTTGCTATCAGGAAGTTCCAGAAGTTAATCCTATAAAAACGGTTCAAAAGTAGTTAAAAGCTGCTTTTTGGGTCTGAACCCGGTGATTCGGGCGGCAATCTCACCGCCTTTAAACAAAATCAGAGACGGGACACCCATCACGCCGTATTTTTGCGGTGTAACCTGGTTGGTATCAACGTCCATTTTATAGATTTTTGCTTTCCCATCCCATTCCTGCGCCAGCTCTTCTACCACCGGGGAAAGCATCTTGCAGGGACCGCACCAGACAGCCGTGAAATCAACCAGAACAGGCTGTTCAGATTGTAAAACATCCGCTTCAAATGACTCTTCCGTTACATATTTCAATTCATCCATTCCATGCTCCTTGGGTGTGTTATCACCAAGTTTTTTACTCTCCCGTCAAACCTTGATTGTCACCATCCAGGGCAGGTCAATCCGGGTATTATATAGAGTCGGTGTCAATTGAAAATTATACCAAAGTCACTTGAGAACCCTGGGGTGTTTTTTCTACCAATAACTGAGTAGAAAATGCCTCTTTTATTTGCTCAACATGGGTGATGACCAGGATCTTTTTGAAATCATCCCGGATCAGGTTAATGGCTTCAATCAGGCGCTGCCTGCCAATAGAATCCTGACTTCCAAAACCCTCATCGATGACCAGGGTTTGAAGCCTGGCGCCAGCCCGCTGAGCCAATACGTGAGATAATGCCAGCCGGACAGCAAAATCAATCCGGAAGGATTCCCCCCCGGAGTACATCTCGTAATCCCGAAAACCGGACAGGTCCCGGATTTGGATATCCAGAGTTTCCTTCAGGTCCTCCCGATTGACATCCTTGTACGATCTCTGGGTGAGAAACCTAATTGACATGGCTCCGCCGCTTAATCGATCCAAAATCTGGTTCGCTTTGGATTCGATATTGGGAAGCGCCTGTTCAATCAGCAATGCCGGTACGCCATCCTTGCCGAAAGCAGCTTCCAATTGTTTATATTGTTTAACAAGGGTAGATAGTTTCTTGTGTTCCAACTCCAAATCTTTTTTTCGGATTTTTTGTTTCTCGAGAACAGAAACCTTTTGTCCCGCTGCACCCACTTCACGCTGGAGAATGTTTTCCCGCTCCTTTAGGACAAGAAGCGATTCCTCTGCTTCTTGAGTATCCGGGGCTTTTTCTTCAGCGGTTGCGAGCGCCTGGCGGCTGCGTTCCAGCTCAGAAGTTCCTTTTTTTAGATCCTTCTGATCGGCAGCCAACTTCTCAGCTAACTCTTTAATTTCCCTGTCGATGGGCTTTAAGGCTGCCCGGGCAGCCTTCAGGGACCCTTTCTTTTGCTGAATTGATAAACCGCGGTTTACAATATCACGCACTCGATCATGTTCAGCTGCGTCATACCCGATTTTTTTCAATTCGTCGTTAATACCGGAAAGCTGCTTGCGGGCTTTTTCAGCGTAGGTCTCATTCTCCAGTTTTTTTTGAATACCTTCCAGTGTTTTCTTGTGTTTTGAATCCCAGGTTTTCTTATCCTCGTTTAACCTGGAAATTTGATTATCGATTTTATCCATTTCCTGGATATGGATCCGTAAGTTATTCTCTACCAAACTGAACTCAGTGATTTGCAGCTGCAAATCTATCACAACCTGGTCAGCTTCCGCCAGGAGAGCTTTGTTCTCCCGAAAGCGGTCTCCCAATTCTTTCCCATCTGCCTTGAGAGACTGAATGAGGGACTTTCTATCTTCTGGCGAGAGTTCCTGCCCACAGAGAGGGCATAACGCGCCATCGGTTCCTTCTAAATCATTGATTCGCTTTTCCAGATCTTTCATTTCTTGATATAAGAGGGGATTTTCCGCTTTTGCTTCGGCCTGCTGCTGTTGGGCGAGTTCTAATTCGGTTTTCTTTTGATCCCGTTTCGCCAATTCAACTTCAGCCTTTTTGATATTTTTCCTTTGCTCAGTTAATTTCTTTGATAATCCGGGTAATTCATCTAATGAGCTGAGCAGTTCCTGGTACCGCATTTCGAGGGAGTTTTTTTCCTGGAGAAGCCGGGCTTTTTCGGCAGTGATTTGAAGCAAAGGTTCCTGCCTTTTGATTTCTCCTTCCCGAAATTTTTCAGCAGTTTTTTCCCAATCGGACAAAACATCTTGAGCTCTTTCCCAATCGGTGTATTCTTCATCAATCTTGTTTGCTTGTAACAGAATCTCCTGGAAGTTTTTTTTCTCTTCTTCCCGCCCGACTATTTTTTCCTGGGTTTTTATTATATTTTCAGTGATTTTATCAACCTGGTGAGCAAAAGCATCAACCAGCTTTTTTTGTTCTCCCAGGGAAGAAAAAATGGCTTGCATCTCTGACAGCAGCTTTTCTCCATTTATTCGGGCTTCAACCGCCTGGGCTAAATATTTTTCCAGGGAGGAAAGCAGATCTTTGCGTTTCTCCTCTTCCTCCAATTCACTGCGTATTTCCGCGATCCGACCTTCCAGCGTGTTTATCTTTGATTCAGTCGCTCTCCTTTTTTGGCTTGCCCGCTGGCGAAATTCTTCCCAGATTTCCATTCCCAGGATCTGAGTGAGAATCTTTTTTCTGGCAGCCGGATTTTGCTGCGTAAACTGATCTGCTTCCCCCTGGAGCAAAAAAGACGCGTTAATAAATGCCTCATAATCTAATCGCAGGATGTCCACGATCTTCTGGTCAGTTTCCCTTAAAGTCCGTTCTGTTAATGGTTTCCAAACAGGATCCCCTGGATCTTTGCTTTTCTCTTGCAGGATATAAAATTCAACTAATTTGGTCTCCCCCCTGGGATTGGAACGGATGACCCGATATTGGTTTCCCTCATAATAAAAAACGAATGTCACTTCTGCGCCGCGGGAGTCCAGATTAATGACCGATTCATCATGTTTTCTGGCCCTTCCGAACAAAGCCCAGGTTATTCCATCCAGAATAGAAGACTTCCCGGCCCCGTTTTCGCCAGAGATGCAGGCTAAATCAAAGCTGGTGAAATCAATATCCACCGGATCCTTGTAGGATAAAAATCCGGCTAAAGTTAAGGAAATGGGAATCATGTTATCAATGATAACAGATTGTTTTATATCCCCCGCTGGTTGAAGCGCCTACTCTCCCGCTTAAGACCCGATTTCATCCTTTACAGTCTGGAGCAGTTTCTCCGCCTGTAAATCGGTCAGGCAGTAATAAGATGCGTTTAAATGGTCCGCAATTTCACTTGCCAAGCCTTTGTCAAATTCCCGGTGTTCCATATTGATAACAACACTGGGTATTTCAGCTTCAGCAATCTGATCTGCAATTTTATAGGCTTCTTCCTGGGGGGGCATCCGGGTTATGGATACATTTCCCACGCCATCTGTGAGCAGGATTAACAGAGGGCGGATGTCGGGATGGGCAAGTTCCTCCCTCTTTATTACCTCGAAAGCCATGTTCAGGCCTGCTGAAAGAGGTGTTTTTCCCCCGATAGGTATATCTGACAGGCTGCGCCGTGCCAATTCTACCGAGTTGGTAGGGGGCAGAACCAGCTGTGCTCGATCTTTTTGAAATACAACCATGCCTACCCGATCACGGCGTTGGTAGGCATCCGTCAACAAAGACAGAACAGCCCCTTTTGCCGCGCTCATGCGTTCAGCAACGGCCATAGACCAGGAAGCATCGACTACAAATAATATTAAATTGGCAGTTTGTTTTACGCGGACTTTCCGCTGCAGATCATGCTTGCGGATGGAAAAAGCAAGCTTGTCATCCACCGTGCGGCGTTCTTGTTGGAAGGGAGCCGCAGCCCGGATTGTGGCGTCGAAAGCGATATCGCTTGTTTCTCCCCTGGCTGGCCGAGCCTGGATATACCGGCCGCGCTTTGTATCTGTATGGGTCTGGGACCGCCGTCCACTTGAACGCCGGCTCATCCGGTCAAGGGGAGCGTCAATTATATCCGGGTCAAAAGTGTCACCGATTTTTACCGGATTGCCTCCCTCCCACCAGGCAGCACTGCCGTGTTCAAAGACCTCTCCAGTCCCGGAATCAGCAGGGATTTCGCTTTGCTGGGCATCAATAACCGAGCTGACTAGCTTTTTTTTTTATCCCCGTTTTCCCCCGTCCTTTCACCACCGGGTTCTCTGTCCTTGTCTCCCTGTTCTCCCTCTCCTTCCATTGAAGCCCCCTTAAGCTGTTCAATCTTTTCAGTCAGTTCCTCAGCGCTGATTTCGGATTGTTGGAAAGGTCCCCGTTTTAATCGATGCGGATAAGCTAGTTCTGCGGCTAATCCGATATCTCTGCCGGTGATAGCCGTTCTGGCCTCAAATGCGGCATGGGCCCGGGCAGTTTTCAGGATAACCAGATCGGAGCGGTGTCCATCCACCTGGAGGGAGGCGCTCAGATTGGCAATGTCTACCAAGTTTTTTGAGGAGTACTGGACATCTGGAAGCAGTTTTCTGGCCCGGGTTATCTGCTGGGACAATTCCTGTTCCTTGGGCAGCCATTGTTCCCGGAAAGCTTCGGGATGCTCTTCATAAGCAAGGTGGCGTTCCATAATCAGGACCCGTTCCCGCGTTTCACGAATTCCCCGGATATCAACAGAGAGAGCAAAACGATCCAGTAACTGTGGACGCAGGTCACCTTCTTCCGGGTTCATGGTGCCGACCAGAATAAAGCGGGCAGGGTGGCTGAAGGAAATCCCTTCCCGTTCTACAATATTCATGCCCATTGCGGCGGAATCCAACAGCAGATCCACTACATGATCATCCAGCAGGTTAACCTCATCAATATAAAGAAGTCCCCGATTGGCATCCGCCAGCACACCTGGTTCAAAATGGCGTTCCCCTTTTTGGATGGCTTTTTCAATATCCAGTGTACCAACTACCCGGTCTTCTGTAGCGGAAACGGGCAAATTGACAAATGGAGTTGGCAGCATTTCAATTTTGCGTTGATCGCCATTTTCCGACTTTTCCCGGCATTCGGTGCACCAGGTTGTTGGCCGGTTCGGATCACAGTCGAAACGGCAGTCTGAAAAGGCCTCCACGGTGGGTAGTAAAGCCGCCAAGGCCCGGGCAGCGGTGGATTTTGCAGTGCCTCGTTCGCCGCGTATCAAAACACCGCCGATTCTTGTATGTACAGCATTAAGGACCAGGGAGCGTTTCATGCGTTCCTGGCCAACAACTGCAGTAAAGGGATAAATAGCCGTCATCTGTTTCCTTTTTCGAGGTAAAAATCGCCTTTATGTGATAATAACCATCATAAAACTCATAAAAAATATCAGTAGTTTTTCTCAGCGTCTATCTTACCACAAAGGTTGCCAAGTTGATATTTGCACTGTATAATGATGTCCATTCTAAAACGGAGCGTGCCATTTTATGGAAGAGATGAAGTCCCAACAGGGGGGAAAATCAAATCATGATTATACACCCCCATCTGAAACAATGGATATGGAATCCCTGCTAGCCCAGGAAGGTCTTGGTCTAGGGAACATCCCTGAGCGGGGAGATATCCGAAGAGGGGTAATCACAGCAATTACATCAAACGAGATCCTGATCGATGTCCAATCGAAAGCCGATGGATTGATTGCGGGACGGGAGTTAGAGCAGATTAACCCCAAAACCCTGGAAAGCTTCCAGGTTGGGGAAGAAATTCTCGTTTATGTACTTGAACCGGAAGATATTAACGGACATGTTGTGCTCTCGTATACCAGGGCTCAGGAAGAACAGGATTGGGAAAAGGTAGAGAAAAGTCTGGAGACCGGAGAAGCGATAACAACCTTTGTGGAAGGATATAACAAGGGCGGTTTACTGGTTCCGGTTGGTCAGCTGCGCGGATTTGTCCCCGGCTCGCTGGTAAGTGTGTTCCGGGAGAGCGATGGTGGTTCTCCAGAGGATCGCTGGAGTGAAGCGATAGGGAAAGAAATCACCTTAAAGGTCATTGAAGTTGATCGATCCCGTCAGCGTTTAATCCTTTCGGAGCGTGATGCGATTGGAGAAACCCGGGAAGCCATCAAAGATCAACTGCTGGATAACCTGGCTATTGGAGATCGGGTATCCGGGTATGTAAGCAGCCTGGCAGATTTCGGAGCTTTTGTAAACATCCAGGGCGTGGACGGATTGGTTCACCTATCCGAGCTATCCTGGGATCATGTAGACCATCCCAGTGATCTGGTGAAAGTTGGCCAGGAATTAGAGGTCGAAGTCATCAGCATCGATGAGGAAAAACGACGGATCGGTTTATCCATGAGACGCCTGCAGGATAATCCCTGGATCGAGAAAGCGGAAGAGATTCAGGAAGGGCAGTTGATCCAAGGAACGATCACCAATCTAACGGACTTCGGAGCCTTTGCCCGGATTGAAAATACTGATTTGGAAGGATTGATCCATATATCCGAACTCAGCATGGATCGGGTCGGTCACCCTTCAGAGGTCGTGAATGTCGGGGAAACGCTTGCATTACGGGTGATCAGCCTGGACATGGAGCGCCACAGGATTGGATTAAGTCTGGAAAAAGTGGACTCCGATGAATTCGCCGCGATTGATTTTGAACAGATCCAGGAAGAACTGGGTGAAGGGTCTTCTATAGAGGAAATATTAGCTGGCGAAGAATTTAACGATGAAGAATCAGCAGCTGAACTCCCTTCAGAAGAAGTGGAAGAAGCTGAGGAAGACGAAACCCCGGAAGAAGAAACCGAAGAGGAAGCTGCCGAGGAAGAAGAACAAGCTAAGGAAGAAGGAACCACGGAGGAAGAAACCGAAGAGGAAGAAGTCTCTGAGGAGGAAGTTGCCGAGGAAGAAGAAGTAGAACAAGCTGTGGAAGAAGAAACCACGGAAGAAGAAACCGAAGAGGAAGAAGCCGCTGAGGAAGAAGAATCTCCTCCGCCAGATGAAGAGTAAAGCTGAGTAATTAAAGCGCATCTGAGAGGATGCGCTTTTTTATTCTAAGGGGGATAAAGGGTCATTCAGGAGAGGATTGTATATATTTTTCATTAATATAAGTCCTTACAAGAGTTTTAAGAACGATATTTGGTAGAATGGCTTACAATTATAGTGGGGAGTGTATTGTTTATTCGTTTATTGGATATCCAGAATTTTCTGGATGATTTCGGGAGGTTTAATTTTGGCTAGCATGGAACGATTTACCCAACGTGCCCGGCGGGTTCTGAGTTTAGCGCATAAAGAAGCTGAACGAATGCAGCATACCCAGATTGGAACCGAGCATCTGTTATTGGGCTTATTACTTGATCAAGGCGGAATAGCCGGCAGAGTCCTTCGAGAACTTGGATTGGACGTTGATAGTGTCCTGTCCATTATTGAAAGGATTACTGGTTTCGGTGAGTATAGTGGAGATGCGTTGGCGCTCTCTGCCGGGACCCAAAGAGTCCTGGAACTGGCCGTTGAAGAAGCCCGGAACTTAAGTCATCATTATATCGGTGTGGAGCACATTCTGCTTGGATTAATCGCATATGAAAAAGGGGTAGCCAATGACGTATTGATCCAGCTCGGTTTAACTCCTGAGCAGATCCGCCGCCAGACGATACGGGTGATGGAAGAAACAAAAGATAAAAACAAACTGCAGCGTGACCGCAGACAAACCGGTAAATCCAAAAGAGCAAAATCAAAAAGCTCTACGCCGATGGTGGATCAACTGGCTGTTAACCTTACTGATCTTGCAGAGGAAGGAAAACTGGATCCAGTAATTGGCCGGGAGAATGAAATTGAGCGTGTTGTTCAAATACTTGCCCGCCGGACAAAAAATAATCCTGCCTTGATTGGGGAACCCGGTGTAGGAAAAACTGCCATTGTGGAAGGGTTAACCCAACGAATTGCAGATGGAGAAGTACCAGCTCCTTTGCTTGGTAAGCGGGTTTTGCAATTGGATTTAGGTTCAGTGGTTGCCGGCACCATGTACCGGGGACAATTTGAAGAACGCCTGAAAAGGGTGATATCTGAATTGAAACAGTCTGACGCGATCTTGTTTATTGATGAAGTCCATATGCTGGTAGGGGCTGGTTCTGCCGGCTCGGCTATGGATGCTGCCAATATCCTCAAACCTGCCCTTTCGCGGGGGGAACTACAGGTCGTTGGGGCTACAACCCTAGATGAATACCGTAAACACATAGAAAGTGATGCAGCGCTGGAAAGAAGGTTCCAACCCATAACTGTGGATGAACCAACCCAGGAAGAAACAATTGAAATACTCCAGGGGATCCGGTCTGCCTATGAAGACCATCACCAGCTAAAAATCTCTGATGAGGCACTGGAAGCGGCCACAGATTTATCTGCCCGGTACGTATCAGATCGTTTCCTTCCCGATAAAGCCATTGATTTGGTTGACGAAGCTTCCTCCAGGGTACGAATGTATAAAAATCCCATTGGCGAGGAAGCCAAAGATGTGGTTAAAAAACTTCGTACAGTTCGTAAAGAGCTGAAAGGGGTAGAGTAAGATCAACAGCAGGTTGAAATACTCGAAACCCAGGAGAATGCCCTGGAAGAAAAACTTGAAGAGTTGAAAGCAGCCTGGGATCGTGACAGCAGCCCTACAGTAACAATTGGAGATATTGCCGAGATAGTGTCTATGTGGACCGGTATCCCGGTGATGGAACTCGCGGAAGAAGAATCGGACCGGCTGCTTCACATGGAAGAGGAACTTCATAAACATATTATTGGTCAGGACGAAGCGATCGAGAAGATTGCTAAAGCAGTTCGCCGGTCCCGGGCGGGATTAAAAGATCCCAAGCGGCCAGTAGGATCCTTTATTTTTCTGGGTCCGACGGGTGTAGGAAAGACAGAACTCACTAAAGCACTGGCAAAATTTATCTTTGGCAGCGAGGACGCTTTGATTCACCTGGACATGTCAGAGTTCATGGAACGGCACAGCGTCAGCCGCTTGGTTGGAGCGCCTCCTGGATATATTGGATATGACGACGCCGGACAGCTTACAGAAGCTATCCGCAGACGGCCATACTCTATTGTGGTATTTGATGAAATCGAGAAGGCTCATCAGGAAGCCCACAACTTGCTGCTGCAGATCATGGAAGAAGGCCATATCACGGATGCCAGGGGAAGAAAAATTGATTTCAGAAACGCTATGGTGATTATGACTTCAAACATCGGCGCCGACCTGATCCAGAACAACGCTTCGATTGGATTTGAGTTGACGAAGGACGAGGAAACTAGCCGCAAGCGGGATTATGATGAGATGCGGAGAAAACTACTTAAATCGTTAAAGAGCACGTTCCGCCCCGAGTTTATCAACCGGGTAGATTCGGTGGTTGTCTTCCATGCCTTGAGCAAAGAGCATATTCGGGACATTGTCTCCCTTGAGCTGGACAAAGTAAGAGAAAGGCTGGTGGAGAAGAACCTGCAGTTGGAAATCACCCGGGCGGGTGCAGATCTGCTGGTGTCGCAGGGATATAATCCGGAAATGGGAGCCCGACCGCTTCGCCGCGTAATCCAGGAAAAGATCGAAAACCAGCTTTCAGATGCCGTGCTTTCTGGAAAATTTTCATCTGGCGATATTGTGCTGGTAGAAGCCTCTGAACCGGAAGAAGGAGAAGAAGCTGAAATCATCCTAGTGAAGGGAGACCCTTCCCAATATGGAAATACTTACCTGCCGGACGAAGAGGAAGAACCCATTGCGGTAGGTTAAAAAACCAGGTACTAGACAAGTATATAAAATTCCGAAGTCTTAACGGGACTCGTTTAACAGGGAGCCGTTATAAAGATTTCGGAATTTTTTAATTTCTACCCGCAAAACATTTGATCTCGAGATAACTATCTCCCTCATCCCCTCCCGATTTCATTTGTGACTGATCAGGTCAAAATACTCTTATACCGGTTTTATATTCCTGAAAACTAAACTTATCGTGGGAACTAATGGCCTGGATCTGGTCTCCATGATCTTGGAGCAAGGCCCGAAGCCTGAAGACGTGGTTTCCCAGGATGCGATTGGCCAAGGAATCCGGAAAGAAGTCTAAATGGTGGGCGGACGATCCCCGATTATGCAAGTCGCTCCCCCTGTAATAGGGGGACGCAGCATCACCACAATGCAGCAGCCATTTACCGGGTTTGCCGATGACCACACCGCAGTGGCCCCGGGTATGACCGGGAAGAGGAATCAAAAAGAAATCAGCTTCCTGGGTTAATAGAACCGGGATGGCCTTGAACCCAAACCAATCTTCATCGGATAATTCATGAATAAACCAGTCAGGATTATGTTCCCAATGCGCCTGCACGTACGCAAACTCCATAAATCCTTTGGGATTCTGGATGGCCTGGTACTCTTTTTTGAAAACATGGACTTTCGCCCAGGGAAAATCGATCAGTCCGCCAGCGTGATCGATGTGAAGATGAGTTTGGATAATATGTTTCACATCAGTTGGATTAAATCCCAGTTTTTGTACCTGTGCCAGGGCAGTTTCTTCCTGTTTTCTAGGCACACCCATATAGTAAAGGAAAAACCTCATCTTGGGAGTAGGATCGGTGTAGTCCCTTGATCCAAATCCCGTGTCGACTAATACCAAACCTTGGCTGGTTTCCATTAACAGACAATAAACAATTGAGTCGATATCTACAAAGGGCGCTTTTAAGGTGCCACAGTTCAAGTGTTGGATTATCATTTTCAACTCCAAAATGGTGACCTAAATTCTAAAGGATGCAACTTTGGTTTTAGGGAGGCGATGATGGAAATCCCTGGGCTTTCTGAATGCGTTTATTTAGCGAAGGGTGGGAGTAAAGTAAAAATTCTACCCAGGGTTCTGGATCCACTTCCGCCAGGTTCTGGTTGCTGAGCCGGGTTAATGCGGAGGCGTATGCGTCACCTTTGCCTGTCAAATGGAGTGCAGTGTCGTCTGCCAGCCCTTCCCGCCAGCGGCTAAAACCATTGCTCAGGGGTGAGGTGATTAATCCATAGGCGCCAAGCGATAATCCAAACAAGGGCAGGGCAGCAATGTCTGATATTGATCCAAAACCCAATCTGGAAATACCCCAGGATAATCCCAGGGAAGTCAGGTATAAACCGCCCAGGGTGAGGATAGTTTGGAAAACCATACTCAAGGGAATATCATGATTTAGATGATGCCCTAGTTCATGGGCCAGGATGGTTTCGATTTCATCCGCGGAAAACTCTTTTAATAATGTGTCCCCGAGAATGATCCGCCGCGTATTTCCAAGTCCGGTCAATGCAGCATTAGCTGCTTTGGTCCGGCGACTCATATCAAACTTAAAGACACCGGTAACGTTCGTAGCGGCTTTTTTAGCCAATGAGGTTAAGCGCGCCTGCAGGTTAAGATGCTCTTCGCCCAGAGGGGAGAACTTATAAAAAATGGGAAACAGAATTACAGGTGCCAGATTTGTTAGCAGGACATTAAATAGCAGCAAAAAACCCGCTGTCCAGAGCCACCAGGTTTCCGGGGCAGTCCTCAGCACCAGATAAACGATTTCCAATACAAAACCGCCAAGTACAGCAGATAGGATGGCGCTCTTCATTAAATCGCTCCCCCATCCTCCCAGGGTTTGATTGGATTGTCCATAACGATGAGGAAGGATATACCCCGTGTAAAAGCTCAGGGGGAGGTTCAACAGCGAAAACACAATACCAAAAAATGCTCCAAAAACGATCACTGCAACCCATTGGTTTTGAGTCCAGCTGAGGATCCAATCCCGCAGGTGAACAGACCATCCTAGCAGGAGCCACAGCAGCAGCAGGGCTGTTCCCAATGCCAGGTCAAGAAACATGAATCGGCGGCGGATTTTGGCATATTGTCTGGCTTGTTCCTGCCGGAGGGGATCCAAGATTTGATTTTCCATAATATGTGTTTAAGATATACTTAATTTTTAGTTATTATCTTGTTTATTACTTTATTATACAAGACGGGAGATAACAATACCTGACCCCCGCGGAAAGAATTGTCTTGGATTAATATTTAGAGAAATGGAATATAATTCTAGAATACGTAGATTTAGCGAGACTGAATGTTATAGAGAACAAGGTAATATTTGATGGCGCAAGGGAATAAAATTACGCTTTATGCATTGGATTGTGGGACGGTGAATTGGCGCCTTTACCGCATGGAATACCATTTTGAGGAGGGGTTAGCGCAGCATGTCACCAGCCCTCTCTCCTCTCCGCTGTCCAATTTTACAGATCGAAAATTACCTGCAGTCCTGACTTTAACAGAAGATGGAACAGATATCGAAGTTATTGGAGAAGCGGCTCTTGGTTATTTAGAAGATCCTTTGATTCGGAATCGAGTGCGGGAATTTTTTAAGCCATCGATCGGTTCCCATTTGTTAGAAAACCCTTCCCCTCACCAACAACGCTACAGCCATTTCGAGGCACTTCTATTTACCCGCCTGTTATTAAAATCTCTCATTGATCAGATTCAAGAAGAAAAATACAATTCTGAACCTTTTGATGACCAGATTCACTTTTCAGTTGCCTACCCGGATATTTGGCGAATTGAAAATTACGGCAAGGTGTTCGAGGATTTTTACCATGTAATTCTGGAATGTTTTCCGCAAGAGCTGTCTGAAAGGGTACACTTCATTCCGGAATCAGAGGGAGTAATCCTCGGACTCCGCGATCAAGGGTTATTGGATATGTTTCACTCGCAGGAAGTAAACTTGATACTTGACGTGGGTGGAAGCAATACCACGGTGTATGCGAGGAAATTTAATCCTGAAACCGGCACACTGGAGCATATCAATCGCTACGAAGAACCTTATGGGGGTGGATTATATGATGCCATGTTGGCCAAGTACCTTTCAGATGAGCTAGAGATTCCATCCAAAGAATTGGGAGCAGATACTTCTGCTTTTATGGCACTAAGAATCTGGGGGCAGCTTTTTAAAGAATCTCTCTGTAGGAAAATCATCAGCGGAGAAGAAACTGGGGATGACCTATCCGAACAGCAGGCAGTGACTCTGGTATTAAAAAACAATCAGGTCTATCGAAAAAATATCTCAATTGACCTGGAAACATTCAATCATTTAGCTCGCCCCCTGGATCAGGCTTTCCAGGAAGTTATTTCCCGGGCGCTGGATTCAATGGAGATCAAGGAAGACGACATCGGACGAGTCATTCTCCTGGGTGGAGGCGTAAAAGTAACTGGCATACTGAAGGGTATCCAAGAACGTTTTGGGAATGATAAAGTAATCTTTCCGGACCACCCAGAGGAAATCATTGTCAGGGGAATTGGCTTGGCGTTTACTGACTCTGTGCCGAAGAAAGAAAATAAGAAAAAAGGAAAACCCAAACCCAAAGAAAAACCTCATCCCCAGAAAAAAACCAATTGGCGCCTGGTCCATGAGAATGGGACTATCGTGGAAATCAACAAGGAAATTCTAATCGCAGGACGGAGTAACGAGGCAGATATCCACCTGGATAGTAAAAAGTGCTCCAGAACCCATGCCCTTCTTCGGCTAGAAGCTAACGTTCTTTCTCTGCTTGACCTGAGAAGCAAAAATGGAACCTCTGTAAATGAAATCGATCTCACGCCCAGTGCACCCCAGTATCTTCGGGAAGGGGACCAGATCCGGTTTGGCGATCAGAATTACACAGTAGAGTAGTAAATTATTAAAAAAGACAAAACCCTTCTTCAAGAGAAGGGTTTTGATATAAAGGCTCCAGATGCCCTAACAGTTTCTGGATTTTTTATTTTTCCGGGATACTATATCCAACCCTGATTTTTGCAGAATCCGGTCAGCCAGGGAAGTTCCAACCATTCGCCCTGGTAAGCCTTGATTGCGGGATAGATGGTCACCAGCCCGAGGAAGGGGGTTATGCAAGCTAAAAGGACTGTAATTCCAAGCACAAGGCTGACGATTCCAATAATAACGTTAGCCCCAATGGCTTGAACGGCATGAAAACGGACAAAAGCCCTGTCCTTCTGGGGTTCGACCAGGAGTGCGATGATTGCCAGGATCCACCCTACCCAGGGTAACCAGCTTAGCAAAGCCCATAATTTATCGTCACTACTGACCTCTTCATCAGAATATGGGGCGTTCACAATTTCTTCGGACATGTGCGGCTCCTTATATATGGTTTAAATAGGTTTCTACTCTATATTATTGTATAACGTAAAAGACGAGTTGTGGTTTCAAGTTTGAGGCGTATTATTCCGCTTCTGTCAGGATATATGCTGCCAGTGAGTTGATCTCCTCCGCGGAAAGTTTGCTGCCGAATGAGGGCATGCCCCCTGACCCGCTGCTGATGATCTCGGCATAATGGCTGGCTTCTTCAGTGAGACGGCCTGGAAGCAGGGATGGTCCGTTATTTCCAGAACGATCTGCAGCATGGCATCTTAAACAGTTATTTGAGTAAAGTTCCTTCCCATTGGCGCTTGTTGATGGCTGGTTTTCTTCCTCAGCTGCCCCCTGATCTTCAGTCTGGATTTCACCTTCTGCTGGAATTGAAGTGGGCACAGGCGGCACTTCAGTACCTGTACAAGCGGATAAAATGAAAATCAATCCCAGTACCACAATCCAGCGAGATAATCCTTTATTCATCATCATCTCCTTGGGTCCACGAATAATCTTGTTATCTACTATACCTTAAAAGACAATGAATAATAGTGGTTTAACATATCATTAATATTACTCTTTGGGAAATCTTTCTCTTTATCGGATAGTCTCATGTACAATTTTATTAAACCTGTCCGAGTCGTTTAGATTTTTGGGATATACATAGATGGAAAGATTATCTTCTCCCCTGGAAAAAAGGATGACGGCCTTAAAGCATAATCGGTATCTATCTAGCCTGGATGATAAGATCCTGCAATTCCTTGCTCAACATACCCATTTAATCTCCTATGAGGCGGAAGAGAACATCGTCCGGGAAGGCAGGGGTTGCCAAGGGCTGTGGATCATTGAATCCGGGAGAGTGAAAATCTACAAGAACTCTTCCTCCGGTCGGGAAATGATTATTAATGTTTTTGAAGCAGGGGAGTCATTTAATGAAGTCCCGGTATTTGACCAATTAGATAACCCGGTAAATGCAGGAGCAATCATTGACAGTACTATTTGGTTGATTGATGCCCAGGCGCTTCGCACCGTGATTTCTGATCATCCCGAAGCGGCCCAACAAATCATCATCAATTTATCCCAAAATTTGCGGAAACTGGTCGGCATGGTGGCCGAATTATCTTTTTATACAGTGACGGCCCGCCTGGCTCGACTATTGAGTGAATTACCCCAGGATCAACTGGATGGGAGCGGCTCGCAACGATTGACACAAGATGATTTGGCTTTCAGGGTCGGCACAGTCCGCGAAGTGGTGGCCCGTTCTCTTAAAGAGCTTGAAAAATCCGGCGCGATAGAGGTTCAAAGAGGGAAGATTTCTATAATCTGTCAAGACAAGCTGATCGAGTGGGAATGAGTCTGGAGTATTGATACTTCTTCTAGATAGATATTGGTTGATCAGGTTTTCCCTGGAGGCCAGTTAACAAAAAAAAGACCGCTATTGTCGGAGAATAGCGGTCTTGGACTGTGCTCTGGAGTTAATTAGATCGTGCCACTTTTAAAGTTCCCTAGATAATTGATCTTTCTCCTACCGGGGAGCGCTGGGGAACAAATACCGCATTAGCGATCAAGCCAACCCCAACCAATATCAGGCCACCACCTGTTATAAACATGAGGTTGTGAAATGCGTCTGCATAGTTGACGCCATCAAGAGGTGGGTCGGTCCGGCCCACATTTGGACGCTGAGTGTTAGCAGCCCTGCCACAATTGCGGTAAGACCACCGGCCGCCGAGGAATCGTCCGACGATCCTTTCTGGAAAAGAGCCATCTGGCGTACTTTAGGCAGTTGGAAAAGCAGGAAGATCACCAGAGTCAAAATTGTAATGTAGACGATAAAATCTGTAGGCATGGAGGAGCCCCGTAATGCCCGGGAGGTGAACATGTGAATACCGCCAGTCAGGATTCCCAGGACGAGAGTTATCAAGGCTGATTTTTCTGCATTCTGTTTTCCTTTTGCTAGAAGGATCGTTGCCCGGATTCCCAGGATGCCGATCACAATCCCGGCCACGACATAAAGAATTTACAGCCATTGAAATTGGGCTATGGTTTTCATGCTGTCATATTTTCCAGCGTTAAACGCCACGCAGGTTGTCCCAACACCGCTCAGCAGAGTGACTGCTGCGGTGATCCCCATAAATTAAATACCAATAAAACGCAAAAATTTTTTCATTAATGTTTTCTCCTAATTTGAAACTACAATTGAATTGATCACCTGTGTATAAAGGATTTTTATCTGAATGACAGCCCACATACAAAGGCTGCAGTCATTAATAACAAAAGCATAGGCAGGATCCGGAAGATCGTTTCTTCAGACAGGATCGGTTTGCCAGTCTTGAGAAATGCCAGCAGCAATCCTCCCAATCCAATTAAAGCCCCGCCCACACCCACCAGGGAGTAACCGACTGGAAAGGCACCCTGAACACTGAGGATGATAGGCAGCAAGAATATTATCAAGCCGGCAATACCGTGCACTACCGCAAGGATAATTGTGGCAATCTTTCCGCTGGTGGAATACCTTGTAATAACAATCGCTGTAAATCCCACCAAACAAAAAATGAGATAGGGTAAAACGAACATTGACAGATGTTCTGAGATAAGCCCCAGGGAAAGACAAAGGGGGATAAGGGTTGAAACGATCACTACCGTCTGGCTCTCAAGTCCTTCAAATCCCAGGATAATCAACATCAAGCCCGCAATTAACAGGGTGCCAAAACCGATCGTATAAAACCAGATTGTTTGGGGTTCCATGTTATTCATGCCTGCCGCAATCTGGTAGGCTGCCAGCAATCCTGCTGCTAACAGGAGAATTCGATCCAGAATTGAAATCTTTTTCATTAGGTCAGAATCCTGCAGAGAAGAGGAGCAGCATAGAACTCAACATGTATAAAGAAGCATATTTAAACAAACCGAATGTGATCCGATCAGAAGGCAGAGTTATACTCCGGATGGCAAGGACCAGTAAGCCGGCTGATAAAACCGCCATCAGGCGCAAGAAACCCCAGGTCATGCCAACTCCATAGGCAGCTAATCCCATCGCTACGGTAGTAAATACACTGGAGAGGGCGATGATTATCCGGGTAGTTTGAAAACTGTATACACTCGGAAAGGTTGGGATATTTGCAGCCTGGTAATCATCAAAGTATCGTATGCTGAAGGTAAGGATGTGTGTGGGGATCCAAAATAAGACACCCATAGCCAAAGCTACACCGATCCAATCGAAATGGCCAGTTCCCAGTATCCGGCCGGCCAGGACCGGCATGCCTCCTGAAATTCCACCCCAGACGATGGACCAGGCGGTACGTCTTTTTAGCCAGATTGTGTATACCACCACATCAAAGAACAACCCTGCAAAGACCACCCCGCCATACAGTAAATCTAAGGAAAGAGCCCAGGTGATCCCAGCGACGGAAAGGATCAGACCAAAGAGCAGCGCTTCTTGAGGTTTTGTTTCTCCTGTACTTAATGGGCGATTACAGGTCCGGGGCATCTTGGCGTCGATATCCCGGTCATACCACATATTCAGCACAGTGCTTCCGCTGATTGCCAGGAATAAACTGCCAGTCAGGGCTAACAATGTAGAAATGTTTAACACCGGGCAGCGAGCGCTCATGTACCCAGCCAGACCGGTGATGAGAAGCAAACTGGTCTGGAGAGATTTGATCAGCGGGAAGTACTTTGTTTTTATGGTTGAAAACAGCGTGTTATTACTTTTCATCAAGGATCCAAAACTTCAGTATTACTAAATGGTATCCGTATTTTACCAAGGATCGGCATTATTGATCACTTGCACAACGAAAACCGACATCGGGTGCGTAATATGTAGGACCGGCGCTATTCCGCTTCCAAACACGTAGATCCACCTCGTAGGAATAAAAACTGCCGCCCCGCAGGTAGCGGTAATGCTGATTGGGATAATCGTCTCCAGTCCACTGCCAGACATTGCCTGCCATATCATATAAACCGTAGGGACTGGCTTGATCCTGGGTTTGAAAATCCTTGTAAGAAGTTCCGTTATACAATCCTACCGGGGTTGTGCCGCCTAATTTCCCGCCGATCTTTTCAAGCAGGTCATGGGAGGAATAGAAATTGGCGTGATTGGATTTAGTTTCATTTCCCCATGGGAAAGCCATTCCGTGTCCATTAGTTATTTCAGTTCCCCGGGCAGCCTTCTCCCATTCCAGTTCTGATGGTAAATGCCAACCGTAAAATTCACAATAGGCCTGAGCGCCAAACCAGGTCACCATGGTCACCGGATGGTTTGCTGCCGCGGCAAGGGGAGTAAAGACCTTGTCATAAAATTGAATTCGTTCACCGAGGTTTTTAAGCGGGAAATGGAGTTTGTTTCCAGCTTTAATTGGGTCTTCATGTTCATATCCATCAAATGGATCCCCAGGAAAGGCGCCAAAGACACCAAAAAGGATTGATGTGTTTTCATTTTCAACAACCTCAACTTCACCAACGCTGATTACACCTGCGGTGAGGGCTTCGTTCAGATAGCGGGCATATTGCTGAATGGTTACATCTGTTACCATAATCTGGTAGGTATGATCCAAATTTACCAGATGGTCGTTCTGCCCACTTGGAAATTCGCCGGCGGGAACAGTTGCCCAGGATTCGGGGTCAATCCCAGTGTCGATATATTCTGCAGGAAGAGGGGCCGCCAATTCAACGACAGGTCCGCAAGCACTTAAAACCAGAACTAAAAGAATGATCCAGGAGTGTTTCATTCTGACACCTCCTCGAGAGTGGCTGTTAATTCTTCCAGCTTTCTCTTCCCTTCTGCAATCTCTGCCTCAGTTGACATTTTTTGTTCGAGCTTCAGTTCCTCTGCCCACCGCCCTCTCTGTAAGAACAAATCATATAATCGCCATAGTAAAAAGACAGCCAGGATTACCAGAACACCTGCCAATCCAATATCGGCCAGGAGCATGGTCCAATTAACAACCTTTTGCTGAGCGATTTGTTCTACAAACAATCGTTTCATTGAGAATATGGTCACCGCTCCAAAGGCAAGATCCGATCCTAAAATGATTAACCAACCGAACCATTTCCTGGCCTTTCCCTTTAGTCCGGAAAGATCAGCAAAATAAAAGAGGATAATTGTTGCTATTAAGCCAGAGAGGATATGCCAGTGGCCGGTTAAAATGATGCGTTCTTCTCGATGCGGCCAAACCCGGAAGATCTCATCCAGTTTAACTGCCATAAAAATTCCCACACCACTGACGGTGAAATTCATAAATACCATTTGCCAACCGGTGCCGAATTTAAGAGGATCGTGGAGCAGGGCCTTGAATTTTTGCCAGGCCGATGGTTTTTCTAAACCAAGTTCTGATGTGCGGTCCTTGATCAACTTATCCCAGGTATAAATCACATACATCAAAGCGGCCAGCAATATAAATGTTGATCCGAAATAAATCGTGGTATGAGCCCATTCCAGCCAGACAACAGAGAGCGCCCCAGCGGTGGTGATAATTGTGCCGGCAATCATTAAGGGCATGGAAATCTTGTGAAAGATCCCCTTAAACTTCATCCAGCGGCCAACGATTAAGGTGATGGCTACTGCGACCAAGGTCAACATGATATGCAGGTGCCCGATGATCGCTTTCTGGAGGTAATTCTTTTCCGGGGTGCGGATTAAATCTTCCGCCAGGAAGGTTTCGTGTCCATTACCCCAATACGAGCCGGTTACAGCTCCGAAAGTAGAAGAGGCCAGTGTGGCAACGGCCATGACAAAAAATGCCACCCGCTCCAGATCTACACCTTTTTTTGTTTTGGCAAATGGAGAATCCACAGGAAGGCGGTATTCTTTTTTCCAAGGCCAGAGGGCAGCGGCTAGTAAAATACCGCCAAAAAAGGTTAATGACAGGCCCAGAATATATATTCCGTGGAAGACAAAGTTATGTCCAAAATAACCAAACCACAACCCAAAAATCATACTGGTCAGATACCCTACTGTGATGGTGGCATTGATGGTTACTTGCTGATGCCGTTTCATGGGCACGATGGCTGTAATAAAGTAGACCTCAATGGCCACAACTGCCATAGCAATAGTGTGATAGAGTAAGATAATCCGGCCTTCGCGTTCCGCCTGCACCAGATCCAAACCCAAAGCCTTGACTGTGAGATCTCGAACCCCCCATTCCACCATCGGACCGGAGAGTGTGCCCCAGATTGCGGTGACCAGGGAGACAGCTGTAATGCCCACCAAGGCCAATCCACGAGTTGATGTGAACAGGTAAGTAAATCGTTTTTTTAGTGCACCCATACCAAGGCCTCCAGAAGATTGCCAATCAATATAATAGCAAATACCGCAGCAATACCCGCGCTGTGGAATCTAGTACTTAAGATAACACAGCGCAGGCGTTGAGTCTTTATTAAAAAGCAATATCGAGATTCTGAGTTAATCTAGTTTGCCGATATCTTTTCTGAATCCAAAAGTGAAAGCCAGGGTCATCAACAGTAGCAACGGCGCCAGGATTGTATAGACAAAATCTGCACTGAAGAATAAAAACTGGCTGCCGGAGACCAGAAAGGCTAAAGCGATACCGCCAAGGCCGATCAGGGCGCCGCCAATTCCTACCAATCCAAAGCCTTTGGGTGCATCTTTTTCAACCAGGCATTTATAGAGAGGTAGTCCAAAGATGATCAAGCCGGCTACTCCATGAAAAACCGGAACAGCCACTTTTTTCAAGGACATACCACCGATGCTGCTTACGGCAATTGCCAGTAACCCAACCAGGGAAAACCAGGAATATATTTTTTTATAGTTAGGGCGGAATTGGTTCATCAAACCCATGGAAATTCCCAGGGGGATTAAGGTTGCTACAGTGAGCACATATGGGGATGCCAGGATTTTCCAGCCAAAGAAAATCAACAACAGGTCGGAGACCAACAGTACACCAAAACCCAGCATGTAGTAGACATCATAGAGGGCTTGATTTTTCTGGTACCTTTTATAAAAGTTCCAAAGCATGTAGATAGCAGTTAAGCCGGTTAAAAGAAGAATGATGCGGTCCAAGATAGACATAGGAGAACTCCTTTATAAAATGAAGAATAAAAAATCCAATTCCACAGGGCTGGAAGACACTCGTGGGGCATTTTAATTATTATTCATAAATATTGTCTTGTCTGTGATTTAAGTCACAACCTTTTTTGAACCGGATTGAAATAAGTGAAGGACAGCACACTGGTGATAATGAACCAAGTTATTCTGCCGTATGATGGAATTCTAAAGTAATCTATTCCTAAAAAAATCAATTTATCTTAATAATTATTTCATATTTTCCTCACAATATTTTAATAGTTTCCCGATAAGATCTCTACAATTGCTGCGTTGATCGTACGTTGAGCATTGTTTAGAGGATTAACTTCAAAGGAAATATTTAATTATGGAGAAAAAAAGAGTTTTATCAGTACAAACCCGGAACAATATTGTCTTGGATATTTTGTTATTAGTCTCAGGGCTGACTACCGCACTTTCGAGTATTTACTTCTTGTTCCTGCCTGTAAGTGGTTATCAAGGAGGAAGAAATCCGCTGTATGGCATTATTATCTTCTTTGAACGCCATACCTGGAGTGATATTCATATCTGGGCCAGCGTAGCGATCATTGCCCTGGCTGCCCTGCACATTCCCCTGCATTGGGGATGGATCATTAAAATGACCAAAAGTGGGTTTCGAACAATAATTGGTAAAAGTAAATTAAATAAATACAGCCAATTTAACCTGGCGATCAATATATTGATTGGTTTGAGTGGATTGATTTGCGGGTTAAGTGGGTTGTATTTCCTGCTGGTTCCAGGCGCATCACACGCATCACTGGCCGGAGACCCCGGATGGATTTTCAATCAATTAACCTGGGATTTGATCCACACCTGGAGCGGGGCAGTCATGATTTCCGCAGGCATACTACATTTTGGGATCCACTGGAAATGGGTGGTTAAAGTCGTGAGTAGGTATTGGAAAGCGATGACAGAAAGAATATCCCTGCATCCATTGGAGCAGACTGTAAGGGTTTCATCTAAAACGACAGAGGATATTTAATAAATTTATATAGTTTAGAAATAACCATTTAGAGGTGAAAAATGTTGAAAAAAATATTAGTTTGGACTCTATACGCAGCACTAGTTGGGATTTTAATCTTTGGGGCAGTCAACCGCACAGCCGCAAAAACGGATCAAGACAGCAGTCATTTAGTTCAACCGGAGGGAGGGGCTGGAGCGGGTCAGGCGAGAGACGGGTCCGGCAATAACGGCCAATCTGATGGACCTGGCAAGAATGGCCAGGCTGGTGGATCAGGCAATAATAGTATATCCGGTGGAACTGGCATCAATGGCCAAGCCAATGAATCTGGAAAAGACCTCCAGGAATCGGATCTCGAGGAACATGATTGGGTGGTTTTGACCGGTGCAATCGTGGAATTTAATTCCGACAGCCTTTGGGTTCAAAGTGAAAATTCAGGCAACCTGGAGATTACCGGACGGGCGTGGCGCTTTGCACAGGAGTCCGGGTATTTACCTGCCGTGGGGAATGAGGTGAAATTGACCGGATTTTATGAAAACGGAAAGTTTGAAGCATCCACGATTGAGGATCTCACCTCCGGGCAGATTATCCTGCTGCGGGAGGATACCGGGCGTCCTTTATGGAGCGGGGGCGGCAACCGCTGATTATCCCGGAAAAGGTAAAAGATAAAACGGAGTCAATATTCTGGCTCCGTTTTTATTTTCTCTCAGTTTTGATTGATTTTATCCTAAGCGTAAAACTAAAGATTCTTTTTCTGAGCAAGTTTCCAAACATTCCAAACATTGAATGCACTTAGCGTCCCGCAAATTCTCGGAGATATTCGGAATATCCATAGGGCAGGCAGCATCACAGCGGCCGCAAGTGGTGCAGTTGCTCTGGTTGATAACCAGGCGCAAGGGAGCGATTTTATTAAATATCGCCAAAGCAGCCCCCAAGGGGCAAAGGTATTTACACCAGAAGAGTCGGTTCACCATTGAGGTGATTAAAAACACAATCAGGACAAATCTCACGCAGCGGAGGATTAACAGCTCGGGAACTTGCCAGGAGAATGGTCACAAGTACCTCGTATTTCAGTGACAAGAGCCAGTGAGAATATATCCAGGGAAGTTAAATATGCAGCCTGGCCTGGGTTCTTTTTTCCCGGCGTTGCGGCTTATCCTCAGTAAACCACTCTGATAAATCAGTCAGTAGATCCTGCACGGTACCTACAGGGCAGATCCAGTCGCAGAATGCTCGCCCTGCAAGCAGTGAGGTTCCAAGAACGCCTATTAATATGGAGAATTTCAGCAAGCTGGTTGTTTTCAGGGTCTGTCCGGTGGTTCCAAACAACCAGAGGGTTTCTAGGGCTCCAAATGGGAAGAAAACATCAAAAGCTCCACCTGCGGAAGATTCTCCCGGTTATGATATATGCTTTAAGCCAATTAAGATCATTACAACCAAGAAAAGGATTCGTATGGTTTGCAGGATTCTGGATGAGGATGCACCATTCCGCTGTTGGTGATATTGAAATGACATAGCTGTTTCAGATCTTTGAGATTAACCCTGCAGGTGGAGAAATGGAAATATTGTCAGGCCGAGATTTAAGTCACAAAGTTGAAATAATAAAAACATCACTGATCCCAATAGGTCAGTGATGTTTTTGAGATAAATATTGAACGGGGCGGCTGAAAGATTTGCCCCTGATTCGTTAAGATGTTTCTCCCATAATCTTGCCCCAGACAGATGGCAGTACAAAGAGTACTACCAGAATTGTGGAGGCGATGGGTGCTAATGAGAAGAGTGAGAATCTGCCCAGCTGCTGTCCGGTAATCACAGCGAGGGGATAGCCGACGACGATTTCCAAAACACCCGCGCCAATTCCCACTACCCGCATCCACTCTTTGGGCTGCATGATAACACCCACGGTGGTTACACCCCACCCGATCATGGCGACCCAATGTAATCTCTGGACAAATACAAAGAATGGCATTCCAATGGTTATAATCCTGCTCAGGCTGGCAATTCCGTTCATCAGACAAAATACCCAGGCCATTCCCAGCAATAAACCAAGCAAGGTCTTCCCCCAGGTTCGCTTCCCTACCAGGACCATAATTAAGAAATACAGTACCAAGTAAGGCCAGAATAAAATAAAATAAACCGGAGGTAAACCCGCTGCCATAAAGGGAACATTAATGAACCAGCTTCCTTGCAGTGCCAGCACGATGGCAATTACAGATAAAAGAAAAGCCCAATTCTTCTTGGTAAAGAAACCATAGGCACTGACTAGGAAAATCACCCCGGCGAGCATGCCGAGATCAGACATCGCCGGATGAACGAATTTTAAGAGAATTTCACATCCCGGTTCTGCAGCTTCCGCTTTCATGCCCCGCACATACCATTCGAGGAAAATTATTGTGTGACCGATAATACCCATTAGCCCACTAACTATAGCCAATATACCTCCCAGTACTCGATTTTCTTTCATGGGAACACTCTCCTTGTATAGTTTGTATTTCTATACTGGAATATAATACGAATAGTTGATACAGTCTTTGCTTTAAAGCAAATTTACAAAATTTCTCAAATATTAGAGATACTTACTTGATTTCGGTAGAGGTATATAATGTCCCTGAATGAATCTTTCACTCTACATCCAATTTTTTCGGGTCTGGATGAGGACACTTTGAAGATCATCACCAGATCTGTCATTCAAAAGAAATATCAAAAAGGGGAATGGATTGCTCATCATAGTCAAGCTTGGCCCTACCTTTTTTTTGTCGAAAGTGGGATTGTCCAGGCCTTGAAAGAATCCCCCGAAGGACGAAGTCTATTGGTCGTAGAAATGAGTCCAGGAGAAGTATTTTGGGGGTTAAGTTTCTTTATACCCAATGCCCCAATGCCTGTTGCCCTGGTAGCCAAAGAAATTACCAGTCTACACCTCTGGGCAATAGAAGATTTAAAACCTATTATTCTCAGAAATGGTGAAATGTCCTGGGAATTGACAAGATTAATGATTCAGAAAATGCAGTATGCCAGTGAAATTCTAAACGAATTTGCATTTCAACCTACCGCTGGTCGACTTGCTCGTTTACTGCTGGAGCATTTTGAAGATGCTGTTGAGGACTATGTCGCCCGGGATATGACTCTGGACGAGATGGCAGCCCGGATTGGCTCAACCAGGGAGATGGTCTGCCGGCACCTATATCAATTTGCGGATAAGGGGGCGATCCAGATCAACCGGACCGAGTTAAAGATCGCTAACCAGGATATCCTCAAGAAATTAGCTGGATAAGCTCGCTTATCATCAAGAAGAATCAAAAGAATGGATGGTTGTTATCCATCCATCCTTTAAATACTATGTAAAAAACGGGTTTTAGATTTCCCTGGGTTCCTAACCTGGATCGACCAGATTTATTATTCCCAAAGCACCCATATTTGCAAATAATAATGGCGCTAAAAAGGGAGCTCCCCGGATAAACCTTTCAGCGACAAATTGACCCTGGGAAGTGAGATTTTCTAAAATATGCAACCCAGTCCCAATTACCCCAACGAGAATCAAGAGCAGCATGATGGTGAAGTAAATCAGGATATCACCCCGTTTAGGCTGCGGTATAAGCGCCATTATCGCCGGAGATAACACTCCCAGAATGCCCGAGATAACAGGTACCCACAACCAAGGATTTTCGAAGGAAGTCCGGGCATGATCAAGCACACTGCTGATAAGTGTGGCTAATGTGCCCAGGCTAACCATAAAGAAAAAGGCCTGGGTTTTACTGTAGGGCAGTTGTAGATGTTTTCCACTAAAGAGTAACAATCTGCCGCTGCTCACTGGATCTTCTCTCCATACAGCACTGATTCCCAATAGCCCAACCAGGCTGAACACTAATGGCCCCACGATGGGAGGTGCCCAAACAAGTAAATCTATTGATACCCTGGATCCAGGCGCAGCGGTTGGCAGAATAGCTCGGATAAAATGGAAATATGCTCCCAGCAATCCAACCAGGATGCTTGCCAGGAAAACCAGATTGGCAATCACAACTGCAATATTACGCCGGTTGATGGCGATCAACCCGGCGAAGAGCAGCAGGACGCCAGCTACTGGTCCGAAAATGATTGGAATCCACTCCCGCAGGACGATAGTACCACTGAGCTTATGAGCCAAGTAGATGTCAACTCCCAAGAAGATTTCATTCACGGCCGCCATCAAGAGCATCAACTGATCCCGAGAGGCAGGCATTTTGATATTAGCCAGGAATGGGAAAAGTGTTACCAGGTACCCTTTCATCAGTTATTCACCTTCCTCACCCTCACCCAGTTTTTCATTCACCATTTCCTGAAGCTCAGCCAGATCATGCAAAACCTCATATGCGCCGTGCCATTGGGCATAATCTGGACCCTGCATCCAGATACCGAATTTTGCCGTGCGACCCCAATGGTGCCAGAGGTTAAAGAAAGTAAAATCTATCGGTTCATCAAAGGGAGCAGCAGTTAATAAATTGGCTTCCTGGAGGGGCACAATCATCTCCTGGCTTTCCAGGACCCATTCATTCACCCTTTCAGTGGCTTTGTCCGCATCTGTATAAAAGGAGGAAATGAAGTTTTCATTGTGGCACTCGATACAGATGCCCTGCATGGCAGCCATATTATCTTCCCAGTTCGGACGCCTGGAACTCACAGGAGCAAAGAGATACCAGGTTAATCGATCTCCCACATCATGTGTCGTGGGCTGGTTACCAAAGCCGCTCATATGGCAGATCGCGCAGGTGGCGGCAGGAAAATCCCCGGTAGTTAATGTGCCGGGTTCTGCATCCCAGTACCAATTTTCCCCCATCGTGGCATAGGCAATACCGTGGGGTGATTCCTGGTAAATTTCATATTGGGGATGATCTGGACCAATATGACAGGCGTTGCAAGTTTCCGGTTTTCTAGCTTGTTCCAAGCTGTATTGATGACGCAAGTGGCATTTCTGGCACTGTCCCACTGATCCATCCGCTGCGGGTTTGCCGATATTATGGCAGCCAAAGCAGGTAAATTTGGTCAGGTCAGATCCTTCCAAGGCGGCAATTGCGTTCCGGGATTTATCAGGAGCAAATGATCCTTCTGGGATGGATTCGTATGTCGCCATGTGCGCCTCAGACAGGTCAATAGAACCCGCAACCGCCACATAGGCAGGCAATCCATGCCGACTCTGATTATATTCAGCCACTTCCTGCTGGTGGCATTCCTCGCATTTTGCGGCGGTGGGAGAGGCTAAAATATATGCGCCCTCATGCTCGAGCGCCGCGGGGTATTCTTCAGCTACTTCATGGCAATCCCGGCAGGCAACTTCAGCAGCAGCCATCGTGCTGAAAGAATACTGCTGCACAATACCGGGAGTTTCATCCCGGTGACAGGTCACACAGTCGTCCTCACTGGAATACAGCGCATCTATTGGTTCTCTGGTTTCAAATGAGGGTTGATGGGATTGATTTATTGAAATAAATACCAAACCAAATCCGGCCAGGATAACTACAACAATTAGACCAATTATCCAGTATTTTGATAACACGGAACCCTTGCCTTCAGACTTGGCCATAAGCGTCCTCCTTATTTTGACAAAGAGAGAAGCGGATTTTCTATGTGATTAAGAAACCAGAAAGATGATGTTCTCAATGAGCAGTACCTGTGATAATTAATCCTGACCAGCATTAGGTCTGGGGATATTGTTACTCCGAATATTTTCCCGGTTTAAATGTTTTTACCACTTTGAAGGGTTTTACCTGGGCACCAACGTTGTTTTTAAGTATCTGACCGGAAATATGCATCAACGTATCATGGTCAAAATGGGGGAGTTTTTGCATACTGGCCAGGCAGGGAAAGTGATGGTGGAGCAACCCGGCTTTCTCTTCAGCTTCATTGACTGATAAACCGATCAACCCCTCGGCTGTACCCCTGGCGCATCCACAAACAGCGTCCCGTTTCACTTCTGCTTTTATAATTGTGCGGGTTTGAGGATCGATCTCCAGGGTTAATTCTGGTTTTCCGAAATAGCGAGCGAACTCAGCGATGAGTGGATTGTCATAATCAGCAGTCTCATGCCTGGTGACTCCGTAGGAAGTTTCAGTCAGCGAACAAAGCGGTTTGGGAGTCACACAATCCACACCAAGCTCTTCCAACCAACCGCGAAGTTGGCGATCTAATCCCCGGGGGAGCCAGAGTTCATCATCAACAGCAACTAGAACGGCTTTTGCGCTGGTCATTTTAACGATTTCCGGAAGCAATTCAGCAGCGCCTTTATGCTCCGCGAAAGAGAGAATTAGATCAGCTGCAGGAAGGTGATCAGGCAGAAGATCCTCTGGATCATCAATAAAGGGGGGAAAGACCGGAGGTGTTTGCCAGGTTTCAATTTCCCAGGTTTTCGGCCCAACAGCCAGGATATTCTGGATGTGTCTCTTCCCATATTCACCAGATATAATCGCTAGTATTTTTATAATAAATCCTAAAAACAACTATTCGTCTAACAATAAATATAAAAGCATCAAGGTTTCCGTTCTGGCATGGACGCTGTGTGCTAATTTAGGCGGGATCCGCACCCAGGTTCCGGCCTGGGCTGTTTTTTTATCTTGGCCCAGGACCAGCTCCGCTTCTCCTTTGATAAAATGCAGCAATGCCGGGACAGCAGCGGTATGTTCCGAAAGTTCCTGGCCAGGATGGAATCCAAATAAAATAGTTTTTACAACTTCGTCCTGATAGATGGTCCTGCTGAGAATACTGTCTGGGGGGAACGAGTCAATCAACGCCTCAAGCTGTTCAAAGTATACTGATTCTGAAGTCATTATAAGCCCTTTAATTGGTGATTTACTGATCAAATAAATTACAATGTAAAATTAATAAGATGTCCAGTTAACGCCATTAAAAACGGGTTAATTCCCTGTGTATTGTACCGCAAGAGTGTACATATACCGCTTAAACAATGTTACAGCGCAAAAACTGATCCGCAGTTGGTTGGCTACACCCTGCTTGATTTAATAGAAAGCATTTTGTACAATGAAATGTACCAAATGAATATTTCGATGTTGTAAGACTGACTTACGTCTTACCCCAGGGAGCTTGTCATGGATACCGACAAAGTGGATATCATCAAGGTTTCAGCGACGTCCCGGACCTCAGCTGTAGCGGGGGCAATTGCAGGCATATTTCGTGAACGCCAAGTTGTTAATGTTCAGGCGATTGGTGCCAGCGCTGTTAATCAGGCTGTTAAGGCGTTGGCATTGGCTCGAGATTACCTTGCTGAGGATGGATATGATGTTGTCAGCATACCCGCATTCGTTGACGTAGAGATTGACGGAAACATTCGGACAGCGATCAGGATCAATGTAGTTGCCCGCTAACTAAAGCCTGACTCTACGCTGATGATCTTCCCATTTCCTATTCCGATTTAAATCTTCGGAAGGCAGGTTTATCTTAGCGAAAATTATCTGCCGGTATTCTCTTATTAAGATATTAGTCACAGCCAAGTAAATTTGCCTCCCATAATTGCGCGTGGTAGAATCAGGATGAAAATTGGAGACCGGAATCCATCCTTGCCACGAGGGTAATGGGAGGATTTTGGTGTGGATGTCAAGCCCGTATGAATGGAACAGCACAAGTAATCCAGATGAGCGGATAATGAGGAAGGTGGTGGAAATGGAATCTAAGGTAAGTACCTTTAAGACAAAAAAGGGATTAGCCCAAATGTTAAAGGGTGGTGTGATTATGGATGTTGTCACACCCGAACATGCGAAGATTGCAGAAAAAGCCGGTGCAGTGGCGGTGATGGCATTGGAGAGAGTTCCGGCAGATATTCGGGCTGATGGCGGGGTTGCTCGAATGAGCGATCCTGAACTGATCATCGAGATTATGAAAAGCGTCTCAATTCCTGTCATGGCCAAGGTCCGCATTGGGCATTTTGTTGAAGCACAAATCCTGGAATCTCTGGAAGTTGATTATATTGATGAATCTGAAGTATTAACTCCGGCGGATGAGGCTTATCATATCTATAAACATAATTTTAAAACTCCCTTTGTCTGCGGATGCAGAAATTTAGGTGAAGCCCTGCGCAGAATTGGTGAGGGAGCAGCGATGATCCGGACAAAGGGGGAAGCCGGCACGGGAGATGTGGTAGAGGCTGTCCGGCATGCCAGGACTGTTTTTGGCGAAATTCAGCAGTTGTGTAATATGCCAGAAGAAGAGCTGATGACATTTGCCAAGAAGATCGGGGCGCCTTATGAATTGGTTCAGGAGACTCGAGAGCTTGGTAAGCTTCCCGTTGTCAATTTTGCCGCTGGCGGCATTGCCACTCCGGCTGATGCAGCACTAATGATGCAGTTGGGTGTTGATGGTGTATTTGTCGGGTCGGGTATTTTTAAATCTGGAAATCCGGCAAAACGGGGCGCAGCTATAGTCAAAGCAGTTACACATTTCGATAATCCGGAAATTCTGGCAGACGTAAGCCGGAATTTAGGTGAGGCAATGGTAGGCATTAATGTAACTGATTTAGAAGAGAACGAACGCCTGGCAGAACGCGGTTGGTAGCGGCTATCTGTCAGATCTCAACACTTCAAGCCTATGCAGAAAGAATCCCGACTGCCATTTGATCCCAGCCAACTCAAGGTGGGAGTATTAGCCTTACAGGGCTCGTTTCGGGAACATATATCAGTCCTTGAGGGCATTGGTGCCCGGGTTGTTGAGGTTCGACTCCCGGAGCAGATCCAAGAGCTGGATGGGATTATCATTCCCGGTGGAGAATCAACCACGATAGGGAAATTAGCAGTTGATTTTAATCTCCTGGATCCATTGCGTGACTTTGGTAGAAAAAAAGTGATCTGGGGCACCTGCGCAGGAGCGATCCTGTTATCCAAAGATGCGCACAGGAATCAACCCTTGCTCGAATTAATGGATATCACTGTTGACCGGAACGCCTTTGGAAGGCAGATTGCCAGTTTTGAAATAGAACTGGATATTCCCGCACTGGAGGTCATATCGTCCGAACAAGCCACATTTCCGGGAGTTTTTATCCGCGCTCCGCTGATCACATCTGTTACTGGTGATGCGGAAGTGATCGCAATTTTACCGGATGATCGGATCGTAGCAGCCAGGCAAGGCTCCTTGCTGGCTACTGCCTTTCACCCAGAACTAACAAATGACGACCGGGTTCATCGGTATTTTTTGCACCTGATTCAAGAAAAGCGGGGAAGCTGAGAATTGAACATTATGGTACGAAATATTGCCTGGAAGGATTTACTTACCCTGCCGCGCTACCAACGACAGCTTCTATACCTGGATAATGATCTCAGGTTGGTATACAACCCGGGGGTAATTTCCAGTGCCCTGCTGTCATTAACTGCCCCATCCAGCGGGTTTTGTACCGCGGTCCAATCCCTTGAGACTAGTTCCTATCCTTTGATTATCGGCCAAATCTACCACCCCGCTGACAGTTTATCAGCCCGAGTAAATTTCCTGGCGCCAATGGCCTTGGGACCCCACCCTGATTTTGCGAAATTGCTTTCCCATCTTACTGCCAGGGCAGGGGAAAGGGGCGCCCTGCAGGTGCTGGCAGAAGTTCCTCAAAACGGATTCGAGGAAGATATTCTCTACCAGACGGGATTTCGCACCTACGCTGAACAGAAAATATGGAAACTTCCCCAAAATTTTTCACCAGGTACTGGAACTATTTCCTGGCTCCCAATTACCAAGAAGGATGAGGGGCAGGTCATTTCGATCTATCAACGTTTTATACCCGGTGCTGTCCAGCGAGTGGAACCACCTCCTGCATTCCCGAATGTTAATGGAATGATCTGCTGGGATGAGGGCGAAATTGTTGGTTTTGCAGAAACCAGGTTTGGCCCCAGGGGTATCCTGGTGGATATCATCCTTGAACCAGAAAGAGAGGAATTGGATCAATGTCTATCAACATTATTTGCCCAATTACCCTACCGGAACACACGGACAGTATACTTTCGCGTCCGGTCATATCAGGAAAGGATAGCTTCAACCCTGGAGAGAGCCGGTGCCTTACCCGGACCGGATCAAGTTGCAGTGGTGAAAAGGTTAACTGTCCACTATAATGCCAAACAAACCTTCAGGGTTCAGGGCTTTGAAAAACAGCCGGATATCACAACCCCGATAACCAACACAAAATTTAAGACTTGATTATGTTAAATCAGCGAATTACTGACAATTTAGATTCCTTATTTGATGTCCTTCCTCAGGACGTCAGCAAGTCGATCACGGTTGAAGAGAAAAATGCAGATTTAATTGAAGTCATTTTAGATCTTGGGCGTATTCCAACGGCACGGTTTACTAGAGAAGAACTTGAGCTTAGTGGAGACGAGGTCACCCGGAAAGACATTGATTATGTCATAAAACGCATCGGCGAATTTGATGGTGATAACCGGGCTGGGTTGGAACGCACCCTGCATAGAATTGCTGCCATCCGGAACCGTACAGGAGATATTGTTGGTTTAACTTGTCGAGTGGGCCGCGCTGTATATGGGACAACCGATATAGTTAAAGACCTGATCGAAAGCGGGAAAAGCCTGCTGCTGCTGGGACGCCCCGGAGTGGGAAAAACAACCATGCTGCGGGAAGCGGCCAGGATTCTGGCGGAGAATAAACGAGTTGTGATAGTAGATACCTCCAACGAGATTGCTGGTGATGGAGATGTTCCCCATCCCGCGATTGGGAAAGCCCGCCGGATGCAGGTCGCCCAACCTTCCCTGCAGCACGAAGTGATGATTGAGGCGGTGGAAAATCACAATCCGGAAGTGATCGTCATCGATGAGATTGGCAGAGAATTGGAAGCACTGGCAGCCCGTACCATCGCTGAGCGGGGTGTGCAATTGATCGGGACTGCTCATGGAAACACACTCCAGAATATATTGATCAATCCCACCCTGGCTGACCTGGTAGGTGGTATCGAGTCGGTTACTCTGTCTGATGAGGAAGCCAAAAGACGAGGCACTCAAAAAACTGTTCTGGAACGACGATCAAATCCTACCTTCCATGTATTAATAGAGATCCAGACCAGGGATAGCCTGGCAATTCATCAGGATGTCGCAACCGCAGTTGATTCTTTACTGCGGGGTGAACTATTGGTGCCTGAAATTCGATCCCGTTCAGAAGACGGGGAGATTAAAATTAAAAAGACACCAACCCGCCCTGTATTACAAAGTATTGGCAAGGATCCCCCGTCGGAGAGTGAATTTTTTAGCAGGGAGCCTCAATGGCAGCTGAATCGCGATGATTTGGAAACACTCCCCATATTTACCTATGGTGTTGCCCGCGATCGTATGTTAAAAGCAGCTAAAAACCTCAATGTTCCCATTACCATTGAAAAACATGTCAAGGACGCCCGAATTGCCGTAACCCTAAAACATCATTACCGGGATAACCCCAAGGCAATTATTGAAGCAGAAGAACTGGGTTTGCCGATCTATGTTCTGCGATCCAATACTGCCAAACGAATGGAGCATTTACTGAAAGATGTGTTTAATCTCAAGAACGGCGCTCTGTCAAAGAATGACGAGCAGGCCCTTCATCAAACTCAGGGTGCTATTCAGGCGGTGCTTAATGGAGAACGATGGGTGGAATTACTGCCTGCTTCCTCGTATATCAGACGCCTTCAGCATCAAATGGTAACTCAAGCCAACCTGGTGTCTCACTCCTACGGAAAGGATCCCAACCGACGAGTGAGAATCTTCCGGGAGGATGATTAAGCGGTGGTTCCCAGGTAAGCGATTGGGGAATCGGAAAACTTTTCAGCAGCCCGAGTTGGATACTCTTTCGTCCATGCAGGAAAAGCAGGGAAAATTCATTACTTTTGAAGGTCCAGACGGCAGCGGGAAAACCGCGCAGTTGGATATTCTGGCTGAGGAATTTCTTCAGGCGGGATATCCCATATTAAAGACCAGGGAGCCCGGCGGCACACCGATTGGCAATCAAATCCGAGCAACTTTACTGGACCTTAAGAATACTGCCATGGTGGACCGGACAGAAGCGCTGTTGTACCAGGCTGCCAGATCTCAGCTGGTGGAAGAAATCATTAAACCGCATCTAATGGAAGGCGGCATTGTGATGTGTGACCGCTATGCAGACTCCACACTGGCATACCAGGGATATGGACATCGGAACACGGTGGAATCTTTGCAGGGGATCATCCACTATGCAACCGGGGGATTAACCCCGGATTTAACACTACTTCTGGACCTGGAACCAGAAGTAGGATTACAGCGCCGGCTGGATGCGGGAGGACTCAATCGATTGGATGCTTATGATATCGACTTTCACCACCGGGTGAGGGCAGGATATCTGGAATTAGTAAAAGCGGATCCGGGGCGCTGGGTGATTGTAGATGCAGAAAAACCTTTTAATGAGGTCCAGTCGGACCTCCGGGGAATTCTCCTGAAATGGTTGAAATCCTGGGGATTTTAAGGGAAATTGTTGATTTTGTGGAGTAGAAAATCCCACCTGGAGAAAGGGTTATAGATCAAGACTGGGATCGAGCCCACCCCCTTCGGACCCAAGATCGGGGAGATCTTTTTCAATATCTTCAGGCGATTGTCCTTTTTCTAACCGGTCGACAACCTCATCAAATTCAGGCCCCATATCTTCCCCTAATTCCCGACTCATCCGGCGCATCATTTTTCCAAGCGCCTGGGGATCATCTTCCAGCCCCGCTAATTGTTCCGGATCAGCTATTGATTCCAGCCGGTTTTCCTCTGACCGGGCAACCCGGATCGGCTTGATAATTCGCTGGAGGAGGGAGCCGGCACACTTGGGGCAGCTTACCGACTGGCCCCCGTATTCCCGGTAGGTTTGGAATACTTCAAAAACTTGATTACAATCAGTGCAGCGGTATTCGTAAGTAGGCATACAATCAGGCTCCAAAATAATTCGTTCGTCCCAATTATACTGGATAAGGAAATTTTATTATGGACAACAACCCCACCGCATCTCCTTTTCTTCAGGATCAACCGAACCCCCTGTTAATTGTCATTTCCGGTCCTTCCGGGGTGGGAAAGGACTCCGTGCTGGAGGAGATGAAATCACGTGGTCTTCCTTTCCACTTTGTAATTACTGCGACAACCCGGAAACCCCGTCCCGAGGAAGTGGAAGGTGTGGACTATTTTTTCCTGTCTGAAGACGAGTTCGCAAAAATGATTGATGAAGGAGAACTTCTAGAGTATGCAGTTGTTTACCAGGATTACAAAGGCATTCCAAAATCCCAGGTCAGAAAAGCCCTGGAAAGCGGAAAAAATGTGATCATGCGGATTGACGTCCAGGGCGCGGAAACCGTACGGAAACTGGCCAAGGATGCCCTGCTGATTTTTTTAGTGCCTCAGAGCGAAGAAGAATTAATCAATCGGCTGAAAAAGAGAAATACTGAGACCAAGGAAAGTTTAAAATTAAGGATAGCTACCACACGGCAGGAGTTTAATAAAATAGACCTCTTTGATTATATTGTCGTGAACAAAGATGATCAACTGAGCGAAACCGCAGATATGATAGAAGCCATCATTAAAACAGAACAGCAGCGTGTTCACCAGAGAGTGGTTGATTTATGAATCAGAAACCATTAACGTTTTCTCCCGAAAAGAATGGTCCAGAACAATTAATTTCCGATATTCTTTCTGAATTTTTACAAAAATACAATCTGGATTTGTCCCAGGATCCGGTTGCGATGGAGCGGATCAGAGAGGCGGCGGAGAATGTCAGATTGGAGCTGGAAACAAGCTCACAATCGGAGATTCATCTTCCTTATTTGAGTGCTAAAACTTCCGGACCAATTCACTACAACAGGGTTGTATCACGGGAGGATTTATCCCCTCCAATTACCAGACCAGAAGGGTTTGAGGTAAAAAGGGACCAAACCCCTGGATATAACGGACAGGCCAGATCACCCCAGATGATTAAACTGCCTGACCGGAAACCGCTGGTTACTTACTCGTTGATGGGTATCACTATAGCGCTTTATTTAATTCAAATTCTCACTGATTTCCTGGTTGGATTTGATATCCCCGCGGCTTTCGGCGTGAAAGCCAACGACTTAATTGTTGAGGGTCAGTACTGGCGGCTGGTAACGCCAATGTTTCTTCACGGATCGATTCTTCACCTTGGATTTAACATGTATGCTCTTTATATCTTGGGAAGAAGAGTGGAGCGGTTTTTTGGATCATTTCGTTTCCTGGGATTGTATTTGATTGCTGGTATCACCGGTAATTTATTATCTTTCTTTTTTACACCATCTCCCTCGCTGGGATCATCCACAGCAATCTTTGGTCTGCTGGGAGCAGAAGGAGTGTTTATTTACCAGCATAGACAATTGTTTGGGGATCAATTTAAAATTGCTTTGCGCCAGATTGTCCAAGTTGCGGTGGTAAACATTATCATCGGATTATCTCCCGGTATAGACAACTGGGGACACATCGGAGGTTTAATTGGAGGAGCTGCCTGCACCTGGTTTGCCGGTCCGGTATTTCAAATTAATAGAAATTCACAACAGCTGCTATTGGAGGATATCCGTCCCGAAGGAAATGTTGGGTTTGTATTTATCGTTCAACTGATCATACTGGCAGGTTTTGTGATAATGATCATACTTTCCAGGCTGTAATCAGAACATAGTCAAGTGCATCCCGAAGGGGATTGATCTTTTTTATAAATGAATATTGATCCCAGCGGGTTATTGACTGAGCTATAACCATCTGGTAAAATTTTCCGCGTCTTGTGCGTTGTACCCTTCGCGCCAGGCATACTCTATTAAACTAGTAGAAAGGGCTAGAGACCATGAAAGTATTATTGTTAGAAGATGTGTATAAATTGGGCCGGGCCGGGGATGTTAAAAAAGTCGCTCCCGGTTATGCCCGAAATTATTTGATGCCCCATGGAATGGCTATTTTGGCAACTCCAGGCGCTGTAAAGCAGGCGGGGCGGATTCAAAAACAGGGCGAAATAAAACGGGCCAAGGTAAACCAGGAGCTCGGCGGCGTTGCAGAACAACTGGAAGGGAAGCGCTTTACTTTTGCTGCCAAAGCCAGTGAAACCCGCCGCTTATATGGTTCCATCAATACCCAGATGATCGCGGATGTGGTCAGCGAAGAGATCGGGGTAACCGTTGCTCCCAAACAGATTGAATCCCAGCCTTTACGGATGATTGGGAAACATTCCGTTTCAGTACGGCTGACAGTTGATCTGATCCCGGAAATTGAGATCATCGTACACCGGGAAGGCGAATCACCAGAATCCGCCTTGGAAGAAGAAGAAAAGGCAGCAATCCAGGCGGAAGAGGCTCTGGCTGAAATCCTGGAAGACAGTGACTTTGATCAGGAATTTGAATTCGATGACACCGCTGGTGAAGGTGAACAGACTGCAGAAGATGATCTGCTTGATGAGGATGGGGGAGCAGAAGTCGAGGAAGACGAAGCAGAATAAGAGTCTATCAGCCTGAGGAAGACAAAAACAAACCGGTCTGGGATCAGCCGAACAGCTGGCCAGACCGGTCTTTGTATTGACCAATGGTAGAAGAAAAGCGCACAGTTGGGGAAATATTAAAAGGATCCCGGGAAGAGCAAAATCTCTCGCTGGATGAGGTTTCGATTTTAACGCGTATCCGTGTAAAGTATTTATCCGCCATTGAAGCGAATAATTATGATGTATTGCCTTCTGTGGTGCAGCAAAAGGGGTTTGTACGATCTTATGCAAGAGCTTTGGGTGTAGATCCATCTCCCCTGGTAGCCTTATTAAGGCCTTTAATTGAGGAAGAATCCAGTAAACCCCAGGAACTGGACTCTGAATCAAGTTTAACTTCACCTGCAGCAGAAGTTCAACCTTTGGGAGAGATTGGTACCACGTTAAAGACCCAGAGAGAACGATTGGGTTTTACACTGGAGAACGTAGAAAACCAGATCTACATTCCCGAGCGATATCTGAAAGCGATTGAAAACGGAAGCCTGGATGAGCTGCCTTCCACCGTACAGGGTAGAGGAATGGTTAAGAACTATGCCCAATTCCTGGGATTGGATCCAGAGCCGTTGTTGTTAAGTTATGCAGATGTTCTGCAAACCCGGTTATCAAAGGTCCGTCAGCGGGCAACTGGGTCCGGTGTTCCATTTTCTTTGCGGACCCGGTTGCGCAGATTTCTTGCTAGTCCTACAATTTTCTGGGTTATGGTTGTGGTGCTGATAGGCGGCGTATCAATCTGGTCCGGGGTGCTTATTTTTGGGGGGAGGGGAACTGCGCAAGAATCGACAGCAACCATTCCCGGTGTAGCGGATATTTTACTTCCATCACTTACCCCTGCACCCACCCTAGAGGTTATCCAAACCTCAACAGGAGAGATTGAGGTGGATGTAGCCCTCTCTCCTGAGCCATTAGAACCTGCTGCTGATGAAGGAGAACCAACCTCCACTCTCCAGTTTACAGGAAACGAAAAAGTTCAGGTACAGCTTATTGTCATTCAGAGATCCTGGGTGAGAGTGACTGTTGACGGCCAGGTTGCTTTTGAAGGAAGATTACAACCGGGAAGTGTGAAATTATTCGGCGGGGAATTGGGGATCGAGGTTTTAACTGGTAATGCTGGCGGTGTGGAAGTGATCTTCAACCAGCGGGATTTGGGCGTTATGGGACTCTATGGCGAAGTGGTGAGCCGGGTATATACAGCTGAAGGCATAGTCACGCCTACTCCGACAATTACATCTACGCCAATTCCAACGGATACGCCGGATGTAACCTCCACTCCCCAAAACACGGCAACCTCAGAACCGCAATAAAACTTTCTGGATCAAATTAATAAGTCATGAAGAAAAAAACCTTTCATCTGGTATCTCTTGGGTGTGCAAAAAACACCGTAGATTCCGATTCCATGGTTCAGCTTCTCCAACAGGATGGATTTTTCGGGGAGGCAGATCCTAAAAACGCAGAAATCCTGGTTGTAAATACCTGTGGATTTATCGAATCAGCCAGAGAAGAATCCTATGCCGTATTACAGGAATTGGCATTAGAAAAAGAAAAGGGCCAACTGCTGATCGCCGCCGGCTGCCTAACACAGCGCTACGGAGAAGAAGTAGCCCGCAGGATTCCCGGGATCGATGGAATTCTCGGCACTCGACGCTGGATGGATATTCTCCAGGTTGTACAAAACTTACGGGAAGGAGATTATCCTCAACCCCTCTATCATCTTCCTCCTGCCGATGTGATTGGAAGTTCCCCACCGGGAACAGTGAGCGCGCACATCCAGGGAGGTAGTGCTTACCTTAAAATTGCGGATGGCTGCCGTCGCCCCTGCGCGTTTTGTGCCATCCCCATGATTAAAGGTACCGCTGTCAGCCGCCCAATAGAAGATTTAATAAGGGATGCTCGATATCTTCAGAGCCAAAACGTCCGGGAAATCAACCTCATCGCCCAGGATACAACTGATTATGGCCATGATCTAAATCAAAAAGAAGGCTTGGCTGGCTTGCTGGAGGTTTTAACCGGAGTTGTCCCTGATGTAAATTGGATCCGTATCTTATATGCATATCCCGGATATATTACTGACCGTTTGATCGAGGTGATGGCCGCTCACAAACAAATTTTGCCCTATATCGATATACCCCTTCAGCATGCGGATCCGGAGGTCCTAAGAAATATGCGGCGCCCGGCAAACATGGATTGGGTTCATCAGACTGTAGGGAAACTGAGAAAAGAAATGCCAACATTGGCTTTAAGAACCACTTTTATTGTGGGTTATCCGGGTGAAACGGAAAAAGCATTTGAATCCCTGCTTGATTTTGTTAAAGAGGTGCGATTCGACAGGATTGGTGTGTTTGATTATTCTTTTGAATCCGGCACGGCCTCTGAAGCACTGGGTGATCCTCTGCCAGCAGCTTTAAAAGCGGAAAGAAAGGAACAGTTAATGCTCCTCCAGCAGGGAATCTCCCTGGAGAATAATCAAAAGTTGGTAGGTCAAACATTGGATGTGTTAATTGAGGGGCAGGGAGTTATTGAGGATTCCGGGGATATGATTTCCCTGGGGCGCACATACCGGGATGCTCCTGAGATTGATGGCATGGTGATTGTAGAAGGAGAGCTACCGGAAGGGGAAATATCTCCGGTCAGGATAACCGGCGCGATGACCTATGACTTAACAGGCGTCTCGGTAGCATGATACAGAGCTTAATGATCAATGAAGGTAAAATTCTCATGTCTCGAGAGAAAATTATTAGATAAAGCGTATATACTCTGTGAATAAAATTTTATGATAAATAAAAATGATCCCAAAATAAAGTTTGCAATCAATGCTGTCAGGCAGGCAGCTGCCCTGGCTGGTGATATCCAGACGGAGATGGTATCCAAAACGTTAACGAAAGATGACCGCTCCCCGGTAACTGTAGCGGATTTTGCCGCTCAGGCAGTTGTAGGATATTTTCTAGAAAAGCAATTTCCCGGAGCGATTCTGGTCGGAGAAGAACAAGCCGATGTACTGCGTTCCCCAACTGAACGAGACACATTGGATACAGTAACAGCATTTGTGAACCGGGTGATTCCCGGCGTGACATCAGACCAGGTATGTGAATATATTGACCGGGGGATTGATGATCCGGGAGAGAGGTATTGGACTCTGGATCCTATTGACGGTACCAAAGGATTTTTACGAGGAGCCCAGTATGCCTGCGCCCTCGCCTATGTTGAAGGCAGCAGAGTCCAACTGGGAGTTTTGGGCTGTCCTAATATGTCTCCTGATCTTCAGGAGGAGATCGGGGGCAGCGGGTCATTACTGGTCGCCAAAAGGGGGGAGGGGAGCTGGATTTCTGGATTGCGGGAAAAACAAGCGGAAATTGGGTTTTCCCAACTTCAGGTATCCACTCAATCAAATCCGGCAGGGGCACGGCTGATGCGGTCCTTTGAATCTGGACATACCAATGTTTCCCAGGTCGACTTATTTCAGGAAAAATTAGGCGGCAAGGCGGATCCCGTACGGATGGACAGTCAGGTGAAATATGCCCTGCTCGCCTCAGGGGAAGGAGAAATTTACCTTCGTTTATTGTCCCCGAAGAGGACGGATTACCGGGAGAAAATCTGGGATCAAGCGGCTGGTTTAATCATCGTGGAAGAAGCTGGAGGTAAGGTTACTGACCTTGATGGAAAACCACTTGATTTTTCACAGGGTAGGACCCTGAAAAAAAACAGGGGAGTATGTGCCAGCAACGGCATCCTTCATGACTCAGCCCTGACAGCACTAAAAGCGATTAACGCTTGATTGATTACCTTCCGGGTTTAGGAGGTGGAATACTCCCGAGAGTGGAGCTATTTATGATCCAGACCGCGCTTCTAAAAAGTAATCAAATAGAAATTTGATAGTATAGAAAATAACCATAGAGTTCCTGTTAAAAAAAATCCTTCTCAATAATTCAATCAGAAGAATGTTTAATTACAAAAAAACTTGGTCAAGGAGCAATCCATGGCAGACATTAAAGTTCCCCGCAGACTATTTATCAGGTCTGTTCTTAAAGGATTGATTAGTGCAGCCCTGCACACATTTTCGGATTTTGAGATCATCGGTGAAGAGAACATTCCGAAAGAGGGCCCCCTGATCGTGACCGGTAACCATTTCAGTTTTGCAGATTCGATAGCAATTCTGCGTATTGCTCCTGCTTCCATCGAAATGTTCTCTGGCGCCAATCCCGCTTTCACCCCGGGATGGGCAAAACTGCTGCCCCGCTTGTGGGGCGTTCTGTATGTTTATCGAGGTACTGGTTCCCGGCAGGCGATCCGGGACGCTGAACAGGTTTTATCTCAAAATGGTTTTTTTGGCATCTTCCCTGAAGGCGGAGCCTGGGCTGAAATGCTCCGCCCCGCCCGCCCAGGAGCGGCCTACCTGGCAGCCCGGACTGAGGCGCAGATTTTGCCGGTAGGGTTTACCGGGTTTAGAGATGTATTCCCACTGCGGTTGCGAAATAAAAAAAAGGTAACCATCCAGGTTGGAAAACCTTACGGACCTGTGTCCGTCACCGGGAGAGGAAGGGATAGGCGGGAACAGCTGGATGCTCTGGGAGATCGCATCATGAAAGAGATTGCGGTTTTACTACCAGATCACTTGCGGGGAAAGTTTTCCAGCGATCCTGCGGTTAGAGAGAAAGCCAAAGAAGTAGAGACATATCCCTGGGAGACTGCTTCATGGGATGAGGTCTAATCTTCAGACAGGCATAGTCTGATCTTAAAAGATAACCTGGGAAAGATAAAAGAGAGCTGTCAGGCTGATAAAACTGAGGATTGAGGTTAAACTGACAATCCCAGTAGTTTTGGTGATTTTGTAGTTGTATCTTTCAGCAAATACAACCAGCGCAATCGCTGCCGGCATTCCATTTTCTAACAACAGAAACTGGCTGAGATCTCCAATTCCAGGCAGAAAAACCAGGATAGTCAGGTATGTGATCAGCGGCAGACCCACGATCCTAAATATCGAATAGAGCAGCGCTTCCTTGATGATCTGCAGCGAGAAACGGTCATAGATAAACATTCCCAGGACAAATATAGCAGTCGCGCTGGCCGTCTGCCCCACCAGGCTTAAGGCATTGCTTAGAAAAGGCAGGTGAAATCCCACCAGGGAAGAGAGCATGCCAAGCAGGATAGAGAGGATCAGGGGGTTAGTAAAGATCTTTCGCAGTATGCTTCGGCTCTGTTCCTTTTTGTTGGCATACTCCAGAAGCAGGAGGGTGGTAATGATTCCAAGCACGCCAAGCAGGGAAGCTGCCAGTATAGAATACTCCAGCCATCTTCCGCTCTGGAATGTTTCAAAAAAAGCCACCCCAAAAAAAGCATAACTCCCGAAACTGATCGATAAACTGAGCAGGATGTAGGTATCCTTATCAATAAGCTTGATCGTTTTTAGCCCCAGTAAAAATACCAGAAGGGTAAGCGTGGGAAGTAAGGTGCCCAGCACCATTTGCAGGTTCATCTTAAGCAAGTCTAGGGTTGATAATTTAACGAAAAAGAGAGCGGGCAGGCCAAAATAATACACGAATGAAGACAGCGTTTTGGCATGCTCCGCTTTAAAGACCCCGGTTTTCCTGCTCAGTATGCCCAGCAGGACGATGACCAGTATAGTAAATAAACTGGTGAGTACTTCCATATCAAGACCAAATTATAATTATGACGTGAAGCTTAATATTTAATAACAGGTAACCGACCTCCAATTATATCCGGGATAAGATCAGTCTTATTGGGATATAAAGGCGTTTATGAAAATCTGAGACCAAAATGGGCCAGAATATGGTTTTCTGGCCCTGATCCCCTTGTTTTATTTGGGATCCCTTATTCGAGTTTTTTAACGCAGAAGCAATTAAACAGCGTGCTCCGCCGATTCTCGATTTTTTCCCCGGGAAGACCTAAACCAGCGACAGACCAGGTAATTTTTTCTTCGCTAATTTCCCACATGGGCATTCTATATTGTAAGAACATATAACAACCACAATCTGGATCCTCCGTGCAGCCGGTGCACTCACACCAATACTCCTTTGGAATTTCTGCAGATCGATAATCGTATTCTGGCAGTTGTTTACACCCCCTGGTGAGGCAGGGTTGATAGGGACCCTCCAACCAATTTTCATGACCCTCTTTATCAATATAAAGGGTGAGTTTATTCTCTGGATCCATTTTTGTGAGCGCCTTGGTGGGATCGCTCCCTATGACATTGCCAAAATAGTTGTTGGGGTCCCACATCCCCAGATGCGAGTCCACGGCAATTCTGAAACCGGCATCCTTGGCAGGGATTTCATTTCCAGGAATAAATACGGCGAAGCTATTGCCATGGAATAGAATTCTAGCGAGGCTTGGCACCTCCTGGAAGTTTTCACCCCAGACCACCGGCATCCATCCTTCCTGGGGAGTAGAGGTCCAGGTATACCAGAGGTCAGAACCCTGGTAAAAGTCGCGGTCAAATGTGGGCACAAAGTTATTTTCCGGCATATTATCTGAATCCAGGACCACAGCGATAGTCCTGAAGCGGGTGTCATCAAAGCGGGGTATAGTATCCTGCATCGCTCCTAAGAATACATGCCAAGTGGAGATATCCCCAACCTCACCCTCACCAGCACAGGAAACCCACACCGAGGGATCCTCTTCCCAAACACTTTGCATGCCGCAGGGAACCACAAAATCCATAATAGGATAGTCTGTATCCGTCGGGACCTGTAAGGTGAAATGACCCGATAAAATAATATCCGCTGCAGGATCCTCACCCAGGGGAGTGATACTGGAATCGCCAAAGATGTTATCGCCTGCCAGTTCTTCCTTGAAAACAACCTTGGCTCTGGCAAGCGGCAACGGTTCGCGGAAAATTAGGTCAAGCACTGCATCTGTTGACTCAAACAGCTGGTTATTGAAGGTAGCGGCCACTGAAAAAGTCGGCGGCTCCTCGACTTCAGGTTCCTCAACCACAACATCGTCAGCAGTTAGGTCTTCACTCACCTCGGAATCTGATGAACTACTATCTATGACTTCGTCTCCCATTTCTTCCGCTTCGGTTTCTTCATCTGATTTTAAATCGGGCGGCCTGAAAAGAGGACAGCAGGATGATGTGATGAACAACGCCAGGATAGTTAATACACTGAGAATAACCAGATTGCGGGTTTTTTTCCTCATGGTTTCTCCTTTTATTTACTTTCCTTTGCACAAAAACAAATGTAGGTATACCTGGGGTCTTTTTTATACTTTGTAATCCCAGTATTTAACCCCGGGCATATCGTCGTTGCCCCAGCCCCACTTCAAGCTTTCAATTTTACCGCAGCTATTGACCTTCATTCACACAAAGGCAATTGTAATTAAGCTGATAGTCTAAGAGTGTTTTCTGATTTGGTCCTGCAACGAAATCCAAATACATTGGATCTGAAAAAGTGTAAGGAGGGTACCGATCTCTCGGCGATCTTTCCGTAAAGAGAAAACAGTCGCATCCCGGATTCATAGTACAACCACTGCATTCACAGGAACCCATTACGTTAAGATCATCAAATTCCGGATCATCCAAATTGAAATTACACCCACTAAAACTGCAGAAAGTATAACCTTCCGGGAGGATAACCGCTCCTCCTCTGTCGCTGGTGAAGTTAGCCAGTGAGCCTGGTCCCCACGGTACTGGTGGCAAGGTGGGATCACCCAGTTCAACATCACCTCCATAGGATTCCAGGGACCATTTATGGTCTGTCCACATCACCGTACCCCTCCCGCCCGGATTTGGCGCAGGGATCTCATCAACAGGGATGAAAAACACAACGATGTTCTTATAGAATACTGTGATGAAATAGATATTGGCGTCATTCCAATCTGCATCGAAGGCACCTCCTCTCCAGCCTGTCGAAGGATCATACATGTTGGTGAACCAGAGGTCAGTACCCTGATAGTAGTCATTGGGGTATTCAGGTAGAGCAACCCAGTTATTTTCAGGGTTGGCATCTGAGTCAAGGGCTGCGGTTATGGTCCCAAAATTGCTCTCATGAGCAAAGGGAGTATTATCCAGAAGTCCCAGGGCGAGTAGATACCAATTGTTGGTGTCTTCCATGTTTAACATGGGAGGACAAACAACCCAGAGAGGCACATCGGGATTGGCATATCCGCAGGTAAAGAGGGCATTCACAGGAGGACCGGTATAGTCTGATTCATAAGCTATGGATCCGCGGGCAGAGAAGACAATATCAGTAAAGCCTTGGTATCCCTGGGGGATATCTTCAGGTTTGCCTCCCCAGACATTATTACCTTCAACGTCAATATGAATGGACAAGTTCTGCTTGTCCTCATCGCTTAGGCCAATTCTGGTTGTGAACTCATCCAGGGAGGACAAAGGGGGATATGCATGGGTCTCGGCATATGAGAAGAAAGTCGGTTCCGTGATTTCTTCGCCCGGTTCCTCATCCTCATCGGTTTCCGTTTCTTCGGATGTGTCGGATGTTTCCTCACTTTCCTCAGACCCCTCATCGATAGATAAGTCTATTTCTCCCTCTGATGGACTAGATCCCTCGTCGGTTTTAGGTTTATTACATCCTAGAGTAAGGAGCATGGTTGCCAGGAGCAAAAAGGACAAGACAATCATCAGCCAACGTTTTGCATTCATGCGATTCTCTCCTTTTGTAAGTGATCAGCTAATGCAGTTCCTTCTACGTCACAAACACCTTTATCAGCCAGTGTTTATGCTGCAATCGATCTGTGTTCCAAGAAGATAGAGTTACCACATTTTTATATTATGAATAATCAAGGTAATGATGATTAGTTGCGCATAAGCCAATTCTTTGCAGAATTTTTTAAGAGAAATCAATACGTGAAAAATTTTGTCTGCTGGCCCGGCGTATTTTTCTGGCTATATTAAAGGATTTGCTTAATTGTAGTGTACACAATGAAAAATTGGCTGTCAACTGAGGAGATACAACAACCCGGGAGGGATACGACTCAGAGATAATCCTGATTATGGATGATGATGAATTAGCACAAGGGGATCCTTTGTGGAGGATGACCACTATCATGTATAATGGACTCATGTCTGAATTTCATTTTTTCCACCCGATTACTGTCCGCTACGGTGACCTTGATCCCCAGGGGCATGTTAATAATGCTGGTTTTATGACCTACATGGAACATGCCCGGGTATCCTATATCCGGCAGCTCGGTTTGTGGGATGGTAAGTCTTTCCTGGAAATCGGGTTTATTCTGGCCCGGGTTGAGCTTGATTATAAAGAACCGATCCTGATGACGGACCAGGTTGAGGTTGGTGTGCGGGTTTCCCGGCTGGGCAATAAAAGCCTGGATATGGAGTATTTGATCAGGGATTCTGCATCCGGGCGGGTTTTTGCCGAAGGAAAAACTGTCCAGGTGGCCTATGATTACCAGAGCCGTAAAACCATCCCCCTGCCGAAAAACTGGAGGGATGTAATTCAGGAATTTGAAGGTCTTTCTGTGGAACCATAAGCTTGTACCTTGAACACCCGGTGGTGGCGCAAGATCATTAATGGGACAGGCTTTGATGCAACCCCTGCAGATGAGCGGACCCACCAGGATGCGCTGATCTCCACCACTCGCTGGGTTATTGCTTTCCTCCTGAATTAATTTATTGCCTGAAAAGGAAATTCTTTTGGGAAAGATTGATTTCCAGACAGCCAGGAAACGGATGGTTGAGAGACAAATTGCCCGCCGGGGAATTAGCTCTCCCCGGATTCTGGAAGCGTTTTCTGAAATCCCTCGCCATTTGTTTATTCCTGCGGATCAACACCTCTATGCCTATGCTGATGGACCGCTGCCGATTGGGAAAGGCCAAACCATTTCCCAGCCTTATATTGTGGCCTATATGACCATGCATCTGAATTTAAAGGGGGATGAACGAGTGCTGGAGATCGGGACCGGATCCGGTTACCAAGCAGCTATCCTGGGAAAATTGGCAGCGGAAGTCCATACTGTTGAGCGCCATTCTTCGCTGGCGAAGAGCGCCTCAAAATTATTGGAAGACCTGGGGTTTAATAACATCCAGATCCACCTGGGTGATGGAACCAAAGGCCTACCGGATTTTGCTCCCTATGATGGGATCATGGTCACAGCTGCGGCTCCAGATGTTCCGGCTCCCCTGCTGTCCCAGCTTGCTGACGGCGGCAGATTAATTATGCCGGTAGGGGGAAGAATTGGACAGGTATTGCATCTGTATCAGCGCCGGGGGGAAGAGATAACCAAAGAAGATCTTGCGCCAGTAGCTTTTGTTCCCCTGATTGGGGATCACGGATGGCCAGGCCCGTAATTTGAATTATGCTCCCCGGGTTTTCGTGAACCGCCAGACTCATTCATACGAGACGAACTGTAAAACACAGTCGAAATCAGATCGTTGCGTCGATGCTCTGCTCGCGATGACATAATAATGAAAAACTCAAAAATAACAAAAAACGCACCCGTTCTTGGGTGCGTTTGTTTTTTTTGTAGAGCCGACTTATTAGAGATAATTCATGGTAGCCAGGACCACGGGGCGTTTTTTAGTTTTACTGAAAAGGAAGGAACGAATAGTTTGAACTACTTCATTGTGTAAATCGCCCTCGGTATTTTCAACAATCCCCACGATTTTTTGACGGGTTTGCTCAATAATGTCATCCTCATCGTGTTTATACACAAATCCCCGGGAGATGATCTCTGGTTCTTCATGCAGTTTGCCTTTTCTGTCCAACACCAGGCTGATCAACACCACGCCATCTTGAGCAAGTTGCCCCCTTTCCCGGACAACGCTGGGACCGATTTCTCCTACTCGCGACCCATCCACGAATACGTAATCACCCGGGATGCGGTCTTTAATTTCTAATTTCCCTTTGTCGAATTCTATTACTTCTCCGTTTTCGATCACCAGGATTTTATCAGCGGGAAAACCTGACTCTTCCGCTAAAACGGCATGCTGTTTCAGGTGCCTTAATTCTCCGTGAACCGGGATTAAGTATTCGGGATTAACAATATTCAGCATTAACTTCATCTCTTCCTGATTGGCATGTCCTGAGACATGGACGCCAGCAAGTGGTTCATATACTACATTGGCTCCCCGCCGGAACAGCCTGTTAATGGTTTTAAACACGGCCTCTTCGTTACCCGGAATGGCATGAGAGGACAGGACAATCGTGTCGTCTTTTATCAATTCAAAACGTTTGTTTGTTCCTCTTGCCAACCGGCCCATAATTGAATAGGGTTCTCCCTGAGAACCAGTTGCCATTAACACCACGTCTTTTGGCTTCATATTGAGAGCTGCCTCTATTCCGACCTCAAGGTCGGGAGGTATCTCCAGATAGCCCAGTTTTTTTGCCATTTTGGAATTTTGGGCCATGCTGTAGCCGACAAAAGCAATTTTGCGCCCATAACGATCTGCAGCATCAATGACTTGCTGCATCCTGGATACCAGGGAGGCAAAGGATGCCACAATAATTCGACCCGGGGCGGTGCTGAATACTTTGTCCAGGGCATCATTAATGACCATTTCCGAAGGTGTCCAACCCGGTTTATCTGCGTTGGTAGAATCTGCCAGCAAGGCCAGAACACCCCTTCCGGAGAATTCAGCCAGTTTGGCAAAATCTGTTGGCCATCCATCAACCGGTGTGGGATCAAACTTATAGTCGCCGGTGTGAACGATCAAGCCGTCTGGGCAGGTAATGCCTAGGCCCACGCTATCCGGTATGGAGTGGCAGACATGGAAGAATTCAATCTCAAAAGGACCGATCTTTACACTTTCTCCTGCATGGACAGTTTGGATGTTGACTTTGTCGAGCAGGCCCTTCTCAGATAAATTGACTTCCATCAACCCTTTTGTGAGCGGGGTTGCGTAAATCGGGACGTTGATTTCTTCCAGGACATGGGCTATCGCGCCCACATGATCCATGTGCCCGTGGGTAATGACTATCCCCCTCACCAGGTCCTTGTTTTCTTTGATATATTCGAAATCCGGGATGATGTAATCAATTCCCAGCATTTCATTGTCGGGGAACATAATCCCTGTATCTACGACGAGGATGTTCTTTCCATATTCGTAGACCATCATGTTTTTTCCGACTTCCCCTAGACCTCCCAGGGGAATAATTCTTAATTTGTTGTTACTCATTTTTTAAATCCTTCATAATGTTATCCTCCCTGTTTCGGTCTTTACCGAATCCCGGGGAGGTTTAATATTGATAATAAAATACCCGGTCGGGGTTTAACCGGCCGGGTAGTGCTTTTGGAAACTAAAATTCAGGGTAATATCTTTCGATACAACTAAAATCATATGGTTCGTCGAGCATTTACAGTTCTCGCTGGTATACGATTACCAGCCGGATGGTTATTTTAAAACCGGGGTAATTTTAGCATTGAAAGCCATTTTTGTCAAAAGGCTAATTTGGGACAGTTATTTTTCCCGAAATTACATCTCACCCGGGGCTGGTTAACCGCTGTAAAAAATCCGGTAAATTACTCCCTGGCTGTCATCAGATAAAAAGAGGCTGCCGTCAGGACCCACAATGAGGTCTACCGGCGTGCCCCAGGATTTTCCATCTTCCAACAACCAACCTACTGCAAAATCCTCCACCGGACCCCGTTCCCCCCCGCCGAACGGGATTCGGATTAATTTATACCCCTCAGGTTGGGAACCTTCGCTGGACCCATGGAGTGCTATAAACAAATCCTGCTGGTATTCATCGGGAAACTGCTCTCCCATATAAAAGGTTATCCCGAATGGGGTTGTGTGGGCTTCCAGTTCAAAAATTGGCGTCAGTAGATTATCACAAGAATCCCTGTCGCCGTGATCAGGATCAAGGATCCGCCCGGCGTGGCAATAAGGCCAGCCCGCATCTGCATCAATGTAGATTGCGTAAATGGTCTCTGGCGGCAGATTATCTCCCAAGCCGTGCCGCTCATCATTTGCGACCCAGAGGATATCATTGCCGGGGTTAAAATCCATTCCAACCACATGCCTTAATCCTTTGGTAAATATCTTCCCAGAGCTTCCATCTGCAGCAAAGCGCATTACCGATGCCCGGCGCTGATCTTGTTCGAGGCAGACATTACAGGAGGATCCAATAGACAGGTAGAGGTTCTTCCAGTCTGGGCTGAAGATGATTGAGCGGGATGAATGACCGCCGGCCGCAATGCCCGCGACAATAATTTCCCGGTCTTGAAAAAAACCATCCCCATCGGGGTCCAGGAGACGGATAACGCGTGTGGTTTCAGCAACATACAAGGATCCATCATTAAAAAACGCCAACCCGGAGGGTTCCACCAAATCTTCGGCTACGACTTCAATCCCATCAGCTATCCCATCGCTATCCAGGTCCGGCAATCGCAGAATCTGCCCGGTGCTGGGCTGGGAGACATAAATCATGTTGTCGGGACCGATGTCCATCATTCTCGGACCAGTAAGTCCCGCAGCGTAGACAGTAATCCCAAAACCTTCCGGGAGCAGAATTGGATTTTCCGGAGGGATCACTCGAGGGGGCGGATTTGAAGGTTCAGCACTACTCCCCGCTTGGGGGGTGGGGAGTGGAATTGATGTTGGCGCAGGAGGTTGATCCGGCTGTCCCTGACAACCTATTAACAGGATTGTTAAAGCGAGGATCAAAGGAATAAAAACCCGGATTCTGTTCATTGGGGGTCCTTTTTGTAGAATAAATTCTGGCTTGATTATACCTGCTGAAAACGGCATTTTTGGGTTTTTGTCTGAAGGGGAGCGGGGTACCGACTGTTAAAAAAGTAGTGTGGACAGGATTGCAGTCCACACTACAAAGGTTTTTTGTTCAGTAGATTACATCATGCCGGGCATTCCGCCGCCCATGCCGCCCATTCCTCCGGGGGGCATATCAGATTCATCTTTTGGCTCGTCAGCAATGAGCGCTTCTGTGGTCAGAATCATTGCTGCAATGGAGGCAGCGTTTTCGAGCGCGCCGCGGGTTACCTTGGCAGGATCGATCACGCCCGCTTCAACCATATCGACATATTCCTCACTGAGGACATTGTAGCCAATGTTGATGTCTTTTTTCTCTATCTGGTAGCGACGTACGGTTTCAAGGATGACTGCCCCATCTTTGCCGGCGTTTTCTGCAATTTTCCGCATGGGGAATTCCAGCGCCTTGCGGACGATCTTCACGCCCACCTGGGCATCAGCATATTCCATTTTAAGTTTATCGATGGCTTTGGTGGCGTTAATCAGTGCCACACCACCACCGGGAACGATGCCTGCCTCAACGGCAGCCCGGGTCGCGGAGAGAGCATCTTCAACCCGATGTTTCTTTTCTTTCAACTCGGTTTCTGTTGCTGCACCTACCCGGATTATTGCCACGCCGCCAGAGAGTTTTGCTAGACGTTCCTGCAGTTTTTCGCGGTCATAGTCACTGGAGCTGGAATCAATCTCGTTTCGAATCTGCTGGATGCGGGCTTTGATCTGTTTGTTGTCTCCTGCACCGCCAACAATGGTGGTGTCATCTTTGGTGGAGATTATTTTTTCGGCTTTGCCCAGATCATCAACAGCCGCGCTGTCAAGTTTTCGTCCCAGATCTTCAGATATCACTGTTGCGCCGGTCAGGATTGCGATGTCCTGGAGCATGGCTTTACGCCGGTCGCCAAAACCGGGGGCTTTAATTGCCAGTACGTTTACCATGCCGCGTAGTTTGTTTAACACCAGGGTGGCGAGCGCTTCGCCATCTACATCTTCAGCGATAATTACCAAGTCCCGTTTACCCATCTGGACCAAGCGTTCCAGCAGGGGAACTAGATCCTGGGCAGCGGAAATCTTGGAGTCATGGATTAATAGGCTGGGTTCTTCGATGACAGCTTCCATGTCGTCAGCATTGGTGACGAAATATGCAGAGAGATAACCTCGATCAAACTGCATCCCTTCCACATATTCGGTTTCGAATGCCAGGGTTTTGGATTCTTCCACTGTGATAACGCCGTCTTTTCCGACTTTGTCCATCACATCAGCGATCAAATCACCTATGGAGCGGTCCTGGGCGGAAATGCTGGCCACATTGCCGATCTCTTCTCTGGTTGTGACATCAATCGCGTTTTTCCCAATTTCCTCTGAGACTGCCTTGGCAGCTGCTTCAATTCCCTGTTTCAGCAGCATGGGATTGGATCCCGCAGCCAGGTTCTTCATGCCCTCGGTCACGATTGAATGAGCCAGAAGGGTAGAGGTTGTGGTGCCGTCTCCAGCGATATCGTTGGTTTTGGTGGCTGCTTCTTTCAGCAGTTGGGCACCCATATTTTCAAATTTATCTTTGAGTTCAATTTCTTTAGCGACTGTCACACCATCATGAGTGATTGTGGGACTGCCGAAACTGCGGTCTAAAGCTACATTGCGGCCTTTGGGGCCCAAAGTCGTGATGACGGCTTTAGCCAGTTTATCCATCCCAGCTTGAAGTTTCCGCCGGGCCTCTTCTGAGAAAACAATTTGCTTTCCTGCCATAGATTTCTACTCCTTCCTTGTAATAAAAGACTGTACAGTTTTAAGATAAATGCTTTTACACCGATCTGCCAGCAGAGTATATCTACCTTCGAAACGGAGGATTAGCAGTCAATTAATTTGACTGCTAAGTAACGGGTAATATGATAACTTTCTTCCCAACGAAAGTCAAGTTTTATAATAAGGCTTTAATATGATTCTTATATAATTTTGAGATAAAAAAATGAGGGGTGGTTAAATAAAATCCCTGGACGGAGGGGTGACATGGAGGACTAAGGTGCAGGGGTTGCCTCCAATAGATAACAGATGGCCTCGTTTTCTGCCACGATGCTCATCAGGGTGGGGTCACCGCTGTAACTTCTTTTCAGCTCCGCCAGGATTTCAAGCGCCTCCGGACAATAATTCTGGCCCGGACGGCTGAGCGCAGCCAGCACAGATCCATAACGGGCGTAATAATAAGCGACGTCAAAATTGTCGAGTTCCAGTGCCTGTACGGCAACGCCACCCACTTCATTTTCCTCGGCAGTGCATCCCACAACGGCGCATTTCAGGACCGGCAGCGCACCCTCATAATTCCGGGCCCGAACATAAATATCCCCCAGCTGCCCGTATGTATTCGCATTGGTGGGATTAATAGCAATTGCTTTTTCCCCATTCACGGCCGCGATGAAAAATTCTCCATCTCTGGAGTAGGTTTTAGCAATCGCAATATACGGCAAGGGATCCTCGACCCCGTTGGATTGGTTGACGGTGATCGCCTTGGCAAAGTAATCCAGGGCAGTATCATACACTTTTAATGCCCGGTAAATTACGCCGATCCGGATATAAAGAAATGTCAGGTTCGGGTTGATCTCAGCGGCTTTTTCAAATTCCTCAATAGCATACACATACTCACCCAGGGATTCCAGCACCGTCGCGTATACCCTGTGGGTATCCATTAAATCCGGTCCCTGGTTGACCGCCAGCCGGGCATGTTCTTCGGCTTGGGCTTTTTGGTTTTGATCCAGGAGAACTTCCGCATAAAAAGCCAATGCCAAACTATTATTTGGGTCAAGCGTGATTGCCAGGTTTGCTGCTTGCTCCGCTTCATTTAACCAATTCTGCCGTTCTTCCTGGCTGGCAGCTGCAGATGTTGAGCTCCAATCCAGCACCAACGCACGGATTGCCTGGACAGTGCTGTCATCCGGGGCGCCTTCTGCCGCCAGCTGGATTTCCTTACGGGCAAGCGACAATCGTTCCGTACGCTCTTCGGTGGTTGATAACAAAGCGGAAGAATACGTCAACAATCGCGCAAGCTCTGCCCGGACTTGAGCATTTTCCGGATGAAGTTCCAATACATCATAATAAGCATCAATGGCATCTTTCCCGTCCGGGTCATAGATTTTACCGGCTTCAAAATAAGCCTCCCCTTCCTGGACCAGAGAATCAACCGTACGGGTGGCTGTTGGCGTCGGTAAAAACAGGGGCTCGAACTGACCATCCGGGTCGTTGACCTGATATGCAAACCATATACCAGCCGCAATCAGGGCCAGAAGGATCAGGCTTCGATTGAAATTAAAAGCAGGTTTGTTTTTGCTGAAGGTCGGTTTTTTTCCAGTTAGTTTTTGATCCATCGGGTTTATGACTGGGTTCTCAGTTTTGATCGGTAGCTGCCTGATGGGACTACAGCGTGATTATTCTGAATGAGTAAATTGCCGGGAGGGACACAGGCTGGAATGTCAGGGAGTTGGTGTGATTTCAGCCAGGTTATCGGTACAGATGGATAAACCTTCATTGGCATTGATCACGGCAATTTCATCATCTGATACCTGGCTGAGCATGGTCTGAAATACAGGTATCGCTTCCTCGCAGTTGTTTGCCCTTGCCAAAGCGAGACCATAGGCAGAGAATATTTCTATTACCCGCGGTTTATAAGAGAGAGGTACTCCTTCAACAATGTCTCCATTTTCTGTTATGCCGCCCCGAACAGCCAGGTTTAGGTACTTCAGGGCTTGATCATACTCCCTGTTTCTGAAGTAAAGCACGCCCAGATTTCCCTGCATAAGTGGATTTGTGGGAGCGTCCTTGACTGCCAATTCACCATATTGAATCGCTTTGTTATAAATACCATCTAATAGATAAATGCGGGAGATTTCATAATCAGGCGTCGGGTCCGTGGGATTAAGAGCATTTGCCTGGCTGAATGAAGTAACCGCTTTGTCATTTTCTTGATTGGCATAATAAGAGTACCCCAGCATAAGGTGGAGATTAGGGATGGCGTTGTTGATATTCAGGGCACTCTGGTATTCCCGGATCGCTTCGCTGAAATTGCCCGTCCAGTACAGCACATACCCCCGGGCGCGGTGTGTTTCCAATAGATTTGGCCCAAGCTCAAGTGCTTTAAGGGATTCCGCGCTCGCTTCTTCGTACTCCTGGGTGTCGATCAGGATTTCTGCATACACTGCATGGGCAATCGGATTTTTTTCCGCTAAGGATAACGCCCGCTCTATGGATGCCTCAGCTTCGATCAGATCTCCTATAAAGTCAAGCGCCCAGGCTTTCATCACATGACCCAGGGGATTGTCTGGGTTGCGAAGCAAAGCCAGTTCTGCGTTTTCAAGGGCTGCTTCCGGCTGCCCCGCCAGGATTTGGACCTTGGCCAGGGAAACATAAAGGGAGGAATCTTCGGGATTGACCAGAATAGCTTCCCGATAGGCTTCGATGGATTGACTCAGTTTGCCTTCCTCATATAGTGCCAGAGCCCGATTAGTGTAGGTTTCAGGATTCTCTGTAGGTGTTACTGTCGGTATGAAAGGAGGTTCAATTTCCGGAACAACTGTCTGGTTAAAATAGATAACCGCTCCAATGATTACCAGCAGGAGAATAATCCGCCAGGGATTGGATCTCTTGCGGAGTTTTTTTGTCATTTTCCACTTACTGCCGCTAAGATACATGCGCACATCTTACCACTGTCGTTAAAAATGCGTCAAGCATTTCATCCTGAGTCCGAGAGGGTCCTCTCGGATAAAAGACCCCCTGTATTGACTTGCACAACAACCCGCTCTCAGCTAGAATGGGATCATGCAGTTTGACGTTTTTACCTTATTCCCCGAAGTGTTTTCCCCCTACCTGGAGTCGAGTATTCTCCATCGTGCCCAGGAAATGGGGCATCTTCAAGTGAGTCTGCACAATATCCGGGATTGGGCAACCGATAAACATCATATAACGGATGAGCCCCCCTACGGCGGAGGGGGTGGCATGGTCATGAAACCAGAGCCGATATTTGCAGCAGTGGAAGAGATCCTGGGAAAACCGCCCCCCTGCCCGGTGATTTTAATGACACCCCAGGGAGAGCTGCTGACCCAGAAGAAAGCAAAATCCCTAGCTGCACACTCACACCTGGCTATTGTTGCCGGGCATTATGAAGGCATTGACGAACGAGTGCGTGAACACTTGATAACCATGGAAATCTCCATTGGGGATTTCGTGTTAACGGGAGGAGAGCTGCCGGCATTGGTTTTAATTGATATCCTCACCCGTTTGATCCCCGGTGTATTGGGGGATCCGCAAGCTGCAGAAAATGACTCCCACGCCAGCGGATTACTTGAATACCCTCACTACACCCGGCCAGAGGAATTTCGCGGCTGGAAAGTCCCGGAAATTCTGCGGTCCGGGCACCATGCCCGGATAGATAGTTGGCGGCGGAACGAGGCTTTAAGAAGAACATTGGAAAGAAGGCCTGAGTTGTTAACCGGTCTTGATTTATCGGAGGAAGATCAGGAATTCCTGGACACGATTATAAATCAGGGTTCATCAGAAGAATAAAATCCATCCAGCAGCTTAAATCATTTTCTCTTACTGAAGTTTTCCCCAATTTGCATTTCTCCCCCAAAGCCTATCTGAATACCTGGAATGGACAGGTCCCCTTCTGTGCGATTCGCATCCTGGATTTATTAACATCCCATTAGAAACATCCCTTTAGCACACCCTTTTCTTGACTGCCAAGAACCCCCATGATAGACTATATACCGTTATTAGCAGTCTTCCTGCGAGAGTGCTAAATACAGGAAAATATGACGGCTGGATTAACTGAAAGGCAAAAAATAGTCTTGGCACTGTTGGTTCGTGATTATGTGGAAACTGCCGAGCCAATCAGTTCTGGGCGTTTGGTGGCAAATTTTCATCTGGATTTCAGCTCGGCTACAGCCAGGAATGAGATGGCAGCCCTTGAACAGAGAGGATATCTCTTCCAACCTTATACTTCGGCCGGCAGAGTACCCACCATAAATGGATACCGGTATTATGTCCAACAGTTAATGGGAGCAGATGAACTGCCTGCCCATGTACAGGAGATGATCCGGCACCAGTTCTATCAAGCCCGGCATGATGTGGACGATTGGCTCTCCCTGTCAGCTTCTGTGCTGGCTCACCACAGCAAAGTCGCTTCAATTGTGACTCCGCTCCATACAGAGAGAGCCCGGTTAAAGCACATAACCCTGTTATCTACCCGGGGACGCCAGGTACTACTGGTCATCATATTGAACAGCGGTGAAGTTCATCAGCAAACATTGATTCTGGAAGAACAGTTTTCACAGGATCAATTAAATGACATAGCAAACCAGATCAATCAACTGGCAGCCGGAATGGATGCCTCAGAATTAGAGGAGATCAGCGATGAAATCAAGGAAACTCCTCTGGCAGAAGTCTTTGAGGATATTTACCAGGTAATCAAAGGATCAGAGGTGATTTCTTCTGGAGATGTTTACCGGGACGGATTGGCAAATATGCTCTCAGAACCGGAATTTTCTGAACCTGAAAAAGCAAAACAGACCCTGGAATTATTTGAGGATCGGGGATTGCTAGACGAATTGCTTTCAAGGACAGTATTTGAAAGTGATGCCCCAGGTGTGCACGTGATTATTGGTGGTGAGGAAACCTGGGAACAGTTGGGAGATTGCTCACTGATCATCGCCAGATACGGATCAAGGGAACATGCTATGGGCGCTGTGGGAATTCTCGGTCCACTGCGCATGGCATACAGTAGAGGTGTCTCAACGGTTCGATTTATATCAGATTTGATGAGTGAACTAGTCTCGGAATCCATGAGCAACTGAATTCTAAATCGAAGGAGAAATTTTCGGGTATGAAAAGCAAAAAAGAAAACAATGAAAAACCTGATATAGACAAAGAGAAGAACGATTCAGTCGTAGAGGAAGAACTTGTTCTTGAAGACCAGGATCTGGATCCTGAAAAAGAAGAACCTCAAATTATCCCTGAGGAAGAAGAACAAGAAGAAGTAGAGCTAACACTGGAGGAACAGATAAACGTTTTAACACAATCTCTGGAAGAAATGGAAGCGAAAGCAGATGAGTACCTGGATGGCTGGCAAAGATCTCGGGCTGAATTCGCTAATTATAAAAAGCGGGTTATACGGGAAAACACAGATATCCGTCAGGTTGCCCGAGGGGAAATCATAAAATTATACCTTGATATTGCTGATGATCTGGAACGGGCTTTGCTGGAGAAACCAGAGCATGGAGAGGATGAGTCCTGGGCGGATGGAATTGAGATCATTTTCCAGAAATTACACGCCAGGCTTGAGGCGGAAGGTATCAAACCGATGAATGCAATGGGGGAAGTGTTTGATCCAAATATTCATGAAGCGTTAATGAAGGAAGAGAACGAGGAATTTGAAAGCGGACAAATCATAGAAGTGATGCAGGAAGGTTATTGGATTGGAGACAAAGTACTGCGGCCAGCCTTGGTGAGAGTGGCTGCTTAATATTGGAATTATCAGCAAAAATTGAAATCTGACAAATTTGGAGGAAACTATGGCAAAAATCATTGGGATTGACTTAGGAACAACAAACTCTGCTGTTGCAGTGATGGAAGGTGGAGAACCTACTATTATCCCTTCTGCGGAAGGTGACCGCCTGGTCCCATCTGTAGTGGCGATGAATAAAAATCATGAACGTCTGGTTGGCCGACCGGCCAGAAACCAGGCTGTTGTAAACCCTGAAAATACTGTTACATCCATAAAAAGGTTTATGGGTGGAAAGTATTCTTCTCCGGGTGTTGAGCGGGCAAGGAAAATGGTTTCTTACGAAATCATTGAAGCACCCAATGGAGATGTCCGGGTGATGATGGATGGGAAAGAATACTCTCCCCCTGAAATCTCGGCTATGATCTTGGGAAAAATTAAAGCTGATGCAGAAGATTATCTTGGCGAACCAGTGACTCAAGCAGTGATTACGGTTCCGGCTTATTTTAATGACAGCCAGCGTAATGCAACCAAAGATGCTGGAAAAATTGCCGGCCTGGAGGTAATGCGGATTATCAATGAGCCAACTGCTTCTTCACTTGCCTATGGCCTGGATAAAAAACAAAACGAAGTGATCGCCGTTTATGACCTTGGGGGTGGAACTTTTGATATTTCCATTCTTGATGTTGGTGAAGGTGTATTCCAGGTTCGGTCCACCAGTGGTGATACCTTCCTGGGTGGGGATGATTTTGACCAGAGAATTATTGATTACCTGGCAGATGAGTTTAAGAAAGATGAGGGAATTGATCTCCGGGAACAGCGCCAGGCTCTCCAGAGGTTAAGAGAAGCAGCTGAGAAAGCAAAGATTGAGCTTTCAACCATGCAGCAAACTGAGATAAACCTGCCCTACGTTACGGCAGATGCTTCTGGTCCTAAACACCTGGTAAAGAAATTTACCCGCGCGAAACTGGAACAGCTCACCGGTGATCTGATTGAAAAATCCATGGGGCCCGTGAAACAAGCTTTGGAAGATGCAGGACTTAAGCCTGCGGATATCAACGAAGTGGTTTTAGTGGGTGGTATGACCCGTATGCCTGCCGTGCAGGAAGCTGTCAGCGGATTTTTTGGAAAACCTCCCCACAGGGGCGTGAATCCGGATGAAGTTGTTGCTATTGGAGCTGCCATCCAGGCAGGTGTACTCGGCGGCGAAGTGGATGACCTGCTGCTCCTGGATGTTACGCCACTGACCTTGTCAGTAGAGACTCTCGGCGGCGTGGCAACCGCGCTGATTGAGAGAAATACCACTATCCCAGCCCGGGAAAGCCAGACCTTTTCCACAGCCAGTGATCACCAATCGCAGGTGGAAATCCATGTTCTGCAGGGTGAACGGGCAATGGCAGTTGATAACAAGTCCCTGGGCCGCTTTATCCTGGATGGTATACCCCCGGCACCAAGAGGCATCCCTCAAATTGAAGTTATTTTTGACATCAACGCCAACGGCATTCTGGAGGTTACCGCAAAAGATAAAGCTACTGGTAAAACCCAGAACATCACCATCACTGCCAGTTCGGGGTTAAGTGATAAGGAAGTGGAAAAAATGCGGCAAGAAGCAGAACAACATGCCGAAGAAGATCGGGTTAACAAAGAGCAAATAGAGATCCGCAACCACGCAGATACGCTAGCCTATACGGCTGATAAAACCCTCCAAGATTTAGGCGATAAGGTGCCGGCGGAGATTAAAACAGAAGTGGAAGCTAAAGTAGCTGAAGTTCGGGCTGAGCTGGATAAAGAGGAAATTAACACTGCCCGGTTACGGGAATTGACAGACTCTCTTTCAACCTCCCTCCAAAAGGTAGGGGAAGCCGCTTACCAGAGTGCAGCTGAAACCGGTGAAGGAATGCCCGGAGCGGAACCTGAAACAGGATCCGCTGAGGACTCCAGTGAAGGTGATGTTGTTGAGGGTGAATTTGAAGATATCTAATCCGATTAAAAGGGAATAAACTCAAAACCGGGGAAACTCATAATTGTTCCTCCCCGGTCTTTGGGTTTCAAGTGACCCTGGCGGTATCAGGTAGTATTTCATACGGAATAAGTTATGGCAAAACGCGATTATTATGAAGTATTGGGAGTTTCCCGGAGTGCATCAGACGATGATCTCAAGAGTGCTTTCCGGAATTTAGCCCGGAAGTATCATCCGGATGTAAGCGAATCCCCTGATGCAGAAGAAAAATTTAAGGAAATTAACGAAGCCTATGGGGTTTTGTCTGATGCTGATAAACGCACAGCCTACGACCGTTTTGGCCATCAGGGTGTAAGAGGTCCTAACGGTGGTCCCGGTTTTGAAACGGTTGATTTTTCAGATTTCGCAGATATCTTTGGCGATATGTTTGGTTTTGGTGGTTTTGGGGGACGATCCCGGACCGCAAGCAGAACGGCTCCGCGTAGAGGAGCGGACCTGCAGCACCAGGTCACCATTTCCTTCAAGGAAGCTGTGTTTGGTGCAGAGAAGGAAATTGACATCACCAAAGATGAAACCTGTGAAACCTGTAAAGGGGATGGTGCCAAACCGGGCACAACCCCAAGAACTTGTCCAGAGTGCCAGGGCAGGGGGGAAGTTAGACAAACCCGGCAGACGTTGTTGGGTTCCATGGTTCAGGTCACTACCTGCCCGGTATGCAATGGCCGGGGGAAAGTGATTGATACCTACTGTCCTACCTGTCACGGCAAGGGCAGAGTCCGGAATACTCGCCGGAAGAAAGTTAATATCCCGGCTGGTGTTGATGATGGTACTCGCATCAGGCTGGCAGGAGAGGGACAGCCAGGAGAAAATCATGGTCCTCCCGGTGACCTGTATCTCATCGTTCGGGTAAGATCCCATAAATACTTCCGGCGCAGAGATAATGACATTCTGCTTGATTTAAACATCAATATCGCTCAGGCTACGTTGGGCGCTGAAGTTAAAGTTCCCACAGTTGATGGTAATGTGAAACTTAAAATTCCTTCAGGCACACAACCCGGAAAAATCATTCGCATGAGAGGAAAGGGAGTACCCTATCTTCGGAATAACTCCCGTGGGGATCAACTGGTGATCGTAAATGTTTCCATTCCAAAACGTTTGGATGAAGAAGAGAGAGAACTCTTTGAAAAATTGGCGGATAAAATGGACAGCGATGTTCTTCCCCAGGAGAAGGGTTTCCTGGATCGCCTAAAGAATGTTCTGGGTGGATGATAGGGAATCTGTATAGATTATGAAATCAAAGTGCAAATCGAAGCAACCAGGCGGAGGTTTGAACTTTTTTTATTTAGAGATATGAACGAAGATCAAACCATGAAGTCCTGGGAAGAGGTTAGCATCCTGGTCGATCAGAAACTTGCTGAACCAGTCGCTGGCGTTTTACGCGGCATCCTTCCCGAGGGGGTTGTGTTGGAGAGTGTTTTTGAAGAGACTTTCCCACACGAGTTGGATCTGGAAGGGTGTCCTGTGCGGGTTTACGGTTATCTTCCTGTTGATAAATCGCTGGAGGGGCGCAGGGAAGAAATCCGCATGGCAATTCAAAAACTGGAGCGTTTTTCCTCACTGCCCGACCTAGTTTTTACCCCGATTCAAGAGCAAGATTGGACAACCGCCTGGCAAAAGAAATATCAACCCATCCCCCTTGGTGCTCGTTTGATTGTCGTTCCCTCATGGCTGAAGAATCCATCCCCTGAGCGAATTCCAGTGTTTATTGACCCCGGAATGGCTTTTGGATCAGGAACACATCCCACAACCCAGTTGAGTTTAACCCTTATCGAAGAGTGTTTGGTTGAACTGCCCAGCCCCCAGATGATTGATGTTGGCTGCGGGTCAGGAATATTATCCATTGCTGCCGCAAAGTTAGGACTGAGCGCTGTCCTGGGTTTGGATATTGACCCGGCCGCGATCAGGATATCCAAGGAAAACGCGGAATACAACCAGGTGAGTACTCAAATCAAGTTTATAAAGGGTTCAGTGAAGGACTTACGTGAGAAGGATATTCAACCTTCCCAGGCATCTCTGGTTGTCGCGAACATAATCGCACCAGTTCTGGGCAGATTGTTTGAAGAAGGATTAGAAGAAATCATAACACCGGGAGGAAACCTGATTTTGTCCGGAATTTTGATAAACCAGTCCCCGGGATTACTGGCTTTATTTGATGAGTATGGAATCAAACTGAAGGAAAAGCGGCAGCGGGGAGAATGGATTAGCCTTTGGGGGAAGAGAGCCAATCTTTAGCGGAAATCTTGGCAGATTTAGCGATTATAATATTGGATGGACTCGACCTGTGTATTCCATTTTATTAAAGACTGTCTAAGGAGCCTTTATGACTGATCTCCATCCCGATATTGAGCGCATATTAATCTCCGAAGATGAGATCCAGAAAAGAGTAGCTGAAATTGCCGCTGAAATTGATCAAGATTACAGCCAAGCAGACCTGGTTGTTTTAATCGGTATCTTAAAAGGTGCGTTTATTTTTACGGCTGACCTTTCCCGCAGAATGTCCAAACCGCATACAGTAGATTTTATGGCTATCTCAAGTTATGGGGATCTGGCGGTTAGCGAAGGAGCAGTCCGGCTGATCTTGGATCTGCGAAAGCCGATCACGGATCAACATGTTATTGTTGTGGAAGATATTGTTGATACCGGTCATACCATGAACTATCTCTATCAGACATTGTTAGGAAGGAATCCAGCATCCCTGAAAACCTGCACCCTTTTTAAGAAGAAACGCGACAGCTTGGATATCCCCCTTGATTACGTGGGATTTGAAATTCCGGATGTCTGGGTAGTTGGATATGGCTTGGATTATGCCGATACACATCGGACTCTACCGTATATTGCTGAATTAAAGAAAGAAGTTTACTCCTGATCATTTAGCGACAGGTTATAGACAAGTTTAGAAATCGGGAATACGATATAACAATTTGGACTCCCGGCATTCATCCCGAGTTTGAGAATTCACATTTATTATGTCAATCCGAGACCGTTCTATCCGGACAGAGGGAATTGTCCTGCGGCGCAGGGATTATGCAGAATCTGACCGGATCCTGGTATTGTTCACCCGAAAACTGGGACGGGTGTCTGTGATTGCCAAAGGAGCCCGAAAGCCGAGTTCCAAGTTATCTGGGCATTTGGAACTCTTCATGCGATCTTCTTTTCTGATCTCACGGGGAAGGAATTTACATATTCTGACCCAGGCAGAAACAATTAATGCATATGACTCTTTGAGAAAGGATCTCCCCGGGATTGGATTGGGATCTTATGTTGTGGAATTGGTAGACGCAGTCACCTATGAAGAGGGCAGCAACATTAAACTTTATGATTTGTTGAGTGACACCCTGGATTCCTTATCCGCAGGAAAGGATCCAGCGATTATAACCAGATATTATGAACTTCAGCTGCTCGATTTGGTTGGTTTTCGACCAGAATTATTCAGTTGTGTGGAATGTGGGAAGAGTATTATCGAACAAGATCAATATCTTTCGGGGGAATTGGGTGGCGCTATTTGCCCTGGCTGCGCACCGAGGGTCAGGGCGGCAAAAATCCGCCCTGTTTCCGCCCGGGTTTTAAAATACCTGAGACATTTTCAACGCTCGGATAGTAAAAGCCTGATAACCATTTCTATTCCCCCGGAAATTACCGAAGAGCTGGAAAAAATTACCCAATATTACTTGACGCATACCTTGGAAAAACATCTAAACAGCCCGGATTTTATAAAGCGTATTAAAGACGGAGTATAGAGTTTTTTCAATGGTAGAATAAACTTGAACCTTAAATATGGAGCATACAATCCAATTAGCATAAACTATCTCCTTGAGGAGGAACTATGAAAAAGAGGTTCTTTTACCTTGCACTTTCATTAGTGGTGATATTAACCCTGAGCACAGCATGCTCTGCCCTGAGTTTAGTTAACCCCCCACCTGCTGACCAAGCAGATGACTCAGGGAGCGATTCGGATGATGATGCGGGGAATGGTTCTGATGAAGACTCAACAAGCGGCTCTGATGAGGACCAGGATGCGGGGGATGAAGGGGAGGTTTTAACCTGTTTCCATGTCAAGGATTATCTGCTCACATTTGATCATACTTTAACTGTTAATGAGGCAGAAACCAGCTTGACACATATCTTAAGACAAGGAAGCATTGCATTGCATGCCGAAGCACACCCCGGGGAATATGATACCCAGCTCTCTACGATCGCTACCATGCCGTTAAGTTTTGAATATATGGGCGTTATAAGTGCTTGCTCTGTGGAAGCGGGGGGTACAGTGCTCGTCTCAGCGGAGGGATTCTGCGATGCGGGGGTCGTGTATCTCAACATTACGGAAGATTGGCAGGAAACCGAGGGAACCATGACCTGCGAGGATGCTACTGTGCCCTTTTCGGTTCCCGGCGAGTCTTTTGTTCACAGCGGCGCCAGTGGTTTAGGGGAAGAATTCCTGGTCACAAATGACGCTGCAGGACACACTGTTATGCGAGAATTCCTGGGAGGCGAAGGCTACCATTCCTGGACGCTGAAGGCAGATGATATGAGTACTGTTCCACTAATTGATCCAGACTAAACACAGGAAAGGAAACGTAATCCTTGCCGGATTACGTTTCCTTATTTAATATTAGATTTCCGCCCTGATAACCTCTCCTTCAGATACCAAAACAGCACTGCTTATGTCATCCCCTTCATAAATAAAATACTTCAATTCAAGTGGAATGATCTTGCCCAGCATGGCCTGGGCAGGACAATATGACTCTGCTGACAATTCCATAGCTCTCATTACCGCATTTTCCTGGATCCCTTTTCCTGCCGTATGGTATTCAATCGTTGCCTTTGTGAAAACCTTTGGGTGTCCTTCAGCCCGCTCAGTATTTACCTTTACTCGGAAATCTGATACTTCCTGGCGTTTTTTACTCAGGATGGAAATGACATCCATAGCGGTGCATCCTGCCAGGCTGAGAGCCATCAGTTCCATGGGGCGAAAGCCATCATTATCTCCACCAACCTCAGGATAGGTTCCCAGCGCAACTTCAAAACCGGAATCAGCGGTTCCAGTAAAAGATAGTTTTCCTTTCCAATGGACTTCAGCCTTCATAATCTACTCCTTTAACAGCGGGGTAACATATTTTTCCAGGGTTGATCCATTGATGGCGCCCAACCAGGCCAACCGCAGGTTTCCCTTTCTGTCAATTACAAATGAGTTTGGCAAAGAACTGTTCTGAAAGGTGACCAGCGATTTATTTTCTGGATCCAGCAAGATCACAAAATCCAACCCTGCTTCATCAACAAAATTCCGAACTTCATCTGCTGGTTCACCGGCTTCAATTGCGACAACTTGGAAACCCTGATCCTTATATTTCTCATAATAGGCTTGAAATTCCGGCATTTCCTGCCGGCAGGGAGGGCACCAGGTTGCCCAATTATTGAGCAGAACGACTTCACCCTGAAAATCTATCAGAGAGACTTCATTGCCGTCCAAATCAAACAGGGTCAGTTCGGGAGCTGGCTGATTTACTTCAATAGGAGGGGTGGTAAAACGATCAATTGTTTCAATCGGTTCCCTCTGATTTCCCTGTAAAATGAAGCCGACTGCGATTAGGGTAATTAAACCCATCCCTACCAGGATGATCGGGAGGTAACTGGTCTTGCTGCTGGTAGATTTTTTCTGGATGGTTTTCTCGCTCATTAAGCATCTCCTATTTTGATTTTCCGAATTGCTTGGATCGGGTTCTATATTGTAATATTGTACTATTTAGAAAACAGGAAATTCGGAATTCTTACCAGAGATCAATCCACAGTGCCACGATTTTCAGTCCCTTATCCAGGACGGTATCTCTTTGATAAACCTCTTTTTCTCCGGGAGAGGGATCAGGTTTTCTTGATCCTTGTTTCATCCAGCGAGTTATTATCAACTTTGTGAATTCCGGGTGTTTTGTTTAATTTATACTCTTGACACAACAAACCGGCAGAAGATGGATTCTGCTGCTGGAAAGGGAGAGATGGCATATAAATGTCACCTAAAATGGGTGAGTTTTGTCCATCTAATCACTCTATAGGACGGTGATAAATAAAATGATTGCTGGTATACTTACCGGAGGCAGTTGAAGTCAGGATCTGTTTCCATCAAAAATACTCATCAAAAGATGAAAATTATTGGCAAAGGTAAATGCTTGAGCCGCGCCCAAGCTGTACTAAACGGCACCCATCTTTATTGGTATCAGGGTTTCAACAGGAGAAAACCAGATATCAGGGGAATATGTTAAATGGGAATTATTAAAGGAGCAGTTCCCAGGGCGTGTTATGGCGACTTGGACTGCTTCTTTTTGTATTTTAATTGTTTTAATTACGGGAAAGGAGAAAAACATGGCAAGCTTGTCTCTTGAACTTCCTTCGATGTATGGAGACCATCATGTACTCGAAGTCAGGCGGATTTTACTTGAGTTTGATGGCGTCAAGGAAGTCTATGCCAGCAGCGGATTTCAGGTACTTGAAGTTGAATATGACGGGAAGAAGACTCCCAAAAAGACCCTGATCGCTGCCCTTGAATCAGCAGGATATACCAGTGACTTTGCCCTTCCTGAAGAATCAGCTATTCCGGCGAATGAGCAGAAAGACACTGCTTATTTCCGGCACACCGAAGCCAGTGAGCAGACAGGTAATACGGTGGGTTTTGAACAAGTAGTCAAGGTTCAAAGATCTCCCTTATGGCCTTGCCCGGGAATGGGCCCTGTAAAAACGAAAATTTTAGAAGTGGACCAGGAGGAAGAAGATGGCTAAAAAGATGAGAACCCCCGAAGAAGCGAGCATAGATCCCGCAACCCAAGAAATACTCATCCGGGCTGAAGAACTAGGAATAGAGACTGCCTTTAGCCGGGCAGACCAAATGGCACCCTGCAATATTGGTGGCGCCGGGATGTGCTGTAAAAACTGCAGTATGGGACCTTGCCGACTGACAAAAGATGGTCAGGTTGGTGTCTGTGGTGCCACAATTGATACCATTCAAGCTCGGAATTTACTCAGGGCCATCTCAGCCGGGGCATCCGCACACTCTGATCACGGAAGGGATATGGCGTTTACTCTCAAAGCAACCGCCAATGGTGAAGCGGAAGGGTATATCATTCGGGATGTTGCCAAACTGAGGACCGTCGCAAGATATTACAATATCCCGGTTGATGATAGATCCCCGAACGAAATTGCCAATGACCTGGCAGATCTTTATATCGCTCAATTTGGCCAACAGACCGGGCAGGTTGCACCGGTAGTTCGCGCTCCCAAAAAACGCCAGGAACTCTGGAAGGAACAAGGAGTGATGCCCCGTGGCGTGGATCGCGAGGTTGTGGAAGCCCTGCACCGCACACACATTGGTGATGACCAGGATCCGGAACACATTCTCCAACATGGGATTCGTACTGCAATTTCTGATGGATGGGGCGGAAGCCTGATTGCAACGGATATTTCCGATATATTGTTTGGAACACCGGCTCCGATTCTGGGTGAAGCTAATCTGGGCGTCTTAAAAGATGACCAGGTGAATGTAGTTGTCCATGGTCACGAGCCCACATTAAGCAACATGATTGTGGCCGCATCTCAAACGCCTGAGATCCTCGAATACGCGAAAAAAGCAGGCGCCAAAGGTGTTAATATTTCTGGAATCTGCTGTACAGCCAATGAAATTCTGATGCGCCAGGGTATACCGGCAGCAGGCAACTTCCTGCAGCAGGAGTTGGCAATTCTGACCGGTGCTGTAGAAGCGATGGTAGTGGATGTTCAGTGCATCATGCAAGCCCTTGTAGGACTGGCTGAAAACTTCCATACCAAGATTATCACCACCTCCCCGAAAGTTAAGATAAAAGGGGCAACCCATATCGAGTTTGATGAACATAAAGCTTTATCCATTGCTCAACAGATCCTTAAGGAAGCAATTGATAATTATAAGAACCGCGGCGAAATCCAGATACCGGACTACAAATCCCAGCTCGTGCCTGGGTTTTCACATGAATACATTAACTACACCCTGGGTGGATCCTACCGGGCATCTTTCCGACCCCTGAATGACGCCATTATTTCAGGCCGAATCCGGGGAGTGGCTGCAGTGGTTGGCTGCAATAACCCCCGCAGCCAGCATGACTATCTGCATACTGTGATTACCAAAGAATTGCTGAAACAGGATGTGCTGGTGGTAGAAACTGGTTGTTCAGCGATTGCCAACGCAAAAGAAGGGCTGCTCATGGGTCAAGCGGGATTAGACCAGGTAGGACCCGGTTTGCGTGAAATTTGTGAAGCTACTGGCATGCCACCGGTTTTGCACATGGGCAGCTGTGTGGATAACAGCCGCATCCTCACCGTGCTGGCCCAGATGGTGGAAGAAGGTGGGCTGGGTGAGGACATAGATGAGATTCCAGCAGTAGGGCTGGCGCCGGAATGGATGAGTGAAAAAGCGCTCTCCATCGGCACCTACTGCGTGGCCTCTGGGGCTTACGTCATCTTTGGTGGCACATCACCGGTGGGAGGTATGCCTGACAAAGTATCTGACAGTGATATCGTCTCAGAGCTGATTAGTTCGGGGTGGGAAGAAAAATTTGGTGGTAAGCTGGAATTTATTCCTGATCCGGACGAGATGATTAAAGCCACATTGGATCATATTGATCTGAAACGCAAAGAGCTTGGATTGATTGAATATGATCCGAGCCTGTTTGGCAAGAGTGGCGACAAAGATATGCTTGAACTGGAAAAACTACCCCTCAAGGAACGTCGACAAGCGATTTACGGTTCAGCAGGGAAATGAAGGAGAATAGATAAATGTCCAAATACATTGCAACTAGAGCCGTCCGCGGCGCGAATGCACTTGTTTTTGAAGCTGAAACCATGCTGCATAAAGCCCTGACCGAAAAAGGACCAGAGACAGTCGTTGAGTTTCCAAACACGGCATATTATTTACCCCTGACCTATGCCATGACCGGGAATAAAGTCGCCACACTGGGTGATTTACCCCCGATCCTGGAGAAAGCCAGAAGTTTACTTCATCCAATTCCTTCCCAGGAAAAATGGACACCATATCTTGGTGAAACACTAGACAGCGGTATGGCAACCTTGTTTGCAGCTGAAACCATTGAGGCCATACGCACAGTGTATGGCCTTCAACCCGAAATGTATCCGGGTATTGAACTGGCAGGCGGGACAGAATATCCAGATAGTGATTTCGGTATGTCGGGAAGATTAAATGGTCCAATTGATGATATCCAGCTTCGTTCCTGGGGTATCCAGCTGGTGGATGGCAGGATGCCTGGCTTTGCTGCCATAGTTGGGGCTGCAAAATCCAATGAAGTGGCAGTCAAAATTGTTCGTGAACTTCAACAGCGAAATATCCTCACATTCCTGGGTGGGAATGTAAATGGCCGCAGCATCATCGATCAACTCGTTGAAGAAGGTGTCGAGTTAGGTTATGACACCTATACAGTACCTTTTGGCACGGATACAATCAGTGCCATTTACGCCCTGGGTTTTGCATCCCGATCAGCTCTTACATTTGGAGGAATTGATGCAGGTAAAGCCCGGGATATCCTCAACTATAACCGTACTCGTGTGTTTGCGTTTGTTCTGGCCCTGGGCGAGGTGGATGATCTGAAATATGCAGCTGCAGCCGGGGCAATTAACTTTGGTTTCCCCGTTATTGCCGATACAGTCATCCCTGAAATTCTACCAACTGGCGTCACTACTTATGAGCATGTTGTCAGCATGCCTTTTGATGAGATTGAAGGGGATGATGATCTCGATCGAGCTACGAAACTGGTCCAGAAATGTATCCAGATCCGAGGTGTGAAAATCAAAGTCACCGATGTGCCGGTACCTGTACCTTACGGTTCAGCCTTTGAGGGGGAGGTTGTGCGCAGGGCTGATATGCGGGTTGAATTTGGTGGTAAAGATTCCCGGGCCTTTGAATATCTATTCATGACCGATATAGAAGATATCACAGACGGGAAGGTAGAACTGATAGGTCCTTCGTTCGACGATCTGGAGGTCGGCGCCTCAATGGATCTGGGTGTTGTTGTTCAAGTAGCCGGGCGTGAAATGGAAAAGGATTTTGAACCGGTTCTGGAACGCCAAATTCATGACTTTTTGAACGGTGCCTCTGGTATTCAGCACATTGGACAAAGAGATATTGTCTGGTGCCGGATTGCCAAATCTGCTGCGGAAAAAGGGTTTAACCTTGAGCATTTTGGCAAAATTATCCATGCTCGCCTTCATGCAGATTTTGGCGCTGTGCTCGATAAAGTTCAGGTTACTGTTTACACCGATAAAGGTGATATTGAATCCTGGCTTGAGAAAGCCCGCGAATCCTATGATTTCCGCAACAAACGACTGGCCGATATGGTTGATAGCTCAGTGGAGGTGTTTTATTCCTGCACACTCTGCCAAAGTTTTGCTCCTGATCATGTCTGTGTTGTCAGTCCGGAGCGGTTGGGTTTGTGCGGTGCCTACAACTGGCTGGACTGCAAGGCTTCCTTCAGCATCGATCCCACCGGTCCAAACCAGCCCATCCAGCTGGGAGATTGTTATGATGAAGAGGTTGGATACTGGAAGGGCACCATCGATTACACCAAATCTGCCTCCCATGGCGTGGTAGAAAAAGTATCCATGTACTCGATCATGGAAAATCCGATGACAGCCTGTGGCTGTTTTGAAGCTATCTTGATGTACATCCCCGAAGTGGAAGGCGTGATTGTAGTCAGCCGGGAAGACACCGGAATGACACCCATGGGGATGAAATTCAGCACCCTGGCCGGTATGGCTGGTGGTGGTGTTCAAACGCCAGGTGTGATGGGCGTTGGAAAATACTACATGCTCAGCCCTAAATTCATCTCTGCTGATGGTGGGTTTAAACGGGTAGTATGGATGAGCAAAAACATTAAAGACTCAATGCAGGATGAATTTCAAGCAGTTGCGGAACGGGAAGGTATCCCAGATCTGATCGATAGGATTGCAGATAGTGAGTCAGTAACAACCGTCGAGGAATTACAGGAATGGGTGAAATCAAAGAATCATCCTGTTCTTGAAATGCCCACCATGCAGCGGGAAGAAAAAGCTCTAGATATTCCAGAGGAAGTGGAAGCGAGTGAAGATGTTATTGCCCAGGCAGAAGCGGTGATTGCTAAAACCACCCCGGAGGAGCCAATACCTGCTCCAGAAGCAGTGGCTAAACCAGCGTCTGCGCCTGAAAAGACACCCCCTCCATCAGCCCCAGCGCCAGTTAGCAGCGGAATAACGGAAGATCGGGCTGACCGCGCAGTGGATATGCTGCGGCGTGCTTTAATGGCAGCCCTGGCTGAACTGGGCGGCATTGAAGGGTTGGAGGATTACCAACCTCCCGCGATGCCGGCGGCTCCTGCGTCTCAAGCTGCAACAGCGGCCAAAGCCCCTGCGGTTGATTTAGTACCCGATCAACCCTGGCTCCCTGCTGATATAAAAACAAAACTTTCTAAAGAATCCTGGGACGGCGTTGTGAGGGAAATCACCCTCGGAGCAACCGCTGCGGATGGTGGAACCCGGTCACATACTGTGACCGTCGGGGGATCCACAGCCATGCCCTATCTGCATTTTGAGGGGCAAACTCCGAATAAACCGGTCATTGCCGTGGAAATCCAGAGCCGTCGACCTGGTGATTGGTCAGAACTTTTGATGAAAGCCTGGGGTGATGTTATGGATGATCCAGGTCAGTGGGCAAAAGCTGCTGAGAACGCCGGTGCCGAAGTCCTGTATTTGAGACTCGCTCTCACTGATAAAGATGGAAACCCAACTACCGAGGAACAAGCTGTTGAAGCTGTTGACAAGGTCCTGAAAGCCAGCGGATTACCTTTAATCGTCTTTGGCCCAGGGCAGCCAGATCCTGACAATGAGTTATTGGTGGAAATCTCCAATAAATTTAAAGGGGAACGGCTCCTGTTGGGTGTGTGTGAGGATAAAAACTATCGGACAATCGTTGCTTCTGCTATGGCGGACGGCCAGTTGGTTGTGGCAAAAACTGCTATGGATGTAAACCTGGCAAAACAGCTCAACATCCTGATCACGGATATGGGCTTGACCGCAGAGAACATCGTCATGGATCCTACCACCGGAGCACTGGGTTATGGATTCGAATATGGGTACTCGGTCATGGAGCGGCTGCGGATTGCAGCCCTTCAAGGTGATGCGATGACTCAATTCCCGATGATGGTAACCCCGGGAGAGGAATGCTGGAAAACAAAAGAATCCAAGGTGGGTGTTGATGTTCCGGAAGCCTGGGGTGATTGGGAAACCAGGGCTATTGCCTGGGAGACCACAACAGCCATTATGTTGGCGGAATCCTGTGCAGATTTGATTGTCTTGCGCCATCCAGAAAGTGTAAAACGTACCAAAGAAGCCATTGAAGATCTGATGGGCCGTTAGTAATTGATTAAACCCCTGAGTTGAGTCTGAACAAGGGCTCAACTCAGCAGACTTTATAAATAAGCAGATAGTGACAACGGAGAAATCGTATGGCTTTAACCGGGATTCAAATTTACAAACTGCTGCCACAAACCAATTGTAAGGAGTGCGACTTTCCCACATGTTTGGCCTTTGCAATGAAATTAGCTGCCAAACAGGTTGAGTTGGCGAAATGCCCTTATGTCAGCGAGGAATCAGCTGCTCAACTCGCGGAAGCCGCAGCGCCGCCTGTTCGACCGATTATCATAAAATCGAACGGTCATGAAGTTAAGGGAGGCAACGAGATTGTCCTTTTCCGCCATAATAAGAAGTTTTTCAATCAACCTGGATTATTTATCAGAGTTTATGATGACCAATCTGGTGAGGATATTAAATCCAAGGTTAAACCAGTTGATGATTATGTGGTGGATTACGTTGGGATGAATCTGACAATGGGCGGTGTTGCTGTCCAGGCCCGCGGAGGAGATTTTGGGGAAACGGTGGCAGCTGTTCGTGAGGCGACAAAACTTCCCTTGATCTTGATCGGCTCTGCAGAGGATATTAAGAAAGGTTTAGAAAAACTGACCGACGGCGAAACTCCCCTGTTATGCAGCGCAAATACTGAGAATTGGGAAGCCATGGCAGCTCTCGCAAAGGAATATAACGCACCCCTTGCAGTAGAATCCACCACAATCGATGAAATGATCGGGTTGGTGGAAAAATTGGAAGCTAAAGATTTAAAGGATTTTGTCCTGGCTCCCAAGCAGCGAGGTTTGTTGGGGACCTTAACTGCCAATACCACCATTCGTCGGATGGCAATCAAGGAAAATTTCCGCCTGCTGGGGTTCCCAATTATAAACTTTCCTGGGGATGTTGGTGATCCGGTGCGGGAAGTCTCCCGGGCTATGCAGGCGATTGGAAAATACAGCAGCTTCATTGTCCTGGACCATTTTGACCCCGCGACAGCCTACTCTCTGTTGGTGCTGAGGGCGAATCTCTATACTGACCCGCAAGAACCCATTCAGGTGACTCCGGGAATTTATGAGATCAATAATCCCGGACCAGAGGATCCGTTCCTGGTTACGACCAATTTCAGTATCACTTATTTCAGCGTTGCCAACGAAGTTGAGAGTATGGGTCTGCCGGCTTGGCTGCTGGTGACTGACTCGGAAGGCATGAGTGTCCTTACAGCCTGGGCGGCTGGCAAGTTTGACGCGGAGATCATTGCCAAAGATGCCAAACGGTTTAATGCGGCAGAGAAAGTAACGAATAAACGAATTGTTCTGCCTGGACACACGGCAGTTTTATCAGGTGAGTTGGAAGAAGAGATGCCGGATTGGGAAGTCAAGGTTGGTCCAAAAGAGGCAGTGGATTTGCCTGCCTATCTAAAAGAAGTTTTATAAAAAGATCGGCGGGATAGCCCTGCTTAGAAGATCAAAGTATTCTATAATGAAAAGGTAGGGCAGCCGTTCAACAGCGCGAGCGAACCCTACCTTTCCTTATCTGGCAGTGCTTTTGATGAGGTTGGAGTTTATGAATTGCTCCCATGCTAAATGTGAATAAAACCAGATCCTTTGTGGTGTGGGTGAATGAAGTATGGCAACTGCATATTCTGTAAATTTTGATATAGCTGATGAGCCGGTTGAGGTTCCGGGGGGAACTTTCCTCACGGATGCCGCCGAAGAAGCTGGGATCGAGATAAATCAACCCTGTGGTGGACAGGGACGGTGTGGACAATGCGCTGTACAAGTCACATCGGGTCAGGTGCGCCGCCGCAGCACGATGCGATTGTCCTCCCAGGATGTAAAAAAAGGGTATGCTCTAGCCTGCCAGACGGTTGTTGAAGGTGATGTCGCTGTTGTGGTTCCACCCCAGGAAAAGATCCAGCAGCACTTAACTACCGGACAATCAGCAGCGGATGTTTCCGTTCCCGAGGGATATGATTTCCGTAAAGATCAGACCCTTCAACGTATCTCCCTGGAATTAAAGCCGCCCAGCATGGAAGATCAAACCAGTGATTGGGCCCGGTTAACTACTGCCTTACAGGGTAAAACCCACCTGGGCAAGATCTCTATTTCTCTCCCGGTCCTACAAAAACTCCCCGCAGTACTTCGGGAAGGAAATTGGAATCTCACCCTCATTCTGTATAAGAATGAGGGGCTGGGAGCGGATAACTCAGCCGAGATCATTGATCTGCAGCCCGGAGTTGTCCCAGAGGATACCCCCCTCTGGGGTGCAGCAGTAGATATTGGCACCACAACCGTCAAAGTGATGCTGGTGGATCTGATTAGCGGGGAGGAAAGAGGACAGGCAGCGGAATTTAACGGGCAAATTAAACGGGGAGAGGATGTCATTTCCAGGATTATTTATGCTGGAAAAGAATCCGGGGACCAAGCCCTCAGGGAATTAGTTGTTGATACTATCAATGAGCTCATTAAACGGGCCTGCAAACGGGGGAAAACAAAACCAAATCGGATTTATAAAATTATATTGGCTGGAAACAGCACCATGATGCACTTGCTGTTAAAAATCCCGCCCTCAAGTATTCGATTGGCCCCCTATATCACCGTGGCGAATCACCTTCCGGTTCTATCAGCAGCTGACGTGGGATTAAACACCTGCCCTCAGGGAAAGGCAATCTGTCTGCCTGGAGTTGCCAGTTATGTCGGGTCTGATATTTCAGCGGGTGTCCTATCATCCGGCCTGGCTGATACCGAAAAAGTAACCCTGTTCTTGGATGTAGGCACAAACGGCGAGATGGTGCTGGGTTCCAAGGAATGGCTGGTGACCTGCGCTTGTTCTGCTGGACCAGCCTTTGAAGGCGCAGGTGTCTTACATGGCATGAGGGCAACCACTGGTGCTATCGATGAGGTTTGGATAAACGATGTAAACAAGGAAGCATCCTGGCGAGTCATTGGGGGAGGGAAACCAAAAGGTTTGTGCGGCAGTGCTTTAATTTCCCTCCTGGCTGAGATGCTTATGACTGGCGTAATTAACAAGGCTGGAAAATTTCATTTTGGATTGGACACACCCAGGATCCGGCAAGGCTCTCACGGTGGGGAGTATGTTGTTAGCTGGGCTGAGCAATCTGAGATCGGTGAGGATATTATCCTGACCGAAGTGGATATCGACAACCTGATCCGGGCTAAAGCTGCCATATTTGCCGGATTCACAGTACTGGGGGACAGTGTGGGTATCCCTCTGGAATCTGTAGAACAAGTGTTGATAGGAGGCGGCTTTGGCCAATATATCAATGTGGAAAAGGCAATTCAAATTGGGTTGCTTCCGGATATACCCTGGGAGCGATTTCAATTTTTGGGAAACACCTCATTAAAGGGTGCCTACCTGGCGTTGTTGGATTATAAAAACAAAGACCGCATCGCTGAGATTGCAAACAGAATGACCTATATTGAATTGTCAGCCGACAACCGGTTTTTTGACGCATTCACATCGGCAATGTTCTTGCCCCATACCGACAAAACCTTATTCCCTTCTGTGATGACTGGTGAAGGGAATTAACAAGGATAAAGATTGAATTATAATAAACCTAGTAAAAACAAGTGAGTCTTGAGGAGGCATCTGCATGTATATCATTGGAGAGAATATTCATATCATTTCCCCGAAAGTAAAAAAAGCTTTGGCTGAGAAGGATGCGGAATTCTTTAAAGCATCCGCTATCCAGCAGGTTGAAGCAGGCGCAAGTGCTGTTGATCTTAACCTGGGACGCCAGAAACATGATTGGGAAGAAGTTTTTCCCTGGGTAACAAAAATCGTTCAGGAAGTTGTTGATGTCCCACTCTGCATTGACAGCACAAATCTTAATGGCATTGAAGCAGCCCTGAAAGTGATTAACAAGGCCCGTCCCATTATTAATTCCACTTCCGCGGAAGCGGAACGTTTAGAACAAGTTCCTCTGCTGGCAAAAAAATATGATGCCCAGCTGGTAGCCCTGACTCTAAAAAAGGAAGGTATCCCTGTTGAAGCGGATGAACGGGTGAACATTGCCCTGGAATACCTCATCCCTCGGGCGATTGAAGTCGGTATCGAGATGCCGGATTTGATTATCGACCCGCTGGTATTAACCGTCTCTGGCTGTCAGGAATACTGCCCTGAACTGATCGAAGCAGTCCGGACTATAAAATTTGCCGGGGATCCTCCACCATCCATTTCTGTTGGTTTGTCCAATGTGTCCAATGCCGTACCTGAGGAGACCCGACCGATATTAAACCGGGTTTATTGTGCGATGCTGATGGGCGCTGGTTTGGAAATGATGATTGCCGATCCGCTGGATGAGAAACAAAACGAAGTAATCCGGATCATTGAAGAACGGGATGAAAGTAGCCCACTCGGAAAGCTATATCTCAAACTTTATCATGCTACTGAGGCGATGGAAGAAATCACCAAGGCAGATATTGATGAAAATGACCCCGAGCAGGTCGCCGTTTGGAAATCCGTACAAGTTTTGTTGAATAAAGTAATCTACGCAGATTCGTTCCTGGAACAATAACAACCGCTAGCAATATTGGTTTAAACATTAGACTCCCAGAGCTTTTAAAGTTCTGGGAGCCTTCTTTAAATTTCGCTCCCGAACCCGTCCGCGGGTGAGGATGTATTAATTGTATAAGGGCGACCCACCGGGTCACCCCTAAAATGGATTTGTGCCGTTATCAATAAGGGACTAAGTCCTTTTAAAGAACTTGGTCCCTTAATTAAAGGTTGTGCTAAAAGACATGGGATGATAGGAAGAATGCAAGGGTAAAGAAGTTGGCGAATCATCTATAATGAGACTGGCATATCATTAAACGCTCTCTGCCTCATCTGGAGGTAAGCATTGGAGGATTGATGTCTAACGAGAAGGTAAATATTGAAGAATTACTGGAAAAAGCAAAAAAACCGGCAGCAGATGCCCTTAAGCTGCACCCTTTCTACAAGGGAAAGATGGAAACTACCCTTAAGTGTACGGTGCGGAATATTGATGATTTTGCGATCTGGTATACTCCGGGTGTTGCGGCACCTTGCCGGGATATTCAACAGGACCCGGAAATGGTTTATCAACATACCAGCAAAGGGAACACGATTGCTGTTGTCAGTGATGGGACCCGGGTGCTGGGATTGGGAGATATTGGCCCCAAAGCCGGTCTGCCAGTCATGGAGGGCAAAGCGCTCCTGTTTAAGTACCTCGGGGGTGTTGATGCGGTACCAATTATGCTGGACACCAAAGACCCGGATGTATTCATTGAAACCACTTTGTTGCTGCAAGCCTCTTTTGGAGGAATCAACCTGGAGGATATCGCGCAGCCGAAATGTTTCCGGATACTGGACGAATTACGGGAGAGAGCAGAAATTCCGGTTTGGCATGATGATCAGCAGGGGACTGCGACAGTAACCCTGGCAGGTTTAATGAATGCTCTTAAAGTGGTAGGAAAGAAAAAAGAAGACATTCAAATTGCTTATGTTGGCACTGGCGCATCCAATGTGGCTATCTCCCGCTTGATCTACAGCTGGGGGGTTAATCCGGAGCAGTGTTTTCATGTAGACAGTCAAGGCATATTGGGAAAACACCGGGAGGATATTAAAGCCAAGCAGGATCTTTATAAGGATAAATGGAGACTTTGCCAGACAACCAACCCGGAAGGCAGGCAAGGAGGCATCGAGGAAGCCATGCGGGGAGCGGACGTTGTAATTGCTCTGTCTAAACCCGGACCGGATACCATCAAACCAGAATGGATCCAGGGGATGGGTTCAGATGCGATTGTCTTCAGCTGCGCCAATCCGATTCCAGAAATCTGGCCCTGGGTTGCCAAGGAAGCCGGAGCCAAAATTGTGTCAACCGGGCGGTCCGATTTCCCGAACCAGGTTAATAACTCCCTGGGATTCCCCGGGATATTCAGAGGCACATTGGATGTCCGGGCGACAACAATTACTGATGAGATGTGTTTTGCGGCTGCGGAGGCACTGGCACATCAGATTGGAGACGGACTGGATGAAGACCACCTCTTGCCGACCATGGATGATTGGGAGGTATTCCCCCGGGAAGCTGCCGCAGTGGGTATGAAAGCCCAGGAACAAGGCGTAGCCCGTCTGGAAAAAACCTACGATGAGCTGTTGGATAGCGCTACAAAAGTCATCAAGCGTTCCCGAGATCTTACCACCATGATGGAAAAAGAGGGGTTTATCCCTGCCCCGCCTGTCGATTAAAACAAAATCCAAACTATTGCCAAAATATTTCCCAGCGAGGACGTCTTTTTTATATTAGCACCCTCGCTGGGAGTGGTTAATCATGTAGTGTTAAAACCACAGGATGAACAGGGGGGCGGATTCAGATTAGTTCTTGAATACCCATCAGGCGCAGTTCTCTGACCCTGTCTTTTTAATACACGGACAAGGTAAATATTGAAAATAAATTTCTCTTCTCCCCAAAAAAGTACTTGTGCAATACGTACCAAGAAGTTGACAGGATTTAAAAGTTGTTTATAATCAAATCCCAAGCACTTAATTTCGAAAGATAGCCTCAGGGGGAGAATCCTAAAGAAAAAACCTGACCTTTCTACACTCTTAGGCTATTATAGATAGGGAAAATAGTTCTGGCAGACAACATTAATGGTTGCATAATTAGTATTTATCCACAGCACTCTGGATTACACGTTATAATATCCAGTAGATTATAGGATACAATAAATAAATCAATCAATCAATCAATCAACAAAGATGTTAAGGAGGTGAAAAAGCGAAGATTGATAATTTAACTCTGGAAATTCGTACCAAATTATTTCCTAATTCTCATAAGGAGGAGAAACTGTGTCAAAAAGAATTGTATATCTATTATTTGCACTACTGCTCGTCAGTTCTCTAGTGCTAAGTGCCTGCGGACCCAAGGAAGAAAAAATTCCGCTGACACTTTACTACATGCCCGTAACCCGTTTCTATTACCCAGCCCCTAAAGAAATCGCTGAAGCTATGGCAGCAGATCTTGCGAAAGGCGGATTTGATGTTCAGCTTGAACTCGCAGGCGACTGGCCCACTTACCTGGGTTTGCGCCGGGAAGGCAACCTGGACGGCCTGTACATGCTCGGCTGGGGTAGCGACAATGGTGACCCCGACAACTTCCTGGCTTACTTCTTTGGATTTTCCGGTGCTGACACAGTCGGCGATGACCCCGCTGCCTGGGTAAAGAGCCCCGAAATGCGGGAAGGTTGGTATGCCAACACTGAAATTGCTAAAGTACTTTACGATGCATCAATTACCGTAGGCCAGGCAGAAAGAGAAGCAATGTACATGAAAGTTGAGCAGATGCTGCATGACGACGTCGCCCGCCTGTGGGTTGCCCACAACAATACCCCCCTGATTTTCTCCAGCGCAGTCAGCGGTTATGTGCCGCAGCCTGTTGGAGCAGACTATTATGAGGGTACTGTCGTTGAAGGTTCCGACACCTTTGTGTTTGGCCGCGGTGGCGATTCGGTTCAGCTGGACCCCGCTGTCGTAACCGATGGTGAAAGCTTCCGTGTTACCGGACAGATCCTGGAACCCCTCTATCAATATGAGCCCGGTTCCACCACACCAATCCCCGCGCTGGCAGAATCCTGCACCCCCAATGACGCTGGAACCGAATGGGTCTGCACCCTTCGCCAGGGTGTCAAATTCCATGACGGCACGGACTTTAACGCCGATGCAGTAATCTTCAACTATGAACGCCAGCGCTTTACGGATCATCCCCTTCACTTTGAAAGCCAGGTCTACGAATACTATGAGACCATGTGGGGCGGTTTTGATGACGATAGCGTAATTACAGATATTGAAAAGCTTGATGACTACACCGTAAAATTTGTTCTGAGCGTACCCCTGGCTCCCTTCCTGGCCAACATCGCAATGGATATCTTTGCGATTTCCAGCCCTGCTGGCATGGAAGCTGCTGGTGAAGATTACGGTCTTCCCTCCAACGGCGCCGTGGGAACCGGTCCCTTCAAGTTTGTGGAATGGATAGAAGGCGACCATATCACCGTTGAAGCGAATGCTGATTACTGGGGCGGCGCCCCGTCTGTCAACCAGGTTGTGTTCCGTGTCATCGCAGATGACTCTGCTCGCTTCCTGGCCTTACAGGCCGGCGATATCGACGCACTTGAACAGGCTGTGGTTGAGGATCTTACTGCAGCAGAAGCTGATGATGCGTTTTATATCCTTGCCCGACCTGGACTTAACACCGGCTACCTGTCCTTCAGCTACAAGATTGTGGAGTTCCAGGATGTGCGTGTCCGCGAGGCATTAGCGCATGCCATTAACCGCCAAGGATTGGTTGAAAACTTCCTCGGTAAGTATGGTGAAGTAGCCACAAACTTCCTGCCTCCGTTGATCTGGGGTCACAATGACAACATCGAGGATTGGACCTACGATCCTGAACTTTCTAAGCAGTTGTTGGCAGAAGCTGGATTCCCGGACGGATTAAGCGAAGTGACTATTGATCCCGCTTATATAGTCGAAGAAGCCGAGTAAATCTTTTTGGCTTTGACTGGATTCTTATAAAGTTGGATCTTGTCAATTTGAAGTAAATAAGGAGGGGCGGACCCCGCCCCTCCTTTCTGTAAGTAATACAGGAGGAGTTCTTTGATTCGATATATCTTTCGACGAATACTCTCTATCATCCCAACCCTCATCGGTGTAACCTTTGTGATCTTTATGTTCCAGCGGTTAATTCCGGGAGATCCGGCAATAGCCATGCTGGGAGAACACGCGACTGATGAAAGCATCGAACGGATCAGGGAGCAGTTTGGTCTCAATCGCCCGTTGTTTCTGGATCGGGAAGCGCTTGATAATGGTGATGTAGCGGGATTTTTTGACAGCCAGTATATCCTCTACATGGGTCGCCTCAGCCGACTGGATTTGGGAGATTCCATCCACCGTCGTATCCCGGTAATGGAAACACTAGCTCTGCGTTTTCCAGCCACAGTAGAGCTTTCCCTGCTATCAATGATACTTGCTGTCATCGTAGGAATCCCGGTCGGCATTGTGTCTGCATCAAGGAGAAATTCTGCGATTGACAGCATCAGCATGGTAGGGTCCTTGATCGGCGTCTCCATGCCGATTTTCTGGCTGGGTTTGATGGAAATCATGTTATTTGCGGTGATCTTGCAGTGGCTGCCAGCAGGAGCACGACTGAGTACCGGGATAAAAATTGAATCGATTACTAGTCTTTACTTAATCGATAGTTTAATAACTGGAAATTTTAAAGGATTTGTAGATGTACTATCGCATATCATCCTGCCTGCAATAGCATTGGCAACGATCCCAATGGCTATTATCGCCCGAATGACTCGTTCCAGCATGCTGGATGTGCTGCAGGAGGATTATATCCGGACAGCCAAAGCCAAGGGCTTAGGAGGACAGCTGGTTCTTTACCGGCATGCTCTTAAAAATGCTGCACTGCCTGTGGTCACCATCATTGGTTTACAAGCCGGCACATTATTGGCTGGAGCCGTATTAACTGAGACGATCTTTTCCTGGCCGGGAATCGGTCGCTGGGTTTATGATGCCATTCTTGGCCGTGATTATCCGATTGTGCAGGGTGGGACCCTGTTAATAGCTATTGTTTTTATCGGTGTTAATTTTCTTGTAGATATTTTATATGCGATCCTGGATCCGCGCATCCGCTATAAATGAGGAAGTTTTATGGCAAAGATTACTCCTGAAGATATTATCGTCACTGATTTTGCAGTCCGGGAACATCGATCCCTGTGGGGAGATGCCTGGACGCGGCTGATATCAAGCAATACGGCCCGGCTGGGCATGTTTATAGTAATCCTGTTTATTTCTTCGGCAACCCTCTCGCATTTTTTTTGGGAGTATAAACCCAAGCAGGATTTAGATTACACCTTAAAACTTAAAGCCCCAAATTTCACAACCACTGAAGAGATTCCCTCCATTCATCCTTTTGGAACAGATAAACTTGGACGGGATATTTTCCGCAGAGTGATTCACGGGGGTTGGAACTCACTGCGGGTTGGCATCGTTGCTGTAAGTATCTCTTTATTTTTTGGAGGTTTGATTGGCTTGCTATCCGGGTTCTATGAAACTGTCACGATGACAACCATAGAACGGCTGGTGCTGTTTAGCATTGCTGGCCTTTTGATGGGATCCCTTTCCGCCTGGATTGCCAACCAGTATTTCCAATTGATCTTATATACAGGATTGGGCATGGCAGCCGGGTTCTATCAGGATTTATATGAGGGCAGATTTCTGCGGGTGGTTCTATTCGGTGCCTTGGGAGCAGTAATCAGCGCTCTCCCGGCGTTATTTGTTGGTCCAATTGTCGCACTTATCTGCGGGATACTGGGTTTACTCTCTGGTATTCTGTTATCACGCGCTTTGGATGGAAAGTTTTTTTCGAATGTAATGATGCGATCGATGGATATTATCCTCTCATTTCCGGGTTATTTACTTGCGATTGCAATTGTTGCGTTTTTAGGACCAGGCCTCGGGAAAGGGATGATAGCGATTGGTGTTGTGGGCATCCCTGTCTATGCCCGCCTTACCCGGTCAGTAGTGATGTCAGTCATTCACAAAGAATATATTCTAGCGGCACAATCCGTTGGCGAGCCGCACGGTCGGATCATCCTCCGCCATGTTACACCCAACATCCTTTCCCCAATCATTGTCCAGACCACCATGGGATTGGCAAATGCAATCCTATCTGCTGCCGCGTTGGGTTTTCTTGGTCTAGGTGCGATTCCACCCGAACCGGAGTGGGGAGCCATGCTGGGAGACAGCTACCGATACCTGACCAGCGGCGCCTGGTGGGCAGTTTTATTCCCCGGGTTGGCAATCATGTTAAGCGTGCTGGGCTTTAATTTACTGGGTGATGGACTGCGTGACGCCCTGGATCCCAAATTGCGCACGTAGGGATAAATCATATGAATCCATTATTAGAAATCAAGAATCTCAAAACTCGCTTTTATACCCAGGATGGTGTAGTTAAAGCGGTTAACGATGTTTCATACACAATGAACAGCGGAGAAATCCTGGGAATAGTTGGAGAAAGCGGTTGTGGAAAAAGCGTTCACGCCTTGTCCATGATGCAGCTTATTCCAGATCCACCTGGAAAAATCACCAATGGCGAAATTTGGTTTGACGGGCAGGATCTGCTCACCCTGGATGAGGATCAAATGCAAAAGATCCGCGGCCGTGATATTGCCATGATATTTCAGGATCCAATGACTTCCCTAAACCCGGTCTATACAGTAGGTTTCCAAATAGTTGAGGCAATCTTGCTTCACAACGATATGACCAAAGAAGAAGCCAGAGACCGGGCAAGTGAATTATTGGACCTGGTAGGAATCCCGGACGCAAAAGACCGTTTAAATGATTATCCTCATCAATTCTCAGGTGGCATGCGGCAGCGGGCGATGATTGCCATGGCTTTATCGTGTGAACCTAAATTATTAATCGCAGATGAACCCACCACAGCTCTTGATGTCACCATTCAAGCTCAAATTATCGATCTGGTTATGAAACTGCAAGATGAATTGGGCATGGCGATCATGTGGATTACCCATGATCTTGGGGTGGTAGCGGAACTGGCACAAACCATTAACGTGATGTATGCTGGTTCTATCATCGAAACCGGAAAGATCAGGAATATTTATAAAAAAACCAAGCACCCTTACACAATTGGTTTGCTTGGGTCGCTGCCCCGCCTGGATGATTCCCCGGGCACCGAATTGATCTCAATTCCGGGTTTGCCGCCAGACCTTATTGCACTGCCGGAGGGCTGTCCATTTGCAGCCAGGTGCGGGTACCGTATTGAACAATGTGTACAGGAAGTACCGCCTTTGGTGGAAATTGACGGACAGGATCATAAAGTTGCCTGTTGGCGATGGGAAGAAATAGCAGGGATGGGTAAAAAATGAGTGTGAATAATAAAACTCTTGTTAAGGTTAAAAACCTGAAAAAACATTTCCCTGGTTCCGGTGGTTTTTTCTTTGGCAAATCCAATGCTGTAAAAGCAGTTGACAACGTGAGTTTTGATATTTTTAAACAGGAAACATTAGGATTAGTTGGTGAAACCGGATGCGGAAAGACTACTGTTGGCCGCACAATTCTCTATTTATATGAACCAACAGCTGGAGACATCTTTTTTGATGGGATTAATCTGAATTCGCTGGGAGAAAAAGAACTGCGTCAATCGCGTAAAAAAATGCAGATGATTTTCCAGGATCCTTATGCTTCATTAAATCCCCGCATGACAGTGGGCTCCATCGTGGGATCTCCCCTGGATGTTCATACAAAACAAACCAGGAAAGAAAAACAGGATCGGGTCCAGGATTTGCTGGATCTGGTGGGATTAAATCCGGATTTTGTTAACCGTTATCCTCATGAATTTTCCGGTGGGCAGCGGCAGCGAATCGGGATTGCCCGCGCTCTGGCATTAAATCCGGAGTTTGTGGTCTGTGACGAACCCATCTCCTCCCTGGATGTATCGATCCAGGCCCAGGTTGTCAACTTGCTGGAAGAACTTCAAAAAAGACTCGGATTGACCTATCTATTTATTGCTCATGATTTAAGCATGGTACGGCATATCAGCGACCGTATAGCAGTGATGTACCTGGGTAAGATTGTGGAGTTAGCAGACCGGGATGAAATTTTCCTGAATTCCCTTCATCCCTACACCCAGGCTTTGATGTCTGCAGTACCGGTTCCTGATCCTGACTTCGCCGAAAAGAAAAAACGGATTATCCTTGATGGAGATATTCCAAATCCTGCCGATCCCCCAGTTGGATGTAATTTCAATACCAGGTGTCCTATTGCAAAAGAGATTTGCTTTAAAGATGAGCCTGAATATCTGGAAGTAAAAGATAACCATTGGGCAGCCTGTCATTTTGTGAAAAAAGATCAGTCATAAATTTATCTGGTTTATTTAATGAAAAAACCTCCCAGGTGATTATGATGGGAGGTTTTATATTATTATGAAGATGAAAAACTATGGCTTTCAGCCAAAATTACACATATCTATCCAACAAGAACTGAAGAATCATGAATAGTACTCCGCGACTTTCCTGGCAGGCTATTACTTTACAGATGCATAATCCTTTCCGGCTGTCAACCGGCGTCAGCACTACCAGGACAGCCCATTGGATTCGATTGGCTGACGATGAGGGGTGGGGAGAGGGAACTATTCCGCCTTACTATCATGTCAATGATGCGGATATGATTTCTGCCTGGGAGAACGCTTCTTTGCGGGAGGACCCCTTCCCAGACGACCCGGATGATATCGAATCCTGGATTGGGGAATCCGGTCCGGCACCCGCTCGCGCCGCGCTTGATCTTGCCCTGCACGACAGGATTGGAAAGAAACTCAATCTTCCTCTATACCAACTGCTAAATTTACCAAAACCATCCCCGGTTTTCACAGCCTTTACCATCAGTATCTCTTCCCCGGAGGAGATGGCAAAGATGGCGGCTGAACATCCTCAATATCCAATACTGAAGCTGAAATTGGGGAGCGAGGATGACATTGTCCGTGTAGCTGCAGTACGTAATGCTCGTCCAGATGTGAAGCTATATGTAGATGCAAACGCCGGCTGGTCTCCGGAAGAAGCGGTTCAGCTTGTGGAAGCCTTAACTCCATATCAAATAGAGATGATAGAACAACCTGTACCGGGTCCGGACATTAAAGGATTAGGATATGTGCAGGAACATTCTGAGATACCAATTGTTGCCGACGAATCGATTCAATCCCTGGAAGATATTGAAGAGCTGGCAAAGGTTGGTGTTCAGGGAATAAACTTGAAATTGATGAAACTTGGCGGATTGGTTCCTACCATAACAATGCTGAAACGAGCAAGAGAGCTGGGATTAAAAATCATGCTTGGTTGTATGGCGGAGACTTCCTTAGGTGTTACAGCCATGGCACACTTGAGTACTTGGGCTGATTGGATTGACCTTGATGCTCCATTATTAATCTCTAATGACCCATTTGAAGGAATTATCTACGACGGGGCGCAAATCCAGCTGCCGGATCGTTCCGGGATCGGGATTATCCAGCGGAAATAAACCAGATCCCAATCCTGTTGAATTTTCAAGGGCTGGAAAAAGACATTTTGGTAGATTTTTACCCAATGATAATTGTAGTTTGGGTTTTGATGGGTCTGGAAAATTCGCCTTGAAGAATCATAATTGTCTGCTTTGTGAAAATTGAACAGACAACACTTCAAAAATAAGATCAGTTGACTATGCAAAAGAGCTCCTGTTATCAAGAATTAATTGACATTCTTTCAACCCCAGACTACAATACAGGAACACTGAGACCGATGAAGCAAATCGGTTAGGAGGGATCATGAGTGCCTGGCGAGGAAAATATGCCATCGGGTTGACGGGGAATATAGCCACCGGGAAGAGTGTTGTCCGGAAGATGCTCGAGCATCTGGGTGCGTATGGAATTGATGCAGATGTGCTGTCGCACCGCGCCATAATGAAAACTTCCCCGGGGTTTCAACCAGTAGTTGACACCTTCGGACAATGGGTATTGGGTGCAAATGGGGAAATTGACCGTGCCAAATTAGGCGAATTGGTGTTTAAGAATCCAGACGCGATGCTTCGCCTGGAAACCATCATTCACCCTCTGGTCAGACAGGCGTTGGATGTTCTGGTAAAAAAATCTTCCCACAGGATAATTGTCATTGAAGCAATTAAATTGTTGGAGTCAGAAATGAACAGCCTCTGTGATCAGGTATGGGTCACAATGGCATCCAGTGATCTACAGCTTGAGCGGCTGGTTGAAAAACGGGATCTGACTCAACGGGAAGCGGAAGATAGAATAAATGCTCAATTACCGGCAACTGCCAAATTGACCAAGGCAGATGTGGTCATTGAAAATGATGGTTCTTTTGAAAAGACCTGGAAACAAGTCTATGAAGCATGGCAGGCGATTACTCAAGAAGAACCGGACTTTAAACCGATTCCAAGCAAAACCTATGGAGCACTGTATGTCCAAAGAGCAACTCCTGAGTCCGCTGCGCAAATTGCAGCTTATATCAGCCAGCACAGCCGGACGAAAAAGAAAATGACCAAAGATGACATTATGGCTGCTTTTGGCGAAAAGGCGTATATGCTGCTCCTGTCAGATGAAGAAATCATTGGGCTGCTGGGATGGCAGGTTGAGAACTTAATCACACGAGTAGATGATGTCATGTTAAATGAGGGACAGGCGATTCAGATAGGGTTGGAAGCATTAATGAGCTATGTAGAAGATTCGTCAAAAGAACTTCAGAGTGAGGCAGCATTACTTTTCCTGCCGCCATCTCTTGCCCAGCACGAGAATCTGTGGAGCTCGCTAGGGTATCAAGCCCGAACAGTAAAAGATCTCCAGGTGAAAGCCTGGCAAAATGCGGTGATGGAATCCATGCCGCCTGGTACCGTGCTTCTGTTTAAGCAGCTCAGAAAGGACCGTATTCTGCGTCCCATGCAGTAAACACAATTTTTCTTCAGGTGTATAAAAAGTGATTAGAAATCTTTGGTATTATTTGCTGTTTATATTCGAGCAGGCAGATTGGCTCAGCGTTCTTGATATACTCCTGGTAGGTGTCGTTGTATTTTTTGTCCTCTATATGCTCCGCGATACCAAAGCATTAGTTTTACTGCGGGGAGTGTTATTTTTAATTGTTGTTATCAGCTTGCTCTCCAGCCTGCGGGTTCTACCCGCATTTTCCTGGTTGATCACAAATACACTGCCAACTATGCTGCTGGCTATCCCGGTCATATTTGCTCCTGAGATCCGCCGGGTGCTAGAACGCTTGGGTAGAACGGGGTCGATCTTTGCCCAGGATAGTTTTTCTACCGAAATGGAACGGATTATTCAAAATGTCGTTCAGGCATCCCGAAGAATCGCTGAAAGGAAACATGGAGGGTTGATTGTTTTTTCCAGGTTGGATTCCCTGCAAGCCAATATTGAAACTGGTGTACGACTTAAGGCAGCGATTACACCGGAAACGTTAATTCAAATTTTTTATCCAAAAACACCTCTCCATGATGGAGCAATCATCATTTCTGACGAGGTGATTGCTGCTGCTGGCTGTGTGCTTCCCCTCTCATCAAGCGGCGTGTTGGAAGAATCTCCTGAACGCTCCATGGGCTTGAGGCACCGAGCAGCTTTAGGTATTGCAGAGGAAAGCGACGCCATTGCGGTGGTGATCTCGGAGGAGACGGGAATTGTCTCCCTCGCTTATGATGGAAAAATAGATAAATATGTGCCGCTGGATGAGCTTCAGGGAAAGCTGATCAGCTTTTTCCACACCGAACAGTCTCCCAAGTCTCTGCTTTTCCGGGTAAAGACAATTTTCCAAGGAATTTCTAAATGAAATTATTGCGCTGGCTGGGAAGCAATTTCACCTCTTTGCTCCTATCACTCTTGTTGGCGATTGTGATCTGGACTTCTGCTGTGACGTCTGCCAATCCAATTATTGAGGCAGAACTGATTGTTCCGCTGGAAGTTAACCAACAGGCGACAGATATAGCGATCATTGATTCCCTTCCTGAGACAGTTAGTTTAAAGATCTTGGCACCGGAGAGTATCATTCAGCAGCTAGAAATCGAAAATCCCCTGGTTGCATATATCTACCTTACGGATATTGAGGCAGGGACGTATAACTTCCAAATAGAAGTGAGTATACCGGACCAGGTAAATTCAATCACAATCCTGGAACAAAATCCAAAACAACTCCAGTTGACGGTAAGCAACCTGATCTCAAAAGAATTCCCGATCAATATCGAGGTTGTAGGAGAACCCGCCATCGGATACAAAACCAGTGGGCTGGAGTGGGAAGGGATTTTGGCTGCTATCACCGGGCAGGAATCAAAAGTGCAAGAGGTTGTCGCTGTGGTTGGAATCCTGGATATTTCGGATGCGAGCGGTACGGTATCAGAAGATATTTCTCTCCAAGCTCGGGATAAAAATGATGAGGTAGTGGGTTCTGTCACAGTGACTCCAGAAAGTGTCAGCGTGGAACAGATTATCAGCCTGCAGGGCGGGTACAGAAATGTGGCTGTGAATGTTACAACATCGGGTATTGTTGAGCCCGGTTACCGGTTCACCAGCATCACCCCGGCACCACCAACGGTGATGGTATTTTCTGAGGATCCGCAGCTTGTTGATCAACTTCCCGGTTATGTAAATACCAAACCGCTGGATCTGACAGGCGTAGATGGATACCTGGAAACTATCCTGGAGCTGGATTTGCCGCCCGGAGTCACGGTCGTCGGTGATCCAACTGTGCTTGTGCAGGTTAACATCACTGCCCTAGAGACCGACATGTCCATCTCCCGGGAGATTGAATTCATTGGTTTGTTGCCAGGTTTGAGGGCGGAAGTTTCTCCAAAACAAGTCACCATCCAGGTCTCCGGTCCTGTTCCTGTGCTGGATAATCTTACCTTGCGTGATATCAGGATCATTGTTGATCTGACAAACCTTGAAGTAGGTGTTCATACTGTCACACCGCAGGTTGAAATATTGCCTACGGATGTGATCTGGGAGGATATCTCCCCCACAACGGTTGAAATTGTGATCGAAGAGGGCAACGGTACTTCCCCCGAGTCATAATCAATACCCCAAAACAAACCATTAATCTTATGCAGAAATCTATTGTTGCTATTGTCGGCCGCCCGAATGTGGGTAAAAGTACACTTTTTAACCGTCTGGTAGAGCGCCGGATGGCGATTGTTGATGATATTCCTGGCACAACAAGAGACAGGTTGATCACGGAAGTGGAATGGTCTGGTGTGGTTTTTGATATTATTGACACCGGCGGATTGGATCCAACCCAGGTAGGTCCAGGGAAGAACCAGGAGCCGTTATCCATAGGTTCCCACCAGTTTATAGAACAAATTCGAACTCAAGCAGAGATGGCAATCCAGGAAGCCGATGCGATCCTATTTGTCGTGGATGGTCAATCCGGGATCACCCCGGCTGATCGAGAAATTGCTGAATCTTTGAGAAAAGCCCAGCGGATAATGGATGGACAACCGTTTCCTCCTCTCTTGCTGGTGGTCAACAAGTGTGAAAGTGAAGGCGCTCGGCAAAATGCGCTTCAATTCTATGAAATGGGCTTTAAGTCCATGCACATCGTTTCTGCCATTCACGGCGATGGAACCGGGGACATGCTGGATGAGCTGGTAGGCAAGTTGCCAGAACAGGGGGAGGAAGAAGAGGATACATCAGTAAAGATCGCCATTGTTGGAAAACCCAATGTTGGGAAATCGAGTTTACTGAACAAAATATTGGGGTTTGAACGGGTTATTGTGAGCTCAATTCCAGGGACAACCCGGGATTCAATTGATACCCGACTGGTTTATAATGATGTGCCTATTTCAATCATTGATACGGCGGGAATCCGAAAGCGCGGGAGAGTTGAACCCGGGGTGGAAAAATTCAGTGTTCTAAGAGCCATGAAGGCAATTGAGCGAGCTGATGTCGCCCTGTTAATAGTGGATGCTTTTGAAGGAATTAAATCTCAGGACACACACATTGCGGGATATATCCTGGATGAGTGGAAAAGTGTTGTGGTCATTATTAATAAGTGGGATTTAATTGAAAAAGATACTCATACGATGGCGGAATTTACCAATTATGTTCGTTATGAATTAAATTTTATGGATTATGTGCCCATCCTATTTACCTCGGCAATCTCGGGCAAACGGGTTGATCAGATTCTGCCATTGGCTTTACAGGTCCAGGAAGAAAGATTAGTCAGGCTGCCAACCTCTCAAGTAAACCGAATTGTCCAACAGGCACAGGACAAACACCCCGCTCCCTCAAAAGCAGGAAAACACCTGAAGATTTATTATGGATCCCAGGTTCGAAATGACCCCCCCACATTTTTACTTCATGTAAATAACCCCAAACTTACACACTTCACTTACCTGAGATATCTTGAAAATCAAATTCGTGAGCAAGCGCCATTTCTTGGGACACCGATAAAGATTCTGCTCCGGGCCAGCTGATGCTCTTTTATTCAAACCTCCAAAACTCCCGAAACTCAGATTTTTGGGTAATTAGGTGACCCAAAAACCATCTATCCAGTGTCTTCCTTCCCCTTGCCCTTCCGGGAAAGGGATTATATAATCTGACACACATTAATGAGTCAAAACAAGAATATGAATAACGAATTTGATCCTCTTGACAGCGAAAGTGAAGTCAATCAGCCCGAAAAACCAAATTTACTGGGTGTCCTGGTAGATATCCTGGAAACGCTGCTTTTATCTGTAGTGCTGTTTTTCCTTATCAATGCCGTTTCAGCCAGGATAAAAATTGACGGTTCCAGCATGGAACCCAACCTGCACCATGGTGAATTTGTAATCGTCAGTAAAATTAATTACCGCTTTGGCGAACCAGAGCGCGGGGATGTGATCGTATTTGACTTCCCGCGCAATATTACCCAGGAATATATTAAACGAATAATTGGTTTACCGGGAGAACAGATCCGGATCGAAGCCGGGAAAGTGTATGTGAACGGCATCCTGCTGTCAGAGCCCTATTTAAATGGGGAAGTTCAATATGAAGGGGAGTGGGAGGTTTCTGAAAACGCCCTCTTTGTGCTGGGAGATAACAGGAATAACTCCTCTGATTCCCATACCTGGGGTGTAGTTCCCATGAATAACCTGATTGGAGAAGCATTGCTGGTCTACTGGCCCCCCTCATCCTGGGGACTGATTAACGGGACAAACCCTGCCCTGGCTTCCGAATAGCCGGGTCTGGTTTCAAGAAACTGCTGGATATAAAATATAAGGTAAACGAGAAACTCCTGCGATCAGGATGTTTCTGTTATCATACAGGGGTGGCATAATTATCAAGAACACCAGATCCTGGCAGGTTGGTGTTAGTTTAGCGGCTCTGAGCCGGGTATTGGGCATTTGCCTTCAGGGTCTTGATCATTGAAACAGGTCATTTCTGGGAGTTAAGATATGGCACAGCGGGCGCTTACAAAACGCATTATCCCCGTCCATGTGTTGACGTCTAGCTACCGGATTGCCGGAACTGTAAAGGTCAGCAACACCGGGCTGAATGGATTGCTTACAGATCCTACGAGTCAGTTCATGACCATCATGGATGCCAGTTTAGGACGCATCCATGATCCCGATTTTCTAGTCCAAAGACTGGAAGATATTCGTTTGGTGAAAAATCAAATCCACAGTGCCAGTTTAAAACGCCGCCAGGATGTGGGTCCAAAAGGGATTACCCGAGCAGGATATGAACACGTGAACACCTTTAATATTGCCATTACGGATTCCGCCTATGAATATGAGGGAATTCTGGAATGGCCGGGTCGGTTTGATTTTACAGCCCTAATGTCCGGGGGGACCTGGGAATACCTGCCTATTTTTGACGGTACTGTGCGATCAATTATGTATGCTGAACTTGAAATCAAAAGTGAGGCGATGTTGATTAACCGGAAACATATTGCCACTTTCACCCACTGCCTGAGGAGGGAGGGGGATTCCTGATCCGGAGTAGATACCAGCCCGCCTTGTTAAGGGTTGACCTGATTAACCGGGAATGGTAAAATTTTTGCCGTTCGCTTTTTCACAAACCAGAATTTGCCCCCATCGTCTAGGGGACCAGGACATGACCCTTTCAAGGTCAAGACCGGAGTTCGAATCTCCGTGGGGGCACCTACAAAGACCCATTCCGAACTTTGCTCAATGGATGTTGAACAGTTCCTAGAAATGATCCGCTTTGACCAGCGGAAGAAACTAGCAGAACTGACTGGCATCTAAAAGCGAGGTCGGAATGTTTTCATTTAAGCATCTTTGAAATATTCGCGGTTCGCCTTTTTGTGGCAGTCGCGTTGAAGAAGTGGCAAAAGCATAGCTCTCGTTGATTTTTCAAAACCCTCGATGGCGTTTTCTCTGGACAAAACAACTTTTTCACGTCCAGGTTTCATGACGGCGCAAGCACAAAAATAGAGAAAAGAGTTTTTATCACGAAATCAGCTAGTTTTGTTCAGAAAACAGAGCAACATGTCGCTATTTCGGGTGAAACTTAGGTAATTAGAAAGCAATATTAGCATTGCATCTATTTCGTTATTGTAAATTGAATGATAATCACTAAGAAGCAAAAAATGATTCGGAAGAGTCTTATTTTTTATTTTGGATTTATTGACTTGGGTGTGGATAAGTCCGCCGCAAAATTTATTGCCGCAGTAAAAGACAATGATGCTACAATTGTTGGCGCTTCAGCTCTGCTTATAACCACGATGCTTCAGCAAGAATAACTGATCGAAGCTCTCAATGAAATTGGTTTGGGAGATAAAGTTAAAGTCATGGTAGATGGGTTCCAGTTACACAGAGCTTTGCCGAGAATGTCGAGGCAAATGGTTATGCAGAAAATGCAATCTCCGCTGTTGATCTTGCTATGAGATTGGCTGACTCAGCTGAGTAATTGTTCATTACCGCTGGAAATTTCTAACCAGTTCATTTCCTGAATTGAGGTATTTTCTTTTTCCTCAACCGCACACGTATTGTCCTCGGTGCCAAATAGTAATTTTTCTCTTAGCGTTGTAATAAATTTGACTGATATTTTCATATCTTGTGTTTCAAAATCTGGTGACCACAAGTGACTAAGTTTAAAAGGTTTCGCTATCATAAGGTTTTCTGTACATTGAACATTATTTGCGTTTTGAAGCAAATTAGAAATATATTCTGGAATAGTCCAGGTTGTTGTCTAAATTGGTACAGATACGCGCTGTATTGTGATCATGCTATCTGGCGAGAGTGTTGTGGCCCGTGTGCAAAATGATTGCGATATAGATTTTGAACAATTTTCAAAGGGCAACAGGGTGGAAGTGGGCTGATTAGCCGAAGACGCGCGCACATATGCAATTTGATTGATAGATCTGATGACCTTGCATATTCACCACAAAAGGAGATTAAAACTTATGATGAGGACAAATATCAGCGACCGAGGGATAGACGCCGACATCACCCATCTCTCTGATGAGCAGGTTCAAAAGATCCATGCTGCAAGCCTTGAGATACTGGAATGCATCGGTGTGCGTCTGCACCTTCAAAAAGCCATTGATCTGTTGAAAAAAGCTGGAGCGAAAGTATCCGATGGAAACCTGGTGCATATCCCACTCAGGCTCGTAGAAAAGGCACTGTCGACCGTCCCCAAGGAAGTAACACTATACGACCGAAACGGTAATCCAGCCATGCCATTGGGAGGTGCACGTTGCTTTTTTGGCCCTGGTTCAGATTGTTTGAATATCATTGACCACCGTACTGGAAAACGGCGAAAACCAGTACTGCAAGATGTTATTGAAGGGGTCCGCCTGGGTGACGCCCTGCCCAACATTGATTTTATTATGTCAATGCTCTTGCCATCAGATGTAGATCAGACTCTGGCAGATACGTACCAAACAGAAGTGATGCTCGCAAACACAACCAAGCCGATCATCGTTGTCTCTTACGAATCCCAAGGTCTTGAAAATTCGGTAGAAATGGCAGAAACTGTGGTTGGGGGCGCCGAAGCTCTCAGGGAAAAACCCATTCTGACCTGTTATATCAATGTGGTCTCCGGTGCAGTTCATAATGAGTCCGCATTGGAAAAACTGCTATATCTTTCCGGTAAGGGATTACCTTCGTTGTACATCCCTGGGTCAAACGCAGGTGTTACCAGTCCAATGACACAGGCCGGTGCCATAGCCCTGGACAATGCAGGGATGTTGGTGGGCCTAGTTCTCTCGCAACTTACCTGTGTAGGTGCACCGATGATCATTTCCGCTATGGATCCTGCAGCATTGGATATGCGTACGATGGTTTCGCCTTACGCTTATCCCGAGAAGGGTTTTATCCGTTCGGTATCTCAGCGTTATAACCTGCCAACGTTTTCTTTGGCCGGAGGGAGCGATTCAAAGGTAGTTGACCAGCAAGCTGCCGCTGAAGCCGCCTTGACAATCTTGGCAGATGTTCTTATGGGTGGCAACATCATTCATGATTTAGGGTATTTGGAATCAGGTCTCACTTATTCATTTGTCCAACTGGCCATTTGTAACCAGATAGTAGATTGGGTGAAAACGTTCTTCAAAGGCATAGAAGTAAACGATGAGACCTTGGCGCTGGATGATATCGCCAAGGTTGGGGCTAATGGATCCTACCTGGGGACCAAACACACTCGCAAGCACCATAAGGAGACGTGGTATCCAGATTTATTCGAACGCGGTATCTACAAAGATTGGGAAAGGAAAGGGAGCAAACCTCTAGCAGAACGAGCGGCAGAGCGTGTCCAAGAAATCCTAGGTAATCACCAACCAGAGCCCCTCGCGGAAGAGATTAAAGCCCGATTGAGTCAGATCGTGAATAACGGTACCGCAAACGGAAATTACGGATAATTCCATCCACAACGCAGCGCCAGGATCTTGAGTAGATAAGGCACCTTTAAGTCATGCTCGGGTTCGATTAGGATACGATGTTTTCTGGTCGCTCTTTTACAATCTAACCGCTTAATTCTGGACGATTGTGCCTGATTTTCACGGTCTTATCAGCGTTGCCTTTGATGGTTCCACGGGGACAATGCCTGACATGAACCGCAATGAGAACGAGTTTCGCAAGCCCAAATCACGGTCGGGGCAAGGAGCATTTCTGCTCATCGTACCCCGGCAGTGAATTATCCAACCGGAGAGGCTTTTGAATCTGTAGAATTTCGCGCCCACAAGACACTGATATGGATGCATGCTTCTCTAACATAAGAGCAAAACCGGGATCATAATCATGTTGCTCTAAATATCAATCTCTCTTATAATGATACTGCTATCCCTAAGAAAAAATGAGATGTGAAGGAGGAGCCTGTTGCCGGACCCTATTATTATATGTAGGGACGTCCATAAATGGTTTGGGGAGTTCCATGCATTAAGGGGCATCAATATGGAAGTAGAGAAGGGGGAAGTTGTTGTGATCTTTGGCCCTTCAGGGTCTGGAAAATCCACCTTCATCCGTGCTATCAACCGCTTGGAAGCGCACCAGCGGGGACAGATCATTGTGGATGGCATTGAACTAAATCAAGACGTTCATAACATTGAGAAGATTCGTGAAGAGACCGGTATGGTCTTTCAATTATTTAACCTCTTTCCCCACCTTAGTGTCAAACAAAACATCACGCTATCTCCTATTAAGGTAAAGAATTGGTCGAAGGAGAAGGCTGAGAAAAAAGCCATGGAGTTGCTTGAAACAGTCGGTATTCCAGAGCAGGCGGACAAATATCCCAATCACCTCTCAGGCGGCCAACAGCAGCGAGTAGCAATTGCCAGGGCGTTGGCGATGGACCCCAAGATCATGCTGTTCGATGAGCCTACTTCCGCTCTTGACCCAGAGATGATCAAAGAAGTGTTGGATGTAATGGTGGAATTAGCTAAATCCGGAATGACCATGCTCGTGGTCACCCATGAGATGGGTTTTGCCCGCAGCGTGGCGGATAGGATGTATTTCTTCGATGAAGGTCTTGTAGTAGAAAGTGGATCGCCAAAAAACATATTTGGGAATCCGCAGGAAGATCGCACTAAACTTTTCCTCTCACAGATTATTAAGCACTGATCGTGCCAATAAACGTCTCTAGAAAGTTACTTACTTAGTTATTAAGGATTATTGCTGCCCAAGAACAAATAAAGATTATTTTCACATTAAAAAAACCAATGATTTCTCTAGTATGATCAGAGTACCTTTATTCACTATTCATAAGGAGGAAAAAATGAAAAAGTTATATACCCTTGGTGCCGTAGTGTTGATCTTGAGTTTCGGCTTGGCAGCTTGTGGAGGTGGAGGTGACGGAACGCTTTTGGGTGAAGTAAAAGCCCGAGACTACCTGGTTGTCTCTACTGACCCCAACTACGAGCCGATAAGCTTCTTGGATCCAGATGCGGAACGAGCGTCAGGCACTATTTGCCCAGAAGACATGTTGACCTATGGCGAGATGAAAGGCTTCGACGTTGATGTAGCCAAAGCAGTCGCCGATAAGCTTGGTGTGGAAGTCTGCTTCGCAACCCCGGATTGGGATCTCGTCACGGCTGGCAGTTGGGGTGACCGTTGGGATATCAGCATCGGCTCGATGACCCCCACCTTAACCCGGGCGGAAGTGGTAACATTTTCCACTCCCTACGTCTACACCCCGGCCCAATTCGCAGCTACCGCAGATTCCGGGATCACCAGCTTAGCTGATCTCGAAGGCCAGACAATCTGTCTTGCCGCAGCCACTACCTACCTGGATTGGATGAATGGAACTCTTACAATTACCGAGGACGCTATCTTCGCCGACCCTCCCAGTGATTTTACTATAGTTGAACTGCCCACCGATCAGGAATGCGCTCAAGCCATTGCTGCTGGTCGCGAGGAGTTTTCTGTCTATCTGACCTCTGAAACAGTGATCGACTCCAATATTGCTGGCGGTCTAGAGGTCGTCAAAGTTGGTGGCCCGGTCTTCAGTGAAAACCTTTCTCCAGCCACTGACAAAAGCTCCTCATATGATATAACCACCTTCGTGGCTGAAATAAGCTCAATTGTAGATGGGTTGCATGCTGATGGTACCCTTTCAGCCCTTTCGATTAAGTATTTTGAAATCGATATGACCCAAGATCCAACCAAATAAGCATAATGATTACAAAAAAGGTGGAAGTAGAAAAGTATACTTCCACCTTTTTTTAGGAATACGGATATGACGATTGAAAACTCTCCTGTAAATTCCTTTGAAGAGGATCTCAAGCGGATATTGAATGAAGAGCATAAACGACAGCTGAACCACAGGACCAAGCTCCTGGTTTCTTGGATCGGCTTGATGGCCGTGCTATTTCTTCTATTTAGTGGATTTGAGGTAAACCTGGGATTTACTCAAATAAAATTCATTGAATTAAATTTTGATTTCATCAAAGAGTACACTCCATTCATTGCTAAAGGTGCACTTCAAACCATTTTGATCTCTATTACTTCAATTGCTTTAGCAATGGTGTTGGCCATGTTGTCAGCCCTGGCGCGTATATCTAATAACGCTCCCTTGATAGCAATAAGCACTTTTTATATATCATTAATTCGCGGGACTCCATTGTATTTGCAGGTGATCTTTTTCTTCCTTGCCCTTCCGCAAATGGGGATTTTTATGTCAGGGTTTTATGCAGGGGTTACTGCATTAGGATTGAATTACGGGGCCTATATGAGCGAGATCTTTAGGGCTGGGATCCTTTCTGTTAGCAAAGGGCAGCATGAAGCGGCCACCGCATTAGGTATGAATTCCCGGCAAAAAATGATGTATATCGTTATGCCTCAAGCTTTACGCCTGGCAATCCCGCCAATGGGAAATGAATATATCGCCATGCTAAAAGACTCATCTTTGGTGTCAGTGACCGGGTTTGTCCATGAAATTTTATGGCGCGCTCAGAAGGTAGGACGGCAAAAATTCAAGAATCTGGAAGCCCTGATTATTGCCGCTATTTTCTATTGGGTGTTAACTTTATTATTTACAGCGCTGCAGAATCGCGTGGAAAACCGTTTGGGACAAGGTGAAAGCGAAATCAAACAGCTTTCTCATTAGGGATTTCACAATCCCTTACTCATCATCAAATAATTTTAAAGAGATATCCTTTATCCATAATTAACTTTACAGAATCGAATTTAGGGATATATTCCTACTCCGTACGGTCATAAACGGGTTGGGTTTGTATGCACCGCGATTGGACTGATTGACGGCATTGTCTTACAAAAAAACCAGACCGATCACCTACGGCGAAGTATTGATCTTCACTCTCCTCAATGCCATACTCAAGCCAATCCTCAAATTCGTGACTTGGCATATATCATGTAAACAACAGATTCTGACAAGGGATCAAATCGCATATGTCAAGTTGTTTTTGAGATCTCTTCCAAAGCTTCCCCTAATCTAGCAATCTCATCCATTGTATTGTAATGCGCGCCGCCGATCCGAACCATGCCGCCGCTTTCTTCTACGCCTAGCCTTTCTGTAACAGCCAGGGCATAGTAGTTACCGTCCCACACAAAGATATTTCGCTCCCCTAATATTTCCGCGACCCGTCGGGGATGTATTTTATCTAGATTGATAGCAAAGGTTGGAACGCGTTCTTCCACCCGGCGAGGGTCATCGAGACCATAGATCCGCAGGCCAGGGATTCCTTGAAGCGTATTCATCATCGTGCGGCTGAAATCATGTTCGTAGGCACGAATGGCGGCCATTCCCTGTTTGAGATGTAATGCCCGCCCACTAAATTTCTCTCGATACGGCTCGGCATATTCACCTCCGTACTCAACCCCAATCCATTCCAGGTGTTCCAGCGCTCCTATAACTCCAGCGATGCTCTCATGAGATTGTGTGCCGGTTTCGAATTTTCCTGGGGGTGACTGGGATGCAGGGCGGACTTTATACGCTTTTAGCTCATCCAACAAATCGTACCGCCCGTAGAGAATGCCAATATGCGGGCCAAAGAACTTATACGCGGAACAGGATAGAAAATCTACTCCAAGGTCCTGTACATCAATAGGACCATGGGGGGCATAATGGACACCGTCAATATAAACCAGTGCACCTGCCTCATGGGCCATACGAGTGATCTTTTTTACTGGATTGATTGTGCCCAAAGCATTTGAAGCTAACCCAACTGCTACAAGTTTAGGCTTTTTTTCCAAAGCAGCTTCCAGCGTGTCTAATCTAAGCGTGCCATCTTCCACGTCGAAATCAACCCACTCCACTTGACAGCCATTATCTTCTGCAATCAAAGTCCAGGGCGTGATATTGGCATCGTGATCTAAGTGCGTAACAACCAGAGTGTCGCCCGGGTTGTGCAGGCGAGCAATCGAACGGCTGAGGTGAAGTGTGAGAGAGGTCATATTTTGCCCAAAGATGATTTCTTCTGGTCGGGAGGCATTGATAAAATCAGCGACAGCTTGACGGGCTTCATAAATCAATGAATCACTATTTTTGCTGGTGATAAAGGCTCCCTTGGTGTTTGCATTGGTATTCACCAGGTAATCTGTCATCCGGTTTAAAGCGCGTTGGGCAATTTGAGTGCCGGCAGGATTATCAAAGAAAATAACGGGTCTTTTTAAGGCAGGAAATTTCTCCCGAATGGTTTTTAGATTGAACGTCATTACTTTCTCCTAATAGGTTTTATAGAAGGCTGGAATAATTACCTGGTTATTGTAGAACGGTCGTCAAATCTGTACTACCTGATGGGGCGATATTTGAATTTCCCGTCATCATACTGTCCCCGATCATAACAAACATTTCCCACATCCCTGTGAGCACTAGGGCAATCAGGATCAACTTTAAACGGCTTTTTGAAATAATGTATTGCTCTCTGATATCATTACCGCCGTATTAATACCAACTCCAGCGGTTGAAGTTGGATCTTATTGATGGATTCCAATTGTTAAATCCTGCCACTTCAGGCAAGTTTCTGGACCATATCTGCCATCAAGGTTAAACCCTTCAGTGTTTTTTGGATATCATACCCAAAACCGGTCCGGATGCCTTTTTCCATACCAAAGTGTTCTCCAGGAACCAGCAGGACGGAACTTTCCTTACGGAGCCGGTCGATCAGGGAGGTCGAGTTGATTGGAAGATCATAATCAAAATAAGCGATTGCGCCTGCGACCGGGGGAGTATAGCGGAAGAGATGGCTGTATTCAGTCATCCACTCCTCCATCTCGGACAGGTTGGCCTGGACTATCTTGCGGGTCCGGGCCAGAATTGCCTCACGGCGCACAGGTTCCATGGCAATAGCTGCCAGTCGGTCATTCAGCAATCCGGGAGTTGTGGTCACATAATCGTGATGGATCCAGATCTGCTCGAGCAATTCTTCTGGCGCGACAACCCAGCCGAGCCGCAAGCCGGGCAGGGCGAAAGCCTTTGACAAACCAGAAGTCACCACAACTTTCTCGTAGAGCCCCCAGAAGGTGGGTGAAGTGCCGCCCTCGACTTCAGCGCCGCGGTAAATTTCATCTGCAAGGATCCAGGCGCCAACTCCCCGCGCAGTTTCCACAACCACTTCCATCTCATCTTTGGTTAAGACCGCGCCAGTCGGGTTGTTTGGATTGGTGACCAAGATTAGATTTGTTTTTGGCGTTACCGCCTGCCTGAGTTCATCAACATCGAGAGCCCAGCGTCTCTGCCCGTTTTCTTCCTGCAGAACCAGATGGAAGGTGTCCACACCTTCCGCAAAGGCACGCCCAAGCCCCCAGCCTTGCATATAATTGGGCACCATGAAAGCCAATCGCTTTCCTTTTTCCAGCAGTGTCCACAGGCTTACGAAATTGGCTTCCGAACCACCGTTTATGACGGTGATGTTCGAGGGTTTACAGTCTGGATAAAACTGGGCGATGCGTTCTCGGAGCAACGGCGAGCCGTCCGCTTCTGGGTAGCAAAGCTCCTGATTGAGAAAAGTCTCCAGATCCCCCTGGCCTTCGAGGAGTTCTGACAACTTAATCGGTAATACGCCGCTTTCAGAAAGATTGTAATCGACGGCATTCTCATAAAGGACCTGCATGCGTTCCATTTCAAATTTATCGATATGCACCTGTTGCTCCTTTCTAACGAATAATTTAGACCTCAAAGGAAGTTCCCAATCCGCGGGAAATCGCTTTCTGGTAGGTCAGTACAGCGATGGTGGTATCCTGGACACCCACACCGGTCAGGTCGCAAATGGTGATCTCTTGATCATTTTGCCTGCCGGTCTTGCTGCCAGCGGTCAACTCACCGATCTCAATAATGTCACTATCTTCTGACAGGATGCCTTCCTTCAGCGCATGATGCAGTTCGCCTAGTCGGAAACACTGGCTTTTCCTGTCACACACAATTCGGTCAGCTTTCCCCAGCACATCAGGGTACAACTCCTGTTTGTGCTCGCCATCAGAACCCATGGCCGTGATGTGCATGCCGGCATGCAGCCAAGCTGCTTTAGTATATGGCTCTCGCGCAGGCGTTGTGGTAACCACAAATTGGGATTGGCGGAAGACCTCTTCTGGGCTATCCGATATCATCACTTCAACACCCAGTTCTAGTGTCATCTCTGAAGCATATCGCTCAACTTCATCAGGAATGATGCCGTACACAATAAGGCGTTGGAAATCCCGTACCAACCGCAGACCTCGGATCTGGTAACGCGCCTGGACGCCTGACCCGATCACTCCGGCGGTCGTTATCTGAGCTGGCGCCAGGTGTTTAGCCGCGATCGCTCCGGCTATACCGGTTCGGAGGTCGGTCAGGTACCCGTTATCGAGTAAAATTGCTTCGAGGAAGCCGGTCTTGGCGCTCATCAGCACCATCATCCCGCTCCCGTAAGGCAGCCCGATGGACGGGTTGCCAAAAAAACCTGAAGCAATTTTAATGGCGAAGTGATCCAGCCCTTCGATATAGGCGGTCTTTATGTCCACTTCTCCCTGGTTGGCTTCCACATCCACGCGGATGATCGGCGGCAGGCTAACCTTGCCTTCCACAAGTCGCGTGAATCCCAGGGCAACCGCATCAACGGCCTCCTTGTTCATGCCAACGCACTCCCGGATTTCGTTTTCTCTCAAGATTGTTACTTTCATGGATTTTCCTCACAGGCCTTCTTTATCTTGTTTATCATTCTTTGTTTCACCCCGGATTGAAAGAACCTTCTTCTAGAGTGCCTGCTGGAAGACCTCTGCTGGCGGATCGATCAATGCCTTCCAGGTCCTCTCGGCCAGTTCCTGGATACTACTAGTTCCTCCAGTAGCTAGTGTTTTTTTGCCTTTTTGTCTTTCCATAATTATCTCTCTCTCGATATGGAGTGTAAATATCTTTGAACTATTATATATCTCGTGGAGATAATTGAAATCTCTTATCCAATTCCAGCAAGCCCCCCTCCGTCCACTACAAGAATTGATCCAGTAATGAATGCGGAAGCATTGCTGGCAAGGAATAATACAGCTTGAGCGATGTCCATAGGGGTACCAATTCGACCCAAGGGACGATTATTGGTAGAATCTTTGACAAATTGGTCATAAGCAATCCCTAACCCTATTGCCTCAGATCGCAGCATGGGAGTATCAGTATCACCAGGACATATACAATTCACCCGAACATTCTGAGAACCGTGGTCTAGAGCCATTGCCTTCGTGAGCAAAACAACTGCACCTTTTGATGCGCAATATGCAGCTGCACTTTTCCCTCCCACTAGCCCCCAACAAGAAGAAATATTGATAATTACGCCGCCCCCAACTTGCGTCATTAGCGGAATTGAATGTCTACTGAGCAAATACACTGACTTGAGGTTAACCGAGATAATTTTGTCCCAGGCGGCTTCACTAGTTTCGAGTACCGAAGCTCGAGTGATAATTCCTGCCGCATTAACCAACATATCGAGTCTGTCAAAATTATCGACTGTTTGCTCGATTGCTCTTCTACAAGGTTTATCCTTGCTAACGTCGCATTTAAGAAAAAAAGCTTTTCCACCTTGGTCATTTATTTCTTCGGCAACTTCTTTTCCTCGTTCAATATCAATATCAAGGATGGCAACTTTCGCACCTGCGGTTGAAAGAAGCTTGACACAAGCTTTTCCGATTCCAGATGCTCCACCTGACACTAGCGCCACTTTATCGATAATACCAGCGTTGTAACCATTTTCAAAATCAATTACCATGAGAATTATCCTGTTTGTATGTCGTCAAAGGTTTTTGGAGAAAAGGTCACTCTCTTATTCTTCCACTTTAAATTCACCTGCTTTTAGAAACGACTTAATGAACGTTTTTTGGTATCTTCGAGGTGCCATTTCATGGCTTTTTGCGAGCCCAGTTTATCATGCCGCTTCAATCTCTCAATACTTTCAGCATGCTATTGACCTCACAATTAACGACATCGAGTAGGGGGTGGATCATGTTCCACCAGCTGGCCTATAACTCAGCCCTACCTTCCCAATACCTCCAGCTGATCCACCAACCTCGCCAATTCAATAAATGAAGCCTCCACCGGCGCGGGCGTCGACATATCCACTCCGGCCAGCTCGAACAAATCCATCGAATACAGCGACCCACCCGCACTGATGAACTCGATGTATCGCTCGGCCATCCCCTTTTCACCTGCCAGGATTTTCGCCGCCAGGGTATCCGCCGCGCTGACTCCGATGGCGTACTGGAACGTGTAAAACGGTTCAAATAGGTGTAAGAACTGCGCCCAGGTGATGCCCGTTCTTGCAGGATCATCTTTCATCGTCTTTCCATACCCTTCGGTATAAAACTCCTGCAAGATGTGTTTTAATTCCACAGCAGTGAGAGGCTGGCCCTCTGATGCCCGGGAAAAAACCTCATGCTCAAAGCGGGCCAGCGTGGGCATGATGAAGAAATACCGGTGGTAGTTCGCCATGGCTTCATCGATGAGGGCTAGCTGGAAATCCCTATCATCTGCTTTCAGTTCCCGCAGATATGCTCGCGTCATCGCCTGGTGGAAGTTGGACGGCGTCTCTCCAACTGTGGAAGAGACAGACTCATAATCGTTGTAAACGTCCGCTTGGGTTTTCGCCGTATAAACGCCATGCATGGAATGTCCCAGTTCATGCGTCAAGGTGCTCAAGGCTATGATGGAATCATCATAACTCATGTAAATGAAAGGGGGTTTGTGCCCCACCTGGAGGGAAGAGGCCGCGTTCTGCCGTTTTTCAACATTGGGTGCGTAGTCCACCCAGCGGCCTTCCAGGCTCCCCGTCCGCAAAATCGAAACGTACTCGTCTCCCAAAGGCTTGAGCGATTCACAGATCCATTCGACCGACTGTTTGTAAGGGATCGCTGGAGGGTTGTTCATGGTGGGCGCCCATACATCATATGGCCGCATGGCGTCTATCCCCAATATCTTTGCCTTTACGTTCCAGTAGCGGTGCCAGGTCGGGAGATGTTTCTTGAAAGTGTCAATCAGGTTATGGAATACTTCCAGAGGCAGCTTGGTGGGAGAGAGCTTCATTGCCAATACCGAGTCATACCCCCGTGCCTCTGCCAAGACCATCCACTGTTTCACATTTGCCAGATAAATGCTCGCCAAGGTGTTCTCCATTGACAGGTAGCCATCGAAATAACTCTCCCAGGCGGTGCGGCGGCGTTCCCGGTCGGGGTTTTGCAGAGCGATATCCATATTTGCCTGGTATACCGGATATATCTTCCCCTGGCTGTCCACCGCATCCCGAAAGGCCAAGTCGGTATCGACTAGCTCGGTAGCCGCCTGGTAGACACCGTCGAACGGTTCCGCCAGCATACTGAGGATTTCTTCGACTTCCTCATTACGTTGGTAAGCCTTCAATCGCAGTAGATTATCAAAATAATGTTTGTAGACCCGTAAGCGGGGTTCCTGCTCCGTCCAATCCAGCAAGGTGTCGCCGATCTCCAGGAGCTGTGGCCGGGCAAAGGCAGTCCCCGCTTTGAACTTCCCATCCAAGGCTTTCGCCTGCCCGAAATATCCTTTGGCCGCCACGTCAGTCGCATCCACGATCTGCGCCCAAGCGGCGAATTCCAGCAAGATCATCATCCGCCGCCAGTGTTTCCCCCGCAATTCGAACCAATCAGCCAGCACACCCGGCCCTTCTTTCAAACGACCGTTATACTCGCTCAATTCAGACAGTTCCTTTAAAGCAGCCTTGAGGTCAGCCTCCCAATCCTTCCAGGTCGGGTAGACGGCTTCCCGGTTCCAGGTGCTCTCGATAGGGGCGTCTTCACGCTTCAAACTTGTTGTGTTACTCATTTATGATATCTCCTCATAATAATAATCCTTCAGTGGTTGAAGTTCGCTATCAATGATAGATCTAGATCGCTAAACTTCCGTGATTTCAGACAAGTTTCTGGACCATTTCTTCCATCAATGCCAGGTCCCTGATCGTTTTTTGGAAATCATACACAATACCCACCCGAATACCTTTATCCAGGCCGAATGGAAAATCTATTTTATTTCTGCCTCCTCAAGCAATGGTGGGTTTACAAGGTGCTCTGATTATTTTAGAAACGACTCAATGAACTATTTTTAGTATCTTCGAGGTGTTTTTTCATAGCTTCCTGCGAGCCCAGTTTATCTCGCTGCTTCAATCCTTCAAGAATCTCAGCATGCTGTTGTGGTTCTACAATATAGGGGTCGTGTGCCAGAACGCGTTCCAATTCGTTTAGCAGCTTTTCCAACAAGCCTGCCAGTCGACTATTGCCAGATGCACGAGCGATCGTGAGGTGGAACTCCAAATTCAGATCATATCCTTTACGATATAATTGAGCTGATACATCCGAGTGTGGATTCAATGCTAGTTCTTGTTCTTGACGGTTATTCTCTTCAAGCAAATAGATATCGTCATCAGTGATTATCTCGGCGGCGAGTCCTACTCCTTCAACCTCAATAACACTTCTCAGGTGGAAAATTTCCAGAAGGTCATGCATCGAAAGGGGTTTGATCAAATAGCCCGATCTGGGAATAGGATCAATTAATCCTTCTGAAGCCAGAATAAGCAATGCTTCTCTTGCAGGGGTTTTGCCAACCTCATATGGTTCGGACAACTCTGTAATGGTGTAAATTTTGGTTGGCTCCAATTGTCCAGTAATGATGGCTTGCTTGATTGCCTGATATGCTTTTTCTTTTTTCGATATAGTATTTGGCACGTATATTTGATCCTTGTGATAAATCTGCTAATCCTAAATATTATGGAGAAACATCCTTTTTTACAGCATTCTGAAGTCAAATTATTTCTACTATCCTTCCCGTCGGATCATCTCTTCTGTCATCAGACGCAGGATATAACCAAGATGCCCGTAATAGGCTTCGACATCTGTATCGAGCAGATTCTCACCTTCCTCATATTTCTTTAGAAATTCTTGTGGCCAATCTTCCCCTTCTAACCCACCGCTATCAATGATTGATTGGGTGAGCCTTCTGGCAAAGTCCATTAGCCGCATTGATGGATATCCTTCTTCGTGCGCCTCGCCTTGGCCCATTAAATATGCACTTGAAACCAGAAAAGACATCAATTCATAATATTTTTCTTCGCTAAGAGAAAATATTTTTTTGCTCATGATGACCACCTATTTCCATATGTATCCTCAAAAGCAATTTCTGTGATCGGCTTTCGCGGTGGTGGCTCGGGGGATTCGTCCGGGTACCCGAGTGTAACAAGGATATTAAGTGATAGCTGATCGGGAAGATTGAGGATTGTCCGTATCGCAATATCGGCGAATGAAACTACAATACAGCTTCCGATTCCCATAGAGTGAGCTGCGAGGACAATGTTTTCAGCGGCAATCGCAGCGTCCGCCATGTGAATCATTCTTTTGTTTTCGTTGACTCGTTTTTGCTTCGATTCAGTGCAAATGACTACCATAGCAGCAGGCATGTCGAAGACACCAGGCGTGAATTTAAGCAGTAGGTTTTTCTGAGTGTCAGAAGTAACGACAATAAATCGCCAGGGGTTGCGATTACCCCCGTTAGGAGCCCAAATGGCAGCATCCAAAAGCTTTCCTAATATATCTTTATCTATTTGTTGATCAGTATACTGACGCACACTACGACGTTCGTAGATTGTTTTCATAATATCCATAATTGCTCCTTACAAATTACGCCAACCTGAGCAGAATCGCAAAGGAGAGCACTTATTTCCGCGTATATCCGGCAATATGACATTTCACTCACTGGCCGCCATGCGCTCCTCGATGGGTATGTAATCAATGTCAAAGCCATAGTAACGTGGCCCTGCTCCACTCAGGCCGTGCTCAGAGCGGAAGACCTCCGGTCCCTTCGCAGCGATGACCGCCACACGCTCCCCGGCGTGGATGTAGGTATTGATTTTTCCTTCGCCCGTCTCGATATCGACCACGATCGGCATATCCGGGGTCGTGATTACCGGCTTGTCGTCAAGCCAGCCAACATGATTCTCGTTCATGAACCAGTAGCGAAATGTATGTCCTGACCAGTCGCCGGTCCCCTTGATATAAGTTGTTCCGCGCATTGTACCGCCAATATCCTTCCAATCTTTGCGTTCCACCTCGCCGGTGAACAGCAGCCACCCGCCGGTGAATTCTACGATGGCCGCAACCGGGTCACCCCCTTTTTCGAGCGCTTCCCGGACAGCTGTGCCGAGCTCGAGTGAATATGTCAGGGTATCCCGGATGACGATATCCTTGGTTTCTTTCCCTGTCAGCAGCGTGGAGGCAAGATAGCAGCTTCCGTAGGCGGCCACACTCAACATCTTGCCGACGCGCTCAAACAGGTGTGGACCCTGGGCCTCTTTGATGATGCACACATTGCCCCATTTGTCAACGCTGGCGCAGGGATAGCTGTTCTTCTTATAAAGGTAAGGAGTACCCTGCATCTCTTCAGGCACAGCCCGACCTGCATAATCGGCATCCACCACTGGCAGGCCCATACGTGTTGCAGCCACCAGCGGCGCTGGCGTGTTGTCGCCTCCAAGCTCCACGGGTACCATCGCGCTCAGTGTTACTCCAGCGTGATCTGCCAATTCCTTGAGCGCCGCTTCCATTTCCTTGCCTGCCAATACGGGTTTAATCCCAATTTTCTCGATCTCGGCTTTGGTTTCATCTGTTATCGGCGCGGTTGAGCCCATGGCATAAACCGAAGCGGTCCACGTGTCATCTGCGATATCATCCACATCGATCCACTCGAGCACCAGACCTTCGTCTAATCCTTCAAGCAAATACTTGAGCCCGACTTCAGGATTCCCGCCGCCGCCGATGCCCATGATGGTGCATCCTCGGACGAAATCTTCGCAATCTGTACGGGTTTTCAACTGTCTATGAGGCATTTTTTTCTCCGTTTGAATAGTAAATTTGCAGGTTATGCTGCGTCATTTTTTTGTCATTCCTATGAGCCCAGGGATGAAGAACCTCTCAAAAAAAACCTAAGGGCTGAAGGCTATATAAATTGGACATTTATCACTGTTTCCTGGTTCGATTTCAATCGAATAAGTCCAAATAATAAAATCACCAGTCCTAAGACTCTTCGACAAACTTAGGGCATGCTCAGCCAACGATTCAGCAGACAAAACCGATACATGAGCCCGTCTAAGATTTGCCTTCAATGAAAGTGGAGGCAAATTGTCATAGGTGCACTATCGAAGATCGAAAACTTCAAAGCATGATAAAAAAAGCTTCCGCTGGATATTGATAATTTTTGATCGTTCTTCAACAGCAGAATCGCAAAGGAGAGCACTTATTTCCGCGTAAATCCGGCAATATGACCTTTCACTCACTGGCCGCCATGCGCTTCTCGATGGGTACGTAATCAATGTCAAAGCCGAAGTAACGTGGCCCTGCTCCACTCAGGCCGCGCTCAGAGCGGAAAACCTCCGGTCCCTTCATGCCAATGACCGCCACATGCTCCCCGGCGTGGATGTAGGTATTGATTTTTCCTTCGCCCGTCTCGATATCGACCACAATCGGCATATCCGGGGAGGTGATGATCGGCTCGTCGTCAAGCCAACCGATATGATTCTCGTTTTTGAACCAGTAGCGAAAAGCATGCCCTTCCCATTTGCCGGTCCCCTTGATATGAGTTGTGCCGTACATATAGCCGCCGCGATCCTCCCAGTCCTTGTGTTCCACCTCTCCGGTGAAGAGCAGCCACCCGGCGGTGAATTCTACGATGGCCTCGACCGGGTCGTTCCCCTGTTCGCGCGCTTCGCGAACGGCCCTGCCCAGATCGAGTGAATATGTCAGCGTATCGCGGATGACAATCTCCTTGGTTTCTTTCCCGGTCAGCAGGGTGGAGGCAATAAAGCAGGTTCCGTAGGCAGCCATGCTCAACATCTTGCCGACACGCTCAGCCAAGTGCGGACCCTGGGCTTCCTTCAGGATGCACACATTGCCCCATTTGTCCACGCTGACCAAGGGATAGCTAGTCTTCTTATTGAGGAAAGTCACGCCCTGCATCTCTTCCGGTACGGATCGACCTGAGAGGTCGGCGTCCACCACTGCCAGGCCCATGCGTGCCGCAGCCACCAGCGGCTCTGGCGTGTTGCTCCCGCCAAGTTCCGGGGATACCATCGCGCTCAGTGTTATGTCAGTATAATCCGCCAATTCCTTGAGAGCTGCTTCCATCTCCTTGCCTGCCA